>NZ_JBNPTT010000012.1:0-303747 GCF_051167795.1 Bradyrhizobium sp. HKCCYLS1011 | reverse complement strand
CTCAGATCCTGCGACGGGCGGTTGGTGAGAACCGCCCGTTCGCACTTCTTGGCACATTTGGAAGACACAAGAGCGCGTATACGCCGTAAGGCCATCGTGCAGGGAATGCCGGGATGTCTCGGCTGACCTGTGGTGACTGCCGCCTGCTTTCTTTGTTGCAGGCGGGCCATGGGTGCGGCCAGCGCCCGGCATTCCCTGCGCCTCTGCTTCAAGGGGCGGTCGAATTTTCCAAAGCTCGGACGCGATGTGCGCCGCGAGAACGGGGTGTCATATCCGCAAGCCCAGTGGAGCTGCCATGGCATGCACGGACGCAGGCCCGAAATCGAAACGAGCGCCCTGCTTCCATGCCGGCAGCGTTGGAACAATCCGCTCGGTTCTCTCCAGGTCGACAAGATTGCTTCGCGGTCCCGGTATCGCCCCTGCCCACCGGGCTCGCCCGATTCACCAACCCCGTGCAACCTGTTGTCCCCGCGTCAATTTGCCCATTTTCCGATTGACGGCGGGAAGCGGCGCTGAAATGGTGCCCCAGCTTTCGAGCCCGCACGGCCGGACAGGCCCCTGCCTATCAACGAGGCAGCCAAGACGCCGAACAAGAGCCGGAAGCGAGTTTGAGGGGGAGGACGTCTCGTTGCCATCGCTCCGAATGAGCCGCCGTGACTTTGCGCAAGTGACGCTTGGCGCGCCGGTGACCTGTCGCGAGCTTGGACGCCGTCGCATACCGGCGATGGGCCCCGGCGAAACCGTGCCTCTCTCGAGCACAGGCCTGCTGACCTGATGCAGCGGCCACGGCGGAGACCCTGATGCGCCCTTTGCTGGCAGTAAGTACGGCCATCGATCAGCTCAATGAAAAGATCGGCTATATCTGCAATGTCCTGGTGCTGCTGGCCTGCCTGGTCAGCGCCATCAACGCCATGATCCGCTACGCCTTCAGCTATTCGTCGAACGGCTGGCTGGAGCTGCAATGGTACATGTTCGCGCTGCTGGTGATGTTCGGCGCCTCCTATACCTTCCGCCGCAATGAGCATGTCCGGGTCGAGCTGCTTTACCTCTATCTGTCCGAGCGCGGCCAGCTCTGGCTCGACCTGATCGGCACGCTGTTCTTCCTGATCCCGACCTGCCTGCTTTTGGCCTATCTGTCCTGGCCGTTCTTCATGCAGTCCTATTCCGTGGGCGAGATCTCCGGCAATGCGGGCGGCCTGGTGCGCTGGCCGATCAAGCTCGTGATCCCCGCGGGCTTCGTGATGCTGGCGCTGCAGGGCGTCTCGGAGGTTATCAAGCGCGCCGCCGCCTTGCGCGGCGAGGTCACGATCGACGCCAAATATGAGAGGCCGACGCAATGATTACGCTGGAGATGATGCCGCCCATGATGTTCGGCGGCCTGGTCCTGGCGATGCTGATCGGCTTTCCGGTCGCGTTCACCTTGGCCGCCGTCGGTCTGTCGTTCGGCTTCCTCGCCATCCATCTCGGCTTCTTCGACCTCAACTTCCTGCAGGCGATCCCGGGGCGCATCTTCGGCAGCGTGCTGTCGAATGACCTCCTGCTCGCGATCCCGTTCTTCACCTTCATGGGCGCGATCCTGGAGCGGTGCGGGCTCGCCGAGGACATGCTGGATTCGATGGGCCAATTGTTCGGCCCGATCCGCGGCGGCCTCGGCTATTCCGTCATCATCGTCGGCTTCATCCTCGGCGCCATCACCGGCACGGTGGCGGCGCAGGTGATCGCGATGGCGCTGATCTCGATGCCGGTGATGATGCGCTACGGCTACAACATCCGTTACATCACCGGCGTGCTCGCGGCCTCCGGCACCATCACCCAGCTGGTGCCGCCTTCGCTGGTCCTGATCGTGCTCGCCGACCAGCTCGGCAAGTCCGTGGGCGACATGTATCTCGGCGCCTGGGGGCCCTCGATCTTCCAGGTGCTGCTGTTCGCCGGCTACACCTTCGCGCTCAGCATCATCAAGCCGAGCCATGTGCCGGCGGTGCCGAAGGAGGCACGGACGCTGACCGGCTGGGCGCTGTGGAAGAAGTGCCTGATGGGCATCATTCCCTCGGCAGTGCTGATCTTCGTCGTGCTGGGCACCATGATGATGGGCCTGGCGACCCCGACCGAAGCCGGCGCCATGGGCGCGGTCGGCGCCATCGTGCTCGCGGTGATCCACCACAAAGATTTCAGCTCGACCGACCGGACCATCCTGATCGTCGGCGTGATCGCGGCCGGCATCGGCACCATCGTCGCGATGCTCTACACCGAGAACCTCGTCTTCAAGCTCGCCTTTGCCGCGACCTATCTCGCCGTCGCCTGGCTCGGCATCCGCGCCGTGGGGATCCCCGATCTGCGCGACCTGATCAAGCAGGGCTACGAGACCACCATGCGCATCACCTGCATGGTCACGTTCATCCTGATCGGCTCGACCTGCTTCTCGGTGGTGTTCCAGGGCGTCTCCGGCGGCGAGTGGCTGGAGCACCTCTTAACCTCGCTGCCCGGCGGCGTCTGGGGCTTCCTGATCTTCATCAACGTGTTCATCTTCTTCCTGGCGTTCTTCCTCGACTTCTTCGAGATCGCCTTCATCATCCTACCGATGATCGCACCGATCGCGCAGAAGATCCTGGCGCCGGTGGTGGGACCGGAGGCGGCGCTGATCTGGTTCGGCGTCATGCTCTGCGTCAACATGCAGACCTCGTTCCTGCACCCGCCGTTCGGCTTTGCGCTGTTCTATTTGCGCGGCGTGGCGCCGAGGGAGGTCAAGAGCTCCGACATCTATTGGGGCGCGATGCCCTGGATCGGCCTGCAGGCGATCATGGTGCTGCTCGTGATCGCGTTCCCGATCACGGTGACGGGCCTGCTGGACAAGCCGGTCGAGGTCGACCTCAACAAGGTCAAGATCGAGGTGCCGCAGATCGACCTGCCGCCGCTCGATTTCGGCCCGCCGAAATAGTGACCGCGGGTGTCGGGAATGCCGCAGCAACGGCTCGCACCGCCGCTGCGGCTTTCCCTGCGCTCAGCTCTGCGACCGTCGTGCCATGAAGTTGTCGTAGCCGACTTCCGCGACCTGGAACCACGAGTAGCAATTGTTGGAGTAACTGGTCAGCGACTCCAGCACCTTCTTGAAATTGGCGTTGGTCGCGGCGACCTCGGCATGCAGCTCCTTGGCTGCCTTGTACGAGGCTTCCATGATCGGCTGCGAGAACGGGTGCAGCTTGGCGCCGCCCGCGATCAGCTTGCGCAGCGCCAGCGGATTGGCGCTGTCGTATTTCGCCATCATCCAGTTGTTGGCGTAATGCCCGGCCTGCTCGAGCAGCCTCTGATAATGTTTCGGCAGTGCGTTCCACTTGTCGAGATTGATCATGGCAAGCAGCATCGGCCCGCCTTCCCACCAGCCGGGGAAGTAGTAATGCGGCGCGACCTTGTAGAGGCCGAGCTTCTCGTCATCATAGGGACCGACCCACTCGGCCGCGTCGATGGTGCCCTTCTCCAGCGCCGGATAGATATCGCCGCCGGCAAGCTGCTGCGGCACGCAGCCGAGCTTCTGCATCACGCGGCCGGCGAAACCGCCGATGCGGAATTTCAGGCCCTGGAGGTCGTCGACCGTGTTGATCTCCTTGCGGAACCAGCCGCCCATCTGGCAGCCGGTGTTGCCGGCCAGCAGCGAGACCACGTTGTAGCTCTTGTAGAAGTCGTTCAAGAGCTCCCTGCCCCCGCCCAGCATGTACCAGGCCTGGTTGATGCGCATGCTCGGGCCGAACGGCACCGAAGAGCCGAAGGTGAAGGTCGGGTCCTTGCCGAAATAGTAGTAGGACGCGGTGTGACCCATTTCGACGGTCGCGCTCTGCACGGCATCGAGAACCTGCAGACCGGGGACGATCTCGCCGGCGGCAAAGGTCTGGATCTGGAATTTGTTGTCGGTGGCTTCGCCGACGATCTTGGCCATCATCTCGGCGCCGCCATGCAGCGTGTCGAGCGACTTCGGCCAGCTCGTCGTCATGCGCCATTTGATCTCGGGCATCGATTGCGCGATGGCGGGCGCGGCAATCGATGTGGCACCGGCTGCGCCGAGCCCGGTGACCTTGATGAAATCCCTGCGCTTCATGGCGTTCTCTCCCTGTCGGATGATGTGTCTGGATATTTTCCGCAGCCTTCTTGCGAGGCCTGGGTTCCAGTCTGGATCATCCTGTCGCGGAGTGCCATTGCGAAACCGTTCCGCAACGCAAAAGCCCGGCCGCAAGGCCGGGCTTTCGATCGTCTTGCCGATCCAGCGCGATCAGCCGCGGGTGCGCGAGCGGATCATGAAGGTATCGAAGGTGTACTCGGCGACCTGCCACCACAGATATTCGTCGGACCGGTAGGCCTGCATCGCCTCGATCGACTTCTTGAAGTCGGGGTTCTTGGCGGAGATTTCCGACCACAGCTCGTTGGTCGCCTTGAGACAGGCTTCCAGCACCTCGTTGCTGAAGGGGCGCAGCTGGGTGCCGCCGGCCACCAGGCGCTTCAGCGCCGCCGGGTTCTGCAGATCGTAGCGCGCGGCCATCCAGCTGTTGGCGTTCGCGGTCGCATTGGTGAGGATCGCCTGATAGCTCTTCGGCAGCGAATTCCACTTGTCGAGATTGCAGAAGGCGTGGACGGTCGGACCGCCTTCCCAGAAGCCCGGATAGTAGTAGTACTTCGCCACCTTCTGGAAGCCGAGCTTCTCGTCATCATAGGGACCGACCCACTCGGCCGCGTCGATGGTGCCCTTCTCCAGCGCCGGATAGATGTCGCCGCCCGCAAGCTGCTGCGGAACGACGCCGACCTTCTGCAGCACCTGGCCGGCGATGCCGCCGATGCGGAATTTCAGGCCGGAAAGATCGGAAACGGTCTTGATCTCCTTGCGGAACCAGCCGCCCATCTGGGTGCCGGTGTTGCCGCAGGGGAAGCCGATCACGCCGAACTTCTTGAAGAACTCGTTGCCAAGCTCCTGGCCGCCGCCCTGATACCACCAGGAATTCTGCATCCGCGCGTTCAGGCCGAACGGCACCGAGGCGTAGATCGCAAAGGTCGGATCCTTGCCGACGTAATAATAAGACACCGTGTGGCTCATCTCGACGGTGCCGTTCGCAGTCGCATCCAGCGCCTGCAGGCCGGGGACGATCTCGCCCGCCGCGAAGACCTGGATCTGAAACTTGTTGTCGGTCATCTCGGCCACGTACTTGGCCACTTCGGTGGCGCCGCCGAAGATCGTGTCCAGCGATTTCGGAAAGCTGGAGGTCAGCCGCCACTTGATCTCCGGCATCGACTGCGCGACCGCCGGCGAGGCGACCGCGGCCGTTGCCGCCGCACCGGCAGCGGAGACCTTCAAGAAATCACGACGCTTCATCAAGTCTTCTCCTTTTTGGGGCGTTCTTCCCATTTGAAAACGGACGCTCACTCGGTCATGCGCGTGCCCGCATCTGTCCGAGGGCGCTTCGGTCGGGGGCCTTTAGCACGGAACTACGGGGGCGGAAACGCGACCATCGCAGGGGGCGACGATCTACACCCGAGAAAATGCTGCGGCGCGTCACGCCGCGGCAATGGCGCCTTTGAGCTGGTCCCGGACCTGGCCTGCTATGGCACGATAGATCGCCGCGTGCGGCCCTTCGGGCGCGCTGACGACAACCGGGGTGCCGGCATCCGAGGTCGCGCGGATATCCATGTGCAGCGGGACCTCGCCGAGGAACGGCACACCCAGCTGCTCCGCCTCGTGGCGCGCTCCGCCATGGCCGAAAATGTCCGAGCGGGTGCCGCAATGCGGGCACTGGAAGTAGCTCATGTTCTCGATGATGCCGAGCACCGGCACATTCACTTTCCGGAACATCGCAAGCCCGCGCCGCGCGTCGATCAGCGACAGATCCTGCGGGGTCGAGACGATGACCGCACCCTTCAGCGGCACATTCTGCGCGAGCGTTAGCTGTGCGTCGCCCGTGCCGGGCGGCATGTCGACGACCAGCACGTCGAGCGTGCCCCAGGCGACGTCGCGCAGCATCTGGGTAATGGCCGACATCACCATCGGCCCGCGCCAGATCATCGCGGTCTGCTCCTCGACGAGGAAGCCGATCGACATGATCGACAGGCCGAAGCGCTGCAGCGGAATCATCTTCTTGGTGTCGTCGAGCCCGGGCTTGTCGTGCAGGCCGGTGAGCCGCGGGATCGAGGGGCCATAGATGTCCGCATCCAGAAGCCCGACCTTCAGCCCAAGATCACGCAAGCCGAGCGCAAGATTGAGGGCGGTGGTCGACTTGCCCACCCCACCCTTGCCGGAGGCGACCGCGATCACCGCGGCGACGCCGGGGATCTCGGCCTGGCGGGCCATCGGCGAGCCCGCAGGATGCTGCGGAGGCGGCCGATGGGCTGCGGCCGGCTGAACGCCCGGTGCCCGCGGCGGCGGCGCTGCGCCTGGCCTGCGCTCCGCAGTCAGTGCGATCATCGCCATCGTCACCCCGGGAATGGCGCGGACTGCGGCCTCGGCCTGGGCGCGGGCATCCTCCCAGGCGCGCGCCTCGGCAGCATCGACGTTGATCGAAAAGAACACCTTGCCGTCATTGGCCGTGATCGGCGACAGCACGTTGGCGTCGGGCAGCGCCACTCCCCGGGGCGAGCGCACCCGCCTCAGAGCTTCGAGAACCTGTTGCTGGGTGACGCTCACGCCGCCTCTCCTGAAAAACTTCAGAGCGCGCCACATCGTCGCGCTCTATCCTCTTGGTTGGACATCATCTTCCGGTCCGGCCGGGTCGATCCGGCCTGCGCTTCGGATGTTCCAATAAAGCGCGCCGGCTCAAAACGCCACCTTGGTTCCCATATCGGAATCCGTTTCGACCGGTGCAGAATCGCCCTGCTCTTTGGC
This sequence comes from Bradyrhizobium sp. HKCCYLS1011, assembly GCF_051167795.1. Classification (NCBI taxonomy): domain Bacteria; kingdom Pseudomonadati; phylum Pseudomonadota; class Alphaproteobacteria; order Hyphomicrobiales; family Nitrobacteraceae; genus Bradyrhizobium; species Bradyrhizobium sp. HKCCYLS1011. The sequence continues at coordinate 296,894 of NZ_JBNPTT010000012.1, read as the reverse complement.
TGCCTCGTAATTGAGCTCGATCATCACCCCGTTGGGGTCGCGCACGAAGATCTGCCAGAGCTCACCGCCGGGAACCTGCCGGGCGTCGAACGCCATGCCCTTGCCTGCCAGCCGAGCTTTCATCCCGGCGAAGCCACGGCTGACGAAGGCAACGTGATGGACCACGCCGGAATCCGGCTTCTGCGGCTCCGAGGTCTGGGCGATGTCGACCAGATGCACCACCGGCCGGCCTTCGCTGTACATCCACGCGCCGGGAAAGGCGAAGTTCGGCCGCGGGCCGTTCTCGAGCCCCAGCACCTCCTCATAGAAGCCCACCGTCTCCGCGAGCTTACGGGTCCGGATGTTGAAATGGTCGAGCACACCCACGCTGACGCTCATGCGAGACACTCCCTGGCTGGTTCGTTGGCTTTCTGGATTTCGTTGTCGCAGGACGGATTTGCAAGCCGTCATGATCATGCCTCTTTAGCACGGGCCGGCGCCACCGTATGCGTCACGAAGCCGTTGCCCTCGCCCCTCAAGCGTTTATGGTGCGGCGTCCAGCGTCCGGCGCAGTCCCCCGGCGGGACGCTGATGTGGTCCTTCAAGAACAGCCCGGCCATCCCCAAGGCCGCCGGCGAAAAACCAAGGTCAAGGTAGCTCACATGGCTAAAGTCGCTTTCATCGGTCTCGGCGTCATGGGTTTCCCCATGGCAGGACATCTCGTGAAGAAGGGCGGTCACGAGGTCACGGTCTATAACCGCACCGCGGCAAAAGCGAAGGAATGGGCCGACAAGTTCGGCGGCAAGACCGCACCCACCCCGAAGGCCGCGGCCGAGGGCCAGGAGTTCGTGATGTGCTGCGTCGGCAACGACAACGACCTGCGCTCGGTGACGATCGGCTCGGACGGCGCCTTTGCCGGCATGGCCAAGGGCGCGACCTTCGTCGACCACACCACGGCCTCGGCCGAAGTGGCGCGTGAGCTCGATGCCGCAGCCACCAAGGCCGGGTTCAAATTCGTCGATGCCCCGGTGTCAGGCGGCCAGGCCGGCGCCGAGAACGGAGTGCTCACCGTGATGTGCGGCGGCACCGCGGAGGCTTATGCCGGTGCCGAGCCCGTCATCGCGGCCTATGCCCGCATGTGCAAGCTGCTGGGTCCCGCCGGAAGCGGACAGCTCACCAAGATGGTCAACCAGATCTGCATCGCGGGCCTGGTGCAGGGCCTGTCGGAAGGCATCCATTTTGCGAAGAAGTCCGGCCTCGATGTGGCCGCCGTGATCGAAACCATCTCCAAGGGCGCCGCGCAGTCCTGGCAGATGGAAAACCGCTACAAGACCATGAACGACGGCAAGTACGATTTTGGCTTTGCAGTGGAATGGATGCGCAAGGATCTCTCGATCTGCCTCAACGAGGCCCGCCGCAATGGCGCGCATCTGCCGATAACCGCGCTGGTCGACCAGTTTTACTCCGAAGTCGAGAAGCTCGGCGGCAAGCGCTGGGACACATCGAGCCTGCTGGCGCGGCTGGAGAAGTGAACGGGACGACTGGTCCGATCGCTTCTGGCACTTGACGGCAAACCGTTCGAAACGCCCGCCCTTCGGCGGGCGTTTCTGCATCACGTTGCGGCGCCTCACGACTAGCGACCAAAGGTTAATTTAACGCCGCATTAACGGAAATGTTTGGTTCTCTATAATCCCTCTTAAGGATTTCAGGCGAGTTATAGACAATGCGAAAAGCCCGTGCGGCCGCGGGCAGGACTTGTGTTGTTTGATGAGTAACTCCGCTGAAACGCCTGAGGTCGTCGAGCTTCCGGCAGAGCCGCCGGCGCTCGCGTCTGCGAGCCAGCGCCGGGCGGCGCAGCAGCGGGTGCGCGAGGCGCGCGACCGGTTAACATCGACATCAGGAACGCGGCCGGCGTTCGATCGCGAGCTGTTGCGCCAATATGCGCAGACCCGGATTTCCGCCTCCTATGTCGTGATGCTGCTGGTGGTCGCGACCGGCATGCTGTTCAGCGTCTGGATGCAGCCACTCCCGGCAGCCGCCTGGACCTGCGGTATACTCTGCATCCACATCGCGATCGTGCGCACCTGCAGGAGCTTCCTCGGCGAAAAGCCGTCATTGGCGGCGACGCGGCGCTGGCGCAAGCGCTTCGTGCTGCTCGACCTGCTCTACGGCATCTGCTGGATGGCGGTGCTGATCGACCCGGCGCTGTCGGATGTCTCCGGCACGTTGATGATGTTCCTGATGCTGCTGGTGATTGCAGTCTCCAGCATGCTTGCGGCCAATCTGCCGCTTGCCGCTTTGGCAGCGACAGCGCCGGTCACGATCGCGATCGCGCTCAACCTCGCGCTGTCGAGCAAGCTCGACAATTATGTGCTGGCCGCGTTTGCGGTCGCGGCCGAGGGCTATTTTGCGCTGCTGGCGCATCAGCTGCATTCGACCACGCTGGCCACGCTCGAAGCACGTGCCGAGAAGGATGCACTGATCGGCGAGCTCGAACAGGCCAAGGCGATTTCGGACGAGGCCCGCTATCGCGCGGAGGCCGCCAACGTCGCCAAATCGCGCTTCCTCGCCCAGATGAGCCACGAGCTCCGCACGCCGCTGAATGCCATCCTCGGATTCTCAGAGGTGATGAAGAGCGAGATCTTCGGCGCGCATGCCGTACCGGTGTACAAGGAATATTCCGCCGACATCCATAACTCCGGCGTGCATCTGTTGAACCTGATCAACGAAATCCTCGATCTCTCGCGGATCGAGGCCGGGCGCTACGAGCTCAACGAGGAGGCGGTCTCGCTGGTGCATGTCGTCGCCGACTGTCATCATTTGCTCAAGCTGCGCGCCTCCAGCCGCGCGCTGACCATCCACGAGGTGTTCGAGCGCAATATGCCGCGGCTATGGGCGGACGAACGTGCGATCCGCCAGGTCGTTCTCAACCTCTTGTCCAATGCGATCAAGTTCACGCCGCAGGGCGGAGATATCTGGTTGAAGGTCGGCTGGACCGCCTCGGGCGGCCAATATCTCAGCGTCAAGGACACCGGCTCCGGCATCCCTGAAAACGAGATCCCGATCGTGCTGGCCTCGTTTGGCCAGGGCTCGAACTCGATCAAATCGGCCGAGCAAGGCGCAGGGCTGGGGCTGCCGATCGCCAAGAACCTGATCGAGATGCACGGCGGCACATTCACGCTGAAATCGAAGGTTCGGATCGGCACCGAGGTCATCGTCACCTTCCCGCCGGAACGGGTGATGTCGGCGCTGGGCCCGATGTCGGACGAAGCGCCGCCGCTACAGCCGGAGCCCACGACGCAAGCCACGGAGGAGAAGCGCAGGCCGCGGTCCAAGCCGATCATGAATGCAGGAACGGGGCTGTGACATGGCCGCACTTGCACTCGCGGTGGAATGGCCGTCACTATCTAACCATGAGCCAGGATACGAACCGAGCGACGCCGTGCATCAACGTCTGCATGATCGATCCCCGAACCAATCTCTGCTTTGGCTGCGGCCGCACGCTGTCGGAGATTGCACGCTGGGGCACGATGGCGGCCGACGAGCGGAACGCGCTGATGGCCGAACTGCCGGTGCGCATGCGCGAGGCCGGATTGCCGTCGATGCGCCCGCACAGCCTCAGTTGAAAAACCCGGCCGGAATCGGAGTTGCCGCATGAGCCGTCTTCTGCTCGTTCTGGTGACCATGCTGGTCACGGCCGGCGCCGTGATTGCCTACAAGGATCCCGAACAGGCCGCGCTCGCCAGCGACACCGTCTCGGAGTTGTTGCGCAAGAGTGCCAGCAAGATGAAGGCGAGCGCAGTCGAAATCCAGCGCGGCCAAGGCGGCGAATTCACGCTGCGCGCCAAGATCAACGGCGTGACCGCGCCGATGGTGGTCGACACCGGGGCCACCTCGGTCGTGCTGACCTATGAGACGGCCAAGGCTTTGGGCCTGCCGCTCGAACTGCTCGACTACGACGTCGACGTCGAGACCGCCGGTGGTCATACCAAGGCGGCGCGGCTGACGCTCGACCGGCTGGCGATCGGCAGGCTAGTCGAACGCTCGGTGCCGGCCCTGGTGGTGCCGCACGGCCAGATGAAGACCAACCTGCTCGGCATGAGCTTCCTCGACCGGCTTGAACGCTGGGAGGTGCGTTCCGATCGCCTGATGCTGCACGGCTATCCCGAACGCGGCTGACGCCTGGCGGCTGCTACCGTTGTAACCACAATCATCGCGGTCCTCGCATCGAGTTGAGTGCCATCTGCTTGCGACTTGCTTCCGATGAAAGCACAGTTCGGCCTCAGCTCCGCTGATCCGGCAAGGGACAAGAACGTGGCTCATCTCGATCGACGCGAATGGCTGCTGCTCTCGACGGCGGCGGCCCTCAATTTGGTACATCCGGTCATGGCCAGCACAGCAACAAACAATACGATCCGACTTGCCCTCAATGAGAATCCGTTCGGGCCATCACCTCAAGCCGTGCAGGCGATCACTGCGCACCTTGCCAATCTCAGCCGCTACACCGGCGACGAGCTCGCTACGCTCACGAACGCGATCGCCGCGCGCGAACAAATGCCGCCGGAGCAAATCATGCTCGGCGAGAACCTCGACGTGCTCGGGCTCTTTCTGTCCGCCCACGGCGGCGCAGGCGGGGAGTTCGTCTATTCCGAGCCGGGCTATACCGCACTCGTGGATGCCGTCGCGCCGGCCGGTGGCGTGGTGGTCGGCGTACCCCTGAACGACCGGTTGGAGAACGATCTCGCGGCCCTTGCGGCTAAGATCAATTCACAGACGCGGGCGGTCTATCTGGTGAACCCGCACAATCCGTCGGGCACGGTCAGCGACACCAAGGAGTTCATCGACGCCGTGCGCGACATGGCCAAACGCACCCTCGTGATCGTCGACGAAGCCTATCTCGAATTCACCCCGGATTTCGAGCAGCGGACCGTGGCCGGCCTCATTCGGGAGGGCGCCGACGTCGCGGTGTTCAGAACCTTCTCGAAGATCTATGGGCTCGCCAGCCTTTCGATCGGCTATACGCTCGCGCCGAAGGCACTGGTCGCCTCGATGAAGCAGATGGGCATCGGCGCGTTCTTCGGGCTCAACCGGTTGAGCCTCGTCGCGGCAACGGCGAGCCTCAACGACACGGGCTATGTCGCCGCGATGCGCGACAAGGTCGCGGCGGAACGCGAGTCGTGGCATCAGCTTTTCCGCAAGCGGAAGGTTCGCTTCACGAATTCGCAGGGCAATTTCGTATTCTTCGATGCCGCCCAGCCGCATGCGAAAGTGGCAGCTGCTCTCGCAGCCCAGGGCATTCTCATCGGCCGGGCCCAGCCACCGCTCGACACTTGGGTGCGCATCTCGATCGGCCTGCCGGAGGAGAATGCGGTTGTGCGGAAGGCGGTGGCTGACCTGCTCGCGCCAGTATGATCGGGTCTGACCGGTACGTGCCGGTCAGGCGATCCTCTTAGTCCCGCCCGTGTGGCCGATCTTCGTCGCCACCAGATAAGACAGCGGCATGGCAACGATAAAACCCGCCAGCGCGGCCAGGGGAATTACCTTCATCGGGCTGGCTGCGAGGTCCTGCATGGTGAGCACCGCGATGACGGCGCTGCCCGCCAATACCGTCCCTAACATCACCCAAATCAGAATTGCGACTTTCAGCATGGGTTGATCTCCGACGTTGTCGCATCGATTGATCGCTGCGAACGTCATCAACACTCTGCCTCGCGGTTCCGCTTGGCTTTGATCTGGAACAATTCGGCTCCTACAAACCCGCACCCCTGGCTATCGCGTCGGCAAAGGAGCAATCGAGAACGTCGGAGGCTGACAGCCGTTGTTTGATCAAGCCGCCGCGGAGATAGAGGTCGATCGTCTTCTGCTCATCCGCGATCACGGAATCGTCGATCGGCGCGATCCTGATCTTGGCGCGCGTCAGCCAGTTCAAGGGTACCGCGGGCGGGATGTTCATTAGCTTTCCCAACGTCTCGGCATAGGCATCGACATGATCCTGCGACCAGGCGCGCGCCGCGGTCAGCCGGCGCACGAAATCCGCAAGTGCGTCGCGTTTCTCCTTGATCGCAGCCGGCGTTGCGACCTGAAAGCTCAAGCCTGGCGTCAGGCCTTCGCCGGTCAAGATGCGGCGCGCCTTGAACAGCACCTCCTCCTGGCTCACATAAGGCTCCCAGGTCGACCAGGCATCGACCGAGCCTTGCGTGTAGGCGACCTTCGCATCCGATGGCGCGAGGAACACGAGCTTCACGTTATCAGCGGTCCAGCCGCGCCGATCCATTGCCGCGAGCACGAGCTGATGGCCGATCGAGCCGCGGCCCGTTGCAATCGTCTTGCCTTTCAGCTGGTCGAAGCTGGTGATGCTCGAGCTCTCGGGCACCAGGATCGCAAGTCCCTCCTGGGTCTGCCGGATCGCCGCGATCGCCTTGACCGGCACGTTGGATGCCGCGGCAAAGGTGAACGGCGCGTCGCCGACGATGCCGCTGTCGATCGCGCCGGCACCGAGCGCCTCGAGCAACGGCGCCGCCGCCGCGAACTCCTTCCATTCGATCTTGTACGGCACGTCCTTGAGGACGCCGGCCGCCTCCATCACGGCCTGCGAATTTCCCTTCTGATCACCGACGCGCAGGGTGACCTGTGCGCCGGCTGAGGTAATGAGCCCAAGCAGAACCCCGGCAATGACAAGCAGACGCATCATTCCGCCGCCACTCCCTGAGTACGCTGGCGCTCGCCGATCAGCTTGCGCGTCAGCGGGATCAGTTCGCGGCCATATTCGATCGCATCGATCAGAGGGTCGAAGCCGCGGATCAGGAAATGGCTGATGCCAAGGTCGTAATAATCGCCGAACACCTCAGCCACCTGCTCCGGCGTGCCGACCAGAGCGGTGGTGTTGCTGTTGGCGCCAGTGAGCTGAGCGATCTCCGTCCACAAGCGCTTGTCGACACGCTTGCCCTGCTCCGCGATCGCGAGCAGCCGCTTGGCCCCGGCGGTGGCATGACCGTCCGCCGGTTTGCGATAACCGGTCTGGTCCTGCAGCGCGGTGGCGCGCTCCAGGATCTCCTGCGCCTTGGCCCAGGCCTTCTCCTCAGTGTCGGCGAGAATCGGGCGGACGGATAGTGAGAAGCGCGGCGCGGGACGGCCGTGCTTTGCGGCGGCCGCGCGCACCCGCGCGGTCTGTTCGCGCACCTGCGCATAGGATTCGCCCCAGAGCGCGAAAGTATCGGCGTGCTTGCCGGCAACCTCGATCGCCGCTTCGGACGCGCCGCCGAAATAGATGCGAATGCCCTCCGGGCGATAGGACTTCACCTGCGAGAAGCCGTTCTCGACCTGATAATAGTTGCCGGCATAGGAGAACGGCTTGTCGCTGCTCCACTCGGCGCGCACGATGTCGAGGAATTCGCTGGTGCGGGCGTAGCGCTCGTCCTTGTCATCGAGCGTGTTGCCGTCCTGGCGCAGTTCCTTCGCGTTGCCGCCGGTGATGACATGCAGCGCCACGCGCCCCCTGGAGAACTGGTCGAGCACGGCGAACTGCCGCGCCAGCAACGTGGGCGCGGTGAAGCCCGGCCGCTGCGCGATCAGGACATTCAGCTTCTCGGTCACGCCGAGCACGTGCTGGGCGACCTGCAGGCTGTCCGGCGTGGTGGAATGGAAAGCCAGCAGCGCGCGGTCGAACCCGGCGTTCTCATGCGCCTTCGCCACGGTCTCGATATGAACGGGATCGAGCACCGGTCCGTTGCGGACGATGGTCTCGGAGGAGTTGTTGCTGGAGATGAAGCCGATGAATTCGATGGACATTGGGTCGTTCTTCCTTTCCTGAAACTAGAGCCCGAGCGCCAGCCGACCAGCGGCTATCCGGGTCGCGTCGTCCTGCGGCGTGTGCACCCGACCGCACAGCACGTCACGATAGTGCCGCTCCAGCGGATTGCTGCGGCTCAGCCCATGGTTGCTCGACAACGACAGCGCGTCTTCCACCGCGGCCACCGCGTTATTGGTGACGGTCAGCTTGATGATGTTGGATTCCGCGGAGGTCGGAACGATGCCCTCATCAAAATCGCGCGCCGCGCTGTCGATCAGCCGCGCATTGATCTGAAGCTTCGCCTCGATGCCGCCGAGGATCTCCTGAGCGCGCGGCAAGGTCGATAGCGGCGCGCCGAGGCTCGACGGCGTGCGTGTCTTCAGGAAATCGACGATCCAGTCCCGTGCGGCCTGCGCAATGCCGTCATAGATCGCGCCGACGAAGACGCCGTGCACCAGCGCCTGAGTCGGATCCTGCACACGCCACGCTGCCGGCTGGCGCAACACGATCTCGTAGTCGAGCGGGATCACGACGTCCTCGAAGATCACGTCATGGCTGCCGCTCGCCCGCAGGCCGAGGTGATCCCACGTTTCCAGGATGCGCGTGCCCGGCAGCCCAGCGGGCACCAGGAACATCCCAACACGCGACTCGTCCTCGTCCGTGCGGGCCCAGACCGAATACCATTTCAGGATCGGTGCGCCGGTCGAATAGATCTTGTGGCCGGTCAGCCGCCAGCCGGTCTCGGTTCGCCGCGCGACCGTCTCGGGAAGACCGCCACGCGACGGCGAGCCGAGCGCCGGCTCGACCCGCAGTGTATTGATCAGCGCCCCCGCCTCTACCGAGTCGCGTGCAAGCTTGCGCGCAAGCCGTGGCGGGTATTCGCTGCTCCGGGCCATGACGAAATGCTGGATGTAATGCATGATCAGGATCAGCGCCGTCGACGGATCAGCCTGCGCGACGGCACCGAGAACGCGCGAGGTCATGCGCGCCCCCGCCCCGTGGCCACCCAGCGTCACCGGGACGGTCAGCGACAAGAGGCCGGCGTCGAACAGGTCCTGAAAATTCTCAAAGGCAACCGTGCCGTCGCGGTCGTGCACGACGGCGCGTTCGGCAAACAGCGGTGTGAGCTTCTGCGCTCGCGCTAGCAGCTCACCCTCGCCCACTCCCGGCTGCGGTGCAGTTCGTTCGATCGCGGCTACCATGTCGCCTCCAATCCGAGCAGGCCGAGACTCTGCCGGCGCAGGTCGGCCAGATACGGATCGCCGCGATGCCGCGGATAGGGCCGCTGTACCGCGATGTCGGCCTTGATGCGCGCCGGGCGATCACTGAGCACGACGACACGATTGGCGAGCACCAGCGCCTCCTCGACATCGTGGGTGACAAGGAGCGTTGTGAATCCCTTGCGCTGCCACAGCGACACCAGCTCCGCCTGCATCGCGATCCGCGTCAGCGAATCGAGCTTGCCGAGCGGCTCGTCCAGCACCAGCACCTTGGGATCGTTGACCAGCGCACGGGCCAGCGCGACGCGCTGCGCCATGCCGCCGGAGAGCTGATGCGGATAGGCATAGCGGAACGCGGAGAGCCCGACGAGCTCCAACGCAGCGTCTACGCGCGGCCGCTGCGCCTTCAGGATGCCTTGCGCCTCCAGGCCCAGCGCGACATTGTCCCAGACCGAGCGCCAGGGAAATAGCGTGGGATCCTGAAACACGACGACCCGCGACGGATGCGGTCCCTTGATGCGGACATCGTCCTCGCGCAAGACGCCGCTGCGTGGCGCCTCGAGGCCCGCGACCAGACGCAACAAAGTCGACTTGCCGCAGCCGGATGGACCGAGCAGCGCGACGAATTCGCCGGGCTGGACGATCAGGCTGACATCATCGAGCACCTCGAGCTTGGCGCCGTCGATGTCGAAGGCGTGGCTGACACGCTCGATGTCGATCGCGGCGCCAGCTGCAGGATAGACGATGGGTTCGACGGCGGCCTGCGTTACCATTTGACGACACCTTTCTGCCAGACGAGAACCCGGTCGCGCACTTTGAACAACAGCGTGATCGCACCGGAGCAGAGCAGCGACATCACCAAGAGCGCGGCATACATGTTGGCATAGGCCGCCCAGCCCTGCGCCCATTGCAGATACCAACCGAGACCCGCCTTCACTCCGATCATCTCGGCGACCACGAGCACCGCAAATGACGCGCCCAGGCCCATGAACAAGCCGACGAACACATGCGGCAAGGCGGCTGGGATCGCAACCTTCAGCACCAGGCAGGAGGGTCTTGCGCCGAGCGTCCGCGCCACGTCGTAATAGGACGAGCTGACGCTCGCGACGCCTGACCAGGTCAAGACCGTCACCGGGAAACCGGTCGCCAGCGCGATCAGGAAGGTCGAGGCGCTCCAGCTCGACGGAAACATGAAGAACGCGATCGGCAGCCAAGCGGTCGCCGGCAACGGACCGATGAAGCGCAGCAGCGGATGAACCCAATAACCGATGTTGGTTGACCACCCGATCGCCACGCCCGTCATGAAGCCGAGCGTGGCGCCGATGATGTAGCCGCCAATCTGCAGCTTGATCGAGGCGAACACGCTATCAGCAAGCTTGGGCAGATCGTCCGTATAGACCTCGACGATCGCCTGTGGCGGCGGGAAGAACGGCAGCGGCAGCAGCGCGAATTTGGCGGTCGCGAGTTCCCATACGGCGAGGAACAGGCCGAGCACGACGAGCCATGGCGCGCGCTGGCGCAGCCATGCACCCGCCTGGCCCAGACGATCGGCGGCCAGCGTACCCGGCAGGATCAGCACGGAAATGACAAAGGCCGCGATCGCGACATCCTGCGTCCGCGACCAGTCGCCGACATCGTCCCGGACCAGGCAGGAGACGCCGAACGTAGCCCAGGCAAGCGCTGCGCCAAGCCCGGGCAGCGCGCCCCGAAGCCGTTCGACCCGCGCGCCGCCTCGCGACGGCTCGTCGGTCGCCGCGACGTCAGACAGAGAAAATGTCGACATAGATGCGCTCCGCGAACTTGTTGGTATCGGTGCTCGGCTTGAACACCGACACCACCTTCAGATCGTCGGCATAGGCCTTGAGCTCCTGCTTCAACGCCGCACCCGTCGGATGATGATGGTGGGTGTGATAGCGGACCATGCCCTCGATATCCTCGAGGCTGGCGTTCTTCGGTGCATAGGGCTGGAACGACTTCGCTGCGACGGCCGGATTCTGCGCCGTGAACATCGCGGCGTCGAGCAGCGCCTGCGTCAGCGCCCGTCCGACCTGCGGCTCCTCGCGCACCAGGCTGCCGCGCAGGCCCACGATGCAGCAGACACGATCGCGATATTCACCATCGAGATTGGAGCCGACCTCCTTGTAGGCAGGATCTTTCAGCCAGAGATAGGCGAGCGGATCGGAGGCGAGGAAGGCCTGCGCCTCCCCCTTATCGGCCGCGACATTGACGACGGCGCCGGGATAGACTCGCCAGTCGACGTCCTTCACCGGATCGACGCCGAGTCGCGAGAGCTGGATCGAGAAGAAGTTCTTGTCGGGACCGGCGAGATCGCCGACCGCAACGACCTTGCCCTTCAGGTCGGCAAGCTTGGTGATGCCGGAATCGGCGCGTGCCAGCACGCGCATGCAGCCGCCGTGCGTGCCGGCGGAAATTTTGACATCGAACCCCTGCTCCAGCGGCTTCAGCCAGCGCAACGCCATGCCGAGACCGGCGTCGCTCTTGCCGGTCGCGATCGCCTCGAGCAGCTGATCCGTCGAGCCGCTGTAATTGACGAGCTCGACGTCGAGATTTTGCTTACGGAAGAAACCTTGGTCGATCGCGACCGGCAGCGGCGTCAGGCAGACCGCGCCCGCGTTCCAGGACAGCCGGAGCTTGCGCGGCGCGCCGGTGAGCGGCGGCGCATCAGAAGAAGCCTTGCAGATCGGGAACGGCGCGAAATCGATCTGCGGTGCCGCTGGAAGCGAGAGCGCCTGCGCGCTAAGGCCGCCGAGAGGCGCCGCCAGAGCGGCAGCGCCGCCTGCCTGGAGCAGCCGCCGTCGATCCCATCTCGTACGTTTCGCATCGTCGCTCATCCCTTACCCCTGCTTTGCAAAGCTCCGCCGCCTGCGCAAACGCATCGCGTCTGCGCACTCAGCCGCCAATGGAGCGCGTCAAATGGTTCGTTAATTAGATGCGGTTTGCACCGCGAAGATGGAGCGATGATGCGGAGATGATCGGCAATCGTCAATGAAATGGATTTTCGAATGTCGTGCGCACGCGAACGAATATCTCCACACGTGCCAATGTCCGCAGTGAAAGGTTTTTGCCGAAATCAGTAGTGACGAGAGGCGCCAGCCGCGGCGGCTCGCTCATCTTTGACGCGCGAATGAGCAAGGAGATCATGGTGTTTCACGCGCGTCACGCTCGACGACATGAACGTTCACAAGCCGCAGCGCTGATGCAGCGATCTTCCGAGGACGATAATGACGAAACCGATGAATTCGACGCCGCCCAACACATTGCGCAGACGTCGCTTTGATCGGCGCGCTGGCTGCTGTTGGCCTACCAGGCCCAGCGCACGTCACCGATTGCCATCGACGATGACGTGGTGAAGGAGGTGCAGGCGGCCTCGGATCGCGCCACCCGCTACGGCATCTTTGCAAAGTCGCTCGATGTCAGTAACGCGACCGACCGCAGCTTCACCGGCGCGATCGGATCGAATTAGGCATACGTCACGACCGCCGCTGCCGCGCGCTCCTCGACCATCGCCACGGCCTCGCGCAACACCTCGATGCCGGCCTCCGGCTTCACGCCCCGCTCGGCGAGATGGCGTCGAAACGCACGCGCGCCGGGGACTGCGTGATAGGCCCCAACCAGATGGCGCGTGATGGCATGCAGCCTGACGCCGCGCGCGAGCTCGCGGGCGATATAGGGCTCCAGCGCGGCCAAGGCCTCCCTCATCGTCGCATGCTGTGGCGCCTCGCCGAACAGTTCGGGATCGACAGCGAGGAGCCGCCACGGGTCCTGATAGGCGGCGCGCCCGAGCATGACCCCGTCGACGTGAGCAAGATGCTGCTTCGCAGCCTCGATGCTCGGAATACCGCCATTGATGATGATCGGCACATGCGGCAGCGCCGCCTTGAGCCGATACACGCGGTCATAGTCGAGCGGCGGGATGTCGCGGTTCTCCTTCGGGGACAGTCCGTCGAGCCAGGCCTTGCGCGCATGCACGATCAGTGCGTCGGTTCCGGCGTCGACCACAGCCCGCGCGAGCCGATCCAGCGCAACCTCCGGGTCCTGGTCGTCGATACCGATCCGGCACTTCACCGTCACCGGAATCTGCACCGCCCGCTTCATGGCCGCGACACAGTCACCGACCAGGTCAGGCTCCGCCATCAGGCAGGCGCCGAACCGACCATCCTTCACGCGATCCGACGGACAGCCGACATTGAGGTTGATTTCGTCATAGCCGAACTCCTCCCCGATCTTTGCCGAGGTCGCGAGATCAGCTGGCTCCGAGCCGCCGAGCTGCAGCGCCACGGGATGTTCGCTCGCGTCGAAACCGAGCAGCCGCTTGCGGTCGCCATGAATGACCGCGCCGGTCGTGACCATCTCGGTATAGAGCAGCGCCCGACGCGACAACAACCGATGGAACACGCGGCAATGCCGGTCGGTCCAATCCATCATCGGCGCGGTGGCAAATTTCCAGAGCGAGCTATTCATACCGTTGATCTATTTTTCTCCAATCAGCTCTCCTAAATGACTGGACTGACTGGGAAAATCAAGTGCGCGGGAGTTTGATAATTTTCCTCTTCTCTGATGCCGTACTTGATGTCTCGGTGCACACATATCGCATACGAAATCCGGAGTGCACACGCGCCGCAACCCATGCTCAGCTTCTCTGACAATCGGCCCGCTGATGCCAGCCCTGTTCGTAGCGCGAGCGATATCAAGAAACGCCACGAATCTTTTACAGAATCAACCAAAACGAGAAATTTCAAATTGGCAATCCAGTCAAGATTGATCCAGCCCATTGAGGGTCAAGCCCCACACACTACGACGAGAGCGCAGTTGAAGAAGCGCTTCAATACAGCATGAGGAGCATGATGAATTTGGATCACATAAGAGACCAGTACGGAGCCATCAGACAAACGCGCCGTAGCAGTCGAGGACTCCCGATCAATTTCGGATCGGTGGCTCTGCGATTATACTTGTCCGGTTGAATGTGTAGCTTTCGGCCATATCCCGATCTGATCTGTCGAGTGCAACAGCCATCGTCCAAGCTCGCGCGTCAACTTCCGGTCTACCAAATGCTCCGCGACGCCACTGGCCCAGAGTGATGCCGACCAACGTGGAAACATGTGCGTGAAGTGGCCTGATTAGTAAATCCAGTCGATTGCACAATCATGCCCCTCGGCCTCCAAGGCCCCTCTCAATGGAACAATTCGTCGTTAATAGTTCGTGGTGACGACGTAGTCCGACAGGCGGATCGCTCCGCACATTCTGTGATTCAGGACGCAATCACGCGGCGCCGCTAAGATAGAGCCGCTTGACGATATCGTTGCCCCGCAATTCGTCGACCGAAGCGGCCGATACGACGATTTCACCATGGACAATGATATAGCCGCGGCTGGCGATCCGGATCGCCTGATTGAAGTTCTGCTCCGCCATCAGCACCGTCAGACCGAGATGCCGATTGAGCTCGCCTATCTTGGCGATCGTTTGCGAGACCAGGAGCGGTGAGAGACCCACCGAAGGTTCGTCGACCAATAACAGGCGTGGTGACGACATCAGAGCGCGCGCAATCGCCAGCATCTGCTGTTGCCCGCCCGACATGGTGCCCGCTAGTTGCCCCTGCCGATCCTTGAGGACGGGAAACGTTTCGAAAGCGACCGCCAGATTGCGGTCGATACTGCGCCGGGCAGCCTTGCGGAACGCGCCGAGCATCAGGTTCTCCAGCACGGTTAACCGGGGGAACAACCGCCGGCCTTCTGGAACCATCGCTACGCCGAGGTCGACGATGTCTTCGGTCGACAGACGGGATAGATCGTGTGTCGCTCCATCAATCGTCAATGAGATGACGCCACGCTGCGGCCGCACCAGGCCCGCGATGCACTTCATCAGCGTGCTCTTGCCGTTGCCGTTCGTGCCGAGCAAGGCAACGGCTTCGCCGGTCTCGACATGGAGCGAAACGGCGCGCAGCGCCTTCACAGCGCCGTAACCCGCATCGAGGTCATTGATGGCCAGGCTAAGTGCCAAGGTAGGCCTCCTGCACCCGTTTGTCGGCCATGACTTCGGACGGTGTTCCGATTGCGATGATCCGGCCGGCATCGAGGCACATGACGCGTTCGGAGAAGCGCATCACTGCCTGCATAATATGCTCGATCATGATGATGGTGATATCCCGGCTTGCAAGGCTCAACAAAAGATCCAGCACCTCGTCGACTTCCGAGCCGGAAAGACCTGCCATGGCCTCGTCCGAAATCAGCAGCTTCGGGTGCGTCGCCATCGCACGCGCAAGCTCCATCTTGCGCAATTCCACCTGACTGAGCTGTGTGGCGGAGGCATTGACCTTCGAGCCAAGCCCCATTTGATCCAGGATCGACATCATGGAATCTCGGCGCTGCGTCACAGACACGTGCTCGCCCGCGGCGAAGTCAAGTGCGACCATGAGATTTTCGGCAACCGTCATGCTCCGGAACGGCCGCGGAATCTGGAAGCTGCGGGCAATGCCGCGGCGCGTACGCAGGTGCGGCTGGAGCCGCGTAATGTCCTCATCGCAAAACAGGATGGTGCCGGGTTCGGTGCGAAACGCGCCGGAAATGCAGTTGATCAGTGTAGTCTTGCCCGAGCCGTTGGGACCGATCAGGCCGAACCGCTCGCCGGGCCGAATATCGACGCTGACACTGTGGAGCGCTGTGAACCCGCCAAAGCGCTTCGTGAGCGCACAAATCCGCAACAGCGGCGACCGGCTCTCGGAGAGGGTCATTTCTCACCCTCCTTTCGGTTGCCGCGTAGCTTGTAGATCAGGCCGACGATGCCCTCCGGGGCGCCCACGACGAACAGTACCAGCATCAAGCCGAGCACTAACAAATTAACTTCCGACGAGATCGTGACCGTCAGAACCTGCTGCGTCGTACCGAGCAGGATCGCACCGATGATGGGCCCTGCCCAATGCGCGGTTCCACCGATCAGCGACATGGCCAGCGTCGTGACGGAGTAGTTGAGATTGAACGCCGACCCAGGGTCCGCATATTGCAGGTACATCGCAGCGGGGGCACCGACGGCGCACATCAGCGCCCCTGAGATCACGCAGGCGAGCAGCTTCAACCGCAAGGTCGGCACGCCCGTGCATTCGGCCGCAAGTTCGTCGTCCCTGAGCGCTTGCAAGCCGCGGCCGATCCACGAGTTGTGGATGTAGCGCGAGATCGCAACCGCGAGGACCACGAGGACAGCCTGGACGAAGAATAGCATCTGCACATAGCTGTCGAACGGTGGAGTCACCGCCGGCCGCTGGATCTGAATGCCCGCCGCTCCACCGACGTATCGCCAGTTCGTGACGGTCGTCTCGATTACGATCGTCAGCGCAATCGTCGCGATCGAGAAGAAGATTCCTTGCATGCGAAGCGTCAGAAGACCGAGCGCAAGCCCCATGACCGCGCCGATCGCGGCGCCGGTCAGGATCTGCACGGGAAGCGGCGCGCCAAAGGCACTCACCAGGAAGACCGAGGCATAGACACCAACGCCGTAAAACGCACTGGTGCCGAAATTCACATAGCCCGCATAACCGCCAAGGATACTCCATGCGACGGCGAGCGCGATGGATTGCAGGATGACGTAGCCGGCGAAGAACGGATATTGGTTACCGACGACTTGGGTCATCACAAGGACGGCAGCGAGAAAGACGACCGCTCCGGTCCAGAAGGCAATGCCGTCGCGTTTCATGATCGCCTGCCAAACAGGCCCTGTGGCCGTACGGCCAGAATGCCGAGCAACATCGCAAAGGAAATCGCTGGAGCCCAGGAGGCGCCAAACAGGGTGAGGACAATCGACTCGGCAACGCCCAGAATGATGGCCGCGACGAGTGTGCCTCCGAGGCTGCCGAGCCCCGCCATCACCACGATGCAGAATGTGCGTCCGATATAGGCGCGGTCGAGCGTCGGATCGACAGGAGCGACGATGATGAGCAGCGCACCAGCGATCCCGAGCACGGCCGTGGCGATGCCAAAGGCCCACTGCTTGACCTTGATCGGGTTGGCGCCCATCAACCGCAGAGCCTCCTGATCCTGTGCCACCGCGCGGATGGCGCGGCCCATGAACGTCCGCGATAGATACAACGTGAGCAACATGGTCAGTGCAGTGGCGACAGCGAAGGCAACGAGAAGCCGGTACGGAATGCGGATATCACCGAGTCGCCATGCCTTGCCGATATAGGTTGCGGTGACGGAGCGTTGATCGACGCCGAATTCCAGAATGGTCAGCACCTCGATGATGAAGGCGATGCCGAAGAAGAAGGCAATGCCGCGCACGCTGGCGTCGCTGCCTCGCTTCTCGAACGTCTCATAGTACAGGCGATAGGCCGCAAGCCCTAGCAGGAAGAATATCGGCGTGATCAGCAGCCCGGCGACTAGTGGGTCGACCGCATAGTTCTCGTTGAGAAAATACACCGCGTAGGACGCCAGCACCAGAAACGCCGGATGCGCTACATGGGGAACATCGAGCAATCCGAACGATACGGACAGCCCGAGGCTGACCGCGCCGTAAAAGCAGCCGAGCAGCACCCCGATCACCACCGCATCGAGCAGCAGATCCAGTGAAAACAATTGAGGTCCCCCTTGGCCCGGCTCGAGATGCGTCCCCGAGTGGCCCGCGCTGGAGTATTCCAACTTACAGCCCGGGACGCCTTTTTCCTGAGCCGTCTCGAGATACGTGGCTCATGTTCGCGCAGCCTCGAACGGAGCCACCAGCTCGCCCGACTTCAGGTTGTCAGGGAACAGGATCACCTGTTTGCCCGCGCTGCGAAACTGTTCGATGTTCTTGTCCACGACGCCCCGGAACTGGGCCTGCAACACCGCCGTTTCCTTACGCTCGCCGTCGGCCGAAAATGCGATCGGGCCGACGATGGTCTTGTGCGTGTTTTCGCGCAGATATTTTGCGAGTGCCTTTTGGTCCAGCGACCCTACGGCACTGATGGCCCGCTCGGTGAGCTGGCCGCTGGCATAGCCGAACGGCGCCAGATAGTAGCCGAGCGGATCGACTTTCGCTTCCACAGCCCGCTTGGTGTACTTGTCGAAGAACTCCTTGGTTCCCTCAAAGTACATGCTCTTCTCAGGAAGCCAGGTGTTGAAGTTGACAACGCCGTTGAGCAGCGAGCCCATATTCTCCATCACGGCGCCGAACTGAAGGCCAACCATGCCGCCGCCGAACACCTTGACGCTGTCGCCAATGCCGATCTCGTTGACGGCGCGCAGAATGCCGGTCGAGTCCGGCGGATAGGACGCGACGTAAACGATGTCGGGCTTGGTCGCCTTGAGCGCGCGGATGATGCTGGAAAACTCTACCGTGTTAGGCGGATAGGCCTGGTCGAACACGATCGGCAGGTTGCGCTTGGTCGCGACCTCGCGCGCGGTCTTCGCCAGATTCTGCGCGAATTCCTGATCGGCCGAAAGCAGCGCCATGGATTTTCCGCCGGCCTTCTGGCCGATATCGAGATACGAGGTCGCCCAGCTGTCAGCTGGTCCCCACGGCGCATTGTTGAACCACATATCGTGTCCGACCTTGCTGTTGACCTGGAAAGAGAAGTTGCCGATCAGCAGAAGCCCACGCTGTTTGACCATCGGCATGATCGGCGCTGTCGGTACCGTCGCATAGGGCGCGAACAAGAGGTCGACCTTGTCGATATCGATCAGCTTCGAATAGATCGCTGGCGTCTCCGAGGCGCTCGACTTGTCGTCATAGACCACGAGTTCGACCTTGCGGCCGCCAAGTAGCCCACCTTTGGCGTTGACGTCGTCACGCCAGATCTCGATGCCGAGCAGCGACGCCTTGCCGCCGCCAGCAAGACCGCCGGTTTGCGGCATGCTCATGCCTATCTTGATGGGCGCCTGCTGCGCGTGCAGCAGATTGGCGCCGAGCGGCGAAGCGGCAAGCGCCGCGCCAACGGTCGCCAGCAGACGACGGCGAGAAATCGATCTCGGCTTTATACTCTTGTTCGACATTGGAAGTCCTCTCCCTTAGCTGATTGTTGTTCGCGTGATCGCCTGTCACCCAGCGCCAGCACACAAGCGGGCAGTTCGGATGCCGGATCGGCCTGTGCAAGGCTGCCGCCAATGGCCCCCCGGTTGCGAATTGCGGGGGTCCGCGATGTGCGCCACCGCGGCGGCGAGAAGCGGCACGCATTTCACAATGTCGGATGATTTCAGGAGGTCGGCATGGCGGGTCAGCGCCCCGATGACGAGCGTTTCGCCCTCGACGGCGCTCACCGTAGACGGCCAGCAGCTCCAGCGCATTGGCAACGCTGGTCGCGCGCGCGTATGCGAAAGCCGAGGCTTTCATTCGGGCAAGTCCCTCCCCGGCCCTGCTCTTCTGCTTTTCTCGAATTAGAGGGTCGGACTTTTCAAAGGTCAAGCTACTTGATTTTGCAGTCCTATCGACTTTCGGACTTGCCCTATTCGAGCTGCCGACGCACGCTCGCGCCAAACAAGAATGGTTCGGGGAGACTCAGAAATATGAAACTCGGGTTTTTCACGATGCCGATCCATCCCTTGGACAAGGATTGGCGGCAATCCTTGCAGGAGGACCGGGAAGCCTTTCTGCTGGCGGATGAGCTCGGATTTTCGGAAGCCTATGTCGGCGAGCATGTCACCGATCGCGCCGAAAACATTACGTCCTGCATCGCTTTCGTCGCCTGGCTTGCCGCCGCCACCAAGCAGATCAAGCTCGGCACCGGCACGGTCAACATGCCGAACAGCCATCCGGCTACAATTGCCGCCTCCATCGCAATGCTCGACCACATGCTCGATGGCCGGCTGATCTTCGGCATCAGCCCGGGGGGCCTGTTGTCGGACGCGGAGCTGTTCGGCAATCTCGACGCCGATCGCAATGCGATGTTTTTGGAGGCGATCAACCAGGTGCTAGCGATCTGGGGCAGCAAGCCACCCTATAATCTCCTGGGGGAATACTGGAACATCTCGATCGAAAAAACCCTGATCGAGGACATCGGCCAGGGCTTTATCGCAAAGCCGCTGCAGCGTCCGCATCCGCCGATCGTGGTCACTGCCGTCGCCCCCTTCTCCAAGGGCGTCACCGAGGCGGCCGCACGCGGCTGGGAACCGATTTCCGCCAACTTCCTGATGCCGGCCTGGGTGAAGAGCCACTGGCCGAAATATATCGAGGGCTGCGAGCGCGTCGGCCGTCCGGCCGACCCGGCCAACTGGCGCGTGGCCAAAAGCGTCTTCGTCGCCGAGGACATCGCGACCGCCAAGGCGTATGCCACCGATCCGAACGGACCTTACGTCTATTACTATCGCTCGCTCTTCACCAAGCTGAAGCGAAATGGGCGCATCGAGCTATTCAAGACCCGGCGCGACCAGCCCGACGATGAGGTGACGCTGGAGAGCATCTGCGAAAAACTCATCATCTACGGCACACCGGAGAGCGTCGCTGATCGATTGCTGGCTTTCCAGGAAGAAGTCGGCAGCTTCGGCACGCTCCTTTACGCCGGCAAGGACTGGCGCGACCGCGAGCTCGGCCGCCGCTCCATGATCCTGATGGCAGAGCAAGTTATGCCGCGCGTCAACGCCGCCTGTGCCCGAAGTCGCGACACCGCAGGTTGGCCGCAATGACTCTCACCGAATCGCATCGCCTATCTGGCGCAGGCCGATCGCCCGAAACTCAGGTTGCCCGGCGGCAAGCGGCTCGCCGTCTGGGTCATCCTCAATGTCGAGGAATGGCGGATCGAAACCCCATACCTCGTACTGTACTGTCACCACCGCCGCCGCGCTGGAAGCGGGCTTCGAGTTTATGGGCCATGGCTTCCTGCAGGAGGCCGAAGCACAAGCTCGACGATCAGGCCGACGCGATCAAGCGTGCAGTCGACATCATCAAGTTCGCCGGCAAGCCGCCGCGCTCATGGGAGAGCCCGGGCCCCATTGAAACCGAGGCAACGCTCGACCTGCTCCGCCTTAACGGCATCGAATATGTCGCGGACTGCGTGATCGACGATCTGCCGCAGGATATCACCACCCCACGGCACCATAACCACCATCCCCTCTTCGGTGGAGACCAACGACATTGTCATCCATGCCCTACAGCATTTGCCGTCCGAGCAGTTTTTGAAGCGCTGCACCGACCATTTCGACCGCCTTTATCTCGGAGGCGCCGACAATGCACGGGTGATGGCGATCTCGATCCATCCTTACATCACCGGCGTCCCACATCGGATCAATTATCTGGAGGCGCTGCTCGACCATGTCATCTGCCATGACGGCGTAGCCCTGATGACCGCAAGTGAAAATGGCGACTGCTACCGCGCCGAGATGGCGAGGAAATAACGCTAGTTGAATTGGACCGGCTCAGATCCGAGATAGGCATGCGCAACGAACTCTGCGAGCTCATCTTCAAACTGGCTGCACCGAGATCTTTTTTGATCTCTCAGTGCACACATCGTGCACACGCTGGCTTCTAACCAGGTGAAACACAGAACTCGGCGAGGCGTTTTTGGCACAGTAGCAAGACGTGATGGGACCCTATGCAGCGGCTGCGCTGCCAAAAATCATGCCGGTAGTCGTGGAAACGGAAGTCCTTCACGCCTTGGCACGCATCCGCTGCCAAACCGGCTTCGCTCCATTAGGTGTGACAACATCTCACAACGTTAGAACCTCGACCGCGGTTGGTGAGACACACTGTGGAGGCACAAGTGCATTCGCATTCCTATTGTTTCCGCAGTTCTTTTGATGTCAGCCAAGGAGAAGGCCGTGGCGCAATTGGTACATATGGTGTGGAAGGGAGTCTCGGAGGATTCAGGCATTTACCACGCGACCTTCTTTTTCGACAGCCAGGGACGGCCGGCCTGGGGTCCTCAAAACAAGATCAATGGGGTTGGCACGAGCGCAAGTCCGGCCATTACATCCTTTTCCGGCGATGTGGTGCCGATCCCACGAACGGAACTGTTCATGGCTTGGAAAGGCATCCCTCACGATCAGGGGATTTATTGGTCACGGGACCTCGGAAGCCAAGCCAACGTACCTCACATCGGGACCAGTCATGGCCTGGCTCTCGCCCCGCAGCCCAATCAATATATTTACATGGCCTGGAAAGGCATCGAAGGCGACTCCGGCATCTATTGGTCGTTCAACAATCTTCTTCACGGTCTGGAGGGCTGGGCTCCGCAACAGAACGTGCGCGGTGTTGGCACGAGTGACAAGCCTGCCCTCGCCTATCGCTTCCCAAAACTCTACATGGCCTGGAAGGGAATTAGGGGTGATTCAGGGATCTACTGTTCGATCAATCAGGGCGACTCCAGCTGGCGGCCGCAGCATCGGGTGCCGAACGTCGGAACGAGCACTGGACCTGCCCTCGCTTTCTTCAAGGGCGCATTGCATATGGTTTGGAAAGGTATCGAAGGAGATTCAGGGCTCTATCATGCCTCGTCGACGGACGACGGACTGAACTGGACGCCACAGCAGCGCATCTCCGGCGTGGGCACAAGTCATAGCCCGGCTCTTACCGTCTTCAATGACCGGCTCATTATGGCGTGGAAAGGCATACCGGGTGACTCCGGACTCTATTTCTCCTCAAGCCTCGATGGCCTCCATTGGGACCCACAAGGCAAGGTACCCGATGTCGGCTCAAGCGACGGACCTTCTCTAGCCGTGTCGTAAGCCTTGGCGCACCCATTTGTGCTCCAGGTCATGTGGCTTACGACGAACTGGTTCAGAAGATTGGTGCCGGAGAAATATCGGTTCCGCTGGTGCGGTTGGAAGCCAGCCAGAAGTGTAAAGTAAATTCCTTGCGCGCAAGCCTCAACCCGGGCGCAATCGTCTCAACACGACGTCTGCGCCCAACAAGCTGTCCAACCGCTCCGACTGTCTTAAGACGGAACGGTCGATTGCATACCTATTTTATCGACGCCGAGGAGCGATCGCGAAGGTTGCGGGGAGCCGATGGCGGGCAGACGATCTACTGCGTATTTCCAGATTTCAAGTTGCCGCTGTTGCCGATATTCGACGTGCCGGCGCCAAGCACGATGGCCGTGGATCCCTGGCCCGTCGTATTGCCGAAGAGATTGCCCACGATGTTGACGTTTGACGCAGAACTGATGTTGATATTCGACGCGCCGCTTCCGCCATTCACGTTCATCAGATTGCCACTGATAACCAGTCCCGACACCCAGGCGCCAGCGCCATTCGAGTCAACGACGACATCAAAGTTGTCCCACATTTGATTGCCGGTGATGACGCCTTGGGTTGCGGTACAAGACGAAGGCGTCGGACACGAATTCGTATATCTGATGCAGGCGTTCAACCCCTCACAGCTATTCCCAACAATGGTGAGCGGCTCGACCGACGTATTGTTCAGTTGCGGGTTGATGGAAATGCCCGTGGTCTGGCTCGAGTTGGCACTTCCAGCCGTGTTGAATTTATTGCCGACGATCCGGCCTCCGCCTCCAGAAGAGATCAACAGATGCGAAAATGGACTCGTCGAGCCTGAAATAAACGTATTGTCGTTGATTTCCCAATCGCCGTATTGAACGCCTGCGGAATTGCCGAAAACGATCGAATACGTCAGCAGGTCATAAAACTTGCTCGAGGAGACCCACCATTCGACGCAACTTCCTATGCTGATCCCACGATCGCTTCCCGAGATCAGAACGTTCGAGATGCGCGAGTTGGAACAAAGTCCATTATTTCCCCCCGTCCCGGTAAACGCTATACCGGAGATGCCCGTGTAGGGAGCGGGATGGTTCAGATACACGATCTGCAAATCCCGAACTTGAATGGCATCATTCGTTGTCGCATATATGCCGTGGATTCCAGCCGACGGAAGAATGGTGGTCGCCCTGCTCGTCGTTCCCGCATCCAAATAGAGACAGCCTTGATCGAAATAACAGTAATTTTGCGTTCCCTGAATTCCGTCTCCATAAATAGCCACTCTGGACGAGATGGATAAGGTGCTCGAAATCACATATTGACCGCCAGGAATGTAGCAGGACGTCCTGAGCGTCTGTGCCTGATTAATGCAATTCTGCAGCGCCTGGGTATCGTCCGCTGAACCATTTCCCAATGCACCCAGATCGCGCGCATTGACATATGCTGATGCAGGATCAGTCATGCCAATTGCCATAGCCAACAACACGGCGACTCCTAACAGCTTGCCCATTGTCCCCTCGCTTTGAAATTTACGGCTACGTTTCCGACTGCACTCAACGACCGGCTGCTAACAGGTCCGCTATGTGATGAACCAAGCGGCCGGGCTGCCCACTTGCTGCTTCGGTGCGACGGCGATGGCGCGAGAATTTCCGGTCCCAAGTTTCTTGGCACATCCCCTCGTCCCAAGCTCGACGTTGGTGGTCGCAAACTGAGCTGCACGGCGTCTTCTCTTCCCGGTGTCCGCGGACACTATCGAGCAGCAATATGACACCTTCAATAGACGAAGAACTTGTCAACAATTTAAAATTGACTCGCATTTGCGCAGTCCGAGCGTCCTGCGTAACTAGCCACCACATCAGACGGAGATCAGGCGTTACTTAGGATAGAGCTGCAATTCGAGCGGCCGTCCGCTCTGCTCCAATTTCACACCGGTCCTATCAATCGATTTGACTTGCCAGCCCTGGAAAGCCTCTCCTTCACTCACCCAGGCTCCATTCGCCCCGCCCCTGCTCAACAGGAAGGCCCTGCTCAGGCCGGCTTTGATCATCACACCTTCAACAATCAAACCGGGATCGCTCGCCGCAACCAATGATTGTGTCTGGGGTGGAGGTTGAGGTGGCGTCGGCGGAGGGGCAACGAACGGGTCACGCGACTTGAAGAAGACCGGATGGACCAGAATCTGCGCGTAGGCCTCCAGTGGCTTACGGCCGGTCGCATCGGCGATCGACGATAGTCTGGCATCCCAGGTGGAACGACCGCTGATCGTCACGTCATTGGACAGAACGAACCTTGCGATCTCCAAGACCAAAAGCAGGTTGAGACAGCCGGTCGCAACTAGGGCGATTGCGGTGATCGGAGCAATACGCCTCCTCATGGTTGGCCACCGACCAGCGTCGCGCCGTAAACATCCAGCTGCGCCTGGAGCACCGGCTCCTCGACCTTGCTTGGCAGACCGAGCGGCGAGCTCTTCAAGCTCGCAGCCACGATAAAGAGATATGGTTTTGAACTTTCAATCGCATGGACCGTGCGCATCAAGCCTGGCAAAGGCGCGGTCAGATCGATCCGTACGCCGCTGAATTTGATCTGATCGATCGTCCGCGCCGGCAACGTCTGAACAGACCGGGATCGTGCACCGGTCGCTTCGATCATCGCTTTGAGCCTGGTCTGCAGGTCGGCTCCAATGACATTCTCGTTGGCGCCGGCGAGGAACTCGCCGCTTCGCAATTGAGCGTTGGTGTCGGACACGAAGGATTCGATGCGCGATGCCTGGGCGACGATGGCCTGGAGATGCGCAAGGACCCGCGCTTGATCCGCGATCTGCGCGTCACGATCGACGAACAGGGCCCGAATGGGCATCACGATGCCGCCAATGATCCCGATTAGAATTGCCAGATTACCGAGAATGAACAGCATCCGGCGTCGCAGCCGTGTATCAATCTGCGGTAACGGCTTCATCGCGCCACCTCCTTGATATCGGCAGGAGATCGCACCTTTGCCTGCAACGCGAAGCGCTCGCGACCCTCGTTCGCATCGAAAGCTACTGCCGACGTCAGCGCCGCATCAAAAAACAACCGAGACCCGTCAATGATGCCGACAAGGCTCGGCGCAGCGCCAGAGAAGCCGCTCATCATCACCTGCGCCTCCCGCCCGCCGGAGCCTTCGACGAGGCGGAGTTCGGTCAGCCAGGAATGCTGCGGCAAGATCCGCGTTGTCTCTTCCCATAAGTCGATCAATCCGGGCGCTTCGCTACGCTGAAGACGCAGCCGAACCAGCGCCTCTCTGCGCGCGCGCAGCTGATCGATCGTCTGACGCACCTGCTGCGCCTTATGGCCCGCCGAGGCAATCTCCACCGCCAAGCGATCGAGAGTCGTCTGCTGGTTGGAATATTCCAGATAGCCCAACAGCACCGCGAGAACGACGGCGCTACCGCAAAGCGCCGGGAGAACGGCTTGCCAAACGTTGCGCTTGCTAGCCTCGCGCGACAGTCGGATCGATGGAGCAGCCTGCTGCTCGCCAAAAGTGACAAAGCTCAGCTCAGCCAATGGCAGGCCAAGCTCATGAGCCGCACGCTCAACGGATTGCCGCCGCGTGACCCACTGCCGAACGAGGAGACGGCCTCCGTCGATTCCGCGGTCGATCTCGTGATCAGAATGGATGTCGGCGGCTTTGAACGGCGTCTTGCGTGCCAGGTCCTGGGCTGCGATCGCGTCGATGGACGCCCTCGCCTCGACCGGCAAGGCCAGCTCGCGGCTGAACACGAGCTCTTCCGGCAACCGCAAACCGATCTCGATGTCGCGCCGGTCGAGATCGCGCTGCGACAGGAAGGCGTCGATCGCTGCCACAACGTCTTCAGTGACGACGCGCTCGGCTTCGTCGACATCCGCCCCGGCGCTTCGCAGCCGCAATTCGAGCTGCCCATCTGTATGGCCCACGATAAGTGTCGGCCGGGCCTTTCCTCTCAGAGACGCGGCATAACGTGCGGGCAGCAAACTGAAGAATTCCTCCAGCCACCACGCCCCGGCCCGACCGGTCAGGTCCAGCAACCGAGCCAGACCATGTTGGCCCAACGTCAGCCACATGGAAACACTCTCAATTTGAAGCCGCGCTTATGCTCATGACGCATGTTTCCTTCAACCCATTCGTGTCGCACGCAACACCTCATCAATGGTTGTTTCGCCGCGCCAGACTTTCTGCACTCCCATTTCGTACATGCTCAACATGCCACGCTCGCGGGCAGCGCGTTCGATTGCAGCGTCTGACGCCTTCGAGAGCACGAGGCTTTGGCAGACCTCATCGACGAGCAGCATTTCGGCAATCGTCGAGCGGCCAGAAAACCCGACTTGACCGCACTCGGAACAGCCGAGCGGCTGGCGGATATCTGCCGGCCCGAGCGCTGCGATGCCCGGTAAGGCGCGCTCGCACGCCTCGCGCCAATACTCTGTCTGCCGATGGGTGCCCGTACAATGGGGACACAGCTTCCGAACCAGACGCTGTGCGATGACCCCCTTGAGGGTCGACGCCAGCAGATAGTTCTCCACACCGATATCGATCAATCGCGTGATCGCAGATGCCGCACTGTTGGTATGGAGCGTCGACAGTACAAGGTGGCCGGTGAGAGAGGCCTGAATCGCAATCCGGGCAGTTTCCAGGTCGCGGATCTCGCCGATCATGACGATATCCGGGTCCTGGCGCAGGATCGCCCGTAGCGCATACGGAAAGGTCAGCCCGATCTCTGCCTGGACCTGAACCTGGTTGATCCCCGGCATCTGGTACTCGATCGGATCCTCAACCGAAAACATCTTCCGTTCCGCGTTGTTCAACGCCTTGAGCGCGGTATAGAGCGTCGTCGTCTTGCCGCTTCCGGTCGGACCTGTGACCAGGATGATTCCATTGGGCTCCTGTAAGAGCTTTTGAAACGCAGCTATATGCCCGTCAGAAAAGCCAAGCTGCTTGAAGTCCAGCGCAACGCGATTGCGGTCCAGAATGCGCAGCACGACGCTCTCGCCGAAGGCAGTTGGAATGGTCGAGACGCGGAGATCGATGTCAATGCCGCGCACCGCGATCTTGATGCGACCATCCTGAGGCAGCCGCCGCTCGGCGATGTCGAGCTTGGACATGATCTTCAGCCGCGAGGTGATGGCCGCCCGCAGTCCCGACGAAAGCACCTGCGTTGACCGCAGCACACCATCGATGCGATAGCGCACCAGAACCTGATCGACATTCGGCTCGATATGGATGTCGGAGGCGCGCGCTTCGACGGCGTTGGCGATGATCTGGTTGACCAGACGGATGATCGGCGCCTCGCTTGCGATGTCACGCAACCGCTGGACGTCAACCTCGCTGGCCTCCGCCGAAGCCGACGGCCCTCCCTCTCTCTCGGCCTCTCTCGTGGCATAGAGCGCCTCGAACGCCCTTTCGAAATCGCTGACGGCAAAAAGCCGGACATCAAGCGCAAGGTCAGTCAGAAAGCTGATCGCGCGAACCGGCTCGCGATTGAAGGGATCGGTCACTCCGACCGAGAGCACGCCGCCTTCGATGCACAGAGGCAAAACCTGATTGCGCCGCACGAAGTCGGGCTCGATTATCTCCGGCAGCACCGGCTCAATCGGAAGGTCTGCGGAGCGCACCAGCTCCAGCGACAGGAACCTCGACAGCGCTACCGCAAGGTCGGATTCCGACACCAGGCCGAGCTTCGTCAGCACCCGGTCGAGCCGATCGCCGGTTTTCCGCGCGGCGCTGTCGGCGCGCTCCAGCACCATGCGATCGATGATCTTCTCGGTGAGAAGAAAGTCGCCAAAGTTCTGCTCCGGTCGGGCATCGTCCACCGACTGGACGAACGGCGAAGCTGCGCGTGGCTTGAGTAGTTGGAGCGATGCGCCGCGATTGCCGGTCACTTCGACCTCCAGTTCAACACCCAATAGGGCTGGTTCGGATTTTCCGTGAGCCGGATGGTAACTTCCGCGACGATCGCGCGCGAGGGCCGCGCAAATTCTGATCGGATCGTGAAGGCACGACCGCGCATATATGCGAGAACATCGCCGGCCAGCGCATCCATGATCGGCGGTCCGTTCTGACGCACGGCCAACGCAGCATCGACGGCCTGTGGCGTCATGCCGGGCATCACACGCAATACCTCGGGCGAAGCAACTTGAGGATCGACGAACTGGCGTCCAGAATAGACGGTCAAGGCTGGCGCTATTTTTCGATAGAGCTCCGGCGTCACGTCCATGACAAGCAGAAGCTCGTCGACGCTCTGAAACGGCCCGTTCCGAGGTCGATAAGCGCTGTTACGCGCGGCATAGTCCCGATCCTTGGCGCCATTGAGGTGCTTGAGCGGCGTCGCGATCCGCCAGTCGACGATCTTCTCCGCCATATTGTTCGCCGCATCGGCATCAAGGCCAGCGGATTGCAGCAGGCTGATCAGAAGCGATATATCGGCCTGGTTGAGGTCGATCTTACCCAGCTCGTCCTGAATTGTGATCTTGATAGGCGTGCCGTCAAAGGTGGCGTCATGCGGACGCCCGTCAGTCGGCCACCGGCGGTCAGGCGTTGGATCGAGCATCCCATCGACGGCCAGGTTCACGCCCGCTTCCACCATCGCATTGATGCCGGCCAGCTCAAGGTCGTTATGTGCCAGTCCGTAGGACACTCTGCCGGACCACAGCAGGGATGTCGACACTGCCGTCAATAGCGCGAGCGCCCATAGCACTGTTACCACCGGCATTTGCTTGCGCCCCGCGTCATCGCCTACCGTCCCCGGCAACGCATCGTAATCGGATCGTAAACGCAGCTCACATCCACCCGCACCCGCAAGCTGACCAGAAGCTCAGGCCAGGTCCGCGGGTCATTCGCACGAAACGCCACGCGCAGACGGACCAGACCCGGAATGTCGCTCTGCTTCTGCCAGCTGTCGTTCCATTGCCCGGACGCTCCCGGCTCCGGCGCGCCAAAATAAGCCAGCTCGGCGTGATCGATGTCGGAGACGAGCAATGTCCTTGTCGCCGAGACATCCTGTGCGCTCGCCAGCTCGGGCGTGGCCACCATCACGAGATCGGTCCGCTCGCGCGCATGATCAACGAACAACTTGAAGCGGAAGCGGCCGGCGCCTCCGGACACGCCCGGCGCATCGCTGAGGAACTCGACGGCTTCCTTCGTGCCTTCAAAATCGACCCGAGGCTGGATCGCATTTTCCGCTGACGTCATGGGATAGGCATTGCTCAGCAGGTGACGCAGGAGCCCCTGCGTCACCACGCTGCGCTGCAATTCGTCGGCGCGCGCGCTGCCACTGCGCCACGCCAGCACACCGAATCTGACATTGTTGAACAGCAACACCGAGACCATGCTGAACAACGCAAGCGCCACGATCATTTCGACCAAAGTGAAGCCGGCCTCGTTGCTCCTCCGGCTATATGGCTCGCAGGGCCGGCTCATGGCCTTGTAGCCCTGGGGCCCAACCGAAGCGTCGACAGTTCGAACGAGCGCTGACCGGCCCCTTCGTCCCAGCCAACCTGCGCGGACACCAGATAGAGCTCGATCCTGCGTTCTGCTCCCTCGCGCGACTGATGGTATGGGCGCATTATCAGCTGCCAACGGAACCCATGCGGGAACTCGCCGCTGCGCGCGCCCACTCCGACGGCGAGTTCAGTACCGACGCCAGCCAATAATGACTGCGCCAGCGACGCAGCTTCAGCGGTCCTCTCAGCAGTGCCGGTCCGACCGAGACCGCTCGAGATCATACCGAACAGAACGCTGAGCCCGACCAACAGCATCGCCAGCGCGACGATCACCTCGACCAAAGTGAAGCCGGCCTCGTCCGTCCGGTTCGAACGCTCCTGGACGATTGCACGACGTAGAAGCCTTGCCGGCATCGCGCATTGACGAATCCGCCTGACCAGCACGCCGGCCGCGGACCAGACCGGGCTAGCTGGCGCTGTCTCGACCGGACTCTGCATCACGATCCCCCTTCAGCACGTCGCTGCCGTGCGAACCAATCCCGTCAACCAGTCGACGCAAAGTCGAACCTGCTTTCCGTTCAACGCCAGTACGAGGTCTCCACCCGTTGACGATCCGTCCGGAAAAAACTGGAAGCCGCCCTCGGACGACGCCGAGCGCGTGGCCGCCGCGTAGGTCAGCTTGGCGTCGATGGTCGGCGCAAACGAGCGCATGGGGACCACAGCCGATCCGAATGTTCGGCGATCGACGTCCAGCTTCAGCGTCATGACAGCATTTTGCATGATCGCGGCCGCGCGCGTAGCCCGCAATGCGGCCGTGATCTCAGTCGATGCCGTCTCCAGCCGAAGCGTATCAGAACCGCTGGATAACAGCGGCATCGCCGTCGCCACCACAAGCGCGATGATTCCGAGAACGACCAGCATCTCGACCAAGGTGAATCCCGCCGTGGTGTCATGCCGATCATCGATCGCGAGCTTTGTCATCGTGCGGCCAGATCGTTAATGCTGAGCACGGCATTCATGACCGGCATGATCAGCGCGCCGACCATCAAGGCGATCCCGACCGTCAGCGCAGGTGTCAGTGCCGCCATGAAGCGATCGATGCTGGCCTGGATCTGCCGCTCCAGCATGAGTGCAACCCGCACCAGCATGCGATCGAGCTTCCCGGCCTCTTCGCCGACAGAAATCATCTGTAGCGCGATCGCCGGCAGCGTAACCTCGCTCCGCAACGCCCGGTGCAGCGCTGTCCCTTGTTGGATCGCTTCGATCACGCGATCGAGCCCGGCGCCAAGATGACGATTGCCGACGACGCCGCTTGCCGACCGGGTCGCCTGGACAAGCGGAACTCCCGCCGTCAGCATCGTTCCCAAGGTGCGGGTGAACCGCGCCGTCTCCTGCTGCAGCAGGAAAGTGCCGAGCACGGGCAGCCGGAGAACCAGCCCATCCAGACGACGGCGTCGCTCAGGCTCTGCCAGCGCCGCCGCTGCGGCGATGCCGCCGGCCAAGATAAGCGTAAACAGTACTCCCGCGATCTCGATCCAATACTCCCTGAGCGAGAGCATGACCTGCATGGTGACCGGAACCGGCTTGCCGCTTTGGGTAAAGATGGGCGCCATCGACGGCATAACCCCCCCGACGATGATGATCAGCGTCAAGAGGCTGAGCACGATCAGCATCGATGGATAGATCAGGGCTGATTGGATACGCGTGCGGACCTCCGCTCGCCGCTCCAAGAGCTCGGCGAGTTCGACCAGCACGTGAGCCAGCCGCCCTCCGGTCTCGCCGGCCCGCACGACTGCGACATAGTCCGCCGGAAAGACACGCGACTGCGCCTGCATCGCCTCCGACAGCGGCCGGCCGTTGAGCACCTCTGCAAGAAGCGCCTCGACCAATGTCCTCAGCCGTACCGAGGTCGCCTGCGTCTGGACGATCCGCAAGGCATCATCCATCGGAATGTCAGCCGCGCACAGAATGGAGAACTCACGCGTAAACGCGACCAAGTCGGCGCGCTGCGCCCCACCCCCGAGCGTGATCTCGCGATTCCACCATTTTGTGCCGGCGCTATCAGTTGCTCGCAGATTGAAGGGCGACAGCCCTTGCCCCCAAAGCGCATCTTGAGCGGCGTCAGCACTCGCCGCCTCGATCGTCCCCTCGGCAAAGGAGCCGTCCAGACCATAGGCGCGGTAACGAAAGCGCGGCATCAGTCCAAGATCCTGCGTCCTGTGGCTTCCAAGTTGCGCGCCGGCACCCGGCGATGCGGCCCTTCAATCGCCATGTAGCGCCGGTATTCGTCGGTGATCGTTCGTGCCTCGTCCAGGCTGCGGATGACATGAGGACGGATGAGCACGATCAGCTCCGTCTTCGTCAGCACATTGTCCTTGTTGCTGGCTGCGCTGCCGAGGAAGGGAATGTCTCCAAGGATCGGAAGCTGGCTGCGGCTGACGGACTTGCTGTCCTGGATCATTCCACCCAGCACCAGAGCGTCATTGTTATTCACGACCACACTGGTCTTGATCTTGCGCTGGCGGATCGTCGGCGAATCGATGTTCGATGACGTCGTGTTCGCAACGCTGGATACTTCCTGCTCGATATCGAGTAGGACGCGGCCGCTTTCGTTGATCCGCGGTGTGATGGACAGAATGACGCCCGTGTCCTTGTAGCTGACCGAATTGACGATCGCCGCATTCGACGTCAGCGTGCTGGTCGCCGATTGGGTCGTGATCGGCACCTGGTCACCGATCTGCAGCACGGCTGTCTTGTTGTCCATCACCGTCAGCGACGGCGAGGACACGATATTGACGTTGGTGATCTCGTTCAGCGTGCTCAGCGTCGCGGCGATCGAACCGGCCGCGAGCGCATACGAAAATCCGGGAAACACCGCACTGACGACGCCTGAAGACAACGTGCTGAACGTGGACTTCGATTGCTTGTTCTGCAGATACCATTGAACGCCGAACTGCAGTTCGTCATTCAAGGTCACTTCCGCGATCGTGGCTTCGATCAGAACCTGGTTGGGCATCTGATCGAGGCTTTCGATCACCCGGAGCACCCGCTTATAGTCTGCATCGGTCGCCTCGATCAGCACCGAGTTCTTGGCTTCGTCGGCAACGATCTTGACCCGTGGCCCGTCTGCATCGCTGTCCTTACCGAATTGCGCGACGGATACAGCGGCACCTGATGGGCCTGGCCCGGCCGATGATGACAGGCCGGGCGTCCGGCCTGCACCGCCCATCGAGCTGGTCCCCATCCCGAGGCCGCTGGTGAAAGCCGGACCATTTGCGTTCTGATTTGATGACGGCGCCGGAGACGACGACTGCATCGTCGCGTCCTGGTAGTTCGGCGCAACGGTCCGCCGCGACGCGCCATTGGCCGTGTCGGCAGCGAACATCGACTGCAGGACGTCGACGAGCTCCTGAGCCCGCCGGTTCTGCACGGCGTAGGTGAACAGCTGCTTCTCATTGCCCTCGGCCTGGGCGTCCAGGCGGTGGATCCAGCTCTCGGCGCGCCGCAGATATTGAACCTGCGGCGAGATCACCAGGATCGACCGCAGCCGCTTGTTGGGAATGAACTGCACCATGCCCGCCATAGGTCCGTCGCGGTCGGACGCGAACACGGATTTCAGCTCGCTCGCGATCGCGTCCGGCTGCGAGGTCTTGACCGGGATCACCGCGAACGACATGCCCTTCATGGTGTCGACATCGAATAGGGTGATCGCTTCCATCATGGCGACGATTTCCTGCCGATTGCCGGACAGCGTGATCATGTTGCGCGCGTCATCGACGCGGACCACGCCGCCGCGCGGCGCGATCGGCTCGATCACGCGCCGGATTTCGGAGGCCGAAACATATTTGAGCTGCACGACCAGCAGGCCGCCACCGACCGCCTCGCCGGAATCGGGATTGTCCTCTGTGCGGTAGGCGCCCGCAAGCGCGGTCTGATCGGCCGCGACAATGCGGTAGATGCCCCTGTTATTGACCAGCGCCGCATTGTTGGCGCGCAGCGCCGATTGAAACAGGTCGATGACTGTGGACTTTGCGATCGGCCTCGGCGTCTGAATCGTGATCTTGCCTTCGATGCCGGGATCGACCGTATATTTGACCGCAAGGATGTCGCCGAGGATCGTCTTCGCCGCCTGCGGCGCCGGCACATTGACGAGATTGATCGTCACGCCATCTGCGACCTCGTCGGAGGTGCCCGAGATCGAACCGGTTGCGGGATCGCCGACGAAGCGGCCGGAGCCTACGATGACCGTCGAGGAACTCCCTCGCGTATCAGCAAGCAGCGGCGAACCCGAGAGCCGATTTGATCGCCCCGAGGCGGCAACTTGCCTTATCGCAGCCTGAGCTTGGGCCGCTAACGTTGCGTCCGGACCCTGCGCCGAACTCCAGGCGAACGACGACACGCCCTCCTCGACCGTCTGGCACGCCGACAGCGCGAGCGCCACGGGGAGAACAATCAATCGATTTTTGCGAACCCCGCCGCGCACAAAATCACTCCGACCCCAAACAGCTCTGCTGCTCAACGACTAACAACTGCAGCTTAGAGAGTTTCGATCGCTAGAGATATTGAATGCTGGATGTGGCGTCGAGTCATGCACACCCTTTGCTGCAACACTTTGTGGGGAGCACGGTCTTACGCAACCTTAAGATGAATCTATCGAACACCGATTCGAGCCGAACTCCGCTTGTCACCACAAGGCCGCACAGGGCATTAGTGAGTTCGCTACAGGCGAACAGGTTTTCACGGTCCTAGCAAGTCAATGAATTAAAGCGCACTGTTGTCCGACCGCGGGAAGAGCAGCATTTATCGGGCCGACTGCTCATTAAATGCCAGACGACTCGTGGCTCGCGCTAGCCTACTAAGCCGAAGGAGGCCCCGATCGTGACGCCGTACCGCAGCACGATTATTCATGCGCTAGTCGCACTCTCTCGCATCCGTGCAAAGTCACTTTCCCGATTCGGCCTTTTACTGACGACTCCCACGTTTAGTTCTGATCCACGGCATTGTTGTTGACTCTTTTCTTTCTGCCTCCCACCCCTCCGGCATGTCTGCAACCTCGTGAAGAGTGGGATCGTGGTCCGTTAACACACTCACGATCACGAAGTTTCCGTCTAGGGCACTGGAATGATCTTGGTAGCCGCAGAGAAATTGCCACCCTCTTTCATGTATAACGAGCCGAGCGAGTCGTTCGTGGCGAAACACATGACCACAGCAAATTACACCAAGCCGACGATTAGAAAATTGAGAGACGATGGCCATTAGCGCTACTTACTCCCTCCTCCAGAGAGGCGGAAACCAATCCCGCCCGATCTCACGTGCACCCTTACTAAGATTGCATGGAACACACGCTAGGGCACCGTTGTTCGCCGCCGTTGCTCCACCTTTAGACCATGGGTCAATGTGATCATAGTGGTAATCGTCGGCTTTTTCACCGCAGTATTCGCAGCGCGGATCACCATCAGGTCCCCTAGCACGGTCCATAATTTCCTGCTTCTGAGCCTCCGAAAACTCTCTCCTTGGATCGTTTTGAACGAAATCGTCCTCCTTCTGCGCGCCGCCCTTCATCGGCATAATGTCTGGCCCGGTTGCCCAATCGGCGATGGCCGCAAACAGACCGCCTACCAACAAGCGCCCGGCGCCGGCAATCAGCACGTCGGCAGGACCGGTCTCAGCACCCGCGATACCGAAGACCACTCCGCCCACTGTTCCGCCGATCGTTCCCCATCGCAAAGCAGCCGCAGCGTTGTTAAAAAGATACCCAAACGCTGCCGTCACCGCTCCGTTGGCGAACTTTCCACCGCCGGCGACGGAAGCTAGACCTCCAGCAACTGCCGATACTACAGTTCCGCCTATTCTATCACCCAGGTTCTCCTGCGGATGCTGGAACACTGAGTTCGTAAGCGGCGACAATGCCGATCCGACTGCACTCGACAGGGCGCCTGATTTACAGTCGCCGCCAGATGCTACCGATGAACCGCAACCAACAAGCGCATGTCCGGCAACATTTTCGAAGTACTTGTCGCTACCGAATGCAGGCTGATGTCCCGTCAGGTTACCGACCTCGAAGAACGCCGCCGCTGTGACGCCGGCTATGAAGCCAGCTTTTAGCACTTGACCTAGATTGCCCCCCGAGAGTCCCGTCGCGATCATCGCACCACCCGCAGCCGATGCCACCGCGAGCGACATGCCGGCGAAGCCGATCCCGGGCAGCACGGCGTTGAGCAGGATGGTCGCGCCGATCTGCAGGATTGCCCTGGCGATGGCGTTGGTCTGGAAGAAATGGGTGACGGCCTTCACCGCGCTGCTGACCGCCTTACCGATCGCGTTCCAGAAGCAGCCGAGGAAGCAGTGGCCCGACGGATCGGTGAAGGTCAGCGGGTCATTGCCGACATAGGAATAGCGGTTCCAGCCCTGGGTGCTGAACGGGCTCTCCGTGATCGTGTCGGGACTGGTGAAGCGCGCCAGCAGCGGATCGTAGACGCGACCATTGAGGTGCACGAGGCCGGCGACCGACAGCTCCTCCTCGCCGGTGAAGCCGCGATTGGTCTGGCTGGTGATGCTGCCGCTGACATCGTCGGTGCCATTGACGTTACGCCGCTTGCCCCAGGCGTCATAGGAGAGCCGCTCGACCACCAGGCCGTTCTGGTCGGTGAGGACCGAGATCGAGCCGAGATGGTCAGTGTGAAAATAGCGCGTGGTCAGCGTCTCCGACGCCGTCTGCGTCACCCGCATGCCGACCTTGGCATTGCCGACCGACAAATAATCGGTCCATTTCTGCGTTACCTGGCCGGGGTTCTGCACCTCCGCCATCACGCCGAACGCGGCGATATAGAGCGTGGTTCCCTCCGGGGTCACCTGCTTGAAGCGCTGGTGCTCGGTATCGTCGACGAACGAGATCGTCCGCGTGCCCTGCGTGATGTTGGCCGGCTTGTTGTAGGAGGTGTAGACGATGCTGCGGCCCAGGCCCGAGATCTGGTTGCCGTTGGCGTCGTAGGTGAAGGTGGCACTGATGGTGCCGCCCGAGACGCTCATGACCGCATGCGGCAGCGGCTGCCCGGCGGCCGGATAGGTATAGGTGCCGACATCCGACTTCGACAGGATGTTGCCGGTCGCGCTGTAAGCAAAGGTCTTGACCAGCGGCGTCGGGTTCAGATTGGTCGTCGACGAGGTCAGCCGGCTCAGCGGATCGTAGACGAAGCTCTCGCTGACACTGGTGTTGGCGTCGCTGCGCGAGGTCAGGTTACCGAGCCGGTCATAGCCGAAGCCCAGATTCTGCACGGCATTGTTGACGCCGGTGGCGACGCTGGTCAGCCGTCCGGTCAGCGGATCGAAGCCTCTGGTCGTGACCAGGCCGTTGCCGGCGGTCTGCTGGGTGATATGCCCCTCGGCATCCATCGCATTCGCCGTCCAGTAGGACTGGGCGGTGGCATCGTCCTGCAGCTGATTGGCGAAGCCGAGGCTGTTGTAGCCGTAGCGCGCGGTGAAGCCGGAGGGATAGCTGACCTTGGTCAGCCGGCTGTTGGCGTCGTAGGTCGCCCCCATCGTGTAGGTCGCGCCATCGACGGTGGTCGCAACCTGGGAGGGCCGGCCCAGGCTGTCATAGCTGAAATTGCGGGCAAAACCGTTGCCGGAGCCGGCCGTGATGCTGCTCGAGGCCAGCTTGCCGATGCCGTTCGCCGCGCTGTCGTAGACCCAGACCGAGGTCATGTCCGGCTCGACCCGCTGCACCAGACGATTCAACTTGTCGTAGGTGAGACCGACGGTCTGCGCCTTGGCGTCGGTCTGACCGATCAGAAGCCCCAGCGTGTTGTAGCTATAGCTCCAGCTGCCCAGGTCAGGGTCGGAGCTTGCGATCTTGCGCCCGCGCAGATCGTAGCTCGCCGTGACCACATTGCCGTCCGGATCGGTGGTCTGCACCATGTTGCCGACCGCGTCATAGGCCGCCGTCAGGGTCTTGCCGAGCGCGTCGGTGACCGACACGATCTGGCTCTGGCTGTTCTTGGTCGTCGTGCGCGTCTGGTTCAGCGCATTGGTCTCGACCGTGGTCAGCCCGTGATAGGCCGCCTGCGACACACTGCCGTCCGGCTGCGTCGTCGTCACCACCCGGCCCAGGGTGTCATAGGTAAAGGTGGTGTATTGCGGCGTGCCGCCATTGGCGAAGTACGGCCGGCTGGTCTTGGTCACCCGTCCCAGCGCATCATAGGCCTTGGTGGCCTGGACGAGGCTGCCGTCGAAGCCCTGGGTCTGGCGCCCGATCTCGCGCTCCAACGCGTCGTAGAACACGGTCGCGACGGGCGCGATCACCGTGGTGCCGTCGGCCGCATAGGAGGTTTCCTGGACGAAGTAGCTCGCGCCGGAAAGACATGTCTCGGTGCCGCCATTGACGCCATTGCAGAAATGGTAGATCCACTTGCTCTGGGTGCCGTCGGGACGAACCTCCAGGATCTTGCGGCCGAAGCTGTCGTAGCTCCAGGTCGTGGTCAGTCCGTTTGGCCCGGTCTGGCTGGTCGGCAGCCCAAACCGCACGTCATATTGGATGCTCTCGCTCTGCCCCAGCGCATTGCTATTCGAGGTCGCGAACTGGCCGCGCGCGTCATAGCTGCTCGTACTGGAGCGGTTGACGATGTCGGCCCCGCTGACCGTGACCGACTGCTTGTGGCCGAAGGCGTCATAGACGTAGTCGGTCTGCAGCCGCAGCGACGGCGTATCCGGCTCGACCACTTCCTGGGTCAACAGACCGGACGCCGCATCATAGGCGAAGGACGAGGTTCGCGTGATGCTGCTCGAAGCCCAGCCCGGGCTCGACACCAGCAGCGCGATTGCAGCCACAACGGACGGCACAACAATTCTGGTCACGGTCTTCATGGCGCCAAGCCCCCAAGTCGCCGAAAGAAAATAGTCGTCGAAGAAAACTCGCCGGATACGCTCGATCGCGTCCTGATCGGTTCAACGCGAGACACAAACCCCTCTCGATCGCGTGGCGTGCCACGCGACCAACATCCTCACTGCCGCGCCTCTATGGCGCGACGCTCGTCACGGAAGCTCTGGTGAGACGGCCGAGATACCAGAGCGAAGGATCGTTACTGTAGGTGTTGAGGGTCGTCTTGCTGAAGCCATCCGGCGTCGACACGGTGACCTGCGTCGCGTTGCCATAGGCGTCATACTGGTTGGCCGTCGTCACCGTCGGCAGCGAAGAGCCGTCGAGATCCGTTCCGCTCGACACGTTCTGTGCAAGCGAAACCCGATACGGCGCGCTCGACGGACTGATCGTGGTCGTCCCGGCCGCGTTACTGAACTGATAGGTATTGGTCGATTGTTCCAGCGTCTGCCCGCCCAAGGTCCGCGTCGTGGACGCCACCATGCCGATATACGGGAAATCCTGCCGGAACGTCGTGGTGTCCGAGATCCCCGTCTGCAGATCCTTCACCGTCATCTGACGGAAGCCGAGCGGACCACGCCCTGACAGATCAACCTTGGCACCCCCGTAGCTATAGCTCGAGCTGTATTTTCCACCTACCCCGTTCGATGTATCCACACGTGAGACAACCGATAGAGGCAACTGAAGATCAACCGTAGGAAAGACGGCACTTGCATCCTTCGTATATGAGCTTCCTGGAGCCGACAGCGATTGATACGTAACTGACGTATTCGCGTTGAGCCCATTTGAGATCGAGTTGACCAGGTAGTACGGCTGTCCGATGCCTAAATAGCTGAACTGATTGTTTGCGCCAATAAAGGCGTAATCAGTCAGTCCGTCGCCGTTCAGGTCACCGGCTACGAGCCCGTAGCCATTCGTTGGCGGCGACCCAAATGCAAACCCATAAGGCAGCGGAGAAGTGTCCTTTAACGAAAACGTGCCATCACCATTGCTCAGAAACACTGATTGGCTTGCCGTGCCCAACAACGCGTAATCCGAAAGTCCATCCCCATTAAAATCGCCTGTTACCACCGAATAAGAGGCTGTCGGCGGCGTGCCGAACGGCCCTCCGCCTTGAATTGGGTTAGTGTGAAACTCGGCAAAGGTCCCGTCGCCCTTGCTCAGAAACACTGTCTGGCTCGAGGCACCGTTGAGGAGGTAATCCGCAGCACCATCACCGTTGAAGTCGCCGCTAACGAGCGCGTACTGACTGGTCGGTGGCGTCCCGAAAGTGCTACCGCTGGGAAGTGGATTCGTATCGACCCACGAAAATGTCCCATCACCTTTGCTGAGGTAAACGGTCTGATTGTGGTCACCGATGAATGCATAATCGGTCCGTCCATCAGCATCGAAATCACCGATTACAAGGGCATAAAGGCTCGTTGGCGGACTACCATACCCGGCGCCATTCGGCAGTGGATTCGTATCGACCTCCGAAAATGTACCGTCACCTCGACTTAAGAAAACTGTCTGGCTGTGCGCGCCTAGATAGGCGTAATCGGTCTTTCCATCACCATTGATATCCCCAACCATAAGCGCGTACAGCGCACTCGGCGGCGAACCAAAGCTACCCCCGCTGGGAATCGGATTGGTATCGACCACGCTGAATGTACCATCGCCTCTGCTCAGGAACGCCGTTTGATTGTGATCGCCAAGGAACGCATAGTCAGTCTTTCCGTCTCCATTTATATCGCCAACCATCAAATCATAAAGCGCGTGCGGCGGCGTACCATAGCTAGCCCCGCCGGGAATAGGATTGGTATCTACAGACGTAAATGTTCCGTCCCCATTGCTGAGAAACACCGTTTGATTGTGCGCACCCAGCCAAGAGTAATCGGTCTTTCCATCACCATTGAAATCCCCTACCAGCAAATCATACATCGCCGTGGGTGGAGTTCCGTAACCGGCCCCACCTGGGATCGGATTCACCACAATGGAATTAAAGCTTCCTGCAGCCGGAGTAGTAACGCCGATTATGTGCTCTGGAAGACATGAGCCATCTCCGGCGCACAACAAAATTGTGGTGAGCACGCTTACGCGAGGCACTCCACCATCGAAATAGCCGAGCTTGTAGTCATTTATCAGCGCATCACCGACGTATGTCTTGATGTCTGTGAGACGCACAGTCGAGCGCATCATCGAACCAGCTTGATAGCGAATTGGCATGTCGGGACGCGCAGCGTAGGACAAGCGGACAGAATTGTATGGGCTCACCCCAGCAGCTGAGTTACCGGTGTAGTCAATCCGCACCGGATAGAATTGTCCATTCGCTTGATCGTTCGTGTAACTGACTGCAAAATAGTTGGATTTTGTATCGCTGACTTTGCTGACAGCCCAAGCTCGCGCGGTGTTTTTGCCCTGCGCGAGGATCTGCGAATCGGGCGTATGGCCAAACTCCATAGTTTGACCGGACTTGGTATGGACTTCAAACCAAGCTGGTCCGTTGCC
This sequence comes from Bradyrhizobium sp. HKCCYLS1011, assembly GCF_051167795.1. NCBI lineage: Bacteria > Pseudomonadati > Pseudomonadota > Alphaproteobacteria > Hyphomicrobiales > Nitrobacteraceae > Bradyrhizobium > Bradyrhizobium sp. HKCCYLS1011. The sequence continues at coordinate 255,462 of NZ_JBNPTT010000012.1, read as the reverse complement.
GGCAGAACCATGCGATATGATTCTGGAGAAGGTTTCGATCTCGGTCCGATACTCTGCACCATCAGCGCCATATGATCCGCTCGTAGCAACGAGGCGTTGCCCATCCATACAGAAGCGGTCGCTCATATTATATTTGACGCCTCCGAGCGATCCATCTTGCGCCATCGTTTGAGGACAGCGACCGATAGCCGGCAATCCGCCTAGGGCCCAGCCAACTCCAAGAAGACCATTGCTGGCTTGGCTGCTGTAGTCCAGAGATAGCGATGGCAGCACACCAGCCGATCCGGGTGGCAAGGCGATCGGCATAGAGTAAGTCGCCGCGCCGGCCTGGCTCACCGAGAACTGGCCGGATAGAGACATCACGCCAGAAAAGCTTAAGGTTGTGGACGTGGCCCAAAAAAAAGCCGCCGAAGCGACGACTACCCAAGGCCTCCGCTCCCGCACCAAAACACGCGGCTTCAGCTCTCGTTGCACCGACACCATCTCATGCCCCCGCATGGATATCCCCGTTGAACTACCGTATTGGAACATTCCGCCCCTATCGCCCTCAAGCATTATTGCAAATTATCCACAACGTGACGTTGCGATTGTAGTCAGATGACGGGAGATAACGCAGGCTACATTCCCGAACGGGAAGAGCCAAAGCGGCATCATAGACACACGACTCCGTTCGCATGATGCTGCTCGAGGCCCATCCCGGGCTCGACACCAGCAGCACGATTGCCGCCACAACGGTCGTTACGACAGTTCTGGTCACGGTCTTCATGGCGCCCACCCCAAAGTCGCCCAAAGAGAAAAGTAGTCGAAGAAAACTCGCCGGATACGCTCGATCAGGTCCTGATCGGTTCAACGCGAGACACTCCCAATCACGTGTGACCAGGCACACGCGATCGATATCGTCATCTCGTGCCGCTAGGGCGCGATACTGGTGACGGAAGCTCTGGTGAGACGGCCGAGATACCAGAGCGCCGGATCGTTGCTGTACGTATTGACGGTCGTCTTGCTGTACCCGTCCGGCGTCGACACGGTGACCTGCGTCGCATTGCCATAGACGTCATACTGGTTCGACGTCGTCACAGTCGGCAGCGCGGAGCCGTCGAGATCCGTCCCGCTCGACACGTTCTGCGCCAGCGATACCCGATAAGGTGCGCTCGATGGACTGATCGCGGTCGTACCGCTCGCGTTCGCGAACTGATAAGTGTTGGTCGACTGCCCCAGCACCTGGTTGCCATTTGACCGGGTCGTGGACGCCACCAGTCCGATATAGGGGAAATCCTGCCGGAACGTCGTCGTGTCCGAGAGCCCCGTCTGCAGATCCTTCACCGTCATCTGTCGGAAACCCAGCATTCCGCGGCCCGACAGATCCGCTTTCGCGCCGGCATAGGAATAGGACGAGCTGTATATCCCCCCCACCCCATTCGAGGTATCCATGCGGGATACGACGTAGAACGGTATCTGGAGATCGAACACGGGATACGAAGCCGAGTTATCCCTCGAATAGACGTTGGCGTTGGTCAGCGGAAGATAGGAGATCGACGTCGTCGTACCCAGCCCGGTGTTAGCCGTCACGATCAGATCGCCGATGAGTCCATTGCCCATGAAGACATATTGGTATGGGTACCCGTTTGCGTCGACCAAGAGGTAGTCCATCTTGCCGTCGCCGTTGAAATCGCCGACGATCGGAAAGTTGACGTTCGGCGTGTTGGCATTGATCGGGAAATTCCAGCCGTTCGGCAGGTTTTGGACCTGGCCTGAGAACGTACCGTCCCCATTGTTCATGAAGAGGTACTGATAAGGATAGCCGCCGCAGTCGATCACGACATAGTCGGTTTTGCCGTCACCATTGAAATCACCGGGAATGGGCAAATACGGCTGGTTCGCTTTGAAGATCCAGCCGTTCGGCAGTGTTTGCGTTTGTCCGGAAAACGTCCCATCGCCATTGTTGATAAAGACATACTGGTACGGGTAGCCGTTGGCATCGATCAAGAGGTAGTCGACCCTGTTGTCGCCGTTGAAGTCGCCGACGATCGGCATGTTGGCATTGGGGGTATTCTTGTTGATCGTGAACTTCCAGCCGTTCGGCAAGGTTTGGGTCTGCCCCGTGAACGTTCCGTCGCCATTGCTGATGAAGACATACTGATAAGGATAGCCGTTGCTGTCGATCAGCACGTAATCGGTCTTGCCGTCTCCATTGAAGTCTCCGGTGACCGGGGCGTTCATGTTCGGCGTGTTGCTGTTGTTGGGAAAATTCCAACCGTTTGGCAGCGTCTCGGTGATTCCGGTAAATGTCCCGTCGCCGTTGCCCATGAAGACGTATTGGTACGGATAACCGTTGCCGTCGACCATGAGATAGTCGGTTCGACCGTCGCCATTGAAGTCGCCGACGATCGGGGTGTATCTGAGGTTCGCGCTGAACTTCCAACCGTTCGGCAGCGTCTGCGTCAGGCCCGTGAACGTTCCGTTGCCGTTGCTCATGAACACGTATTGGTAGGGATAGCCGTTGGCATCGATCAGCAGGTAATCGGTCTTTCCGTCACCGTTGAAGTCGCCAACGATCGGCGTGTTCACGTTGGGTGTATTGCTGTTGATCGGAAAGTTCCAGCCATTCGGCAGTGTCTGGGTCTGGCCCGTGAACGTGCCGTCGCCGTTATTCAGGAACACATATTGATACGGATAACCACTGCTGTCGATCAGCAGGTAGTCGGTCCTCCCGTCACCATTGAAATCGCCTGTGATGGGAATGTATTTGGCGTCGGCCCTGAACTTCCAATCGTTCGGCAACGTCTGCGTGAGCCCTGTGAAAGTGCCGCTACCCGCGCCCGACTGCCATCCGAAACTCGTGGCCGGAAGGCAGGCACCATCTGCGGCGCATACGGCCACAGACGCGACTTCGCTGCGTTGCGTCGAATCGCTCTGCTGATACGCAATCCGGTAGTCGGCGACGAGCGACGAAGCGGCAAAGGTCTTGACGTTGGTGAGCCTGACCGTTGTCCTCACAATCGAGCCGCCCTGATAACCCTGAACGACGTCAGGCCGGCTGGCATAGACAAACTGCACCGAGTTATAGGCCGCGACATTCGCCGCGGCATTTCCCGTGTAGTCGACGCGACCAGGATAGGCCTGCCCGTTCACCGCATCATTGACGTAAGTCACCGTAAAGTAGTTCGACTTGGTGTCGCTGACCTTGTTGACGGCCCATGACCTTGCCGTCGTCTTGCCTTGCGCCAGAACGAGCGAATCCGTCGTGTGGCCGAACTCCATCACCTGACCGGACTTGGAACGGACCTCGAACCACCTGGGCCCCGTGCCGGCCGTTCCATGGGAAATGATCTTGCTGTAGCTGTCGACCTCGGTCCGATACTCCGTACCGTCAGCACCATAGGTTCCGCTAATCGCGATGAGCCGCTCCCCATCCATGCAGAAGCGATCATTGGCATCGTAGCTGACGGCGCCGAGCACACCGTCCTGCGCCGGCGTCCGCGGGCAGCGGCCGATCGATGGCAGTCCGCCGAGCGACCAGCCGATCCCCAGCAGCCCGTTTGGCCCCTGGCTGCTATAATCGAGCGACAGGGACGGCGCGACACCTGCTGCCCCCGGAGGTATCGCGATCGGAATCGAATATGTCGATGCGCCGGACGGGTTCACAGAGACCTGACCCGGCAGCGACATTGATCCAGCGTTACCTAAGGTTGTATTTGCAGCCAAAAAACACGCAGCCCAACCAGCAAGAAACAAACCCTTTCCCGCCCACGACCGAAATTGCGGTCGCGGCGCTCTTCGCACCGACACCATCACCCATGCCCCCGCATGAAACCCGTCGAATTACGGTATGGAACCGCACCCGTATTTTACCTGCAAGCGTCACGGTGAATTATCCACAACGTGACGTTGAGGTGACGACGGATGATCTGGAGATCACCCGGTGCCATATGCCTGGCATCATATTCAACGGCATGCATGAAAGAGGATTTTACGACGATCAGGGACCCCTTGCTGCGACGTCTTGAGGAAGGCCAGAACATGCCTTTCATCGCGTCGACGTCGACAGTGCGACCGCGTCCATCGTGGACGATTTGACGAGATTGATCGTCACGCGGTTCGCGACCTTCGTTTCAGATAGCTAGAGCTATTACTTTTACCACCACCGACCGTCCACACGCTGGGACAATTTGAATCTTTATGCAGCAGCCGATCGCGTTCAAGCAGCCGCCCGAACGATGTCACCTGGCGAACAAAATCAAGAGAAGCGGATCACGCTTTGCTGTGATCCGCCTTACGCGCAAATATGTGGAGCGTCACAGTATTCCGAAACTTACAGATGAGACGGCAATATCGCACCGCTCGCTAGATCGACAAGCATCGTCTCCTCATCCATTGCAGATAATTGAATGCTGCCACCAATGATCTGCCAGTCCTCGAGAATATCCGCGCTGCTGCGCCGCCAGTTGACATGCGCGTCTAAAGAGATAGCCACGACGCCAAGCTCATGAATAGCAAGCACTTGATTTCGTGAATCATCGGCAACGAACTCGAAGAACACTCCATCAAGCCGCTCATCGAGATGGATCTTGACTTTTGCGAGGTCTACGATCGTGACAGCTTGGTCGCGACCAATGCATAAAAACTTCCCGCTTCGTAGCAACTCACAGCAAACCGAACCGCCAGTTTGATTCGATATCACCCCAATTTCAACATACCCTGCAGAGGAAGGTGCCCGACACGAAAAAAAACTAGCGGGAGACTCGATATCACGGCCAATCAAAACGGTCCTTTCCGTTTTGGCCAAGTGCTCCAACAGGAGGTTGCGTGAATCCCACTCAATCAAGGACAGTTTCATTCTTTCCGGCCTCCATACAGCCTTCCCGTGATGAGCTTGTCGCCCTCCCAGACTGACTCAAGCTTCAATGCCCCATCCGGCCCCGTAAGGAGCGACTCTCGTACCACTCGCCCGTCCGCTTGAGTACGAGCAATATTGCTTGCGTCGTTGACAACACCCCTCAGGTGATCAGCAAGGTATTGACGGGTAGCTGCGGTGTCATCCAAGCCGATATCCCTCAACTGGCGCAGCATGCCCGTAGAACGATCAATATTGTGCGCGTTGCCTGTCGCCTTGCCCAAGAAGAAGTCAAGCTTTCGACCAAGGTTGGGCACTATGCCCTTCGCAAGTCCCGCTCCCCTCACGCCCGCAAAGCCGATTGCCCCCATCATTAACATATCTTCAGGGCCCGGCACAGCCGACTGCATTCCCGTCACTGCCGAACCGGTTAGGTTCATGCCGAAATTGAACATTTGATGGTTGTAGGTGCCGAAGGGTGTTTGAACCGGGCCACCGAGCAGAGAGCAGAAAAACGCGCAGCGAGGTTCCGGTAGTGGCGACGGCGGCGTGGGGTTGGTCGGCGTGCTCGATGCTTGCGGCATTCCGTTGTAACCAACCTGCTGAACCAAATTGTTTGACGAACCGATAAACGGGGCTGACATAATCGCGATCTGCTGATTGGCATAGTTCGTCATTGCCTGCATCTGCGCCTGCAACGCAGCAAGCGCCGCATTGTTCGCCGCGAGTTGCGCATTCTGCTGTGCCTGCATTGCGAAGATGTCTGTCGTCGGGAACACCGTCGGCGACGGTAACGGAGTTGCTGTCACATAGAGCGTGCTAGACGTTCCGCAGTCACCCGCGTAGGTGGCGCCTCCGATACTCGCACCGATAAAGCCATCGCCACCACCGCCTCCGAAGCCTCCGAAGCCTTCGAAGCCTCCGGTAGCGGCGCCGCCGCAAAATCCTGATGGATCATTGAATTTGAGCGGCCCATTGCTGACGTAAGCATAGCGATTCCATCCCTGCGAGCTCATAGGCCTGGAGACATCGGGATCTGCGCTGGTCATCCGTCCGAGAATAGGATCATAGACGCGACCGTTGAGATGCACGAGGGCCGCTACGGAGAGCTGCTCTTCGCCGGTGAACCCGCGCGTCGTCTGGCTCGTGATGCTGCCGCTCGGGTCATCGGTTCCGTTCGGAAAGCGCCGCTTGCCCCAGGCGTCGTAGGACAGCCGTTCCTGCACCGCGCCGTTCTCATTGGTGACGACTGAGATCGAGCCAAGAGGATCGGTGTGGAAGTAGCGTGTCGCCAGCGTCTCCGAACCGGGCTGCGAGACCCGGATGCCGAGCATGGCGCCGCCGACCGAGAGGTAGTCCGTCCAACGCGTAGACGTGGTTCCGGGGTTGCTGACCTCCGCCTGCACGCCGAAGGCCGAGATGTAGAGCCTGGTGCCTTCCGGCGTCACCTGCTTGAAGCGCTGGTGGTCGGTATCGTCGAGGAACGAGATCGTGCGCGTGCCTTGCGTGATGCTGGATGGCTTGTTGTAGGAGGTATAGACGAGGCTGCGGCCGAGACCGGACGTCTGATTGCCGTTGGCGTCGTAAGTGAAGGTGGCGCTGAGCGACCCGCCACTGACGCTCATTACGGCATGGGGCAGTGCGGAGCCGGCGGCCGGATAGCTGTAATTGCCGAGGTCTGACTTCGACAGCAGATTGCCGATCGAGTCGTAAGAGAAGGTCTTCGACAGCGGCGTCGGGCTCAAATTGACCGTCGACGACGTCAGCCGATTGAGCGCGTCATAGGTGAAGGTCTCGCTCAGGTTGGCATTGGCGTCGGACCGGGACAACGGATTGCCGCGACGGTCATAGGCGTAGCTGAAGTTCTGGACTGCGCCACCGGCCCCGGTCGCAATGCCGGTGAGCCGATCCGATAGCGGATCAAAGCTCCGGGTCGTCGTGAGGCCGTTGCCGGCCGTGTCCTGCGTCACGCGCAGTTCGGCATCGAGCGTGTTCGCGGTCCAATAGGATTGCCCGGTCGCGTCGTCCAGAAGCTGATTGGCATCGCCAAGCGCCGTGTGGCCGTAGCGGGCCGTGAAGCCGGAGGGATAGCTGACCTTGGCGAGCAGGCCGTTGGCATCGTAGGTCGCGCCCACGACATAGGTCGCCCCGTCGATGGTGGTTGCCACCTGCATCGGACGGCCCAAGGCATCATAGCTGGTGGCGCGGGAGAACCCGTTTCCCGGGCCTGCCGTGATGCTCGTCGACGCTAGCTTGCCGACACCGTGCACGGCCGTGTCATAGGCCCACACGCTGGTCATGTCCGGCTCGACCGTCTGCACCAGGCGGTCGAGCTTGTCATAGGCCAGACTGACGGTCTGGCCCTTGGCATCTGTCTGGCTGACCAGCAGCCCGAGCGTGTTGTAGCCGTAGCTCCAACTGCCGAGGTCTGGGTCCGAGCTCGCGACCTTGTTGCCGCGGACGTCGTAGGCCGCCGTGACGACATTGCCGACCGGATCGGTCGTGCGCAGGAGATTGCCGACCCCATCATAGGCATAGGTCATGGTGTGGCCGAGCGCGTCCGTCACCGACACCACGTTACCCTGGCTGTTTCTGGTCACCGTCTGGGTCTGACCCAACGCGTTTGTCTTGGCGACGGTCAACCCATGATAGGCCACCTGGGACACGCTGCCGTCGGGCTTGGTCTTGGTCATGGCGCGGCCGAGCGCATCATAGGTCAACGTCGTATATTGGGGCGTGCCGCCGTTGACAAAGTAAGGCCGGCTTGTCTGCGACACCCGCCCGAGCCCGTCATAGCTCGTCGTCGCGCGGATCGTGCTGCCGTCGAAGCCCTGGCTGTCGCGGGCGATCTCGCGATCGAGCATGTCGTAGTAGACGATCGCGAACGGACCGTTGACGGTCGTACCATCGGCCGCATACGACGTCTGCTGGATCAGATAGCTCGCACCCGATGGGCACGTTGCGGTGCCTCCGTTGACGCCGCTACAGAATTGATATGTCCACTTGGTTTGCGTGCCATCCGGACGGACCTCCAGGATCTTGCGGCCGAGCCCGTCATAGCTCCAGCCGGTCGTCAATCCGTTTGGCCCGGTCTGGCTGGTCGGCTGACCGAAGCGTGCGTCATATTGTACGCTCTCCCCCTGCCCCAGCGCATTTGTGTTGGAGGTCGCGAACTGCCCCCGCGCATCATAGCTGCTCGCGCTGCTCCGCGTGACGATGTCCGCCCCGCTGACCGTCGAGGTCAGCACGTTGCCGAAATTGTCGTAAGTGTAATCCGTCTGCAGGCGAACCGCCGGCGTATCCGGCTCGACCACCTGCTGGATCACAATACCGGTGCCGGCATCATAGGCAAAGGACGACGTCTGCGTGACCGTGCTCGATCCCCAACTTGGACTCGCCATGGCCCCAACCGCGACTGCTACCGAGACCATTTTACTTTTCGTCAACATCTTCATGGCGCCAAGCCCCCAAGTCGCCGGAGAACATCTGTCAGGTTGCTGTCTCTTCAATAGAACATAGAACTCTCACCTCCGCGCGCACCGACGCACGTGCGGAGAGCCCTCGGCGCAAGTCTTAAGGCGCGACGCTCGTGACGGATGCTTTGGTCAAGCGCCCGAGATACCAAAAAGTAGTATCGTTGCTGTAGGTGCTCGCGATCGTCTTGCTGAAACCATCAGACGTCGAGTTGGTCACCTGCGTCGGATTGCCATAGGCATCGTATTGACTCGATGTGGTTATCGTCGGCAGTGCAGAGCCGTCGAGATCAGAGCCACTCGCTACGCTCTGAGACAGGAGCACCTGCGACACCGCTCCCCCGGTCGAGGAACTCGAGCTGCCCGCTGTCGTCGACGCCGAGTACGTGTTGTTGGCAACCGAGAAGGATTGCGAACCAAGTGCCTTGACGGTCGATTGAACCATCCCGATGAAAGGATAGTCCTGGCGATAGTTGGTGGTCGTCGCTATATTCGTCTGCAGGTCCTTCATTGTCATCTGACGAAAACCGAGCAGCCCACGGCCGTTCAAATCAGCCTTTTCGCCGGAATAGGCATAAGTGTAGCTGAAGTTTCCGCCGACCCCATTTGCCGAGTCGACACGAGTCACGACGTTGATCGGGACTTGAAGATCGACGATCGGATAAGACGCGTCGGTTCCCTTCTGATAGGGTGCCGACGACGTGGCGATCGATTGGTACGTAACGGACGTCTGAGCTCCGATGCCGGACGAGATCGAGCTGACGAGATAGAATGGCTGCCCGCTACTGAAATAGGAGTATTGGCTGTTCGATCCGATCAGCGCGTAGTCCCCTCGGCCGTCGCCGTTGAGGTCTCCGGTCACCAATGCATATGACGTCGAGGGCGGGCTTCCAAATGCCCAGCCGTTCGAGAATGGAAATGTCCCGGTTTGCGAGAACGTCCCATCGCCATTGCTCAGGAACACCCACTGTCCGTTGCTCCCAAGCAACGCGTAGTCAGTGCATCCATCTCCGTTGAAATCGCCGTAGGTCACGGAGTACGAGCCGGTCGGTGGCGAGCCGAATGCCCATCCATTGGGGATCGGATAGGTCCCAACCGGCAAGAACGTTCCGTCGCCCTTGCTCAGATACACATACTGGCTGTTCGTCCCAATCAGCGCATAGTCCCCCAGACGGTCACCATTGAAGTCTCCAGTGACGACCGCGTACGAAGCCCGCGGCGGAGACCCGAACGCCCAGCCATTCGAAAGCGGCACCTCGCCGGTCGGCGTGAAAGTGCCGTCACCATTGCTCAGATAGACCCAGCGCCCGGCGCTGCCCAACAGCGCATAGTCCCCACGGCCGTCGCCGTTGAAATCACCCGTAATCACGTCATAGCTCGCCCGCGGCGGCGCACCGAAACTCCATCCGTTGGCCAGCGGATATTCGCCCGTGGCAGCGAAGGTTCCGTCGCCATTGCTGAGGAACACCCAACGCCCATTGTTTCCGATCAGTGCATAGTCGCCTCGCCCATCGCCATTGAAATCGCCTGTAACGACATCGTAAGAACTGGTGGGAGGCGTACCAAAAGCCCATCCATTCGGTATGATCGAATCTTTCTCGGAAAACGTACCGTCACCGTTGCTTATGAAGACATATTGAGCATTGGTTCCGATGAACGCGTAGTCCATCTTTCCGTCGCCCGTAAAGTCTTGGGTCACGAGTGCATATGAATTGGACGGCGGCGTCCCGAACACGTTCGGCAGGCCACCCGTATCCTTCTCAAGAAAGCTCCCGTCGCCTTTACTGAGAAAAACATACTGGGAGTTTGACCCAATCAGTGCGTAGTCCGTCTTGCCGTCACCACTGAAGTCGCCAACTACCAACGTGTAGGACCCGGTCGGTGACGAACCAAAAACGTTACCGCTCGGAATCGGGTACACACCCACCGGGTCAAACCCTCCGGTTGCGGGCGCGGTTACGGACAAGCTCAGCGGCGGCAGGCACGTTCCGTCGGCAGCACAAAGCCCCACGGCCGACAGATAGCTGGCACGAACGAACCCGTTGTCCTGATAAGTCAATCGATAGTCGCTGACCAGCGTGGTGCCGATGAAAGTCCTCACATTTGTCAAGCGAACCGTAACCCGGGTCATTGAGCCGGCCTGAAACCGTGGCGGTTTATCAGGCCGATCGGCATACACGAACTGCACCGAATTGTACGCCGCCATCCCGGTCGCGGCGTTTCCGGTGTAGTCAATGCGGCTGGGGTAGAACTGACCGTTCGTCGTGTCGTTGGTGTACGCAATTGTATAATAATTCGACTTGGGATCGGTGACCTTGTTCTGGGCCCAGATCCCCACACTGCTCTTCCCCTGCGCCAGTATTTGAGAATCGGTTGAGTGACCGTACTCCAAGGTTTGGCCAGACTTCGTATGCACCTCGAACCAGGCCGGTCCGGACCCGACCGTCCCGTGGGAGATGATTCTCGAGTAAGTGTCGATTTCGGTTCGATATTCGGCACCGTCCGCGCCGTACGATCCGCTGATGACCACGAGCCGACGACCGTCCAGGCAGAAGCGATCGTCGGAATCAAAGAACACGGGCCGGATGACGCCGTCCTGCGCAATCGTGCGCGGACAACGTCCAATTGAGGATAGACCGCCCAAGGACCAGCCGACACCAAGAAGGCTGTTGCCACCCTGGCTGTTGTAGTTCAACGACAGAGATGGACTCATGCCGGCGTTGCCCGGCGGCACTGAGATCGGGATGGAGTAGGTCGCAGCGCCGGCCGGGTTCACAGAGAACTGACCCGGTAGCGACATTGATCCAGCGTTACTTAAAGTTGTATTTGTGGTCAAAAAACACGCCGCCCAACCAACAAGAAACAAGCCTTTTCCCGCCCGCGACCGAAATTGCGGTCGCGGCGCCCTTTGCACCGACACCATCACCCATGCCCCCGCATGAACCCCGTCGAACTACGGCATGGAACCGCACTCGTATTTTACCTGCAAGCGTCACGGTGAGTTATCCACAACGTGACGTTGAGATAACGCCGAGATGATGCGGAGATGACCCGGGCCAATTCAACGAGCGGTCGTTGGTGCAGTTTTCAAAGACAACTAAGAACTTTCAACCGACTAGCATCTGATGCAACAATTGGAGGTCTTTGTCCCGCGTGATGCGGACGACTTCAAACTAAAGGTCGTTGCTAATGTTGGCTCTACGTCGAGTGGCTTGACCTTCGCCTGCCCTACTCCTCATCGCGAACTCTGTCTTCCGATCCCGCACTCAGAAGCTAAGGTTACGTGGTGGCTCGGGTAATATTGCGGAACTAGCCGCTTCGCCTTTGTCGCCGATCTTATTTGTTTCGATGCCGGTTCGAACGAACGAATACGATTCCGTGCCCCCACGAGCCGCACATCAGAGTGGGATGATAGGTTACGAGATCAATTATTTCAGATGAAGGCGTTTTCTGATCAACACGAAACAACAACGCAACACAAATTCGCGATCGTCTGTCCTGAGCTGTCGTGAGACTAACTCACTGGGCCGGACAATGGATGTCGGAACATTCGAAGATCTGATCGATCGGCTCGGACACGACCTGCCGAGATGGCCCGACGCGGAGCGCTGTGTAGGCACGCTCCTTCTGGCCTCCTTACCCAAGGCCAGCAGCCTTTTCGAACAGGCCAAAGCGTTGCGCACCGCGCTCGCAGCTCCCGTGGTTCGCGCGCCGGCCGGACTTGCGGGTCAGATCATCGCCGTTGTGAGGACGTTGAGAAGCTCGCCGGAGGGCGCCGAAACTGACGCCGCCGCGCCTGCGGTCAACGTTACCTTGCCGGTTGTTATTGGCGAGCAGCTACGAGACCCGGAATTGAGAAGCTCAACCACGTCAAGCTCGCACGAGGAAGCCGGCAATCGATCGAGATACCAAATCGAGATGAACAGGCGTCGTTAGAGAGGACGCGTTCGATGAACGTTATCGGCTACGAAACCGGCCCTATCGCATGCAGAGCTGCGTTTACTGCAGACTTCGAGATGGCGGCCGGGTTGTCTCTGCAGCAAATCATCACCAATCTTGAGGTCGGACGGAAAATAATGGATGTGCGGCCCGGCATGCGTCACAAATACACGCCGCTGCGTTTCGATCCGGCAACCGGCATACGGCAGATCGGAGGGCGTTACCTTTTTGACACGTGGAAGAATGTGGTCGACTACCTGCGTTTCACAAGCGAGGAGCTCGAACTCGAACCGGGCGTGACATTTTGGGATCGGCCTTTTTTTATCGGCGTCGACAAGCATGCGTGGCATGTCATCGGCGCTCACGACTTCACGCCAATGCCGACCCATTACGCCAACCGATTTGAACGCTTCGCGTATGCGAACGATGCATCGACCGAAATCCTCCAGGCGCTCTGGCCGTCGATACGCGAAACGGCCAAGATTGCCCATCTGTCGAGTGTCTGGTTGCTGCATCAGCCCGACGAGTGTCAGATCGGCCTTCTGACGGTCGTTGCGCAAAAGCCTGGAAGCAGTGCCGCAGAGCGTGCGTCGGAATCTCTATTGGGGTTGGAGCGCATGGAATCGCTTTCCAGACATTTCACGCAGCCCGTGCAAGCCCGAAAGATTTTCGATCGCACCAGCCTGAACCTGTCCCTGTGGTTACCTTGGTCGCGACACGCAGGAGGCGATCCAGCCGCATTTCCAACGTTTTCCGTTCATCCACTGCCGGAGCCGGCCATGGAGACCAATATCAACGCCTAACTTGCGACTTTCTCGTCCGTCATAGCCAAGGACTCACATCATGGATTTCATTACAGTCCACAACCGCGAGGTTGAACTCAACGTCGCAATCGAGGGCAAAGGCCCGGTGATCCTGTGTGTCCATGGCTGGCCAGAGCTCTGGTACTCATGGCGTCATCAACTCAGCCGTTTCGCAGCACGCGGTTACACCGTTGCGGCGATGGATGTGCGCGGTTACGGCGGAAGCTCCCGGCCGCAAGCTGTCGAAGCCTATACGTTGCGCCGCCTCGCTGACGATGTCGCGGCGGTAACAAACCATTTGGGTGGCAAGGCGATTCTGGTCGGCCATGATTGGGGAGCGCCCATCGTCTGGACCACCGCGGTGCTCCATCCCGGGATGATCACTGCCGTCGCCGGTCTGAGCGTGCCTTATATCCCCGTGTCGGATGTGCCCTTCAGCGAGCTCGCGAAGCAGATCTACGCCGACCGCTTCTTCTACCAGGCCTATTTCCAGCCGGAAGGAGTGGCGGAAGCAGAGTTGGAGGCGGACATTCCCGCATCGCTTCGCAAGATCTATTTTACTCTCTCGGGCGATGCCCCGCGCAACACATGGCTCGTGCACAAGCCGGTCGACGCGAAACTCCTTGATGGCATGGTGGACCCGCCGCAGTTTCCAGCCTGGATGAACGCTGACGACCTCCAAGCCTATACCAATGCGTTCAGCAGCACCGGCTTTCGTGGACCATTGAACCGTTACCGCGCCCAGCGCTTCGACCCTGCCGAGCTCGCGGATATCAAGGGAAAGCCGGTCACGCAGCCGTCGTTCTTTATCGCCGGCGAACGCGATGTCGTCCGTCGCTTCATTCCAGGCATAGACCTCTATGCCGATCCCGGTGCAGCCTGCACCGACTTCCGCGGTTCCGTCATCATTCCGCGTGCCGGCCACTGGGTGCAGCAGGAGGCACCGGCGGAGACGAATGCGGCACTTGAAAGGTTCCTCGATGGTCTCTCTTAACGCTGGCCTGGATGGTGTAGATATGCTGCCATCCGCGCCCGTTGAATTGAGATCGTTGGACGCAGTGCCGGCCCGTGTGCCGTGGAACTCGCGGATACCTACGCCGTAGAACGATACAATCGAAGAGGTTGGTGCCATGACGATAAGACCAGACCCGACGTTTTACGCCTCCCCTAAACTTGCGATGGAAGCCCCGCCCGAGAACTTTGCTTACACCCTGCTGTTGAGTCCGGACTTCTCAAAGCCCGATGCACTTGCCGTCATCGATGTCAGGCGCGGCTCGCCGACCTTCAGTCAGGTCGTCCACACGGTGACGATGCCGAACAAGGGAGACGAGTTCCATCATTTCGGATGGAATGCCTGCTCGTCCGCCCTATCGCCCCTCTCCGGGCACGCCTTCGTTGAGCGGCGCTATCTCATCATCCCCGGTATTCGGTCCTCGCGTATCTATATCATCGATACCAAACCCGATCCGACGCAGGCAAAAATTCACAAAATCATCGAGCCCGAGGAGATCTTCAAGAAGACCGGCTATTCGCGGCCGCACACCATCCACTGTGGGCCGGAAGGCATATACGTCTCGACGCTTGGTGGCGCCGGCAAGGACGGCACCGACGGACCTCCCGGCGTGTTCATCATGGATTGTGAAAGCTTCGAGGTGCTCGGCCGCTGGGAGATCGATCGCGGCGCACAAACCATGCATTATGATTTCTGGTGGAATCTGCCACGCGACTACATGGTGACGAGCGAATGGGCGCTGCCGCCACAGTTCGAGAACGGGATCGTGCCGGAGGACCTGCTCTCTAACAAATATGGTCATCGGCTTCACTTCTGGGACCTTAGTGCGCGACGTAATGTGCAGACTATCGATCTCGGCGCCAATCACCAGATGGCACTCGAGGTGCGTCCCGCGCATGATCCGGTCAAGGAGTACGGCTTCGTCGGTGTCGTCGTTGACACCACCAATCTCGAAGCTTCGATCTGGACCTGGTGGCGCAAGGGCGGCCAATTCCACGCAGAGAAGACGGCGACCATTCCGCCCGAGCCCGCTCCAAAGGAGAAGCTTCCGCCCCTCCTGCAAGGCTTCGGCGCCGTGCCGCCGCTCGTCACCGATATCGACCTGTCGATGGACGACCGCTTCCTCTATGTTTCCTGCTGGGGAACGGGTGAGATGCGCCAATATGATGTCACCGATCCCTGGAAGCCGAAGCTTGCGGGCTCCGTTCACATCGGTGGCATTGCGCGTCGTACCCCGCACCCGAACGGCAAGCCCTATGCTGGCGGTCCGCAAATGGTTGAGATCAGTCGGGACGGCAAGCGGGTGTATTGGACAAACTCACTCTATTCAACCTGGGATGATCAGTTCTATCCCGAAGGCGTTCCGGGTGCGGAGGTCATGGCCAATGTCGGCGCAAACGGCGGCCTGGAGCTCGCCAGCGATTACTGGATAAGTTTTCCCGACGGCTATCGCGCGCATCAGATCAGACTCGAGGGCGGCGACTGCTCTACAGATTCGTTCTGCTATCCTTCGGCTTGACGTGAGCGAATTGGCACCTGCCTGGTGGTGGTTGGCGATTGTTGCGAGCGGCCTTTATCACGGGATCAATCCGGGGATGGGTTGGCCGCTCGCGGTCGCGGCGGGGCTGATGGAGAAAAGCCCGCGGGCGCTGTTTGCGTCGCTGTGGCCGCTGTCGGTGGGTCATCTGGCGGCCATGCTCGTGATGCTGCTGCCGTTCGCGGCCCTGCTCGTGCTTGCGCAGTGGCAGCTTCAGATTCAGGCCGGCGCTGGCTTTGTGGTCATCGCCTTCGGGATCTTCCGGCTGATCGAGCCGAGCCATCCGCGCGTGCTCGCACGGATCAAGCCGACGCAACTCGCACTTTGGTCGTTTGTGGTCGCAATCGCGCATGGTGCCGGCCTGATGCTCGTGCCGATCTATCTAGGGCTTTGCGCGACCAACAGCTCCGACCGCGGCCACGAAGCGGCAGCCGCACTCGCCACCGCGAACCTCGGCATGGCCGTGCTGGTGTCCGTTGTCCACGCGATCGCGATGGTCTCAGCCGGAGCATGCGCGGCATGGCTTGTTTATCGACATCTCGGCCTGCAATTCGTCGCAAGAAGCTGGTTCAACCTAGACAGACTCTGGGCCTTGAGCCTTATCCTTGTTGGCGCAATTGCCATCGGTCGCATGCTCGCTTCCAATGCGGCGATGCAATAACGGCTTCCGCGATTTCCATTCCGGCCGGACCTCAGCCGGAAGCGCCCGGGCGATATCGGATCGCGTCGACGAGCACCGAGAAGGCCGACGACGGTTGGCGACGGCTCGGGTAGTAGAGGTGATAACCCGGAAGAGATGGACACCAATCCGTCAGAACCCGGACAAGTTCACCGCTCGACAGATGAGGCAAGGCATACGGCTCGGGCAAATAGGCAATGCCGAAGCCTTCGAGAGCGGCATAGAGCAGCGCGTTCGCATCGTTGAAGACGAGTTGCCCTTCGACACGAACGTTCAGCTTGCGGCCGCCTTTTTCGAAACGCCACACGAAGAGGCCACCTTCCTGCATGAATCGGAAGTTGATGCAGTTGTGTTCTGTGAGATCCTGAGGCTGACGCGGCTTTTTTCGACCGGCGAGATAGGCTGGCGCCGCGACCACTGCTATTCGGATATCCGGACCGACCCGCACCGCAATCATGTCCTTGGCCAAGAGCTCACCCACTCGAATTCCAGCATCGAGCTGGCTGGCGACAATGTCGGTCAAACCATAGTCGATGACGACTTCCACCTTGATGTCCGGGTATTTGAACAGGATCTTGGCTAACGCGGGCATCAGGATCATCCGAGCCGAGTAGTCGGTCGCGGAGATCCGAATGGATCCGGCCGGATTGTCACGCAAATCGGTCAAAGCCACCAATTCCTGCTCTATCTCGTCGAACTTTGGTCCGATCTTCAGCAGCAGCCGCTCGCCGACCTGGGTTGGCGTCACACTCCGCGTCGTGCGGTTCAGAAGTCTCATGCCGATTCTCTCTTCCAAGCCAAGAATGAGTTGGCTGAGACTGGGCTGCGACATCCGCAACTTCGCTGCGGCCCGTGTGAAACTCCGCTCTCTTGCGACTGCAAGGAAGGCGAGTAGATCGCTCGCGTTGTCCCGGTCCACTTATATTCCTATCCAATAATTGCATTCCGATTTTACCATCTAATCAGGCCAATACGAAAAGACTAGTGTTTCCAGCGGGTCGCACGCTTGGGCAAATCGATCACGACTGGTCTCTCGCATGATCCGAAGCATCGCTTGCGAAGATCACGCTGCGGTCAGGTCGTATCGCTTGCAATCTGCGTGCGCCCTGTGCCGAGGCGGCCTTGGCCGAGCGGCATTCGATTCCCGCGCCGAGAGCGCAAGGAAAAAGCGAGATGAGAAGTGTCTTAGCCAAGATCCTGGTTCTATTCACGATTTCTAGGGAGCAGATATCCGCATTGCAGGAGATTTTCCTTGCCTGGGCTTTGATGGCCCTTTCTCCGGAGCGTCCACAAAGACGCGATGCATCGTTTGATGCCCCATTCGCGAGCAAGGACATCGCAACATGGCGAGCCCCCGCCACAGCTCCTGCGAGCTGGCGCCGGGCGTCATTCGGTTCGGAACTCGGGTAGATCGTCATGAATATTGGCGAGAGTATCGATACAGCCCGAACCACCTCCGACCGACAGACCTGGAGGCCCCCTGCTCCGACTTCGGCGGCTTTAGCAAACATTCGCTCGAGACCGACAGGAATCATCCTGTCCTGCAATGCTCAAGAAATCGGAAGCTTTCTGTCAGATTTCTACGACGTTTACTGCTATGCGCACCACGACGTAACGCGCGCTGCGCACCATTTCGACTCGTCTAAGCTGCAGTTTCTCATTTTGGAATGGGCTGATCGAGAGCCCACCTTGCAAGCTCTCGCATGGACAAGGACCACATCCACCTTGCCCACAATTGTCACCGGACCGGCGAGTGAGCCGGAATGTGTCGCGGCGCTCGAGGCCGGTGCCGCTGACTATGTCGTCCCTTCCGTGGGCAAGAGAGAGCTGCTAGCGCGCATCAGTGCGGTGCTCCGCTATCATCGGCCATCAGGAGCAAACTGCCAGGCTGTCAGGAAAGAGGAACGCTCTGCGGGCCAACACATTTATGAATTCGGACTATGGCGGCTGGATACACGTCATAGGCGTTTCACAGATCCTCACGGCTCACACATCGCCTTGACAAGATCTGAATATGCCCTGCTAACGGTGTTTGTTGAAGCCCCGAGAAGAGTACTCACACGGGAATATCTCGTTAAAGCGACGCGGATGGCCGGGGACACCCTTGATCGAAGCATTGACGTTCGCATCCTTCGCTTGCGACGGAAGTTGCGTGCGGCAGCACCGGATGCACGCCTGATTTCCACCGAACGAGGGATTGGATACAGGTTTTCGATGTCGGTGGAGAGGCGCTAGTTGCATGCAGCAGCAGACTTCAGACACGCCCGGGCCGACTCTTGATGCAGCGGATCAAGCGACCTTGCATAGCAATCGGCCTTCTTCAATAAAGGAGAGATCCAATGGGCAACCTTCAGACCAAACTCGACGCTTTCAGGGCAAATCTCGAAGCAGGTAACCCTCCCTACAACGCCTCCTCTTCGGTCGTTGAAGCCATGCACCGCGCGACGGCAGAGCTTAAATCGTCCGGACAAGCCGAGCGAGCCCTCAAGGTTGGAGATGGTGCACCCGTTTTCGGACTGAAGGATTCCGAAGGCGACGTTGTTTCGTCATCGGTTCTCCTCGAAACAGGGCCGCTGATCGTCAATTTCTTCCGCGGCGTATGGTGCCCCTACTGCAATATGGAGCTACAGGCGCTGCAGAGCGCCTTGCCGGATTACAAAACGCTCGGCGCAAACCTTGTTGCCATCTCGCCGCAAACCCAACCCAACAGCCGCAAATCCGTTCGCGAAAATGGCCTCACATACCCGATGCTCTCCGATATCGGCGGCGAAGTCGGCGCTGCATTCGGTCTCAAATTTGGGCTGCCAGGATATCTGGTGGAACTCTACAGAAAAGCGAAAATCGATCTCCCAAGGTTCAACGACGATCCCGAATGGACGCTACCAATGCCGGCTAGATACGTCATCAGCCGGTCCGGCCTCATCGTGTATGCCGACGTCAGTGCCGACTATACGCGTCGGCCAGAACCGGAAGAGTTGCTCCCCGCGCTCCGGAATGCCACGATCGAGCGCTTGCCGTTTCCGGCTGCGAGCCCGTCTCATCTCCCGACATAATGAAACAGCGGGGCCCAACTCTGTTGCAACTGTAACCCAATTACGGGCACACGACATTGCAATGACATATACATGATATGTCATGCGTCATCTTTTTATCTCGTTTCGATAGTTTTCGATGTGATGCACATCACAGCGAGCCCCAGTCAGGACTTCGCACGGAACAGAGCAAGCGAGAGTCGAGACCCGCGGGGATCGAAGAAATGCAATCTTTTGTCACGACATCGCACGGCACTCTTGCGGTCGAGCAGGTCGGCCCGGGGAGCTTGCCACTCGTTCTGATCCACGGCAACTCGACCTGCCGGGACGTGTTCCGCCATCAGCTGACGGGACAGCTCTCAGAACATCACCGGCTCATCGCGTTCGACTTGCCCGGCCATGGCCAATCCAGCGATGCGCCAGATCCGGCGCGGACCTACACGCGGCCTGGCTTGGCTGAAGCCGTCGTCGAGTTGCTTGAAGGGCTTGACGTGACGGAGGCCGTTGTGCTCGGTTGGTCGCTCGGTGGTCATATCGGCATCGAGATGGTTCCTCGCTTTGCCGGCATGCGAGGTTTGATGGTGATCGGCACACCGCCTGTCGCCCGTAACGGTATGGCCGATGGTTTCCAGCGCTCGGCGCACATGCAGGTGGCTGGGCAAGAGCATCTGTCAGAGACGGAGATCCAGAGTTTCGTCGATGCGATCTTCGGCAAATCGGCCGAGCCGTTCATGCAGGCGGCCGTCGCGCGCGCGGATGGCCGCTTCCGCAAGACGCTTTTCGAGGCAGCGCGCGCTGGATCTGGCGTCGACCAGCGACAGATCGTGGAGATGAGCCCGACGCCGCTTGCGGTGATCAACGGCAGCGACGACCGCTTCGTCAAGCTCGATTACTTTGACGCGCTTGCTTATGCCAACTTGTGGGAAGGCCGCTGTCATCGCCTTGCCGGGCTCGGACATGCTCCGTTCTGGGAAAGTCCGCGCGATTTCAATCCCATTCTCGAACGCTTCCTCTTAGACATAGAAAACGACCGAGCGCGCCCGTGCTGAGGACGGATGCGCAGCCTTATCGAAGGTGTGTCTACGTCACCATCATACGCCAGGTGTCGCATCCGCTCGGGATCGCCGGCGCGTCCGGCAATTTCCTCTTCCCCAAGCCCTGGCACATCCTACAGCACTCGACAGACGTTTCAGCTGCGCCGGTCATCATCGGCATTCTCTCGCTGCGGAAGGGCCTCCGACCGGCGTGCCAGACAACCAGCTCCCCTTTTCGTTGCCTAGATCGTAGTTAGAGACCGCAGCGCCTCATGACCGATGCAGACGAGGTGCGTTTCGCGTCAGGGTGGCGCCGGAAGTGAATTCTGCAATGCGCTCGCGATTGCGCCTTTCGAAATCGCGAGAGTGTGCACGGCATCCGAGCTATTCGCCTGCCGTTCGGTTCGCATTTCCTTTGGTCGCGACGCGCGCAAGTTGACTGGATTGAGACGAGTTCATATAAACTTCCAAGCACCTATGCGCTTTGATGAACGAGTCGTACCTCGGTCGAGACCAAGGTACTGGCAAGGTACTGGAATGAAGGCGCGAGAGCGTAGCGTCGTCTTCCGCATCGCACGCGCGTTCTCCTCCTTCGTCGTGCAAGATACATTGATAACACCCTCCCGTATCGGCGCGGCTGTGGGGGATGATGGTACCGACCTGACGAGCTTCTTCGGTTTGGACCGAAGTTCGGCTGCGGCGTGGTTATCGAGATGAATCTTTCATCGTTTCTGGGCGCAGGTTGGACCCACGGCCCTCAAATCCTGCACGATGACGACGGTATCTTGTTGTGCCGAGCCTGGCGTGAGTATGCCAATCGCGAGCGCAAGATGGTGCTGGCGGTCGTTTCGGCCGCCGAACATCCAACGCCGCAAAGCCTTGATCGCCTTGTTCACGAATTTGAATTGGGTGACCAACTGGACAGTGCCTGGGCCGCGAAGCCGGTCGAACTGATCCAGGACCGCGCCCGTACCATCCTGGTTCTCGAAGATCACGGCGGCGAGCCCCTCACGCGCCTGATCAGTGCACCCTTGAAGATAGGAAACTTCCTGCGCCTTGCGGCGCAGATTGCCAATGCGTTGAGCAAGGTCCATCAGCACGGTCTCGTGCATAAAGATATCAAACCAGCTCACATACTGATCAACCGTAATACCGGGAGCGTGCGCCTTACCGGCTTTGGGCTTGCATCGCGGCGTCCGCGCGAGCGGCAGCCGCTCGCAGCTCCGGAATTGATTGCCGGCACTCTCGCCTATATGGCGCCAGAGCAGACCGGGCGCATGAACCGATCGATCGATTCCCGAACCGACCTTTATTCGCTCGGTGTCACTTTCTACCAGATGCTAACCGGCTCGCTCCCCTTCACAGCGTCGGATCCGATGGAATGGGTGCACTGCCATGTCGCGAGAAGACCTGAGCCACCAGGCGATCGGTTGAAGAATGTCCCGGCCCCGGTCTCGCAGCTGATCATGAAGCTGCTCGCCAAGACGGCTGAGGATCGTTATCAGACCGCAGCCGGCGTCGAGCGCGATTTGCGGCGTTGTCTCGGCGAATGGGAACTTCGGCATCGGATCGATGATTTCCCGCTGGCCCAGGACGACACGCCCGACCACCTGCTCGTCCCCGAGAAGCTCTATGGCCGAGCGCGCGAGGTCGATGCCTTGCTCTCGTCATTCAGCCGCATCGTCCAGAGCGGCGTGCCGGAATTGGTTTTGGTTTCAGGCTACTCCGGAATCGGCAAGTCATCGGTTGTCAACGAGCTGCACAAAGTGCTGGTGCGCTCGCGCGGGCTGTTCGCATCCGGCAAGTTTGATCAGCTCAAGCGCGACGTCCCCTACGCGCCGCTCGCTCAGGCGCTTCAAAATCTTGTTCGGCCGCTTCTGGGGAAGAGAGAGACGGAGCTGAGCGAGTGGCGCCGCGAGCTTCTGGATGCGCTCGGCTCACACGGGCAGCTGATCGTTGACCTCATCCCCGAACTGAAGGCCGTAATCGGGGAGCAACAGCCAATTCCAGAGCTTCCGTTGCAACAGGCGCAAAGTCGCTTTCATCAGGTTTTCAAGCGCTTCATCGGGGTATTTGCCCGAGAGAAACATCCGCTGGTGCTCTTCCTCGATGATCTGCAATGGCTGGATGCGGCGACGCTCGACCTTCTTGATGATCTGTTGACCCGATCGGATCTAACCCACCTGATGCTGGTCGGCGCTTATCGCTCCAATGAAGTCGATTCCACTCATCCTCTGACGCGCATGCTCGACGGCATCAGAACGATGAATGCAAAGATCGTGGAGATCACCCTTGCACCACTCGGCCGAGATGATCTCGGACAGTTGCTTATAGACGCACTTCACTGCGGGGCTGACCTTACCGCGCCACTCGCGCAGCTCGTCCATGATAAAACCGCGGGCAATCCGTTCTTCGCCATTCAGTTCATGCTTTCGCTGGTCGAAGAAGGCCTGCTCGTCTTCGATCATGACGCAGCGCGTTGGTCGTGGAATTTGGATCGCATCAACGCCAAACGATACACCGACAACGTCGTCGACCTCATGCTGGGGAAACTCATCCGCCTGCCGGTGGCGACACAAACTGCTCTGCAACAGCTCGCCTGTCTCGGAGGTCGTGCCGAGACCACCATGCTATCGCTGGTCCTCGAAATCTCGGAGGGCCAGGTTAGGGCAAATCTATGGCCGTCTGTCCTTCAAGAATTCGTCGAGCCTCAGGCGGATGCGTATAGGTTCGTCCATGATCGCTTTCAGGAGGCGTCCTACGCGCTGATATCAGAGGCTGAACGCCCGGCAGCCCACCTGCGCATCGGTCGACTGCTCGCAGCGCGAACCGCGTCGGCAGCAATCGAAGAAAATGTCTTTGAAATCGTGGGTCAGCTCAACCGCGGCGCCGCTCTGATCAGCACGGTTCAGGAACGGTTGAACCTCGCAGAGCTGAACCTGCGCGCCGGCCGGCGTGCCAAGGCGGCCACGGCGTTTGCGATGGCACTCGCTCATTTCAGCACTGGCGAGACCATGCTCCCGGATGACCGCTGGGAGCAGCACTATGCGCTCAGCTTCGCTCTGGCCTTGCACCGCGCGGAGTGCGAATTCCTGACCGGAGAGCACGAAGCGGCGAAGGCGAGGCTTGCCGCATTGTCACTCCGTGCCGCCACGCTCCCAGACCTGGCCGCCGTTACCCGGCTGCAGATGGAGCCGAACGATCGCCAGATCGAAATTGCTCTCGCTTACCTGAAACGAGTCGGCATCTCGTGGTCGACACACCCCTCGCCGAAGGAGGTTCAGCAGGAGTACGAGCGGATGTGGCAGGGAATCGGCGCGCGTCCGATCGAAGCGCTGCTCAATCTGCCTCGAATGATCGATCCGGTCGCGTGTGGGACGATGGACGTGCTGACGGTGCTCGTGTCTCCAGCGTGGTACATCGAGGAAAGCCTGCGGCGTCTCATCATCGCCCGGATGGCAAATCTCAGCTTGGAGTATGGCAACTCCGATGCCTCCTGCCTCGCCTACATTCTGCTGGGCACAGTGCTTGGACCCGACTTTGACGACTATGATTCAGGCTTTCGCTTTGCCCAGCTTGGCCTAGACCTGGTCGAAAGGCTGCGGCTGGACCGCTTCAAGGCCCGTGCTTATTTGGGTTTCGGAAGCTGGACGCGTCATCTCAGGACGGGCCGCCCGTGGCTGCGGCGAGCCTTCGACGCAGCTCAGCAGGTCGGCGACTTCAATTACGCCAGCTTTACCCGTCATCATCTCTTGACCCACCTCCTCGCCTGCGGCGATCCGCTTGCCGAGGTGCAACGGGAGGCCGAGGCCGGGCTCGAGTACGCGCGGCAAGCCGGGGTTGATCTCGCAGTCGACCGCATGATGGGTCAGGTCCAGTTGGTCCGCATGCTGCGCGGCTTGACTTCGACGTTCGGCCGTTTCGACGAGCGTGGGTTCAATGAGGACCAGTTCGAACGTCGTCTCGAGGCCGATCCGCGCCTCGTACACGCTGGGTTCTGGTACTGGGTCCGTAAGCTACAGGCTCGCGTCCTTGCGGATGATGTGAGCGCGATCATGGCTGCGACGAAGGCGAGTGGGCTGCTGTGGACGTCAAAGGCGCTGTTCGACACTGCGGACTTTCATTTCTATGCCGCACTGGCGCACGCCGCGTTCGTCGGCACCGCGTCCGTCACGGAGAGAGCCACGCATCTCGAGGCCCTGGCGGCTCACCATCGCCAGATTCAGCAATGGGCCGTTCTCTCTCCGGATAACTTTACCGACCGGGCCGCGATCATCGCCGCTGAGATTGCGCGGGTTGAGGGCCGCGAGCTCGACGCGATGCGCTTTTACGATCAGGCAATCGCTTCAGCGCGGGCGAACCGCTTCGTGCACAATGAGGCGCTCGCCAACGAGCTTGCCGGGCGCTTCTACGCTGCCCGCAGCTTCGAAAAGATCGCCTATACTTATCTGCGTGATGCGCGCTACGGCTATCTTCGGTGGGGAGCGGAGGCGAAGGCGACGCAACTCGAACGGCTTTACCCTCGGCTCCACGTGACAGACCACGTTGGCCCTGTCGCTGCCATGAGTGTGCAGCAAATCGACGTCACTGCCGCGGTGAAGGCCTCGCAAGCCGTATCAAGCGAGATCGAGCTGCCGAGACTGATCGAAACCTTGATGAAAATCGCGCTGCAAGACGCCGGCGCGGACCGCGGCTTGCTGATCGTGGGGGACCATACTGAGTTCTGGGTCGAGGCCGAGGGCGAATCGAAAGGCGACGAGTTCGCGATCGTGATATCCCACGTTCCCATTTCCGACCCCGATTGTCCAGAGGCGCTGCTCCGCTATGTCATACGTACACAAAAGACGCTTATTATCGATGACGCTTCGCAGTCGGATCCGCTCCGCGACCAGCATTATATTCATCGCCGTCGCCCCAGATCGATCCTATGCCTGCCTCTGATGAAGCAGGCCAAACTGACCGGGGTGCTCTATCTCGAGAATACGCTGGCAACCTACGCTTTCACACCGGACCGGGTCACCGTGCTCGAGCTGTTGGCGGCTCAGGCCGCGATTTCTCTCGAAAACACCCGCCTCTACCGCGATCTGCAGGAGCGCGAGGCTCGTATCCGCCGGCTGGTTGATTCCAACATCATCGGAATCCTGTTCTGGGATGCGAACGGCGATATCAGCTACGCCAACGACGCCTTCCTGAACATGACCGGCTACTCGAGGCAGGAACTCGTCTCCGGATCAATCCGATGGAAAGACATCACGCCGGTGGAATATCATGTTTCTGATGCGGAGCGGGTCCGCAAACTTCGGCTGCTCGGGCAGCTTCCACCTCGCGAAAAGGAGTTTTTCCGAAAGGACGGCAGTCGGGTTCCGGTGCTGATCGGTACGGCCATGCTCACTGGATCCTCCGACCAAAACATCTCTTTCGTGCTCGATCTCACGGCACGAAAGCAGGCGGAAGAGAAGTATCGGCTGCTCATGGAGCGGGCCCACGACGCCATCCTGGTTCTCGATCAGAGCGGCCATGTCATCGAAGCCAACCACACGGCCGCGGTCATGCTTGGCCGCTCCCGGGAGCAGATCACCCAGCGTCCGTTCCGATCCGTCGTAGGTCCCCTGGCAGCAACCGAGTTCGACAGCCTGCTCAAGCCAAACCCGGCTGGCCTGATTCAGCTGCGCCTCGGAGGCCAGGACCGCAAGGGGCTGGATGCAGAGGTATCGGCGACCCGTGTGTCAATCGGTGGCCAAGAACTGATCATCGTCATCGCGCGTGATATCACCCACCGCCTTCGCCTCGAGCAGCAGCTGCGCCAGTCGCAGAAAATGG
Organism: Bradyrhizobium sp. HKCCYLS1011; assembly: GCF_051167795.1. Lineage (NCBI taxonomy): Bacteria > Pseudomonadati > Pseudomonadota > Alphaproteobacteria > Hyphomicrobiales > Nitrobacteraceae > Bradyrhizobium > Bradyrhizobium sp. HKCCYLS1011. The sequence continues at coordinate 229,299 of NZ_JBNPTT010000012.1, read as the reverse complement.
ATTCCATCGGCCAATTGACTGGCGGAGTGGCTCACGACTTCAACAACCTGCTGACCGTGATCACCGGGACCATCGACATCCTGATCGATGGTTTGTCCGATCGGCCCGAGCTGGCCGCGATCGCGCGAATGATCGATGACGCCGCCAGCCGGGGCGCTGAGCTGACCAAGCAATTGCTTGCGTTCGCGCGCAAGCAACCCTTGCAGCCTCGTGATACCGACATCAATAATCTCATCATCAATACGGCCAAGTTGTTACGACCGACGCTCGGCGAGCAGATCACAATCGACTCCAGGCTCGAAGCCGATTGCTGGCATGCGTTGATCGACCCAAGTCAACTCTCAACTGCTTTGATAAACCTTGCCGTCAATGCTCGAGATGCGATGCCGAGCGGTGGCGCAATTACTTTCACGACAGCCAAAGTGAGCTTTGCCGGCTTCGACTCCGGCCCGGAAGGGGCGCTCGGCGACTACGTCATGGTCGCCGTGAGCGATACCGGGTCCGGCATTCCATCGAACATCCGCGACAAGATATTCGAACCTTTCTTCACGACCAAGGAGCTGGGAAAAGGAACGGGCCTGGGATTGAGCATGGTTTACGGCTTCATCAAGCAATCCGGAGGCCACGTTACGATCGATAGCGAGGAAGGGTGCGGAACGACGATCAGCTTGTATCTGCCGCGCGCAGTCGAGGCGGAAGCTGTTTCAGATGCGCCGCCACGACATGAAGCCCAACGTGGGAGTGAGACCATCCTTGTCGTCGAAGACGATCCACTGGTGCGCAATAACGTGGTGCTGCAACTCACGAGTCTCGGCTATCGCACGATGACTGCAGCCAATGGCCCCGAGGCGTTGGCTTTGTTGGCCGAGGGCGAGTCCTTCGATGTGCTCTTGACCGATATGGTCATGCCCGGCGGCATGAATGGGCGCGACCTCGCCGAAGCCGTCAGGCAGCAGCGTCCCGAAGTCGCCGTCCTCTACATGTCCGGGTATCCGCAAGCTGCCATGACGGATGATGGCCGTCTCGAGCCAGGCATCACCTTGATCAGCAAGCCCTATCGCCCGTCGGAGCTGGCGCGTTTGATTCGCGAAGTGCTGGCGGCCCGAACCGTTTCGAACCGCGACAACTGATCCCGGCGCGGAATCTCGAAGCCCACCCTCGTCAGTTGGACGAGAGGCGTACCACATTCCATGACGCCGGCTTCAGCGTGGCCTGCAGCCGCCTCCCGACGATCGTGACGTCCTCTAATGGCTGCGGAGCCACCCGCTCCGGTTCGTTCCTAGTATTTGTCGCCTGAAGGTCATCGTGACGCAATTCGAACGCCTGGGCCAGAGCAAGGGGACCAAAGCTTCGCGCCTCCACCGTCACTGCGATCTCCTGCTTCATGTCGCGGTTGAGCATGAAGAGCGAGAGACTGCCGCTTTCTCCTGCAACTGCCGCAATCTTGAGATACGGCACGTTAGGGATTGGAAACGTCAATTCCTGGTCGCCGCGAGGATCGTCGTAGCGGGAATCGTAGGTGTCGGATTCGACCTGGGTACGCAGGACCCTGCCACGACCGAAGCTGCTCATATGTGCGAACGGAAAAAAAATCGGTTGGCGCCACGCGCCGCCGCCGGTCTCGGTCATGATCGGTGCTATGGCGTTCACAAGTTGCGCGAGACAGGCCACCTTTACGCGATCGGCGTGATTGAGCAATGAAATGCAGGCGCCGCCAAAGGCGAGCGCGTCCTCCATAGTGTAAACTTCCTCCAAGATCGCCGGTGCCACCGGCCAGCCTTCCGGGACCCGATCGGCTCGGGGACGGCGGGTTCGATACCAGACGTTCCATTCATCGAAGCTCAGCATCATGCGCTTGCTGGAGCGCCGCTTGGCCGCTGCGGCGTCGGCCAGGGCAACGACCTCATCGATGAATCTGTCCATCAGGTCGGGGCTGGCGAGAAACGACGCAGTGTCCTGCCTATAATTATTGAGATAGGTATGAAGCGAAATATAATCCACGTGATCGAACGTGTGCTCGAGGACCGTCTCCTCCCAATGCCCGAATGTCGGCATGTTTCGCGCCGATGAGCCACACGCCGCCAACTCGATGGTGGGATCGACCCATCGCATCATCTTGGCAGCCTCGCGCGCTGCCACCCCATAAGCTTCAGCGCTCTTGTACTCCATCTGCCACGGCGCATCCATTTCGTTGCCTAGGCACCATAGTTTGACATTGTGCGGTTTCTCCCAACCATGTGCACGCCGCAAATCCGACCAGGACGTCCCACCCGCATGGTTGCAGTATTCAATCAATCTGCGCGCGGCGTCGCCTCCACGGGTACCGAGATTGACCGCGAGCATCGGCTCGACCTCGGCCGCCTTGCACCAGTCCATGAATTCATTGGTGCCGAAGTTATTCCGTTCGGTACTGAACCATGCGAGGTCAAGGCGCGACGGACGACTTTCCAACGGCCCGACGCCATCTTCCCAATTGTATCCCGACACGAAATTGCCCCCGGGATATCGGATGATAGTTGGTCCAAGCTCCTTCACAAGCGCGAGCACGTCCTTCCGAAACCCCTTCCCGTCCGCAGTCGGATGGCCCGGCTCGAAGATGCCGCCATAGACACAGCGTCCGAGGTGCTCGACGAAGGCGCCGAACAAACGATGGTCGGTGTGACCGATGCTGAAATCACGGTCCAGCAGCACGCGTGCTTTTCTCATGGCCTGCGATCTGGTTCTCCGGTGCCTTTCACACCGGTCATGCTGATCGGAACGTCCGCTTCGGAGTTGGCAAGATCAGGCAACAACACAGCATCCCGCAGCTGACGGCAATAGGGATGCTGTGGGTACTTCAACACCGCCTTCGCATCGCCACTTTCCACGATGCTTCCGTTCCGTATGACCAGGATGCGATCGCTAATGTAGTAGGCCGTAGCCAAGTCATGCGTGACATAGATGATCGAAATGCCGAGGTCGCGCACAGTTCGGAACAGGTTGACAATCGACAGGCGTAGCGACGCATCGACCATGGACACTGGCTCGTCCGCAACAATCAGTTTCGGCCTCGCGAGCAGCGCGCGGGCGATTGCGACCCGTTGAAGCTGTCCGCCGGAAAGCTCGTGCGGGTAGCGGTGACTGACTTCCTTTAGCGACAATCCCACCTGGTGCAGCGCGTCATCGACGGCCGCCTTGGGCGAGGCCGGCTGCTGCGTTGCAGCTAGGAAACGACGCTGGGTCAGGAACAGGTAGCGCTCCAGCCGCTTCATCGGGTTGAAAGAATCGAAGGGATTCTGAAAAATCGGCTGGACCCGTTGCCTGAACACCATTCGGTCTACCGCAGTTCGAACTGTTGCAAGGTCGACGCCGTCGAAGATCAATCTACCGGTTGTTGGCAGTTCCAGATTCAGGATCATCCGGCAGAGCGTCGTCTTGCCGCTGCCGGATTCGCCGATGACGGCCAGGATCTCCGGCCGGCGTTTATCGATCTGGAAGCTCACATCATCGACGGCGGTAATTCGCTGCCTGGACAACAGCCCTCCCCGGCTGAAGAGCTTGCTGACGTGACAAACATCAAGCAGCAGATCGCTCATGCTCCACCGCTCCGGTTGTAGGCAAAGCAGGCGACGCGATGTCCGGGCGCCGCCTCCAGCATCGCTGGAGCTTCGCCGCTGCAAACCTTCATGGCAAGCGGGCAGCGCGGGTGGAAGCGGCATCCGAGCGGAGGATCCGCGAGATTTGGTGGGGCGCCCCCAAGCCCACATCGAAGCGCATCGTCGCCGATGCGCGGGAGGCTTGAAATCAGATGCCTGGTGTAAGGGTGGAGTGGATTGCGGAAGATCTCCGCTGTACCCGCCTCCTCGACGAGATGACCCGCATACATGATGCCGAGGCGGTCGGACACGTGCGCGTGGACACCCATGTCATGAGTGACGAGCAGGACTGACGAGCCCATCTCGCGCTGAATGTGTCTGATCATCCCGAGCACCTCCTTCTGGACCAGGACGTCGAGCGCGGTCGTGGGCTCGTCGGCGATGATGAGATCCGGGCGGCAAACCGTAGCAAGTGCAACTGTCGCACGCTGCCGCATGCCTCCGGACAGCTCATGCGGATAGGCGCTCAGCACCGAGCGATCAAGGTTAAGCCGGGCCAGATGAGCGTGCAGCTCCTGCTCGAATTGTTGCCGAGTGCCCTCGACATGCGGATACGCGAAATCGACGAACACCGATCGGAGCCGGCGCAGCGGATTCAGCACGTTCATCGAACCCTGCATGATGTAGGACAGATGCCGCCAGCGGACGCGTGCGACCTCGGCCGGTGGAGCACGGTGCAATCCCCCATAGCCAGACAGAAATGCGAAATCGATGTTGCCGCCAACGATCTCCATCGGCGGCCTGATCGCCCCCGCGACACTGTTGAGCAGTGTGGACTTGCCGGACCCGGATTCGCCGGCGAGCCCGTAAATTTCGCCGCGCCGCACCGTCAAGCTGATACCATCAACAGCCTTCACCTCGCGTTTGATGCCGAGACGGTTAGCCCGATAATAGGTCCGAAGATCGCGGACCGACAGCATCGGGGGAATCGCTTCCGAGGGAACCTCAGGCACCGCCTGCGCGTACATCAGAAGTTGCCTCCAATGGATTGGAAGCGACTTCTCGGATCAATGTATGCGTTGGCGGTGACTGCGAGCAGGAACAGCCCGATGAACATCATCGTCACAGCGGCTACCGGAAAGACGATCCACCACCAAACTCCCGCCACCATTGCCGCGTGCTGGTTGGCCCAATAGATCATGCCGCCGATCGTCGGCCTGTTGATGTCGGTGAAGCCAAGCACCGCCAACGTCACCTCCAGACCGATCGACCAGACCATGTTGTTCATGGCAGTCGAGAACACGACCGGCATGACGTGCGGCAGATGCTCTTGAACCAGGATCTCGCACGTGCTCATGCCGGAGAACAGGCTGGTCTGGGTAAATTCCCGGGCCTTCAGGCTCATTGCGACAGAGCGGATCAGTCGCGCATCATAGGCCCAGCCGAAACACGCCATGATCAGCGCCAATGCGGGCCAGGACATGCGGTCGCGCATCACGAAATAGAACAGCACGAGCAGCGGCAGCAGAGGGATGACGATGAACGTGTCGTTCACCGACATCAGGGCCCGGTCGACCCACCCTCCCTTATACCCGCTGAGAAGGCCGACCAGGAGGGCCAGAACACGGCTGATCATCGCGACGATGGCGCCGAACAGCAGCGTGTTGCGAAGGGCGGCGCTCAGCTCCCAAAACACGTCCTGGCCGCGCGACGTGGTGCCGAACCAGTAGGCCAGCGATGGCGGCACATCCGGAGGCACCACATATACGCTCTCCGGCGGATATGGCGAGAAACTCGCCAGGGCCGACAGCAGCAGCACAAACGCGACCAGCACCGCCCCGATCCTGAACTCCGCGTGATCGCGGAAGAGGTCTCGCATGGCTCCAGCCATCAGTTGACCTTTACTCTGGGATCAAGCAACGGGTAGAGAAGATCGATCGCAAGCACGCCAGCCGAAACGGCCACGATCGAGACGGTCGTCACGCCGAGCACGAGGCCGTAATCTCCCGCGTAGACCGCGTCGACCAGGAGCGAACCGAGCCCCGGATAGCCGAACACCTTTTCGGTAATGACCGCTCCATTAAAGATGCCCCCAAGCGACATGGCCAGGCCAGTTAGCTGAGGCGCCAGCGCGTTCCGCATGACGTAGGACGACAGGATACGCCAGGGCCTCACGCCAGCCAATTCGGCGTAGACGACGTAGTCCTCGGTCATGACGTTCGATACCAGGGCTCGCATGCCGATAAACCAGCTCCCTACCCCGATCAGGATCAGGGAGAGCGCCGGCAGGATCGCATGCTGTAAGACGCTCGCGACGAACTCGATCGTCAACGTCTGCGGCAAGTTCATCGCCGAACCACCGGCGATCGGAAGCACAGGCCAGAGATAGCCGAACACGATGAGCAGCAGGAGTGCCAGAATATAGTACGGGATTGGATGCAACCCGATCGCGACCACGCCCATCAACCGCAATGTGCAGCTTTTCTGGTAGTAGCCGGCAAGCCCACCCAACAGATTGCCGAGCCCCCAGGCGATGGTGGTCGAGATGGCCAGCAATCCTGCAGTCCAGGGCAGCGCACGGCCAATCAGGGTCGCGACCGGAGTTGGGAATGCCGATAGCGACGGGCCGAAATCTGCGCGCAGAATTCGGCTCCAGAACAGGCGATATTGTTCGAGCGGCGTAGCGCCCAGGCCATAGAGCTCGCGCAGCGAGCTTCGCATCTGCTCGACCGCATCCGGAGCGGTGTTGCCGAAAGAGGTGACCGCTGAGATCGATTGCTCGACTGGATCAATCGGCGAGGCGTGGGTAATGACATACGCAACGTTGATGCCGATGAAAAGGACAAGCCCGAACTGTCCCAGGCGCCGCAACAGGAAAGCGATATACCCGCTCATGAACGCACCCCGATGCCTGAGGAACGATCCCGGACCACCGCAGTCGGCGGCCTCGTAGGACGGGATCGCAGCATCGCCCGACGGACCTAACTGGCGGGCTTGAGCCTGACGAACATATAGCGCGAGTTGCCCCAGTTCGGCACCGGATTCGTGTAAGGATTTTCAGATGTCGGAAATCCGGTCCAGTAGGTCTGGTCCATCGCGGTGAAGACGGTGTAGGCCATCAGCGGGATGGTGGGCATCTCCTTGACCGCCAGCTTGATATATTCCTTACCGAGCTCGATCGACCTCGGATCATCAAAATCGACTCTGCGGATCTTCTCGATGATCTTGTCGAGCGCCGGACTCGACCAGCGCTGCCAGTTGCGTAGTGGCTGGGATTTACCCGGCTCGGCAACGAACTGGGAGTGCCAGCTATCGAGAAAATAGGACAAATCCTGGTGGCCGCCCCACGTCTCGACGCTCCACCCGATCAGGGTGTCGAAGTCGCCGGCGGCCCGTCGCGTGGGCAGCGTCCCCTGCGCCAGATCGATTTTGGCATCGATGCCCGCCTGCTTCCACAGCTGCACGATCATCGTGCCGGCGCGCGTCATCACCGGGCGCAGATCGCCTTCGACCATGACGCGGATGCTGAACGGCTTCCCGTCCGGCGCGGTCCAGGCACCGTTACGCTTGGCAAAGCCCGCCTTTTCCAGCAGTTCCTGCGCAGCTTGCGGATCAGGCTTCCACCAACCCATCCCGAACGCTCGGGCGACCTCTTTCGGGTCGGATGGAATTTGTTCACCCATGGAGGGCCGCAGCATGTCGGCGATCTGCTTTCCTATCGTGGGATCGTACGGCCTGATCTTACGCTTACCGGTGTCGATCTCGAAGCTCTTGAGCCACTCTTCCATCGGCTGGTGATAGGTTTCCGGATGGGCTCCGGTCGGCGGTACGCCGATGGCTGAGATGGTGCAGGCGCCGCGATAGGCGGCCATCGCGACCGCCTTGATGTCGATCAACAGCGCAAGCGCCCATCGTACATCTGGGCTTTTGAACAGATCATTCTGCGTGTTGAAGATCACCGCAGGAAGGGTCGGATCGGGATGACCATAAGGAAATCCCTTGAACCATGTCCGCGTCGTCCCGCTCTGCCTGGCCAGGGCAAACATGCCTTCAGGCGCAATGTCATGGATGACGTCGAGCTCGTGATTGAGCTGCAGAATGACCCGTTTGTCCGGAGGACCGGGATCCACATAGGCGAGATATTTCGGCCCGGGTTTGCCGAAGCGAGCAAGCGTCGTGCGCTCCCAATCGCGGCGAAGTTGCCAAATGTACCATTTTCCGTTTGGATCGTAGCTGTGCAATTCGTATGCACCGAGAGAGATCGGCTTGTTGAAATCGAATCTGAGCGGATCATCCACCTTCTCGAAAACGTGCTTGGGCAAGATCCACACCGCGCCCCAGCGCACGGTGAAATTGGTGTGAAAGCGCGAATTTGGATGCTTAAGTTTGAACACGACTGTGTAACGATCGGGCGCTTCGACTGACGCGACGTTGCTCGCCATCACTGCGCTGAAGCGCATCCCCGGATGCATGATCTGAGTCATCACCGTCGCGACCACATCATCGGCAGTGAACTCAACGTTGTCGCTCCAGAAGATGCCCTTCCGGAGGTTCACCCTCATTTCGGTAAAGTCGGAATTATATTGTGGCTTGTCGGCAGCCAGCGAGTTGTCCCAGACCCCGTCAAGGCCGGCTTCAGGATCAATGTACCAAAGCGTGTCGAGCGCAACTTGCTGCAGCCCGTTCGACTGCGATCCGGCATTGATCGCCCAGATGTTGAACCAACCGGCGTTCTTGATGGTCCCTTCCGGGTTTTCCAGGATCAGCAGTTCCTTCCTTGGAATATCTTGCGGGAGCCCCTGACCATAACTTGGAGGCGCCGAAAGGAATAGCGACAGCAGAAGCGCGGACGTGATCAGCCGCATTGCACGAATGCAGCACATCATTCCCTCCCGTGCAGTTGATCTCCACGTTTTATTGTTTCGCAAATGGTAGATGCGTTGAAACTGCCGAACAACAGAAATCTTCAAGGTCTCTAGACCAGATCATGGGCTCCTATTCACCGCGGAGGTGACTCTGGAACGCCCCGCGGCGGTCAGCAGCACATCCTCACCGGGTCCGAAGTCGTCGTTCGATCTCAGCCATTGAGGCCCCTCCTGAGCGGCCTGGAGCGGGCGCCCGTCCATTCCGGAGACAGGAAGCCCAAGATGAGCAAGAATGGTTGGCGCGATGTCGACGATGCAGGAAGGCTCCTGCCTCACCGCACCACGGCGGAAGCCCGTGCCTTCGATCATGAGAAAGGGTGCCTGCTCGCCTGCGCCGAGACCACCGTGCTGGCCACTGCCGAGAATATCTGCTTTGCCGCCGGCGCGCTCCGCAACGAGGCTGGTGCCAGCCACGCCGTAGGCATTGTGTTCCTCGCTCGCGCGCATTGAGACCGCAAAAGCGAGGCCATGATCCCGGGACTGCCCCACCGATGCCAGTGCGCTGCCATCGAGAACGGTGTCCACCCATTCCTGATTGGCGAGGAAGTCACCGACCAAAGGCGTGCGCGCGACGAAATCAGGATGGACATAGAGCAGCGCGGAGGTGCCGTTCGAGGCGACGACCACGTCGGTGGAGTCGGTGCTCTCCTTCAATCCGGCTGCGACCAGTTCTTCATCGATGTCGATGACGCCGGCGACCGTCTGATGGCCGTGATCTGATCCTATCAGCAATAGAACATCGTCCCTGTCCGCAAGCGTGGCCACGGCGTCGATGACGCGCCCGGCATTGCGGTCCGCCTGTTCCAGCACCGCAAGATGACCGGGTGACCCCATGGGTAAGATGTGCTGCGTCGCATCCGGCTCACCGAGCCACAGCACCGCAAGAGCAGGAGGATCAGACTGGGGCAACACCGCTTCTCGGATGAAGCGCTCGGTCATCGCCCGGTCGCCCTCCGCATCCAGCGTGACGCGAAGCTGCTCGTCTTGCGGCAGCGGGACGCGGCCACGGCCGAACGAACCGGCGCGATGATAGACCCGCCCAAATCCATCCGGATCGTGCGCGTAGGCCGCCCCTGGCGACACGTTGCTGAAGATGACGGCGCCCCCGCTGTCCGTCAGGCATTCGGCCAAAGTCGGCACGGCCAGCGCGCGACCGGTGACGCGCCGCTTGTGTTGGAGGAAGTCGGGGTGACCCGCATCGTGCCGAACGAGGCGCCCGTTTTCCATCAGCGCCATGGTGTTGCCCTGCAAGCCGTGGCGCGCCGGATGGCAACCGGTTGCCAGGCTCGCCGAGACCACCCGCGTGCAAGACGGAAACACCGTGCGATGGGCGGCGAACTGCTCGGAGCGGTCGGCGAAGGCGGCAAGACGTGGTGTGGTCTGGGGTGTCACGAGATCGCGGCGTAGACCATCGAGGATGACGAGGATGGTGCGAGGCATGGTCAGACTTCCACATCGTTGAGCAATGCCGAAAAGACGTCGTAGTTGCGGAGCGGTTGCCCTGCCCTGCCCAGCGCCACCCCGGCCCTCAACGGGTGAGAGAGGATGAACGGTACCACCTGCTCGGCGAGCCCGCCATGAGAACGCAGCCGCTCGCCCGCGAGTCGCGAAATGTCGTGGTCGCGGGCGTGAGCGCCGAGGGCGACACCCGACCTGGCCACCACGGCGATGTCGCCTTCGCGATCTTCCGGCAGCTCGAAGCGCAGGCACGCTTCCTCGCGCGGAGCGGCCATGCAGACGCCGGGAAGCTGCCGAATGAACTCCAACACCGCGGCGCGGGAAATCCCCGTCCGTTGCAGATGCACCCGGACAAATCCGCCCAGGGCGCCATGGTGGCGTACGAAGGGATCGGTGATTGGGCAGATGACGCGGGTTGCACCCGCGCCGAAGGCGGCATCCAGCAAGTCGCCGAGATAGACGACATTCGGCTCGCCGGTCGGGTGGGCCATGTCATTCATGCCATGGTCGGCGACGATGCCGAGGCAGGCGCCGAGCGCGACCAACCTTGCGACCCGCTGGTCTACCGCGCGCATAAAGGCGATCGCTTCTGGAGCCTCCGGCCCATGCTTGTGCTGCACATAGTCGGAAAGCGACAGATAAATCAGGTCTGGCCGGCCGGCCTCGAGCAGGCGAATTCCGGCATCGAGCACGAACAAGGAAAGATCGGCGGAATACTGGTCCGGCGCTCCACGCCCCACCAGCGCACCAATTGCGGAGATGCCGTTCTCCGCATCGGTTGCATCGTCGGCCTTCTCGGCGGAGAAAGCGATGCCGTCGAGCCCATGGCCGAGCGCCCTGCGCAGCTTGTCCTTGGCAGTAATGGCAGCAACCTTGGCTCCCGCTTGCGAGAACGCTGCCAGAATGGTTGGCGCGCGAACCGGCGTCGCATCGACCATCATAATTTCTGCGCCGGTGTCGCGGTCAAGATAGAAATTGCCGGAGACACCGTGCACAGCAGGCGGTACACCGCAGACGATGGACACATTGTTGGGGTTGGTGAATGTCGGCATTGCCGCAAGTGCCGAGGTGCTGAAGCCTTCGCGCCGCATCCGATCGATGGCCGGGATGGCTCCGGCGGCGCTGGCAGACTCGATATAGGCCGGATCGCAGCCGTCGAAACAGATGACCACAGCGGGATGTTTCGGCCACGCGTAGGCCCGCCCGTTCACTCTCAGCAGAGGTCTCTCGGCGCGACATGACGCGACATCGGTCGAGATTCGATCAGATTTGTTCATGAGAAGACTTACCGTCGAGTGTTACAACGTCTGTGAGCCACGCCGCCACGCCCAGAAGTTCGTGGTCACCCCCGTGACGACCAACGAGTTGGACGCCGATCGGCAGGTCGTTCATTCCGCGCAGCAGCGGCAGGGACACGGTGGGTAGTCCGCACAGGCTCCAGGGCATGGACATGACGCCAGAGCCCGGCCCCTCCTCAAGGCGCGTAGCCTCACCTGGCGCGGAGAGCGTGAGCAAAGCATCATGGTCGCACAACAGCGCCGCGGCCAGAGCGCTGAGCCGGTCGGCCATGGCCTCGAGTTCGAGATAGCGCTCGGCACTCAACGAGCGCCCAGCAACGATCCCCTCCTGCAATGGTGGGCAGAAGCTGCGGAACGTTTGCTCCGGCAGGGCACCGAAACGATTTGCCAGATGGGCGTTCAGAAGGCCCAGCACAACCTCAAGCGCCATATCGAATTCGCTTGGAAGATCGACCGTCACCACAGCCACAGGCAGTCCGGCGACCAAACGATCGAGAGCCTGACGCGCGTCGGGACTGACGCTGTCCCAGCCCGGCCCACGGACCAAACCGAGCCTGGGCGGATGCCGCAGTGCTTCGACATCCGCGAGACTGCGATCGAATGCTCCGGCGAATAGTGTGAGATCGTCGAGAGAGCGGGCCAGCAGACCTATATGCGCCATACGCGGGACCAGCACGTTCGATCCTTGCATGCTCGCAAATCCGAACGACGGCTTGAAGGCGAACGCGCCGCAAAACGAAGCTGGCAGCGTAGTGGATGCCGTGTGCTGGGTGCCGAGCGCCAGCGGAACCATACGATCGACCACGGCCGCCGCGGAGCCCGCCGACGACACGCCGGGGGAGCGCGACAGATCCAGGGGATTGTGGGTCGGACTGGGATGATACATTCCGAATTCGGACGTGCTGGTTTTGCCGACGACGACTGCACCGGCCCGGTGCAGCAGGCTGACGGCATCCGCGTCTTCGGTCGGGCGACGCCCACGCAAGCTTTCGCTGCCGTATTCGGATGGCATATTGCTGGTGTCGAACACGTCCTTCACGCCGACCGGCAGGCCATGTAGCGGGCCGAGCGGGAGTCCGCTGGCCTGATATTCATCTGCCAGCCGCGCGCGTTGCCGCGCCGCATCCACATCCAAGAAGCTCCAGGCCTTCACCTCCGGTTCGCGAATGGCAATTCGCTCCAGGCAGGCTTCCATCACGGATATCGCCGTCAGCCGACGCTCGCGGATCGCATCGACGATCGTACGCGCCGACAATTCGTTCAATCGCCTGCCGTTCGAAGCGAGCGCCAGCCTCCGGGTGCCTGATGCGCGATTCATTGGCCGACGGCCTCCACCGTTCTCGGGGCCGCAGCGTCTTCCGAACTTGCATCTCGCCGGCGAAGATTTGCGACAAGCGCAAGGGCATGGGGCAATAGCCCGTCACGAAACAGCAGGACGGAAAGAACGAAAACGCCTCCCTGAATTGCCACGATCCAGGCACCGAACGACGACAGGAAATGTTGCATGGTCACCAACACGGCGGCGCCAACGAGAGGTCCACCGAAGGTGCCGATACCGCCGATCAACGCCATCAGCACGGCTTCGCCCGAAAGTTGCCAATGCGCGTCGGACAAGGTGGCCAATTGGAAGATGATGGCACTCATGGAGCCGGCGACCCCGGCACAGAAGGCGGCGACGCCGAATGCAGCGAGTTTGTATCCATCGACATTGTGCCCCAGCGACAAAGCCCTGCGTTCATTGTCGCGAATCGCGATCAGCATCATCCCGAACGGGGAATTCATCAGACGGCGCAGGCCGAAGAGCACGCCGAGCATCGCGACGGCACTGAGCCAATAGACATTCGCGTCGTTGCGGAGATCGATCAAGCCCAGCAACATGCCGCGAGGAACCGACTGAATGCCGTCCTCGCCATGGGTGAAGCTGGCCTGCACATAGGCAAAATAGATCATCTGCGCGATCGCCAGCGTGATCATCGCCTGATAGATGCTCCGACGCCTGATCGCAAAGATGCCCATGACGAGGCCAAGAGCGAGCGCTGCCGCTATCCCGATGCCAATCGCGGCCTCCGGTGGGAGCGCCCACTCCTTTGCCGCATGCGCTGTAAGATAGGCCGCGGTACCGAACAGGGCCGCCTGGCCGAAGGACATGATGCCGGCAAACCCAAGCAGGAAATTGAATGAGGCGGCGAAGATGGTGAAACAGAAGATCTTCATCAGATAAACGGGATAGAGCAGCATCGGTAACGCCAACAGCGCGGCGGCGACAGCGAGCGCCGGCACCATGCCGATCAAGCGCTTGGCGGCAGCTTCCTTTCCGGCCGGCTCGATCCGCGATAGCCGGGCAGTCAGGAATTCGTGGGATCGAACCACCGAAATGCCGAACAGCCCCTGCGGCCGAAGCAGAAGCACCACGCACATAAAGGCGAAGACGATGAAGCTTGCCGCCTGCGGGACCAGCGCCTGCGTAAGGCTCTCGATCAGCGCGAGGGCATAGCTCGAGATGATCGTCCCTCCGATCGAGCCCATGCCGCCGATAACGATGATTGCAAATACGACAAGCAGGATGTCCGAACCCATCAGCGGGCTGACCTGGTAGATCGGCGCAGCCAGCGCGCCTGCCAATCCCGCCAGGGCCGCGCCCAGGGCAAAGGTCGCGGCGAAGACACGGGGCACGCCGACGCCGAGCGCTTCGGCAGTGGCTGCATTTTCAGACGAGGCGCGCAGAATCGAGCCCAGCCGCGTGCGAGCAATGGCGACCCAGACGATCACACATATGACAAGCGCCACGGCGACGACCCAAAGCCGGTACGTGGGGAAATACAGAAAGCCGAAATCCAGCCCGCCGGACAACCAGTCCGGCGCGGCGTAGGGAAGTCCGGTCGAACCGAAATGGGCCTGGAAGCCGCCCTGAACGACCATCGCCACGCCGAACGTCAGCATGAATCCGTAGAGCGGATCGAGGCCGTAGGTTCGACGCAGCAACCAACGTTCGAGGATCATGCCGAAAGCGGCCACGCACACCGGCGCGAAAGCCAGCCCCTCCAAATAGCCCAATCCGAGATATCGAGAACCCGCCCATGCAGCAAAGGCGCCCATCATGTAGAGCACGCCGTGCGTCATGTTGAGAACGTTGAGAAGACCGAAGATAAGCGCCAACCCGAGACTGAGCAGCGCATAGAACGAACCATTGACCAGGCCGATCGTCAGGTAGCCGAGAATGAGGTCCATCATGGAGGAGTCACAGCGCGAGACGTTGGAGGAGCCGAGCCCTGACGTGCTCGCCACCTTGGGTTTCGAGGTCGTCCACAACCTCACCGTTCTCGATCGCCACCACGCGATCAGCGAGATGCAGGACGAAGTCGAGGTTCTGTTCCACAAGCAGGATCGTGTAGCCGCGGTGCTTGAGTTCGATCAGCGCCTGCTCGATCTGCCTCACGACGACCGGCGCTAGCCCTTCAGTGGGTTCGTCCAGAAGAAGGGCCTGGGCGCCCGTGCGCAAAATCCGCGCGATGGCGAGCATTTGCTGCTCGCCGCCGCTGAGTTGGTCGCCGTAATGGCGTCCCCTGGTGCGAAGATTCGGAAACAGCGAGAAAATCTCATCGTTGGCCATGCCTGCAGTGCAAACCGCTGGAGGAAGGGCAAGATTCTCCTCGACGGTGAGACTGGAGAAGATCGCGCGCTCCTCGGGGCAATAGCCGATGCCGAACCGGGTGCGCTCATATGGGCGCATTCCGCTCGCTTCGTACCCGGACAGGACGATGCTGCCGGTTTGTCGCGGCAGCAAACCCATGATGGCGCGAAGGATGGTTGTCTTACCCGCGCCGTTGCGACCGACCAGACAGGTGACCTCGCCTGGCCGAACCGCGAATCCGACGCCGAACAGCACCTGGGAATCGCCATACCAGGCTTCCACATCCGAGAGGCGCAGCGAAGCAGCGTCAGCCACGGCGCTCCGCTCCGATATAGGCGTTGATCACGCGCGGGTCGCGCGCGACTTCGTCGTAGCCTCCCTCACAAAGGACCGAGCCTTCCGCGAGCACCGTGACCTTCGTCGCTAGACTTCTCACGACTTGCAGATTGTGCTCGACCAGAAGCACGCCACAGCTGGCGGCAACCGTCTTGATCAGGGCTGCGACAGGCGCGATGTCTTCACGGGCGAGGCCGGCGGTAGGCTCGTCGAGCAGTAGAAATTTCGGCGCGACTGCAATCGTCGTGACGATCTCAAGCAGTCGCCGACGGCCATAGGGCAGATCCGCGGCCCTGCGTTCGCTTTCGTTCGCCAGCCCGCCTTGATCGAGAAGATGGCGGACCCTTGCTTCATTTTCGTCTCGTCTCGAGCGGCCGCGCAGAAACTGCAGACCCCGCAGGTTCAGCGCGAGTGCCGTGCGGATATTGTCGGCGACCGAAAGGTTCGGAAAAATCGAGCAAATCTGAAACGATCTGGCGAGCCCGAGCCGAGCAAGTCGGTTCGGCGGGGCTGCCGTCACATCCGCATCGTTGAGACGAACCTGGCCGCTGCTCGGCTTCACAAAGCCGCTGATCACGTTGAAGAGCGTGGTCTTGCCCGCCCCGTTCGGCCCGATCACGGCATGGATCGACTTTGCGTCGAGATTGATCGAGACACCGCGAAGCGCCTCGAAATCGCCGAAACGAACGGTCAGGTCGCGGGCGGTCAGCATCGAAGCTACAGCCCGCCCCCGGACCGCCGAAGCAATCGGCGCGGCTGCCCGCTGCGGACGATCAAGAAGGATGGTCGTCATCGAACGCTCGGAGCGGCGCAGCCCGCCGTATCGATCGAGCGAAAGGCGGTGTCGGCCGGGACCGTGGCGATCCGCTCATAATAGTCCCACGGAGCCTTGCTCTCGGCCGGGCTCTTCACGCGATAAACGCCCAGATCATAGATGACGCGGCCGTTTTCCTGGATCCGGACCTGTTGACCGAATTTGTCGACGGGCAGCTTTCGCATTTCCGCATTCACGATGGCGGCATCGTCACTCTTGGCTTTGTCGGCGGCCTTGAGATAGTGCAGCACGCTTGTATAGACGCCGGCCTGCTCGCGGGTCGGCATGCGACCATGAGCCTTGAAAAAGCGCTCTGAGAAGGCGCGAGTCCCGTCCGTGTCATTCCAGTAAAAGCCGGTCGTGATGATCAGGCCTTGGGCCGCTTCGAGGCCGACACTATTGATATCGGTGACGAAGGCATGGAGCGCCGCGACACGCTGGCCACCACGCATGATACCGAACTGACCAGCCTGCTTGATAGCGTTGACAGTGTCAGCGCCGGCGCTCGCCAGAGCGACGACCTGCGCCTGCGAGGATTTCGCGCGGAGGAGAAGAGCGGAGAAATCGGCCGTGCCCAGAGGGTGGCGAGCACTTCCGATCACCTTGCCTCCACGTTCCTCGACCAGGCGCGTGGCGTCCTTTTCGAGATCGTGGCCGAAGGCATAGTCCGCGGTCAGAAAATACCAGGACTTCAGATCCTGCTGCATAAGGGCGGCGGCTGTCCCGCGCGCGAGCGAATAGGTGTCATCGGTCCAGTGCGTGACAAATGGCGAGCAGCGTCCTCCGGTGATCTCCACGCTTGCGGCGCCCGATATCATCAGGGAGCGCTTTTTTTCGGTGGCAATGGCCATCAATCCGAAGACCACACCAGAATGCGGCAGGTCGACGATGACGTCGACACCGCGCCGGTCGAACCATTCGCGGGCAATTGCAGAGGCGACCTCGGGCTTGTTCTGGTGGTCGGCAGTGATGATCTCGACGGGGACACCGCCAGCGGTGCCGCCAGAATCTTCGACCGCCATCCGGGCCGCCAAGATCGATCCGGGTCCGCCGACGTCCGCAACGACTCCGCTTTGATCACCCATCACACCGATGATGATCTTGTTGTCGGAAAATTCCGCGAACGCGGAGGTTGCCCCGCTGCACAACAGTAAGGATGCGATGATCAGCCGACGCATGGACCGTCTCCTGTTTCCAAGCTCGGCGGACAGATAGAGGTTGCCGTTAACACATTTGTGACGTCTATGGTACATTTGAGCAGAGAAACTCTAGCCTGTGGAAAAATATGATGGGTTGCCATTTCGCCCCGGGAACAGGCAAACAGCAGGCTCCTGAAGCTGATTGGAGGGCCCGGGCGTGTTGATTCGAGGCCCACAAGCGGCACCAAGCGAAGGCGAAGCCGGCGACGGTCGGATCGATGCCGCTCTGGTTGCCAGGATCTGCTGGTACTATTTCAGGGAGGGGCAAACCCAGGACGCGATCGCGCAGCGGCTGAAGATGACCCGCAAGCGCGTCAATCGCATCCTCGGTGAGGCAAGGGAAAGCGGCTTCGTTCAAATCACGATCGCCGATCCGGCGGGCCAACGCACCGAGCTCGAAGAAGAACTCGTCCGCAAATTTGATCTGCGTCACGCGATCGTGGTGCCGGTCCCCATGGGCGGCACCGATGTGCGCTCTTTCATCGGAGCCGCCGCCGCGCGATACGTTGCCGAATGCCTTCCGCCGTCGGGTTCGCTGGGAATCACCTGGGGAGGCACCATCAATGCCGCGGCTCAAAACCTGCCGCTGCGATCTGGAGACGGCACCCGCGTGGTGCTGATGTCCGGCGGACTCGCCGAAAGTGCGCCGATCAATCCGTATGACAACGCAACCATGATTGCCCGGGCGCTTGGCGCGCGGTGCTATTATCTGACCGCGCCGATGTTCGCCGAGACTGCGGAGCTAAGGGACATCCTCGTCGCGAGTGAACCTGTTCGTTCCGTGCTCGCGATGGTGCCCACCCTCGACGTCGCGCTGTTGAGCGCGATCGACCTCTCTCCGCAATCAAAAGCGCTCGAATATGACGTTATCTCTCGCGAAACCTGGGCTTCGTTGCTTGAAGCCGGTGCGGTCGGGGATATTTGCGGTCACTACCTCGATTCAGCCGGTAAGCCGCTTCGCCACCCCCTGGTGCAGCGTACGATCAATCCACCGATCGAGCATGTGCTTCAGATCAGACATCGAATCCTTGCCGCCGGAGGTGAGCACAAGGTCGACATTATTCGCGCCGGCCTGCTGGCTGGCTTCTGCCAGGTCCTGGTCACCGACGAAGCGGCCGCGTCCAAACTCCTGGATTGAAGTTTGTCTCACCACGGCAGCGAGTAGGTTTTGATATTGGTAAAGCTCTTCATGGCCTCCAGCACGCCCTCCTTATGGCCGAGGCCGGAATCCTTGATGCCGCCGAACGGCGTCAGCTCCGTCCGGTATCCCGGGACTTCCCACACGTTGACGCAGCCGACGTCCAGGGCATCCACAAAGCGGGTGACGTAATCGAGCCTGTTTGTGCACACCCCCGCCGAAAGACCGAAGGCGGATGAGTTTGCGACGGCGACGATCTGTTCGACGTCATCCGGGCAGCGAATGATCGGCAGGACCGGGCCAAAGGTCTCTTCGCGCACCAGCTCGCAATCGGGCGGGACATGGTCCAGCATCGTCGGCGGGTACAGCGCGCCCTGGGGGGTATTGCCAAGCAGCAGGCGGGCGCCCCTCCGGATTGCCGCCTCGACGCGGCCGGCAATCGTCGACGCCGCCCTCGCGTTGATGACCGTTCCCACATCCGTGTTGGGGTCCATGGGATCCCCTGCCACGAGACGATTCATCAGAGCGAGGGTCGCTTCGGCAAAGCGATCGGCGATGCCATCAACGACCAGAACCCGCTTGACGGCGGTACAGCGTTGCCCGGAATTTCTCGTCGCCCCCTGCACTGCCAATTGGGCTGCGCGGTCGAGATCGGCGTCACCCATGACGATCAGAGGATCATTGCCGCCGAGTTCGAGCACCAGCCTTCTGTACCCCACCCCCTCGGCAATTCTCTTTCCGATGCTCACCGATCCCGTGAACGTCACCAGGTCGATGTCCGGGTCATTGATCATCGCGTCTCCGATCGAACGCGGATCCCCGGTGACCACCGACAACATCTGAGGTGGTAGTCCTGCCTCGTAGAGCAGATCGGCAAGAGCAAGCGAGGTCAAAGGCGTCGTCTCCGCCGGCTTCAGCACGACCCTGTTGTTGGTCGCGATCGCCGGAGCGAGCTTGTGGCTCACGAGGTTCAGGGGATGGTTGAAGGGGGTGATCGCGGAGATGACACCAAGGAGCGGCGTCCTGGTCGAGAATATGCGTCGGCCCTGCGCGCCCCCTCCGATATCGCCCGCATAAATCTCTCCGTCGTCGTGGAGCACTGCATGCGCCGCGAATGACCAGACATCCCTGGCCCGCACGGTTTCATGCAGCGAGTCTTTCAAGCACAGGCCGCTCTCCGATGTAATGAGATGCGCAAGCCGATCCCGGTTTGCTTCGATCGCCTCCGCCGTGGCCAGCAGGATCCGCGCCCGCTCACGCCTTGTGAGCCTGGGACGGAATGCCCGGGCAATCGCGAAGGCGCGTCGAACGTGCTCGGGATGCGCCTGCGGAACTGCCGCGATCACCTGATCGGTAAACGGGTTCCGCACGTCGATAGACGAATCCGTAAGGACATTCTCTCCTGCGATCTTCATCGGGTGATAGAGACGTGCTGCCTCTGACATCGCCGGGCTCCATGTGGTGTTCCCTGCCGATCATGGGCTTCCGCGCGGGCGGGATCGCGCTTATGGAGATTGGCGCCTCTGGCCACCAGCATGCCAAATCGCGATGGTGACACCGACGATGATGAGGACACAGGCGAGCATGACACGTGTCGTGGGTGTCTGCTGCTGCAAGACAGCGGCCGCAATCAGAGCGACGACAGGGATGAGCACGAGGCTCTGAGATGCGATCTGCGTCGAAATGGAGCTGAGCGCCCGATACCAGGCGACGAATGCCAACCCGGTCGCCACGATGCAGTTGAATGCGATGGGCCAGGCAAGATGCGGCAACTGATTCCAATCGGGACGACGCTCGATCAGAAGCGACGCAACGATCACAACGACGCCCGAGATCGTCAATTGAAAGATGGTACGGCTCCACAGGTTGCCGCCGCCGGGAGTGCGTTTATGGATCCATGTTCCCAGCGCCCAGCTGAAAGCCGCCAGCGAAAGCAGCGCGATGCCCAGGAAGCCATGAGATGTCGCCACCGGATTGGCGCCGGACGCCAGCAGCCCGAGACCGAGCATGCCACAGGTCAGCGCAATGATATCGAGCAGTGATTGCTGCTGACGATCGATGATCCATTCGATTGCAACGAGCCATAAGGGCATCGTATAGAAGATCAAGGCACTGGTACCGACATCGAGATACTGCAAGCCGACTAGGCTCAGCCCGAGACCTCCGGCCATTTGAAGAAGACCCACTGCAACCAGCCTGCCCTTCCCAGCACAACCGAGCTGAAGCGGATAGCCAAGACACAGACGTGCGGCTCCGATGGCAATGGCCCCGCCGAGCAGACGGATGCCGGTGAAAAGCAGCGGTGGCGACGACTGCAGGGCGTCCTTGATCACGAGCCAGTTCGTGCCCCAAATAATGACGACGAACGAGAGGCAGAGGAAGCTGGTCAGCATATTGACCGCCTGATGTTTCACCGCGCCACTCCCACCGGTGCAGCTTGCTGATGGAAAGTTCGCGGCTGAGTCAGCGCGATCTGGAACGCTCGTTTGTTTTCTTCCGGGCTGTGCTGGGATGTCACCCGGGGCAGCGAACGCGAATGCGATTGATTGACCTTGCACAGCACGAAATGCGGCCCTTCGGTCGACAAGCTTCGCGCAACCGCCTCCCCCAATTCGGCCCCGGTTACGCACCGGCTGACCGCCCGGTAGCCGCAGGCCACGGCGACAGCTTCCAGCGATGACGTCACCGACGTGGACTTCTGGCCGCCGGTTGAAACGTAACCTTCGTTATCGAGCACGACATGCAGCAGATTTCGCGGAGAGGCGTGCCCGATCGTCGACAATACCCCCATATGCATCAGCACGGCGCCATCGCCGTCCAGCGCGACTACGCGACGCGATGGATGCGCGAGCGCAATGCCCGCAGCCACCGCGCTGCAATGGCCCAACGACCCCTGCATGTAGAAATTCTCCGGGCGGTCGCTCAGTCGGAACAGCTCGCGTGAAATAAATCCGGTCGTTGAGACGATGAGATCGGTCGGGCGCAGGGATTCGCTGACGATTTCCAGAGCGCATCCGACGCTCAGCGGATAATCGCTCTCGCGTTGCTCGCCATTGACGACGACGCCGAGGCCTGTCGACAGCTGACCTTTCCGGACCAAAATCGCAAACGAGACCGATCGCTCAATTGCCTCCTCGGCCTTCAGCAGGGTCGCCATAAAGCCCTGCGGCGTCCCGTCGAACTCGCTCCATGGGATCGCCAATTGATCGAGCAAAGCGTGGGTTTTGGCACCCATGATACGATGCTGCGGTTCGTCCTCCGGTTCGTCGGTGTGTCCCCGGACCGAGATCAGAAGCAGTGTTGGAATGCAATTGATCTGGACCAGCGACGTCAGCGGATTGATGATGTTGCCCAGACCGGAATTCTGCAGGGCAACGACGCTTCGTTGCCCTGCCAGCGCTGCGCCGACGGCAAATGATAGCGCGCTGCCTTCGCTCGCCGCCGGGACTGACATCATATCGTTGTCCAAGGCGACCTGCTGGAACAGATCGGCGAAATTCGAGCAGGGGACCCCGGAAAAAAACGCGTACTTCTGCTGCTTCAGAAGACCCAAGAGTGTCGTTGTCGACAAAGTCATTTTGAGGCGTCCTCCCGACAAGGTGATATTCTTTCTGACGTCAGCCAGAGCGCAGCGTTTGGTGTCGTCCGCTGGACGACACCAGGACCAGGCAAACCGCCTTCGGACAGCGATCTCGTGCGGAAAAAGGTCTTGTTCAGCTCGGGCTGCTGGCGAGCTTTCGCGCTGTGATGAGACTTCGGTTGCAGATCGACCTGCGATAGTCGACGTGCTGAAAGCCAACGCCTTCCATGAGGGAACGCATGTCCTCGAAACTGTAGCAGCAGCCCTCATAACCGGTCGTCAGCAGAACCGAATATTCTGCTTCCGCAATCGGCGCGGGACGCCCGCCTCGATCGTCCGGGTGACAGCTGTAAACGGCCACCCGGCCGCCTGGCAGCAAGCTTCGGTAGGACTTTTCCAGCAGCAGTCGTACTTTTTCCGGCCCCCAATTGTGAAGGACGTGCGAATAGAGATGGAGCGAAGCGGTCTTTGGAAATGGATCGACGAACATATCTCCGGCGATCACACGCGCTCTTGCTGCGGGCAGCTTGCGTTCGGCCAGACATTGCGTAGCGAGCTGGTCGACAGGAGGACGCTCAAATATCGTGGCCGACAGGTTGGGATATCGGTTAAGCAGGTGCGCGGAATAGACGCCCGATCCACCTCCCACATCCAGCACAGCCGTGTCCTGCGAACAGTCGAGCAGCCGCGCGAGATCGGGAGCAAAGATCCGTCCACGTTCCTCCATTCCGCGCGTGTTCAGATCGGCGAAATCGTCGGTCTGCATCAGCGCGTCCCAATTGGTCGTGTCGCCGCGCTCAACATGCCACGTGTCGGGTGCGCCTAGGCGCAATACGTCGTAGATCTCCCGGACAGATGATTTGTACTTCATGGTCGCGATGTAAGAGGAGATATTCTCGCTCGAGTTGCGGCTCAAATAGCGTCGCGCCGATGCGGTAGCGCAAAGGTTGCCATCGACGTTGGTGAGCAGCCCCCAGGATTCAAAGAGCCTGATCATCGTCCGCGTCGGTCGCTCCTTGATCTGAAAATGACTGCGCAGCGCGGCTTCGGTCGCAGGGGCTTCGTCGAGATAGGTGAAGAGATCAAGCCATGAGACGGCTGCAATATAAAGGTCAGCCGCATAGGAACTGTCACGCCAACGGATCACCTCTGCAATATCCGGTTCAGGCAGCTGATTGGGTATTGAGGCCGCAAGTGTTGAATGAAGCATGGCACGATCTCCGCGTTGGGATGCTTTCTATGCTGTGGGGATGGAGGGCCGGAGAATCACGCTTTCGCGTGACCATTTCCGTTGCAGGTCGGCAGATATCGCTCCTCGGCGGCAGCGAGTTCGCCGTAACGCATCAGGCCGAAGACCTCGTCGAGCGAGGCGACTTCGCCTTCAATGCCGGCGATGCTCTCCTCCGCGAGAATGCGGTCGCAAATGTCTCTCATCCCGGCGACTGCCGCCCGCATCGAGTGGTTGGCCCAGATCACGGTCGAGATGCCGGCTTCGCGATAGGCGGCAACCGGCGTTCGATAGTACTTGGTGGGAACGATCACAACGGGGAGCCGATTTTGCCAAGCGCCGGCGAAGGCGAGGATCTCGTCTGCTACGCTCTTGCGCGAATGAATGAGGATGGCGTCAGCTCCGGCCTCGGCATAGGCGTGGGCGCGTGTGAGGGCCTCATCCATTCCGTGACCAGCGATCAGCGCCTCGATCCGCGCGACGAGAACCAAGTCGTCGCCGACGGCATCTCTCACGGCGCGCAGCCGCCCCGAAAATTCGCCGGTATCGGCAAGCGGATGCCGATCGCCGACGAACGAATTCATCTTGGGAAAGCCCTTGTCCTCCAGTGCCACACCGGCGGCGCCGCGTTGCCGCAGCTTGCGTGCCAGAAGGCGCGCGTTGTTGAAATTGCCAAAGCCGCTGTCGCCGTCGACGAGCACTGGAAGGTCGGTCGAGTCCACCATGCGCTCGACGACATCAACGAGCTGGGTCCAGGATGCTTCGTTGGCGTCGCGGTAGCCTAGCGAGCACGAAATCGACAGGCCGGATGCCCAGAGCCCCTTGAAACCTGCACGCTCGGCTATGGCGCCGGACAGACCGTCGTGAGCTTCCATCAGGAACGAAAGCTCGTGATTGCAGCAGATCTGGCCGCGAAGTTTGTCCGCCACGCGCGTCGTAGCGTGGTGATGATGGCCATTCGCGACGACGGCCTGTTTCTGCGGTTGCATGCCGAACTCCTTGAGCGTTCCATCAGAAATTCTTTGACTAGCAATACTAGTCACAAATCCACACTCAGCGTCAATATCTAATTCTAGTTGAGATGCGAAAAATCTAGTTCTGGTTGCCGATAAGGAGCTCATGCTGAAGCGACACAGCCCGTTTCGAGCGTCCTTAATTTCGCCACAACCTATAATTGATGCGACTGCGCCCTCGCGCACGACGACGAAGCGACTGCAGCAAGGCGAACTCACAACTACGCGGTCACCAAAGCGTGAACCCAATCACCCGTTGAATTTTGATGTCCCGCAGAGCGAGCGTAGTTAAGATGACGCAACTTCGCCAAAAAATAAGCGCCAGATGGACGACTTTACTCCGGGTTGACGGGTGAGTGTCGCATGCAAACGATCGTTCTGGATGACCACGGTCGCGCATGGGATGCGCGATCACCAACCTTGAGAAGTTTCCTGCATTGCTCGCTTCCCGACTTCGACTTTCTGGCCTACTTGATCGAAAATCTGGGATTTGTGGCCATAACGAAAATCGCTCCCGACGCGGCGCGCATCCGGTTTCGACCTGAAACGGCGTCCCCGACGAGCATCGCGGCAGCTCTCTATTTCCTTGCTGACATGGGGATCGAGCGCACCATCATTTCCTGCCCTGACCGGTTCGTCGAAAAGCTGCTCCCGAGCCTCCCGCAGACGATCGCCTACATTGCCGAGCAGGTTACTGCGAGCCATCAGCAATATTCGTCCGTCTTCACGAGCCGAGAGCAGCCGCTCGAAATACTCGCGAACGCGGACGAAGCACTTTCGTCGCTTTTCGCGCAATGGATTGATTCGAAGCAGGTCTATGATTCGGCAGCGCTGGCCGACGCGCTGCCTGAATCGCTTCGGGCGCGCTTTTTTATTGTCGAGCCCGTGGATGGGCGCCTGACTATTGCCGATGTCGGATCCGGCTTTGAGATTTACGGCGAGACCTGGCGGAAGAATGCGAGGGGCCTGCCTCTGGAGGAACAACCGGATTACGATTACGGCCGATGGGTGAAAGGCATTTACCTCCGCGTCCAGGAGACGCGACTACCACGCCTGGACGAGGTGGACGCCACGATCAGACGGCCAGACAGGAACGATAGCCTTCGCTGCCACTATCGCCGTCTCATCTTGCCGTTCACCTATAAGGGAAATGGGGGAGCATGCCTCCTTGGCGCATCGGTGTTTGACGTCAGGGAGCAGCAATCCACACTCGATTCCCGGGTTATCGAAAAATATCTCGCGTAGATCGATCCGCCCTTCCCTGATGCAGTAGACATCAGCAGAATCCACGCTGAGATTGCCCCATTCTTGGCACCCCCGGAAAAGCTGCCCGCAACACGCATGTTTGCGCCGTCGCTCAGCGCCCTCTCCACGCGGTACCGCCGAGCGAGATAATCCGTTTCGTCAGATCGAATTCCAGGATTGCCGGCTTTCCGACAAACGGCTCGTAACCCGGTCGTTCGTAGATCGCATCGTTATGGAGAAATTCGGAAAGCCCTGCCCAGTCCCAGCCGTCGATGCAACCGAACAGTCCCTTGACCAGCCCTTAGTCCTCGGGACGAACGGTTCATACCGTCTTGCCTTGCAACATCAATTCTTTGCCTCCTCGGCAACGCGGAGTCCGATGTCGGGGACGCTCGCCCGAGCCATGATTGCGGCGAGATCGGCGAGGAGTTCGTCAGACTGCATCCAGGCCAACCCGCAATGCAACTCGCCAAGCGGCGACGCCATGAGCTTGATGCAAGCCTGCTCGACCTTGGTGTATCCGGCACGCTCGGCCAGGCCGCCGGCGATGATGCCATCGCCCAACATGCCGATCGTGAAATCGCTATGCCAGCTTGTGAAGGCGTATGCCCGCGAAATGCGCGGCAGAATTGTTCCAAGATCCTTGCCTCTGAAATCACGCCGATACCAGATGGCGCCGGAAAAGACGACGCGCCCGGTGATTTTCTCGGCGATCGGCGTGTTGATCTCGCAGCGATCTTCACGCGCCAAAGCTGCATCAGGATCGGCATAGAACATCCGCAGCGAGGTGGCTTCGTCCTTCAGAGAGGTTTCGGGCCAATCATAGAGGCGCGCCGCTTGTGTTGCGACGATCTCCCCATCATGGCTCCGCCCGATCAAGACAAAGGCTGTCTCCGGCGTAACCCCGCCCAACGCCTCGTCAAAAACCGGCACAAGCGGGCGCCAACTATCGGAATTGGCCCTGTTGGCTTCGATGAGATCCTGCAGGCTGCCAAAAGACAGCGTCACTCCGCGATCCCTGGCCGCGCTGTCGGCCCAGAGGAAGAACCGCCCGAGCAGGCCTACCGGCCCGTGCTTGACCTTGAGATGGGCGGGTAGACGCCCCGATGTCGGAAGAGGCTCTTGCATGGGTGAGACGTCCCGCAATTCTTGTGTGCCTTGACGCCCAATAATCCGTGCATTTGTAACCCGCATGACATAATTCTAGTTGATAGTGCCGCCTAGGAGTTGATATGGCCTGTTCACTATTCCAGCTGATTGTGCCCCGGAAAGAATTCAACCGCGGTGTTTTTTGATGGCCTCTGAACCTTCTCCGAAAAAGTCGAAATCTCGCGCGCCGAACCGGCGCGGCGGCAAAATCAGGGTTTCGTCGAAAAAGCCGACCCAGGTCGACGAGCACGTCGGGAAGCGATTGCGTCTCAGGCGTAACCTCCTGGGCCTCAGTCAAGACGAGTTAGCAAGACGCCTTGGCCTGACATCTCAGCTCATTCAAAAATATGAGGCCGGGGAAACCCGCATCAGCGCCTCGAGACTCTACGGCATTGCCACCCAACTCGCCGTCCCGATCACCTGGTTCTTCGATGAGTTGCAAGACAAGAAGCGGCCGTCCGTCGAGTCGAAGCAAACCTCGGAAGCGCAGGATTGGAGTGAACTCGTTACCAAGCGGGAGTCGCGTCAGCTCCTCGAGCTCTATTTCGGCATTACTGATGAGCGCCTGCGCCGAAAAGTAATGGAAGTCGCGCAGCTCTTGAAGGCGACTGATACGGAATAGCGGTGCCAACTGCTCATCAGCAAGCGTCTCGCTTGCTCCGATGCGGATCGGCAATCATCTCGAAGACGCTAGGCGTGCGTATCCGCCGAAGTGACACGATGCAGATCAGCGCCGCTGGTCTCGGGCAAGGCCATCGCTGCGACAAACGCCACTCCGTAAGAGGCGAGCGCACAGATGCCCATTGAGAAGCCCAGGGGATGAGACGCGGCCAGCATGCCGACGGTTGCGGGTACGACCGAACCGAAGCCGCGCCCTCCACCAAGACAGAAGCCCTGTCCGCTCGCACGAACTTCGGTCGGGAATAGTTCCGCGAAGGTCGGCAGCATGCCTGACGCCAATCCGCCCTGAAAGGCACCAAGGAAAAAGCTGAGCAGGATCGTGGTATTCGCGCCGATCGGCGCGAGCAGATAGATGCTCGCATTGATGGCCTGGCACAGCAGGAAGATCATGAAGGCGGGACGCCGCCCTGTCCGGTCCGAAAGCCAGCCATACAGCAACGGCCCAACCAACGAACCGAGGATGTTCATTGCAAGATATCCCGCGCTGGTCCCGACCGTGAGGTTCAGGACCGTCCGCAGATAGGTCGGCAGCCAGGTGATCATGACGTAGGCTCCGCCAAAAATGCCGGTGGCCATTGTGGCGGCCGCCACTGTGCGCCGGAGATGCGCCCTAGTGAAGATTGTCCACGCTGGCATTGCGGCTGTCTTGTTCGCCCGGCTTTCACGATAAAGCCCCGACTCCGGCACAAGGCGTCGGATGAAGAAGACCAGAAACGCCGGCGCAATCCCGATCGCGAAGAAGACGCGCCAGCCGAGCTCGTCCGGGAAAATTGAAGAGATGACGGGCAGCAATGCGACGGAGACGGCATAGCCCACCGCATAGCTGCTCTGGACGGACGCCGCGACACGGCCGCGCAGCGCTGGCCTGACGACCTCGCTGATCAAAACGCCACCCACGGCAGCCTCGCCTCCGTAGCCGAGCCCCTGGAGAAAGCGCACGACAAGCAGAAAATTGAACCCCGTCGCGAACGCGGAGGCCAGCGTGAAGAGTGCGACCCAAAGAATCGTCAACTGGAGCACTTTGATCCGACCGATGCGGTCGGCGAGGATGCCACCACCCCACCCGCCAACGGCCGCACCGACGAGGGCTGCCGTCGCGAGATAGCCAGCTTCCGGACGCGTCAGGCCGATCGTTGCAATCAGCGCTGGGATGACCAACGCGTAAATTGTCGAATCCAAGGAATCGAGGCCGAATCCGGCGAAGCACGCCCAATAGGTTCTACGTTCGACGTCGTTGAGTTCCGCATACCAGCCGAGTTTCATTGTCTCTTTCACTTTGTGATGTCGAATTCCGCCAAAGGTACGCGTCCGGCCCGGCGGCAGCGGGCGAACAGGCACGGAGCATAAGTGCGCCGCCGCCTCCAAGAGTCGGCCGGTGCATGTTCAAAGCAGATCGCAGGCTGCTATCGTCGAGCCCGGCCGTGGCGCCGGCCGGCTCGATCATCCCAACGACTGGTCGTGAATTTACGGCAGACGGCACGACGGCCGGGGCCCCTCCCTGAACCGCGGCATTCGTCACGAACTTGAATTTTTCGCCTGGAATTTGGTGAGCCTTTCGGTTCCGTTAGACCCAATTCCACAGCAGCGACAATACTGTTTTGGATTGGTGGTCATAAGAAAGACATATGGTTTGGGCGCGACGCGTCGCCTCCAGAGCAACGTTGTTATGGTCGTCGACATTACGTCGCGAATGCCTGTCGCAGTGCGGCCACATCCTCCAGCCGTTCAAGCGTCCCGATCTGCGTGATCAGTTTTTCCGTCTTGTCGAGTCCCAGAACCGGAAGCATCAGGTCGCGCGCCTTCGCGCTGACTGCTTCGGTGCTGAGTGGATTTTCCTTGGTGCCCGGCGGGTATTTCGTGAAGTGATCCACCCTTCTTCCATCGGTCAGCGTCACTTCGACGATAGCGCCGCGCGGTGCAGCCGGGTCCATCAGCGCCTGATCCCCAGCCAGCATCACCTTGGCACGCTGTTCGATGATGCTCGGATCGTGCATCAGCGCAACATCATGGCTGTCGTCGAAGGAAACCGCACCCTTGACCAGCGCGACCGCCACGAGGTGCTGACAATTGACGTCCGGCATCGCGCTCTCACCCACGATCCCCATCGCGTCGGTCGGAAGCTTGACCAGAATGCTGCGAACGTTGTCCGGGCCAAGGCCGTAGCGCTTACGCAGCGTCAACAGCGCATCCAGCGGCGACTGAATGGGATAGCCGACCGAATAGGTCTTGATCGCGGTCTCCGTGACATAGAAGCGGCTGCCGAGGTGCTTGACCATTTCTTCTGGTTTCGGATCGGTTGAGAGCGCGATGAGGAGATTATGTGTGCCATCGAGCACGTCGTCGACGCCAGTCAGCCCGGCCATCACCATGTCAACGGCCATCACACCGTTGCGTTCGCCCATGCCGGCAAAGTCGAACGCTTTCTCAACATGGTCCTTGTCCTTGACCCAACTCCAGAGCCCAGAGACCTGCTGGGCCGAATAAGAGATCGCAAAGCGCATCCCCCTCTCGTCAAGCCTTGCCAGCGATGCGGCAGCCCCGAGTGCGCCGAACGTCGATGAGGTGCCCTCGGCACTGCGATGCGAGCCGCGCACGAGGTCCGGCCCCAGCGCCATCAGGAGCCGACAGTTCAAGTCATAACCCAGCGCAACCGCCCGAATGAACTCCTCCCCGTTGCGGTGCTCACGCTCGGCCATCGCAAGCGCGGCAGGAATGACCGAGCAGCCGGGATGCGCCTTGGTCACCGGTTCGAAATCATCGGTTTCATCGGCATGAGCGCACATGGCGTTGGCCAGCGCCGCATTGACGGCGCTGGTACGAAGGTCGGATCCCACCACGGATGCTTGCGGCTCCCCACCGAGGCTGCGGACATATTTCAGCGCCATCTCGCCCGGATGCATCCGCGCACCGGACACCATGGCGCCGAACGTATCCAGAATGCGGTGCTTGCATGCGAGCACCACTTGTTCCGGCAGTTCTTGATCGCGTGCCGCGGCCATGTAGCGCGCCAGCCGTTCGGTCACGCGCGGCCCGGCCGCCCTGACCGCTCGGCTTCGCGTCGCCGCCAAAGCGGCGATCGAGCCGGCGGACTGAAGGAAACGACGACGTGACGGCATACTCGTCCGCTCCACTCAGGTCGAAACGGACATCTTGGCGATTTCCGCAGCACTCGGCAGGCTCTCGACATTCCAGCACGCGTCCATCACGCGCCTGATCATCGCACCGGGTATGATGCCATCCGCAAGGTCGGAGAACTTCGCTTCGAGCTGCTTGTCCGTGAGCGGCACCTCGACGCTGCCGATCGCGTGTTCGATAAAGCGGTTCAGCTTTCGCCCATCCTTGAGCACGATTGTCAGGTCGACTTGTTCCGGCTTGATCGCGGGCGTGATGACCGGGACCACCTTGCTCCGCAGCGCAAGGACGGTCGGATCGGTCACAGCACGATCGCTGAACTGCTTCTCGCCGCCCGCTCCTTCCACGATCGCCACGGCAACCGCATGATAGACGCTGAACTTGCCCTCGAGGCCCTGCTGCGGCGTCTTCTTGCCGGTGAGCTCGAGCACGAGAGGATTGACCTTCAGGTCGATCCTCTCGATCTGGTCGGCGGTCAGCTTGTTTTCATTGCGCAACTGGATCGCGGCGTCGATCGCGGGATGGAGCACGATGCCGCACGCGAATGGCTTGTAGGTGTTCAGCGCCGCCTCGTAGCGCTTGCCAAGATCGCCCAGGATCTCGTTATAGTCCTGCTTGGTGCTGATGGTATTGGCCCAGCCGCGCTTGGCTTCGATCATGCCGTCCGATGACGTGAAATTCTTCGCCGCCAGCAAAGCGGCGAACATGCCGTTCGAGGCTGCACGCCCGGGATTGAAGCTCTTGTTCATCGAGCCGAAGGATTCACGCAAGCCCACGGGCTGCGACGCGGCAAGTCCGAGCGCCCATGTCATCTGCTGCTCGTTCAGCTTCAACAGCTTGCCGACTGCAGCTGCCGAGCCGAACACACCGGCCGTGCCCGTGATGTGCCAGCCGACATCGTAATGGTTGGGGTAGACGGAGTTTCCGATCCTGCATTCGGTCTCGACGCCGAGCACGAGTGCGTTCAGGAATTCCTTGCCGGAGACCGGCTGCATTTCCGAAAGCGCGAGGATCGCCGAGGCCACCGGGCCGGCGGGATGGATAATCGTCTTCAGATGCGTATCGTCGTAGTCGAAGATGTGGCTCGACACGCCATTGATGAAGGCGGCGTTCATGATGTCGAAGCGCTCGCGTCGTCCGAAAAGCGACGCTTGCTGCGGACCCGAGAACGGCGTGAGCGCGGCGACGGCGATGTCGACCGTCTCGTGGTGCGATCCGCCGATGGCGACGCCGACCCAGTTCAACAGCGTCCGGACACCTTCCTTGCGGACATTGGGCGGCAAATCGTCATAGCTCGCCGTCACTAGATAATGCGCAAGCGCACGTGTCACCTCCTTGGGCGGCGGGGCTGCGGGCGCCGCGGCCGGAGCCTCGGCGGCGAACGCGGGGCTGGCGCCGACGGTGGCCAGCGGAAGCGCGGCCGCCGCCTGCAGCAGGGTTCTGCGGTCAGTATGCATAGGATGCCTCCTTTACCTTCATCGACGCGAGTTGGGCGGCAAGGCGGACCGCGCTTTCGAGCGCGCCGGTCTTGGCGACGCCCTTGCCGACGATGTCAAAAGCTGTTCCATGCGACGGCGTGGTGAAGACCGTCTCCAGGCCGGCAGTGACGGTAACACCGCGGTTGAAACCGCGAAGCTTGGTCGCGATCTGGCCCTGGTCGTGATACATCGCAACCACACTGTCGAACTCGCCGGCGAAGGCCCGGACGTAGACAGTGTCGGCGGGGTACGGCCCGGTGCAGCAAATGCCGCGCTTCGCAACAGCTTCGATCGTCGGCCGGATCATCTCGATCTCGTCCCGGCCGAACAGGCCACCCTCACCCGCATGCGGATTGAGAGCAGCCACCGCAATGCGCGGCTCGGCGACGCCGGCCTTTCGCATCATCCGGTCGACCAGCTCGATCGCGTCGGTGATGCTCGCCGGGTTGATGCTGTCGAGGGCCTCACGCAGCGACTGATGCCCGGTGACGCGCGACATCCACTGGCCGTCCAGGACGTTCATCTCGGAGAAATAGCTGCTGTGACCGAGCAGACTCGCGAACATCTTGTGCTCGTCAGGAAACTTCCAGCCGCCGTCGAACATCGCCCGCTTGTTGAGCGGCGCGAACGTGATCGCGTCGACCTCACCGGACTTGGCGAAATCGATCGCGCGCGACAACGTCTCTCCAGTCAGCCGTCCGGATTCTGCGTTGGACTTGCCGATCGGGAATGTCGACGGATCGGTGTTACCGAGATCAACCAGTTGCACGGCGCGACGGCCCCAGTCGGCCGCCTTGGGTGACTTGATCCGCTCGACGGTCAACTTCACGCCGGCATGGGCCATGCCCATCTCGAGCACACGGGCGTCGCCAATCACGACGAGGCGTGCCACATCCGCAAGCCGGTCGTCAGAGAGAATGCGAGCGATCTGTTCGGGGCCGATGCCGGTGCAATCTCCGGGCGTCAACGCGACGATCGGCAGCTCATTTGTGTTGGTCACCATTGATCCTTACTTCGCTGCTTGGATTTGAAGGGAAGACCTGGTCCAGTCCTCCTTGTCGAATTCACCATCCCATTTCGCGACCACAATCGCGGCGACCGCGTTGCCGATGGTATTGGTGATCGCACGCGCCAGCGACATGAACCGGTCGATGCCGAGCAGCAGCGCCAGCCCTTCCGCGGGCAGCCCCGCGGCGACGACGGTTGCGGCCAGCGCAGCGAACGCTCCGCCCGTGACCCCGGCAGCGCCCTTGCTGGTGAACAGCATCACCACGAACAGGCTCAATTGCTGCGCCGCCGTCAGCTCGATGCCGTAGACCTGGGCGACGAAGATCGTGCTGAGCGGCAGCGTCAGCGCGACGCCGTCGAGATTGAAGGAATATCCGGAAGGGATGACGAGGCCTGCCACCGCACGCCCCACGCCGGCCTTCGGCAGCTTCTCCATCATCCCAGGGATGGCGGTTTCCGACGACGAGGTCCCGAGCACGACAAGTAACTCCGTGCGCAACAGGCGCAACAGATCCATCAGACGAATCCCGGCGAGACGGCAGATGGTCCCCAGAACGACGAAAATGAAGAACGCCATCATCGCCCAGGCGGTGCCGACCAACACGCCGAGCGCATACAGCGTCGCGACACCAAACTTGGCGACCGTGAAGGCCATCGCGCCGAAGGCTCCGATCGGGGCCAACGCAACGACGACGTGGACGACGCTGAAGACAAGCTCGGTCACTCGCTCAAGGCCCGACCGCAGCGGCGCGGCCTTCTCGCCAAGGAGCAGCAGGCCGATCCCGCATAAGAGCGCCAGCACGAGAACCTGGAGCACATCGCCGCTCGCGAATGCGCCGACGAAGCTATCCGGTATCATATGCTGGATGTAAGCCGACAGAGATCCGACATGGCTCTCCGCGTAGCGGGCCACAGTTTCGGCCTGCTGTGCGGTGGCGTGGGCTACGCCCGCACCGGGCTGAACCCAACGCACGACAACGAAGCTGAACAGGAGACAAAGGGTCGTGACGATTTCGAAATAGGCGAAGGCCTTGAGACCGATGCGGCCTACCGCCCTCATGTCGCCCACCTGGGCAATGCCGGTCACCACGACCAGAAAGATCAGGGGCGCAATTGTCATCTTGATCAGCGAGATGAAGGCGTTGCCAAGCGGCTTCAGATCGACCGCGACGGTTGGAAAGAGAGCGCCAACCAGCACGCCGAGTGCGGCGCCGGCCACAACCAGGACATACGGCTCGCGCCATAGCGGCTTGCGGCGCCCCTCGGATACGGGCCGCGGCAAGGGCTCGGACAGCGATGGTGTTACGACCCGCAATTCGTTTCCCCCTGAGACGTTTTTCCGCGCCATATCAGGAAGGCGCTTTGTTCTGGTTTTTGCGACGCGGTTACAATGGACCAGCGCCGTCCGAGGCGCTAATGCCGTATCGGAATGATTTGAGGACAAAACGTTATTATGGACCTGGTTTGGCTCGAGGATTTCCTTGCGGTTGCCGAAGAGAGCGGGTTTTCGCGCGCCGCCGAGCGCCGTCATGTGACCCAGCCGGCGTTGAGCCGCCGCATCAAGGCGCTGGAGGAGTGGCTTGGCGCTCCCTTGTTCGAGCGCAGCACACACAACGTGACGCTGACGTCAGCGGGCGAGAGCTTTCTCCCGGTCGCCGAGGACGTGCTCCGCAGGGTGCTGAACGGGCGCGAGGAAGCCCTGGAAGCCGCCCGGTTCAAGGCCGAGACCATCCATTTCGTCGCAACCCATGCGCTATCGCAGACGTTTTTTCCCGATTGGATCCGTCGGGTCGACCGTGCCGGGGCCGGTGCGGCGATCCAGCTCGTCGCCTCCAATTTCGCCGGCTGCGAAAGGCTACTCCTCGACGCGCAGGCGCACTTTCTGCTGGCCCACTATCACCCGACCCTCACCAGCCGGCTCGAGCCCGATCGATTTCAGCGCATTGAGCTGGATCGCGACGTGCTGATACCGATCAGCGCGCCGGCGCCGAAGAAGGCCACCCGCAGCGGGGGCCAACGCAGGGCGGTCCCGCGCTATGCGTTGCCGGGCGCGAGCAACGCCCCGCTCCCCTATCTCACCTACCATCCGGGCTCCGGCGTAGGACGAATTGTGACGTCGTTTCTCGCCACCAAGGAACCAAGTGCATCACTGGCGCCCAGCTTCTCGGCTCCCGTGATGCTGCTCGTCAACATGGCGCGCGAAGGCCGTGGCATCACCTGGGCCCCGCGCAGCCTGGTCGAGGGCGATATTCACAGCGGCCGCTTGCTGCGCGCAGGTCCGAAAGAATGGGACATCGACATCAGCATCTGCCTGTTTCGATCGCGGGCTCGCATTACGAGCGCAGCCGAAGCTTTTTGGAGCACGATCAAGAAACTCGGCAAAAGCCCGATCTCATAGCGTCAATCAGCGCGGCGCTCAAAACTCGGATCGCTTGTTGACAAGCGACGCGTTCAGCTCGTTATCAGTTCAGCAAGCTCATCAAATATCGCGCTCAAATGCCTCCCTTTCAGCCGGCGCGAGATGCAGCCCGTGCTTGGTCCGCCGATCGAGGTAGTCCGCAGCCGTCCTCGCCCACTCCGTTTCGCGAAGAAAGATCGCTTCTCGCTCGTAGAAACTTCCTCCGAAATGGCGGCCGAGATCGGCGGTCGTACGGACTGCGCCAAGAAGCAGTCGGGTGCGCGTGCCATACAGACGCGCATAGTGATGGATCAGTCTGTGCGGCAGATCGGGATACTCGCGCGCCAGCTGGAGCGCGAAACTCTCGAAGCTGCCAGCGATGTCGCCGCCCGGCAGCGGCTGACCCGCCGTCCAAGCTGAGGCCATCTTTGGAAACCACGGCTGCAGCCGCTGTAGCGCATGCTCCGCCAGCCGGCGATACGTCGTGATTTTGCCGCCGAAGATGGAGAGCAGCGGCGGCGCATCGTGCGTGCCATCGACCTCGAACACATAGTCGCGCGTGACTGCAGACGGATTTTCCGCGTTGTCGTCGTAGAGCGGCCGGACGCCGGAAAACGCATGCACAATGTCGCTCGCCCGCGGCGCAGCCTGAAAATAGCGATGCAAGACCTGCAGCAGGTAGGAGATTTCCGCTGCGTCGATCGCGACGTTCTCCGGTCGACCGTCATATATTATGTCGGTGGTGCCGATCAACGCGAGCTCGTCCTCATACGGATTGACGAAGATGACGCGACGATCCGTATTTTGCAGCAGATAGGCTTGCGGTCCGCGCCAGAATTTCGGCACCACAATGTGGCTGCCCTTCACAAGCCGCACGTTATATGCGGAGTTCATCCCGGTCACGCCCTGCAGGACCTCCTGAACCCAGGGCCCCGCTGCATTGACCAGAGCTCGTGCTCGCACAACCTGTGCATCGCCGTCCTCGCCCTTCAGCTCGAGGACCCAGACCTCGCCCTCTCGTCGTGCGCGCACCGCCCGCGTGCGGGGCAGGATCGTGGCGCCATTGCGCGAGGCATCGATCAGATTGAGAACGACAAGCCGGGCGTCGTCCACCCAGCAGTCGGAATATTCGAAGCCGCGGCGAAATTCGCGGCGCAGGGGTGCTCCCTCGGGAGCCTGCGCCAGATCGAGCCCGCGGCTCGCTGCCAGCTGCTTGCGGCCGCCCAGATGGTCATAGAGAAACAAGCCCGTCCGCACCAGCCAGGCCGGCCGCTGCTCCGGCGAATGCGGCAACACGAAACGCATCGGCCAGATGATATGCGGCGCGGAGGCAAGCAGCACCTCGCGCTCAATCAGGGCCTCACGGACCAGGCGGAATTCGTAATACTCAAGATAGCGCAGCCCGCCGTGAACGAGCTTGCCCGAGCGCGACGAGGTGCCTTCGGCAAAGTCGTCCTTCTCGCAGAGCAATACCTTGAGGCCGCGGCCTGCGGCATCGCGGGCAATACCCGCTCCATTGATGCCGCCGCCGATGATGGCGATGTCGACGAGCCCGTGATCCCTGCCCGCAACCGGCGCAGTCTCTGTCATCGCTTCGTGCTGAGCTTCTTCTCAGGCCGTTTCCGTGCCGCAGCGGTGGTGAGGCGCGCCTTCGCTGGCTTCGCTTTCGGCGGCTGCAGGCCATAAGTTGAAAAGCCCCTCGCCGTCTCCGCGATTTCCTCCTCGCCGAGAATATGAGGCGCGCCGAGCGCGAGCGAGAGATAATACTGCCGCGCGATCGTCTCCAGCTCGACGGCAAGCCACATCGCCTTGTCCAGATTGGCGCCGACCGCGATCATGCCGTGATTGGCCAACAGACAGCCGTTGCGGCCTTCCAGCGCCGCGAGCGCAAGCTCGGACAATTCTTTGGTGCCATAACGCGCATAGCCGGCGCAGCGGATATCGTTGCCGCCGAATGCCGCCATCATGTAGTGGCAGGCGGGAATTGGCTTGCGTGCAATCGCAAGCACGGTGGCATAGGTCGAATGCGTATGGACGACGCCGCCGACATCCGGCCGTCCGCGCATGATGTCGAGATGGAAGCGCCATTCGGTGGAGGGCTGCAGCGGCCCCTCCCAGGAGCCGTACTCCTTGCCGTTGATCGGCATCGCCGCAATCATGTCCGGTTTCATCGCGTCATATGGCGTGGCCGACGGCGTGATCAGCATCCTGTCCTTGTAGCGCGCGGAAATGTTGCCCGACGTGCCCTGGTTCAGACCCGACGCATTCATCCATCGACACTTGGCGATAATGGCTTCGCGCAATTGCCGTTCTTCACGGGTCATCTGGCAATACCTTTCGTCTTCAGCACGGGTTGAGTGGCGGTTCGCCGGCGAGGAAGCGGCGAACTTCTTCCGCCGCCTGATCGGCGGCGAAGGTGACTGTGCGCACGGAGGCACCGGCGATGTGCGGCGTCAGCGTGACGTTCGGCAATTGCAAGAGCGGCCAGTCCGGCGGCACCGGCTCAACTGCGAACGTATCGAGCATGGCGCCGCCAACACGCCCCGATGACAGCGCGTCGTAGAGCGCGTCGTAGTCGACCAAGGGCCCCCGCGCCGTGTTGATCAGGAAGGCGCCGGGCCTGATCCGCGCAAACGCGTCCCGATCGATGAAGCCCGTCGTCTCCGGCGTCACCCGCGCATGCAGGGTGATCACGTCGGCGCGCGCCAGCAGGTCCGGCAGAGCGACGTGCTCGACGCCGTCATTGCGGTCCTGGGCGCTGAGCTGGACATAAGGATCGGCCACCAAGATCCTGCAGCCGAACGCCTTGAGCAGCTTCACCACGCGCGTGCCGATCGCCCCATAGCCGACGATGCCGACGGTCATCTCGCTGAGCTCGCGGCCGGTACGGTCGGCGCGATAGAGATCGCCGCGCCATTCCCGGCCACGCAGCGATTCATGGCCACTGCGAATGAGACGGGTCTCGGCGAGAATGGCACCGATGGTGAACTCGGCGACCGCGCTGGCGTTGCGGCCCGGCGTGTTGACGACGAGCACCTCATGGTCGCGCGCGGCCTGCATGTCGATATTGACCGGGCCGCCGCGCGACACCGCAATGAACTTCAGGTTCGGAAGCCGCTGCAGCATCGATCGCGAGATCGGCGCCAGGTGGGTCACGAGCATCGACGCGTTACCGATGAAATCGACGACGTCATCGGGATCGCCCATGAACTCCTTCAACCCATCGAGCTTCGAGCCGGCATAGCCGTGCTCCATCGGCTCATCCGGCCACGGCTGCTCGAGCATGCGGATCTCGATGTCGTTACCGCAGGCCGACGTAATCCGTTCGGCAAACACCGACGGCAGCATGAAGCGATCACCGACGATGGCGATGGAGCTAGACATGACCGGCCCCCGCGCGCAGCGTTGCCAGCTCTTTCCAGACCGGACGCGCGGCCAGCCTGGCATTGAGATAGGCCGGGAACATCTGTCCATAACGCGCGACCAGCGCGGCATCCGGCGCCTGTGGCGCGTTCAAATAAGGTGTCACCCAATCCTCCGCGCAGGCCGCCATATCCGGATAGAGGCCGGTCGCGACGGCTGCCATCATGGCAGCTCCCGCAGCGCCTGCTTCGCCGCGGCTGCAAATGCGAATCCTGCTTTCGAGCGCCGCGCCCAGAATGGCTCCGAGCGCGCGGCTCCGTGCCGCGCCGCCGGTCATTCGCACCTCACCCGGGAGCGAGCCCATCGCCGCATAACAATCGCGCGCAGCAAAGGCTAGCCCTTCCATCACGGCGCGCATCAGGTCCCAATAGCCATGGCGCGAGCGCAGGCCCAGGAACTGCGCGCAGGCCTCATGGGCAACGAACGGACCCCGCTCGCCGGCGTCGGAGATGAAGGGATGAAACAGCAGCTCGCATGGCCTGGCCTGCAGCACGTTCTCATCGAGACGCCGGATCAGGTCGGCGCGCGAACGACTGACACCTTCGGAGGCCAGCAGATCGCGTGCGAGATCGACAAGCCAGTCGATATTGAGCGTCGCGGCCATGTTCGACTGCATCTGGGCATAATAGCCAGGCACCGGAAAAGGCATGGTGTAGCCGGTTGCTTCCGGATTCAGAGCCACGGCGTCGGCGCTCGGCGCGAGCCGCATATGCATGCCGGTTGAACCGATGATCGTGCATCCGACATCGGGAGCCGGGTCATATAGGCCGGCGCCCAATGCCGTACAGATCACGTCGACATAGCCCAGCGTCACCGGCAGGCCCGCCGGCAGGCCCGTCTCCGCCGCGGCCGCCGCATTGAGCTGATGCGTCGTCGTTGCCCCGTCGACGACCCGCGGAAACAGCCGCTTCAGATCGGCGATGCCGATCAACCGCGCGGTTTCCGCATCGAAGCCACCTTCGCGGAAATTGCCGCAGGAAAAACTGGCCTCCGCGGGATCGGTCGCGCGTTCTCCGGTCAGCAGAAAATAGAGCCAGTCCTTGCAGTGGAATGCAGTCGCAGCGCGCGACACGATCTCCGGTGCGTGCGTCTGCAGCCAGGCCAGTTGCGGTCCCTGCTGGCAAGCATTCAGTCCGGAGCCGGTCCGCCGATAGAGCGCCGTATTGCGCTCGCTGGTGCGAATCTCCTCAACGATGGCAGCGGCGCGAGAATCGAGCCACAGAAGCGCCGGCGCAACCGGCTGGCCGTCGTCGTCGATCAACCACGTCCCGTCGCCCTGGCCCGTCACCGCGATGGCCGCGACGCGCCCTGCGAGATCAGGAACGGCCGCACCCAGTCCACGAAGTGCCGCGACCGTATCGCGCCAGGTTCGCGCCATGTCCTGCTCGACGCGGCCTCCGGCTGCGGTGTCATAGGCATTCGGCAGCGAGACGTCGCCAAGCTGTTGGCCGCTCGTCGTGAACGCCACAGCCTTGATCAGGGACGTTCCGGCATCGATGCCGATGATGAGGTCGCGGCCTGGGGAAAGCTGCATGATCAGCCCGCCTCCGCATGATGGATGCAGGTGCCGTCGCCGGCGAAGATGTGGAGATGACGCGACTCCATCGCGAATGGGACGACATCATCTGGCCGCGCCGCGATCCGGTTCGGCGTGACTGCGATCAAGAGCTTGCCGGCACATTCACCCGCGACATGCGACTGGTCACCGAGCCATTGGTTGGAGACGACGCGCAGCCGCACATCACCACTGCCAACCGCAACCTTCTGGGGTCGGATGCCGACCGTCAGGCGCGCACTGCCCTCCAGCGCTTTCTGCGCAGCATTGTCGAGCGTGTCTCCCGGAATCTGGAACACCAGATCCGGCCCAACCGACAGGCCAAAACCGCCGTTGTTGCGGGCAACCTCCGCCTGAAGCAGGTTCATCGGCGGCTCACCGATGAAGCTCGCGACAAAAAGATTGGCTGGACGGTTCTTCAGATCCTTCTCGCTGGCAAATTGCTGCAGGATGCCGTCTTCCATGACCGCAATACGATCGGCAAGCGCGCTTGCTTCGGCCTGATCGTGCGTGACGAAGATCGCGGTCATGCAGCGCTCGGCGAGCAGTCCCTTGATCCGGCCGCGCAGCACGGCGCGAAGCTGCGGCTCCAGCTGGCCCATCGGTTCGTCCAGAAGGTAGAGATCGGCGTCGCGCACCAGGGCGCGCGCCAGCGAAACCCGCTGCTGCTGGCCTCCCGAAATTGCGCGCGGATAGCTGTCCAGGATGTCGTCGATCTCGACCAGCCGCGCAATCGCATCCACCCGGCGGGTCACCTCGCTCCGCGACAATTGTTGCGCCTTCAGCGCAAAGGCGATGTTCTCGCGCACCGTCAGCGGCGGATAGAGTGAATAGCCTTCGAACGCCATCGCCACCTTGCGCTGAGCCGGCGGCAGCCGATGGATCTGCCGATGTCCCAACGCAATCGAACCCGAGGTGACCTCTTCAAAGCCCGCGATCATGCGCAGGGTCGAGGTCTTGCCACAGCCTGATGACCCCAACAGCGCGACGATCTCGCCGCTCGGGACGTCCATATCGAGCGCACGGACCGCATGGACTGGCGGCTTGCCACGGCTGCCATAGACCTTGTCGACGTTTCTGAGCTCGAGCATACCCATCGCCAACAGCTCCTCAGGCCGCATATCGCCGATGCGGAAGGCCGACGCGAAGGCCCGTCGCTCGATCGAACAAAAGCGCGGCCTCCGGCGCAAAACGAACGAACACGTCCTCGTCCGCTCCGGCAATCCCCGCCTCCGACGGCAACGCGGCGAGCCACTCCATGCCATCGGCGAAACGGAGCAACATCACCGCCTTCTCATGCATCGGCGTGACCGCAACAATCCGCGCCGGAATCCCGCCCTCGCCAGCTGCCGCCGAAATCAGGAGGTCATCGGGCCGGACGCCAAGCCAGCATGCACCGTCGTCTTCTGCCTGCCGGTCCACTGGACCAAGCCGCACGCGCGACCCGGAAATATCTGCGAAGACGCCGCCCTGGTCTACATATGGCGCCACTTCGACGAGATTGATGCTGGGGTCACCGAACAGCCGGGCAACCGCAACCGAAGCGGGACGGCCGTAGATCTCGTCCGGGCGCGCGACCTGCTCGAGCCGCCCGTTGATCAGGACAGCGATACGATCGGCAATCGCCATCGCTTCGCGATAGTCCTGGGTGACATAGAGGACCGCGGCAGTGCCTCGTCGCAACAGGCTCGGCAACTCCAGCCGCATTTCATAGCGCAGCTTGGCGTCGACATTGCGCAGGGGATCATCGAGCAGCAGGACCTCCGGGTTGCCGATGAGGGCGCGCGCCAGCGCCGTGCGCTGCTTCTGACCGTTCGACAATTCGCGCGGCGCGTGGCCAAGCACATGCTCGATTTTCAGGAGCCGGGCAATCGATTTGACCCGCGCCGCTGCGTCGCTCCTGGTCTGCTTCGCCCGCAGCCCGCTTGCGATATTGTCTTGCGCGGTCATGTGCGGAAACAGCGCAAAATTCTGAAATGCCATGCCGACGCCGCGCCGCTCGGGAGACGCGCCCACGACCGACTGGCCGCCGATCAGAATGTCTCCGTCGTCCGGCTCGAACATCCCCGCGATCATCCTCAACAGCACTGTCTTGCCGCTGCCGGACGGACCGAAGACCGCCACGATCTCGCCGGGTTCGACAGTGAGCGACAGATCATCGGCGCAGCGTACCGCGCCGAATGCTTTCGTGAGCGAATTGAGCTCGAGCCGTGCCATACGTTCAGCCTTTCACCGCGCCGAGCGACAGACCTTCGACCAGGTATCGCTGCGCATAAAGTGCAAGCAGCAGCGTCGGCATGACCGACAGCACGATGGCCGCGGCGATCTGACCATATTGGATGCCGGACGCGGTCACGAAGGCGAGCGCACCCACGGTCACGGGCTGCTTGTCGGCGGAGGCCAAGATCAGAGCAAACACGAAGTTGTTCCAGCAGAAGATGAAGGACAACAAGGCTGCCGCCGCAATCCCGGG
This sequence comes from Bradyrhizobium sp. HKCCYLS1011, assembly GCF_051167795.1. Taxonomy (NCBI): domain Bacteria; kingdom Pseudomonadati; phylum Pseudomonadota; class Alphaproteobacteria; order Hyphomicrobiales; family Nitrobacteraceae; genus Bradyrhizobium; species Bradyrhizobium sp. HKCCYLS1011. Next base: position 186,562 of record NZ_JBNPTT010000012.1, on the reverse strand, counting down.
CCCAGCAAGCGGCACTGCGATGCGCGTGAAGGCCTCGCGCCAGGAATGCCCGGCGAGGCGATAGGCGTGCTCGATATCCGGGCTGATATCCTCGAAATAGCCGCGCACGATCCACAGAATGAGCGGCAGCGCGATCAGCTGATAGACCCAGACGATGCCGAAATAGGTGTCGTTGAGGCCGAGCTGCTGATAATAAAGCGACAGTGGCAGCAGCACCAATAATGGCGGCGCAAAGCGAAACGACAGCAGGGTAAACGCGATGGTTTCACCCAGGCGAAACTTGAACCGCGCAAAAGCATAGGCTGCCGGCACGCCGAGCAGCAAAGCGAGCACCACCGCCGCGCTCGACAGCACAAAGCTGTTGAAGAGATTGCGCATGAAGGAAATCTCGAGATTGCCGGCGGCGGTGCGCAGCTGACCCGAGATCAGCGCCTCGTAATTGGCGAGCGTCGGCTCGAACAGGAGACGTGGCGGAATTCGCAGAATCTGCTCATTGGTCTGGAACGACATCATGAGGATCCAGACGATCGGGAACATGAAGAAGACAAGCACGAGCGTCAGCGCTACGCCCCGGAAGATACGACCTAACAGGCCCGAATGGTCCATCGCCGCCTCCCGTTCCCTAGGCGTGACTGTGGGCACGCGCCCGCAACCGCAGCCAGTTCTTGATAAAGATGTTCGACAGGATGTTGGTGATCAGCCAAAGGATCATCAGCAGCGCCGCCGAGCGTCCGACATTGGTGTACTGGAAGAACTCAAGATAGGCCTGGACCTGGAACACCATCAGCCGGTCGCCGGGCCCGCCTTGCGTCATTGCGTAAATGATGTCGAACTGCTGGATCGAATCCAAAAGCCGGAACAGCGAGGCCGTGATGATGTAGGGCGCAAGCATCGGCAGCGTGATGCGAAAGAACACGAAGCTTGCCGGCACCCCGTCGAGTGCGGCCGCCTCGAACGGCTGGCGCGGCAAGGACCGCAATCCGGCCAGCAGCAGGATCATGATAAAGGGCGTGTAGACCCAGACGTCGACCAGGACCACGGTGAACAGCGCCGTCGATGGATCGGACGCCCATTTGAAATCATGCACGCCGAACAGGCTGACGAGATAGGAAAGGATACCGAAGCCCGGGTTGGTCATGAGCTTCCACATCAGCGCCGCGATCGCAGGCGCCGTCATCAGCGGCAGCAGCAGCATGATCGAGACTGCATTGTGAAAGCGGGTTGGCCGCCGCAGCAACAGCGCAATGCCAAGGCCAAGCAACAACTCAAAGACGACTGTCACCGCCGTGTAGATCAGCGAGATCCGAAGCGTGTTCCAGAACGCCGGGTCCGAAAGGAAGTCTATATAGTTGTCGACCCCGATGAAGCCGCGGAGATAAGGCAGGTTCAACCGGTAGCGCTGCAACGAATAGATTGCCGCCGTCACAAACGGCACCAGGATGGCGATGCAGACGAGCAGCGCCGGAAGGCTCAAGAGGTAAGGCAGGAGGCGTCCGCGCAGCTTCGTCGTGCGGCGTGGAAGCGCATTGGCCTGCAGTAGTTGCACCATGCTCATGACGATAAAGGATCGCTCATTCGTTGCAATACCGCCGGCTCGGATCGGGTCAAGGTCCGAACCGGCGGGTTGGCGTGGTGTGGAGGATCAATCACCACGTCAGACTTCAGCCGAGGCCAGCCTGCTTCAGCTGCCGGTTGATGCTGTCGGCGAGCTTGTCGAGCCCCTCGTCGACGCTGACCTCCTTCGCCACCATCTTCTGCAGCGATGCCGCCCATTCGGTCGTGAGGTCGAAGAACAGCGGCTGCGCAGTGAAATAGATCTTCGCGCCAGGAGACGACACGTCGAACTGCTCGAGATAGCCGGGATAGGATTTTGCGATGCGGTCGCGGAACTCCTGGTCTTTCCACACCGATGCGCGCACCGGGTTGACGAAGTCCATCTTGCGCGCGCCGAACAGATCGTGCTCGACGGAGGCCGCCCATTGCATGAACAGCCAGGCCGCGTCCTTCTGCTTGGAGAAGCTCGAAAGAGCCAGCGACCAGATCCACACATTCGGCGTCGGCGCCTTGGCTTCCGGGTTCGCGGCGAACGGCGCGTAGCCGAGATTACCCTTTTCCTTATTGTCACCGCCATTCATGAAATAGCCGAGGATGTCGGCATCGAAGATCATGCCGGAAGCACCGGCGCCGAGATCGGTGCCGACCTGATACCAAGTGTAGGTGGACCAGTTCTTCGGGCCCGAGGCCTGGATCATCTTCACCCATTTCTCGTGGAAATCCTTCGAGGCCTTGGTGTTCATTGCGGCTTTCAGCTTGCCGCCCTCCATCACGAAGTCCTTCTGCCCGAAGTTCGAATAGGCCGACAGGAACCCGGGATGGATGGTCGCCCAGGAGCGTGATCCGCGGACGCCGATGCCGTAAGGACCGCCGGCATCCTTGGTGATCTTGGCGGCGACGTCGAGCATCTCGTCGAGGTTCTTCGGCGGCTTCACGCCGACTTTGTCGAAGATGTTGCGATTGTAAGTGATGTTGTTGAGCTCATAGCCCCAGGGGATGCACCACTGCTTGGCCTGGCCGGAGCCGAGCTCGGAGCCGGCAACCCCGTCCCAGGCGGTCGAGGCCCGCAGGTTCGGCAGCACATCATCCCACGCGAAAGCCGGACTGGTCTTCGCTGGGTCCTTGATGTAGGCGTTGAGATCCTCGATCCAGCCGGCCGGACCATAGGTCCAGGTCATGTAGGCGCCGGTCATGAACGCGTCGTACTGATCCGACTTCGACGACAGCGCAGCCGTCACCTTGTCGAAATAGACATCCTCCGGGAAGATGTCATAGGTGACGTTCATCCCCGTCAAATTCTTGAACGCCTCGAGATCGGCGATCATCGCGTCGACATACGGATGCTTGTTCAAGAGCAGCTTGATGGTCTTGCCGCTCGAGGCCTTCCAGTTGAAGTCCGCCGCCATCGCGCGCGACATAGCGGACGCGAACGCCGCATTGGCCGCAACGCCGGCGATGCCTAGCTTGGCAGCTCCGTCGAGGAGATCACGCCGACTGAGACGTTTGGCGGCGTAGGAGTCGAACAGATTCTTTTCGCGATCGTACATTGACACCTCCCATATTGTCGTTACCTGCCCTTCCGACTTTTGATTTTGGTCTTGCCGGATGTTGCCTCCGGCTTATCCGTCACGAGCGCCTGTGCGGTCACCTCGTCGATGATGAGGCCATGCAAGAGGCCGCTGCACAGCGCAGCACGCAAAGCCGTCACCTTGGCAAGTCCGCCGGCAATGGCGACAATGCGGTGCTTCCTGAGGTCTGCCGCCCCCATCGAGGTGGCACGTGCCGAGAGATCGATGTCGAGCATCCCCCCCTTGGCATTGAGAAAATGACCAAGCAGATCGGCACAGGCGCCGGCCCGCTTCAATTCGACAACCTCGTCCGGCTTGATCATGCCGCTCGAGACCAGAAAGCCGTCACTGTGAATCTGGCCGATGCCGACGAACAGAACCGAAGCCTTGCGGGCAAGCGCGAAGACATCGGCAATGCCGTATTGCTGCATCAGAACGGCACGGTCGGCGACGGAATTCGCAAACACTGGAACCGGCAGCAGATAGGCTTCCGCACCAGTGCGCTCGGCCAGGCGATGAATCACGTCGAATGGATTGGCGGCAAATTTCCGCGTGAGGCCGCCGAGCAGCGAGACAAACTGGACGTCGCGCGCCGGCGTCTGCGGCAGTTGCTCGACCACCGCCGCGAGCGTCCGGCCATGCCCGACGCCGATGATCTTGTGCTCGCCACGCTCGAGAATTTGCCGCAGGAAGCTTGCGCCTTCGAGCGCCAGCGCTTTCAGCGGCAGATCGCCTTCACCGAGATCTGGCGCGACCCGACAAAACGACAGGCCATAACGCTGGGCCAGCGTGTTCTCCAGCGCGACGCATTCCGCCACCGGCCCCTCGACAAAGACGCGGATCATGCCTTCGCGGCTTGCGCGCGCGATCAACCGGTGCGCCTTGGTGCTTTGGATGTTCAGCCGCTCCGCAACCTCGGACTGCGTCAGGCCGGCGGCGAAGTACAGCCATGCCGCCCGCGTCGCAAGCGAAGCTTCTCCGTCAATCGTCGGCAGCCTGTCTGGTGTCGCCACGCCGAAAAGCCCGCTTGCAAAATTCTTCACACCTTGCAAAAAATTGCAGAGGCACGGCTGGCCGTCAATCCCCAAAACGTGCTGCGGTGCAATCGGACCAACTTGCGTTGTGCTGTGTCAGTTCGCCCTTGAGGCAACTGCAAAGATGGTGAAGTCGATGACAGCTCTATTCCTCGGCATCGATATCGGAACCGGTGGCGTCCGCGCCTGCGCAGTCGATCTGCATGGCGAAATCCAGGCGATCGAGGCCTCTCCTCTGCCTTCGCCGCGTCGGGATGGCGACGCGATCGACCAGGATCCGGAACTCTGGTGGCAGGCAACGACGTCCGCGATTTCAGCACTCGGCCGGAAGCTCGACCTCAAACGCGTCGAGCGGATATCCGTCGACGGCACCTCCGGCACGCTCTTGCTGATTGACGCCGCAGGCCGTCCCACCACGCACGGGCTCATGTACAACGACGCGCGCGCGGCGAGGGAAGCCGCCCGCATCGCGGAGGTCGCGCCGGCGGAAAGCGGAGCACATGGCGCAAGCAGCGCGCTCGCGAAGTTGCTTTTCCTGCTGGATCGCGCGCCCCTCAAGGACGCGCACATCGCCGTCCATCAAGCGGATTGGATTGCCGGACGGCTCGCCAGCACTCACGGTGTCAGCGACGAGAACAACGCGTTGAAGCTTGGCTACGATCCCATCGCGCGCAGCTGGCCGGGGTGGCTCGACCAACTCGGTGTCAGCCGCGAATGGCTGCCCAAGGTGCTCGTGCCGGGCACGCCCGTTGCCGTGGTCGATCCGGAGGTTGCATCCGCGCTTGGCCTGTCACGTTCAGCTCAGATTACGGCCGGCACGACTGATGGCGTTGCAGCCTTCATTGCCACCCGCGCCGACGCGCCGGGCGACGCCGTCACCTCACTCGGGACGACACTCGTCGTCAAGCTGCTCGCAACGCAACCGATCTTTGCGGCGGATCAAGGCGTCTATTCGCACCGTCTCGGCGACCGCTGGCTCGCTGGCGGCGCCTCCAACTCGGGTGGCGGCGCATTGCTGACGCATTTCACCGCGCAACAGATGGACCTGCTGACGCCGCTGCTCGATCCGGATGCGTCGACAGGTCTCGACTACTATCCCCTCCCCAAACCAGGCGAACGCTTCCCGATCGCGGATCCTGCTCTGGCGCCACGGATCACGCCACGCCCATCCGAAGATCGTCGCTTTTTCCAGGCTCTTCTCGAGGGAATCGCAGCGGTCGAAGCCCTCGCTTACCGACGCCTGATGCAGCTCGGAGCACCGACGCTGCGCCGCGTCATCAGCATCGGCGGTGGCGCAAAGAACGCTGCGTGGACAGACATCCGGCGTCGCGTTCTCGGCGTGCCTGTCGAAGTCGCCGTGCAGACCGAGGCATGTTATGGCGCCGCCCTCCTTGCCTTGCGGGGTGGTCCGCCATGAGAAGCGAAACGATCGCGATTGAAGGCCTTTCCGCCATCGCCGAAAGGTTCGATCATGTCCTGCTCGACCAATGGGGCACGCTGCACGAGGGCGGAAAGGTGTTTCCAGCGGCGCGGGAGTGCATGGACAGGCTGCGGAACGCGGGCAAGCGCGTTGTGATCCTCTCGAACTCAGGCAGGCGCGCACGCAACAATACGGAGCGGCTTACGGAACTGGGCCTGCCACCCTCGACCTATGACGACATCCTCACTTCGGGCGAAGTGACCTGGCATGGCCTGCGAAGCCGGACCCGCAAGCCGTTCACCGATCTTGGCCCTTCCTGCTTCCTGATCACCCGCGGCGCCGACCGGTCCATTGTCGACGGGCTTGATCTCGCAATCACGGACGATGTGCAAAAGGCCAGCTTCATCCTCCTTGGTGGTCTGGACGATGATTTCGCCGAGCCCGAATCCTGGCGCGGATGCTTGAGCTTGGCCAAGGCGCGCAGGGTGCCGATGCTCTGTGCCAATCCGGACCTCAAGATGTTCGGCCGAACCGGATTGATCCCTGCCCCCGGCGCACTTGCGCGCTTCTATGAGCAGCTCGGCGGCATCGTGACCTATATCGGCAAGCCGCACGCACCGATCTTCGAGGCGGTGCTGGAACGCCTGGGTCGCCCAGCACCAGGGCGGGTCCTGATGGTGGGCGACTCGGTCGACCACGACATTGCCGGAGCGCACGCCGCCGGAATGCTGACACTGCTTCTCAGTTCAGGTGTGCACCGCGATCTCCTGACGACGCGAGACGTGGCGGCCGCGACGCGACGGCTCGCCGGCTCGCCGGCGCGAGTTCCGAATTGGACGATGGATCATCTGGCCTGGTGAGGAAGCGCTGATGCGAGAACCTGCAGAACTCCGCGAGCTGCGCCTGATGTCCACGCGGGTCGGCACCAATATCCGGCTGGTTCAGGGCGCAGGCGGCAACTCCTCGATCAAGCACGGCGACGTACTCTGGGTGAAAGCCTCGGGCACATGGCTTGCCGATGCCGAGCACAAGGACATCTTCGTCCCGGTTGCGCTGCAGGCAGTACGGGCGGCGCTGGCGCGCGGCGACGAACGGATCCCGCTAGCTGATCAGGGGCAGGCTGCCCTTCGTGCCTCGATCGAGACATCGCTCCATGCGCTGATGCCGCATCCGGTGGTGCTGCATGTGCATTCCGTCAACACGATTGCATGGGCGGTCCGGCAAGACGCGCGCGATGAATTTGCCAGACGGCTGGCCGGATTGGCGTGGCGCCACCTCCCCTATTATCATCCGGGGCTGCCGTTGGCCCGCGCCGTGACCGAGGTCATCGCGCGAGACACGGTCGACGTCCTGATCCTCGGCAACCACGGTCTTGTGGTGGGAGCGCCGAGTTGCGAGGCCGCGGAGGCGCTGGTGCACGAGGTTGAAGAACGGCTCGCGTTGACGCCGCGCATCGCGCCGGCCGCGGACGAGAGAACGCTCCAAGAGCTTTGTCGAGGGAGCGACTATCGCCTGCCGACTGATCCGCTTTGCCATGCCGTCGCCATCGACCGCTTCAGCCGTGCACTTGCAACAGGCGGCTCGCTTTATCCCGATCACGTCGTGTTTCTCGGTCCCGGCCTGCCGGTGTTGCAGCGAGGCGAGGAGCTCTCCGCGATCGCCGAGCGGACCGTTGCAAACGGGCTGCCGCCGCCGGTTTCGCTTCTCGTGCCCGACATGGGCACTGTCGTCCGCACCGATGCCAGCCCCGGTGCCGAGGCCATGTTGACCTGCCTTTCGCTTGTCACCTCGCGCCTGCCATTGGACGCCGAAGTCGTTTATCTCACGGCCGAGAACGAACAAGCTCTGCTGAACTGGGACGCTGAGCGCTACCGACAGCAATTGACCGCTAATCGCAGCGGGACGGCGATACAGCAGACATAAGCAGATTCCACTCGCAATAAGGCTGATACTCAGACGACGCGACGAGCGGCCATCTCCGCTGCGAGCAGCAGCGCGGCGCGGCTCGCGCCAATCGATGCGATCCCCTGGCCCGCGATGTCATAGGCGGTGCCATGCGCCGGCGTGCAGATCGGAAACGGAAAACCGCCGAGCAAGGTCACGCCGCGATCAAAGCCCATCAGCTTCATCGCGATCTGGCCCTGGTCATGATACATCGTCAGCACCGCATCGAAGGCGCCGCCCTTGGCGCGTAGAAACACCGTGTCGGCAGGGAACGGCCCTTCTGCGGCAATGCCGTCGCGCTGGCCGGCCGCGACCGCCGGCGCAATGACATCGATCTCTTCGCGGCCGAAATTGCCGCCGTCGCCGGCGTGAGGATTCAGTCCGGCAACCGCGATGCGTGGACGCGCGAAGCCAGCGTCACGCATGCAGGCCTCCGTCAGCTTGAGCGCGCGGTAGATGCGTTCGCTGGATAGCCGCGCCGCGACGTCCTTCAGCGGGATGTGCGAGGTGACGCGCGCATTCCAGAGCTCGCCCAGCACATTGAATTCGCTTGCCGCGGTCGTGAGCCCGACCACCTTCGCCGAGAAGGCTATTTCGTCGTCATAGTCGGCGCGCGCGAGCCGCATCGCCTGCTTGTTGAATGGCGTGAAGCCGACGGCATCGACGCGGCCGTCGCGGCCAAGCTCGAGCGCGTGCCTGTAGTTCGCCAGCGCGAAGCTTCCGCCGGCAAGAGTTGCGGTTCCGCGCTCAACGTCAGCGGGATGGAGGTGACCGAGATCGACGAACAGTGCCTCCTCCCGTTCGGAACGAAAGTCGGCCCCCTGCTCCACGGTCTTCAGCTCCGGCGTCACGCCGGCCACGCGCGCCCCCGCCTCGAAGATGCGCCGGTCGCCGATGACAACGAGGCGGCAGCGCGCCCGGATGTCGTCGAGCGCAACGAGCTTCGCCGTCAGCTCCGGGCTGATGCCGGCGGGATCTCCCATCGCCAGTGCGATGAGCGGCTTTCCGGTCATACGATTACTTTCTCCTGGCCTGTCGTCTCGTCGGCGGGCGAGGCGGGCTTGCGCCGGATACGCGTGAGCTGCAAGGCGAGCGGAAGCAGCAGCAGCGCAATGCCGGCCACGACCAGGCTCGTCACCAGCCGGTTTGCAAAGAAGATCCCGAGCGATCCCTTGGACATCAGCATCGATTGGCGGAACGCATCCTCGGCCTTGTCGCCGATGACGATCGCAAGCACCAGCGGTGCCAGCGGATAGAACAGCTTTTTGAAGAGATAGCCGACGACCCCGAAGCCGAGCATCAGCACCACGTCGAGATAGGAGTTCGACACCGAATAGGCGCCGACGACGCAGATGATCACGATCAGCGGCGCGATGATCACGAAGGGAATCCGTATCAAGGCCGCAAACACGGGCACGGTGAGCAGCACCAGCGCGACGGCGACGATATTGCCGACATACATCGAGGCGATCAGCCCCCAGACGAAATCCTTGCTGTCGACGAACAGCATCGGCCCGGGATTGAGGCCCCAGATCATCAGCCCGCCCATCATCACCGCTGCGGTGGCCGATCCGGGAATGCCGAGCGAGAGCATCGGCAGCAGCGCGCTGGTGCCGGCCGCGTGGTCGGCCGTCTCCGGCGAAATGATGCCTTCGACTTCGCCGGTGCCGAAGTGCCGGCCACGGCGCGAGAAACGCCGGGCGATGCCATAGCTCATGAAGGACGCCGCCGTCGGGCCGCCCGGCGTGATTCCCATCCAGCAGCCGATCGCAGCACTCCGCAGCAAGGCAACGCCATGCCGTGGCAGTCGCGCGACCGCACGAAACACTTCCCGCCAATCGATCGTCGATGAGACGGCGCGGGCATGAAACTCCTCTTCAACGGCGACCAGGAGCTCGCCGATGCCGAACAGGCCCATCACCGCGACGACGAAGCTCACGCCTTTCACCAATTCGTCGATGCCCATGGTGAGGCGCACGCTGCCGGAGACGGTGTCGATGCCGATGGCCGCGATCGCAAAGCCGATCGCCAGCGCCACAACGGTCTTCATCGGTGCCGCGCCGCCCATGCCCACGAAGCTGGCGAAGGCAAGGAAGTAGACCGCAAAATATTCCGGCGGTCCGAAGGCAAGTGCGACCTGCGCCACCCATGACGCGAGGAAGGTAATCAGGATGACGCCGACCAGCGCGCCGAACGCCGCCGAGCCGAAGGCGGTGGCGAGCGCTGTCGTCGGCCGTCCGTCGCGCGCCATTGGATAGCCGTCGAAGGTGGTCGCGACCGACGATGGCTCTCCCGGGATATTGAACAGGATCGAGGTGACGGAGCCGCCGAACAGCGCTCCCCAATACATGCTCGAAAGCAGGATGATGGCCGACACCGGCTGCATGCCGAAGGTCAGCGGCAGCAGCAGCGACACGCCGTTCGGCGCGCCCAGGCCCGGCAGCACGCCGACGAGAATGCCGAGCAGCACGCCGATGACCATCAGGACCAGATGCGGCACCGTCACCGCAATGGTGAAGCCGTGCAGGAGCTCCTGGAGATTATCCATCGGTTCTCTCCGTCAGAGCCCGATTGCCGCGGCAAGCGCGCCATGCGGCAGCGTCACCTGGAACATGCGCTCGAACACGACATAGAGCGCAAGCGGCGTCGCCACCGCGATCATCAGCGAGCGAAGCACGGATTGATGCCTGGGGATCGCGAGCACCGCGAACACGTAGGCGGCCGCGGCCAGATACATCCCGAGCAGCGGGATCGCGGCGACGAATATCGCGGCCGGCACGAACAGGCCGGCGAGCCGGCGCAGTTCGGTCGACGTCAGAGCGATGGGAACGTTTGCGAGCCTCGCAGCCGGCACGACACCTCGCACCAGATTGTAAAGGCTCCCGAGCACGATCACGAGGCCGGTCAGGAACGGAAACGTGCCGGCGTCCACGCCCGCACTCGACCAGCCGATGCCGTTGTCCAGGCTTGAGACGACCACCGCGACGCCGAAACCCCCGGTGAGGATGGCCGTCGAGAGTTCGAGGGCGCGGCGCGATATCATCGAAAGCTCCAGTGCGGCGTCAGGCAGTGGGATGTCGTTGCGCGGATGTTCGCAATCTCACTTGATGAGCCAGCCCTGCTCGCTCGCAACCTGCTTGAGGTGCTCGAGATCTTGCTTGATGAATTTGTCGAAGTCGGCTCCGGTCAGGAACGTGTCGACCTGGGAGGTCTTCTCGATGTAGTCCTTCCATTCCGGCGTGGCCTGCACCTTCTTCATCAGGTCGACATAGAACCCGGTCTGGTCCGGCGTGACCTTGCCGGGCAGCCACACCGTCCGCGGCTGCTCATATTGCGCAATGTCGAGACCCTGCTCGACGCAGGTCGGAACGTCGCTCCAGCCTTCGGTCGTGGTGATCTTGGGGCCCTGCGGCAACCGCTTCGGGCTGAAGGCGCACAGCGGGCGCTGCGTTCCGCCGCGCCATTGCCCGAGGCTCTCGCTCGGATTGTTGACGTGGGAATCGATGTGCCCACCGGCGAGCTGCACGGCGGCTTCGGCGCCGCTCTTGAAGGGGATGTAGGTCAGTTTGACATGACCGACCTTCTCGATCATGCGGGTCAGCACCTCGTCGGTGTCCTTCGATTGCGCGCCGCCCATCTTGAATTCGCCCGATGCGGCCGCCTTCAGATAGTCGCCCGCCGTTTTGTAGGGGGCGTCCTGCTTGACCCAAAGCAGGAACTCGTCCTGCGCCATGGCCGCGATCGGGGTGAGATCGGTGTAGTTGAAGGCGACCTTGGATACGAGCGGCTGCTGCCAGGCGTTCGAGGTGCCGAAGATCACCTTGTAGGGATCGCCCGCAGAGGCCTTGCCGTAGACATAGCCCTCCGCGCCGCTGCCACCCCCCTTGTTGACGACGACGATCGGCTGATCCGTCAGCTTGTACTTGGTGATGATGTTCTGCACCGCACGGGCGAGATTGTCAGTCCCACCGCCCGGTCCCGCCGTGGCAACGAACTCGATCGGCTTTTGCGGTTGCCAGGCTGCCAGCGCCGGCATCGTGCCGGCGAGCACCGCAGCAGCTGCGGAAAACAGAAACGACGACGTACGACGCATGATTTCCTCCGACTGATTCTTTGTTTTTTGTGTTGTCTTTGTGTGTCGTATAGATCGTATCGATATGCAGTCAGGCGACGCGTTCCTCGCACCTTCCTGAAGCCGAAACAATTGCGCCCTGCTCTTCGAGGGCGTCAATCTCCTGTTCGTCGAATCCGTACTCCGCCAGCACCTCGCGTGTATGCTCGCCATAGACCGGCGCGCCGGAACGGACCTTGCCCGGGGTCTCGGAGAATTTGACCGGAAGCCCGATCGTCTTCACGGGGCCGAGCGTGGAATGTTCGACCTCGACGACCATCTCGCGCGCCAGCGTCTGCGGATCGCTCAGCGCCTCCAGCATGTCGTGCACGGGTCCGCACGGCACGCCCTTGTCGTCGAGAGCCGCCAGCCAATGCCCCCGCGGCTGGGTGCGGAAGCGCTCGCTCAACACCGCCTCGAGCTCCTTCAGGTTCGCCATGCGATCGGCGCCGGTCACGAACCGCGGATCGGAGGCGAGTTCGGTGGCGCCGAGCGCCTCCAGCATCAACAGCCAATGCTTCTTGTTGGCGCCGCCGACCACAAGCCAGCCATCCGAGGCCTCAAAGGCCTGATACGGCGCGTTGAGCGGATGCGCGGAGCCCATGGCGCGAGGCGCGGTGCCCGCCGCCAGCGCGATCGTAGATTGCCAGTAGGTCTGCACCAGGGCCGCTTCGTAGAGCGACGTCTCGACCCACTGCCCCTCGCCGGTCTTAAGACGATGGGTATAGGCGGCGAGGATGCCCATGCTCGCGAGCAGGCCGGCAGTGATATCGGACAGCGGCGGACCACATTTGACCGGCGGTCCGTCGGGACGTTCGCCGGTGAAGCTCATGATGCCGCTCATGGCCTGCGCAACCAGGTCGAATCCCCGGCGATGCTTGTAAGGGCCGGTGCGGCCAAAGCCCGACAATGAGCAGTAGATCAGCGCCGGAAATTCCTTGTGCAGTGCTTCATAACCAAAGCCCAGCCGCTCCATGGCGCCGGGCGCAAAATTCTCGACCAGCACGTCGGCGCTCGCGATCAGGCGCCGCAGCACCTCCTTGCCGCCGTCGGTCTTCAGATCCAGCACAATGCCGCGCTTGTTGCGGTTCATCATCAGGAATGAAGCCGCCTCGTCGCCGATCTTGGGCGGCATCGAATGGCGAGTGTCATCGCCGTTCGGCCATTTCTCGATCTTGATGACGTCGGCGCCCATGTCGGCGAGCATCAGCGTGCAGGTCGGCCCCGCCATCACATGGGTGAGATCGATCACCTTGAGGCCGGCAAGCGGACCCGAGCGACCAGATGTGGATTGCGATGGATCGCTTTGCATCGACCTGTCCTATTGGCGCGCGTGTTGGGGAAAATACCGAGCCCTTCGCGGCCAGCCTGGCTCGTGTCGCACATCAGGATGAAGCGCATCCCGGTCAGCCGCTCGTGTCCGCCTCGCGACCTGCAGGTCCATTTCCTCATGTTCCTTGTTTTCAGTATTTTTGAATGCAAAACTTGAGACTTTCAAGCTGGAACTTGCGACGTTCCGCCATTAAGTTCGATTTTGCATGCAAAATGGAGCCTGATGCCATGCTTCATGAAGAGGTCGTCGGCCGCATCCGCACCATTCTGCTCGACGGCGAAATCACCCCGGGCGCCCGAATTCCCGAGCGCGACCTTTGTGAGCGGCTGCAGATCTCGCGCACACCGCTGCGCGAAGCGCTCAAGGTGCTCGCCGCCGAGGGCCTGGTGCAGCTGCTGCCTCATCGCGGCTCACGCGCGGCGAAGCTGACGGACAAGGACGTGCGCGACCTGTTCGAGGTCTGCCAGGGCTTGGAGGCACTCGCCGGCGAGCTCGCCTGCGAGCGCATCACGGACAGCGAGATCGAGCAGATTGCCGCAACGCATGCAGCGATGGTGCAGCATTTCCGCGAGGGCGATCTGATCCAGTACTACCGCGGCAACCGTGCCATTCACGAGGCCATCGTCACTGGCGCCCGAAATCCCACGCTCGCAGGACTCTATGCCTCCGTGACCGCGCGCATTCGACGCGCGCGCTATGTCACCCCGATGACGCCGCAACGCTGGGCCCTGGCCGTCCAGGAGCACGAAGCGATCCTGAACGCACTCCAGAGGCGCGACGGCGTCGGCCTCTCCCACATCCTGCGGACGCATCTCCGGCATAAGCGCGAAGAGGTCCTCCAAGCGGGCTTTGCCGAGACAGAAGCGAGCGAGCTCACACTGCGGATCGCGTGAGCGCTTGACATCGCCTATCGATCCGATGGCTCGCGCTTGCCGAGCCTACCGCCCGGCCTCCGGTCCTTCGATTCAACCAGGTAGTTGCGCCTCGCAGGCTCGCTTCGATTCGGGCGGCGCGGGCTTGCGGTGCGATCAGAAGGAGCGCAACATTAGTTTGTCATGCCGCATCGGAGAGATCGATGGAGGAGCAACACGCGGATGGAGGCACGCGAGCCGGCATCGGCTCGCCCGGGTTGCTGGAGCGCGATGAACATTTCTTGCGGCGTTCCTATGGGGTCGCCCGCAGATCGCTCACGCACGGCAACCATCCCTTTGCGGCCATCCTGGTCGACGAGCACGGCCGAGTCCTGATCGAGAAGGAAAACGGCTACATGCCCGCGCGTGACGCAACGGCGCATGCGGAGCGGCTCGTTGCCACCGAGGCCTGCACCACGCTGACCGATTCCGTCAGGGCGAAAGCGACACTCTACTCGTCAGCCGAACCCTGCGCGATGTGCGCCGGCGCCATCTACTGGGCCGGCATCGGGCGCGTGGTCTATGGATTGAGCGAGCGCCGATTGCGCGCGCTCACCGGCAACCATCCGGAAAACCCCACACTCGATCTGCCCTGCCGCGAGGTCTTCGCGAGCGGGCAACGGCCGACGGACATTACCGGACCGCTGCTCGAGGACGAAGCCGAAGCCGTGCACGCCGGAGTCTGGCAGAGCTGAGTGCGATTGCATCTTGCCTTCATAAGCGATGACGCCGCGGAGGACCGCGGCGCCATTATTTCAACCGGCGAGATCAGGCGATCAGAACTTCACCGTGATACCGGAGTACAGCGAGGACTCCGTGCAGGCGCCCGTACTGATACGCGTGCCGCCACCCCCGGCAACCGAGCATCCCACCGCGTTGTTGTGGTCCAGGCCGAACTTATTCTGCCAGTAGCGATAGGCCACCCAGACGTCGACGAAGTGGCTGTACTTCGCCCCCCACATCGCCTTGGAAGCGTCAAGTGTCAGACGGATCGGCTCGGAGTTGAACTCGACCTTGGTGGGGTAGACGCCATTGGCCACGCTGACCGGAAGCGGCTCGGTGTCGCTGCCCTTTTTGCCATACCAGCCGGCGCGACCGGAGATAGAGAAGAACTGCATGTTTTCAGGGAGGAAGCCGAGATCCATGTAGTAGTTGGTCTCGATCGCCCAGGTCGGCTTGAACTTGGTGTTGCCGTCGGCGAGGCAGGGGTTCATCCAGCCGGCGCCGCACTGCGAGAACCCGTTATGGTTGTAGAACTCCCAATACACCAAGGGAGCAAAGTCGAAGTATCCCTTGTAGGGCAAGTCGAAGGCGAATTGCAGACCGGCGACTACGTCACGCTTGGCCGCCCCGAAATACCGGTTCTCGGTGTTGGCATCCATACCAACTTCGAAGGAGATGTTGTGCAGCGGCCCCATCGTGAAGGCCTTGGTATTGAAAATCTCATTCCAGCCGAACGTCGAGCGGAACAAGCCGTAAATTTCGGTGGCGCCGGCGCAGCTCGCCGGAGTGAACGCGAAGCCCGCCGCAGGCGACACGATGCCCCCGGTCTGGGTGCACGGTCCGGCCGGATCGTTATGGTCCGATTTGAACAGCGAGATCGTGAAGAAGTTAGTACCGTAGGCCCAGATATCGAAATGGGTAAAGGAGTAAACTTGCTTGGTCGTCTTGGCGTTGAACGTGCCATTGCCGTTCGCGGTCCAGGCACCCGGCTGGCTGGCGTTAAAGATATAAGAGAACGTCACCCGGTCATCGACGACCAGGAAGAATGGCAGGTCAGGTGCCTTCTTGGCGGCCTTCACTGGTAGATCGGCCGCAGCAGCGGTACCGATCGCGCTTATCGCGCTAGCGGCCAATGTTACCGCCGCAAGGATTGTTTGACGAAACGTCATGAGCAGCACCCCCGAGTTAAGAAGCAATCACATTGTTAAGCGGAGAGTTGCGCCGATATGCCCGGTGGGAGAAGCCTCATCTTTTTTCAGGCGCTGCTGCAGGTTTCATCACCATGGCGCCTGGATATCATCGGCTTGTATGCAACTAATGAGCTGCCGGCAGCATTGAGAAACTCAACCCAAGTCGCATCGCACCTGCTGCTTGGTAGTTCACATTATTGGGATTTCTACGCGCGTCGTCATCGGCCTGGAGCGCATGAAATTCAACGTGACGATGTTCCGATTTGTCGAACTTGCGCGTTGGATGATGCTGCTCATCCAACAAGCAGCCCTGCTGCAGCAAGTTGATTTCCGAGGCCTGTCGCAAATTTGCAACATTCCAGCCGCGATCGATGTTGGATCATGGGGTCGATCGACGCTGCCGGTCGCTCTGATCCAAAGTACTAGCTGAGCACAAGTTAAGCACGAGGTGCCGCTTTTCACCTCTTACGTGCGCGGACAAATTAGCCCACAATTGAGGCAAGCCTCTTGATCAAGCTGTGGCAGAGAATGTCTGACGTGCCGCCTGTTGTTTCACCCGTGCGCGGGACGCCGCTCCTGCAGACAGTCGGCTTGACCAAGCGCTACGGCGACTTCGTTGCCAACGACTCGATCGACCTCGAGATCTGGCCCGGCCAGATTCACGCTCTGCTCGGCGAGAACGGTGCTGGCAAGTCGACCCTGGTCAAGACCATCTACGGCCTGATCCAGCCCAGCGCCGGTGAGTTGCGCTGGCAAGGCCAAGCAATGGCACTGTCCGGCCCGGCGCAGGCTCGCGACCTTGGTATCGGCATGGTGTTCCAGCATTTCTCGTTGTTCGACAACCTCACCGTCACCGAGAATGTCGCGCTCGGCCTCGACGGCAAGGAATCGTTCAAGGCGATCTCGGCGCGCCTGGCACAGGTTGCGCGCGACTACGGCCTGCCGCTCGACCCCAAGCGCGAGGTCTGGCAGCTCTCGGTCGGCGAGCGCCAGCGAATCGAAATTGTACGCGCCTTGATGCAAAACCCGAAATTCCTGATCCTGGACGAGCCGACGGCGGTGCTGACGCCGCAGGAAGCGGACCAGCTGTTCGTGGTGCTCGAGCGCTTGAAGGCGGAAGACCGCGCCATTCTCTATATCAGCCACAAGCTCGAGGAGGTGAAACGGCTCTGCGATACCGCCACGATCCTGCGGGGCGGCAGGAAGATCGCGACCTGCAATCCCAAGCTCGAGACGGCAGCGTCACTGGCCCGCATGATGGTCGGCACGGAAGTCAAGGAGGTCAAACCGAGAGGCGAACGCCGCATCACGGTGCCGCGCCTCGTCGTCAACGACCTGAACCTTCCGCCCGACGATCCCCACGGCGTGAGCCTGCAGCATATTTCCCTGGAGCTGAAGGGCGGTGAAATCCTGGGGATCGCCGGCGTTGCCGGCAACGGCCAGGACGAGTTGTTTGCAGCCCTTTCCGGCGAGCGGCTGGTGAAGGAGCCGGGGACCATCATCATCGACGGCATCGCCTGCGGGCATCTTTCGATCACGCATCGCCGCAAGCTGGGCGCGGCGTTCGTGCCCGAGGAGCGGCTCGGCCATGGCACCGCCCCACGCATGAGACTCTCTGAAAATGCGCTGCTGACAGGTCACGCGGCAGGCGACATGGTGCGGCATGGCTTCGTCAATGCCGCAGCCACGCTGCAGACGGTCGACCGCGCCACGCAAGCGTTCGACGTACGGAAGGCCAAGCGCGATCCCGAGGCGGCCAGCCTCTCCGGCGGCAATCTGCAGAAATTCGTCGTAGGACGAGAAATCTTGCGCAACCCGGCGGTGCTCGTAGTCAACCAGCCGACCTGGGGCGTCGATGCCGGCGCGGCGGCGATTATTCGCCAGGCTCTGCTCGATCTGGCCGATCAGGGCGCAGCGCTGCTCGTCACCAGCCAAGACCTCGACGAGCTGATGGAGATCGCCGATCGGATTGCAGTGATGTTTCACGGCCAATTGTCGGCGGCCTTGCCGCGGTCTGAGGCGACGCGCGAAAGACTCGGCCTGTTGATGGGCGGCAGCAGTATCGATGGGAAGGACCCGGCGCATGCAGCTCGTGCTTGAAAAGCGCGCCGAGCGCTCGCAGACGATCGCACTGATCTCGCCACTGATCGCGATCGGACTCACCATCGTGACCATGAGCCTGCTTTTCGTTATTCTTGGGAAGAATCCGCTTGCCGCGCTCGATGCCTATTTCGTGGCGCCGCTCACAGATGGCTATTCGCTGCAGGAGATCGCGGTCAAGGCGACGCCGCTGGTGATGATCGCGATCGGGCTGTCGCTGTGCTATCTCGCCAACGCCTGGAATATCGGCGCCGAGGGGCAGTTCCTGATTGGCGCGGTGGCAGGCAGTTGGATCGCGGTGAAGACCCAAGGCACCGAGGCCGGCCATTGGGTGCTGCCGGCCATGCTGCTGGCGGGCGCCGCGGCGGGTGCGCTCTACGCCCTGATCCCAGCACTGTGCCGGGTCAAGTTCGGCGCTAGCGAGATCCTGACCAGCCTGATGCTGGTCTATGTCGCGGACCTCCTGCTTGACTATCTCGTGCGCGGCCCCTGGCGCGATCCGGCCGGCTTCAATTTCCCGACCACGGCCGAGTTCGATCCTGTAGCAACGGTGCCGGTGCTGATCGAAGGCGGACGCCTGCATCTCGGCGCCATCATCGCGCTTCTGGTCGTCGCTGGCGCATTCATCGTGCTGGGCCGGACCATCAAGGGGTTCGAAATCCGGGTGGTCGGCGCAGCGCCGCGGGCGGCGCGGTTCGGCGGCTTCAATGCGGACCAGTTGATCCTTCTGACCTTCGCGGTCTCCGGCGCCCTTGCCGGCCTCGCCGGCATCATCGAAGTGGCCGGACCTGTCGGGCACCTCCAGCCTGGCATTTCACCGGGCTACGGCTTCACCGCGATCATCGTTGCGTTCCTGGGACGGCTCAACCCGGTTGGAATATTAATTGCAGGATTGTTTCTCGCTTTGACTTTCATCGGAGGCGAGCAGGCCCAGATCACTATGAAGATCCCACTTGATGTGACGAAGGTATTCCAGGGCATCCTGCTGTTCTACGTGCTCGCCTGCGATTCCCTGATTCTCTATCGCTTCCGGCTCATCTCCGCGTCACGACAGGTGCACCGTGGAGCTGGTTGAGGCGATCATCCTCTCGGTGCTGGCGGCATCGACGCCGCTGCTGATCGCGGCCACCGGCGAGCTGGTCACCGAGCGCTCCGGCGTGCTCAACCTCGGTGTCGAGGGCATGATGATCGTCGGTGCCGCCTGCGGCTTCGGTGGCGCCTGGCTGTCCGGTTCGATCATCGTGGGCGCCCTCTGCGGCATTCTTGCGGGAGCCGCATTGTCGCTGATCTTCGCGCTGATGACCTTGGGGCTCGCGGTCAACCAGGTCGCGACCGGGCTCGCGCTCACCATTCTCGGGATCGGATTGTCGGGCCTGATTGGCGCGCGCTTCGTCGGCGAGCGCATCTCGACCGCGCCACATCTCCACATTCCCGGCCTTAGCGACGTCCCGCTGGTCGGCCGGATCCTGTTTGGCGAAGATGCCTTCGTCTATTTGTCGATCGCTCTGATCATCGGCGTCTGGTGGTTTCTGTACCGGACGCGCGCGGGCCTGGTCTTGCGCGCCTGCGGCGACAATCATGTCTCGGCGCACGCGCTCGGCTATCCCGTGCTGGGCATCCGGCTCTCAGCAGTGCTGTTCGGGGGCGCCTGCGCGGGCCTTGCCGGTGCTTATCTGCCGCTCGCCTACACGCCGTTCTTCATCCCGGGCATGACCGCCGGCCGCGGCTGGATCGCGCTCGCGCTCGTCGTGTTCTCGTCCTGGCGGCCGGCGCGCCTGGTGATCGGCGCCTATCTGTTCGGCGCGGTCACGATCCTGCAGCTGCATGCACAGGGCGCCGGAATCGGCATCCCCTCGCAATTCATGTCGGCCCTGCCCTATCTCGCGACCGTCATCGTGCTGGTGCTGCTGTCGCGGACGCGGACCGGCGGCTCGACCGCGCCGGCCGCGCTGGGAACCGTGTTCGTGCCGGATCGATAAACACTATTCGGAGCGCATGCGAACGGGGCTGCATGTGCTCTCCAAGTCCACCCCCGACCGTTTGGGAGATTGATGATGGCGAACAGACTTTTGGCGGCGGCTGCCGCGCTTATCCTTTCCGTTGCCGTTGGCGGCACGGCGCTTGCGGCCGACAAGCTGAAGGTCGGCTTCATCTATCTCGGCCCCATCGGCGATCTCGGCTGGACCTATCAGCACGAACTGGCGCGCCAGGCGCTGGTGAAGGAATTCGGCGACAAGATCGAGACCACCTATCTCGAGAATGTGCCGGAGGGGCCGGACGCCGAGCGCGCCATCGAGCAGCTGGTCCGCGCTGGCAACAAGCTGATCTTCACGACGTCGTTTGGCTACATGGACCCGACGTTGAAGGTCGCCAAGAAATATCCCAATGTGCATTTCGAGCACGCCACCGGCTACAAGCGCGACAAGAACATGTCGACCTATTCGGCCCGCTGGTATCAGGGCCGCTACATCCAGGGCCAGATTGCGGCGAAGATGTCGAAGGCGGGTGTGCTCGGCTATATCGGCTCGTTCCCGATTCCTGAGGTCATCTCCGGCATCAATGCCACCATGCTCGGGGCGCAGTCGATCAATCCGAATATCAAGGTCAAGATCATCTGGGTGAACACCTGGTTCGACCCCGGCAAGGAGGCCGATGCGGCCAAGGCGCTGCTCGACCAGGGCGCCGATATTATCATGCAGCACACCGACAGCCCTGCCGCGATGCAGGTTGCCGAGGAGCGCGGCAAGCTCGCCTTTGGCCAGGATTCGGAGATGATCAAGTTTGGTCCCAAGGCGCAGCTGACCTCGATCCTCGACACCTGGGCGCCCTACTACATCGCGCGCGTCAAGGCCGAGCTCGACGGCACCTGGAAGGAAGAGAACACCTGGGGTGGGCTCGATTCCAAGATGTTCGAGATGGCGCCTTATACCAATATGCCTGACGACGTGAAGAAGCTGGCGGAAGATACCCAGGCTGCCATCACCGCCGGCAAGGCGCATCCGTTCAAGTGCCCGGTCCTCGGGCAGGACGGCAAGGAAGTGGAGTGCAAGGGCGGCGATCACCTCGACGACAGCCAGATCCTGAGCATGAACTTCTACGTGAAAGGCGTCGACGACAAGCTGCCTGGAAAGTAGCGGACTAACAGCGTATGCCCGACCTCTCTCCGCTATTTGCGGGGAGAGGTTGGATTGTTTTTGGCGATGCGAGGTGTCACCAGATCATCTGCATCGAACTTCGATGATGCGCTACCCTGACACCATTGACAGCCGTAACACCCGATAGCAAGGTCGTGCAGGCGTCATTGGCGCGCCTGTGTCAACCGCCTCAACAGAATTCACTGGGAGTTCCAGCTGTGGACAGATCAATCCTGCTTGCTGCCATCTGCGCTTCGACGCTGGTGGCCGCTCCGGCCGCTTCCGCCAAGACTTTGATCTTCTGCTCGGAAGGCAGCCCGGAGAATTTCTATCCTGGCGTCAATACGACCGGAACGTCATTCGATGGTAATGAGCCGATCTACAACCGCATCGTCGAGTTCGAGCGCGGCAGCACGCAAGTGGTGCCGGGCCTCGCCGAAAAATGGACGATCTCGCCGGACGGCACCACCTACACATTCGACCTGCGCAAGGGCGTGAAATGGCATTCGACCAAGTCGTTCAAGCCGACGCGCGATTTCAATGCCGATGACATCATCTTCTCAATCGAGCGGCAATGGAAGGAAGACAATCCATATTTCAAGGTGACGAGCCCGAACCATTCCTATTTCGGCGACATGGGTTTGCCGAAATTGTTGAAGTCGGTCGAGAAGGTCGATGATTACACGATCAAGGTCACGCTCAATCAGCCGGAAGCCCCTTTCCTCGCCGACCTCGCGATGCCGTTCGCGGCGATCCAGTCGAAGGAATATGCCGATGCAATGCTGAAGGCCGGCACGCCCGAAAAGATCGACCAGGATCCGATCGGCACCGGCCCGTTCTATCTGGTGCAGTATCAAAAGGACGCCGTGATCCGGTACAAGGCGTTCCCCCAATATTGGGGCGGCAAGGCGAAGATCGACGACCTCGTCTATTCGATCACGCCGGATGCATCGGTTCGCTGGGCCAAACTCCAGAAGGGCGAATGCGACGTGATGCCCTATCCGAATCCGGCCGACATCGACACGATCAAAAAAGATCCGGACGTCACGGTCCTGGAACAGCCGGGCCTCAACGTTGGCTATCTGGCCTTCAACACGCAAAAGAAGCCGTTCGATGATGTGCGCGTGCGCAAGGCCATCAGTATGGCGATCGACAAGAAGGCGATCATCGACGCTGTCTATCTGTCGACCGGAATCGCCGCCAAGAACCCGATCCCGCCCTCGATGTGGTCGTACAACGACGACGTCAAGGACGACCCCTATGATCCCGAGGCGGCCAAGAAGCTGCTCTCCGAGGCCGGCTTCCCGTACGGTTTCGAGACCGATCTCTGGGCGATGCCGGTGCAGCGGCCCTACAATCCGAATGCCAAGCGCATTGCCGAATTGATGCAGGCCGATCTCGCCAAGATCGGCGTCAAGGCCGAGATCAAGACGTTCGAGTGGGGCGAATACCGCAAGCGGTTGCAGGCCGGCGAACATCAGATGGGCATGTATGGCTGGACCGGTGACAATGGCGATCCCGATAATTTCCTACATACCCTGCTCGGCTGCGCCTCGGCGCAATCGGCATCGGGATCGAATATCGCCAAGTTCTGCTACAAGCCGTACGACGACCTTGTCATGAAGGCCAAGACCATCAGCGATCAAGCCGAGCGGGCCAAACTCTACGCGCAGGCCCAGGTGGTCTTCAAGGAGCAGGCGCCCTGGTTCACCATCGCGCACGCGGTGCAGTTGAAGCCTATCCGCAAGCGAGTGGTCGACTTCAAGCTGTCGCCATTCGGGCGACACACCTTCTATGGCGTCGACCTCAAGGATTAGCGAGAGATGAGGGCGGAGCGGCGCGCGCTGCTAGCCTTTTATGCAAGGGCGGTAGGCTCCCTCTCCCCGTTCTTCACGGGGAGAGGGCTGGGGTGAGGGGCAGACGCCCGTACGGTGCAAGTGGCTAGACCTGTACCCCCTCACCCGGATGTCATCTTCGATGACATCCGACCTCTCCCCACAAGCGGGGCGAGGTAATCCCCCAGTCCGCGCGACATGTGTGCACCACGGTAGCCCTTCATGGGGCGATGACAGAGAACGGCATGCTCCGGTTTATTCTTACCCGGCTGAGCCTCGTGGTTCCGACTTTCATCGGGATCACGCTGCTCGTTTTCGTGCTGATCCGCCTGATCCCAGGCGATCCGATCGAGACGATGGCGGGCGAACGCGGCATCGATCCGGCCCGCCTCACACAATTGCGCAAGGACTACGGCTTCGATCAGCCGGTGCTGGTCCAATACGGCCTCTATCTGTCGCGGCTGGTGCACGGAGACCTCGGCCGCTCCATTGTTACCCACGAGCCGGTGATTGCCGAATTCCAGACCTTGTTCCCGGCAACGATCGAGCTGTCGGTTTGCGCGATCCTGTTTGCCGTATGTCTGGGATTGCCGGCCGGCATCATCGCCGCTGTCAGGCGCAACTCGATCTTCGATCACGGCGTGATGGGGATCTCGCTCACCGGATATTCGATGCCGATTTTCTGGTGGGGACTGCTGTTGATCCTGTTGTTTTCGGTCCAGCTTGGATGGACCCCGGTCTCGGGCCGGATCGCCGTGCAGTACTTCATCGAACCGGTGACCGGCTTCCTGCTGATCGATACGCTGCTGGCCGGTGACTTTGAAGCATTTCGTTCGGCCTTGTCACATCTGGTGTTACCTACGATCGTGCTCGGTACGATACCGCTCGCCGTCATCGCGCGCATGACACGGTCGGCTATGCTGGAGGTCCTGGGCGAGGATTACATCCGCACCGCCCGCGCCAAAGGCTTGCCGCGTTTCCGGGTGATCGCAATTCATGCGTTGCGCAATGCGCTGATCCCGGTGGTCACGGTGATCGGCCTTCAGGTCGGCGTGCTGTTTACCGGCGCCATCCTCACGGAGACCATCTTTTCCTGGCCGGGCGTGGGCAAATGGCTGATCGAGGGCATCAACCGCCGCGATTACCCGGTGCTGCAGGGCGGCACGCTCTTGATCGGCGCGATCGTCATGACCGTCAATCTGCTGGTTGACATCGCCTATGGGCTGATCAATCCGCGCATCCGGCATACAAGATGACCACTGAAGTCCTCGAAACCCGCGTCGACGCGGCGAAAGCGGACGCCCCGCCGCATCCGCTGTTGGAATTCTGGCTCGATTTCAAACAAAATTTCGGCGCCGTGGCGGGTCTTGTCGTGATCGCCATTCTCATTCTGCTCGCGCTCTCAGCCGATCTGGTCGCGCCGCATTCGCCTGTTCTGACCAACAACACGGTCTTTCTCAAACCGCCCTTCTGGCAGCAGGGCGGATCAATGGCCTATCCGCTCGGCACCGATGCGATCGGCCGCGATATCCTGTCTCGTCTCATCCACGGCGCGCGGCTTTCGCTGCTGATCGGCATCGCGGTGGTGACGTTGTCGGTCATATCAGGGACGATCCTCGGTCTGGTCGCGGGCTTTTTCCGTGGCGTGATCGAGATCGCGATCATGCGACTGATGGACATCACGTTGACGCTGCCGAGCCTTCTGCTCGCGATCGTGATCGTCGCGATCCTCGGGCCGGGCCTGATGAACGCCATGCTGGCGGTCGCGATCGTGCTCCTGCCGCACTATGTGCGGATCGCGCGCGCCGCCGTGATCAGCGAGGTCGCAAAGGACTACGTCACTGCGGCCAAAGTCGCAGGCGCCGGCCGGCTTCGCCTGATGTTCAAGGAGGTGCTGCCGAATTGCGCGGCGCCCCTGATCGTGCAGGCGACACTGGGCATTTCCACTGCGATCCTGGACGCGGCTGCGCTCGGCTTTCTCGGCCTTGGCGCGCAACCACCCTCGCCCGAATGGGGGACCATGTTGGCAGACGCGCGCGAATTCGTGCTGCGGGCCTGGTGGGTCGTCACGCTTCCGGGGCTGGCGATCCTCGTGACCGTGCTGGCCTTCAACCTGCTCGGCGACGGACTGCGCGACGCGCTCGATCCCAAGCTCAAACGATAATGGATCGAAGGCGATCGGATGCCGCTCCTCGAAATTGAAAACCTATCGGTTGCGTTTCCATCAAGAGCCGGAATACTGCGCGCCGTGGATGGCGTCAGCTTTGCGCTCGAGAAGGGCGAGGTGCTGGGGATCGTCGGCGAATCCGGATCGGGCAAGAGCATGGGCATGCTGGCCCTGATGGGGCTGGTGCCCTATCCGGGACGGGCCGAGGCCGACAGGCTGTTGTTCGAAGGGCGGGATCTGCAGACTCTGTCCGACCGCGAGCGGCGCGCCCTCAGCGGCAAGGACATCGCGATGATCTTCCAGGAGCCGACGACATCGCTCAATCCCTCGTTCACGATCGGCTATCAGCTGGCTGAGACATTGCGCATCCACGAGAGGATGGATCGCAAGGCGGCGCGGCGGCGCGCAATCGACCTGCTCGAGCAGGTCGGCATTCCGGCTCCGGAAAGCCGGCTGTCGTCCTATCCGCACCAGCTTTCGGGGGGCATGAACCAGCGCGTCATGATCGCGATGGCGATCGCCTGCAATCCGAAGCTCCTGATCGCCGATGAGCCGACGACGGCGCTCGACGTCACCATCCAGGCCCAGATCCTCGATCTTCTGCTCTCCCTGCAGCGCGATCGCGGCATGGCCCTGATCCTCATCACACACAACATGGGCGTGGTCTCGGACACGACCGAGCGAACAGCCGTCATGTATGCCGGCCAGATCATGGAGCGGCGCCCGAGCTCGAGCCTGTTCGCGTCGCCGCAGCATCCCTATACGGCCGCCCTGCTGGCGGCTCGCCCGGAGGCGAGCGACGGCGGACGGCTCGCCACCATCCCGGGCGTGGTGCCGGGCGCTTACGATCGCCCGTCAGGATGCCTGTTTCGTCCACGCTGCATCCATGCGACGCCGCTGTGCGACGATTTGCGTCCTGATCTGCGACCCTGGCGTGATGGCCTGATCCGTTGTCACTATCCGCTCGGCGATCCGACACGGGATGAACGCATCGCGGCCGATGGCGGAGCGCCGATCCTCAACTCCGAGGCCGTGTCATGACAGCGCTCGTCACCGCCACCGGTCTCAAGCGCAGCTACGAGATCAAGCAAGGCTGGTTCCGCGCGCCGGCACAGCTGCAGGCCGTGGGCGGCTTGTCGTTCGCGCTTGATGCCGGCAAGACGCTGGCGGTCGTCGGCGAATCCGGTTGCGGAAAATCGACTCTTGCAAGGCTCGTGACTCTCATCGAGAAGCCGAGCGCCGGCACGCTGGTTCTCGATGGGCTTGATGCGGTCAATCCTCCGGCTAGCGCTGCGCAGACATTGCGCCGTACCGTGCAGATCGTGTTTCAAAACCCCTACGGCTCGCTCAATCCGCGCAAGCGGGTCGGCGCCATCCTCGAAGAGCCGCTGATCATCAACACCAGGCTCTCGAAGCAGGAGCGGCGGGCGCAGGCGCTCGACATGATGACGAGGGTCGGGCTGCGGTCGGAGCAATATGGCCGCTATCCGCACATGTTCTCGGGCGGCCAGCGCCAGCGCATCGCGATCGCGCGCGCCTTGATGTTGCGGCCGAAGCTATTGGTTGCCGACGAGCCGGTCTCCGCGCTCGACATGTCGGTGCAGGCGCAGGTTCTCAACCTCCTGGTCGATCTGCAGCGCGAGTTGGGGCTGGCTTACCTGTTCATTTCGCACGATCTCGGCGTGGTCCGTCACATCGCAGATGATGTGATGATCATGTATCTCGGGATAGCCATGGAGCACGGGCCGAAGGAGCGCATCTTTGCGCAGGCCTTGCATCCCTACACACGGGCGCTGCTTGACGCAACGCCGGGCCTGGGCCGCAAACGCCAGCGCATCCTGCCGAAGGGCGAGTTGCCCTCGCCGCTCGATCCGCCGAACGGCTGCGTGTTCTCGACCCGCTGTCCTCACGTGACAGACCTCTGCCGTGCGCAGCGTCCACCCTTGCGCCCGCTCGACGAGCGCCTGGTCGCCTGCCATTACGCCGAGCGTTTCCTCGACACGCAGGCGGTGATCGGTTAGTAACACCGGCTCACCCTGCCTGCATCTTGCTTGCCGCGGCGCTGTGGCGCCGGATCAAGTCAGCGACATCGAGCCCCGGAATGGCGCCGTCGATGACGCGCCAGTGGCCGCCGACCATCACCCGGTCGGCACGGTACGCACCGCAGAGCACCAGCGCCGCAAGCGGATCGCCCGCACCCGAAAAACGCAGCTCGTCGAGCTTAAACAGCGCTAGGTCGGCGGCCTTGCCGACCGCAATCACGCCGAGCTCGGGGCGGCCGATGCAGGCGGCTGAGCCTTGGGTGGCCCAGCGCAGAGCATCCTTGTAGCTGACTTTTCCTACGCCATAGCGCGCCCGCTGCAACAGGAACGCGGCGCGCACCTCCTGCATCAGGTTGGACCCATCGTTGGACGCGGAGCCATCGACGCCAACACCGATCGCAACGCCCGCCTCTTCCATCTCGCAGACCGGACAGCAGCCGGAGGCCAGGAGCTGGTTGCTGCAGGCGCAGTGCGTAATGCTGGTCTTCGCCCGGCCCAGTCGCGTCATTTCCTCCGCTGTAAAGAAGATGCCGTGCGCAAGCCAGGTGCGCGGCCCGAGCCAGCCGCATTGTTCGAGATAATCGAGTGGCCGGCAGGCGTGGATCTCCTGGCAGAAGGCGTTCTCGTCCTCGGTCTCCGCCAGATGCGTGTGCAGGCGCACGTCGAGCTTCTCGGCGAGATCCGCGGTCGCCCGCATCAGCGAGGTCGTGACCGAGAATGGCGAGCATGGCGCCAGCGCAATCTGCACCATCGCGTCCGGTCCGCGCTGATGATGCTTGCCGACGACCCGCGCACTATCGGCCAGAATCGTGTCCTCGTCCTGCACCACGCTGTCCGGCGGCAAGCCGCCATCCCGCTGCGAGCGGTTCATGGAGCCGCGCGTCAGCGACACCCGCAAGCCCAGCCGCTTTGCCGCTGCGACCTCGATGTCGACGGCGTCCTCGAGCCCTGCGGGGAACACATAATGATGGTCGGTGGTCGTGGTGCAGCCGGACAGCATCAGCTCCGCCATCGCCAGCGTCACGCCAAGGTCGAGCGCCTCCGGCGTCAGCTTCGCCCACACCGGATAAAGGGCCTGCAGCCAGGGGAACAGTTCGCGGTCCATCGCCGGCGGGAACGCCCGGGTCAGCGTCTGGTAGAAATGGTGATGCGTGTTGATCAGGCCGGGGATCACGACATGCGCGCCGGCGTCGATGACCGCGGCACCTGTGGTCACAGGTTCGCGCCCCGCCCCAACCAATTCAACGATGCGGCCCTCATTGACGACCACGCCGCGTTCGGCGCCGTCGGCGAGAATGGCAAGAGGGTCCTTGATCCAGATCGGCTGCGTCTTGCCCATGCTCCAACTCTCGTTGCCCCCGCCTGTCGGCCGCTCACAGAAAATTACACCTGCACGTCAGGTTACACCTGCAATTGGAAGGCCAACACCGTCCTATTGCCAGTTGGCGCCGGTCTTGCAAGGATTTCGGCGGCAGTGGTCGCCTCACGAGCGTCAGTTGATCATGGATCTGAACACCATCACCGAAGTGGTTCGTCCGCAGAGCCGAGCAGACCTGCCGGCCTGGAAGGCTGGCGATGCCTGGCTCGCGGGCGGCACCTGGCTGTTCTCCGAGCCGCAGGCGCATCTGTCGCGGCTGATCGACCTCACCGATCTTCGCTGGCCCGCGCTGGTGGTCGGCGACACCAGCCTGACGATCGCCGCGACCTGCACGGTCGCCCATCTCGATGCGTTCCCCTGCCCTGCCGACTGGCAGGCCGCGCCTTTGATCGATCAATGCTGCCGGGCCTTTCTTGCCTCCTTCAAGATCTGGAAGACCGCGACCGTCGGCGGCAATCTCTGCATGTCGCTTCCGGCCGGACCGATGATCTCGCTGCTGTCGGCACTCGAGGGCATCTGCACGATCTGGAAGGCCGATGGCAGCCAGCAGAAGATGGCCGTTGCCGAGTTCGTCACCGGAAATCAGCGCAACATGCTTGGCCCGGGCGATCTGTTGCGCCAGATCGACGTGCCGCTTGCCGCATTGAAGCGCCGCGCGGCGTTCCGCCAGATCTCGTTGACGCCGGTCGGCCGGTCGGCCGCATTGGTGATCGGCACCATCGGACGCGACGGCGATCTGCTGCTGACTATCACGGCCTCCACCGTGAAGCCGGTCCAGTTGCGCTGGCCCACAATGCCCACGCGAGACGCTGTGCGTGACTCGATCCTGCGCGACATTCCAGATGGCCTCTATCATGACGACGTGCATGGCAAGCCTGCCTGGCGCAAGGCGATGACCCTGCGGCTTGCCGAACAGATTCGCGGTGAATTGACAGGTAGCGCGCAGGCATGAGCTTTGTGATCAACGGCAAAGACGTATCGGCAACGCCGCGCCCCGGTCAGTGCCTGCGTACTTTTCTGCGCGAGACCGGCCATTTCGGCGTCAAGAAGGGCTGCGATGCCGGCGACTGCGGCGCCTGCACCGTGCTGCTCGACGGCGAGCCGGTACATAGCTGCCTGATCCCGGCGTTCCGTGCCGAGGACCATGCGATCACCACGATCGAAGGCCTGGAATCCGATGGTGGGCTGCATCCGATGCAGCAGGCGTTCGTCGATGCGCAGGGCTTCCAATGCGGCTTCTGCACCGCCGGCATGATCCTGACCTGCGCCTCGCTCAACCAGGCGCAGCGGCAGGATCTCGGTGCTGCGCTCAAGGGCAATATCTGCCGCTGCACCGGCTATCGCGCCATCGAGGATGCGCTTGATGGCATCTGCAACGTCGAGGACGTGCCGGCCGGCGAGGCTTTCGGCCGCAGCCTGCCCGCGCCCGCCGGCCCGCAGATCGTACGCGGCCAGGCCCGTTACACCTTCGACACTGCGGTCGATGGCCTGTGCCACGTCAAGCTCGCACGCTCGCCGCATGCCCATGCGAAGATCGTTGCGATCGACAAGACCGCCGCCCTCGCCGTGCCCGGCGTGATCGAGGTGCTGACCCATGAGGATGCGCCCAGCGCGCTGTTCTCGACCGCGCGCCACGAGAAGGCCTGGATGGACCCTGACGACACGCGCGTGCTCGACGATATCGTACGCTTCATCGGGCAGAAGGTTGCGGCGGTCATTGCGGAGAGCGAGGCGGCGGCCGAGGAAGGCTGCCGGCGGCTCGTGATCACCTATGAGCTTCTGCCTGCGGTGGTTGATCCCGCCGAGGCGATCGCGCCGGGGGCGCCGGTGATCCATCCCGGCCGCACGCCGCAGGATCGCGTCGCCAACGCCGCCCGCAACATCGTCGCGGAAGGCCACGGCGAGTACGGCGATGTCGTGGCCGCGCTTGCCGCCTCCGCCGTGACCTATAAAGGCACGTTCACGACACAGCGGGTCCAGCACGCCGCGCTGGAGACCCACGGCGGGCTGGCCTGGCTCGACGCGTCAGGCGTTCTCAACATCCGCAGTAGCACGCAGGTGCCGTTCCTGACCCGGCGCGCGCTCTCCGACATCTTCAACCTGCCGCCGGAGACAATCCGCGTGTTCTGCGAGCGCGTGGGCGGCGGCTTTGGCGGCAAGCAGGAGATGTTCGTCGAGGATATCCTGGCGCTGGCGGCGCTGAAGACCGGCCGACCGGTGAAGCTCGAGCTCACCAGAGAGGAGCAGTTCATCGCCAGCTCGACGCGGCATCCGATGCGCGTCACGGTCAAGGCCGGCGCCGACAGAGACGGCAAGCTGACGGCGCTGCAGCTCGACGTGCTCTCCAATACCGGCGCCTATGGCAACCACGCTGGTCCCGTGCTGTTTCATGCCTGCGGCGAGTCGCTCGGCGTCTATAATTGCCCGAACAAAAAGGTCGATGCCGTCGTCGCCTATACCAATACGGTACCGGCAGGCGCCTTCCGCGGCTATGGCCTGCCGCAAAGCCTGTTCGCCGTCGAAGCTGCCATCGACGAGCTGGCGCATCAGCTCAACATCGATCCGTTCGAGATCCGACGGCGCAATGTCGTCAAGCCCGGCGATCCCATGCTGTATCCACCGGACAACGGCTATCGCGATGTGATGTACGGTTCCTACGGGCTCGACCAGTGCCTCGACCTGGTCGAGCGAGCAATGACGAACGACACGACCGAGCCTGATCTCTCCGCGGAATGGCTGACCGGCGACGGCATCGCGCTGACCATGATCGACACGGTGCCGCCGGACGGTCATATCGCCGACGTCGCGATCGCACTGCGAGACGACGGCGGCTTCGCTCTCACCGTTGGCACGGCGGAGTTCGGCAACGGCACCAGCACCGTGCATCGGCAGATCGCGGCGACGATCCTGGCGACGACAGTCGATCAGATCACTCTCAAGCAGTCCGACACCGCGCATGGCGGCCACGACACCGGCGCCTATGGCTCGGCCGGCACTTTCGTTGCGGGACGTGCCACCCAGGCGGCGGCGGAGCATCTGGCCAACGAACTCAAGACCTTCGCCGCGCAGCTCTGGACCGTCGATCCCAATGCCTGCGCGCTGGCGGATGGCAGCGTCATGCATGGCCGGCAGCGCCTCTCCTTTGCCGAGCTTGCGCGGCAGGCAGGAGCGGAAGGTGTGAGACTGTCTGCCACCGGCAGCTCGCAAGGCACGCCGCGCTCCGTCGCCTTCAACGTGCAAGGCTTTCGCGTCGCCGTGAACAAGCACACCGGCGAGATCAGGATCCTGAAGAGCGTGCAGGCCGCGGACGCCGGCCGCGTCGCCAATCCGATGCAGTGCCGCGGCCAGGTCGAAGGCGGCGTGGCGCAATCGCTCGGCGCCACGCTTTACGAGGAGATGGTGATCGACGCGACCGGCCGCGTGGCCAATCCCAAATTCCGCGACTATCATCTACCGTCCTTCGCCGACGTGCCGCGCACGGAGGTGCTGTTCGCCCAGACCAGCGACGCGCTCGGCCCCCTCGGCGCGAAATCGATGAGCGAAAGTCCCTACAATCCCGTGGCAGCGGCGCTCGGCAACGCGCTGCGCGCCGCGACCGGCATCCGCTTCACTTCGGTTCCGTTCAAGCCGGACCGGCTGTTTCCGCTGTTGCAGGAGAAGTACGGCGATTGAGCAGCGGCAAGACGATCAAGCTATTGCTTCGGCCTGCGGTCATAGGACAGACCGAACAGGCCCGAGCGCTCCGTCTCGGGCTCCGGCTCCGCGGTGGGGGCAGGCTTTGCCTCGGCCTGCGGTGCCGCTGCCGGCGCGGGCGGCTTCGGCAATGTCTCGCACTTCATCGAATAGACCAGCTTGCCGTCCTCGGTCCGTCCGATCGGGGCGCAATTGTCGGCGCGCTTGGCGGCATCCTTCGCGACCGGCTTCATCTGCGCCCAGGCGGGCTGCGCCAGCAGCAGCATGACAACAACCAGCTTCTTCATCGAACCGCCTCGTTTCGTCCTGGCTTATTGAACTTGATCGGACGCAGGAAGTCCACCGCCTGCCAACCGTACGACTAATGGAGACGATATGTGGGGATCGATCATATCGGAGTGGCTGAGCCTGATCTTCCGCTGGCTGCATGTGGTGGCCGCGATCGCCTGGATTGGCAGCTCGTTCTACTTCATCCACCTCGACCTCAGCCTGAAGCCGCGACAGGGGTTGCCCGACGGTGTGATGGGCGAGGCCTGGCAGGTGCATGGCGGCGGCTTCTATCACATGGTGAAGTATCTCATCGCGCCGGCGCAGATGCCGAGCGAGGTGACCTGGTTCAAATGGGAGGCCTACACCACCTGGCTGTCCGGCTTCGCACTGATGATCGTGGTGTACTATCTCAATGCCGACCTGTTCCTGATCGATAAGTCGATCCTCGATCTGACACCGCTGCAGGCCGGCCTGTTCAGCTTCGGCTCGCTCGCCTTGGCGTGGCTGCTCTATGAAGCGGCGTGCCGCAGCGGACTCGCGCGCCACGAACTGCCGTTTGCGATCGGCGGCTATGTCTTCCTGGTCGCGCTCACCTATGCTTTCACGCATGTTCTGAGCGGACGCGGCGCCTTCAACCAGATCGGCGCGATCATCGGCACCATCATGGTCGCCAATGTCTTCGCTTTGATCATCCCGAACCAGAAGAAGATCGTTGCGGCATTGCTGGCGGGCGAAACACCGGACCCCAAGCTGGGCAAGGCCGGCAAGGAGCGATCCGTCCACAACAACTATCTGACGCTGCCGGTCGTCGTGCTGATGATCAGCAATCATTATCCGCTGCTGTTTGCCACCCGCTACAATTGGGTGATTGTCGCGATCGTGCTCGCGCTCGGACCGGTGATCCGGCACTTCTTCAACGAGCGGCACAAGGGGCGGCCCTCGCCCTGGTGGGTATGGGGCATTGCCGCCGCCGGCATGATCGCGATCGCGCTGTTATCAGCCGCAGGTCCCCGCGACGCCAAGGGCGAGGCCAAGGCCGCCTCGGCGCCGGACACCCCCACTTTCGCGCAGGTGGAAGAGATCGTGCTGTCGCGCTGCAGCATGTGCCATGCCGCCGAGCCGGTCTGGGACGGGATCATCACGGCGCCCAAGGGCGTACTGCTCGACAGCCCCGAGCACGTCAGGCGCAATGCACGTCTGATCGCCCGCAACGCCGCCTGGTCGAGCGCCATGCCGCCCGGCAACATCACCGAAATCACGCCCGAGGAGCGCGCCGTGCTCGCCGCTTGGGCACCGAACCGAGATTGATCTGAGGGGCTTCGGCTTTGCCGGAACGGCAACGCCGTGAGCTAAGTCATTGAAAAGATTGGAGCGGGTGAAGGGAATCGAACCCTCGTATTCAGCTTGGAAGGCTGCTGCTCTACCATTGAGCTACACCCGCATCGGGCTGTCTCCCTAACACGCCGCAACGCCCGCCTCAACCTCTCCCGATGTGCCAGAGTGTGTCCTGTGGGAACCAGAGGCCGCTTCTGATCACCCACAGCACGCCGCCACCCTTTCCGCGCCGGGCTCGACCCCCTATATTCAGTATTCCATCAACAACGAAAGGAGGTGATCCAGTGTCTTTCACCAAGCGCTGTCACCTCGCTGGGATCGCCCGCTGAGCCTGTTTTGAGGGCATGATCCGTCCGGGATCATGCGCCGGCTCGGCCTACGGGGCGGTCTCGGCCCTGGACCAGCGAGTTTCAAGATCGGAACGCGGCGGGTGCGAGCCCGCCGCGTTTTGCGTTTGCCGTCAACCATCGTTGACGGAGACATCGTCCCACCCGGACTCAGCGCGCACGAAGCGCCGCGCCACCAGCCCGCCGAAGCCGAGCAACCAGCAATATTGCGCATATTCGGGAAGGAACGCCGCGATCACCGTGCCCGGCACGAACACCGAGATCGGAAAGATCGCGCCCACGACCTCGGAGCGCAGCCGGCCATGGCCAGCGATCCACCAGAGCAGCGCATTGAGCGTGGCGATGATCGTCAGGTGGGTGCCGTACAGCACCGCGACCGCGCTGCTCAACCGATAGTTGCTGTAGAGCCCGTTGGTGACCGGCAGCAGGACGATCGAGAGCAGAAAGAACAGATTGAGAATGACGGTCCCGCGGCCGGCATAGGGCTGGCGGGCCAGCCTGCGGTGATGGCTGATCCAGAATACACCGGCGATGATGAAGCTCAGGATCAGGCCGGCCAGCCGGCCGGAATAGACGTGAGCCAGATCGTCCCAAGTCGGCAGTTTGTCAAAACTGGCCTTCGGCATGTCATAGGCCAGCAGCGTCATCGCCACACCAAAAATGGTGTTGGACAGCGATTCGAGCCGGCGCATCTCGAACAGGTCGGACTGAGTGTCGCTCATGGTCGGACGGCGGAGTGTGCGCAGCAGACGTTCCGGCCGCTGCAGGGATGGGAGGCCTCACCCTATAGCAAACTGCGGCGCAGGCGCCGAAGCTTCACGCGGCTCCGCCATGATGTAGAGCTGGGAGAGTGGCCGCCGACAGCGCCTGCTTGCTTGGAGTCCCCGGAAGCGACTTCGCGCCGATTGTCCAGATATCATCGGAGGACTGAGGCGGTCTCATCCTTCACGCCATGCACCGCTGATCGCCTGTCAGCGGTGCAACCAGAACTGCGTCGTCAGCGCGGTGGCGAACGCCAATAGCGAACTGCCGATCAATGGCAGGCGTACATATGGCCGTCGTAGCCGAGATAGCTCTTGGTCGTCGGATTGTAGCTGCGGAAGTGGGTGCAGGCGGGACCGGCGGCCGCGGTGCGGAGCTTCGCCTTGCTGTCAGCCAGCTGCTTCACCGGCGCAGGCTGTGTCGTCGGTTTCACCATCGCCAAGCGCTTGGGTGCCGGTCCAGCTGCGGCCGGCTTGATGTTGCTTTCGCCCTCCTTCGCGGCGTGACGGCTCGCCTTCTTCGATCCTGCCGTTTGCTGAGCGGGCTTCTTCGCAGGCGGCGCGGCCGGCTTGTCGGCAGCCGGCTTCGCAGCCGCCGTATCCGTCGCAGCCTTGGAAGCCGCCGTTGCCGTTGTTTCTGTCTCTGTCGTGGAAGGCTTCGGCATCTCGGCCTTCGCAGCAGCCTCGCTCTGAAGCGGGGCCGGCTTCGCCTCGGGCGTGCTGGTCTCCGACGCTACAGCCGGCTTGTCGGCCACGGCGGGCTTGGCTTCGGCACCGACCTGCTTGTCGGCGGCAGGAGACTTCTCATCCGACGCTAGCGGCGTCTCCGCTGCCTTCTTGATGGCCTTTTTGCACTCCAGGGGGAAAACCAGTTCGCCGGACGCGGTCAAACCGATCGGCTCGCAACCGCCGAACGGACCGCTGTCCTTGGCCGTCTCGCCTGTCGATGCCGGCGCGGCCGCGGCGCTCGACGCATCTGCGGTCTCGGCCCACGCCGCCCCGCATGCAACCTTAAGTAGAATGATGCCGCCAATCACCCCGGCAAGGCCGGCCTTCGGACTCGACTTACGCATGACACTGTACTCAACGAATTGCCTGGAACCAAAGGCCATCACGGCATTGGGGCAAGTCTGTGAACGCAAGAATAAATTTGTGAGCCAGAATCGCGATCGGCAGGCACTGTGCTGTATCTGCAATAGCCATGCTGGCGTATGCTCTGCAACCCAGCGGACTAATCAGGGTAATATATTGCAGCTGCTATCACTGCGTGCCGCGGTCACCCCCCATTGCTATGGATGGTGACCTTGAGACAGCTTTCCTATCGCCCCGATATCGATTGTCTGCGAGCCTTCGCTGTCATTTCGGTGATTGCCTACCACTACGACATCTCGCCGTTCCGAAGCGGCTATGTCGGTGTGGACGTCTTCTTCGTGATCTCCGGCTTTCTGATTACGAGAATCCTGCGGACAGAGATTCTCGCCGGCACATTTTCCATCGCGAACTTCTACCGGCGACGAGTGCGCCGCATCCTGCCAGCCGCGTTCGCAATGCTGGGCACGGTTTTGGTCTGCTCGAGCGTCCTGCTTCTGCCGCAGGACACCGTCTCCGTCGCCCACCAGGCGCTGGCCGTCGTGACCTTTTCGTCCAACGTTCTGTTCTGGTCACAGCAGGGCTATTTCGACGCGGCTTCCATCACCAAGCCACTGCTCCACACCTGGTCGCTCGCTGTCGAGGAGCAGTATTACCTGCTGTTTCCGGCCGCGGCGGTGGCGGCGTTTGCGCTGCGCCGTTCGTTGACCCTGCTCAGCTTCGTGATCGCAGCTCTTGCTTCCTTTGCGATTTGCGTCCTGCAAACGCCCTTACAGCCGGCAAGCGCATTCTACCTGCTGCCGGCGCGCATCTGGGAGTTCGCGCTCGGCGCCCTGCTGGCGATCGAGGCGCTGCCGGAGCCTGCCATGGAACGGCTCAGGATCGTGGCGGCAGCCGCCGGATGGATTGCGCTCGGCGCGTCCGCGAACGTGTTCTCGCCGCGAACACCCTATCCGGGGGCAGCCGCATTGCTGCCTTGCCTTGGCGCAGCGATGGTGATCTGGGCCAATCCGACACCGAGCAAAGCCGTGCTGACGGCCACGAAGCCCATGATCACCGTCGGGCTCTGGTCCTATTCGCTCTATCTTTGGCACTGGCCGCTGCTGTCCCTCACCTATGCGGCGTGGGGTCCACCGACGTCAGGCTTCGACAAATTCGTGCTTGTCGCCTGCTGCACGGCTCTGTCGATTGCAAGCTACCATCTGATCGAACAGCCGGCCCGACGGGCAGAGTGGCGGATCACCTGGCGGTCGCTTGGCGCGACCGGGATCGCAGCGGTCGCCTTCGCTGCCGTTATGATCTGGTCCGCAGGCTTTCCGTTCCGCTTCTCTCCGCAGGAGCTGACGATCGCAGGCTTTCTCGACTACAACTACCGACCGGTTTACGAGGAGCGCACATGCTTCCTGGATCCGGCCCAGTCGGTCGAGGATCTCGCACCGTCCTGCGTCGCCCCCACCACCAAGCCCAACCTTTTCGTGTGGGGCGACAGTCACGCTGCACACCTGACCCACGGCTTGCGACAAGTCCTCCGGCCGGATGCCGTGCTCAGGGCGACCATGGCCGGATGTCTGCCCGCCCTGAGCTACGGTCAGCCGGCCCGATGTGCACCTTTCAATCGGCGGGTTCTCGCGCTGATCGACGAGATCAAGCCGGACGTGGTGTTGATCTCGGGCGACTGGGCCCGCTCGGTGGAAGCGCAGCAAACGCGTCAAAGCCTGCTCGCCGCGATCGGATCGATCACCGCGTCAGGAAGCCGGGTCATCGTGGTCGGGCCCGGCCTGCAATATGACGCAGCGATGCCGCGCCTTGTCGTGTCAGCGATGCATTTCGGCGCGGCGCCGGACAGCCATCTGCTGTCCTTCGTTCGGAGCTCGGACGATATCCTGCGCAATCTGCTCAAGGACATCCCGGAAACGGAGTACATCTCGCCGGTTCGGCTGTTGTGCCCGAACGCAACCTGCCCCACGCTGGCGTCAGGCGCGCCGATTGCGTGGGACCAAGGTCATTTGACGGCGCAAGGCTCCGTGCTGCTGGCAACGCAGATTGTCGAGACGTCGGCGAGCTTGAAACTGCTCCTGGAGCCCCCGCCGACTACCGAGTCCCCGTGAGGCTAATCGTCCGCGAGAACCCTTGCGAAGATGGCGCTGGCGCGCTCGCCCATGCGCTGCGCGCCTGCCACCGTGAAATGGCCGGCATCCTGGAATAGCCACACGCCGTGCTCGACGACCGGACAATCCTGGTCGCAATAGACCTCGGATGGCCTGAGCAGCTCGACCTTCGCAAACGGCCTGATCGCCTCCGACAACACCGCATCGATGATCTGATTGGCGGCGATCGCCTCAGTTTTCGGGACGGGATCGCACGGCTTGGCCGGCGCGTGCCAGCGTGGTCCCGGCAGCATGCGCAGCTGATCGAAGCCGCAGTTCACGGGCCGGACCTGTCCGCCGATGATGAGGAAATGCCGGCCCGGCCGGTCGAGCAGGCGGATCGTCTCGGCGAGATCCTCGGCCACGGCAGCATTGTGCGTCCGCGCCTCCGGCCCGTCGCCAAGGTCGAGATAGTGTTGCCAGGCTTGACCGATCACGACGAAATCGGCCTGCGACTGCTGGATGCGCGGAAGCTCGCTATCGCGTAGTTCCGCGCACACCTGGGCGCGCGGCCCCTTCGCAGTCAGACCGGCGAGCGTCGGACAGCCGCTCATGGTCGAGACATGGCCGATCATGCCACGCGCCTTCAGCGTGGTGTCGAGCGCGGCGACATATTGCTGGACAAAGGAATCGCCGAGCAGTTCGACCCCCCGCGTGCCATCGAGATCGCCGAACGCGCACAGACGGCCGACGGTCCGGCCACACTTGTTCAAGCCGAAGCCCTGCAGCTGGAAGAGCGCGAGCTGATCGGGCGGCAGCCGCGAGACGACGCCGTCGGCGAGGAACGTCGCGTGGGTGAGAGCGGCGCAGACGAGCAGCGCGGTCGCAAAGCCCGCCGCCTGGCTCCAGCGCGGCCAGGGCAGACGACGCAGCGGCTGCTCGACCAACGCGTACATCAGCGCGGTGAATGCCGCCATCAGCACGCATTGCAGGCAAAGGCCAGCGGCAGTCTCAGCCGCATCGCCAAAGATGAAACGGATGAAGAAGATGACAGGCCAATGGACGAGATAGAGCGAATAGGACACACGGCCCACGGCGCGTACCGGCTCTGACGTCAAGAGCGGTGCGGGTACGTTGGCAGCGATGATGATGACGGCGGCGATGCACGGCAGCAGTGCGGCGAGGCCGGCATAGGCCTGGTAGCGGCCGATGACGAGCAGGCTGCCGAACAGGACGGCGGCGCCGCAGGCGGCGGCAATGGAGCGTGCGCGAGGCAACGATCCGAGACGCGCTTCAAGCGGAATGGCAAGCGCGCCGAGCCCGAATTCGAACACCCGGAATGGGGTCAGGAAGAATACGGCTTCCGCATCGTGCGGGAGCCACACCGCGGCGGCAGCGAAGGAGATCAGACCGATCGCCGCGATGGCGCTGAACACATGCCGGCTCCGCCCAACCCACATCAGGACCAACGGCGCCAGCGCGTAGAACTGAATCTCCAGCGACAGCGACCACAAATGCAGCAGCGCCAGCTGATCGGAGCTGGGGGCGAAATAGTCGCTCGCTTCCCGCCAATACTGGACGTTGGCGATCGAGAGCAGCCCGTGTGTCGCCTCCTTGGCCAGCTGGCGCATGGCTTCGGGCGACAGAAAGAGCCAGCCGACGGCGAAGCTCGCCGCGATCGTCACGATCAACGCCGGGAGGATGCGCCGCGCCCGCCGCAAATAGAAGTCGGACAGCGAGAAGCGTTGCGCCACGACGTCGCGCAGAATCTGTCCGGTGATCAGATAGCCGGAGATGACGAAGAAGATGTCGACGCCGGCAAAGCCGGCTTCGAAGCCCGTGATCCTCAGATGGAACAGAACGACGATGACGACGGCGATCGCCCTGAGGGCATCGATATCGGCACGATGACTGCGTCCCAATGTGGTCCACCCCGCGCATTCTTCGAGGCGCACGAGATGCACAGACACGGATGGCAACAGCGGGAAACAGTCATGACGTCATCGGACCCATCCGGTGACGTCTGGCCGGCACTGGGGTGGCAGAATTGCTTCGACACGGCCCACAATGCCGACACGATCGCGCCCCCGATCGCGTGAGACCAAGCTCATCTGACGGCTGTTGGCTCGTGTTGCCGGCAAGGCGGATTGTGGAGACATCAGCAATCTTGAAGTCGGTTCTGCCTCCCGACTGCCAGGTCCGGTGACGCTATTCGCCCGAGAGAATCTTGGCGATGATCGCGCTGGCCCGTTCGCCCATCCGTTCCGCGCCGGCGACGGTGAAATGGCCGGCGTCCTGGAATAGCCAGACGCGGCCTTGCACCACGGGACAGTTCTCGTCGCAGTAGACCTCGGACGGTCTTAAGAGCATGACATTGGCATAGCGCGCGAGCGCCTCGGCAAGACTCTGGTCGATAGCGCCCCCATCCGCGACGGCCGAGTTCTTCGACAGCGGCTCGCAGGGCTTCGGCGGCCGGTGCCATAGCGGTCCCGGCAGCATGCGCAGACGATCGAAGCTGCAGCCGAGCGGGCGGACCTGCGCACCGATCACAAGAAAGCGGCGCCCCGGCCGATCGAGAAAGCGGATGGTGGCGGCCACGTGCTCGGCAAGTGCGGCAGCCGGCGTCAGCCCGTCCCGCATTCTTGAGACTTCAACATAGACCTGCCAGGCCTGACCAATCACCACGACATTGGCCGGCGATTGCTTGACGCGCTCAAGTTCGCGGTCCCGATACTCGGCGCATTGCCGTTCGCGCGGTCCCGGCAGCGAGACGCCGATCAGCACGGGGCACCCGCTGACCGTCGAGGTGTGACCCGCAAGCGCGCGCGCCTTCAGCGGCGCGTCCAGCGCCGCGACGTATTGCTGGACGAAGGAATCTCCCGTCAGTTCGAGCGAAGGTGATCCATTGATGTCGCCGAATGCGCAGTCGCGATCCGTCCTCTTTGCACATGCCTCCAGGCCGAAGCTCTGCAACTTCAGCAATGCAAGGCGGTCGGCCGGCATCCGCGCTATGACGCCATCAGCCCGAAAGCTTCCATAGGTGATCACCACGCAGGCGACGATCACGGCGGCGAAGCCGGCCGCCTGCTTCCATTTGGCGAGATGGAGCCGCCGTAGCGGCTGTTCGATCGTGACGAACTGAACAGCCGTGAGGACCGCCATCGCCGCGAGCTGCGCCGCAATCCCGCCCAACGTTTCGGCTGCGGCTCCGAAGATGAAGCGGGCAAAAAAGATCACCGGCCAATGCACAAGGTACAGTGAATAAGACGAGCGGCCGACTGCCAGCACGGCCGGATTGGCGAGCAGGCGCATCGGCCGGTTGGCCGCGATAATTGCCGCTGTTGCCAGACACGGTGGCAGCGCCGCGATGCCGCCCGCCCCCTGGAAGCGGCCGATGAACAACAGGCTGCCGATCAGCAGCACGTAGCCTGCTGCGGCGGCAATAAAGCGGCCCGCCGATGACGCTGCGAGTCGCCCTTCGAGCGGGATGGCGAGCGCCCCGAGCACGAACTCAAACACACGGAAGGGCGTGAGGAAGAACACGGCTTCAGGATCATGTGGCAGCCAGACAAGCCCTGCGAGCAGCGACAGAAGCCCGGTCAGCGCGATCGCCGAGAACACGTAACGCGTGCGGCTCAACAGGACCAGCACCAGAGGCGAAACAAGATAGAATTGCGCCTCGACCGACAGCGACCATAGATGCAGCAGCGCAAGCTGGTCGGCGCTCGGCGCGAAGTACTGGTCGGCCTCGCGCCAATATTGGATGTTGGAAATCGACAGGAGGCCGTGGGTCGCCTCCTTGGCGAGCTGGCGCAGAAACTCTGGCGCGAGATAGAGCCAGCCGGCAAGCAAGCTCAGCATGATCGTCGCGATCAGAGCCGGCAGGATTCGGCGCGCCCGCCGCAGGTAGAACGCGGCGAAAGAAAATCGCCGCGCGGCGATATCGCGCAGGACGTGGCCGGTGATCAGATAACCGGAGACGACGAAAAAGATGTCGACGCCGGCAAAGCCAGCTTCGAGTCCCGGGATCCGCAGGTGGAACAAGACGACCAAACCGACCGCGATCGCCCGCAGGCCATCAATATCCGC
Organism: Bradyrhizobium sp. HKCCYLS1011; assembly: GCF_051167795.1. Classification (NCBI taxonomy): domain Bacteria; kingdom Pseudomonadati; phylum Pseudomonadota; class Alphaproteobacteria; order Hyphomicrobiales; family Nitrobacteraceae; genus Bradyrhizobium; species Bradyrhizobium sp. HKCCYLS1011. Next base: position 144,447 of record NZ_JBNPTT010000012.1, on the reverse strand, counting down.
CCGATACCCGCGTTCCACGTCCCACCATCACGCATTGCAGCGCGGTGGGTAAGCACATTGAGATACATACAGCAATATCCAGATACAGTCTAACCGATCAGCGGCAGCTGCATACCGGCTGCTGCGGCGGGCTTACCGAGCACCGGTATCCGCCACGACGAGAGATTGGGGAAGCTTGGTCTAAAGCTGTCAGTAGGGATGGTGGGGGAGGCAGGACTCGAACCTGCGAAGCCATGAGGCGGCTGATTTACAGTCAGCTCCCTTTGCCACTCGGGACACTCCCCCGCTTCAACGGCATTGCCTGTCCTCCGCGAAAGCGGCGTACGGACCATCAGCGCCATCAAGACGGTAAGACCGCGGGGCCCTTGGAAGCGGGCGCGCGCGGCCGGGGCCGTTATGGTCGAAGGCGGCCCGCAAAGTCAACCAAGGGAATGGTCATTTTCCGCTCCCGCACTGCCAAATTGCCAGAATCTGGCCCGCATGACACAAGCTGTTTCATGAGCGAACGCGATCGAAGGTCCCCTGCCCGGCGTCCGGGCGGCAAATCGGCCGGCAAACCCTTTGGAAAACCGGGCGGTTTCGGCCGGCCGCCCGCCTGGCGGGAGCGCGAGACCGGCCACGACGGTCCGGTGATCCTTTATGGCTGGCATACGGTGACCCTGGCGCTCGCCAATCCGAAGCGGCGGATCCGCAAGCTTTACCTGACCGAGAATGCGGCGCGCCGGCTCGCCGAGGAACAGATCGCGACCCGGGTGACGCCGGAGATCGTCCGCCCCGGCGATATCGACCGGCAGCTCGGGCCGGACGCCGTCCATCAGGGCCTGCTTGCCGAAGCCGATCCCCTGCCCTCACCCGACATCGAGACGCTCGAGACGCACGGCATGATCCTGGTGCTCGACCAGATCACCGATCCGCACAATGTCGGTGCCATCCTGCGCTCGGCCGCGGCGTTCGACGTGAAGGCGATCGTCACCACCGCGCGGCACAGCCCCGAAGCGACCGGCGTGCTGGCCAAGTCCGCCTCGGGCGCGCTGGAGCTGGTGCCCCTCATCACCGTGCAGAACCTCGCCCGCGCGCTGACGCGGCTGAACGAACGCGGCTTCCAGACCGTCGGCCTCGACAGCGCGGGATCTGCGAACCTCGCTGCGATCGAGTTGCGCCAGCCGCTTGCGCTGGTGCTCGGCGCCGAGGGCAAGGGCCTGCGGCAGCTGACGCGCGAGACCTGCAGCGCCGTGGCCCGGCTGGATTTGCCCGGCGACATCAAGAGCCTCAACGTCTCCAATGCCGCGGTGCTTGCGCTCTATATCGGTGCGAGCCGCCTCGGGCTCTTGACCTGAACAGCAAAACGCCCGCTCGCAGCAAGCGAACGGGCGCAGAAGCCAAAGCGCGAAGCGCGATCAGTAGTAGCGGCGCAGCACCGGGCGACCATGATAGTAGCGCGAGTGGCCCCAGCGATAGGCGGTGCGATGGCCGTAGACGGCGGGACCAGCGACGCCAGCACCGTGATAGTAATGGGTGTAACCGTAGACCGGCAGCGCACTTTCCCGATAGGCCGGATAAGGCGCAAAGGCGCCGGGGCCGCTATAGGTCGGTCCCTGGTTCACGTAGTAGTATTGCGTGGTCGGCTCGACCAGCCGCTCGTAGGCCGCGCCGCAGCTCCCGCAGTAAGTGTAGGGATATGCTGGCTGATAAGTATAGGCGGGCTGATAGTAATAAGCGGGTGACCCGCATGGGGTATATCCGCAGGCCGCTGCGGGCGCAGCGCCCGCGACAGCCAGGCCGAGAACGGCAACGGCTCCTGAAATGATCTGACGCATTACTCTCTCCTGTTCGATCAGACTTTTTATTTTGGTTTGAACGTCTTTCGGCTAGCGGCGATGATCCGGGGACGGCCTACGGAAATCACGATGGTCTCCGCCTTCGCGCGGCGCCAGGATCACCTCCGGTGGATACATCGGCACTTGCGGCTGGGCCGGCTGCATCATGGACTCGGCGCCCCACGATCGATGATAGCTCTCGGCCGGCCTGGGAAGCTTGCGGTCGGCGGGTGGCTCGATCTCCATCCGTCCATAGCCCGGCTTCACTCCGAGGCTTGGGTAGTAGTGGCCGACATTGGGCTCGGCATCGATATAACGTCCGCCATAGATGGTCGGCTGCATCTGGTAGCCACGGCCAAGGCCGAATTGACCTTCCACGACGGCGTAGGACGCGTCGATGCCGTTGATGATCACCGGTACGCCGGGACGCATCGGAATGACGATCTCAAACCCTTCGCTGGCGAAGGATGCGGATGCCGTTCCAACAAGGATGGCCAGAGCTGTTGCGAAGCGCATGAAATTCACGTGGCGGTTGTCCCCTCACAATACCCGAACGCGCGCCGGCAAAGGTTAAAGCCACGCGTCAGTCTTCCGGTAAGCCTAACGCGCGCAGCATTCGTCTTCGTTAATGCCACCGATTGTCGCAGCAATCCGGTTGCCAGGTGATTGCCATGTCGATGAAACGTGGTTGCGACAATCCGCGGGGCTGCGCTCGTGGACGAACCGTCTCAGGCGAAGGCCGTCATCAGGATGGTGCGGACGCCGATCCCGATGGTGACGGCTCCCACCGCAGCTTGCAGGACATGATTGGCCACGGAGAGCCCACGCGCCGAAATCGCGAACGGCACCGCAATCACCGCCGACAGCGCCGCCATCCCGATCATCGATCCCACACCGAACAGCAGGATGTAGATCAGCCCGGCCGCCGGAGTCGGAGCCTCGGCGACCGCGAGCACCAGCAGGGCTGCGGATCCCGCCATGCCGTGCATCAAGCCAATGAACAGGGTCCGCCAACGGAAGCCGTGCGTGTGGGCGTGGACGGCGCGGGCATGCGGGAGTGTTTCGCCGGCGTGGCTATGGGCATGGAAATGCGCGGTACCGTCGCGATGGCTGTGCCGGTGGAAATGCACACGGTCGCGCCACAACCGCCATATCAGGTGCGCACCGAGGCCGATCAGCATGATCCCGACCGCCGTCTCGAGCCGGCGGGACAAGAGCTCCGGAATGACATGGCCGACCAGCAAGGCCGCGCCGGCGCACACGAACAGCGTCAAAGTGTGCCCCAGCCCCCAGGTCAGACCGTGCTTGACGATATCGCTGACGTCGCTCCGACGGGCTGCGATACTGGATACGGCCGCAACATGGTCGGCCTCCAGCGCATGCTGCAAGCCCAGCACAAACCCCAGTGACAAGATCGCCAGCATTCGCCCCGCCCGATATTCGCGACAGCCTAACACCTCGACCGTCCCCGGCAAGCCGAAGCGGGGCGGCATCGTGCGCCTTATGTTCCTGCGTCTCACGCCAGTTTGAATAACGGCGTACCGGTCTGTGGAACCCTCTCCCGATATCGGGCTTAGCAGGCGGGGCACAACAACGGAGTTTCCCATGAAAATGATCGCTATTGTTGGGGCAGCGGCAGTGTTGGCGACTGCCTTGTCAGGCCCGGCGCTGGCCAAGCACGTCAAGGGGCACCACGGCGTCATGCGTGAGCAGACGATGCCGCAGCAGGCCGACGCCGGCTGGAACAATGGCTGGAATAACAACGGCTGGGACCGCCGCAACAGCGGTTTCTGGCCGGGTGATGTCGCTGCGGGCGCGGTGGGCACGGCCGCCGGAATCGCGGGTGCTGCGGTCGGAACTGCCGGCGCACTCGCCGCCGCTCCGTTCAGCGCAGCCGACGCCTATGCCTATGATCCCGGCCCGTACCACTACAGCCAGCCGACGTTCGACCGCGGCGCGAACGGTTACTACGGCAATTGGGACAGCTATGCCACCCGCAACGGCATCTCCTGCCGACCGGGCACGATGTTCAAGGGCGCCGATGGCGCGATGCACCTCTGCCAGTAACGAGCATTCAACGTATTCAGCAAAGGGCGGCCTGCGAGCCGCCCTTTTTTGGTTGCCATTGCGCCCAAACGCAATCAACCGTCGTCGAAGCAACGCCTGCGCAGGCCCTTCGGTCAGAGCTTTCTCGATAGCGACATTTTCTCGACAGCGACGTGCGGTGGTGCCGGCTGAGGGGATTGAACCCCCGACCTTCGGTTTACAAAACCGCTGCTCTACCGCTGAGCTAAGCCGGCGAACGCATCGTCAGGATCGCACCGCCTGCCGGGCACGAATGAAGCTGACGGAGGCGCGCGGCGCCGTTCCTACCAGAGTTGTCCTGTCGAGGCTACTGCTGTCCGGCGCTCGGTTGCGTCGTTCGGAGCGCGGCTGCGAGACCTCAGCGGGCGCGCGCCTTGGTGGCCGTCGCGGCCGGCTGCCGTGACGCGGCCCATTCGGGGTCGGCAACGGGTCCTGCGGCATCGCCGGTTACGCCCACCAACTGCCCGATCGCCGCATCTCGCGTCTGTGTCCAGCTTTGCGTTGCGCAGAACAGCCCAAGCAAACAGCCTTTCACCGCCAATTGGCCCGCGCTGTCGCGCCACACCGAGACGCCATAGGTCTTGCCGTCCTCGGCATTGTACACTTCGCCGGCGTAGCGGCCGTCGGGTCCAGATTTTAGTCCCAGGAGAATCTGGTGGCCAAGCAGCGCCCGTGAACGCCTGGTCGGATCAGGATTGAGCCGATCGCGAAATGGCTGACCTTTGGCGTCCGCCATCTCCTTCATCCAGACGATGTAGCCGCAGATGCGCTCGGGCGCGGCGCCGCATCGCTCGACCCGGACCCGGGCGCGGCCATCTTCCGTCAGCCAGGTGCCGCTGGGATCGACAACCGTCGCGGCCTGCCCGCGCCCCTCGGCCACCGAGAGCAGCGTGCTCAGCACGAGGCGCAGCACCAGGCGAAACAGGAATCTCAATCTCATCTGGATGCACCTCGTCATCGTGTAAGCCTCCAGCCAAGCGCTGCCCCGCATGCAGGTCACCTGAGCTGCGCCACCAGGGCATCGGCCCCTTTGTCGATGCCTGCTTCTGCGGCTGCGAGCGCACCGACGCTGGCCTTCACGTCGTAAGGGCTAGGGTATTGCTTGCTGACAAAGGCGCTCAGGAGCCGTCCGCTCGGTGCATCGAGAACCTCGACGACGTAGAGCACCGATCCGGTCAGCAGCCCTTCACCGTCGCGCGCCGTCTGCACGCCGTTGTAGACCGCGCCCGCCAGATCGAAGCGGGACATGGTCCCCAGCACGGGCGTGTTGGTCACCGCCCCGGTCAGGGTGAGCCGCACGCGCAACGTGTTCGGCTGACGCTGGCCGACGACCGCAAACCGCGTGCTCAGGCTTTCCAGGAAGCGCGATCGCATATAGGCGGCAAGCTTCACCTTGTCCTGCTCGGACATGTCGCCGAACTGGTGGTCGCGGCCGCGATAGATCACGACCGGATCAAGCATGATCTTGTCGTAACTCCGCCAGTCGACCGAGCTGGCATAGCGATAAGGCACTCGTCCCGACGAATCGGATGTGTTCGGTGCGAGGTAGTGTGACGAGGCGACCTCGGAATACGCCACGGGCGTCACGGTATTGCATCCCGCAACGGCACTCGACCACAGCAGCGCCAGCACGCCGCGATGGTGGATCGGAAAACCCATTCTTGCCCTCCAGAGCGTAACGCCGTCCTCCCTGGAGGAGGCGTTCTGATGCAGCATAATAAAACCGACTAGACGGTTTGTAAAGTGGAGATGCAGACCGCTGGCGACAGGTCGGAGACATTCGAGCATCAGATCAGGTTTTCGAAGCCCCCTGAGGGACGGTCTTCCCTTCGGCCTGCTCCAAAGCAGCCCATCGGCTGTCGTCTGAGAGGCGCGCGAACAGCCGCTCCAGGTCGTCGCCGGCGATCGGAGAGATTCGGAGCATGGCCATCAGCGCCAACCCGCGGGCCGCGGCCCAGCGAAGGACAGCCAGATCCGGGTCGGATGCTTCCGCCTTGATCTCCGCAATCCGTTCAGCGTCGCCTGCGCGCGCATCGGCCAGCAGCCCGGGATCCTGGGCCAAGGCGCCCAGCATGGCCTGCGCCACCGAATATTGCTGTGCGATGAGCTCGCGCGAGGTCGCGATTTGCGTGGCGAGCTCAGGCTGATCCGAGGAGTTGGCCGTCTTGCTCCTGAATTCCTTGGAGAATTCACCGAAATGGACGAATTGCTGTTCGAGCAGCGCCCTCAGCACGGCTTCCTTGTTTCGGAATTGGTGCATCAGCCCGCCCTTGCTGAGCCCGCTTTCGCGCGCGATCGCATCCAGCGTCAATCGACCCGGCCCGTCGCGTGCGATGATGGTGAGAGCAGCGGACAGAGCCGCTTTGCGCGACCGTTCAGAACGGGAGGGATTATCCATGATCCAGCTTGGGTGGATGGCGGCGCATTCGTTGTGCGAACTTCGGATTCGAAGGACACCAGGGCCATAGGCGGAAATCCCGTTGCCCCTGTCAAGCCGCGACAGCCCGAGCCATTGGTGTCCCCCCGGCGGCGCAGGTTTGGACCTACGCGGACTCGCGAAGGTTTGATCCGATTGGGGTCGCTGGGCGGCGCAATCGAGGGCAAAATGCGGCAGTGGCGCTGTCGTATTTCATCCGCGACTTTCAATCATCCCCAGAACCCACTGGTGGCCCTACTTGATCTGGGTTGGGGACTTGCTGCAATCATTGGCGAGGGCTGAGGGGTAACGCGCCATGGGCTGGAAAGAAGAACGTGACGCCTTGATTGCGCAGACGCTGGCTTTCGTCGAGCAGGTCACGGGCAAGCCCGCTGATTTTTCCAAGCTGGCTCCCGCTCCGGCCGCCGCCACGCTGCCCGGAGCGCAGGGCACCCGCCCCTCCGCAATTTCCAACGCCGCACCGGCCGGCGCGAAGGATACCCACCCTGCCCTTGCCGCAACTGCATCCGACGAACTCGAACTCGAGCGCGACATCGCGCTCGCAGTTCTTTCCCTCGAGCCGGCCGCAAATGGGACCAGCGAGACGGCCTCTGGATCACCGGTGCAGGCGGCGGCAAGCCCGGTGGCAGAGGAGCAGCTTGGCCGGGCCGAAGACGAGGCGTCTCCTGCCAATTCATTTCGGGCAGAGCCCTTCAAGAGCGCCGTCTCGCCGGCTCTCGCCGCGCAGCTTGGAATGCAGCGGGACATGCAGGACGAGATCCGCACCCGCGTCGCGAAGTTTCGCGCCCATCAGGAGCGCTTCAATCGCGAGCGGCAGGAATATTTCAGCTCGACCTTGGCACGGCTGCGCGCCTCGATGGAGCGGACCTCGCGCGACGACAAATAGGCCGCGCGCCGCGCCGACATTCTCCCATCCCGGCGAGATGAACGAAGGCATTCCGCGCACCTAGAGCATGATCCGGAAAAGTGCGGGGCGGTTTTCCCTCGCGACAGACGCGGAACGCGTTTGCGCAGAGATCATGCTCAATCAAAACCTAGAGCCACGCGCACAGCAGCACCACATTGGCGATGAAAGCCAGCAACAGCCCAAAGCCGAGCACGAGCTGGATACACCCGCAAAAGATGTGGCGATCGGTCCTCATGGGGTTAACCATCCGGCGATTCTAGCCCCGGAGTCCCACGGATTCTTTTTTCCAAAGTTGAGGACTCGTTTACGACTCGCGGACGGAAAACGCCGCTTTCCTGCCAAAGGGCCGCCTGCGTCTCGGCGCAAGCCCTGTTCATCCTCGGTTCATCATCGAGTCGACTGGAGCCGTTCGGAATGCCCTACGCCCTGTTTTGCAACGATGCCAAATTGAGCAAGGCCTATCCGACCGAGGCCGACGTCTGGAGGCTGGCGCACCAAAGCGGGCTCGTGGTTGATGTTACGACGAGCGCGCGCCGCTCCGACGTGCATCTGCGTCTCGATAACGACTACGAGATCAAGCCGTGCGCGGTGGAGCCGGAAGAAGATCCCTGGCAGAACCGCGCCGATGCCGAGCGGCAGTTGCAGCTCGGCATCCTATTCTCTTCCTGAGCACTGAGTCCGCTAACAGCGCAGAGACGACTTTAACGCTCGCGGGCAGTGAGACTGCCCGCGATCAGTGGGTCGACCGAGGCCGCGCCTTATGGCGTCGCGATTGCAAGCGACGCCTGCTCGGCGGGAAGCGCCACACAGGCACGCTTGCGGCTCAAGCCCCGGATTGCGCCCGTCACCTTCAGCACCTTGCCCGACGGGCACGACGTGGTCTGAACGAGGGCCACCTCATAGGGCGCCAGCATCAACGGCTCGGACTTGAGGATGGTTTGAGCAGAGCACGGCAACGCCGCCGCAGATAACAACAGCACCGACACCAAGATACGCATGGGGGATCATCCAACCAGACCGGCGAACGCATAATAGCAATCGTGGGCGAAAGTTTCACGAAGCTTTGAAAATATTTTTGATCCGGTGAGTCCGCGATAGCGGCAGCAGACTGAGCAAATCACAAGCAGCAACACGCCCGCAATTGAGGCGGGCGTGTGCATTGTTTGAGCTTTGATGCCGCGCCGATCCGATGGCTCAGCGGTCGATCATCGCGATCTTGCGCGTCAGTATTTGCTGGCGACCGGTCCGCCCCAGCCGAAGCGGTAGTTCACCCCGACCTTGACCGTATGCTCGTCGCTGTTGAAGCGGCTGCCAACGATCGGCGCCGGGCCGGCCGTGAAGGTCGTGTTGCCGAAATTGTAATACTGATACTCGGCCTTGGCCGACCAGTTCGGCGCGAACATGTATTCGAGCCCGGCCCCCACGGTGTAGCCGTCCTTGTGGTTGCCATTGGTCGTGAAGGCCGCGGGCGTGCCCGCAACGGAGACGCCGACACCATTGCCGTCGCGCCAGGCGTAACCGCCCTTGGCGTAGAGCAGCGCCGGTCCCCAGGTGTAGCCGATCCGGCCGGTCACGGAGCCAAGCTGGTTGGCGCCGGTCGATGAAATCACGGTCGCGCCAGGGAAGCCGAAAGTGGTGGTGTTGCGATCCATCCAGCTATACTGGGCCTCGATGCCGGCGACCCAGCTCGGCGCGAACTGATAGTCGAAGCCGCCCTGGACACCGCCAAGGAAACGCCCGTTATTGCCTTCAAGGCTGTTCCCGCCGGCAAACGCGCCGCCGACGTGGCCACCGATATAGAAACCCGTCCAGTTATAGATCGCCTGCGGCGGGGTATAGACCGGCGCCTTGGTATAGGTGCGCGCGGGCATATCGGCGGCGAATGCCGGGGCTGCCAAAGCCGTAAATGCGACGGCGCTCAACAAAACTCGTTTCATCGAAGTCCCCGTTATTCAGTTGCGACATCTATCGAACATCGTGGCCGCATTTGGGTTGCCCGATGGCGCTGACGCAGCTGTGATTGGGCGGCGTCTGTCACCAGGGGGCAACAAAGGCCTTTTGTTCCATAGGCTTCCCGAATTTTTCGTGAAGCGCGCGCCTGGCCTTAGACCTTGCCTTAGATTTGGTCCGGCGAGGGCAGGACTTGTTCATCCCCTCCCCTAATTGTGATGGCACATGGGCGCCCGCAAGGCGCGAAGCTGCAAATCCGGGTCGGGCCGCCGACATCCGCAGACGAACCTCCCCAAGGAGGAAAGCGGATCTCGGCTCCGGAACTAGCGCGTCAAGGTTGCCAGCTCGGGAAAGGGTCCGTAGGCAACCCCGGCACAGAGCTCGCCCGCATCGTCGACGACGCGGTCGAGGCGTCCGTCGACATAAACGATGGCGCGCTCGCGCGCCGGGCGATAGGAGCCGTCGGTGTCCCGGGCGGCATACCTGATACAGCTGACATAGCGCAGCCGACCGCCCACCGTCCGCTGCACCGGCTCCGCCATTGCCGTATCGTGCAGACCGACCGGGTTGTTGAGGTAGGTCCGCATGAACGCCAGGATTTCCGTACGATAGTTGTTCGGGAACGGCTGAGCGGCAACCCCACGATCGGCGGTGAAAGAGATGGGGCGATTGTCCTCAGTGCTGAGGAGGTTCCCAGTGGCAGTGGAGCAGCCCGCTAGCGCAAGCGAGAGCAGTATCGCCAAGCACCCTTTCGAGCCCCCCTTCGAGTTCCCCACGGCCCTGCTCTTTCCGAAGTCCCACCAAGCATCGCCTTCTAGACAATTTGGAGCGCCGAGCAAGTGTGCCCGCGCGGTCAGCCCGGCGGCAGGCCCGCCTCCGTCCGGTTGTCTGCATGTTCGGCGCAGACAAGGCGGCAGGCGGGCCGGCATTTTCGCGGCTGAGCTTCAGCCGCGGCGCAGAGCGGGCGTGGTCCGCTTGAAGCTGACCTTCTGCACCGGCTTCTTGTGAGTGCTCTTGTTGAAGCCGATCTTCGCCTTCGGAGCGGCATGCGACTTCACCGAAGCGTGCATCGCCTTCACCTTCTTGTGATACCGATGAGCGTAGTGCCGATGGGCGCGGTGATGGCGAGTGATCTTGGCCGAGCGGAGATGCGACTTGGCAACCGTCGGCTTGGCTTCAGAAGTCTTGGCCTCGGAGGTCTTGGTCTTGGCCATCCCGGTCGTGAGCTGAGCGTTCGGCGTGCTCTGGGTCTGACCGGCGGACGTGTCCGGCTTCACTTTACCGCCGGCAGCGAGCGCAGGTGCAGCCAGAATCGACGCGGCGAGCAGGGCAACTGACATCTTCTTCAGCATGGTCATCTCCTTCGGATGGGATCTGGAGGGACCGGCCGATCGGCCGGCCTCGTCGATCATGTGAAGGAGCTTAGGGGCCGGGCGCTGAACCCATCCTGAAGCGAGTTCCAGCTTAGCGTTCATCTCGATGACTGACTTGTTACCTAAACGACCGTCCTGTCACCTTCCCGCCGGTATATTGCACAGATCGCGGCGCAAAATCCGCGCAAATGGCCGGGAATATTTTCGCACTGCGAAGGTTCAAGTCGCAGTTGTTACCGTTGGATCGCCAATCGAACTCGGGAGATATGAATGAACAAGTCTGCGATCAGGATTGCCACGCTGGCGCTGTTTTCGATGGCAGTGGCCTCCGGGCCAATGCTTGCATCGAAAGCTTTTGCCGCGGGCAGCGACACGCCGTCGTCGCCGCCGGCTTCTGATTCGACCAAGAGCAAGAAGAAAGGCGACAAGAGCTCGAGCATCGAGGATCCGAAATTCCTTGCCGCCTATCGGACTGCCTACACCACGATCTACGACCGCGGCGACTATGCCACCGCGATCGAGCAGCTCAAGGCGCTGCATCGGGAAGACGTCGCCGACGTCGTCAACCTGATCGGCTACTCCTACCGCAAGCTCGGCAACTACGAAGCCTCCAAGCAGTATTACGAGCAGGCGCTGGCGGACGATCCGAACCACGTCCGCACCTGGCAGTATTACGGCCTGTGGCAGCTCGAACAGGGCAACCGCGAACAGGCCCAGTATCACCTCGACAAGGTGGCACAGCTCGCCGGCACCAACAGCGCCGAATATCGCTCGCTCGCTGCAGCCCTCGAGAAGCAGCCGGGCACCGGCCTCGTCTACTGATCGGCAATCGCTCGATCATCATCTTGAAACAGAATGGCGCAACCTCCAGGGGTTGCGCCATTTGCTTTGGCGCATCATGATACCCGGACAATTGTCAAAAGCTGTTTTGATGGTGGGCTTCGGGGGAGGATTGCGGGGTGGACGCATGGCTTCGTGCTGCGCTTGATTACGTCCGTGACTGGCTGGAATTTCAGGTCCAGGTCTCGCAGCAGCCCGGCTGCATCATCGCCATCGCCCATCGCGGCGATATCGTTGCGGAGCATGCCTTTGGCCATGCCAACCTCGACACCGGCGAGAAGCTGACGCCTCGCCACCGCTTTCGGGTCGCCTCGCATACCAAGGCATTCACGGCGGCTGGGATCATGCGATTGCGCGAGCGCAAGCGCTTGAGGCTCGATGATCCCGTCGGACAATATGTCAGCAAGCTGCACCCGGACGTCGCTGCTTGCACGATCGCGCAAATGCTGTCGCACACAGCCGGCCTGATCCGCGACGGCGGCAACTCCGGCCAGTTCACCGACAGCCGCTCCTATCTCGCACCCGAGGAGTTGCTCGCCGAGCTTGCGCTACCTCCCGCGATCGATCCGAATACGCGGTTCAAATATTCCAACCATGGCTATGGGCTGCTCGGCCTGGTGATCGAAAGCATCGTGGGCGAGCCCTATTCCGCCTGGATCAGGCGCGAGATCATGGAGCCCGCGGGGCTGCGCGAGACCGTGCCGGATATCACGCTCTTAGCCAAGTCCGCACCATTTGCGCGCGGTCATTCGCGACTCGCGCCACTCGGCCGCCGCATCGTCATCCCCGGCGACAATCCCACCCACGCGATCATGCCGGCCGCGGGCATCGTCGCGACCGCAGCCGATACTGCGCGCTTCTTCGCCCAGCTCGCCCCTCACGCAAAAAACAGCGTGCTGTCGGCCGCGAGCCGGCGCGAAATGACTCGCCGGCACTGGCGTGTTCCGCAGGAGGTCGAGGAAGCCTATTACGGCCTGGCATTGGCGAGCGGCACGACAGCAGGCTTCGACTGGTTCGGCCATGGCGGCGGCTTCCAGGGCTATATCTCACGTACATCAGTTATTCCGGCGCGCGAACTCGCCATCACCGTGCTGACCAACAGTGTCGATGGCTGGGCGCCGGGCTGGGTCAATGGCGTCAAGTTCATCCTGCAGGCATTCGCGACCCATGGCGCACCGTCGCGCCGCACGCGTGACTGGACCGGACGCTGGTGGACGCTTTGGGGCGCGATCGATCTGCTCCCGTTCAACGAACGGGTGATGATCGCCAGTCCCTACCTCATCAACCCCTTCATGGATGCGGCACAAATCGAGGTGGCAGGCCGAGACAGCGGCCGGATCAGCGAGGCTGCCGGTTTTGCGAGCCACGGCGAGGCGGTGCGGCGCGTGCGCGCGAAGTCCGGCGCTGTCAGCGAGATCTGGCTCGGGGGTACGCGCGTCCGCCCCGAGCGCGTCGTCAGCGCCGAGATGGAGCGCAACTATCCGAAGGGCCGCACGCGCCGAAAAGGCGCGTGAGGCGCTCCGCCCTACTTCATCAGCGCTTCGACCTCGCTGCGGAAGGCTTTTCGCGAGTCGTCACGCGAATAGAACATGTGGCCGCCCGGGTAGACCACGAGCTTCGTTCGTGGCGGCTGCGCGAAGGCCGGCAGCTGATCGAGCTTGATCTTCGATCCGTAATAGGGCGTCGCGAGATCGAACAGTCCGTGACCGACCAGGAGCTTCAATTTCGGGTCGAGCGCAAGGATCTGCCGGAGCTCGCCGATCGATTCCGCAGGTCTCAGGCCGCGGCCGAAATCCCAGGCCTTGTTCACCGAACCGCTCAACAGTTCATAGGAGCCGTCCGGCCGCCAGTTGAGCTTGCCGGTGGTGAGGTCAACGATCGCGCTCGTCATCGGCGCGGTCAGCCCGTCGCCCGAGGGATCGCTGAAATGGTAGAAGCTCGAATCCGGATAAGGATCGGGTGCCAGGACCGAAGCGTCGTAGCGCCCGGTGATCCTGCCGTCGCGGCGGTCGAATTCGCGGCGGAATTCCGCGATGTCGAACCGGCCGGCAAGCCGGCGGCTGATCGACTGATCGATCCCGGTCAAGCTCGCAACCTTATCGGCGAGCCGATTGGTCGCCTCGACATCCGCCGCGCCCTTGACGAGATCGAGCAGGAAGTCACTGCTGGCGTAGTGCTCGACATCGGCGAGATCAGCGCGTGTGACCGGCCCTTTTTGCTGCCGCGCCACCGCCGCAAATGTCGGCAGGCTCGCGACATATTGCAGGAGGCTCGAGCCGCTATAGTCGCGGAAGTCGAGCACCGGTGAAATCAGGATCAGTCCGTTGACGCCGACGCCCTGCTCCATCTGCAGATTGCGCACGAGCTTCGGGCCGCGGATGCCACCATAGCTCTCGCCGACGACAAACTTCGGCGACGACAGCCGATCATGTTTCTCCAGCCAACGCCGCACCACAAGCGCCAGCGAACTGACGTCGCCATCCACCGAGAAGAACCTCTTGCGAGCATCTTCGTTCGTGGTCACGAAACGGCTGTAGCCGGTACCGACGGGATCGACAAAGACGAGATCGGTAAAATCGAGCCACGTATCGGCATTGGGCTGAAGCGTCGGCGGGCTCGATGGGGTGACGTTGTCCGCATTGATCGGCAGCCGCCATGGTCCGCTGTTGCCGAGCTGCAGCCAGGCCGAGGCAGCGCCCGGCCCACCGTTGAAGAAGAACGTGACCGGACGGCTGCCACGATCGGTACCGTCAAGCTGGTAGGAGGTGTAGGCGATATCGGCCTGCGGCTCGCCCTTGTCGTCAAACAGGCGGATCGAGCCCGCGGTGGCGGTAAAGGCGAGCGTGCGTCCGGGCAGTTCGACCGTCTGCTTGGTCGTGGAATCTGGCGGCAGTTTGTGCTGCTCGGCGGCGGCCGGCGATGCTGGCGTATTCGCAGCGCGGGCGCCGGTTGAGCCCGCGCGGGGTCCTGCCGGGGTGGTCGCCTGCTGCGGCTGGGGCGGCGGCGGTTCCTCCGCGCGGACGACGCCTGCCCAGGCCAGCAGAACACAGCCGGCGGCCGCAACACGCAACGAACTCAGCACTCTCATTCCGTCTCCTCCCACCGGCCGCTCGACCGCCACAAGGCTGTGCTGCGGCCAGAACTGACCATTTTTTGCGACACGAACATGAAGTCGCGCAGCCAACCTAGACCATGTTATCAGCGAAATGGTTCACATCGCGGCGAGTGCCTGTTCCGGCCAACTGTGCTATGCGCTCGAACCAATCGGCCCTCCGCTGCGTCTACATCAAGGGGGCATCGGGGACGCTGCGCCGCCACTCATGGAGTTCACGCATGAAGACACCACCGCTCATCGTCGCGGGATGGATCGCCTTGGCAGCGCCGGCATTCGCGGCGCCGCCGGTTGCATTGGTCGAGGAGATCCAGGGCGATGTGACCGGCGCGGAGCTGATGGACTACGTCGTCCCCGGACAGACGATCAGGCTGGGGCCGGACTCCACGCTGGTGATGAGCTACCTGAAGTCCTGCCGCCGCGAGACCGTCAACGGACCCGGCAGCGTCACCGTGGGCCCCGGCGAAAGCAAGGTCGAGGGCGCCACGCTCAAGAACGACGTCGTCAATTGCGATGCCGCGCATGCCCAGGCGACCGCACGGGAGACCAGCGAGGTTGCCGCCACCATCGTCCGTGGCATCGGGCCCGACAACCCGCCGGTTGCGCAGGCGATCATCTATGGCGCGTCGCCGATCTTTGAGGTCAGCGGTCGCGGCACGCTGGTGGTCGAACGGCTCGATCAGCCTGGTGACCGCCAGCAAATCGAGCTGAACGGCCGCCAGTTCAAGGGCAGGTTCTACGATTTCGCCGGCACCAGCCATCCGCTCACTCCAGGCGGCACCTATGTCGCGAGCTTCGGACCCTCCCGCGTGGTCTTCCGTGTGGATGCGCAGGCCAAGGCCGGTCCCGGACCTGCGGTCGGCCGCCTGCTGCGGATGAATTGATTGGCAGCGCCGTGACGATCGGGCGACGGACGCGCGACGCGCTCGCCGTTCTTGCGATTGCAGTCGTGAGCGCGGCCTTGTTCGTCTCTCCTGCATTCGAGCGCGGCCGTGGATTGTCGCTGGACATCCTGACCTGGCTGCGCTTCGAGGCGTTCGGCAATCGGCAGGCGCCGGAGCAGAGCCCGACGGTGGTGGTCGCGATCGACGAGGAAAGCTACGCGACGCCGCCGTTCAACGGCTCGCCGCTCCTGACCTGGACCGGCGAAATTGGCCGCGTGCTCGGCGCCGTGCTGGACGGCGGCGCGAAGGTGGTCGGCTTCGACATCGTGTTTCCGACCTCGATCGAGCAGTCCGAGATCCCGCTGGGCGACAGCACGCTGGGCGACAAGACCCGCGGTTTCGATCGCGATTTCCTGCGCGCACTCGCTGCAGGCGCCGCAACCGGCAAGGTCGTGCTCGGCGAGGTCTTCGCCGAGCAGCCGGTCATCCCCGCGCCCGGCCAGCGCATCGCCGTCCGACAGCAACAAAATTTGCGTCCGCTCAACACCTATACCGACAGCGACGACGTCGTGCGTCGTCATCCCCTCACCGTCGCCGTCGATGGCCACCCGGTGCCGTCAATGGCGCTGGAGCTCGCCGCACGCGCGCGTGGCACCCCGCTGACGATCGATCCGGACGGCACCGTGCGGTCCGACGACATCAGCACCGCCGGTCGCATTGCGAATACCGTCACGCTCAATTTCGACGGTGGGGCCGACGACATCCCGACCTATTCCTTTGCCGACCTGCGGGCCTGTGCGGTCAAGGGCGACAAGGACTATTTCCGTCGCGAGTTTGCCGGCAAGGTGGTTCTGATCGGCACGGTCGGCATCGAGGACCGCCGGCTGACCTCGAAGCGCTTCGCCACCCGAGCCGAGGGCGCGCGACGGCCGCGCTGCGTCCTGGGCGAACGAAAGACGACAGCAGCATTCGCGCGCAGCACCATTGCAGGCGTGTACATCCATGCCACTGCCATCAACAACCTGGTCAGGCACGACGCGGCGATCGAGCTCGGATGGCGTGCGACGGGCGCACTCGCCCTCGCCTTTGCGCTGGCCGCGGCGACGCTCGCGCGGCTCGCCAGGCCTGCCACCGCCGCGGCAGCACTGCTGGCGCTCGCCCTGCTCTACACGGGCCTGGCGACGGTGCTGTTCAACCAAGCCTTCGTGTTGCCGCTGGGCGAGCCGCTCGGCGCCGCGGCGCTCGCGCTCGCCGCCACCATCGGCTATCGGTTCATGGTCAGCGACAAGGACCGCAGGCTGCTGCAGAAGGGCTTTGCCTATTACCTCGCGCCGCATCTGATCGACCGCATGCTCGCCTCGCACAAGCTGCCTCAGCTCGGCGGCGAGACCCGCGACATCACGGTGTTCTTCTCCGATATCGAAGGGTTCTCGGAGATTGCCGAGCGGATGACGCCGTCAGCGCTGATGGCGCTGACCAATGAATATCTGTCGGCGACGACGGACGTGATCGAGAGCCATAGCGGCTATGTCGACAAATATATCGGCGACTCCGTCGTCGCCGTGTTCGGCGCGCCCCTCGACGATCCATTTCACGCCACCAATGCGGCGCGTGCAGCGCTTGCGTGCAAGGCCCGGCTCACCGAGCTCAATCGGACGTCAGCAGCGTTCCAGGGGATCAAGGTCGCCCAGCGCATCGGCATCAACAGCGGCGAGGCGCTGGTGGGTAATTTCGGCTCGCAGCGCCGCTTCAACTATTCCGTGATGAGCGATGCGGTCAATGTGGCCTCGCGCCTGGAAGGCGCCAACAAGTTCTATGGCACGACCATCATCGCCTCCGACAGCACTGTCGCGCGGGCCGCCGATGAGTTTGCCTGGCGCGAGCTCGACACGGTCAGGGTCAAAGGCCGCGAGCAATCCTTGAAAATATTCGAGCTGCTGTGCCTGACAGAGGAGCTCGCGCCGGACCAGCAACGCGTGCTCACCGACTATGCGGAAGGCCTGGCGCTTTGGCGCGCCGGTAAATGCGAGGCGTCCGCGGCGTGCTTTGCGCGCGCGGCCACAATGGACCGTCCGAGCGCCCTGTTCGCCGAACGGGCCCGGGCCGCACAGCACGACGCCCCCTCTGCGGCCTGGGCGGCGGTACGGAGCCTGCAGGAGAAATGACGAGCGTGTAACGAGCTCATCGCGCCGCCACCGGCCTCGCACCCTGGGCAGCCCAACATTCCGCAACCCAGCCTCATTCCCGGCCAGCAGGCCACGCAATACTGCCCGATGGTCGTGAAACAACGATTCGCAAGCCGGTCATCTCGACAACCGAGGCCAAGGTCGGTTAGACGAAACTCCGTACCGCCAAAAGCCGACCAATTGAGCCTCGCGACTGCATGACAACGCCCAAGCACTATGATCGGATCGCCTTTGTCGCGAGCCCGAGCGCCGAGGCCCAGGCTGCGCTGAAGCAGCTCGCCGAGCTCTACGGCAATTGCAATCCCGCCACGGCCGATGTGGTGGTTGCGCTCGGCGGTGACGGGCTGATGCTGCAGACCCTGCACGACCACATGCGTTCGGGAAAGCCGATCTACGGCATGCATCGCGGCACGGTCGGGTTCCTGATGAACGAGTTCAGCACCGTGGACCTGCGGGAACGGCTGGGCGCGGCGCAGGAATCCCTGATCCATCCGCTGCTGATGCGCGCAACCGACGTGAACGGCACCGTTCACATCCACCACGCCATCAACGAGGTCGCCCTGTTCCGGCAAAGCTACCAAGCCGCGCGGCTGCGCATCCTGGTCGATGAGCGCGAGCGCATGCCTGAGCTGGTCGCCGACGGCGTGCTGGTTGCGACGCCGGCGGGCTCCACGGCCTATAACCTCTCGGTGCAGGGCCCGATCTTGCCGATCAATGCGGCGCTGCTGGCAATGACACCGATCAGCGCCTTCCGGCCGCGGCGCTGGCGCGGCGCCCTGCTGCCGAACACCGCCTATGTGATCATCGAGGTGCTCGAGGGCGACAAGCGTCCGGTCGCGGCCGTTGCCGATCACGACGAGGTGCGCGACGTCCGCCGCGTCGAGGTGCTGTCCGACAAGACCATCTCGATGCGGATGCTGTTCGATCCCGGCCACAGCCTGGAAGAGCGTATCCTGCGCGAGCAATTCGGCTATTGAGCGTAAGCCGCTTTCCTGGCCGGCAGCAACCGTTCCTTAACCCGCAAACCTTTATGGTTAATGCAGGTCTACCGCCTCAACCGGTGACCCCTGCAGGCCGGCTCAATGTACCGCATCGATTTCAACAAGCTGCGTTTCCTCGTTTGCGACGACAATCCGCACATGCGGCGCATCCTGCGGACGCTGCTGCATTCGTTCGGCGCGCGCGAGGTCTATGAGGCCGAGGACGGCGCCACCGCGCTCGAAATGTACACCCACTACGTCCCGGACATCGTCATCACCGACTGGGCGATGCCGATCTTCGACGGCCTCGAATTGGCGCAGATGATCCGCCAGCCGGAAGCCAAGGGCAATCCTTACGCGCCGATCATCATGCTGACTGGACATTCCGAGAAGCGCCGCGTCACCGTGGCGCGGGACGCCGGCGTCACCGAATTCCTGGCCAAGCCGATCTCGGCCAAAGGCCTCTATCAGCGCATCCTCAACGTGGTCGCCAATCCCCGGCCTTTCATCAAGACCAAGACCTATTTCGGTCCGGATCGTCGCCGCAACACCAATACGGCCTATATCGGCCCCGAGCGCCGCGTCGGCGGCGAAGCCGAGATCGTGCAGCAACCGTCACTTCTGGATAAAGCGCGTTCCGCGGTTTAGCGCTGAACCAGTGAGGGCTCATTAACGCAAACTGGGAATCGGCGCTCCCGCGTCGGCGTAACTCAGATATCAGGGTACGAGCAGTCGAACGCGTTCTTGGAAGACGCAGCGCAGGAAATTCCGATGGCGAAACAGAAAGCTCCGGCGGTCGAAGTCACGGCTTATGCCAATCATCACGTCATCACCCAGCCCAATCCGCTGAAGAAGGTGCTGCGCCACGCCGACGACAAGGATCTCGACGATCCCGTCGCCCGTGCGGAAGCCGCACTTGCGGACCTCTCCGGCGAGTTCAAGTCCTGGATGGTCGTGGAAGCCGAACGTCTGTCGAAGGCTTACGCGATGATCCTGGAGGACGGCTTCCACCAGGAGGCCTGCGACGAGTTGTTTCGTGCGGCCCATGACATCAAGGGCGATGCAGCGACCTTCGGCTATCCGTCAGCCGGTGCAGCCGCCGACAGCCTGTGCCGGATCATCGAGCACGCGCCGGATCTCGACAGGGTGCCGCCGGAGCTGTTCACGCATCATATCAACGCCGTCAACGCCATCGTGCACGATCACACCAAGCTCGACAGCGTCACCGTGGCCCGCCAGCTCAGCCGCAAGCTGCGCAAGGTTGCCGACGAATATCTGATCCACGTCAACCGCGATCGTCCTGAACATCTCGAAGCGCTGCTGGCGCCGAGCATCGTGCCCGGCGATCAGCCCTGAGCTGGCCTCCGAACGGCACGACGGCCATTCCCGATCAGTCGCTTGATCGCTTGTAGCGGAAGTCGCAACGGGGCGCGCCCTGCATGATCGTCTGCGACCGCGCCAGATCCACGTCCGAGCCGAATCCCTCGATCATGTCGAAGTCTGCGCTGCAGACCAGCAGGAAGCCTAGCTCCGGCTCGCCCAATTCCTGGTAGAATTCGGCGTAGCGGCATCTGGTGACGTCGATCGCGTAGCTATCCGCCGATTGCTCGACAACCTGATAGTCGAGCGCGTCCTCGCGCGCGTAAGTCGCGAATGCCGACGCCATCGCCTGTCCCAGGTCGTTCTCGCGCCGCGTCCGCCGGAACGCTTTGCCTTGCGCGCGATAATGCGTCCCGAGCGCCTTTCGCACCAGCGCATTCGCGCGCGCCTCGCCGAGCTCCGCCTGCAATACCTTGATGAGAGGCACGAGGACCTGCGCCTGAATCCTGGCCTGCTCGATCACGGAAACGCCCATGGCATCCTCCCTGGTCTTGAGGGAGGATGATAGCAGCTCCAGCGCGGCCGTGCCGGGCTCGATTGCTTAGGCTGCGATCAGCCCGAACTCGATCCCGGCAACGAAATCCTCGGCCATCACCTCGTCGCAGAGCATACGAGCCTCTTCACGCGCGGACTCAGTGGCAAACCGGCGCAGCAGGATCAGCAGCGGCTCGGCCGCGTCGCGATCCGTCGCGCAATGGGTGAGCACCCGCTCCACCATCCGCCGCCGCAGCCGCGCCGCGCCGCTCGCCGTATCGGCAAAACCGGTCTCGTGGCAGGCGTCGAGCGCGACGCGGAAGGCATCGAAGGTCGTCTCCGGAATACCGGCCCGACGCAGCAGCGCGTGCAGGCTTGCCGTGCCGCGGTCCTTGAGCAGGCCGGACACCCGCGCGCGCGGCAGGTCGGCGAGTTCGGACAACGCCGTCTCGAACAGCTCGACATTGCCGGACAGCAGCGCGCGCAGGATCAGGCCCGCGGTGAGCTGCGACGTCGTTCGCAGATGCTGCACCAGGCCGCGCAGCTCTTCGCCGCGCGAGCGCGAGGCGATATTGATGGTCGAACGGTCGCGCGCTTCGCAGGCGACCTGCCCTGCCCGGTCGGCGCTGAGCCAGTTCTTGGCAACGACGAACTGCGCCAAGGTCTCGGAGAGTTTGTCGACCAGGGCGGCGCGCGTCGCAGCCGGCAGGTCGTCGAGCACGAGCATCGCTTCCCGGATCGCGGCAAGATGGCCGTGACGTTCGACGATGCGATCCCAGGAAAAGGGCGCCAGCTCGGCATAGGGATTTTCGATCAGCTCGAGCGCGGCCGCGGCGCTGCCGACTTCGGCGATGGCGGCGCACACCGGGGCCGGCACCTTGATGCGCCGGGCGATCGCACATTGCGTGTCCGAATTGCCGGTCGCGACGATGTCGACGAGGTCGGCATCGATGAGAAGCGGCGAATGTTCGAGGATCGGCGCTGCGACCGAGGGCTGGTCGGACGACAGCGCCTGAACGATGGCGGCCGGAGCGTCGTTCGACCGGGCAAAGACCTCGGCCATGGCCTGCCGCACCAGCGGCGAGGGATCGTCCAAGAGCATCAGCAGCGCGCCTTCGGCGGCGCCCCGATCCTCATCCGTAAGGTCCGAGATCAACCAGGCCCGCGCCAGGGCCCGGGTGGCGTCGGCCCGCTCACCGGCGGGTGCTGTCCTAACCCAACTAAGAAACTGCCGAACGATCATGGTCTTTCCGGCTTACGCAACTGTCCAATGAGACCGACCTGGTCTCAACAGCACCGAAAATAAACCACGACGCTTAACAAAGCGTTCACCATAAGTGACTGGGATTATTGATGTTTTGTTAAATCAGCCGCATTTATCTGTATCCAAATACCAGAAGACCGTCACTTCTACGCACTAATACGGGCAAAGGGCGACCAGCTCGCGCACCCTGGTACGCCGGGCAGCGCAGGGCCGTCAGCGAAAACGCAGCTGCCGAAATGACGAGGGATGCGGCCGATTCGCGGGCGTCAGCCGGAGAATGTCCCGTTGGGATCGCTGAACAGATCAAGCGGGCGCGCGCCGCTGCCCTGCCCGGCCGGCGAGGTGCTGGCAGCGGGCGAGGTGCCCCACAATTCGCGCACTGAGGATGACACGACCTGCGGCGACTGACCGTCGACCTGGAACAGCGAGCGGAACATCGGATCGGCGGAAGCGCTACCCGTGCTCGCATTGTCAGCGGTGGTGGTTGCGGCCTGCGCGGAGTTGCGCACGTCGGGGAACATCGACAGGAAGGTCGCCGTATCCGTCGCCGGCAGCGTGCTCGAGCCGCCAGGGGTGGATGACGAGCCCCCATAAAGCGCGAGCGCGCCGCGCGTTGTCGACGAGTTGGCCGCGCCGGAATAGCGGGTGGTCAGCACCGAATAGACTTCGGACACGCTGCGGGCGCGACCGTCGTGGTCGTAGAAGATGGGGCGATTGGCGGCAGCGGCGTTCGGAAACAGCCGCGCAGCGGAGGCTTGTGGGCTGTCCTGCGCGCTGGTGATCAGCCTGGCTGCCCCACCGACCCCCATGAAATGGGCCATATAGAGCTCGGCATCGCTCGGCCGACGGCCGATCATGCCGGTGAGCTGGAAGCTGTTGGACTGGGTCAATGCAGCAGCCATCGCGGATGCCGCCTTCGGATCGTCGCGCAGCTTCATGATCGACTGGCGCATCGCGGGATCGCTGACCGTGTAGTCGCCCGACGATGTCTTGGTAATGGAATCGGCATAGTCGCTGTAGCCGAGCTGGGGACCTGCCTCCTTCACGGTGCCGAGCCAGGTCTGGTCGATGAATTGGTACAGGCCGCGCGCCGAGGAGGTCGAAGCGCCCGCGCTCGGATTGAAATCCGACTCCATCTTCGCGGTCGACAACAGATATTCAAAGCTGGTGCCGACCGTATCGGCAGCCTGCTTGATGGCGCCGGCGACTCGCGCCCGGACCGTATCGAGGACTCCGGTGGATGAGGAATTGGATGCGTCGACCGACATCAGGTGACCCGCTTTTCGCAGAGAATCTTGGCAGACGAACGCGCCGGAAATGTCCGGCAAACTGCGACGGGTATGGTTAACGGGGAGTTAAGATTGCCCTCACAGCAGGCCAATGACCGAGCGGCCGCGGCGCGCGCAGGGAGGGCATTGGCTTACTTGCGATAGACCTCGGCGGGATCGAACAGCCGTTCGGCGTCGACAAAGGCGAGCCGCGCCGAGCCGTCGCCAGCATTCTCCACCTTGCGATAGAAGCAGGAGCGGCGGCCGGTATGACAGGCGGCCCCACGCTGCTCGACCCGCAGCCAGACCGCGTCCTGATCGCAGTCGGTGCGCATCTCGACCACGCGCTGGGTCTGACCCGATGTCTCACCTTTGCGCCACAAGGCGTTGCGCGAGCGGCTGAAATACCAGGCCTCGCCGGTCGCCACCGTCCTGCGCAGCGCCTCGTCATTCATGTGCGCGACCATCAGCACCTCGCCGGTCGCGACATCCGTGGTGACGCAGGTGACGAGGCCGGAGGCGTCGAATCGCGGCTGGAAGGAGAGCCCCTCCTCGCGCTCATTATGATCTGACATCGCGAACCCGGAAAGCCTGCCAACGCATTGGCACTAGTAACGTTGTGGCGCACGCACCATGGACAGGAAGCGCGCCTGCTCGGCCGGATTGTCCCGGAACATGCCGGTGAAGCGGCTGGTGAAGGTCATGGCGCCGTGCTTGGCGACGCCGCGCACCGACATGCAGGTATGCTCCGCCTCGATCAACACGGCCACGCCGCGGGGTTTGAGCACCTCGTCGATTGCGGCCGCAATCTGCGCGGTCAGATGTTCCTGGGTCTGCAAGCGACGCGCGAAAATATCCGTCAGCCGCGCGAGCTTCGACAGGCCCACGACCCGCTCGACCGGCGTATAGGCGATATGCGCCTTGCCGTAGAACGGCATCATGTGATGCTCGCATTGCGAAGTGAACTCGATGTCGCGGACCAGCACGAAATCGTCATAGCCCGCGGTCTCGCCGAAGGTGCGGTCGAGCACCTCGGCGGGGCACTGGTGATAGCCCTGATAGAGCTCGTCGAAGGCCTCGACCACCCGGCGCGGCGTGTCGAGGAGGCCCTCGCGGGTCGGCTCCTCGCCGATGTAATTGAGCAGCGTATAGACGGCCGCTTCGGCTTCCGCGCGCGAAGGGCGCGCGCGATCGGCCCGCACCGCGGCTGCAAGGAATTCCGTCGGATCGAGCTCGGCGGGACGGGCCTCCGGCAGTTTCGCCTCGGGTCCCTTGTTGTCTTGCTTGTTGGTTCGCAGGGTTTTGATCAAAGCGTCCATCTCAACTCCGTTCGACCGGTCGGCAATCCGACCGGAGTGTCACCGGCAGACGGGGCGCCTTGGCGCCGGACGCCTGAAGGATATGGCTGGTTTTTCCGCCAATCGTTTCCATATAGTCCCAATATAGGGCGATGAAACCGGCCCGCCAAGGCCGCCTTACATGGGTATTCCGGGACGGAAGGCACATGCTGAACGACATCTACAACAAGCGAATCATCGAGCTGGCCGGCAACATTCCGCGGCTCGGACGGCTGGACAACCCGGATGCCAGCGCCACCGCTCATTCCAAGCTGTGCGGCTCGACGGTCAAGGTCGACCTCAAGATGGATGGGCCGGTCGTGACCGATTTTGCCCATGACGTGAAGGCCTGTGCACTGGGACAGGCCTCCTCCTCGATCATGGCGCGCCACGTCGTCGGTTCCAACGCGCAGGAGCTGCGCGAGTTGCGCGAAACCGTGCGCAAGATGCTGAAGGAGAACGGCGCGCCGCCGCAGGGCAAATGGGCCGATATCGCGCTGCTCGAACCGGTGCGCGACTACAAGGCGCGCCATGCCTCGACCCTGCTGACCTTCGACGCCGTAGTCGATGCGATCAACCAGATCGAGGCGAAAGCGACAGAAGGCAGAGAGCCGGCGGCCGCTCAGGGCTGATATGATCCCGGCGCTCGATGGCGCCGGGTCGAAGGCCGGCTATTGTGCCGGGGTCGTTGCGCCCGTGCTGTTCGTCGCCGTCGCCTCCGCGGTCCGCGTCGACTTGGCCGACGGCTTGTCGCCTTGGTCGGCTGCCGGAGCGAAGCGCTCCTGTCCCTTCGGCGCAA
This sequence comes from Bradyrhizobium sp. HKCCYLS1011, assembly GCF_051167795.1. Taxonomy (NCBI): domain Bacteria; kingdom Pseudomonadati; phylum Pseudomonadota; class Alphaproteobacteria; order Hyphomicrobiales; family Nitrobacteraceae; genus Bradyrhizobium; species Bradyrhizobium sp. HKCCYLS1011. The sequence continues at coordinate 119,354 of NZ_JBNPTT010000012.1, read as the reverse complement.
GCTCAGCCATCGGAATTGCCGGCTTGGCCTGCGGCAGCACGTCGGCGGCGACCTCCGTGGTCACGAGGTTGGTCTGCCCGAGTTCGCCGCGCGACAGCTCATGCAGATCCTCCCACGGCGGCACGTTGAGGGCGAGCGACAGGAGATCGCCGGCGCCGCCCATGTCGAAGGTGTATTTGGCAAGGCGGCCGATATCGCGCTCGACGATCATCATGTCCTGCGCCGAATAGCTCGCGGCCTTGGCGTCATCGGCGCGATCGCCCATCCAGATCTGATGCACGCGGACATGCGCCCGATCCGGCACGTAGCGCGTGGTGCCGCCGAGCAGCAGGAACACGCACATCGATTCGCAATAGGCCTCCGGCGCGATGCGCGCCGATTCGCCCGGCCGGCGGGCGCGAAGGCTGATGCCCACCGTGGTCCGCAGCTTCAGGTCCCGGAAACGACGGCCGAGCGTGATCGCGTCATTGACCGACCCGCCGCTCGAATCCAGCACCACGGTGGCGCCGCTCAGATCGCGGCTTCTGGCGAAATCCTCGAAGTCCTTCGGGCTATCGCCGGTGATGATCCCGACGGCGCTGATCCAGCCGCAATTCGGCTCGCAGGCGACCCAGCCGAAGCGCATCGGAAGTTTGCGCTCCTCAAGCGAGGACCCGGCATGGGCGCTGTTGGAAAATGAGAGGATCGCGCCGCCGAGCGCGGTTCCGATCGCTGCGACGCCGAGAAGCGTCCAGCGCAATAGTCGCGACCGCAGCAGCTTCACCTCCAATTGTTCCCCCTACCCAACCTCAGATCCAAGACGCGCCGTGTGATGCGTGGCCAGTCAAGTCGTGGCAAGCTTTGCCTCAATGCATTATTATTCTGTCATACCGTCGTCAGGAAAAACTATCCGGGCAACTCCCCACCGTCCAGGTACGTGTCGCTGCACTGCGCCGAAAAACGTGTGATAGTTGCATCACCTTGGCACAAAAATGCGCGAGCACGGGTTCCCCGCTCAGGAACCGTGCAGCGCTCCGCCCACCACTCCAGCATCCGCCCATGAAGCACGCATGTTCTCATTCTCACGTCCACCAGGTGCCGGCGGCGCTGTCCCGTTTGCCGCGCCGCCTGGCCCACGGGCTGATCTGGATCTATCGGCACACGCTGTCGCCACTGGTCGGGTACAACTGCCGTCATCTGCCGACCTGCTCGGCCTATGCTGACGAAGCCATCGAGCGGTTCGGCCTGTGGGCCGGCGGCTGGATGACCTTAGCGCGGCTGCTGCGCTGTCAGCCGTTCGGCACCTCCGGAATCGACAATGTTCCGCAGACCGCGCCTGCAGGCGCAACCTGGTATCTGCCCTGGCGCTATGCGCGCTGGCGCGGCGTCAACGCCGAGAGCTGATTCTATCTTCTCTCTGCTGCGGCGCACCTCGGGTCGCGAGACGGTAGGCGGAACCTCGCTGTTTCGTTCGCATTAAGTTGATACTTCCCGCTGGGAGGAAAACAACAATGCGCTGGAAAATCAGCCCCAAACATTGGCCCGGCAACCGCGACGCGAGACAGATCGATCTCATCGCCATCGCCGCTTTGCTGATCGTGATCGTTGCTGCATGGCGTTATCTCGACGACTCCACTGCCCTGCCCCCAAGCAGCACGGACTTCATCGTCCCCAGCCAGAGCACGCATTGGTGAGGCTTTCCCAAAGACCTTTTCGTCACCACCCTGGCCAGAACCAGAATCCGCCGCGCCGTGGCGGTGGGTAAGCCGGGATCGGCTCCGGTGGCCTCGGCCCCCGCCGCGCACGCGCAGGCTGGTAAGCCGGTTCGGCCGGAAGCATGGCTTCAGCCGACGATGTCGCATCTGCTGCTGGCAGCCTGACCGCGAGCAGCAGATTGGATTCCCGCGTGCGCCAACGATAGCCGATGCCGAACTCCAGCGGCTCGGCACGCTCGAACAGGTCGGCGTAGCCGTACTGATACATACTGGGGAACTTGTCGATCGGACCGGCATAGCGCCCGAACGGGAACAGCCGCCAAGCCTTTGAACCAAAGCTGGCAAGCGGGACTCCGGAATCGTCCTGGACGATGCTTGCGCTGTTCTTCAAGAGCCAGCTGCGTACGACCGAAAAATTGCCGGAGTGCAGCAGATAGGATGCGCTCTTGAGCAGGCTGTTGCCGGGCGCCAGCGGCTCGCAGAATTTCAGGAAGCCGCTGGTCTTGACGCCGGAATTCGAGAGGTCAGTCGAGAAGTAATAGAGCGTCCTCTCCACACCATCGCTGCCGGCGAAAGTGATGCGCGCCCCGCGCGTGGCATTTGGTGGCGGCGGTTCGGCCGCCTCATGCAGTCCGCCATTGTCGTCGAGCCAAATCAGCCCCGCATCGTGGACCGTCTTGCCGCTCCGCGCCAGGAAAACGTAGAGCAGCGGCAAGCTGCCATCGATGTCGCCCTCGTGCAGGTCGACCTTCATCTGCTTGGTGATAAAGAACGAGAAGCTCAGGATCGATTGCAGCGAGCGCTCGACATAGGAAAGCTCCGGACCCACGCTGCCACGCGGCAGCCGTGTCAGGTCGGGTATCGGGCCGGTCGGTTCGAGTGCGGCCATCACATAGGTGGTCGCCTTGGAGTAGAATGCGTCTGCGTACAGAAAATCCGGTCCGGAGAAAAAATAGAACATCGTCGGCCGCGGCGCCGCGAGATTGGTGTCCGACCAGGCATGTATCTTCGCAAGCTGACCCTGCTGCAGCTCGCCGAACGCGTGATCGAAGAATTTTGCGTGGCGCTGCCACGACGGATCCTGCGTCAGGGCAGCCAGTGGCGAGCCGGCCGAGGGCTGCATTCCCGCAAGGACCCGCGCGGTGTCATCGGGGGTGGCCGTTTGCGCAAGCGCAGAGCCGATCGTCAGAAGAGCGATCCACACTGCCTGCATCAGCATATTGGCAAATCGCGACATCTCAATCTGCACCTGGCAATGCTGTCGCGGCGCTCCGGCCCGGCCGCTTGTGAGCGATGAGATAGATCAGGACGCCGGACATCATCGCCGCCGCGCCGAGGCCGGCCTGCAGCGGCCGCTCCGCAAACAGATAGGACATCATGAAGCCGGTTACGAGCAGGAACAGCAAAGGCGTCAGCGGGTACCCCCACGCCAGATAGGGCCGCGGCAGCTCCGGCCGTGTGACGCGTAGTTTGAACAGGCCGAGCACGGTGAGGAACGAACACGCGAGCAGCGCGAACTGGATGAAATCGAGCACGGCCTCGAAGCTCTCGGTGAACAGCATGAGATTGGCGATCGCGAGCTGGAACAGGATCGCGTAGACCGGCGCGCCGTTCTGCGACCTGCGGGCAAACAAGGAGAGCGCCGGAACATCTTCGCCCATCGTCATCAAGACGCGCGGACCGATCCACATCATCGCCGCGATCGAAGGCACCAGACCGATGCAGATCATGCCGGCAACGATGCGTCCGCCGGCGGTGCCGAAGATGTAGCTGCCGGCGATGCTTGCGACCTGCAGCTGACCGGACAGCCTGTCGATCGGCGCGGCAAGCAGGAACACGGCATTCAGCGCGACATAGAGCGCAAGCACGATCAAAGTGCCCGCGAGCAGCGCCCGCGGCAGCGTTCGTTGCGGCGTATGCAGCTCACCGGTGATATAGGTGGCGGCGTTCCAGCCGGAAAACGCGTACATCACGAAGACGAGCCCGATCGCAAACGGTCCACTGATGACGTAGCCGATATCGGCCCTTGAGGGGACAAAGCTCACAGGCTGCGGAGAGGAGACTGTGAAGCCTGCGACCAGGAAAGCGACGATGAGCCCGACCTTCAGCAGCGTCGAAATCAGTTGAAAACTTGAGGACAGCCTGATGCCGCGAAGCTGCACCGCGGTGACGAGCCAGACCGCGCCGACCGCGAGCACTAACGACGGTGCGCCCGGGAAGACGGCCCTGCCATATTCGCCGAACGCCATCGCCGCGAGCGCAACCGGCGCCGCGAAGCCGACCGTTGCGGACACCCAGCCGGCCATGAAGCCGAGCGCCGGATGAAAGGCGCGCGAGAGGAAATTGTACTCGCCGCTCGAACGCGGAAACATGGCGCCCAGCTCGGCGTAAGAAAAGGCGCCACACAGCGCCACGACACCGCCGATCGCCCACAGCAGCAGGATGGAAGAGCCGGAAGGAATATCCTTCACCTGGAAGCCGAGACTGGTGAAGACGCCGACGCCGATCATGTCGGCCACGACGATCGCAGTGGCGACCAGCACGGACACCGAAGGAGCGGCGCTCTCGAGCAGCCGGCCGGGCCAGGACGCATCGTGTGTTTCGGATGCAGCCATGTCGCATGGGGGCGCCCAACGCCCCTTCCCTTCGCTCCGGCCCAAAGGTCTCGCCTAAGCTCCGGCCCTAGGTTTCCAGGCAAACCATTCAAACATGGTTAACGGGGACTAAATATGGCCTAGCTAAAACGGTATTTGGAAACCTTTATTCAGCCCCGGCAGCGTACGGCATTGCGTCACCGCCCGTGCAGTCCCACAATCGCGACACGATCTCGTGCTGTGTCGCACGAATGGCGCGGTTGTGGCGCATCGAGGGCGCACAACCGACAGTGATAGCTCCGGATATCGGGGGTTGTTCCGGCGCTTAGGAGTAACGCGACCTCAACAGCGGCGGCCCAGAGAGTTGGTGAGGGAGCCGAAGGTCGCGATTTTGGTAGCCATGTTGGACTTGGGGGGTGTCGGGGCGGATGCTCGGACCGAATCCGAAATGCCTGACCTGTCGCCACGTGCACCGGGCGGAACGGTTTCGCGCGCGCGCGCGCAGCGTCCCCAGTTCTTCTCGCCGTGCGATCTCCGCCACCGTTGCCCTGCTGCTGTCGCTTCCGCTCGCCCATTGCGGCAGGGCGCCAAGCCCCGGCACGCTGGCGGCCAATGCCACTCCGGCACAATCTGCAAGCTTCGACGAGCGCTTCCCGGCACCGCAGTTCCGCGATCGCTTTCCGTCGTCTGCCGAAAGCTTCGAACTCCATAGGCCCTCGGATTTCGCGGCGCAGCCGGCATCCTATCAGGTCGCCTCGCTCGAGCCGCAAGGGCCCGCCACACGCCCGTCTCGCGAGCCGCTGACCACGCTGGTCAGCATGAAGTCCTCGGCATTCCCTTACTACGGCAACAACCCGGCCTCGGACGCCCCCTTCCTTAATGTCACCAGCGGCGACCGGCGCGGCCACCGCAGTTTCTCGGGCCGCGTCTACTGGCAGGACCAGACCTACAATGACAGCCGCGTGCTCGTGCACGTCCCCGAACATTTCGACGTCCGCAAACCCGGCATGATCGTGGTGTTCTTCCATGGCAACGGCGCGACCTTGGAACGCGACGTCCGCGACCGGCAATTGGTGCCGCAACAGATCAGCGACTCCGGCGTCAATGCGGTGTTGCTGGCGCCGCAAATGGCGGTCGACGCCGCCGATTCCAGTGCCGGCAAGTTCTGGCAGCCCGGCGGCTTCAAACGTTTCATGGACGAGGCCGCGGGCAATCTCGCCCAGCTGACCGGAGATCCCGCCGCAGCGAAGGCGTTCGCGACCATGCCGATCGTGATCGTCGGCTATAGCGGCGGCTTCCTGCCGACCGCCTGGAGCCTCGAGGTCGGCGGCGTCACGAACCGCGTCCGTGGTGTCGTGCTGCTCGATGCCGTCTACGGCCAGCTCGACAAGTTCGCGGGCTGGATCGAACATAATCGGTCCGGCTTCTTCATCTCGTCCTACACGCACTACACCGCCCGTCACGACCAGGAGCTGATGGCGACGTTGCGGGATCGCGGGATCGCCATCTCCGAAGACATGGAGGGGCCGCTCAAGCCCGGCAGCGTGGTGTTTGTCGAGACGCCGGAAGGCGTCACCCACCGGGACTACGTCACCCTGGCCTGGACGCGCAATCCCATCGAGGATGTGCTGGGGAAGATGGCGGCGGCCCAACCGCCGATCCGCATTGCGGCTGGTAGTTCAAGGGCGACCAACCGCTGAGCCGGCGCGCGGCTGAGGCCGCAAGCCTCATAGTGATGTTGATGGCAGCTTGAAGTATCGGCGCCGCGCATTGTCCGCTATCAGCACCCGCCTTAAGATGAAGCATTGTTTGATTGCGATATTGGGGACGAACATTGCGCGATGGGCTTTACAGGGTGGAATTTCACACCGTTCACGGCACCGGATCCGGCGTCGTCTATGCCTGCAGCGGCAAGCTTCGCGGCGGCAATTCGGCCTTCGCCTTCATCGGTAGTTACAGCTCAACGCCGAAGGCGATCCAGGTGAAGGTCTCGACCGAGCGCCACGATCCGGATCCCGCGTTCAAGCCGCTTTTTGGGATCGACAGGGTGACGCTGACATTGAGCGGGCAGGAAAACGGCGACATGGTCGATTTCGAAGGAACGGCACTGCAGATGCCGGGGCTCGCCTTCAAGGCGGTGCTGACCCGCATCGCCGATTGAGCCGGCGCCGACGGGTGGCGACCGCCGTGTCTCGAGCATGATCCGAAAATGCTGACGCGGCTTTCCGTAGGAGTCTTGCTCGATCAAAAACCAGGGGGCGCGACGGCGAGCTGACCTCATCGCCTCGCGCCTCCTGGATCAGGTCTTGGAATCGGGCTTGGCGTCGGGCTTCGGCTGCTTATCGACGAAACCGTTGAAACAGGCCAGCCGCTCGTCCTCTTCCTTCGTGAACTTGCAATCGCTCACCGACTTGGCCTTCATCGCCTTCGGCTTCGGCGCGGGCGGGATCACCCCGTCATAGCAGTTCAGCCGTTCCTTGGTGCCGTCATCGATCTCCAGACACGCCTGAAGGCGCGCGGCCATCGACTGCGGCTTTGCTGCAGCTGCGGTATGGGGCTTGACCTGGACCAACGGATGGCCGCCGACCATCGGCGGGCTGGCCTGGGCAAGAGCGGCCGTCGAAATGAGCGCCACGGCCAGGCTCAAAGTCATTCGCTTCATGTCATATCGCTTTCATATGAACCCGCGGGGGGGGGGGCGCCGGGCCTCGGTCTGACTAGCCGCCGGTTATGGCGAAATCATCCAGAGCCCCGCATCCCACGTGAAGCGGCTTTAAGCCGGTCTTGCGGCATTTGCCAAGCGACTCTTGGCTGAATCAGGCTAATGCGGCGACCGGTACCCGCGGCCTGCTGGACAGAATGGCCAGGACGGCCATGGCGACGAAGGCCGTGGCAACATAGCCGGTGCTACCAAACAGGTTCTGCGCAAACAGCGCCCCGCCAATGGCTGAACCGATCGCCTGGCCGATATAAAGCACCGAGGTGTTCAACGACACGGACGCCGATGCGAGCGGCGGCGCGGCGCTCACCAGGCGGACCTGCTGCATCGAGTTGGCCGAGGCGAAGCCAAGCCCCCAGACCACAACCGCCGTCGCCATCATGGGATAGGTTCCAGCTCCCACGGTCCAGCCCACAATGCCGGTCAGGATCAGGCTGGTGAACAGCAGCGAGGTCCGGAACGCCCCCCACGAATCGACGATGCGGCTGGCGATGATGACTCCAACAAAGCCCGCCACACCATACAGCGCGAACACCAGCCCGACCTGGTTCGCATCCGCGCCGGTCAAGGTTTGCAACAGCGGACCCATGAAGGTGAAGACGACGAACTGCCCGGACATCTGCAGCGTCGTGATCAGCAGCAGCACCACCACCGTCCGGTTGCGGCCGAGTTCGACCCAGGTCTTCAATTCGACGGGCGCGCCCCGCAGCCCGTTCGGCAACCGCCACACCGCCAGCAGGCAGCTCACGACACCGACAAGGCCGACCAGCAGATAGGCCATCCGCCAACCCAAATGGCTGCCGACGAAGGTGATCAGCGGCAGCCCGACGGCCGCGGCCAGCGACCAGCCGAGAAAGACATAGGCGATCGAGCTCCCGCGCCGCTCGGCCGGCACAATCAGCGCCGCAGTGCCCGCGGCCTGTGGCGTATAGAGCGCGCCGACCGCGAGCATCCCAAGGCGGATCACCAACAGGCTCGCATAGCCGGGCGCGACGCTCGAGGCCAGATTGCCAAGCGCGAACACCGCGAGCGTGACCGCAAGCAGCCGGCGGCGGTCAATGCGGCTGGTGAGCCAGGCGGTCAGTGGCGAACAGATGCACAGGATCACCGCGCCGAAGGTGATCAAAAGGCCCGTCGTTCGAATGCTGACGTCGAGCTCTGCGGCGAGCTCCGGCAACACCCCGGCAGGCGCCAGGACGGAGCAGCCGGTGACGAGATTGCCGAGCATCAAGGCCGTGGGAGCAAAGCGAGGGGATTTGGAATGATCGGTCATAATGGCTTGATACCAGAAACCTTCATGCATCTGCATGAAACATTATCATGTTGAGCATGACATCTGCTCACCGCAGCGGATAATGCGGGCTCAACGCGCAGCTCACCTCGCCGCGCCGGCCACCTGGTCGCGCTCGGCCGATGACGAGGTCACTGAGGTGCGCTTGGGCTGCGGGCAGCCGGGAAGCAGCCGCTGCAGCGCCGCCTGCAGACCCTCGGTGGAAAGCCGGGAGGACGCGAATTGCCAGCTGCCGGCACGCAGCTCACCCTCGTTCAGTTCGGGACCGGTGCTGGATGCGAGCGCGCGGAGCCGTGGTCCGGTCACGCCCATGCCCCACGTCTCCTCGCCAGGGTCCTTGTCGCCAAGCCCCTTAGCGTCACGTCCCTTCGCGTCGTGCCCCTTGCGCGGCGGATACAGGAAGCTGAGCCGGTTGGTTCCGTTGGTGATGGCCACCGAGGTGGATCCGGATGCTGCCGGTGTGGGCCGCTGGAAGTCCAGCTCGAAGCGGTCGGCATCGAAGCAGACCAGCTGAAATCGCGTGGTACGGAACGAGGTCTCGCCCGGCTTGCGCGTCATCACCGTCTTATAGACGAAGCCGCGGCTGGCGTACTCGAATGTCCAGGGCGTCTCTATTTGCTCGCGCCGGTCGACGCCGAATTTGGCGATCTCCTCGCGGCTGAGGACATGCAGATCCTCGAACCGCACCGAGCGCGACACGCTGAGCAGGCCCGGGTCGACGCCCATCCGCTTCAGATAGTCCAGCACCAGACGGTCAGCCCGCGCATTCGCCTGTTGCAGCGCCTGCATCCGCACCTCGGCCGGCGGCGCGCCGCTGCTGAAATTCAGGATCACCCGCGGCGAGTGCACGGCCAGCAGCGTATCCGGCGCGATCTCGCGCGTCGGCGCGCCCAGGATCAGATAGGGGCACGCGGAGTTGCACATCGCGCCTCTGGTCCAAAGCTCTCCCGTCAGCTCGCGGCCGGACTGCTTGAGCTTGACGCAGGCCTCGCCATCCTGGGCCTCGAAGCCGCATTCGCGGACCACGGTGCGCCCCACTCGCGCAATGGCCTTCGTTTCCCGCAGGATGTTGCCGATCGCGAGCCCCTGCTCGAGATTGCCGCCGGGCGAGTTGAAATAGATCGGCAGCCGGCGATCACCGACCTGCTTGACGAATTTGCGAAAGCGGGCTGCGGCGAGGCTGTCGATCTTTCCCTCTGCCGCGATCCAGCTGTCACAACCTTCGCCGCAGACACCGGGCGGTCCCTTGACCACGTAGAACGCGATCGGCGGCGTATGGTCGGCAAAGCGCTGGGCCGGCGCGGCACCTGCAGGCGCGCATGCCAAAGCGAGCGCCGCGAGCAGGATGAGGCGCCGGATCATCCGATCCGCACGATTACAGAGCACAAACATCGGAAAACAGCGCAAGCCCCAAATGTTTCGGTTGTATCACACCGCACCCTCGCCGCAAGGCTGGCAGGTTGATCCCGGCAGGAACTGCCCGGTTTCCGTCGCGAGCCCGGTTGCAGCCTCCGATTCCCCTGCTATATCGCTTGTTCCGCTTACCTGCGCTCGTTCGCAGGAGTGAGCTTACGGAGAACACCATGCCTGACCAGTCCAAGCTCGACCCCTCCAAGTCCGACTCGTTGAAGTCCGATCAGCCCAAATCCGAATCCGGTTTTCAATATAGCCTCAGCAATCTGAAGCCGGCCGAACCGGTGCAGAAGATCATCATCACCTTTCCGGACGGCGCCAAGCGCGATTATCCGAAGAATACCACCGGGTTCGAGATCGCCAAGGGCATCTCGCCCTCGCTCGCCAAGCGCACCGTGGCGATGGCGCTCGACGGCACGCTGGCCGACCTCAACGATCCGATCGGACAGGATGCCCGGCTCGAGCTGGTCGACCGCGACGATCCGCGCGCGCTGGAATTGATCCGGCATGACTGCGCGCATGTGCTCGCCGAAGCGGTGCAGTCGCTGTGGCCAGGCACCCAGGTCACCATCGGCCCGGTGATCGAGAACGGCTTCTACTACGACTTCTTCCGCAACGAGCCGTTCACCCCGGAGGATTTCGCCGCGATCGAGAAGAAGATGCGCGAGATCATCGGCCGCGACAAACCCTTCACCAAGGAGGTGTGGGATCGCGAGAAGACCAAGCAGGTGTTCCGCGACAAGGGCGAGGCGTTCAAGGTCGAGCTGGTCGACGCCATTCCCGGCAGCGAGCCGATCAAGATCTATTTCCAGGGCGAGTGGTTCGACCTCTGCCGCGGCCCGCACATGACCTCGACCGGCAAGATCGGGAACGCCTTCAAGCTGATGAAGGTGGCGGGCGCCTATTGGCGCGGCGATTCCAACAATCCGATGCTGACCCGCATCTACGGCACCGCCTTCGCCAAGCAGGAGCAGCTCGACGCCTACCTGAAGCAGATCGAGGAAGCCGAGAAGCGCGACCATCGCAAGCTCGGCCGCGAGCTCGACCTGTTCCACTTCCAGGAGGAAGGCCCGGGCGTGGTGTTCTGGCATCCGAAGGGCTGGAGCATCTTCCAGGCGCTGATCGCCTATATGCGCCGGCGGCTCGCCGGCGACTACAGCGAGGTCAACGCGCCGCAGATTCTCGACAAGTCGCTGTGGGAAACCTCAGGCCACTGGAACTGGTATCGCGAGAACATGTTCGCGGCCCAGTCGGCGGGCGACGAGGCCGAGGACAAGCGCTGGTTTGCCCTGAAGCCGATGAACTGTCCCGGCCATGTGCAGATCTTCAAGCACGGCCTGAAGAGCTATCGCGACCTGCCGCTGCGGCTCGCGGAGTTCGGCGTGGTCCATCGCTACGAGGCCTCGGGCGCGATGCACGGCCTGATGCGCGTGCGCGGCTTCACCCAGGACGACGCCCACATCTTCTGCACCGAGGAGCAGTTGGCCGACGAGTGCCTGAAGATCAACGACCTGATCCTGTCAACCTACGCCGATTTCGGCTTCGAGGGCGAGCTGACCGTGAAGCTCTCGACCCGGCCGGACAAGCGCGTCGGCACCGACGAGATGTGGGATCACGCCGAGCGCGTGATGGCCACGGTGCTGCAGGAGATCAAGACCCAGCGCAACAACATCAAGACCGAGATCAACCCGGGCGAAGGTGCGTTCTACGGGCCGAAGTTCGAATATGTGCTGCGCGACGCCATCGGCCGCGACTGGCAATGCGGCACCACGCAGGTGGACTTCAACCTGCCGGAGCGGTTCGGTGCGTTCTACATCGATGCCGACGGCGCCAAGAAGCCACCGGTCATGGTGCACCGGGCGATCTGCGGCTCGATGGAGCGCTTCATCGGCATCCTGATCGAGCACTATGCCGGCAGCTTCCCGCTGTGGCTGGCGCCGACCCAGGTCGTGGTCACCACCATCACCTCGGAAGGCGACGAATACGCCAAGCAGGTGCTGGCGGCGGCGCGGCGCGCCGGCCTGCGGGCCGAGATCGACCTGCGCAACGAGAAGATCAACTACAAGGTCCGCGAGCACTCGCTGCAGAAGATCCCTGCCCTTCTCGTTGTCGGCAAAAAGGAGGCCGAGACACATTCGGTCTCGGTGCGCCGGCTCGGCAGCGACGGCCAGAAAGTGATGCCGACGGCGGAGGCGATCGCCGCGCTGGTCGACGAAGCGACGCCGCCGGACGTGCGGCGCCGCCAGCGCGACGCGGCCTGACCGATCAAGCCATCCGCGTGGCGGCTGCGGCACGATCCGCAGCCGCCTGCCGGGCTTGTTGCAGCGCCACCTCCGCGCAGCCGGAAAGGTAGACGAACATGCTCGCCAGCATGCCTCCCAGCGCCTCCCGCCCGCGGGGCAGGATGGTGATCTCGTCATTGGCTCGGCCCCCGCGCAGGAGCAGTCCCTGCGCTTCCGCATCGCGCAGCACGGTCAGCACGTGTTTGCGGGACACCGAAAACCGCGTTGCAAGTCCGTTGATCGAGAGCGGCACCGGTTCGGCCGGAGGAAACCCCTCGTCTGCAGACCCGGACAGCGCCAGGCTGAACAGGATCATCATTCCGGCATTGCGCTCGGCGAACATCGCAAGATCAGGCGCATTGTCGAGGACGCGCACGCCCGCGATGAATCGGCGGCCGAGTTCGAGCACGAATGTCTTGAGAAAGGCCGGGTCGTTGAGCGCGGCCCGATAAGCGACCGCGGCGGGGATCACCCGACTCATGGCGTCGAATTGGCCACCCCAGCGCTCCCGGTGCAGCATCATCAGCTTCTCGGTGGGAACGAGAGGACGGCGACGCCGATCCGTGTTCGGCGCGGCCGCCAGAAAACCGACCGCGCGCATCAGGCCCAGCATCGCCTCGCAACGGCCACGGCTGCACAGACCGAGCCTGACGCACATCTCCTTCATCGCGCCTGCGGTCAGCCCAGGCTCTCCATCGCGCTCGCCGTCGAAATGCAGATAGAGGGCGAAATATGAAAACAGCGCGCGGGCACGGTCGCTGAGCAGCGCATTGAGGACGCGGCCGCTGCGATACAGCGCCACCGAACTGTGCGCAGAGGCGCGCATCGCCGCCGGAAAGCCGGAATGGCCGCGCAACCGGGCGATCGCATCAGGTGACGGTGTCAGCACCGGTTCGGTCATGCGCACGCCAATCTGTTCGGCCTCGCGCCAAAATCAGCTGAGCCCTTTTACCGATCCGCCCGAACCCGGACAATCGTCACCGCCAGTCATGTCCGGGCAGATCGCCGCAGGCGGGCTGAGCCTTTGCCGTAGAACCGGTGCCTGTAGAACCGATCAAAACGGCCTGGGCGCGCCCTCGTTGCGGGCCGATCCGCATGTTATCTAAGGGCCATCCATCAGCTACCGAGAACCTATAGTGCCCGACACCATTGAACTCCTGAAAACCCGCCGCTCGGTCAAGCCACGCGAGATGACCGGCCCCGGCCCCTCGCCCGCCGAGCTCGAGACCATCCTGACCATCGGCGCCCGCGTGCCCGATCACGGCAAGCTCGCCCCCTGGCGCTTCATCATCTTCGAGGGCGATGCGCGCCAGCGCGCCGGCGAGATCATCGCCCAGGTGTTTGCCGGCAAGAACCCGCAAGCCACTGAGGCCGACATCGAAGCAGAGAAGAAGCGATTGACCGATGCGCCGCTGGTGATCGGCCTGGTCAGCATCACCAAGCCACATCCGAAGGTGCCGCCGTTCGAGCAGGAGCTGTCGGCGGGCGCGAGCGCGATGAACATCGTCACGGCGGCCACCGCGCTCGGCTACGGCGCGGCCTGGCTCACCGGCTGGTTCTGCTTCGATCGCGACGTGCTCGATCGCCTCGGGCTGAAACCTGAGGAGAAGCTCGCCGGCATGATCCATATCGGCACCCCGACCAAGCCGAGCGAGGATCGCCCGCGCCCGGTGCTGTCAGAGATCGTGACGCGGTTTTAGCGGCGGCCTATGAGAACCTGAGGTCCTGCCGCGAGATCCGAAGGCGGGCAGCGCGACGCCCCTTCAGAGGGCGCCGCGGCCGCTTCAGCACGATGGTGCGCCCCCGCTCCCGCGTCCTGCTATTTCTCGCCATCAAGAAAATGGCGTATCGCCTTGATGGTCGCCTCCGGCTGCTCTTCCATCAGCCAATGTCCGGCGTCGGGGATGACCACTTCGGTGACATCCGTGGCGGCGTTGCGCATCACAACCGCTTCCATCGCGCCGAAGGATTTCTGACCTCCGATGGCAAGCACCGGAATGGTCAGCTTTGTCGCGATCGCCTTCTTGTTGTCGTCTGCGTCGGTGCGGATCGACCTGAACTGCGCGAACGCGGCATGCATGGCGCCCGGTCGCGCATAGAGTTCGGCATAATGCCTGCGTGTCGCCTCCCCGACCTTCGAAGGCGTGCCCGCGAACTCATTCCAGAAACGGTCGAGGTAGATGCGCTCGCGGCCCTTGACTAGCCGTTCCATATCGGGGCCGCCGAAATCAAAGTGCCAAAGCTGCGGGCTGCGCACGATCTCGTCCCACGGCGGCACGCCGGGCACTGGAGCATCCATGACGACGAGCTTCTCCGTCAAATCGCGATACCGCGCCGCGTAGGCATAGGCCACCATGGTTCCGATATCGTGTCCGACCACGAAAGCCTTGTCGATGCCGAGCGCCTGCAAGACGGCCCGCATGTCAGCCGCCTGGGTCCATTTGTCGTAGCCGCTGTCGGGCTTGTCCGAGAGGCCCATGCCCCGCAGGTCCGGCACGACCACGGTGTGATCGCGCGCCAGCTCTGCGCCAAGCTTGGCCCACATGTCGCCGGTGTCGCCGAAGCCATGGATCAGGATGACGGCGGGTCCCTGACCGCCGACCCGAACATGGATCTGCGCTCCGTTCGCAGCGATCGTTCTGGTCTTGAAGCTGGAAGGGAACGCTTCGACCTCGGCGCGGGCTGCAGGAGCCAGCAGCATGAGAAGAATTGCAAGGCATCTTGCGCGCACCGGCGCCCCCTATCATTTGTGATCCGGCCAGCTGTAGCGCGATTATAGATCGATCTACAATAAGCAACCCAAAGATACACGCCCCCTATTGAGCGGCCGGATCGTGAGCAAGTTGTGAGCGGAGCGACATGCGGGGACGCGATGTCGGATATCACTACGCTCATCGGCCCATTGCCAGTCATCCCACGATCCCCATCTAGTTCGGGTTGCGACCGAAGAATCGTGGGTAGTGCAATGGACATCTATAAGATTCGAGATGCCAAGCCGGAGGAACAACGTGAGCTAACGCGCCTCTGTGTACGTGCGACAATGCACGCGGGACACGACGAAGCGTTCATCGACCGTATAATGCCCGCGCTTACGATCACCGTACCAATGATCAGCGGCAATTATGTTCAAGTGGCAGAAAGCCACTCTGGCGAAGCCGGAGGTGTCGTTTGGGTGACTCCGACCGCACTTCAAGGAATTGCACTGCTCCATGGCCTATTCGTCGATCCGACGCGATGGAAATGCGGGATCGGGCGAGTTCTCTTCGGGGCGGCCGTCGCTCGCACAAGAGGCATGAAGGCCGGAGCCCTGATGATCTACGCCGAACCCTCCGCTGAGGGGTTTTATCGGCGGATGGGAGCCACCAGGATCGGCGAAGGACCATTCTACTTCTCGCCGGAAACCGTGTTGCCTCACCTCCTGTATATCATTCCTACCGGGGCGCCCTGACGTACGGCACCGGTTTGGTCTATCGTCATCCGATGGCTCCTCTGATATTCCAGCTCGGCCTCGGATCGGCGCTGCCGCTCGCTTGGCTCTGCAAGCTCCTGTTTCGCGCCGGACGCTGCCGCGGTACAAGCCAGTCGACGGCTCTGCACCTGCGCCGGGGCGAGCACGCGATAGATGAAGACCCCGGATGAAGCGGGCCTTCTCTGCTCTGGATTTAGCGACGCGCGCCACGGCCCCTGGCCGACGCCGGCGGCCCGGCAGATGTCAGTTGGATTCGCAATGCGAACCCAACTGTTGATGACCAGTCGGGCGAATGATCCTCATTAGCCGACCATACGGTGCCTGAGGCTCTGGTAAAATGCCGTCTCGAAGTTCATGTAGCCGATGAACGACGTGGGATCACCGAACGGTAGGATCTGGGTTGCCCAGAATCCGCCAAAGCCGTTCCGCCGATCTATCCAATAGAACAGGTTGGCAAGACCGGCCCAACCAAGCGCTCCAGCAGGGCGCCCCGTCGGAGCTTCTTCGTCGTTGATCATGAAGCTCAGCGCCCACGACTTGGATTGGCCTGGGAAGAACTCCGCATCGTTGCAGAGCGACGTGATGACACCCATAATCGCGGTCACCTTCTTGTCGCCCAGATGGTTCTGTTCCGCCATGCGCACAGTCTCGACCTTCAGCACGCGGCCATGTTCGCCAGCTCCGTCATTGAGCCACATGCGGATGAAGCGCATGTAGTCGCCGACCGTGCCGTAGAGGCCATGACCGCCCATATGCACCTCAGGCTTGGCCGGCAGCTCAAAATCCATCGGCGTCAGCGAGCCGTCGGCGTTGCGCGCGTGGATGCCGGCCAATCTGGCGCGCATCGCATCGTTCAACTCGAACGTCATGTCCTTGATCCCGAGCGGTTCGAAGATGCGGGTCTTGAACACTTCGCCCAGCCGGCGGCCGGTGATGGCCTCGACGATCTGCCCGCACCAGTCGAGATTGGTGCCATACTCCCACCGCTCACCCGGATCGAACAGCAGCGGGGTCATGAGGCAGGCCTTGGTCGCCGTGATGACGCTGGGCTGTCCCTTTTGCTCCGCGAGCCTGTTGTAGGTCTGATTGATGAAGTCGTAGCTTAGACCCGCGGTATGGGTCATCAACATGCGCGTGGTGAGGTCCCGGCTCGGCGGGCGCAGAATGGGCTCGCCCTTGCTGTCGAAGCCCTCGATGACCTCGAGCTTGCCGATCTCAGGCGCGTAGCGCCTGGCAGGTGCATCCAGATCGAGCTTGCCCTCTTCAACGAGCTGCAACACGGCCGTCGCGGTGATGGCCTTGGTCGTGGAGAAGATCGCGAAGATGCTGTCCGTTGACATCTTGGCCGGCTGGTCCAGACGACGTTGCCCGGCCGCACCTTCATAGATGTTGCGATTCCGATCCGTCACCATGGCGACGACACCAGGAACCCGCGGCGTGGATGTCACGACCTCATTGAGAACGGCGTCTGCCGCCGCTCTGAAATTGATGCTCATGTGCTTCCTCCGATGCTTATTATGTTGTGCTTTGATTGGGCTCTGTCGCGATGGTTCAGCGCATGGCAAAACCCTGGTAGCCGCTCGCTGCGACCTCATCGCATTTCTGGCGGTAGGCGCCGACGCCGCCGCAATAGGACAGCACGCGGCGAGGCTTGCCTTTGACATTCGAGCCTAGGTACCAGGAATTCGTCTTCGCGATCAGCGTCGCATTCGCAACCTCGTCGTGATGGGCGACCCAGGCATCTTGCGTCTCCTTGGTCGGCTCGACCACAGCGAGACTGTTCGCGCGAACATATCTGATGCAATCGTCGATCCATTCGACCTGCTGCTGAAGGCAGGTTGTCATGTTGCACAGCGCTGCCGACGGCGCCAGCGGCACGGCGGTCGTAAACAGATTGGGGTAGCCGTGGATCTGCAGTCCCATCGTGGTGCGGATGTCCCTGCTCCACTCGTCCTTCAGCGAGCGCCCGCCGCGCCCCCTGACGTCGATCCGCATCACGGCGCCGGACCCGGCGTCGAAGCCGGTCGCGAGGATGATCATGTCGAGTTCGTGGACCGTCCCATCGGCCAGTTGGATCCCCTCACGCGTGACACACTCGATCGGATTGTTCTTGACTTCGACGATCTCAACGTTCGGACGGTGGAATGCCTCGAGAAAGTTCTGCTCCAGCGGCACCCGATGCGTTCCGAAGCCATAGTCTTGCGGGATCAACAGATCGCACAGCTTCGGATCCTTCAGCCGCTTGCGCATCTTCTCGCGCACGAATTCGGAGATCTCGCCATTGACCGCATCGTCGAAGAACAGCTCGGCAAAGGACGAGATCCACAGCTTCAGGGAGCCGTCGCTCCAGCAATCCTCGAGTACCTCACGGCGCCTCTCGGCCGTCAGCGCCGCCCAGGCGTGCTCGAAATCGTACTCGAACCCGGTGAAGGTGTGTGGCAAGCGCTCCACGAAGTGCTTGAACTTCGATTTGTAGGCTTCCGCATCGGCCGCGCCGTATTTTGGATTCTTCATCGGGATGATGTATTGCGGCGTGCGCATGAACACCTTGAGGTGGCCGACTTCGCTCGCGATCGTCTGAATGACCTGGATGCCGGTTGCGCCATTGCCGACAATGCCGACGCGCTTGCCCGCGAAGTCGACCGGCTGTGCCGGCCACCGCGCCGTGTGAAACACCTGGCCACCGAAGGTGTCCTGCCCGGGAAACGACACGTGAGGCGCGGAGAGCATGCCACAACAGGTGATGATGAATTGGGTATCGACGACGTCGCCCTGATCGGTGGTCACCCGCCACCGCTGCGTTGCATCATCGAAGTGGGCGCTCACGATAGCGGTGCCGAACTGGATGTCCTTGCGCAGATCCAGGCGATCGGCCACGTAGTTGAGCCAACGCTCAATCTCCGGCTGGCCCGGGAATCTTTCGCTCCAGCTCCATCCTTTGTAGAGCTCTTCCGAAAACAGATATTGGTAGATGTAGCTTTCTGAATCGAATCTCGCGCCGGGATAGCGGTTCCAGTACCACGTGCCGCCGACGCCTGACGCAGCATCGAAGGCTCTGACCGTCAAACCTTGCTCGCGCAGACGATAGAGCTGATAGAGCCCGGCGACCCCGGCTCCGACGACGACGGCATCGAGCTTTGCCGTCACATGTGTACCGTTGTGCCCATTGGATTTGGTCACGGCTTCTGTCATTTGCTTCCTCCTGAGGCGTTTTTTTCAGTGCGCGCCGCCTTCCCGTCCGGTTCGTCGCAGGACGTGGTAGCTCGGCGTTGTCGTTCCCGGAGTGGACCGGATTGCGTTGGGCGTCCGGCTGGTCGTTCGACCTTCCCCCACCGTTCGGGATGGAGGAGCCTAGGAAGTGCGGTCGGCTCAGGCTTGAACGAAACCAACAATCCTTTGAACGGAGCTCGACCTGGCGAGCGAGAGCGGCGCTGCTCGATCTCGCTTGGCGGCAGCCAAAGCCGGCGTATACTGCCCGACGCCATCAGGCCAATGAGAAGCAGGAGCGGTCAACCGCGCCCAGGACTGCGGGAGGGACGCTGACGCCATGGGCCAACTTATTACGGTCGAGGAGCTGCCACATTACGCTCCCGGCGAGTTGATGCTCGATAGTATGGCGGTCGGAAAGCCGGAGCTTCGGCTACGCGTCTTCCGCTATGCACCATCAGACATCTGGGTACCACCGTCCGAGAACTTCCTGATCGTCTCCTATCGCGTCGGCACGACCTCGATGAACCGTCGTGTGACAGGCGCCTGGAAGCAGGATCAGGTGGGACGCGGCGCGACGACGCTGCTCACCCGCGCGGAAGCGTCGAACTGGCGCTGGAGCCACGATATTGAGGTGAGCCACTTGTACATCTCCCCGGCCTGGATGGTGAGAACCGCAAGCGAGGCCTTCGACCGCGATGCCGTATCGATCGAGCTCCACGATCTGCTGCGCATCGAAGATTCGGTCCTGTCCTGGATCAGCGAGCGAATGGTGCAGGAGGTTGCCGAAGGAGGCCCGGGCGGCCGACTCTGCTATGATGCGCTGGCGCTCCAAGCCAGCGTGCACATCCTACGAAAATACGCCTCGGTCGAGTTCAAAATGCCCTGTTCGCAGGGACGCTTCCGACCGACGCATGCACGACTGATCGAAGACTATGTCGAGCAGAATATTTCCAGGAATATCACGCTCGAGGAACTGGCCAACATTTGCAACTGCACGCAGGTGCAGTTCGCGCGCAAATTCCATGTCCATTACGGAATGCGGCCGCATACCTACGTGCTCGGCCGGAAGGTCGCGCGCGCATGTCAGCACTTGCGCCAGGACCGGCTCCCGCTGAAGGAGATCGCACTTCTGAGTGGATTTGCCGATCAGAGCCATCTCAACCGGATCTTCCGCCGCTTCATGAACATGACGCCCGCCGAATTCCGAAAGCAGTGCACCGGCTAGCGAAGTACCTCGCCCTAGTTGACTTGGAGCGCGAGAGATTGGTCGAGCAACGCCTGACGGGCAGCGCGCTGACTTGCGAACATCGGAACCGAACGATGCTGACATGATCCAACATCCAGTGTGGCCTTGCGACTGACACTCGCCTGTGATTGCGCGCAGATATGCTCAAGCGAATATCAGACGCGCCACACTGGATTTTGTGACGCGCGCTACGGCCCCATCCTGGCCGACGCCGGGTGCCCCGGCACCTGAAAGCGCTTGCCGGTGTCCACGACCTTGCCGCCCTCGACCTTCAGGATCGAAAAATCCTGGGTCAGGTAGTTGCCGACCAGGAGATATTTGCCGTCGGGCGTGAACGCCGCAGCCTCGGGCAATCCACCGACCTCGACATCCTGGGTCTTGCTCACGGTCTTGCCGTCGATTTTCAGAACCGTGATGCTTCCGTTCTTTTCATAGAAGTAGGCGTTCTTTTGGTTGGAGCCGCGGAGGATAACAGATGCGGCAATATCCCCGGTCGGACTGATGGCGAGCCCTTCCGGTCCGTCACCGACGACCACGCGATCGATGATGCGCGGCGGATTGGCTTCGAGATCGATGACGCTTGTGGTGTCGACGCTCCCGTCCGAGGCGCCGGCATTGCCGTTGTCGGAGGTGAGCGCAATCTTCCCACTCGGCGCGACCGCGACATTGTAAGGCCATTGCCCGGCCGGAAGATCGATCTTGCTGTAGGACACCTTGTCACCGGCGACATCCAGGATCGAGATCTTGTGAGCAGGGAAGCGAGCGGCAAGCGCGCGCTTGCCGTCCGGCGTGAACGCCACATGCGAGACGCTGTCCGGCATGGCTACCGTGTCGACAATCTTGACGTCGGTGCCATTGACCGAAAGCACACTGATCGAATTGTCACCGCGATTGGCAACCAGCGCCATCTTGCCGTCTGGACTGAAACTCAGGCCGGAAGGCTGCTTACCGCCGGTCAGCGTAGCCGCAAGCTTGGATGGGCTGGCCGCGAGATCGAGCACATAGATCTTGTTGTCAGGCACCTGCTTGAGCGCGTCACCGTCTTTCACGACATCGACGGAATCAGCCACCAGCGCGGTTGTCCCGCTCGGATCGATCGCCACGTTCACCGGCGGCCCGACCACGGAGTTCTTGAGCGGCAGGGACGCGACGATCTTCGGGCTTTCAGGGTCTGCGAGATCGACGATCAGGACCTGATCCTTGCCCGGCGGGAACAGGATCGGCTTCCCGCTGTCGTCCCACAGCAATTTTTCGTCTAGGCCGACGATCATGAGTGGCTTGGCCTGCCCGGCGCTCAGATTGGCGCTGAGCAGGATCGCAGCTGCAGATAACAGTCCCACGGCACGGCGAGCCGGCATTTGGGCATCCTCCATTGAACACTCGGCCTCTCCAGGGCCGATCTCGGTAGACTACGCTGGGGAGCAGCTATCCGCCAGCGCTTCGCTGTGGCCGCGCGTTAGTAAAGGCCGCCGGTCCCCGGCCGCATGACCGCGCCGGTGTCCAACGCAGTGCCCTGTGGAACAAGTACGCGGTCGGGATCGGCTTCGCTCATTGTCGAGAAGCTGTCCGGCGGCGCTGTGCCGGGTTTGAAGGGTTCGAGGATTGCGCCATTGGCCTGGCCTGGGACGGCGCGCATGCCGGTCTTGGCATCGACGCGGACCAGCTTGATGCCGGCGGGGATTTTGAATGGTGTCGCCGGCTTGTCGATCAGCGCAAGCTTCATGAAGTCGCGAGCAATCGGCGCCGTGATACGCGCGGCCTGCGCTGTTCTGCCAAGACTGCGTGGCTTGTCGTAGCCGACATACAGACCGACGACGAGATCCGGCGAGAAACCGACGAACCAGACATCCTTGGCTTCGTTGGTCGTTCCGGTCTTTCCGGCAATCGGCTTGCCGACCTCCTTGAGGGCAATGGCAGTGCCTCCCTGGACGACACCTTCCATCAGCTCGGTGATCTGATAGGCCGTCATGGTGTCCAGCACCTGCTCGCGACGATCGACGAGCTGCGGCTCGGCCTGATTGTGCCACCCCTCAAGTGCCTCGCAACCGCGGCATTCGCGGGCGTCGTGCCTGAATATGGTGTGACCGTAGCGATCCTGGATGCGATCGATCAGAGTCGGCTTAACACGGCGGCCGCCATTTGCGATCATCGAATAGGCGGTGACCATTCGCATCACAGTGGTCTCGCCGGTGCCGAGCGAGTAGGACAGATAGTTCGGAACCTCGTCATAGATGCCGAACCGCTTGGCGTATTCGGAAATCAGGGGCATGCCGATGTCCTGCGCCAGGCGCACCGTTACCGTGTTCAGCGACAGCCGCAACGCGTTGCGAAGCGTGGTCGGCCCGAGATATTTGCCGTTCGAGAAGTCGTCAGGACGCCAGACACCGCCTCCTTCACCCTGGTCGACTTCAATGGGAGCATCGACCATCGTGCTGGATGGCGTGTATCCGTTGTCGAGCGCGGCAGAATAGACGATCGGCTTGAAGGTCGAACCTGGCTGCCGATAGGCCTGCGTGGCACGGTTGAACTGACTTTGATCGAAAGAGAAGCCGCCCACCATCGCCACCACGCGTCCGGTGTTGGGCTCCATGACCACCATGGCGCCGGAGACTTCAGGCAACTGCTCCAGCCGGTACTGGCCTTCGACCGGACGGCCCTCTTTGTAGAGCGGATCAACATAGATCACGTCGCCAGGCTGCAGCACCTGCGCGACCGAGCTCGGCGTCCGGCCGCGCCCAGCTCCTGAAGGCGCCCGGGCCCATTTGACACCCTCGAGCGAGATCAGCCCGGTCTGCCGCTCCTTGCTGAGCACGCCGCCGAGCTCGCGGCCCGGCTGGAAACCGATCCGCGCGGACTGATCGCTTATCTCCAGCACCACCGCCAGCCGCCACGGCGAGATGTCCGAAAGCGATTTGATCTCGGCGAGCTTCACGCCCCAGTCACCGGATAGATCGAGCTTGCTGACCGGTCCGCGATAGCCTTGGTCCTCGTCGTAGCGCACCAGGCCCGCCACCATGGTCTTGCGCGCCATGACCTGGATCTTCGGATCGAGCGTGGTGTGCACCGACAGCCCACCCTCATAAAGCTTTTTCTCGCCGTAGCGCTCAACCAGATCGCGTCGTGCTTCCTCGGCAAAAAACTCACCCGCGAAGGTGTGTGCGCTCCCGGCGTGAGTGCTGATCGTGATCGGCTCCCTGCGCGCCACGTCGGCATCGGCCTTGTTGATCCAGCCATTTTCAAACAGCCGGTCGACCACGTAGTTGCGCCGCTCGATCGCGCGATCATGATTGCGGATCGGATGCAGGCTGCCGGGCATCTTGGGCAGCGCAGCCAGATAAGACGCCTCGGCGACCGTGAGCTCGTTGACTGACTTGTCGAAATAGACCAATGCGGCGGCGGCGACGCCATAGGCGCCCGAACCCAGATAGATCTCGTTCAGATAGAGCTCCAGGATCTTGTCCTTGGAATAAGCGCGCTCGATGCGCATCGCAACCAGCGCTTCCTTGATCTTGCGGGTGAACGACACCTCGTTCGTCAGGAGGAAGTTCTTCGCGACCTGCTGCGTGATGGTGGACGCGCCCTGCGGACGCCGGTCCGAGCCGAAATGCTGCGCATAGGCCAGCGCTGCGCGTGCCATGCCGGAAAAGTCGATGCCGCCATGTTCGTAAAAATTCTTGTCTTCGGCTGCGAGGAACGCGTTGATCACGAGCTTTGGCACGGCCTGGATCGGCAGATAAAGCCGGCGCTCCCGGGCATATTCGCCAACAAGCGATCCGTCGGCCGCGTGCACGCGGGTCATCACCGCCGGCTCGTAATTCTGGAGTTGCGAATAATCCGGCAGGTCCTTCGAGAAGTGCCAGAACAGGCCGGCTACCCCCGCTGCGACGATCAGGAATACGACAGTGCCTGCCGCGAAAAAGAAACTAAAAAGGCGCATCAGCAAGCGCATCGGCCGATATTCCTACCACTGCGCTGATTCTGCAGCGCTTCTCAGGATTCTGATTCGGGGTTTTCTGGGTGAGCGACCAGCGCGGGGAGTCCGATATTCCGACGGGACTAAGATACCAGATACGGACCTTGCGGCAAATCTGCGACTGCCGATGTTGTTGCGTGCCTTTGCGCAAGGAGTTGCGGGCCACGCCAACGATAGACGAATGAGCAAGAGACCATCGTGCCGAAACACGAAGTTCGGGAACGATTTCAACGGGAACGCCTCGCTGCTGCTCGCTCAGCCAAAAATTATCTTTCGTTTTTTCAGAAATCATGCTAGGCATTCGTCATCCCGCCTCGTCGAAGAGGGACGTACGCGTCGTCACGATACGTGGAGGTGGGATGCGGTGGACGTGAAGGCTGCGCTGGACGAGCGCGAGCCCGCACGGACGGCGAAATCGTGTGGTCCTGGCGCCCCGGTGCTGGCGTCCTGCGCAACGCGCTCGCGCGTTGTCGCTCGCGACGATGTTTCACATCGCGCAGTGGGGGCAATCAAGCCGGTCCCCAAGGAGAGCGCGTATAAGCCGTAAACTATCGCGCAGGGAAGGTCGGGATGTCTTGGCCGAACCTGTGGTGACTGCCGCCTGCTTTCTTTGATGCAGGCGGGCCATGGGGGCGGCAAGCTCCCGGCCTTCCCTGCGCCCTCTCGATTTCCGAAAGGGACATGCTGGTCGCATCACTCGGGCACGACGTGCCGCGAGACGGTAGAGGTGTGCCTGAATTGAACTACATGTCGTCATTTACGCCGTCATGCCCCGCGAAGGCAGGGCATCCAGTACGCCGCGGCATTTCGAGTCATCATGGGTGCCGGTGGAATACTGGATCGCCCGCCTTCGCCTTCGCGGGCGACGACGGCGAGAATAATAGTGGCGGTTCGATGCCTGGATGGGGAAACCGAACGTGACCCGCAATCCGCAGGAACAGCCCGCCTCACGCCGCCTTCGAGGCGCGCGCCCCGAAGCGGACCAGAAGCTCTTCGACTTCGGACGCCGGCTTGGCCGCGCTGAACAGAAAGCCCTGCACCTGGTTGCAACCCTCCGCCCGCAGCCAGTCGAGCTGATCGACGGTTTCGACGCCCTCGGCCGTCGTCGTGATGTTCAGGCTGCGGCCGAGCCCGGAGATCGCCCGCACGATCGCGACGCAGTCCGAACGCTGCGCGAGATCCTTCACGAAGGAGCGGTCGATCTTGATCTTGTCGAACGGGAAGCTGCGGAGATAGCTGAGGCTGGAATAGCCGGTGCCGAAATCGTCCATCGAGATGCTGACGCCAAGCTGCCGGAGCTGGTGCAAGGTCGCGAGATTGGCCTCGGTCTCCGCCAGGAAGATCGATTCGGTGATCTCGAGCTCGAGCCGGGTCGGTGCGAGCCCGGACTGCGCCAGCGCCGACATCACGACCTGGACCAGGTTGCGGCTGCGGAACTGCACCGCGGAGAGATTGACTGCAACCTTGATTCCGTCAGGCCATTGGGCCGCGATGCTGCAGGCCTCGCGCAGCACCCATTCCCCGAGCGGCACGATCAGCCCGATATCCTCGGCGACAGGAACAAAATCGGCGGGCGAGATCATGCCTTTCTCGCGATGCCGCCAGCGCAACAGCGACTCGAAGCAGCTGATGCGGTTGGATGCGACGTCCACCAACGGCTGATAGTGCAGCTCGAATTCGCCATGGGCAAACGCATGGCGCAGATCGTGCTCGAGGTCGCGGCGCTTTTGCGCCTGGCGATCCATATCCGTTTCGAAGAAGCGGTGCACGCGGCCGCCATCCTGCTTGGCGCGGTACAGCGCCATGTCGGCGTTCTTCATCAGCTGCTCGCTGCTCGAGCCGTCATACGGCGACACCGCGATCCCGATCGAGGCGCCGATCACGAGCTCCTGGTCCTCGATCTCGTAGGGCGCGCTGAGGACCTCGATCAGATCAGCGGCAAACTCGCTGATTTGGCTGGACGTTCCGGCGTCGTTCAAGATCACCGCAAACTCGTCGCCACCGAGCCGCGCCGCCAGATTGCCACCGCGCGCCTGCTCCTTGAGCCTGTTG
Organism: Bradyrhizobium sp. HKCCYLS1011; assembly: GCF_051167795.1. Taxonomy (NCBI): domain Bacteria; kingdom Pseudomonadati; phylum Pseudomonadota; class Alphaproteobacteria; order Hyphomicrobiales; family Nitrobacteraceae; genus Bradyrhizobium; species Bradyrhizobium sp. HKCCYLS1011. Next base: position 93,411 of record NZ_JBNPTT010000012.1, on the reverse strand, counting down.
GCGACCGCCTGCAACAGGCGATCGCCAATGGGGTGGCCGAGCGAATCATTGACGTTCTTGAACAAATCGAGGTCGATGCACATGATCGCGACGCGCTTGTTGCCGGCGGCGCCCTGCTCCAGCGCCTGCTTGAGGCGTTCCTGGTAGAATTCGCGATTGGGCAGGCTGGTCAGCCCGTCATGGTGCGCCATATAGGCGATGCGCGCTTCGGCCTTGCGGCGCTCGGTGATGTCGACGATCGAGACCAGAAAGCCGTCATGGCCGTCGAAGGTGACCCGCCGGCCGTAGGTCAAGACCTCGATCTCACTGCCATCGGCCTTGAGGTGGCGCCAGTCGCGCTGAAAATGATCGGTCTCGGCGAGGTCCTCCAAGGCCTGGTCCAGGCTCTCCCATTCGCCGGGCGGCCAGAGTTGCCAGATGGTCCTGCGCAGAAACTGCGCGCGGCTGTAGCCGTAATGCCGGACAGCCGCGTCGTTGACGTTGAGGATTTCCGCGGTCGTCTTGTCGAAGATGCACATCGGCACGGGATTGGCGTCGAACAGCAGGCGGAACGACGCTTCGCGGCGCTTCAGCGCCGTCACGTCGGCAATGGTCAGCGAGACGATATCGCCAAAGGCATGGGCGCCCAGCCGCAGATTGCGCTCATCGCTGTCGACTTCGAACTGGTCATGCCCACCGCGCGAGACCACGTCGAACAGACGCATCATGACGTCTTCCGCGCACAGGATGTTGCCGCCATCGTTGAGGCGGCTCCATTGCAGGCGCGAGGATGGCAGCTTGAGATGCCTGGCGGCCGATTGATTGTGATGGACGATCTGGAAGTCGCAAGGCGCGCCGGCTACATCGCGGATGGTCGCCAGCGAGACCACGCCGTCCTCGGTCGTCGAGAAGATCGCATCGAGCAGATTGTACTGGGCGGACCGCTCGTTCACATAGGTCCCGATCAGAATGCCGCCCCAGCGCGAGCTGGTCGGCAACGCCAGCACGTCGTAGGTGCGCACCATGCCGTCGCGCACGCAATGGCACGTGGCAAGATAAGGATGCCGCTTCGACAATGCGCAATTGGCGGCTTCGCGCAGCACGGTTGCGCAATCCGGCGATACGATCTCGACCGCGATGTCCCAGCGCTCGTCCTGCAGCCATTGTTGCACATAGCGTCCGGTGCGCGAAATTTCCAACGCGCCGTTCTCCCGCTTCAGGACCGCGATGTGATCGGCAAGGCGTCCCAGACTGCCGAGCATGACATCTTCGTAGCGCGGCAGCCCCTGGCCGGGCTTCAGCGCGGCCTGCCACTTACGTTGGAGGACAGGGATATCCTCGAACAGATCGTGATTGATTTTCGCGGACGGTTTCTTCTTGACGGCACTCATACAATTCCCACGCAATTCCGCACGCGCAGGCGCTTCTCAGCGCCAGGGCCGCTGCTTCCGAACAGCCTTCCTCGCAAGCAATTCCTCCCGGGAAGCCCGCCGCAGAGCGGCGCACGTCTTTGCGGGCACCATGCATTTGCGCGGGTCGCGTCGCGAGCTGATGAGCGGCGGCGCGCTGCACAATGTGGCGCTGCCGGTATCCAATGAAGGGGCGGCTTAATGCCTTGTAAAAATGAAAACAAATTTCGCGGAAATTGCGAATTATGACAGTTTGAAGTCGACCGATGGTTATTGCAATTTTACGACCAATCAACACAGATCGGTGTGTTGGCGGGTCCAACGCGCACGCTGGCGCACAGTCAGCGCGCAATCACCTCGACCTCGCCGTCGACGCCGTTCACGACGCTGAAGGTGCGCTCGAAGACCTTGCCTTCGTTCTTGGCGATTGCGCGATATTCGCCTTCCGACAGCACCACCTTCGGAAACGCGCCGATCGATTCCTTGATCACGTCGCCGCCGGGATTGATGACCGACCACGCCGTGTTCGCAAGTGCCTCGCCGCCCTTGTCCGATACCAGCTTCAAGGTGATCACGGCCGCACGGTGGGTCACGGTCACATCGGTCAGCTTGCCGGCCTGCACGCGAATATCCGAGCGCACCACCGAATTGGCGTCGCCATAGTTGGAGACGATGTAATAGGTGCCTTCGGGCAGCAGCAGCACGTCGCCGGCCGCCACGCTCGGCACCAAGGGCGGCCGCTCGCCGCCCTCGAACTGGCTGCCTTTGTAGATTGCAAAGGTGAGCTGGTTCTGCGGAATCTTGCTGGCGCCGACGCGTCCCTCCAGCCGCAACCCGCCGGCCGGCAGCACGAACGATTCGCGATCGGTGTCCGTCTTCAGGCTCACCGTGCGCACGGCGCTCACCAGGCCGAGCGAGACGTGGACCACGTAATTGCCCGGCGGCAGCACGATGTTCGGGGTCGCCGTGCGGTCTTCCCGCAGCATCTTGAAGGTGCCGGTCTCGTCGGGACGGTCGGCGAAGACCCGCCAGACCAGGCCGCCATTGACGTTCGGCAGGTCCTTGCCGTAGCGCGCCGACAGCGCCAGCACCGCTTGCGTGGGAGTGGGCGCGCTCGGCGTCTGCGGCGGCGCGGCGGGCGTTGTGGCGGGCGGCACCGCTGCGACGGATGGGGGCGCGGTCGGCATCGGCGGCGGCGCTCCGGCGGCAGGGCCGGACGGCGGTGCAAGGCTGACCGCGGCGCCCGGATCGGGCACAGCGGCCGGCGGTACCGGCGGCGGCCGGTCGCTGAAGAATTGCGCGTTCGCCGGCCCGACGCCGCCTGCGCAGAGCAAAGTGGCCGCGGCCAACAGCGCGCGCAGCCTTGCGCCGCGCCGGTCTCTGGTCATGCCGCCACGTCTCGTCATCATCGTCCTGCTTTTCACCGAAAACGCGGCGAATTCAAGCCTGTGTATCCACGGTGGACCAAGGGATGCCGCGTTTCCGGCACGTTGGTCACATCTTCGTGCGTTGCAGCAATCCAGCCGCGCCACAACATCGGACGAGGCCGCTTGGGGTTGTCGGAACCGGAAAATGGCGCCATCAGATCTGCCCTCGTGCGGCGCGTCCGGAGTTCACCGGGGTGGCGGTTCGGAATTGAACTCCGAAGTTCGCGTATGAGGCCATTGCGAATGGAACGAAGTCGGACGCCGGAGCATGAGCGGGCATAAACCATGCTTCCGCTCCGAACTGGTGAGGGGCTGGTTTGACTGCGTAGTCTGCCGTGTGACGGATCAAGAGCGTACGCCCTGGAGATGGTTGTCGTGTTGGATATGTTGATTGGGCGCCGTCAGAACGGCACAGAGGAGAACGGCAAGGTCGGGCTTGGTGCCATCCGCAAGCCTGTGATCGGGCTCGCTTTGGGCGGTGGCGCGGCGCGCGGTTTCGCCCATATCGGCGTGATTCGCACCCTGCTTGCGCACGGCATCGTACCCGATGTCGTGGTCGGCACGTCGATCGGCGCCGTGGTCGGCGGCGCTTTTGCCGCCGGTCACCTCGACACGCTGGAGGAATGGGCGCGCAGCCTGCAGATCCGCAGCGTGCTCGGCTATCTCGACATCCGCCTCAACGGCTCCGGCCTGATCGGTGGCGAGAAGCTGGCCGCCCAGCTCGAGGCGTCGCTCGGCCGGACCACGATCGAGGAGCTCTCCATGAAGGTGGCGACCGTGGCGACGGAAGTGCGCACCGGCCACGAGATCTGGTTGACCCATGGCCGGCTGGTCGATGCGATGCGCGCCTCCTATGCCCTGCCCGGCATCTTCGCGCCGGTCCTGGTCGGCGACCGCTGGCTGGTCGACGGCGCGCTGGTCAATCCGGTCCCGGTATCGGCGGCGCGCGCGCTCGGAGCCGAGATCGTCATCGCCGCCAACTTATCGAGCGACGTGTTCACGCATTCCACGACGATCTATTCGCACGGTCAGCCGGTCGAGGTGCCGGAGACGATCATCGAACCCACCCCGCCGAAGCGACGCTTCGGCAAGTTCTTCTCGCCCGAGCGCACGGTCAAACGCGAGTTCTTCGGCGGCGGCGGCCGGCCCGGCATCTCGTCCGTCATGGTGGATGCGTTCAACATCATGCAGGACCGCATCACCCGCGCGCGTCTCGCGGGCGATCCGCCCGACCTCTTGATCACGCCGCGCGTCGGCCAGATCGGCTGGTTCGACTTTCATCGCGCTAGCGACCTGATCGCGGCCGGCACGCGTGCCGCCGAGCGCGCCCTGGATTCGCTCCAGGACGCGATCGGCGTCATCACGCCTCCAGACGGAGCTACGCCGTCTTGATGTACTGACGGAGGGCTTCCTGCTCGTTCTCGTATTCCTGAACGCGCCATTTCACGACGTCGCCGATCGAGATGAGGCCCACGACGAGCCCGCCATCAATGACCGGGAGGTGCCGGAATTTTCCGAGCGTCATCATTTCCATGATGGCGGAAACCGTGTCCGCCGGCCGGCAGCTCACGACCCGGCGGGTCATGATGCTGGAGACCGGCTCGTCGAGCACCTCGGCCCCGCGCTCGCCCAAGACCCGAACGATATCGCGCTCGGACAGGATGCCTTCCATGCGCGTTCCTGTCATGACCAGAACAGCGCCGATCTTGCGCTCGGCCAGACGCTTGGCGGCATCGGCAAGAGTTGTTTCCGGCTCGACGCTCTCAACCTGATGGCCTTTGGTATCGAGGATTGCGCGTACTGTCATCGACTTGTCTCCTTGAGAAGCCGGTCCCACCCTTCTTGCGCGGGGCGGCTTTCGGCTTGGCGTTTCACGAGTCTAAATCAACAGTTTGAGCGCTGCATTCACTGCAGCCAACCTCGGCAAGCCAGCGTGCATATCCGCTGCGACGCTGACGCCGCCACCTCACATGGGGCTTTCCGCCCGCTTTGCGAGCGTGTGATGATGAATGAAATCGCCTGCTATCGCAAGCACGCGATCAGTGCAGCTCACGCTCCGCCGGAGGCGACGCAGGTGCAGCATCGCGCGTGTGCGGCACGGGATCAAACAGCGCAAACAGGATCAATCCGGCGATGAAGCCGCCGATATGCGCCTGCCACGCCACGCTGGCGCCATCGGTCCCGATCGAGAGCGACCAGACGCCGAAGATGATGTTCACGACGAACCAGACCGAGAGGAAGCCGAGCACGCGCGGATTGCGCAGCGCACGCGACAGCGACAAGGCCGGGACCCTGGCCGCGGCTTCCGCGTCGCCACGGCTAAAGGACAGAAAACTGCCCTGCACAAAGGCAAAGCGCATCGCGGCCGCCATCGTGCCCGAGACCGACGCCGACGCCCCGATCATTGGCGCGATCTCGTGCTCATGCGTCAGCAGGTGTGCCAGCGCGCCGGCCGCGGCGGTCACGGCCATGAACAGGAAGAACCTGAGCGCGCCAAAACGGCGCGCCAATGCGCTGCCGAACGGCAACAGCCACAGGACGTTGAATCCGATGTGGGTCAGATTGGCATGCAACAGCGAATAGCTGACGAAGGTCCAGACCTTGGCCCCAGCCCCACCAGGGAAGTCGACGTCCATCAGCGTGGAATCGTAGCGCTTGGGAATGAAGCCGAACACATCGACGGTCCAGTTCTCCCACTCAGCCGGCAGCAGGACGCGCAGATGGATCGCAGCGATCAGGAGCACATAGGCTGTCAGCGCACCGGGCAGCGTCAGGATCGGCTCGCGCGGCGGGGCTGGCGGGAGCTCTTGCGGGAGGTCTGGCGACGATTCCAAGGGGTGGGCGCCTTCAGCAGGAGGACAGCAGAGGGCCCAGATAGGCGGCTTTGGCGTCCTTACGCAAGCGCACAAACGGCCTGTTGATCGCATGAGGACGCGGCGAAAAGAATAAGGGAGGGCTCTGAGAAAGCCCTCCCTCCTTGAGGTTTGCCGGCCTTAAGCTGCGGAGAGCCGCCGGGACCAGATCCCCACCCCTCCCCGCCGCGTGACCAGACTGTTTGACGCCGCCTCGTGTCGTTCGCTTCACCGTCTTGCGCCGGACCTTCCACCTTCCAGCGCAAGCTTGATACGCATGATCTTACCGGCCGTTCCTCAGTTGCCAAGCACATCGTTAATTTAACCTTAACGATGGGAAGGCCCGGGAAAAACAGGCGCAGTCACCGCATCGGCATGGACGCTGCAACATCCCTCCTGCACAACAAACCAGGGAGGCACCTGGCCGAGAGCGAGACAGAAATGTCCCGCTTGATCACAGGGGCCAGGGGTAAGTTCGATGAAACATCCGTCCAATCGCGATTTCTTCGCCTATTGGGACACGCAGCGCGGCTTCGCCCGCGCCCCCGACCGTAGCGAAATCGAGCCGTCCGCGGTGCGCGAACTGCTCGGCGATATCTTCGTGCTGTCCTGCGATCCGGATGCGGGCTTCCCGTTCCGGATGGCCGGAACGCGGCTCTGCGCGCTGCTCGGCGGCGATATGAAAGACAAGAGCTTCCCGGCGCAATTCGCTGCCCATAGCCGCCGCGAGATCGAGGAGATCGTGGCGGTGGTCTCGGAGGAAATGCTGCCCGCGGTCGTCGGCGTCACGGCCCCCTCGCCCGATCAGTCGCGCGCCCATCTCGAGCTGCTGATGTTGCCGTTCAACACGCGCGCGCATGAGCCAATCAGCCTCACCGGCCTGCTCGCGCCGTTCGAGCAACTGCACGGCACCCTCGGTCCGCTCGAGATCGTGTCCTGGCGCTATGTCCATCGCCCGCCGGAGCCGATCGTGCCACGCACCTTGCGCAAGCTGGCGCTCGCCCGCGGCCTGATGGTCTATGAGGGCTTGCGATAGCTAGCGCCATGCATCGCGCAAGCTAGGACGCATCTCGCATGCCCTGCCTGGCCTCAGCGGCGCCAGGATAGGCGCTACGGCAGGACTTGCCGGTCTCCGCATCGAACACATGGATCGCCTCAGGCGGCGTGCCGAAGCCGACCACCGTCCCCGCGACGGGCGCGGCTTCGGCTGGCACCAAGGCCGTGACCTGCCGTGCCGGCTCGCCGGGAAGCGCGATCGTGAGCAGCACGCCGTCACCGAGATATTCGACCAGGTCGACGACCCCCGAGAGGCCGTTGAGCCTGATATCAGGCGAGGTGGATTTCAAATTGGCGGGCCGAATGCCGAGCACGGCACGCATGCCGCGATGCAGGTCGAAGCGGCCGCGCTCGACCAGGAACGTCTCGTGTCCGGTCGACAGCGCCCATTTGTTGTCGGGCGCCTCCCCGACCGTGACATCGAGCAGGTTCATGCGCGGCGATCCGACGAAGTCGGCGACGAAACGGCTCCTCGGAAATCCATAGATCTCCGCAGGGGTGCCGACCTGCTCGATCAGGCCGGCCCGCAGCACGACGATGCGGTCCGCGAGCGTCATGGCCTCGAGCTGATCATGGGTGACATAGATCGTCGTGGTCTTCAGCCGCTTATGCAGACGTGCAATCTCGACGCGCATGTGACTGCGCAGCTTGGCATCGAGATTGGACAATGGCTCGTCGAACAGGAACACGGCCGGCGTCTTGATCATGGCACGCGCGATCGCCACCCGCTGCTGCTGCCCACCCGACAATTGCGCCGGCTTGCGATCGAGCAGCGCCTCCAGGCCCAGGATCGCCGAGACCTCGTGCACGCGACGTTCGATGTCCTCTCGCGGCACCCGCATCCGCTTCAGACCAAAGGCGATGTTGGCGAACACGCTCATATGCGGATAGAGCGCGTAGTTCTGGAACACCATCGCGACACCCCGCTCCCGCGGAAGCAGGTCGTTGACGACCTTGCCGTCGATCGAGATCGTCCCGCCCGAGATGTCCTCGAGCCCGGCCACCATGCGCAGGATCGTCGACTTGCCGCAGCCGGACGGGCCTAAGAACACGACGAACTCGTGGTCCTCGACCTCGAGATTGAAGTCCTTCACGACCTCGAGCGGGCCATAGGACTTGCAGACATGCGAGCAGGATATTCTGGCCACGATGGTCAGCCCTCGACCAGGATCTGCAGCTTCACGTCGGTCGGCCGACCGGAGGCGGCCCGCTCGAACGCGGTGATGCTCTCTTCGAACTTATATGTGCCGGTGACCAGCGGCTTGAGATCGACCTTGCCGGCGGCGATCAGGGCGAGCGCCCGGTCGAACACGTTGGCGTAGCGGAACACGGTCTCGATGCGGGCCTCCTTGGCGATGGCGCCGGTCACGTCGAATGCGACCTTCTCGACCGGCAGGCCGATCAGGACCACTGCGCCGGCAGGCCGGACAATCGCAAACAGGTCTTCGAACGCCTTCGGATTGCCGCTCGCCTCGAACACGACATCGGCGCCCCAGCCACCCGTCTCTCGCGCGATGACGGAGGCCAGGCTTTCGTTGCGGATGTTCACCGGCACGATGCCGTCATAGCCGGCTGCGATTGCGAGCTTCTCGGCGCTTACATCGGAGATGTAGACCTTGGCGCAACCGCCCGCGAGCGCGGCCAGCGCGGCCATGATGCCGATCGGGCCGCATCCGACCACGGCCGCGACATCGCCGGGCCTGATCCGCGCTTGGGCCGCGGCCTGCATGCCGATCGCGAACGGCTCGACCATCGCGCCCTCGGCAAACGAGACATTGTCCGGCAGCTTGAAAGTGAAGGCGGCCGGATGAATGACGCTCGGCGTCAACACGCCGTGGATTGGCGGCGTCGCCCAGAACCTGACGGCCGGATCAACATTGTACTTGCCGAGCTTGGAGGCCCGCGAGGCCAGATTTGGCACGCCAGGCTCCATGCAGACGCGATCGCCGACCTTGAGCCCGCTCACCTCACTGCCGACTTCGGTCACGGTGCCAGCAGCTTCGTGACCCAGCACCATCGGTGCCTCCACCACATAGCTGCCGATCCGGCCATGCGTGTAGTAATGCACGTCACTACCGCAAATGCCGACGGTGTGGATCTTGATGCGGACATCCTCCGGCCCGAGACGGTCATCGAGCTGGATGTCGCGGAGCGCAAGCTCGCCTTTTTTCTCCAGGACCAAAGCGCGCATGACGAACCTCCTTCAGGCTTTCTTCTTGATGACGCTGTTGAGGAAGCCGCTGAGAATGCCGATGAACAGCAGCGGCGGCAGCGAAAGCAGAATGACGGACGCGTTCAGGATGCCCCAGGGCACGTCGCGGCCGAGCTGGGTCAGCTCGGAGGCGACGATCGGCAGCGTCTTGGCATCGGAAGTCGTCAGCATCAGCGCGATCAGGAACTCGTTCCAGACCAGCACGAAGCTGAAGGCGACCGCACCGATCAGCGACCTTGATGCGATCGGCAGCGCAATCAGAAAGAAGATTGCATAAGGCCCGTAGCCGTCGACCTTGGCCGCCTCCTCCACTTCCTTCGGCACGCGCTTGAACGCGGGCACAGCAAGCCAGACGATGGAAGACAGCGTGAGCAAGGTATAGGTCGCGATCAGCGCGACGCGGCTGTCATAGAGGCCGAGATCGAGCCAGATCACCATCAAGGGAATCGCGACCGCCACGGGCGGCAGGAACCGCAGCGACAACACGAAGAACTGGATGTCGTCGGCCCATTTGATCGGATAGCGCGCGACTGCATAGGCTGCAGGCAGGCCGAGCACCATGCCGATCAGGACCGAGGCGCCCGAGACCAGGATGGAGTTGATCAGGCCCGCGGTGACGCTCTCACGGCCAAGCACATACAGGATGTTGTCCAGCGTCGGGTGGAAGATCAGCAGCGGCGTTGGCGTGACGAGATCAACTCGGTTCTTGAACGCGTTCAGAAGCGTCCACAACGCCGGAATGATTGCAATTGCAGCCGCCAAAGCGACAGCCGATTTCGCAATCCACTTGCCTCTGCCACGGCGACTCATGCGTGCACCCGCTTCCACAGCGCGGTGAAGGCGATGGTGGTTGCGACCATCATCAGCACGGCCATGCTCGACGCATAGGAAATGTTGCCGGACTCGATGAAGCCCTGAGAGAAGGCGTACATGTCGAGCGTCTCGGTCTTGATGCCGGGGCCGCCGCGCGTCATCACATAGATCAGGTCGAACGAGCGCAGCGACTCGATCATCTTCACGAATGTGAGGCTGATGAGCGGAATTTTGAGCATGGGCAGCGCAACATAAGCATAGCGCTCCCAGGTCCGTGCATGATCGAGCTCGGCCGCCTCCAGCGGCTCATGCGGCAGGCTCTCGAGCAAATGCAGGATGATCACCGAAAAGAACAGCGACCATTGCCAGACGTCGACAAAGGCGACCGTGGCGAGCGCCGTCGACGGGTTGGCCAAGAGGTCGAGCGGCTGTCCCGTAATCGCCTTGTAAGGATAGACGGCCAAGCCGAACAGCGGGTGAAACGCAAATTTCCAGACGAAGGCCGCGGACACCCGCGGCATCAGCACGGGGATCAGAAACACCACTGACAGAATGTTGCGCATGCGCGCCGAGGCGGCCTCGAACATGAGGATGCCGAGCAGGACCGCGATGCACATCGTGGCCACGACCGTCATGACCTCCCAGGTCAGCGAGACGAGGATCGAATTCAGGAAACGCCGGTCGGAGAACAGCGCGATGAAATTTGCCAACCCGACATAGTGGCTGTCCTCACTGCTGAGCTGCTTGTCCTGGAATGCGATATTGATCGCGAACGCGGTCGGAACGAAGGCCAGGACGGCGAGCACAATCATCGAGGGCGAGATGAACACCGCCGGCAAGGAGGTTTTGGACTTCATATCTGGCGATTCCCTCCCTTTGCCCGTACGTCCCGCGCGGTGAGATTAACGCAAAGGCGAGATGACGACACGCACATGCCGTCATCTCACACGCTTCATCGAAGCCTGCTGATCAGGACTTGCGTTTCGCCATCAGGCCTTTTGCGAACTCGTTGAGCTCGTCGAGGCTGCCCTTCACGTCCTTCCGGGTGCCGGTTACGAGTTCCTCGAGCTCGATGCCCCAGTGGTCGCCGAGGTCGGGCCATTGCGGATCCTGCCAGAAGTTGACCGCCGTCACCTTCGCGGTGTCGGCGAGCGCCTTGCCGAGGTCGGCGCCGTACTTCTTGGCGAAGGCATCACTGGTCATGATGCTGGTGCGATTGAGCTCGCTGAACTGATCGGCGTCCAGCCGCCGCTGCTCGTTCTCCTTCGACGTCACCCAGCCGATGAAGAGCCCGGCGCAGGCTTTCGCCTGCTCGGTCTTGTTCGCCTTGGCACCAATGGCGAGGCCATGTCCATAGCCGCCGCCAGTCAGCGGCGTCGGCGGCGGCAGATAGCCGACCTTGCCGACGACCTTGGAGACCTTCGGGTCGAGCGCAAGGCCGACCAGCGGCGTCGACTCTACCAGCATCGCAACCTGGCCGGACAGAAACGCGCCGACCGACTCGTCCCAGCTGCCGGTCTGCGTGCCCGGTGCGGAGTATTTGAACAGGTCGAGATAGCTATTGGTTGCCTTGACCGCGGCGTCGCTGTCGAACACCGGCGTATTGCCTTCGAACCAGTTGCCGCCGAAGCCGCGGAAATAAGGCATCCAGCGCCAGACATTGGCGCCCGATCCGCGTTGCCCACGCAGCGCGATGCCATAAACTCCGTTGGCGGGATCGTGCAGCTTCTTCACGGCGGCGATGAATTCGTCGAGCGTCTTGGGCGGCTGGACGCCCGCTTTCTCGAGCAGGTCCTTGCGGTAGACCAGGAGATCACCGCCGCCGGTCAGCGGCGCAAACCACGGCTTGCCGTCGTAGGTCGCGACCTTCTGGCGGCCGGGATCAAAATCCGAGTAGTTGTACTGCTTGGGATAGTAGTCGAGCAGCGGGACGATCCATTTCGACGAAGCGAACAGCGCCACGTTGGCTTCGTCGATATAGTAGACGTTGTATTTGCCGACGGTCGAGGCGTCCGCCTTGGTCTTGGCACGGCGATCGTTCTCGTTCAGATAATCGATGTCGAAAGTGGCACCGCCGCTGAGCTTCTCGAACTCGCCCTTGTACTTTTCGGCCAATGTCAGGCCATCGCGCGTCTGCGCCAGCACCTTGATTGAGCCGCTGCAGCTCTGCGCAAATGCGGACCCGGCGAGCGCCGTCGATAGCAGGATGCCGCTGAGATAAACCGATAGCCGGTTATGAAGTGCCATGCTTCCCTCCCTGGATAACAAAGGCATTGCTGAACCACGGCGCTCGGACCTTTATCGCTGGTCCTTGATCTGCATGAGCCATTCGGATGCGCCGCTGATTGCGAAAATACGAGCGCGCCGACCGCTTCCTAGCGGTCGCCATGCGCAAAACCTGTACTTTTTTGCAAGACGCGCCCCAGGGCGGACCACACCCTGCTTTGCGCATGATCTGCGCGTTGCACGCCTAAAGCAGCGCTCGATTCCAAGCGTGCTGTGGCGATTACACCGCCAGTCGCGATCGTGTGCGACGACGGGCCAGTTCGCGGTAGCGCGACGGCGTCATGCCGCGACGTTCCTTGAACTTGCGATTGAAGTTCGAGATGTTGGAATAGCCGACCTCAAAACAGATGTCGGTAATGGCGGTCGTCGTATCGGACAACAGCTTGCAGGCTTCGGCGACCCGCAGGATCGTGACGTGCTCGGTGAAGGTGTTGCCGGTGTTCTTCTTGAAGAACCTGGAGAACGCGGTTTCGCTCATACCGAACATCGCTGCGATGTCGCTGAGCGCAATTTCGCGATTGAAGTTCTGGTGGATGAATCCCAGTGCCCGCTGGATCGTCGCCAGCGCGCTGACATCGAGATTTGGCGTGAAGGTTTCCGACGACAGGATCTCGTAGTCCTCGGACACGCTCAAAAGATGCAGCAGCCGCAGGAAATGCGACAGCCGGGCGAGCGCGCTCATCCGCCCCATCTCCTCCAGCAGGCCGGCGGCCACGCGCTGGGTCTCGCCATGGAAGGAGAGCCCGCGCAGCCCTCGCTTCAGGAACGCATCGACCTGCGCCAGCTCCGGCAGCACTGACGCGGCGCTCCTGATGCGCTCGGGATCAAACTGCAGCACGATGTCTCGCTGCAGGATCCGGGTGCCCGGCGCGACGACGGTGACCCAGTCGTGCGGCAGGCCGCTTCCGACCACGGTGAGATGACCGGGCCCGAAATGGCCGATGTGATCGCCGACCAGCGCGACACCCGAGGCGTTGCGGATCAGATGGATCTCATATTCCGGATGATAGTTCCAGACGTTGCGTTCCCAGGGATAGTCATCGCACCGCCATAAGAAGGATTCCGACGGCTCGACCATGATGTGCTCGAACACCGGAGGCTTGGTCGCGAGCTTCGACAGCGAGGCCAATTTGGTCGGCATGCGGCGTGTTTCTCTTCCCTTTGAGCTCCTCGGTATCGCGCCCGTTTCGAGGGTGCAAGGCTTGTTCTAGGGTGCACGTTCTACGGTGCAAGACTTGCCGCTGTACCGTCCGGCGCAAAGGCCTCGACGTGATCGGAGATGACGAACGACATCAGATCGCGCCCGACGATCAGCGGGCCCTGATAGTTCGCTCGCGTACGCGCAACCAGCACGTCCTCCGGCACATCCTGCACCGGCTTCACGGTCGCGAAGACGATATGCGAGTAAACCGCGAGCTTCGGTTTGGCCTCGGAGAAGATCCTCCCGGCTTCCTCCGGCGAAGTATGATGGTCCTCGATGGCACGGTAGCTCGGAAATGTCTTCAGCAGCTCCGGATCGATCATTGCGACCTCGTGGATCAAGAGGTCAGCGCCTTCGGCCGCCTTCGCCACCCTTGGATCGGGCTTGGTATCTCCCGACAAGACGACCTTCTTGCCATCGAACTCGACGACATAGCCCAGCGCCGGCTTGATCTTCTCGCCGTGATTGACCTCGATCGCGGTGACCTTGACGCCGTTATGGTCGTAGACCAGTCCCGATTCGATATCGGTCGCAGCGAAGGCAATGCCGACGGGCGAATAGCCTTCATCGGCGATCCGGATCCTGATGTCCTCTGAAAAGGCCTTGGTCAGATTTTCGGTCATGGCGACCGTCCCCTTCGGACCGAAGATCACCATCGGCGACTGACGCGAGCCCCAGGGGGTGCCGAGCCAGCCACTCAGCCACATGTCAGGCAAACCGACGATGTGGTCGGAATGCAGGTGGGTGATGAAATGCGCGGTGATCGAGCCGAGCGGGATCTTCTTCTGATAGAGGCGAATGGTGGACCCGCGTCCGAGATCGAAGATGAGCCGCTCCGGCCCGGCTTCGACCAGCGTGGACGCGCTGAAGCTCGACAGCCGCGGCGTCGGCGTGCCGGTGCCAAGCAGGGTCACCTTCAGGTCGGCCGCGTTAGCCGGGGCAAATCCGACCATGGCGCCTGCGAGCGCCAGCACCAAGCCCATCAAAGATCGCATGAACGTTTCCCCCTATTTGATTGGCTCGCCGCGAAAACGCGATGCGCACATCTTCTTCCCTACCAGCTTCGGCAAACCTAAGCGCTGCCTTTCCGCGGTGCGACGCCTGCCGGGAACATCCCGTAACGCCGCATTAACCCTGAAGGACGTAGGGTCGTACGATCCCACAGAGCCGGACTGAATGGCGAAACATGGCGTTGCCGAACAAAAAACTGACTCTTCCGGCCGCCGAGGAGCGCCGTCGCTTTCAGCGGGTGAAGGTCCACCTGCTCGGCCGCTACATGCTGCCGGATCGGCGTGAATTCCCCTGCCAGGTGATCAACATGTCACCCGGCGGACTTGCGCTGCTTGCCCCTGGGATCGGCAATGTCGGCGACCGCGTCATCGCCTATCTCGACCATATCGGCCGCGTCGAGGGCAAGATCACCCGGATCATCGACAACGGCTTTGCGATGACGATCGGGGCAACCGCACGCAAACGCGACAAGCTGGCCGCACAGCTGACCTGGCTCGCCAACCGCGACATCCTCAATCTGCCGGAAGATCGCCGCCACGATCGTATCATTCCGCGCAACCCGATCGCCGTGCTCACGCTCGACGACGGCACCAAGATGACCTGCCGCATCATCGACCTGTCGCTGTCGGGTGCAGCCATTGCCGCGGAGACCAAGCCGCCCTTGAAGTCGCAGGTGATGCTCGGCCGCGTGGCCGCGCGCGTCGTGCGCAATCTCGAAGACGGTTTCGCGATCGAGTTCCTGCATTCGCAATTGGCTGAAACGCTCGAAGAGAGCGTTACCGCGCGGTAAAGCGCCGCCTCGCTCCATTCCGCAAGTCTCCGGGGACAACCGGCGTCGGCTGATACCGACCGCCGGCTGTTGCGCGCGTTCATGGCCATCGCGCAGAGCGCAAGGTGCGCGCACCTAAGCGCGCCGAAAACCAGCAAGATCAATGGGATCGGACAAGATCCATCGCATTTTAATTAAATGCAGTTTTGTTGGATTTTACTCAAATGAGATTCAAGTAAAGCTCAAAACAGATTCAACCTCTACTTGGATTCAACTTAAATGTACTTCGAGTACTTAGCGGCCGGGCAAATTGTTTGTGCGAAACGTGGTCCCAACGACAACGGGGGCCACAATGGTCAAGCGGACGGGACTGGGGAAAGGGTTGGCGGCGGGCGCCATCCTGTTGGCAATGGGCGCAGCAGCCCATGCCGCAGATGAGCGGGTGCTCTACGCAAGCCTGGGCGACACGACCCGCGCGCCGATCGGATGGATCGAGTTCTGCACTGACACGCCGGAGGAGTGCCGTGGCACTCCCTCTCAGCCCCGCGATATCGTGCTGTCACAGACCGCTTGGCGTGACCTGCTGAAGGTCAACCGCTGGGTGAACGAGAACGTCAAGCCGATGACCGACATGGATCATTGGGGCGTGGTCGAGAAGTGGTCGCTGCCGACGGACGGCTACGGCGATTGCGAGGATTACGTTCTGCTCAAGCGCAAGCTCCTGATCGATGCCGGCTGGCCACGCGAGGCGCTGCTGATCACGGTGGTGCGCGACCGCAAAGGCGAAGGTCACGCTGTGCTGACCGTCAAGACCGACAAGGGCGAGTTCATTCTCGACAACCAGAACGAAAATGTCGTCGCCTGGACCGAAACTGGCTACCGCTTCGTGAAGCGGCAATCGCAAAGTGACCCCAATGTGTGGGTCTCATTGGGCGACGGTCGACCGGCGGTGGCAACTGCGAGCGCGAAAGAGCGCTGACGGCGACCAAGACAAACGGAGTTACGCGACCCGGTCACATCCCCACCCCTCCCCGTCCCAGACCGGTTCGCGCGCGGCCAGGCCTCCCCCAAGGCCTGGCCGCAACTTTTTTCGGCCTTGCTTTGAACGTATGGCGAGACTTCGTGGGCCGATCCGCTAAGGTCAGCCTTGAACTTTCCGACCTCCTGCGTCTTAGGTAATGGCCATGATGATATTGCGAAGCGCCATGCTGCTCGCCGCAGCGGTCACCCTCTCGAACTGCTGCCTCTCGCCGAGCAGCTGCAACGCGCCGCTGGCAGGTAGCTTGACACCCGCGCCGGCTGCAGCGCTCGCACCTGCGGCGGCGCCCGCCCCAGCCAGGGCCGTGGCTGCCGCCTCGGACGAGGACGGCCTCTACGCCACGGAATCGATGGGATCAGAGAGCGACTCCATCGAGGTGCGACCGGCGCGGAAACAAGCCCGGCGCAAGGCTGACAGCGTGGATGCCATGTCGGCCCGCTCCACAAGTTACCGCAGAGATGTCGGTTATGAGGAACAGCAGGCGCTCGACCAGGCCGACGAGGAGCGGTTGAAGCAGAAGCTGATGATCTGCAAGAACTGCTCTAGCGCGCAGTAGCTCCTCGGGGTTTCCACCTCGCAACCAGGTGGTCTCGGGCTGGACGATTTGCTGTCCTGCAGCATTCGGCTGCCATGAATGAGGCTGCCGCCTCCTTTTTGTCGAATTTTCCAATAGAAGCTTACCATCGCCTCCGATCTGAGGTCGTGAAAGAGACTTTGCCGCGCGCGAGTTGGCGACGTCAGATCGGCGGCACGAGGGGCGATCGCTGCCGCCTCCGCGGATGTCGAAGTTGTTTTGCTTGGGTCAAGCGCTGACTGTCAGTCAGGGCACCACGTTTTTTCGATGACGGCGGGTTTTGCGATGCATCCATTGACGCGCGATACCAGACCACATGCTCCCAAATCAGTTGATCCCAAGCTGATCGGCACGCAGCCGATCGCGCTTGCAGCCGCAGCCTTGCTGGTGCTGGTGGTCGGCATTGCCGCCATCGCGCTGTGGCGCGCCTATGGCGGATCTGCGCCTGAGCCTGATCGCATGGCGGCGGCGCGCCAGTTGCAGGCGCGCACCGCGCAGGCTTCCGAGCAACTGGTGGAAAAGACCAAGGGCCTCGAAGCGACCCAGCAGGAATCCATTGATCAGCTGCAGATGGTGCAGGACCAGCTGCAGACGATGCGACGCCTCTTGGCCGCGCAGCAGGCCGACAGCAAGCGGCTCTCCGACCAGGTCGCCACCCTGACCGAGGCCGTCAACAGCTTACGGCAATCCTTTGCGAGCGCGCCGAGTGCCGAGCCGACGGAGTCCGTGGTCCGAAACGGAGCAGTCCGCACCCGTGCTCATGCGAGTCGCAGCGCGCATCGCCATCGCCGCAACCGCGCCTGAACTCGGTACAAGTCCCGCCGAATTTTCCCGGAACTTTGTGAACTGTTTCACAAATGATCGGAGGCTTTGGGTCCATCCTCACGTCACCGGATGGCAGCCAATTTCAGGATGGCGCAGGGCCAATTTCAATATCCGGGGCTGGCAAGGTCGTTGGCGGCATACTACGCCAGCGGCCTTGTTTTTTGTGGCCCCCTCATCCGCGGAGACCAAGGCCAAAGAAACGGTCTTGGCTGTCTCTCGCCCTGGTGACTTGCCTTTCAAAACATTTCTTTGCTGAATGCGCCTCCCACCAGCAGAGGAGGCTTCATGACCACCGAGCTTGCGCCGTCCGATGTCATCGGACTGACAAAAACTGCTCCGTTCTCCCGCCGCGGTTTCATGACCGCCTCTGCCGCGGTGGCAGCCGGCTACACCCTGGCTGCGGGCCCCGTCCGCGCCGAGGTCATCACCACGGACACCAACGGCCTCAAGGCCGGCGACGCCAAGATCAAGGTTGCCGACGGGGAGATGCCCGCTTATTTCGCGCGACCGGCCAACGCCACCAATCCACCGGTGATTCTGGTCGCCATGGAGATTTTCGGCCTGCACGAGTACATCAAGGACGTGACGCGCAGGCTCGCCAAGCTCGGTGCCTTCGCCATTGCGCCGGACTATTACTTCCGCAAGGGCGTCGACCTCACCAAGATCACCGACATCCAGCAATTGTTGCCAATCGTGAACGCGAAGCCGGACGCCGAGCTGCTCTCCGATCTCGACAGCACCGTTGCCTGGGCGAAATCGCAGGGCGGCGACAGCGCCCGTCTTGGCATTATCGGCTTCTGCCGCGGCGGCCGCACGGTCTGGGAATATGCCGCCCATAACGATGCGCTGAAGGCCGGCGTGGCGTTCTACGGTCCGCCGGTCGATGCGCCGAATCCGGCCTGGCCGAAGAGCCCGATGCAGCTTGCGCCGGAGATGAAGGCGCCGGTGCTTGGCCTCTATGGCGAAGCCGATACCGGCATTTCGGTTGCGCAGGTGGAGGCGATGAAGGCGGCCCTGGCCGAGCACCACAAGACGGCGGAGTTCAAGATCTATCCGGGTGCTCCGCACGGCTTCCATGCCGACTATCGCGCAAGCTATCGCAAGGAAGCGGCAGAGGACGCCTGGAATCAGATGCAGGCCTGGTTCAAGAAGTACAACGTCCTCGGCTGAGGCGAGATACGCCGCGCGGCTGATAGGCCGCGCGGCAGTGTCCTAGTGCAGGCGGGGCCCGTTGCGGCGCCCTTTCGCCGACTGCTCGAGCTCCCACATCATCCAGACCAGCGCGGTGCCGAGACTGACGACGATGCCGAGAAACAGCAATGTGAGTTCCGGGGATGTCAGCGAGATCATCATGCCCGTTTCCCTGCAAGCTGCATACCGCGCCTGGGCGATAGTCAGCACAACAAGAAAATTCCCAACGTCAGCCTAACCTGCGGCGCTCCAATTGCGATGACCGGTATCAGCCGGTCTCGCCACAGGTCCGACTACTCACATACGGAGACGCGCCGATAGCGCCATCCATAGCGGGTATGCACGCGCTGACGCACCACGTAGCAGCCGGCATCATCCTCATAGTCATAGTAATAAGGATAGTAGCCGCCATAATAATAGGGATAGCCGAGGCCAAATCCTACTGCGAAGCCGGGACCGAAGCCATGGTGGAAGCCATGGCCGTAAAAACCGCCGCCATGGAAGCCGCCACCGTGAAAACCACCGCCATGGAAGCCGCCGCCACCGTGAAAGCCTCCGCCGCCACCGCCGCCCCGCGCCAAGGCGACGCCAGGCGCCGTTGCGAGCGCTGCTGCTGCCAGCAGCGCAACCAGTATCTTGCGCATCAACACACCCTTTCCAACTCCAAGCCCTGCGATGATCTCGTCATCGCAATCCGACATTCCTTAGGCCTGATTTGGAACCGGTGTCGGGCAATTTCGCTCACATCTGCGCGACATTGCAGCAATATTCAGCAACCACGACAGATGCTCTTGATCTTGCGATCGAGTGTCTGATTTTCCGCATTGATGGCAGCATCGGTCGACTGTCCCGAAGCGTCTTGCCCGGTTGCGTTCGAGCCACCGCCCTGTCCCGAGCCGGTGGTGACGCCGGGGCGCGAATTGCCCGATGTCCCGGAGGGCGATCCTCCAGATGATTGTGCGGTACCGGAGCTGTTAGTCCCGGGTGCAGGTGGCGATGCCAATTTGGACGAATTTCCGGCGCCGCTCGGGTCGTTGCCCGAATTGTTGAGGCCGGCCGCATTGCCAGGTCCCGATGGGACGCCGTTCACGCCCATCGATCCCGCACCTGCGGTGCCGGCGCTCGGGCTGCCGACGGCACTCGGACTGCCGGCCGAGGGTCCGCTTGCGGCGCCTCCTGCGCTGGCGCCGCTTGCGCCGCCGCCTGCCCCACCGCCCGAACCGCCGCCGCCCTGAGCGAAGGCAGCCGTTGATCCCGTGAGAACCACGATCGCAACAAACGTCCCTAATGAAAATCTGGTCATTGGACGATCTCCCTTGGTCTGATCGTTCAACAGTCGGGTGACCGCCCCGTTCCGGGAACGGATCGGTATCGAGGACGATTGAAGGAGCTGGCTCTGCCGCTTTTGAACGCGCTCGCGCTCGCGCGGCAGCATCTCTTCGGACGTCAAAGACGCCTTGCGCAAAGGCGCAGCGCGCGATGGCCGCGACGGTGAGAAACGAGGCTAGAGGAGGAAGACATCATGACTGCCGATCCCGATCCGTTCGAGCAGGGCCAGCGGGCCGCGCGCGAGAACATTCCGGCCGAGGCCAATCCCTACCAGGACGGCAGCGAGCAACATGCCTTGTGGGCGGCAGGGCACGAGCGTGTGGCCACCGCGGTCGAAGCCAACGAGGGTGAAGGGAGCTGACGGCGGCTTCAGCCGATCTTCTTCAGACCCTTGCCGTAGCGCTGGCCGTTGGCGACATAGAACCGCGCCGCGCTGCCCATCTTCTGAACCTGCTCCGGCTCCAGGGTTCGGATTACGCGCGCCGGCGCGCCGATGATCAGCGAATGCTCCGGAAACTCCTTGCCTTCGGTAATGACGGCACCGGCACCGACCACACTGCCCCGCCCGATCCGCGCTCCATTCATCACAATGGATCCCATTCCGATCAGCGCATCGTCCTCGATCGTACAGCCGTGCAGGATGACGTTGTGGCCGACCGTGCAGTTCTTTCCGATCCGCAACGGAAAGCCCATATCTGTGTGGCAGGTGGAATTGTCCTGGATGTTGGAGCCCTCGCCGATCTCGATCCACTCATTGTCGCCGCGCAACACGGCGCCGAACCAGACCGTCGCCGCATTCAACAGCCGCACGCGGCCGATCACGGTCGCGCTCTCGGCGATGTAGTAATTTCCATTTGCCGGCAGCTCGGGCGCCTGCCCGTCGAGCTCGTAGATGGCCATCAGCGTCTCCTTCTCGTGAAACGACCTTGGCACAGCGCTGACGGCGTTTTCAAGCAAAGCGGCGCGGCCGCAAGCCGCGCACAACAGGCGCGCAGAGCTGGAACTGGATCAGATCAGTCCGGCTGCGCGCAGCGTCATCACGAAGAAGGTGCCGGACATCATGCTCCAGAAGCCGGCGATCACAGTCGCCATCATCACGAACTCGAAGCGCCGCCGTTCGATGCGGGCTCCACGCAAGGTGTTGCGCATGATGATGAAGGGAGCCGCGAACACCAGGAACGGCACCGCTGCAAAGCGCTGCGGCGTCACCCCCTTCTGCAGCAGTTCGAAGCCGGCGGGACGCTCCGCCCAGGCTTGATAACCGCTCGCCAAGGCGCCGGCGAGCGCAAAACCGATCAGGAGCGTGAACAGGGAATTCAGTGCCTCGGCCGACATCGCAAACGCATCCACACAAACGTCCAGACTACCGGCCCAAGGTTTTGCAGAAATCGGAGGGCGACGCCACGTTATCCTTAAGAAAGGGTTAATACCGGCAAGCCGGACCTGCGAGATCAGCTGCAACATTGCCGGGTGAAATCCTCCGGAATGCCACGCCTCCGTGGCATAGTCGGCGCTGATTCGGTGCGAGCTCCTTCTGAGGACGATGTTTTCTGCAAATCAACCCAGCGCCCGCCCCATGAGCACCTCTTTGGGCCGCTATGCCCATGCTCTGCCCTTCGCGGCCGGCGGCCTGCTTGCGACTGCTGCAGTCGCCGTAGTCGCGTATCTGCTGTGGCCGACCTGGGGCGCGGCTCCATCGAAAGGACCCGATCAGCTACCCGTCAGCGTGGGTGGCACGTTGTTCAACGTCCCGACCGCCGCCGTCCGCATGAAGATCCAGCGCCATAGCGGACCACAGGAGCGGATCGATCTCGGCTACGAGTTTCCCTCGCTCACCGCACCAGAAGCGCCGCGACATGTCAGCGTCGAGCAGCTCAACGAGGGGCCGCAACCGATCGACCGCATCTTCGTGTCGATCGCGGCGCATCATGATGCGCTCTCGCCGGACGCGCGACTGCGGACCATCTATCCGCGCTATCTGGATGCGGGAGCCACCTCGGTGCGGGACGGCCTGACGATGCGCGGCTTTCGCGCCGGCACGCCCTATGACGGCGAGGATCTCTTCCTGGCCGAACAGCCGCCGCTTGCCGCCCGCTGCACCCGCGATGCAGCCACGCCCGGCATGTGTTTGAGCGAACGGCGCATCGACGGCGCCGATCTCATCTTCCGCTTCCCCCGAAGCTGGCTGTCGCACTGGCAGAACGTCGCCGATGCGATGGACCGGCTGACGTCGCAGCTCCACCATTCCAGAGGATAGTTCGAACGGGCGGGCGGCTCGGCTTCGGACCATGCGCACGCCCGGCCGGACGATTTATTCGACCAGATCGTCCTCGAGAATCGCCATCTGAAACTGGAACGAACGATCATCATCCTCGTCATCGACGAACAGCACGCCGATGAATTCCTCACCGATATAGACCTCGGCGGAATCCTCTTTCTTGGGCCGCGGCACCACCCGGATCTTGGGATTGCCGAACACGCGTTTAAGGTACGCGTCTAACTTCCTGACTTCCTGAACGTCCACGGCTATCTCCAATCGGCATCAAGGTTGCGGGATTTACAACGAAACGGCGCGAACCGCCACGGCCCCGGTTCCAGTCCGTGCTTCGGAAAGAGGTACGGACCGGACAGGACGCTGTGGATCCCAGATTCACACCGCCGAAACAAACACAGCCACGGTCAAATCCACAGCCGATCAACGTGGTCGCATGAAATCACCGCGTTGAAAAGCTCTTGACTTGAGCGCGCATTTCCTCGGGATCAAAGCCCCATCGCATTGATCATCTGATCCATCGTGCGCGATGGTTCAGCGCAGCCGGCTTCACCGACGATCTTGGCCGGCACGCCGGCCACCGTGACATTGTTCGGAACCGGCTTCACCACAACCGAGCCCGCCGCGATCCGCGCGCAATGGCCGACCTCGATATTGCCGAGAACCTTTGCGCCCGCGCCGATCAGCACGCCGTGTCTGATCTTCGGATGACGATCCTCATTTTCCTTGCCGGTGCCGCCGAGCGTCACGCCGTGCAGGATCGAGACATTGTCTTCAATCAAAGCGGTCTCGCCGCAGACGAAGCCGGTGGCATGATCAAGGAAGATGCCGCGACCGATCCTGGCCGCGGGGTTGATGTCGGTCTGAAACACCGCCGAGGAACGGCTCTGCAGATAGAACGCGAAATCCTTGCGGTTCTTGCGGAGCAGCCAGTGAGCCAGGCGATGCGTCTGCAGGGCGTGGAAGCCCTTGAAATAGAGCAGCGGATCGATAAAGCGCGACGTTGCGGGATCGCGGTCATAGACGGCGACGAGGTCAGCGCGGAAGGCATGGCCGAGATCGGGCTCGTCGCGCAGTGCATCATCATAGGTCTGCCTGATCAGATCGCCCGACAGCGCAGAATGGTCCAGCCGCTCGGCCAGGCGGTGCACGACCGAATCCTCCAGCCGATCATGGTGCAGCACGGTCGAATAGATGAAGGTCGCAAGTTCAGGCTCGCGGCGAACGATGTCTTCCGCCTCTTGCCGGATCCGATCCCAGATCGGATCGAGCGCCGCGACCTTGCCGGCGTGCGGTTGGGTCTGATGCATTGCCATGTGGCTGCTCTCGCAGGTTCGATGGGGGTCGCTTTATAGCACGGAGACCGATCGGTGTCCTACGGCGCGCGGCGTTGCGTGCCGGGGGACGTCAGGGGTCACGTCGCGCGTCAGATATCGGCTATAGCGGCCCCGCAACATCAAATTGACATACTTCCCCTCGCCGGCAGCGGGATGCCGCCGTGCGAAAAGGCGTTCGTGAAAGGTGGTCGCTGGGAACCGGAATTCAAGCACCCGTTGCTCCCATCGCCTTCCCGCACTGCAAAGCCAGGAAACCTTGCAAAAAAGCCTGCAAGGGCGCCTGTCCCTGCGCCCGGGCTCCGCCCGGCTTTACCATCCATTGCTCTGCGACTATTGATGAAATATGGCCGGGCCACGGGGTGGCCCAGACGGGGGACGCAGGCATCACCAACACACAGATCCTGGACGCGCGCACGGCCGAGACCGGTTCGGCCTGGCTTCCCGTCCTCATCATCCCGCTTTTTCTGGTCGCACCGGCGCTGTGGAACGGCTATCCGCTCCTGCAGTGGGACACTGGCGGCTATCTGGCGCGCTGGTACGAGGGCTATCTCGTGCCCAGCCGCTCGACCGTGTTCGGCCTGTATTTGCATTTTGGCGAAGGCTCGGGCTTCTGGATCAATCTCGCCTTCCAGGCGCTGGCCACGCTATGGATCCTGCAGCTCACTCTGCGCGTGCTGGGGCTTAACCAGCCATTGCGGCTGCTCTGGATCGGGCTGCTCTTGATCCTCGCCACCGCCCTGCCCTGGCTCGCCAGCATGCTGCTGACGGATTTCTTCGCCGGGCCCGCCGTGCTCGCCCTGTTTATCCTGGCTACCCAGGCAGACCGGACGTCCGGATTGGAGAAGGTCGCGCTGTTCGTCTTTACGGCGTTTGCATCGGCCACGCACAGTGCCACGCTGGGCGTGCTGTTCGGGCTCTGCTGCGTCGGCTGGATCGCCAGGCACTTCGTCCGCGATCGAATTTCCTTGTCGGGCTTGATGCAAGCAAGCGGCACGATCATCGCAGGCGCGGCGATGCTGCTCGCCGCGAACTTCGCACTCTCCGGACAGTTCGCCTGGACGCCGGGCGGCGTCGGCGTGGCTTTCGGCCGGATGCTGCAGGACGGGATCGTCACGCAATATCTGCGGGATCACTGCCCGCAGCAGAAGCTGAAGCTCTGTCCCTATCGCAACGAGCTGCCGCCCACCGCCGACGACTTCCTGTGGGGCAAGAGCATGTTCAACACGCTCGGCCGCTTCGAAGGCATGAACGACGAGATGGGCTTCATCGTCGAGCACTCGCTTGCCGAATATCCGCTCTGGCAGGCGAAGGCGGCTGCAGCCGCAACGGTCGAGCAGCTGATGCATGTCGCCACCGGCGAAGGCACCAATGGCTGGCTGCCGCACACTTACGGCATCATCGAGCGGTACGTTCCCTCGCAGTCGAAACCGATGCGCGCTGCGCATCAGCAGCATTGGGACATCGATTTCGCCTTGGTGAACTGGCTGCATGTACCGGTTGCGCTTGGCTCGATGCTGGCGGTCGCCGCAATCGTCGGCCACGCGATCTGGCGCCGACGGCGGGATGACGTCGCGTTGCTCGCGGCAACCGTGACGCTGGCGTTATTCGGCAACGCTCTGATCTGCGGCGTGATCTCCGGACCGCACGACCGCTACGGCGCGCGACTGGTCTGGATCGCGACCTTCACCGCATTGATCGCCGCCGTGCGCTATTTCAGCACGGAAAAATCGGACAAGCCGCTACGCGCGGCGTGACAGGAACTCGATCACGCCGGTCTTGTAGACCTTGTCGCCGACCGCGCGCATGTGGTCGCGGTTGGGAATATCGAGCACCTCGGCGCCGGGAATGAGCGCCCCCAGCGCCGAGGCGGAACCTGCCACCTCGTCCGTGGTCCCGACTGCAACCAGCACCGGCGCGCCGATGCGTCCCGCATCCTCGCGCGACATCAGCCCGCGTGAGCCGCGCATGCAGGCGGCGAGCGCCAGCCGGTCCGACCGGGTCTGGTCGGCAAAGGCGCGGAACGTCCGACCGACGGGATCGGTGACGTCATCGAGCGACGGCGCCTCGAGCGCGGCTGCGACATTCTCGCCGGGGCCGCCGCCCTCGATCATCGCCATGCCGATGCCGCCGAAGATGGCCGAGCGCACCCGCGCCGGACTTGCCAGCGCAATGTGAGCGGCAATGCGCCCGCCCATCGAATACCCCATGATGTCGGCGCTTTCGATGCCGAGATGGTCCATCAGCCCGGTGACGTCGCCCGCCATGGCCGCAATGGAATACTGGGCGGGATCGTAGAGCTTGGCGGAATCGCCATGGCCGCGATTGTCGAGCGCGATCACGCGCCTGTTGTCCTTGCGCAGCTCGCTGACCCAGGTCGGATAGACCCAGTTGACATTCTTGGTCGACGCAAAGCCGTGCACCAGGACGATCGGCTCGCCTTCGCCCTCGTCCAGAAAAGCAATTTCGACTGCGCCGTTGTGAAAGCTCGGCATCGGCGATGAGTCCCAAAGTTGGCGTGGAGGATAAAAAAACTTAGCTGCAGCTCGCTGCGGGAGAAAGCACAGGGACGGCAGGACCCGCCTGCACCTGACGAAGGCGGCGGCGCTTGCGCCGATCGAGCCAGGCCTGTGTGGCTCGTTCGGTCGTCGCCTTGATCGAGGCGAGACATCCGAACAGCGTCATCACAGCACCGAGCAGCCACAGCGTCAGATTGAACGTGCCGGCCATCAGCAGCAGCGCGCCGCGGCCGAGCAGCTTCAGGATCGCCCGGGTCTGGCCGCCCTTGGCTTCGGCCAGACGCGCCGCGCGCGCCACATCCTTTGGGCCTTCGGCAAGCTTCAGCGAATCGAGCGCGCCGCGCGTGCCGGCCTTCTCGGTGACGCGGCCGACGTCCTTGGCAAGCCGGACCAGCCCGCCGGCTTTCTCGGCCCGGAATGCCGCCTTGATCGCGGTCGCCGTCTCGCCCGGACGCAGCACCGAGCCGGAGGCGACCGCCTGCTCCAGCGCCGGCGCATCGACCACCTCGCGCGCCGAACGGCCGGCCCATTCGGCAAGGCCCTCGCCAAGCCGGCCGACCTTGCGGGCATCCTTCACCAGCGTCAGCCCTGCGCGGACCGGCGTGGTGGTGCCAGCCGAAACATAGGTCGCCGCGGTCACGGCCAGCCCGGCCGTGGCGAGGCCCAGCACTAGCCGGTCGGTTGCCTCGCCCATGACCAGGTGCTTGCCCTCGCGCACGGCGTCTCTGACATCGCCGAACACGAAGAGGTCGCCGGCCACCGTGCCGGAGAGGCTCGCGACATCGTCGGCCTGGCCCATGACGAGGCCACTGGCAAAGCGCTTGGCAAAATGCGCGGTCGAATTTTCCTCGGCCACCGCGTCTGCCACCCGCTTTGCCTGCTCATCACTCACGGCGACGTGTTGATCCTGCGCGAGCGCCACGAAACTGTTGGCGAGATCGGCGTCATCAGCAGCCAGCGCCGCGTCGATGTTCTGCGCGACCAGGGACCCGTTGTTCCGCAATAACGAACTGAGCTGAATATGGGACAGAGCCGCAGGATCGTCCTGGGCCACCAGAATCGCGCCAGCATTCCGGGCATGCGGCCACAGCGCGGCACCGAAGGCCACGCTGAACGCCAGTCCGGCTAGGGCCAGATTGAGTCGTCCGATCTTCACGCCGATTCACGCCTTTTCGCGATCATGTCGCACATGACATAATGTACCGGTACCAAGACACAACGGCCCCGACGAAAGAAGGGCTTCTCGGCTGAACTCCAATCGTATCGAATCCTGCGCGATAGCGGTACAGCTGATCCCGGTTCCCCGCACTAGGAATTGCCCCTGTCCACCAGTATGGTGCGCGCCGTTTCGACCGCGGCTGCGTGACTTCGGCTCGCCGCATCGACTCTGTGTTCGCTCCCGTTGCTACTCAAGGTGAATTCGATGGCCGACAACATCGTCCCGCACTTCCACAATGATGCCGGCGTTCCCGTCATCGAGATCGGCTCGCATGAGTTCATGTGCGTGGGCGCCAATCCACCGTTCGATCATCCGCATGTTTTCCTCGACCTTGGCAACGACAAGGAAATCATCTGCCCGTACTGCTCGACGCTGTATCGCTTCGCAGCTGACCTCGCGGCAGGTGAAGCCCGGCCGCCGGAATGCGTGCTGAAGGACGTCGCGTGAAGCGTTCATCGTGGCATTGCGCACCGTCTTCATCGCAGGCGCCGGGATTGGGGGACTGACGGCCGCACTGGCGCTCGCGACCAAAGGTTTTCGGGTCGTGGTGCTGGAGAAGGCCGAGCGTCTGGAGGAAGTCGGCGCCGGCCTGCAGCTCTCGCCCAATGCCAGCCGCATCCTGATCGATCTCGGCCTGAAGCCGCGGCTGACGGCGCGGGCCGTTGTGCCCGAGGCCATCAGCATCATGAGCGCGCGTGCCGGCGGCGAGATCATGCGGTTGCCGCTGGGCGAGGCGGCAACCCGCGCGGCAGGCGCCCCCTATTGGGTGATTCACCGCGCCGATCTGCAGGCTGCGCTCGCGGCCGAGGTCATGGCGCATCCCGACATCGAGCTGCGGCTCGGCTGCCAGTTCGAGGATGCTGCAAGTCACGCCAGAGGACTGACCGTGGTCCAGCGCAGCGGCGACCATCGCAAGCAGGATCTCGCGCTGGCGCTGATCGGCGCCGACGGGGTCTGGTCGTCGGTCCGGCATCACCTTTTTCCGCAAGTGCGGGCGCAGTTCTCCGGCCTGATCGCCTGGCGCGGCACGCTCGAGTCCAGGCAGCTGCCGCGCGAATTGGCGGCGGCACGGGTGCAGCTCTGGATGGGGCCGGACGCCCATCTCGTTGTCTATCCGATTTCTGCCGGCCGGCAGATCAACGTCGTGGCGGTGGTGCCGGGAACCTGGAATCGGCCGGGCTGGAGCACAGAGGGCAGCGCCGCCGAGCTGATGGAAGCCTTTGCCCCGCCACGCTGGCCCGGCCCGGCGCGGATGATGCTCAATGCGGTCGACAGCTGGCGCAAATGGGCGCTGTTCGGCGTGCCTGAGGGCGGCGACTGGGCCGAAGGGCCTATGGCCCTGCTCGGCGATGCCGCGCATGCGATGCTGCCCTTTGCCGCGCAGGGCGCGGGCATGGCGATCGAGGACGCCGCTGTCCTGGCGAAAACCTTGAGCGAGGCGCGGCCGGACGGACCGGCCGATGTCGCGGCAGCTTTGAAGGCCTATGCCAAGCTGCGGCGTCCCCGTGTTGCGCAGGTTCAACGTACCGCGCGCGGACAGGGCCGCATCTATCACATGACCGGGCCGCTTGCGCTGGCCCGCGACCTCACGATCAAGGCGCTTGGTCCGGAGCGGCTGTTCAAGCGACAGAGCTGGATCTACGACTGGCGCATGTGATCGCCGACCGGGCTCGCCGATCAGTAGGTCGAGCCATCCTTGGGCAGCGTGGTCGGCGGGCCGTCTTGAGCCGCGGCACCGGCCGGGTTGGGCAGCTTTGCCGGTTTGGCCGCCTTGGACCCTGCCTTAGTACCTGCCTTGACCCCCTTGGCATGAGCTGCCGGCGTTGGCGGCGGAGGTGGCGTCTCCTGACACTTGTTGCGGCGCCAGGCCTCTTCGGCCAACTGCGACTGGCCGCGAACCGAGACATAGTCGTTGCGATAGGCGAGCTCGGCCACGACGGCGCCGCCGGTGCCGGTCTCCGCCTTGGCCATGAGGCCCTGCAGCTCGGCGGAGCGGTTCGCCAGATTCTTGCGCTCGGTCTCGAGCTGCTTGCAGTCATAGAGCTCGTATTTGGCGGGATCGGCGAAAGCGGTCGACATATTGTCGCTCATGCCTGCGCAAGCCGCGAGCATGGGTGCAAGCCCCAGCAGCCCGGCAAATGAGGCGAGCCGGCATGCGGCGCGGCGGTATTCGGCAACGGTCATTCCACCTCGATAGTCCATGAAGCTTAAGAGATCGTCTCAAATTCAATTCATCGGCGCCCGTCCGAAAACACGGCGGTCGACCAATGCGATAGCCCATGATTCCAAGCGGCCTTATGAAGGCTCCAGCCGTTCTCAAGCAAGTGCAGATGCCCGGATTGAGGCTTTACCGGGGCGGCCCGGCTGGCTTAAGCATTCGGGTGAGCAACGGGACGGTATCAGACCTCATTCCCTTTCGTCGAATGAGGCGCTAAATCCCTGATCTCAAAGGCGGACGTGGCGGAATTGGTAGACGCAAGGGACTTAAAATCCCTCGATGGCAACGTCGTGTGGGTTCGAGTCCCACCGCCCGCACCAACCAAAATCTTACTTGCTGACCAGCCCAAGAATGATCTTGGCGAGCGGCTTCTCGTCGCCACCGAAGCTCTCAATCATGGCGTCCATCACGGCCTCTGGATCAAGGCGCTCGATGTCGAGAGGATGACCGGCGACCTCGGCGAGCAGCATCAGGAAGCTAAGCTGCGTACGGCCGTTTCCTTCGCGGAAGGGATGGATCGCGTTCAACTCGGCCAGAAAGTGCGCGGCTTTCGCTGCGAAGTCTTTCGAGGCGGTACCCCTGAGATGCTTTTGCGCTGCCAGCGAGCCGAAGAGCTTTGACATCTCGCGATCGATGCCCTCGGGATAGCAGAACATGCTGCCGCCCTTGGATATCCGCACATTGCGGATCTTGCCTGCCCAGGCATAGACGTCCTGGAACAAGTGCTTGTGAATGGCCTTGTAATGCGCATAGCCGAGTCTGCCGGAGGGCAGCGGCTCTTCGGCCCGCTGCGCCGTGATTTCGGCCTCAAAGGCGTCCAGCTCAGATTGTTTCCTGAGGTCCAGCTTGTTCTTGAGAACCGTTGTGCCCGGATAGCAATACGGGTCTTCAACGGCGTCGTACATCGAGGCTAGCTCTTCTTATATGCCTTGACGATTTCCCGACGCCGCTCGGCGGCCGAAAGACCGTCGCGATCAAACTGGGCAATCCGCTTCTTCATTGCGCTCGAAAGCTTGATGCCTTCCACGGCGCTGATCTTGGCGAAGCGCTCGCGGCCAATGACCTGGGTGGCAGCGGCGCGCTTATCGGCGGCGGACTTCTTGTTGCGGGTTTGCATGAAAGCATCCTACCACGAATAGCGGTGTCTTGCACTTGCCGAGCGTTGAAGTTGGAAAGCCGCCGGAGGCGGCTTAGCGGGGAGGACGCGCCTTCACCCCCCGGTAAGGCTTTGAGGACAGAAAAGCGTGGGCGGGTCGATTCGCGGGCACTCTGGTGCGCTCTTCGCACAGGCCGAAAGTCATCACGAAAAGCACGTGTGGGTTCGAGTCCCACCGCCCGCACCAGGACCTGTCCAGTCTCAGCCAACGACCTGGCGGTGGTCGCAGCGGCACTCAGGACAATTCGCCGCACTGTTTGATCCGGCCGCTCGCTTCACCTACACTGCACAGGTCGAAAAGGACCAGTATGGCATCGGTAAGCCCATCCCCCCGCATGGGGCTCCGTCTCTTCAGCTATTGAAGAACCCGCGACAAGCATTCGGCGATCTCTCGCCGGAGGCTTGGCGCATGCTGGACGGAGACTGGTCCCGATGTTCCTTGCCGCCGGCCGGCGTCGCTTCACACAAGGAGCATCCACATGCCTGTCATCAGCACCAACACATCCATCATCACGCAGATCAACGTCTTTACCGTCCCGCCGGGCGGGCAGCAGCCGCTGATCGATTATCTCGCCGAGGCCGCGAAGGTCGCCCGTGATGTGGACGGCTGGATCTCTGCCAGTCTGCACCGCTGCCTGGACGGAACGCGCGTCGTCAACTACGCCCAAACCACCGATCTCGATGCCGCCCGATGCGTCATCGCGCATCTGAAGGCAAGAGGCCTGATCGACGGCAACAAGTCCTACGGCACGGCAGATCCCGGCCTGTACGAGGTGGCGTTCACGCTCGAGCGCTGACGAGAACCAGGCTTGCGTGCGCTGCGCGGGACGCGGGCTGATGCCAGCGCGTGCGCCCCGCGCATCGCCGTTCACGCCGCCTGTGCGCGCTCCGTCAGCCGCTGCCAGGTCGTGGCCTGGAAGCTTGGCCGGGATTCGAGCCGGTCGATCCAGGCCACGAGATTGGGATGTGGCGCGGTCAGCGCAGCCCATTCCGGGGTCACTGACAGGAAGCTCGCCTGCGGTGCGGCCTGCAGATCGGCCAGAGATAGCGCATCGCCCGCGATGAACGGCTGCTCGCCCAGCAGCTCCGACAGCGCGGCAAACACCGTGTGCGCTTTCGGCATCGCCGCCTCGACCGCGGCTTCATCGGTTGCCATTCCCATGAAGCGCGGGGCGATGATGCGCTGAAATCCGATGACGTTGCAGACGCCCTGGAACAGATACCAGTCGCTGATATTCATCACCTGGTCCATTCGGGCCGCCTGCTTCACGTCAGCCGGCGTCAATGACGGCTGCGGCAGGATCCGATCGAGATAGCGCAGGATCGCCTGGGTCTCGTAGAGCACGAAGCCGTCGTGCTCCAGCACGGGGATACGCCCGAACGGGTTGCGCGCCAGATGCTCCGGCGATTTGGACGCACCCGGCGCCAGCGCCGCGAGGCGATAGCCGGCGCCCTTCTCTTCCAACGCGATCAGCACGCTTCGCCCGAACGGGCTTCCAGGCACGGAATGAACGATGAACTCCGACACGACGACCTCCCTCGTTATGTTTGACTCCGTTCGGCTTCCTCGACAAAGCGCTGCATGAGCCCGGGCCAGCCGCCGTCGACATCCCTGCGCATCGAGGCGCCGGCCTCCGCCCCCATGGTCTCGAACTTATGATGCGTCAGCTCGACGCGCGTCGCCTCGGCGCCTTCGGCGATGAAGCGCACGTCCACTTCCGAGTGCATGGTCGCGTCCGGCTGCCATTGCGCGTTGACCTGCCAGAGCATCACGAAGCGATGTGGCGGCTCCCATAGTGTGATCTTGGCAACCGGGGTCTCGGTGCCGTCCTCGGCGATCTCGAGCCAGCGCCCGCCGAGCCGCGGCTCCATCAACACGGTCCGGATCGGCTTCTTGCCGACGCCATGGGTGTGCGGCCACCACCGCGTCAGGCCACTGGTGAAGACCTCGAAGGCGTGGGTGATCGGCGCCCTGACATGGACCTGCTTCAGCACCGGGGCGATCGGCACGATTTCACTCATCCCGTTTCCTTCCCTTCGCTCGTCGATGCGATCGCTCGGCTTCGATCTTGAACGCAAGCAACGCATCGTCCCAGAAACTGTCGAGCCAGTCGCGCAGTTCGGCAAGCCCCTCGCGCCGCACCGAGTAGAAGCGATGGGTGCCCTCGCTGCGCTCCTCGACCAGCCCAACATCCTTCAGCACCTTCAGATGCTGCGACACCGCCGGCCGCGACACTGGCAGGCCCGCAGCGATCAGCTTGACCGGCTGCGGCCCGTCACGCAGGCGTTCGAACACCTGCCGCCGCGTCGGGTCGGCCAGCACCGCCAAGACATTTTGGTAAGTCATGACTTACGGTAAGCCACGGCTAACGTCGATGTCAAGCGACATCCATGTGCTGATCGGATCGCGCGGCGAGCAATAAGCTCACTCGGAGGCGTCGACTGAGCTCCGGCGTTTGAGTTTGGACCTGCCGTATATTTCCGGAATCTTTAGGAGAGGACGACGGCATTAGTGTTCACGACGAGCCGAATCATCGCTCGCCGACGACAAAGAAGCGACAAGGACAATGCTGGGATTCCGCAACCAGAAGAACGAGCGCCCGAAGGCCGGACCCGAACAGTCCGACGCTTCAGGCCTCGATGCATTCCAGGACATCCTGGCCAAATGTCTCAACGACTGGGCCGACGGCAACTTGAACCGTGAGATAGCGAGCGTCGACGCAGCTGCCCTGCGCGTGCCCGTCAAGCCCGACCTGATGGAAGCCATCCACCGCCTCGGCCGCACGCTGGCCGAGCGCGCGTCTCTGGATCTCGACGCCACGGTGGAGCTCTGCATCAACAGCAACGAAGCCTCGATCAGTGCTGCGCGCCTGATCGCAGCCTCGGTCAACCAGTCCGAACGCTGTCAGGGCCTGGCCGCAGCCTCGGTGGAGATGCAGGCCTCCGTCCAGACAATCAGCACGACGTCGACGGCCGCGGCAACCGAGGCCGCAGCGACGCGCCTGATCGTCGACGACAGCGTGGTGGCGGTGCGGCGAACGCTGGAAACCATGCACGGCATCGCGAGCGCCGTGCGCGACACCTCGGCCAAGATCGCCGATCTCAGCGCCGCCTCCGCCGAGATCGGCTCGATCGTCGGCACCATCGACGCCATCGCCAACCAGACCAACCTGCTCGCGTTGAACGCCACGATCGAAGCGGCCCGCGCCGGCGAGTTCGGCAAGGGTTTTGCTGTGGTCGCCGCCGAAGTGAAGAACCTGTCGCAGCAAACCACCAAGGCAACCGAGGACATCAAGGGCCGTATCGAGCGACTGCAGGCCGAGATGAGCGGCATCGTCGCGGCCATGGCCGGCGGCGCCAAGGCCGTCGATGTCGGCATGTCCGAGATGAACAATCTGGCGCAGACAATCGATCAGGCCGGGACTCGCACCGCCGCCGTCAGCGCGAAGATGGACGATATCTCCGGCATCCTGGCCGAGCAGACCGCTGCCGCCGACGAGGTTGCGCAGGGCATCACCATCATCGCCGATCTCGCCACCGCCAATTCGAACGAGGTGATGTCGCTCGCCGACACCATGGCCAAGACCGACGGCCAAGTCGGAAAGATGCTGGGTGAGATCGCCAAGCTCTCGCTGGACAACCGGGTGGTGCGGCTGGCCAAGGCTGACCACGTGATCTGGAAGAAGCGGCTTGTCGACATGTCGGTCGGACGGCTGTCGCTCAAGGCCGACGAACTCAGCGAGCATCATAATTGCCGGCTCGGCAAGTGGTACTACGGCGAAGGTAGCCAGCGGTTTGCCGGCAACGCCGTGTTCCGCCATCTCGAGCAGCCGCATGCCGCTGTGCATCGCCACGGGAAGGAGGCGGCGCGTCTGTTCGGCATGGGTCGGATCGACGAGGCGCTGGCCGAGATCGGGAATGTCGAAAAGGCCTCGCAAGAGGTGCTCGCCGACCTCGACCGGATACGCGAGTGAGCTGCCGCAGGAAGAGCAAGCAAAGGCCGGCCCGCCGCGATCAGGCGCAAGACTACTCGCTTTTGTCGATGTTCCAGAACACCGGCACCGCCTGCCCTTCCAGCACCCCGGTCAGCGATTTGCGCCACACGCTCGGGCTGAACCACTGTCCGAGCGGAACGTAGATCACCTGGTCGTAGACCTCCTTCTGCAGCTCGACGGCGATCTTCTTCTGCTCGTCGAGGGCGGTCGCGCGGGCATAGGCCTCGCGCAGCTCCTCGACCTTCGGATCTTCCGGCCAGCCGAACGACGACTTCAGCCCGCGTGCGCCGAGGAAAGTGCTGGACAGCGGATTGCCGACATCCGCGATCACCGAATTGGTGAAGAACATGTTCCAGCCGCCCTCCTTCGGCGGCTTCTGGCTGGCCCGCCGCGTCACAACCGATTGCCAGTCAGTGGCCTGCAGATCGACCTTGAAGCCGGCCGCGCGCAATTGCTGCGCGACCACGATCGGCTGGGGCTTCAGCGTGATCGCATCCATCGGCCCGAGGATCACGACCGGCGTGCCGTCATAACCGGATTCGGCCAGAAGTTTCTTGGCCTGCTCCAGGCCGTTGCCCTTGACCAGCGTCTCCGAGCCGACATCGGTCTCGAGCGGGGTGCCGCAACCGAACAAGGCGCCACAGATCTTGTAGTATTTGGGATTGCCGACCAGCGCGTCGAGCACATCCTTCTGGTTGATCGCCAGGAACGCCGCGCGGCGGATCTTCACATTGTCGAACGGCGGATACAGGAAATTCATCCGGCCAAAGGTCTGATAACCGAACTTGTTCAGCACGTTCATGGTGAGATCAGGATTGGCCGCCAGCACCGGCTCCAGATCCTGCGGCGGAAACTCCATGAAGTCGATGTCGCCGGCCTGCAGCGCATTCACCGCGGTCTGCGCGTCAGGCATCGTGATCCACTCGACGCGATCGACCTTCACCACCTTGCCGCCGGCGGTCCAGCTCGGCGGCTCCTTGCGCGGCACATAGTCGATGTTCTTCTCGTAGACAGCCTTCACGCCGGGCTGGAATTCGGCCTGCACGAACTTGAAGGGGCCGGAGCCGATCTGTTCGGGAATCGGCTGGTTCGCCGGCGTCTCCGCGAGCCGCTTCGGCATCATGAACGGGACGTAGGACGAGGGCTTGCCGATCGACTCCAGCACGAGGCCGTAATACTCCTTCAGCTTCAGCGTGATCGTCTTGGCGTCGGTCGCTTCTAAGCTCGCCGTGAACTCCATCAGCTTCTGGCCCATGGGATCATTGCGGCTCCAGCGCTTCAGCGAGGCCACGCAGTCCTCAGCGGTGACCGGCGTGCCGTCGTGCCATTTGAGTCCGTCACGCAAAGTGAAGGTGTAAGTGAGCTTGTCGTCGCTCACCTTCCAGTCCGCCATCTGCGGCTGGACCTTGAAATGCTCGTCCGTTCCCAACAGCGTGTCATAGACCATGTAGCCATGGTCACGGGTGATGTAGGCCGGCGTGAAAATCGGATCGATGACACGCAGATCCGAGTGCATCACCGCCGTAATGGTTTTCTTGGCAGCTGCGAGCACAGGCGGAACGCTCGCCGACATCACAAGTACGGAAGCGACGAGCCATGCGGCGAGCGCGGACAGCATCCGGCGCGGACTGTGTGACATGCGAACTCTCTCGAGGTGATGTGAGATTGATGGCGCGAAACTGATCAGGGCTCGGCGATTCATTGTGCATCGCATCCGCGCATCGACGCTGAACCGGCTGACAGCGTTCTATATTTTGCGGCGTCGAGAGTTGCAGCAGTTCCAGTGTTCGTCAATCGGCTTTCACCGATCACTGAAAGCGATCTGATCCCGGCGCAAGGCCCCCATCGTGATCACCCGATGTTGGCATCGTCGTTCCCGAAATCTGGAACCGCCTGCGCCGCCAG
Organism: Bradyrhizobium sp. HKCCYLS1011; assembly: GCF_051167795.1. NCBI lineage: Bacteria > Pseudomonadati > Pseudomonadota > Alphaproteobacteria > Hyphomicrobiales > Nitrobacteraceae > Bradyrhizobium > Bradyrhizobium sp. HKCCYLS1011. Next base: position 56,820 of record NZ_JBNPTT010000012.1, on the reverse strand, counting down.
CCGTTGTCGGCGCAACCAAAGGAGCACGATGATGTCGAGCGAATGCGCGGAGCCGCAAGGCGGCGAGCAGGCAGTCACCGACGCGACCGAGCGCGAGCAGGCGCCCGCGCGCGAGATCGCGCCGCCTTTGATGGTCGACGGACCTGAAGCCGTTCGCGACAGCCATTGCTGACGCGTCTTCCGACGATCCGCGGCCGCGAACACAGCCTCATAAACAAAAACACGGCGGAGAGGCTCCGCCGTGTTTCCTTCACTAATGCGACAAGATCGGCTATTCGCTCTTGTCGACGTTCCAGAACACCGGGGTCGCGGGGCCGTCGAGCACGCCGGTCAGCGATTTGCGCCAGCCGCTCGGCAACAGATACTGGCCGAGCGGGATGTAGATCACCTGCTCGTAGTTCTCCTTCTGGATCTCGGTCGCGATCCGCTTCTGCTCCGCCGGCGAGGTCGCACGCGCATAGTCGTCGCGCAGCTTCTCGATCTTCTCGTCGGCCGCCCAGCCGAACCAGCCGCCCTTGGTGCCGCGGCCGCCGACCGAGACGTTGGCCACGGGGTTGGCGACATCGGCTCCAACCCAGTTGGTGAAGAACATGTTCCAGCCGCCTTCCTTGATCGGCTTCTGGCTGGCGCGACGCGTCACCACGGTCTGCCAATCGGTGGCTTGCAGGTCGACCTTGAAGCCGGCCTCGCGCAGCTGCTGTGCCACGACGATCGGTTGCGCCTTGAGCGTGGTCACGTCGCCCGGCGCCATGATCACGATCGGCGTGCCGTCATAGCCGGATTCGGCCAGCGCCTTCTTGGCTTGCTCCAGGCCATTGCCCTTGACCAGCGTCTCGGCGCCGACGTCGCTCTCCAGCGGCGTATCGCAAACGAACACTGCGCCGCAGACCTTCTGATACTTCGCATTGCCGACGAGCGCGTCGAGCACGTCCTTCTGATTGATCGCCAGGAAGGCCGCGCGGCGGACCTTGACGTTGTCGAAAGGCGGCAGCAGGAAGTTCATCCGGCCGAGCGTCTGGAACCCGAACTTGTTCGAAACCTCGATATGGATGTCCGGGTTGGCCTCGAGCACCGACAGCATGTCGTAGGGCAGGTTCTCCATGAAGTCGATGTCGCCCGACTGCAGCGCGTTCACCGCGGTCTGCGCGTCCGGCATCGTGATCCACTCGACGCGGTCGACCTTCACCACCTTGCCGCCTGCGGTCCAGCTCGCCGGCTCCTTGCGCGGCACGTAGTCGGTGTTCTTCTCATAGACCGCCTTCACGCCCGGCTGGAATTCCTCCTTGACGAATTTGAACGGGCCGGAGCCGATCTGCTCGGGGATCTGCTGGCCCGCCGGCGTCTCGGCCAGACGCTTCGGCATCATGAACGGGACATAGGACGACGGCTTGCCGATCGACTCCAGCACGAGGCCGTAGGGCTCCTTCAACTTGAGCACGATGGTTTTCGCATCGGCAGCTTCCAGGCTCGCCGTGAAATCCATCAGCTTCTGGCCCATGCCGTCATTGCGGCCCCAGCGCTTCAGCGAGGCGACGCAATCCTCTGCCGTGACCGGCGTGCCGTCATGCCACTTCAAGCCGTCGCGCAGGGTGAATGTATAGGTAAGCTTGTCGTCAGAGACCTTCCAATCCGCCATCTGCGGCTGGATCTTGAAGTTCGAGTCGGTCGCCAGCAACGTATCGTAAACCATGTAGCCATGGTCGCGCGTGATGTAGGCGGTGGTAAAACCGGGATCGATGACGCGCAGATCCGAATGCATCACGGCAGTGATCGTCTTCTTGGTCGATGCGGCAAGCACCTCCGACGGCTCTGCTCCGGAGAGCGCAAGCGCCGACCAGGCGATGCCTGCAAGCGTGAGAAGTTTCCGGCGCGAGATGTGGAACATTGATGTCTCCTGACTTGGCGTAAAAGCGGTCACGACCCGGTCACTGTTTATGCATGTAGTCCGGAATTTAGGCGAACTAACACGCTGTAAGTCTTCAGATTTCGACAGTTGCACCAGGACGCTTCACGCGTCAATCCGCATTCCGCGCATGCGTGACGTCGAAAACAACGACGTTAACGCCCGCATGACTTGGCATTACAAAATGCGCACCAGTTGATCGCATCGCTCGGTCACGCTGGCCAACGCGAACGAGGGCTCCCGATGAATCCAGCCAATCTTCCCTTTGATGTCGAGGCTATGCTGCAGGGTCTGCGCGGCTGGGTGGAGTGCGAAAGCCCGACCTGGGACGCCCTCGCGGTTGAGAGCATGCTCGATCTCGCCGCCCGGGACATGGCGATCATGGGTGCGACCATCGAACGCATCACCGGGCGCCAGGGTTTTGCCGGCTGCGTCCGGGCCCGCTTTCCGCATCCCAAACAGGGCGAGCCTGGTATCCTGATCGCGGGTCATTTTGATACCGTCCACCCCGTCGGCACCATCGCGAAGCTGCCATGGCGGCGCGAGGGTAACAAATGTTATGGCCCGGGCATCTTTGACATGAAAGGTGGCAACTATCTGTCGCTCGAAGCGATCAGACAGCTGACGCGCGCGTCGTTCACGACGCCGTTGCCGATCACGGTTCTCTTCACGCCGGACGAGGAAGTCGGCACGCCGTCGACGCGCGACATCATCGAAGCCGAGGCGCTGCGCAACAAATACGTCCTGGTGCCCGAACCTGGCCGCCCCGACAATGGCGTCGTGACCGGCCGCTATGCGATTGCCCGCTTCAATCTCGAAGCCACGGGACGGCCGAGCCATGCGGGTGCGCGACTTTCGGCCGGCCGTTCCGCGATACGGGAAATGGCGCGGCAAATTCTCGTCATCGACGACATGACCACGGAAGATTGCACCTTCTCGGTCGGCATCGTGCACGGCGGCCAATGGGTCAACTGCGTTGCAACGACCTGCACCGGCGAAGCGCTCAGCATGGCCAAGCGTCAGGAGGATCTCGATCACGGCGTGGAACGGATGCTGGCGCTGTCCGGCACCACCAACGACGTCACATTCAAGGTCACGCGCGGCGTCACGCGTCCGGTGTGGGAACCGGATTCCGGAACTATGTCGCTCTACGACACGGCGCGCGGCGTCGCCGAACAGCTCGGGATGAAGCTGCCGCACGGTTCGGCGGGCGGCGGATCCGACGGCAACTTCACCGGCGCGCTGGGAATCCCGACCCTCGACGGCTTGGGCGTGCGCGGCGCGGATGCTCACACCCTCAACGAGCACATCGAGATCGACAGTCTCGTCGAACGCGGCCGCCTCATGGCCGGCCTGCTCGCGACTCTGGAATGAGAACGGGCTGACGCTTTACGCGCGCCGCGAACTCTGCTGTGTTCGGCGCACGGAGTGATACGGCGCGCATGGCCTCGTTCAAGACGATCAGAAGTCGGGCGGAGAAGCGCAAAGGCGGCGCGCAGGCTTTGGCCGCGCTGCTGCCGCCGGTCTCCGATCATGCTGCGGTGGCGAAGCTGACCGATGATCGCGCGCTTGCGGAGATAAGCCGGCGAGTGTTTTCCGCGGGCTTTGCCTGGAGCGTGATCGAGGCGAAATGGCCGGGCTTCGAGGATGCGTTTCTGGGTTTTCAGCCAGCGCAGCTGCTGTTTCAGCCGGATGACTTCTGGGATGGCCTGTTGCGCGATGCACGCATCGTGCGCAATGCAGCAAAGATCATGTCGGTGCGTGCCAACGCCGCCTTCGTGCAGGAGATCGCGAAGGAGCATGGCAGCTTCGGCAACTTCCTGGCGGACTGGCCCTCCTCCGATGAGGTCGGGCTGCTCGCCCTCCTCGACAAGCGCGGCAGCCGGCTTGGCGGCAATACCGGACAGATGCTGCTGCGCTTCCTCGGCTGGGACGGCTTCGTCACCTCGAAGGATGTGGTCGCCTGCCTGCGCGACTCAGGCCTCGATATCGCCGAAGAGGTCAAATCCAAGAGCGATCTCGCCAAGGTTCAGATGCAGTTCAATGCCTGGGCCAAGGAGACCGGATTGTCCTACACGCAGCTGTCGCGCATCTGCGCGCTCTCGATCGGCGAGAACCATCAACCATGATCCGCGTGTGACAGGTCGACTGCAAGCCATGGCACGCAGCTTGCAGCCATCGCACAGCGAAAAGACCGGGAGATCTTGAAAGTGACTGATATCAGTGACATGCAGGCGCATTCACCGCGCCGTGTAACCGGCGAAAGCCTAGGATGAAGGCAGTCGGCCCCTCATGATCGGATATCTGCTACGTCGCGTGCTCGCCGCCATTCCCGTGATGGGCGTGGTCGCTCTGTTCGTGTTCCTTCTTTTGAGACTGACGCCCGGCGATCCTGCCGCCATCCTCGCCGGCGACAACGCCACGCCGGAGCAGCTCGAACGTATCCGCACCTCGCTCGGCCTGAATGAGCCGCTCTACATCCAGTTCATCACCTGGATCAATCAGCTGATGCACGGCGATCTCGGGGTCTCGCTGATCTCGAAGGTGCCGGTGCTGCAGATGATCGGCCAGCGCGTCGAGCCGTCGATCTCGATTGCGATCTCGACCATCATCCTGGCGATCATCGTCGCCGTGCCGCTCGGCGTGATCGCGGCCTGGAAGCACGGCACCTGGATCGATCGGTTCGTGATGGGCCTTTCCGTGCTCGGCTTTTCCGTGCCGGTATTCGTCATCGGCTATATCCTGATCGAGGTGTTCGCGATCAATCGGCACTGGTTTCCGGTGCAGGGCTTCAAGAGCCTCTCCGCAGGTTTTGGCCCCTTCTTCGAACGCATCATCCTGCCGACCTGCACGCTGTCCTTCATCTATATCGCGCTGATCGCGCGCATGACGCGCGCGGCCATGCTCGACGTGCTGGGCGAGGATTTCGTCCGCACCGCGCGTGCCAAGGGCATCGGTGAAGTCTCGGTGCTGCTGCGCCATGCGCTGCGCAATGCCGCCGTGCCTGTGATCACCGTGATCGGCTCGGGCTTTGCGCTTTTGATCTCGGGCGTCGTCGTCACCGAAAGCGTGTTCAACCTGCCGGGCATCGGCCGCCTCACGGTCGACGCCGTGCTGGCGCGCGACTATCCGGTGATCCAGGGCATGATCCTGCTGACCTCCTTCATCTATCTTGCAGTCAATCTGCTGATCGATGTCGCCTACACCCTGCTCGACCCCCGTATCCGTTACTGAGGCGTTGTCCTGATGGCGATCGTCACCCATCCCGAACCGTCGTTGCCGGTCACCACGCGGCTCACTCCGCGGTTCGGCTTTCTCACCTCGACCCCGATCATCGCGGCCGCAACCATCTGTCTGGCGCTGGTCGTGATCGTCTCCGTCCTTGCCCCGATGCTCGCACCGCATGATCCGGTGCTGCTGGCGCCGGCGCAGCGGCTGAAGCCGGCCAGCGCGCAATTCCTGCTCGGCACCGACGCCTATGGCCGCGATCTGTTGTCGCGCACGATCTATGGCGGCCGCGTCTCGCTGCTGGTCGGCGTCGGCGCTGCCGTGTTCTCGATTGCGATCGGGCTTTTCATCGGCCTCGTCTCCGGCTTCTTCAAATGGGTCGATGCGGTGATGATGCGCGTGATGGACGGCCTGATGGCGATCCCGAGCATCCTGCTCGCGATCGCCGTCGTCTCGCTGTCCGGCGCCAGCATCACCACCGTCATGATCGCGATCACCATTCCGGAAATTCCGCGCGTCGCGCGCCTGGTGCGCTCGGTCGTGCTCACCGCGCGCGAGGAGCCGTATGTCGAAGCCGCGATCTCGCTCGGCTCATCGCTGCCCAAGATCATGTGGCGGCATCTGATGCCGAACACCATCGCGCCCCTGATCGTGCAGGGCACCTATGTCTGCGCCTCCGCGATTCTGACCGAGGCGATCCTGTCCTTCCTCGGCGCTGGCATCAGCCCGGAGACGCCGACCTGGGGCAACATCATGGCCGAGGGCCGCGCCTACTTCCAGATCAAGCCGTCGCTGATCTTCTGGCCGGGGCTTCTGCTGTCGATTGCCATCCTCTCGATCAACCTGATCGGCGACGCCGCGCGCGACGCGCTCGATCCGCGGATGAAGCAGCGGGAGGGCGGAAAATGACCGCAATCGTATTCCCGACGCGGGCGACAGATTTGCATATGTTTTCCGTTATTCCGGGGCGCGTCGAAGACGCGACCCCGGAATCTCGAGATGCCGGGTTCAACGCTTCGCGTCGCCCCGGAACGACTGAGAGTATGAGCTGACATGACCGACACCATTCTCGACATCGACAGTCTCGTCGTTGCGCTCGGCAAGACCAAAAACCCCAACGGCCCGCGGATCATCGACGGCATCTCGGTCAAGGTGGCCAAGGGCGAGACGCTGTGCGTCGTCGGCGAAAGCGGTTCGGGCAAGTCCGTGACCTCGCTGACGACGATGGGCCTGTTGCCGAAGAACGCGCTGCATCCGATCGGCGGCAGCATCAAGCTGGTCGGCGAAGAGCTGTTGACCGCCACCGACCGGCGCCTGCGGCAGTTGCGCGCCACCACCATGGCGATGATCTTCCAGGAGCCGATGACGGCGCTCAATCCGGTCGTGCCAGTCGGCCGCCAGATCGACGAGGTCCTGCGCGCGCATACATCCCTCGACGCACGCACCCGCCGCAAGCGCATTCTCGACATGATGGAGCAGGTACGCCTGCCTGACGTCGAGCGCATCTTCGCCTCGTACCCGCATCGCCTGTCGGGCGGCCAGCGCCAGCGCATCATGATCGCGATGGCGCTGGTGCTGGAGCCGAAGCTTCTGATCGCGGACGAGCCGACCACCGCGCTCGACGTCACGACGCAGAAGCAGATCCTCACTTTGATCCGCGACCTGCAGCGCGACCACGGCACCGCCGTGCTGTTCATCACCCACGACATGGGCGTGGTCGCCGAGATTGCCGACCGCGTCGCCGTGATGCGCCAGGGCCGATTGGTCGAGACCGGCGCGCTCGACAAGATCCTGCGCCAGCCGGAAATGGACTACACGCGCAACCTGCTCGCCGCTGTGCCGAGCCTGATTCCGCGGCCCGCGCGCCCCGAGACGAAAGAGCCGGTGGTGCTGGAGGCCAACGAGCTCGGCAAGGTCTATCGCGAGCGCTCCCTGCTCGGCAAAGCGCGCGAAGTGGTCGCTGCGGAAAACGTGTCGCTCACATTGCGCAAGGGCCGCACGCTCGGCATCGTCGGCGAGAGCGGCTCGGGCAAGTCGACGGTCGCGCGCTGCATCGTCCGGCTGATCGACCCAACCTCGGGCGGCGTCCGGCTCGCCGGCCACGAAATCTCCATCCTGACGCGTCGCCTGCTGCAGCCGCACAGGAAGCGCATCCAGATCGTGTTCCAGGATCCCTACCGCTCGCTGAACCCGCGCCTGACCGTGGGCGAAAGCATTGCGGAAGGCCCGATCAACTATGGCACGTCGCGCGACAAGGCGATGGCGCGCGCACGCGAGCTGTTGGAACTGGTCGGCCTGCCCGCCGACTCCATCTCCCGGTTCCCGCACCAGTTCTCCGGTGGCCAGCGCCAGCGCATCGCAATTGCGCGCGCGCTCGCGCTGGATCCGGATGTGCTGGTCGCCGACGAAGCGGTCTCCGCGCTCGACGTGTCCGTGCAGGCGCAGGTGCTGGATCTGCTCGACGAGATCCAGCGCCGGCTCGGCATCGCGATCCTGTTCATCACCCACGATCTGCGCGTCGCCGCGCAGATCTGCGACGACGTCGTGGTGATGCAGAAGGGCCGCATCGTTGAACAAGGCCCGGCCGGCGAGATCCTGACGCATCCGAAGGAAGCCTATACGCGGGCGCTGCTCGAGGCCGCGCCCGGCCGCAACTGGGATTTTGCCAATTTCCGCCCCGTGGCAGAGGCGGTGGCATAGCAGCGTCGAGAGGGCTCGCGATCTATCCTCCTCGTCATTCCGGGGCGTGCCAACGGGTCCGCGCAAAGCGCGGCCCGATGACAGGCTCCGCACGAGCCAGGAAGCCATACTCACAGGCGGATGTGGTGACATCAGCCGGTCGACGCGCGTGCCGCACAGATCCTGCTGTGGTTATGGATTCCGGGCTCATCGCTACGCGATGCCCCGGAATGACGCCGTGGAAACTGGACGGCCGGCCAACGCGCGCCGGGCGCGCCCAGCACATGCAAAACGGAATTGCTCCTTTGCTTGCGCAGCGCGCGAGGAGAGGTCTAACGTCGCAGACCACGTCAACGGACTGAGACGAACTGATGACTCGCATCGCGATCGGCGGCTTGCTGCACGAGACCAATACCTTTGCGCCAACCAAAGCGGGCTACCATGCGTTCATGCATGGCAGTGGCGCGGCCTCGATCGCGGACGCTGCGAGCGTGCTGACGACGATGCGCAATATCAATGCCGGCCAGTCCGGCTTTATCGCCGAGGCCGAAGCGCGAGGCTGGGATCTGGTGCCGACGATCGCCTGTTTTGCGAGCCCCTCGGCGCATGTCACGGAAGACGCGTTCGAGCGGATCGTCGGCGTCATGATCGACCGCATCAAGGCCGCTGGCGCGGTCGACGGCGTCTATCTCGATCTGCATGGTGCGATGGTCACCGAACATCTCGACGACGGCGAGGGCGAGATCCTGGCGCGCGTGCGCGAGGTCATTGGCCCGGACGTGCCGCTGGTCGCAAGCGTCGATCTGCACGCCAATGTCACGCCTGAGATGATCGATCATGCCGATGCGCTGATCGCCTATCGGAAATATCCTCATACCGACATGGCCGACACTGGCCGCGCCTCGGCGCAGCATCTGGCGTTGCTAATTAACTCGCAGCAGCGTTTCGCCAAGGCGTTCCGGCAACTGCCATTCCTGATCCCGATCAGCTGGCAATGCACCAATGATCAGCCGACCAAAGGCATCTATGAGACGCTCGCGACCTATCAGAGCGACGCGGTGCCCACGCTCTCCTTCGCGCCGGGCTTTCCTGCGGCGGACTTCATTAACTGCGGGCCCAGCGTGTTCGCCTACGGCCGGACGCAGGCCGACGCCGATGCGGCCGCGGATGCGATCGCCGCGCTCGTTGCCGGTCACGAGAACGATTTCGACGGCAGGATCTATTCGCCTGACGACGGCGTACGCCACGCAATGGAGCTTGCGAAAACCGCGACCAGACCGATCGTGATCGCGGACACGCAGGACAATCCCGGCGCCGGCGGCGATTCCGACACCACAGGCATGCTGCGCGCTCTGGTGCGCAACCGCGCGCAGCGCGCCGCGATCGGCATGATTTATGATCCGCAATCAGCCCTCGCCGCGCACGCTGCCGGTGAAGGCGCCACCGTGACGCTGTCGCTGGGCAGCAAGTCCGGCATTCCGGGCGATGCGCCGCTGACGGAGAGCTTCATCGTCGAGAAGCTGTCGGATGGCCGCTTCGTAGCTCCGGGCCCATTCTATGGCGGCCGCAAGATGGACATGGGGCCCTCGGCCGCCTTGCGCATCGGTGATATCAGGGTCGTCGTCTGCTCGCACAAGGCACAGCTCGCCGACCAGGCGATGTATCGCTTCGTCGGCATCGAGCCGACCGAGCAGGCCATCCTGGTCAACAAGAGCTCGGTACATTTCCGCGCCGATTTCGAGCCGATCGCGGAGAAACTTCTGATCTGCGCCGCGCCCGGCCCGATGCCGGCCGATCCCGCCACCCTGCCCTGGACGCGGCTGCGTCCGGGCATCCGCGTCAAGCCGAACGGCCCGGCCTTTGCGCCATAACACTTCATCATCATTTCCCTACGGATAAAGAGACCCATGCCGCTGATCGACCGCATTGAAGGCTACGCCGACGAACTCACCGCCATCCGCCGCGACCTGCACGCCCATCCGGAGATCGGTTTCGAGGAGACGCGCACGTCCGGCATCGTCGCCGAGAAGCTCGCGCAATGGGGCATCGAGGTGCATCGCGGACTCGGCGGCACCGGCGTGGTCGGCGTGCTCAAGGGCAAGAGCGGCAACGGCAAGACGATCGGGCTGCGCGCCGACATGGACGCGCTGCCGATGGAGGAGAACACCAATCTGCCGTGGCGCTCGACCATTCCGGGCCGCTTCCATGGCTGCGGCCATGATGGCCACACCACGATGCTGCTCGGCACCGCGCGCTATCTGGCGGAGACCAAGAATTTCGACGGCACCGTGCATTTCATCTTCCAGCCGGCCGAGGAAGGCCTCGGCGGCGCGCGGGCGATGATCAAGGATGGGCTGTTCGAGAAATTTCCATGTGACGAGCTCTATGGCCTGCATAACGCGCCCGACCTGAACCATGGCGAGATCGCCATCCTGCCGGGGCCCGCGATGGCCGGCGCCGACTTCTTCGATATCCGCATTTCCGGCTACGGCGCCCATGGCGCGATGCCGGAGCGCTCCAAGGATGCGGTGGTGATCGCGACTTCGGTGGCGCAGGCCATCCAGACCATCGTCAGCCGCAATGTCGATCCGCTTCAGGCTGCCGTCGTTTCCATCACCCAGATCCATGCCGGCTCAGCCTATAACGTGATCCCTGGCGACGCCTGGCTGTGCGGCACCGTGCGCGCCTTTTCCGATTCCGTCCGCGCCCTGATCCGCGAGCGCATGCGCGCGATCTGCGCCGGCATCGCGGCCGCTTTCCACTGCGAGATCGATGTCGACATCCGCGACATCTTCAGCGTACTGGTGAACCAGGAAGAGCATTCGAAGGTGGTCGAGGAGGTCGCGCGCACCGTGGTCGAGCCGTCCAAGGTCCTGACCCGCGCGACTCCGAAGATGGGCAGCGAGGATTTCGCCGATATGCTGCAGAAGATCCCCGGCGCCTATTTCTGGGTCGGCCATGACGGCTCGGTGCCGGTGCACAATCCAGGCTACGTGCTGGACGACAAGATCCTGCCCGTCGGCGCCAGCATGTTCGCCCGCATCATCGAAACCCGCCTGCCCGTGAGCGCCCATGCATAAACCGGCATCGAATGAGATTACCTCGCTGCACGATCTCTCCGCGGTCGATCTGATCGCGGGCTATCGGGCGCGCCAGTTCTCGCCGTCCGAAGTGATGGAGGAGGTGCTGGCGCATGTCGCGGCCTGGGAGCCGCACATCAAGGCGCTGTATCTCTTCGATCCCGATGCGGCGCGCGCCGCGGCCAAGGCCTCCACCGCGCGCTGGGCGCAGGACGAGCCGGCCGGCGCGCTCGACGGCGTGCCGGCGACGGTCAAGGACAACATGGCCACCAAGGGCCAGCCGATCCCGCTGGGCGCTGCGAGCGTGACGCTGACGCCAGCCGCAGCGGACGCTCCGCCCGCGGCGCGGCTGCGCGAAGCGGGCGCGATCATCTTCGCCAAGACCACGATGCCGGACTACGGCATGCTGTCGTCGGGCCTGTCGAGCTTCCACCCGCTCACCCGCAATCCCTGGGACCTCCGAATGAATCCCGGCGGCTCCAGCGCCGGTGCGGGCGCCGCCGCCGCGGCCGGCTACGGTCCCCTGCATCTCGGCACCGACATCGGTGGCTCGGTGCGCCTGCCGGCGGCCTGGTGTGGCCTCGTCGGCCTGAAGCCGAGCTTCGGGCGCGTGCCGATCGATCCGCCCTATGTCGGCCGCGTCGCCGGGCCGATGACGCGCATCGTCGACGATGCCGCGCTGATGATGAGCGTGCTGTCGAAGCCCGATCGCCGCGACGGCACCAGCCTGCCGCCGACCGACCTCAACTGGAAGGTGGTCGAGAAGTCGCCGCGCAAGCTGCGGATCGGCCTGATGCTCGAACTGGGCGTCGGACAGCCATTGGAAGCGCCGGTGCGCGCGGCCGTGCTTGAGGCGGCGAAAGCGTTCGAATCCGCCGGGGCCGTGGTCAGCGAGGCCAAGAATTTTTTCACGCGCGAGATGCTGCAGGGGCTCGACAATTTCTGGCGCGCGCGGCTGTGGGACGATCTCTCCCGGCTCACGCCCGAGGTCCGCAACAAGACCCTGCCCTACATCCTGCAATGGGCCGAGCGCGGTGCATCGCTCTCGGGCGTCGAGGTGGTCAGGGGCTTCAACGTGACCATGGCGATCCGCGCCGCCGCCGCCAAGCTGTTCTGTGATTTCGATTACGTGATCTCGCCGACCTCTCCGGGCGTGAAATTCCCGGCCGAGTTCGCTTCCCCCGTCAACGACCCGGCACAACCGTTCGAGCACATCACCTACACGGTGCCGTGGAACATGTCCGAGAACCCGGCGGTCTCGGTCAACGCGGGCTACGATGCCGACGGTTTCCCGATCGGGCTGCAGATCGTCGGCCGCCGCTTCGACGATCTCGGCGTACTGGGCCTGGCCAAGACGTTCGAAGGCTTGCGCGGCGAACAGCGGCCCTGGCCTGCGCCGCCGAAGGGCTAAAGGCACAACATACTCGACTGTCGTGCGCGGGCTCGACCCGCGCATCCATCATCTTACAAAAAGGGATGGATGGCCGGGTCAAGCCCGGCCATGACGACAATCATAAGAACCACCGGAGCGAAACACCCATGGCCTACGAGACCATTCTCTACGACGTCGCCGACCAGATCCTCACCATCACGCTCAACCGGCCGGAGAAGCTCAACGCCTTCACCCCGACCATGCAGCGGGAGCTGATCGACGCCTTCGACCGCGCCGACAGGGATGACGAGATCAGGGCGGTCATCGTCACCGGTGCGGGGCGCGCCTTCTGTGCCGGCGCCGACCTGTCATCCGGCGCTGACACGTTCGACCGCGACGTCAGGCGCGGTCCGGTGCGGCGCCATCCCGACGGGCGCGTCGACTATTCCGATCCGCAGGTGCGCGACGGCGGCGGCCAGGTGACGCTGCGCATCTTCAAATCATTGAAGCCGGTGATCGCCGCCGTGAACGGACCCGCGGTCGGCATCGGCGTCACCATGCAGCTGGCGATGGACATTCGCATCGCCTCCGATGCCGCGCGCTTCGGCTTCGTGTTCTCCCAGCGCGGCATCGTGCCCGAAGCCGCCTCGAGCTGGTTCCTGCCGCGCATCGTCGGCATCTCACAGGCGCTGGAATGGTGCTACACCGGCCGCGTCTTCCCGGCACAGGAGGCGCTTGCGGGGCGGCTCGTCAGCAGGGTGGTGCCCGCGGACGAGCTGCTGCCGACCGCACGCGCGCTGGCACGCGAGATCGCGGAGAAGACCGCGCCGGTCTCGATCGCGCTGATCCGCCAGATGATGTGGCGCATGATGGGCACCGATGATCCGATGGACGCGCACAAGGTCGACAGCCGCGGCATCTACGCGCGCGGCCGCTCCGACGACGTCAAGGAAGGCGTGACCGCGTTCCTGGAGAAGCGCCCGGCCCAGTTCAAGAACAAGGTGTCCACCGACATGCCGGATTATTTCCCGTGGTGGGACGAGCGGGATTACAAGTAGTCACAAATTCGCTGTCGTCCCGCGAACGCGGGGACCCATACCGCGTGATCTATCTTGTGGCACTCTGAATATCGTTCGTCGCCAAACGATGTTCTGTGAGTATGGGGTCCCGGCTCAAGGCCGGGACGACAGTGGGACAACTCGTTAGCCTATCGGTTCTCCAGCCAACGTCATCCGACGTCTCACGCCGCCTTGATGCCGCTGATGAAGGCGTCGACGTGCCGGCGCATGCTCTCCGATTGGCGCAACAGCTCCTTGGAGGCGCCGAGCACCTGGCTGGCTGCGGTGCCGGACTCGGTGGCCGCGGCGGTGACCTGCAGGATGTTCTGCGATATGTCGCCGGTGCCCTGCGCCGCACGTTGCACGTTGCGAACGATCTCGCGGGTCGCCGCGTCCTGCTCCTCGACCGCCGATGCAATCGAGACGGCGATGGCATTGAGCTCGCCGATCGTCGCGGTGATCCCCTTGATGGCCCGCACCGCCTCGGTCGAGATGCCCTGCATCGCCGATATCTGGGCGCGGATGTCGTCCGTGGCCTTGGCCGTCTGCTCAGCGAGACTTTTCACCTCGCCGGCGACCACGGCAAAGCCGCGGCCGGTATCGCCCGCCCGCGCGGCCTCGATCGTGGCATTGAGCGCGAGCAGGTTGGTCTGACCGGCGATCTCGCTGATCAGCCTGACGACATCGCCGATCTTCTCGGCCGCGTTGGAGAGGCTCTGCACCGTCTCGTTGGCCCGTTGCCCCTCGGCGACCGCGTCCCGCGCGATGTCGGTCGACTGCGTCACCTGGCCGCCAATCCTTGCGACCGCGGTCGACAGCTGCTCCGACGCGGCTGCCACCGTCTGCATGTTGCTCGACGCGGCTTCGGTCGTCTGCGCCACCCTCGCCGCCTCGCCGCTGGTCCGGCCCGCACTCTTGTCCATGATGGCGGCGGTCGACTCCAACTGGGTCGATGCCGAGATCACGGTCTCGATCACCCCGGTGATGTCGTTGCCGAACCGATCGGCGAGCTCGCCGACCTGCCGCGCCTTGGCGGTGCGCGCACGTTCGGCCTCGGCGTCCCTCGCGGTAAGCTCGGCCGTATGGATCATGTTCTGCTTGAAGAACTGTACGGACCGCGCCATCAGCCCGATTTCATCGTGCCGGTCGACTGCGTCGACCTCTGTCGTGAGGTCACCTTTGGCCAGTCGCGTCATCGCATCGGCGAGCGCGTTGACCGGCTCGGTGATGCTGCGCGCCATCGCAACCACGGCGCCGATGCTGACCAGCAGGGCCGCCAGCAACAACACGGCAACGGCAGCCAGGCTCCGGTTCGCGTCAGCCTCCTTGCGGGCCATCAGCTCCGACAATGCGCCCGCCAGCGCGTCCTCGACCTGCTTCAGCAGATCGATCCGCCGCGTGGCCGTATCCCACCAGGTCTTGCTCTCGAGTCCCTTGAAATCCCCACTGAACGCGCCCTGCTCGACGGTCTTGCGCATCGCGCTGAACCCTTCGATCGCAGGGCTTGCCATCGCCGCCTGGAACGCCGCCTGCGACTTGGCGGTCGCAACCGTTCGGAAGGCGCTGAAGAAACTTTCTTGGGCCGCGGCGAGCCCCATCGCGCGGGCATAGCCGGCCGGTTCAAAACGCCCGGCAGCAAGTCCGCCGGCCACGGTGGCGCGCTCCAATCCGGCGCGCTCCTTGCCCTCGGTCAGATTGCCGTAGGCGATGATGGCTTTGGAGATCTCGTCGTCGTCGCTCAGCCGGGAGATGCCGTTGATCAGCCCGATCAACCGACCGACGATCTCGGTGAGATAGCCGACGGCAACCGGCGGCGTGACCGACTGCGCGTCGATCTCGCTGCGATAGCGGTCGAGCTGTGTCAGTTGCTGCTCGCAGTCCCGCACGGCCGCCGTCAGGGCTTGGGCGCCGCGCAATTCGCCGAGCGCTGCGACCGCACTGGCACGCTCCGCATCGGTCTGCTGGCGCTGCCGGCCGAGCTCAGGGCCCATCTGCGTGCCCTTGCTGCTGAGGAACGCTGACGACATCCCGCGCTCGCGCTGCAGCTCGTGAACGAAGCGGCTGAGCTTTTCGACTGCCGCTGCAACCGGCTGCAGGCGCGCCATCTCGGCGCGGACCAGCCATTTGGCCGAGATTTCGTAAGTGGCGAGCGCGGCCAAGGTGAGCAAGGGCAGCAAGGCCGACAGGGCGATGCGGTGAAGTATCCTGGTTTTCTTCAACATGATCGAACTCACACCTTCGATCGGTGTTAGTCGAACAATAGTAAAAAATTACCCCCGCCCCTCCGCTGATATTTTAAGCAGCAGATGCTGCGTTTCCGTACAGGCAGGTCGCGCTAATCCATCACCAGCGCGACGCGGCCGATCGCCTTGCGATCGCGTAGCAGCTGCATCGCACGCGCGTAGTCCGCAAATGGCACCCGGTGCGAGACGTGCGGCCGCAGCCTGCCCGCTTCGGCCCAGTCCAGCAACGCGGCGATGCGCCTTTCAGCCAGCGCCGGGTCCTTGCGGGCCGCCTCGCCGGCGCGCACGCCGAGCACGCTCGCTCCTTTCATCAGAATGAGATTGGTTCGCGCCAGCCCAATGCCGCCGGTGAAGCCAACCACCAGCAGCCGCGCGCCCCAGGCGATGCAGCGCACGCTCTGCTCGAACACCTCGCCGCCGACCGGATCGAACACGACGTCGACGCCGCGACCATCCGTGATGCGCTTAACCGCGTCGCGGAACGGCTCGCGGGAATAGAGCACGAGATGATCGGCGCCGCGCGCTTGCGCGACTCTGAGCTTCTCCTCGGATGAGGCGGCCGCGATCACGGTCGCTCCTAACAGCTTTCCGATCTCGACGGCCGCGAGGCCGACGCCGCCGCCGGCGCCGTGCACCAGCAAGGTCTCGCCCGGCGCGAGCCGGGCGCGATCGACCAGCGCATGATGGGCGGTACCGTAAGCAGCCAGATAGGTGGCACCCTCCGCATAGTCGAATGTCGATGGCAGCGGCGTCAGCTGGCCGGTTGCGACCACGGCCTCATCGGCATAAGCGCCGAACCGCATGCGCACGATGACGCGGTCGCCGATGGCGACGCCGTTCACTCCTGCGCTCACCTCGACGATATCGCCGGCCGCCTCCACGCCCGGGGTGAACGGCAGCTCCGGCTTGAGCTGATACTCCCCGGCACACATCAGGATGTCGGGAAAATTGATGCCGGCGGCGCGGATCTTCACCCGCACCTCTCCCGGCTGCAGCGAACGGAATGGAAAGCTCTCCAGCCGCAACCGCTCGGGCGGGCCGAGCTCGCGGCAGATGACGGCACGCGGCATCAGGCCGCCTTCTTCTTGCGCGCCAACGCCTCGCGCACCAGCGGCAGCCGGTCATTGCCGAAATACATGTCGGTCTTATCGATGAAGATGGTCGGCGAGCCGAAGCCGCCGCGCTTGACCACCTCCTCGGTGTTCGCCCTCAACTGATCCTTGACCGCCTGTTGCCCGATGCCGTCGAAGAAATCGCGCGGATCGATGCCGACCCGCAGGCAGATCTCGGTCAGCACGCCATCCTGCGAAATGTCCTTGTCCTCGCCCCAATAGACCTCGAACACCGCGCGCGCGAACGGCACCATATCCCTGTTGCCGAGCCAGATGCAGCCGCGCATCGCTTTGACACTGTTCACCGGAAACACCGTCGGCGGCATCTTGATCTTCAGTCCCGCCGAACGCGCCCAGTCGCCGAGGTCCTTCAGCATGTACTGCGTCTTCAGCGGCACCGGCGTTTCCCGCGAGGCGTAGACGCTGGGGTTCACGGTGTTGAAGATGCCGCCGACCAGGATCGGACGCCACACGATCTCCGCGCCGAATTCCTTCGCAAGCGGCTCGATGTTGTGGAAGGCGAGATAGGTCCAGGGGCTGGAGCAGTCGAAGAAGAATTCGATCATGGGCGTTTCCTGCGATTATCGTTCTGCTCCTCGTCCTCAGGAGCGCGCACCGCGCGTCTCGAAGGACGTGGCCCGGCCTCATGGTTCGAGACGGCGCAAGCGCCTCCTCACCATGAGGAGCCCCGGTCCGGAGTTTGTTCTCTGTACCCCGACCATAAGACATGGCACAGAGACGCTCAACAACATCGGCAGAAAGCCGCTATTCGAGGACGCCATCCATGGAACCGACCGGGAATAACGCAGTGCTGTTTCCATCCACCATCGCAGGCTCCCTGCCGAAGCCGGAATGGCTGGCCGAGCCGAACACGCTCTGGGCGCCCTGGAAGTCGAAAGGCGACGAGCTTGCCCGCGCCAAGCGCGACGCGACCATCCTGGCGCTCAAGCTGCAGGAGGACGCCGGCATCGACATCCTCACCGAGGGTGAGCAGTCGCGGCAGCATTTCGTGCACGGCTTCCTCGAGCGCGTCGAAGGCATCGATTTCGCCCACAAGGTCGAGATGGGCATCCGCAAAGATCGCTACAAGGCGATGGTGCCGCAGGTGGTGGCGCCGTTGCGGCTGAGGGGCCGCGTCCATGCCGACGAGGCGCGGATCGCGCGCACGCACACAACACGGGCGCTGAAGTTCACCTTGCCCGGACCGATGACCATCATCGACACGATCTCCGACAACTACTATGGCGACCGCATCAAGATGGCGTTCGCCTTCGCCGAGCTCTTGAACCAGGAGGCCAAGGCACTGCACGAGGACGGCATCGACCTGATCCAGTTCGACGAGCCCGCCTTCAACGTCTACATGGACGAGGTGCGCGACTGGGGCATCAAGGCCTTGGAGCGCGCCGCCGAAGGCCTGACCTGCCCCACCGCTGTGCACATTTGCTACGGCTACGGCATCAAGGCCAATACCGACTGGAAAGAAACGCTCGGCGGCGAATGGCGACAGTATGAGGAGATCTTCCCGGCGATCGATGCCAGCACGATCCAGCAGGTTGCGGTCGAATGCCGCAATTCAAAGGTGCCGATCGAGCTGCTCGGCCTGTTGAAGAACAAGGTGGTGCAGGCCGGCGTAATCGATGTCGCCTCCGACACGATCGAGACCGCGGAGGACGTCTGCAAGGTGATCGAGGACGTCCGGAAACACGTGCCGAAGCAAAACATCATCGCCACCACCAATTGCGGCATGGCGCCGATGCGGCGCGAGATCGCCGAGGCCAAGCTGATGGCGCTCGGCAGCGGCGCCAAGCTGGCGCGGCAAAGATTTGCGTAGCTGCGCCAGGAGCCCAGTGCACTCCCCTCCCATGCCGGGAGGGTTGGGGGTGGGAGTATTTCACGAAGACTGCTGTTGGGTTACCCCCCTCCCTAGCCCTCCCCCACAAGGGGGGAGGGAATGTACCGTGCGCTCGGATGCAGCACGGGCCGGTAGCCGGCCGCGATGGCCCGCAACGTCGACGGCGGGGTCAGCAGCATCGCGCGGTCGGGCACGGCACGTGCTTCGCTATAGCCCGCCGCTGACCACGGCAGCGCCCTGCCCCGCGCAATCAAGAAGCTCTCCGCTCCGGCCTGCACCATCGTGCCATCGGGCAGCGCGCCGACAGGGACAGGCAGCGGGTGCAGGCGCTTCTTGCCGCGGTCCAACCGCTCGCGATGCAGCACCGCGTCGATCTCCGAGGCGCGCAGGCCGCTTGTGCCACTGCCCGCTTCCCAGGCCGCACGAAACCGGTTGGCATCGTCGCGGCGGCAGTAAAAGCAGGGCCGATGCCCGGCGGAGAGCGCCGTGGCCTCGTCGAGAAAAAACAGCTCGGTCCAGCTTCGCCGCGCCATCACCTCGCGGCGGCGGCCACGGAATTCGCAGAGGCAAGTCAGCCAGGCCGGACTCGACCAGCGCTTGTTGAGCAGCGTCTTGGTCGCGGGATCATGGATGATGCCGCGATTGCCTGTGAACAGGCCGCGGTGCGGCGTGGCGATGATCTCGCCGGTCGGGGTGACGCGGTTTTGCAGAGGCATGCCCACACTCCGCTTTCACCGCCGTCATGCCGGGCCGCCCCAACGGGTCCGCGCGAGGCGGCCCGATGACAGGCTCCGGGTTCACGCTTCGCGTGCCCCGGAATGACAGCGAGCTACGCCGCCCCGTCGCGGATTGGCGGCTGGAACGACAGCGCGGTGTCCCAGGGGAAGAATATCCAGGTGTCCTGTGACACCTCGGTGATGAAGGTGTCGACCAGCGGCCGGCCCTTCGGCTTGGCATAGACGGTGGCGAAATGCGCCTCGGGCAGCATCTCGCGCACCATGCGCCCCGTCTTGCCAGTGTCGACCAGGTCGTCCACGATCAACAGGCCTTTCCCGGTCCCGCCGCCGAGCTTGGCCGTATCCGCGGAGATGCCTTTCAGCACCGTCAGATCGCCCTGCTTGTTATGATCATAGCTGGCGATGCAGACCGTATCGATGATGCGCACGCCGAGCTCGCGCGCCACGATCGCAGCCGGCACCAGTCCGCCGCGGGTGATCGCGATGACCGCGTGAAACGGCCCGACCTCATTGAGCCGCCAGGTCAGCGCCCGGCAATCCCTGTGAAACTGGTCCCAGGACACCGGGAAGGCCCGGCCCGCCCGCTCTTCCGCGCTCAACGTCTTGTCCGCCATGTCGTCTGTTCCATCGTTCCTCGGCCCCAACGCAATCCCGCTTTAACGCGAAACAGTCAGCCCGGCGAGCATCTCCTTCACCGCCGCCATCGCGGCCGACAGCTTCTCCGGCTCGCGCGAGCGCACCACCAGATGGGTGTTCGGCTTCTGCTCCTCGTCGGTGAACGGATAGCTGCCGATGATCGTATCGGGATGGGCCTTGGCGATCTCGCGCAAGGGGCCGCCGATATCGCCCTCGCGGGCATTGGCGCGCACCGTCTCCGACAGCATCCGCACGCCCGATTTCAGCTTCGGCGCGACGATGTCCATCATCGCCTGCATGATCGAGGGGACGCCGGCCATGACGATGACATTGCCGATCTTGAAGCCGGGTGCCAGGATGGTCGCGCTCTGGATCAGCTCGGCGCCCTCGGGGATGCGGGCCATCCGCAGCCGCGCCTCGTTGAGATCCTGCCCGCTCCAGCGCTCCCGAAACCGCGCCACCACGTCCGGGTGATGATCGATGCCGACACCGAACGCCTTGGCGACCGCATCCGCGGTGATGTCGTCGTGGGTCGGCCCGATCCCTCCCGTCGTAAACACGTAGGTATAACGGTGCCGGAGCGCGTCCAACGCGGCGATGATATCGGGCTCGTCGTCGGCCACGACCCGGACCTCCTTGAGGTCGATGCCGAGATTGGTGAGGTACTCGGCAATGAAGCCGACGTTCTTGTCCTTGGTCCGGCCGGACAGAATCTCGTCGCCGATGATCAGCAGCCCCGCGGTGACGATCTCGCTCATGATTTCTCCTCGCAACTGTCGTCTGTTTTGGCCCGTTGCGTCGCCAATGTCATCCCGTCCCCACAGCGATGCCGCCGATTTGAGCATCTTATAGCCGGTTTTTCGGGCAGGACTTCCAGCCGCCCGCCGAAATGCCGCCGACGGCTGCATATCGCGCTGGCCCGCCCCTTGCTACTCTCCCCGGGAGTCATGCAGTCTAGGCTGTGGCTGAGAGATACGGGCATCGATGGCACTTGCTTTCGACGAAATGAACGCGCCGGGCGGCGACATCCGCCAAGCCTATCAGGAACTGTCCCGCTGGCTGAAGGACACGCCGCCGGAAGCCTTGGAATATCGCCGGCATGAAGCCGAATTGCTGTTCCGGCGAATCGGGATCACCTTCGCGGTCTATGGCGAGGCGGAGGCGCAGGAGCGCCTGATTCCCTTCGACGTGATTCCGCGGATCCTGTCCGCTAAGGAATGGGCGCTGTTGGAAAAGGGACTGAAGCAGCGCGTCAAGGCGCTGAACATGTTCCTGCGGGATATCTATCACGGCCGCGACATCCTGCGCGCCGAGGTCATCCCTGACGACCTGATCTTCCAGAACCCGGTGTTCCGGCCGGAGATGAACGGCCAGGACGTCCCGCACGATGTCTACGTTCATATCGCCGGCATCGACGTGGTCCGTGTCGACGCCAACGACTTCATCGTGCTGGAGGACAATGCGCGCACGCCCTCGGGCGTGTCCTACATGCTGGAAAACCGCGAAATCATGATGCGGCTGTTTCCGGACCTGTTTGCCCGCCATCGCGTTGCGCCGGTCGAGCGCTATCCGGACGAGCTGCTGGCGGCGCTGCGCTCGGTCGCCCCCTTGAGCGCATCGGCCGAGCCGACTGTCGCGCTGATGACGCCCGGCATCTACAATTCCGCCTATTACGAGCATTCCTTCCTGGCGGACAAGCTCGGCATCGAGTTGGTGGAGGGGCGCGACCTCATCGTCAAGAACGATGAAGTCTTCATGCGTACCACCGAAGGGTTGAAACGGGTCGATGTGATCTACCGCCGCGTCGACGACGACTTCCTCGATCCCCTCACTTTCCGCCCCGATTCCGCGCTCGGCGTACCCGGGCTGATGTCGGCCTATGCCGCCGGCAACATCACGCTCGCCAACGCCGTGGGGACGGGCATCGCCGATGACAAGGCGATCTATTCCTACATGCCTGAGATCGTGAAGTTCTATCTCGACGAAGAGCCGATCCTGAAGAACGTGCAGACCTGGCGCTGCCGCGAGCCGCAGGACTTGTCTTACGTGCTGGATCACCTCGGCGAGCTCGTGGTCAAGGAGGTGCACGGCTCCGGCGGTTACGGCATGCTGATCGGGCCGGCCGCCACCAAGGCCACCATCGAGGCCTTCCGCGACAAGCTCAAGCGCGAGCCCGAGGGCTTCATCGCGCAGCCGACGCTCGCACTCTCCACCTGTCCGACCTACACGGCCTCCGGCCTCGCCCCGCGCCATGTCGATCTCAGGCCGTTCGTGCTGACCGGCCGCGAGCGCGTCACCATCGTGCCGGGCGGCCTGACCCGCGTCGCTCTGAAGGAGGGATCACTGGTGGTCAATTCCAGCCAGGGCGGCGGCACCAAGGACACATGGGTGCTGGATGAGTAGAGGGCACGCACACATCCCGGGGGCTGCTCACCTCTCCCCGCTTGCGGGGGCGCGGCGACCTTCGCTCGCGCTGAGAGGTCGGATCGCATCGCCAGATGCGACCCGGGTGATGGGGTACAGGCCTCACCACGCGCGCCGTCCGTGCGTCTGCCCCTCACCCCCGCCCTCTCCCCGTGCAGGACGGGGAGAGGGAGCACACCTTCTCAGCAGCTTAGTGTAACCGCCCATGCTGTCGCGCACCGCCGAAAATCTCTATTGGCTGGCCCGCTATGTCGAGCGGGCCGAATATCTCGCCCGCACCATCGACGCCACGTTGCGCGTCACCGCGCTTCCCGCCGCCTATATCGGCAAGACCAATGAGTGGGAATCGGCGCTGATGACGGCCGGCGTCAATGTCAGCTTCTTCGAGGTCTATCAGGAGGCCAACGAGCATAACGTCGTCGAATATCTCTCGTTCAATCCGTCCAATTCCTCGTCGATCAAGAACTGCATCGAGGCCGCCAGGCTGAACGCCCGCTCGGTGCGGACAGCCCTGACCTCGGAGATGTGGGACACCATCAACGGGGCCTGGATCGAGCTGCAGGAGGTCTGGAGCAAGGGCACCAAGACGCGCGAGGAGCTGGCGCGCTTCCTGCGCTTCGTGCAGGAAACCTCGCTGCGCTTCGACGGCTCGGCCTACCGGACCATGCTGCGCAACGACGCCTACTGGTTCTCGCGGCTCGGCCTGCATCTGGAGCGTGCCGACAACACCGCCCGCATCCTGGACGTGAAATATCACGTCCTGCTGCCCGAGGAGGAGCATGTCGGCGGCCCGCTCGATTTCTATCAGTGGAGCTCGATCCTGCGCTCGGTGTCGGCGCTCACCGCCTACCATTGGGTGTATCGCGAGACCCTGAAACCCTGGCTGATCGCCGATCTCTTGATCCTCAACGACTCCCTGCCGCGCTCGCTGGCGAGCTGCTACGGCAATCTCGTGCGCAATCTCGACCAGATCGGCGTCGCCTATGGCCGGCAGGGTCCGTCACAGCGCCATGCCCGCGGCGTCCGCAACCGGCTGGAACATTCCAATATGGATGATATCTTCCAGCGTGGCGTCCATGAGTTCATCCAGGAGTTCATCGCCGACAATTCGCGGCTTGGTGAGATCATCACCAAGCAGTATCTGATCTGATCGAGTTAAGGTGAAGGTTCTTGGTCACCGTCATGGCCGGGCGAAGTCCCGGCCATCCACGTCTTGCTTTTCCCTCTCGGCGAGAAACTTCGTGGATGCCCAGGCATGACGATGGATAGACCGGCATTCCATCGGACACGACTATGCGCCTGCGTATCTCGCATACAACCACCTATCGCTACGAGCCGGCGGCCACCGGCGTCATCCAGATCATCCGGATGACCCCCGGCAGCCATGACGGCCAATATGTCGCGGAGTGGCAGATCGACGTCTCGACCGATTCGCGCCTCCAGATGCATGAAGACGCGTTCGGCAACGTCACTCACGTGATCACGCATGGCGCGATCGAGGACCTGACCATCACCGCCGAAGGGCTGGTCGAGACCCACGACACCGGGGGCGTGCTGAGAGGCGCCGACGAGCGCTTTCCTGCGGGCTTCTTCCTGCGCCCAACAGCGCTGACCACGGCCACGCCGGCGATGGCGAGCTTCGTCCGCGAATTGCGCAGCGAGTCCGAGGACGACGTGCTCGGCTTCCTGCATGCGCTGATGACGCAGATCAACGAGCACATGACCTTTGACGAGGATCCGACCAACACCGGCACCTCGGCGGCAGAGGCCTTCGTGCTCAAGCGCGGCGTCTGCCAGGATTATGCCCACATCTTCATTGCCTGCGCCCGTGCCGGCGGCGTCCCGGCCCGCTTCGTCTCCGGGCATTTTCTGCGGTCCGATGGTGCAGCGCACCAGGCGGCCGGCCACGCCTGGGCCGAAGCCTTCGTGCCCGATCTCGGCTGGGTCGGCTTCGATGCCGCCAACTGCATCTGCACGACCGACGCGCATGTGCGCGTCGCCATCGGCCTGGATTATCTCGGCGCGGCACCCGTGCGCGGCACCCGCTATGGCGGCGGGTCGGAGACCCTGACCGTCAGGGTCACGGTGGAACAGGCCGGCCGCGGCAGCGGCCAGTCGCAGTCACAATCGCAGCGGCAGTCGTAATTTTCGGCGCACAGCCTTTGCGCGGATCACTTTCTCCTGGAACGGCGGCATCATCGCACGTGCTGCTTCCGCAACGACGGTTCGCTCCCTCCTCCCGCTTGCGGGCTTGCCTCCGCGCAAGCGCGCGATCGTTGATCCCGCAGACCACCAAGCCATCCGCGGCGAACGGCGCGGGGCAGGACTGCGTCATGTATGATACCAATCACGCGTGACGGCAAACCAGCGGGACTGGACCATGGCGACTGTAAAACTGCTCTCGGACAATGAACTCTCGCCGGAGGCGCGTGCCGTCTTCGACGACATTCGCAAGACGCGGCAGTCTGATTTCGTCAACAACTTCTGGCGTGCGCTTGCGCACGACCCGAGGACCCTTCGTCGGACCTGGGAAAGCGTCAAAGAGGTCATGGCGCCCGGTGCGCTCGATCCCAAGGTCAAGGAAATGCTCTACGTTGCCGTTTCCATCGCCCATGGCTGCACTTACTGCATTCATTCTCATACCGCGGCCGCACGAGCGAAGGGCATGAGCAACGCGGAATATGCCGAGATGATTGCCATTGTCGGCATGGCTGCCGAGACGAACCGGCTCGTCACGGCCTTGGGTGTGCCGGTTGACGACGCATTCCTCGTCGATCCGGAACAAGGCTGAACAGAGGATCGTAAAGGACGCGGCATGCCCGTTCGTGCACGCTGGGAATACGGGGGTTGGACGGTCAGCCGAAATTGGCTAGTAATTCCGGCTCTCAAGTGCGGGGATCGGGCATGACCTACTGCTGCGGAATATTGGTGCGCGACGGCCTCGTGATGATCGCGGACACCAGGACCAATGCCGGGCTCGACAACGTCTCGACCTTCCGCAAGCTGCACATCTTCTCCAATCCGGGTGAACGGATCGTGGCGGTCGCGAGCGCCGGCAATCTCGCCATCAGCCAGTCGGTGCTGTCGACCCTGACCGAGGGAATCGAGGACCCTGACACGGGCGAGGTCGAGACCTTGATGAATGCTCCGACCATGTTTCAGGCCGCGCAGCGGATCGGCAAGGCCATCCGCATGGTCCATGCCACCGAAGGTCCGGCGCTGAAGGCCGAAGATATCACCTTCGACGTCTCCTTCCTGTTCGGCGGCCAGATCAAGGGCTCGCGGATGCGGCTGTTCATGGTCTACACCGCCGGCAATTTCATCGAGTGCACCACCGACACGCCCTATTTGCAGATCGGCGAGCACAAATACGGCAAGCCGGTGCTCGACCGCGCCATGCATTACGACGTCGAGCTCTATGAGGCACTGAAGACCGGGCTGATCTCAATGGATTCGACGATGCGCTCCAATCTCGGCGTCGGCTTGCCGATCGACGTGCTGGTGGTCCGCTCCGATGTCTGCGAGGCCGATCTCAATCATCGCATCGAGGCCGGCGAGCCTTATTTCCACGACCTGCGCTCGCGCTGGTCGGCGGCGCTGCGGGCGGCGCACAACAACATTCCGCGTCCGCCCTACAAGACCCAGAGCGAACCGAAGCAGTAGAGCATGATCCGGAAACGTGCGACGCGGTTTTTCCGAAAGAGATCAGGCTCGATCGACACCAAGAAGATCGACACCAAGAAAAATGGAAGGTGAGGAAACATGACCGAGGCTGGACGCAAGATCGCCGTGGTGACCGGCGCAGGTACGGGCGTTGGCCGCGCTGCGTCGCTGGCATTGATGAAGACCGGCTTCACGGTGGTGCTCGTCGGCCGCCGCAAGGAGATGCTGGAGGAAACCGCCAAGCTCGGCGAGCCCGGGATGAGTCTCCCGGTCACGGCCGACATGACCGATCCCGGCTCGATCGCGGCGCTGTTCGCCAAGGTGACGGAGACCTACGGCCGGCTCGATCTGTTGTTCAACAATGCCGGCATGGGCGCGCCGCCAGTGCCGTTCGAGGATCTGCCGCTCGCCCAATGGCAAGCGGTGGTCTCGACCAACCTCACCGCGCCCTTCCTCTGCACCCAGCACGCCTTCCGCATCATGAAGGACCAGAACCCGCGCGGCGGCCGCATCATCAACAACGGCTCGATCTCGGCGCATGCGCCGCGGCCGTTCTCGGCCGCCTACACCTCGACCAAGCACGCCATCACCGGCCTTACCAGGGCTTCCAATCTCGACGGTCGCGCCTACGACATCGCGGTCGGACAGATCGACATCGGCAATGCCGAGACGCCGATGACGGACCGGATGGTTGCCGGCGTGCTGCAGCCCGACGGCCGGATGATGCCGGAGCCGCGCATGGATTCGAAGGCGGTCGGCGACGCCGTGGCCTACATGGCCTCGCTCCCGCTCGATGCCAACGTCCTGTTCATCACGGTGATGGCCAGCAAGATGCCGTTCGTCGGACGCGGCTGACGGACATCCGTAGCCCGGATGCGCGACGCGACATCCGGGCGCAACCCGCGCGGATTTCTTTGACTTGGCCGGTCGGGCGCGACTCGCTGCGTCTGCCGGTCTCTTCGACTGAACGCGTAGCCCGGATGAGCGGAGCGAAATCCGGGGAATTGTTATAAGACTTGCGACGAGGAGATGCCTAAACGGTCCGCTCGCCAAATTCGCCAGTCAATTCGGTGACATCGCCTCCCCAATCCTCGGGAAGAAGACCTTCGCGGACATAGCGTCGGAATGACGAATAGGGCCAGTCATGTACCCGAGTTACGAGGCCATGTTTCACCGGGTTGAAGTGAATATAGTCGACGTGGCGAGCGAAGTGGTCGTCATCGCGGATGGTGTGCTCCCAAAACCGATTCTGCCAAAGTGCAAGGTCTCCATTGTTCCGACGCGGAATTGACAGTCCCGCTCGTAGCAGCACGCTGCTAAATTGCCCTTTTATTCGTCGCCATCGTCCGGAGAAATCGGCATCTCCCGGCGGAAGAGTCATGAGCACGTGCAGATGTTCAGGCAGAATCGCAATGGCATCGATTGCAAACGGTCGCTCGTTTCGCGTGATTCGAAAAGATTCCCGCAACACCTCGATCTGGTCGACAAGTATGCGTGAGTTTCGATCGAAAAGTGTGACCGTGAAAAAGAATGTCCCTCCAGGCACGAAGTTGCGCCGATAGCGAACCATTGGCTAAGTCCAGCTTCAATAACGACCGTTAGTCTGGGCCGCCAGCAGCAACAGGTCAACGCGCAAGATGAAGACTGCTTTGTTCGCCCCGGATATCGCTTCGCTCATCCGGGCTACGGGTTCACTACTCATTTGAGCGGGCGTGACTCAGCCGCGGCCTGGACCCGATCCGCGGATCAGGGCACCGCACGGAACATTTTGCGCGTTGCTTCAATGGTATCTTAATCGGCAACTTTTAGGATGCTGAGGCTCGCGACGTCGTGCGCGGCGCTGTCCCGCGATCCGAGCTGTGCCCATGCAGCCCTCAGCCATCCTCGGCCAGGCTCCTCTCAGCCGCCTCAAGCGGCTGCTTGAGCTTATGACCCCAGCGGCCGCAAATGAGGCCGATCGCGAGATGCTGCGCGGCCTGGCCGTGCTCGGCGGCGGCTTTTTCATCTTCACGTTCGTTACCTTTCTCTGGGCCACCCAGTGGAGCTGGCCCTTCCCGCGCGACGGGTCGACGCTGGTGGTCGGTCGCGATTTCCTGAATTTCTGGATGTATGGCCGCGCCGCGTTCACGCCCGATCCGTCGCGCTTCTATGATCTCTCAATCTACAATGATGCGCTCGCCGCGCTGCTCGGCCCCGGCTACCCCGGGCAGAACGTGCCCAATCCGCCGAACGCGCTGGTGGTGATGGCGCCGTTCGGGCTCTTGAACTACGTCCCGGCCCTGCTCCTGTGGTTCGCTCTCGGCCTGCTCGCCTTCTATCTGGGCTGTCGCAGCAGCTTCGCGGACGGGCGCGCGCTGCTCGTGGTCGCCATCTCGCCGGCGGCGCTGATGTGTATTCTGTCCGGTCAAAGCTCGTTCCTGACCACGGCCGCATTGTTTGCGAGCTTTGCCTTCTTGGACCGCCGGCCGGCGTTCGCCGGGCTCTTGATCGGGCTGCTCACGGTCAAGCCGCAGCTCGGCATTCTGCTGCCGGTGATGCTGGTCGCCTCTAGCCGCTGGCGCGTCATTGCCTCCGCGGCGGTTGCGGCGGCGGCGCTGTTCGCGGCGAGCGTCGCCATCGGCGGGCTGCAGGGCTGGGTCGACTATGTCACGAAAGCGCTGCCCGTCATGCGCGAGGTGTTGCGCGATCCCAGCGGCATCGCCATGCCGTATCATGCGACGCTGTTCATGAGCTTCCGTGGCCTACTCGGCGATCAGGTGGCGGATGCGATCCAGGCCGTTGCGGCAGTGGCCGCGGTTGCCGCCGTGTATGCCGCCTTCCGCTATCGCAAGCACGGCGATCCGGCGCTGCTCAGGGCTCTGCTGCTGGCCTGCACGATCTGTGCGTCGCCCTATATGGGCACCTATGACGTGCTGCCGCTAACCGCTGCGGCGATCGCTCTGCTGGCGGATGGAAAGCTCGATGCGATCGGCCGGCGGCTGGCACAGCTCGTCTTCTGGCTGCCCGCGCTGCAACTATTGTTCGGCAACCTGCAGATGCCCGGGCCGGGCCTGATCCCGGCGGTTTTCGCGCTCTATCTGTTGCGGCGGCTGTTTGTGTCGGCAAAAGCCGCCCTGCCGGCGCCTGCCTCGATTTCCGTGACCGGCTGACTATTCGAGACGTTCGACGGCCCGCAGCGCCGGAAACAGCTTCATCCACAACAGCGCAATCGCAATGGTGCCGACGCCGCCGAGCACGGCGGCGGGCATCGTGCCAAACAGCGCCGCGGTGACGCCGCTTTCGAACTGGCCGAGCTGGTTGGAGGCATTGATGAACAGGAAGTTCACCGCGCCGACCCGGCCGCGCATCTCGTTCGGGGTGGCCAGCTGCACCAGCGAGAAGCGGATCACCACGCTGATCGTATCCGCGGCGCCGAGGATCGCGAGCGCGGCGACCGATACCCACATCCAGTGCGAGACCGAGAATACGACTGTCGCCGCGCCGAACACGATCACCGCCTGGAACATGCGCAAGCCCACATGGCGGCTGATCGTGTGCTGCGCCAGCACCGCCGTCATCGCGAGCGCGCCGACTGCGGGCGCCGCGCGCAGGATGCCGAGCCCGAGTGGGCCGGTCTCGAGAATGTCGCGGGCATAGATCGGCAGCAGGGCGGTGACGCCGCCGAACAGCACCGCGAACAGGTCGAGCGAGATCGTGCCGAGGATCGCCGGGCTCTGCCAGATGAAGCGGACGCCGGCGAACAAGTCGGCATTGGTCGCATTCTCCTTGGGCGCCGGCACGTCGTCGGGCACCTCGATGACGCCGGTGAACAGCATCCCGAGCAGCCAGAACACGACCATGATGCCGTAAGCGAGGCCGGGTGCGACCGCATAGGCGAAGCCGCCCAGCGCGGGACCGATGATGGTCGCGAGCTGGGCCGCGCCGCTGGACAGCGCGCTCGCCCGTTGCAGGCTGCCGTTGGGTGCGATCAACGGGAGCAGCGCGGCCGTCGCTGGGCTCTCGAATGCGCCGGTGATGCCAAGCACGAAGGTCGCCGCGAACAGCTGCAGCTCCGTTAGCACGCCCGCATAGGCGCCCCAGCACAGGTAGACTGCGGTCAGCGCTTCCGCGAGCTGGCAGAGCTGCACGACGCGCTTGCGCGGGTAGCGGTCGGCGGCGCTGCCGGCCACGAACACCAGAAGCGCGGTCGGCAGGAACTGGATCAGCCCGACCATGCCGAGATCGAAGGCGCGTCCCGTGAGGTCATAGATCTGCCAGCCGATCGCGACCCCGGCGATCTGGCTGGAGAAGCGCGACAGGCTGCGGGAGAGCAGGAAGAACAGGAACGAGCTTTGCTTGAGCAGCGTGCCCGCGCCGATCGGAATGGTGGAGGACATGGCACGTTTGCGTGACCCAGCACCGGAGCCTTGTCAACTTCAGCCCCGAGGTCAGCGCATGGCATTGCGCTTTGCTATCTGGGCTGCTCATACTGACCAAACTCGGGGGACCTATGCTACAGCTGCAATCTGCGTTCGGCGTCGTCGCGCTGCTGTTGATCGCCTGGGCGATCAGCGAGGACCGCCGCGCGGTCTCGCTGAAGCAGGCCGTGCTCGGCCTTGTCGTCACGCTGGTCACCGCGGTGGTCCTGATCAAGGTTCCGGTGGTCGCGCGCGCCTTCGGCACCATCAACGACGCGGTCGGCGCGATCTCAGCGGCCTCGCGCGCCGGCACCTCCTTCGTGTTCGGCTATCTGGGCGGCGGCGCCCTGCCCTTCGACCTCAAGGCGCCCGGCGCCGATTTCATCCTTGCCTTTCAGGCGCTGCCGATCGTGCTGGTGATGAGCGTGCTGACCACGCTGCTGTTCTACTGGCGCATCCTGCCACCGATCGTGCGCGGCATGGCTTGGCTGCTGGAGCGCACGCTGGGCGTCGGCGGCGCCGTAGGGCTGTCGACCGCGGCCAATATCTTTCTCGGCATGGTCGAAGCGCCCTTGTTCGTCCGGCCCTATCTCGCGCAGATGACGCGGAGCGAATTGTTTCTGGTGATGACCGGCGGCATGGCCGGCATCGCCGGCACCGTGCTGGTGCTTTACGCGACACTGCTTGCGCCGCTGATCCCCGATGCGGCCGCGCATTTCGTCATTGCCTCCGTGCTCGGCGCGCCCGCTGCGATCCTGGTCAGCCTGATCATGGTGCCGGAGACGTCCAAGGAGCTCACCGGCGGCGCTCTCACCGATCCCGAGATGGACGCTGCGAGCACGATGGATGCCATCGTCAAAGGCACGAGCGCGGGGCTCGAGCTCCTGATGAACATCATCGCGATGCTGATCGTGCTGGTCGCTTTGGTGCATCTCGCCAACGCCATCCTGTCGCTGTTGCCGGCGATCGGCGGCGCCGACATCTCGCTGCAGCGGCTGTTGGGCCTCGTCATGGCGCCGGTGTGCTGGCTGATCGGGCTACCCTGGTCGCAAGCCGTCACGGCCGGCAGCCTGATGGGAACCAAAACCGTGCTGAACGAGCTGATCGCCTATGTCGAATTGTCCAAGCTCGACGCGGCCGCGCTCGATCCCCGCGCCAGATTGATCATGCTCTATGCGATGTGCGGCTTCGCCAATTTCGGCAGCCTCGGCATCATGATCGCAGGGCTCGGCACCATGGCGCCGTCGCGGCGCGAGGAGATCAATGCCCTCGGCCTGAAGTCGATCGTCTCGGGCACGCTCACCACCTGCCTGATGGGCGCGATCGTCGGCCTGCTGACTTGAGCTACCGCGGCAGGATCTTCAGGCTCGGCGCGACCTTCGCCATCATATAGACCGAGCCTTGCGCAGTCAGATGCGCATGATCGAAGGACAGCGGCACACCGTGTTCGGTGAGCGGACATCGCCGCTCCGGGCAGACCGCGTCCAAAATCGAGACATAGGACAGGCCTTCGCCGACCGGCAGCGCGTTGCGCATCATCCGGTCGAGCGCATAGATGTCAGCGCGCACGAATTCCTCCGACGTCGCGGCGATCCCGCGCAACTCCGCGCGCGCCAGCATGGACGGCAGGCGTGCGCGAAACTGCAATGAGGGACCGAGCAAGACAACGGCAATGCCGGCCTCGTTCAGATGCGTGATCGTCTGCTTCAAATCGGCGATCATGCCGCCAAAGCGCGGCGGCCGGGCATATTCCAGCCAGTCCGCCGACATCACCACAAGGTCCGGCTTCTGCTCGCCGAAATAGTCTCGCATCTGCGCGGCGAACGCGCGGCAGGAGGCGAGGCCTTGCGTCTCCGCGCTCAGCGTCGGCATGCAGGCCGGCTGCGTCGCCTGCATGATGTTGACGGCGTGGAGATCGAGGCTCGCTGTGAGGCCGTGATAGTAATGCGCGGCGAAGCTGTCGCCCCATAGCAAGATGTTGGTTTTGCCGGGCGCCGCAGTCAGGCAGGCGTCACCGAGCCGTCCATCCGATGTCGTGAAGCAGGTGCCGTAGCGATAGACCGGCTTCATGTCGTAATCGTTGTAAGCATCGAGCCGCGCCGCGGCGCGATCGGCCTCCGAGCTGGAGCCGCCGAAAATCACTGCCGCAATGCTGCCGAGGAGCAGGAGCAGGCTTGCGACCGCCGCCATGCTGAAAGCGGTGCGCGGGGTCGCGGCCAGGCTGCGGCTGCGGAACGGCTGCTCCACATAGCGCCAGGACAGGTAGGACACGCTGACCGTCAGCGCGAACAGCGCGGCCTTTTCGTGAGCCTCGAGCACGAGGCCGGGCTTCGCGAAGCGCGCAAAGGCGAACAGCGGCCAATGCCAGAGATAAAGCGAATAGGAGATACGGCCGAAGAACTGCGGGAGCGACAGCGGCGACAGCGCGCTACGCGCAACATTCGCAACACCAATCCCGCTCCAGATGAACATGGCCGCGCCGAGGCACGGCGCCACCGCGTTGAGGCCGGGAAAGCCGGGCCCTGGCCGCAACGATAGGATCGGGATCGCCATTAGCAGCAGCGACAATCCGCGTGCGCTCCGCTGCGCGAGTCCGGGCCGGGGCTGCGGCACGCCCGGCAGTGCCATCAGTCCGCCGATCAGGAATTCCCACGCCCGCGCCGGGCTCAGGAAGAAGGCGCTCGCGGACGCGCCGTCGCGCATCAAAATGAGACCGAGCGCGAATGAAGCGACGGCCAGCATCACCAGCGTGATCGGCAGCACCAGTCGGCGGCCGTGGGCGAACCGCAGCACGCCCCAGATCAGGACCGGCAGCACCAGATAGAACTGTTCCTCGACCGCCAGCGACCAGCTGTGCAGCAGCGGCTTCTCCACCGCTGCGCGATCGAAATAACCCGACTGCTGCCAGAAGAAGATGTTCGAGGTGAAGGTGACGACCGCAACAGCGGAGCGGAAGAATTCGGCGCGTTCGGAGTTGAGCAGGAAGTGCAATGACGGCAGCGCGGTCAGCACCACCATGACATAGAGCGCCGGCAACAGCCGGCGCAGCCGCCGCTCATAGAATCCCGTGAAGGAGAAGCGGCCCTGCGCGATCTCGGATTGCAGGATGCCGATGATCAGATAGCCGGAGATGACGAAGAAGATATCGACGCCGACGAAGCCGCCGAAGATTCCCGGCGTCTCGAAATGGAAGGCGACAACGGACAGGACTGCGATGGCGCGCAGCCAGTCGATATCGTCCCGATGTCCAGGGCTGGCGATATCGTCGAGATGACGCGCCGCCGGAAATGGCGCGCCTGGGAAGGATACCGATCGAAACTGGGCGGCTATTGACGACAACGGAACGCATACGCCTGACACAAACCCACAGCGGACGCGATGCGGGCATCGCATCCCTTGCGGGCCCATCCCGCCCAACAACGCCGGGCAAAGATGTGACAAACACCATGCGGTCAGGCCGCCGCGACCGCAGGGCGAATGTTTCCAGCTGTTTCAGACCGATTTACGTCGAGAGTTCGACCGTTTTGAAGTCGGCCGGCAGGATCACCTCGAGCAGTTCGACGTCGTCGGAATAGTCGAGGATCATGTGGCGGATACGCGGCGGCTGGGTCCAGGCGCTGCCTTGCTTCATCAGCGTTTCGCCAACGCCTTCGAGATAGCTCTTCACCCAGCCCTTGAGCACATAGACCATCTGGAATTCGACGTCGTGGGTGTGCAGCTTCGCAACCTCCTGCGGGTTGCAGGGCGGCAGCAGCCGGATCACATGGGCGCGCGCCAGCCCATGCGTCGCGTCAGCAATGCCGAGGTCGCGGTAGTGCGCGTAGGCGCGCAGCCCATCGGCCTTGAAGTCTTCATCGCGATGATGGCTGATGGCGATCCGCTGCTTCTTCCGTCGCACGGCAGGCGCGGCGGCAGCTTTGCGCGGGAGCGGCCGGCGCGCGATGGATTTGGCTGCCGCAGATTTGGCTTTCGCCTTGGCGCTCTTGCGCGGCGATGTCTTGCGCGTCGCCGCTTTGGCGGCTGTCCGTGATGCCGGCTTCTTCGCACGGCTCTTGCTGGCCATCGTGCTCTCCCTGCGTGTCCTTGAGCGGAGGGTAGCACACTGAGCCGTTTGTGGGTCGATCGATCAACGATCTCCACCGTCATGCCCCGCCCAGGCGGGGCATCCAGTACGTCGCGGCCTCTCGTTCACGCACGACCGTCTCTGGAAGACTGGATCACCCGCCGGAGCCTGTCATCGGGCTCGCCAAAGGCGAGACCCGGTGGCGGGTGATGACGGCCAGAGCGATATCGGCTCAGTTCAGCCGGAACACGCCGTCAACCGCGCGCAGCTCCGCTGGCTTGATCAGCTTGGAATGCGCCACGGTCACCGAGAACAGTGGCCCTTCGAGCTTACTCTGCCAGAACGCTAGGAAGTCCTGCAGCGCGGGGAATTTCGGGAACAGGTCGTAATTCTGCCAGACGTAGGTCTGGAGCAGCGAGGGATGATCCGGCATCCGATAAAGGATCTGCGCCGTCGTCAGCCCGTAACCCAGGACCTGTTTCCGAAAATCCTCGGAAACGGCAACCTTCGACACCATGCCAACCTCCGTTTTAGGAAGCGCATTGTCCCCGCGTGGCACCTGCGATGGAGTCACCCGGTGAAGATGCGCTCACATGAGAGAAATGTGACGCATGACTTCAATCCATCACAAGCCTAAATGTTTAACGGGTTGTTGAAATTTCCTGCACTAGCAGCGACTTAGCGGGGGTGCTAATACTGGGTTTCACGATCCGTTCCGGCCTCGTTAACGATGCCCGGACCTTCTGGCAGACCGCGTGATTGACTGCTAATTTTTCTGCTAGAAGCCCTTGCCGGCCCCAAAACTCTCGCCTATGTCCTGCCCGGCAGGCTGGCACTCGCTGGCATCGACTGCCAATCTCCAGAAACTGATAATCGCCTCAATAGCTTAGGAGGACTGTATGGCTTTCCGTCCGCTTCACGACCGCGTCGTGGTCAAGCGCATCGACGCCGAAGAGAAGACTGCCGGCGGCATCATCATCCCCGACTCGGCCAAGGAAAAGCCCTCGCAGGGCGAAGTGATCGCGGTGGGCCCCG
Source organism: Bradyrhizobium sp. HKCCYLS1011 (assembly GCF_051167795.1). Taxonomy (NCBI): domain Bacteria; kingdom Pseudomonadati; phylum Pseudomonadota; class Alphaproteobacteria; order Hyphomicrobiales; family Nitrobacteraceae; genus Bradyrhizobium; species Bradyrhizobium sp. HKCCYLS1011. The sequence goes on along the minus strand of NZ_JBNPTT010000012.1, from coordinate 21,338 downwards.
GCGCCCGCGACGAGAGCGGCAAGCTGGTCCCGCTCGACGTCCAGGTTGGTGACCGCGTGCTGTTCGGCAAGTGGTCGGGCACCGAGGTCAAGATCGACGGCCAGGAGCTGTTGATCATGAAGGAAAGCGACATCATGGGCGTGCTGACCGACGTCGGCGCCAAGAAGAAAGCCGCCTAATCATCCGCTCGCACACGCTCACCCTGAGGAGCGCCCCGCGGGCGCCCCGCCAAGGGTGAGATAGACGTTTCAACTCAGGGAAACCCAATATGTCAGCCAAAGACGTGAAGTTCGGCGTCGACGCCCGCGACCGCATGCTGCGCGGCGTCGAGATCCTCTCCAATGCCGTGAAGGTCACCCTCGGCCCGAAGGGCCGCAACGTGGTGCTCGACAAGTCGTTCGGCGCTCCCCGCATCACCAAGGACGGCGTCACCGTCGCCAAGGAGATCGAGCTCGACGACAAGTTCGAGAACATGGGCGCGCAGATGGTGCGCGAAGTCGCCTCCAAGTCCGCTGATGCGGCCGGCGACGGCACCACCACCGCGACCGTGCTCGCCGCCGCGATCGTGCGCGAAGGCGCCAAGGCGGTTGCCGCCGGCATGAACCCGATGGACCTCAAGCGCGGCATCGACCTCGCGGTCGAGGCGGTCGTTGCGGACCTGTCGAAGAACTCCAAGAAGGTCACCTCGAACGACGAGATCGCCCAGGTTGGCACCATCTCGGCCAATGGCGATGCCGAGATCGGCAAGTTCCTCGCCGACGCCATGAAGAAGGTCGGCAACGAGGGCGTCATCACCGTCGAGGAAGCCAAGTCTCTCGAGACTGAGCTCGACGTCGTCGAGGGCATGCAGTTCGACCGCGGCTACATCTCGCCCTACTTCGTCACCAACGCCGACAAGATGCGCGTTGAGATGGACGATGCCTACATCCTCATCAACGAGAAGAAGCTGTCGTCGCTGAACGAGCTGCTGCCGCTGCTCGAAGCCGTCGTGCAGACCGGCAAGCCGCTGGTGATCGTCGCTGAGGACGTCGAAGGCGAAGCGCTCGCCACCCTCGTCGTCAACCGCCTCCGTGGCGGCCTGAAGGTCGCGGCCGTCAAGGCGCCGGGCTTCGGCGATCGCCGCAAGGCCATGCTGCAGGACATCGCGATCCTGACCGGCGGCCAGGCGATCTCGGAAGACCTCGGCATCAAGCTCGAGAACGTCAACCTGTCGATGCTCGGCCGCGCCAAGAAGGTCATGATCGACAAGGAGAACACCACGATCGTCAACGGCGCCGGCAAGAAGGCCGACATCGAGGCGCGCGTGGCCCAGATCAAGGCGCAGATCGAGGAGACCACCTCGGACTACGACCGTGAGAAGCTGCAGGAGCGTCTGGCCAAGCTCGCCGGCGGCGTCGCGGTGATCCGCGTCGGCGGCGCGACCGAGGTCGAGGTCAAGGAGCGCAAGGATCGCGTTGATGACGCGATGCACGCGACCCGCGCTGCTGTCGAGGAAGGCATCCTGCCGGGCGGCGGCGTCGCCCTGCTCCGTGCCTCCGAGCAGCTCAAGGGCCTGCGCTCCAAGAACGAGGACCAGAAGACCGGCATCGAGATCGTCCGCAAGGCGCTCTCCGCTCCGGCCCGCCAGATCGCCATCAATGCGGGCGAGGACGGCTCGGTCATCGTCGGCAAGATCCTCGAGAAGGAGCAGTATGCCTACGGCTTCGACTCGCAGTCCGGCGAATACGTGAACATGGTCTCGAAGGGCATCATCGACCCGACCAAGGTCGTGCGCACCGCGATCCAGAACGCGGCCTCCGTGGCCAGCCTCCTGATCACCACCGAGGCGATGGTTGCCGAGCTGCCGAAGAAGAATGCAGCCGGCCCCGCAATGCCTCCGGGCGGCGGCATGGGCGGCATGGACTTCTAAGGTCGAACCTGCTCCGAAGCTACGAAGGGCGCGGTGCGAACCGCGCCCTTTTTGTTTGGGGCGGATTTGACGGATAAGCGACTTGGTGCGAGCTATACGTCGCCACTATCGCGCGCCACAGTTACGGCCAATGGCTATGGATTCCGGGCTCATCGCTGCGCGATGCCCCGGAATGACGAGGAGGATAGATCGAGCTTCTGATCATGCGATCTGATTTCGCTATCAGCGAGCAGCTAGTTTCTCTCTCCGTCGTCATTCCGGGGCGCTTGCGAAGCAAGCGAGCCCGGAATCCATAACCACAGGCAGCTGTCGTGAGCGAAGACCCATGACAAGCAGATACCGATGCTGCCCTCCTTCATCCCGATTGGCCCGCATCTTGTAGTCGGAGAGCTCACCGTACCATCATCCCGATCCGCTCGAAGCGAATCCGGCCCGGCTCCCCCTTTTCGCCGCCTGTGACCGAGAAATAGATCATCGCGGCGCGGCCGATGACGTTCTCGATCGGGACATAGCCGACCTGACTGAGCACGCGGCTGTCGGTGGAATTGTCGCGGTTGTCGCCGAGCATGAACAATCGATCGGGCGGCACGGTATAGACGGGCGTGTTGTCAAAGAAACCGTTGTCGAGACAATCGAGCGTGTCGTAGCTCACGCCATTCGGCAGGGTTTCGCGCCAGCGTTTGACGCGCTCGCGGGACTCGTCGCCGCAGGCACTGAGCCCAACCGCGTCGTCGCCCCGTTCGCGCACGACCGGCGTCTCGTTGATGTAGAGCCGCCCGTCCTTCATCTGAATGCGGTCACCTGGCAGCCCGACCACGCGCTTGATGTACACGGTCGCATTATCCTTCGGCAGGAAAAACGCGACGACGTCGCCGCGCGCGGGCACAGCACCCCAGATGCGGGCCGAAGCAGCCAGTGAGGACGGCCAGGACAACGGCCACGTGTAACGGCTATAGCCGTAGGGATATTTCGCGACGAAGAAGACGTCGCCGACCAGGAAGGTCGGCTTCATCGAGCCGGCCGGAATATTGAACGGCTGATACAGAAAGGCACGAACCAACAGCGGCGACGCCGTCAAGAGCGACAGCAGCACGAAACCGAGCACGAAAACAGCCGCGATCGACCACCAGGGCTCCCGCTTCGACCTGATCGCTCCAGCCTCGACGCCCGTCACCACGCGCCCCAATGCATCTTACCGCAAGGATGGCCGACGGCAGCACCACACGCAACCGCCATTTGGTTGCGCGTGGTGCGCCATGCCTCACCCCTGGCGGCGATACATGACATCGGTTCGCAGCACGTATTTGCGCCCCTTGGTAACCGGATCGCCGCGATGCATGATCGGATGGTGGAACAGGAGCGCCATCCCCTTCTCCGGCCTGACCCGAAACGGATCACCGATCGAGGCTCCTCCATCGCCATCTTTGAATGACGTTGCTCCGCCTTCGAAGTCGTCATTGAGATAGACCATGAAGGTGAATTGGCTGCGCTCACCGAGCTCCCGCTCGAAATGGCCATCGAGATGCCAGTCGAACTGCTGCCCGATATCATAGCGATAGAGCCGCAGGCGTTCGTTCAGCGCGACGGGCACCCACGTCTTCTGGAACCGCGGCGCCAGATGACCGGAGAGCCTTTGATAGAGCGCCTGAGCCCGCGCCGCATCGTCAATCATGACGCGATCGTTGTTACGAACGTCCTCCATCATGATCATGCCCTCCGAGGTCGATATCGGTGCTTCGGTGAAGCCGATCGCCTCGCCGAACCGGACATAGTCGTCGCATTCGCCGAGCGAGAGAAAGCCCTCGATCGTACCGACGTTCTTCGCTCTCCACCGGATCTCACTCATGTCTCGCCTCCATCCTGCTTGGCCCGAGGCCACCCGTGGGCGGCTTCTCCGATCTCGCCGAAACTTTCGCGCGACGCCCCGTTCCGAACCTCACCGTCCCTTCCGCCACGGCGCATCGGCTTCCCAATCGCCGGCCATGACCGAGCCGTACGGGATCACCTCGTCGATCACTTCACCGAGGCGATAGGCCTCGATCTGCGCACGCACCGAGGCCGCGTTCTTGTAGGCCTGCGGCAGCTCGGACAGGTCCGGCTTACCGCAGTAAAAGCGCGCGTCGATGCCATCTGGCAGTTCGGGCCGGTTCTGGCGCAGAAACGCTTTGCGCCCGAGATTACGACCGGCGCCGTGGGGCGCAAAGCCAAGCGCGTCCTTGTTGTCGGTATGCTTCAACAACAACACCGGCTCCGCCATGTTGAGCGGCACGATGGTGCGCCCGTCATCATCGGCGGAGAAGCCCGCCCAGTTCGGGGTCGCGCCCTTGCCGTGGTAGAACAGGCCGTCCGTCTTCCTGAAGACGAAATTATGCTCGTTCCAAAAACGATCGGCGATCTTGTTACCAAGCTTGGCAGCCGCGAGATCATGGATGGCATGGTGGTTGGCCTTGGTCCAGAGCCGCACCACCTGCAACGCCTCCCAATAAGCGCGCCCGTCGTCGCTCGATGCCCTGATCCAGGCATTGTGGTCCGGGACCTTCGGCGCATAGATCGCGGTGTGCTTCCTGGCCGCGGCCATGCCGCGCTTGTAGACCTGTGCGCCGAGGCCGCGCGAGCCATGGTGGGTCACCAGCGCGACCTGCCCCGTCGACTTCAGATGGCCGACAAATGCAAAATGATTGCCGTCACCCTGCGTGGCGAAGTGACCGACCGCGAAACGCTCCAGGCCCTTCAGGAACGGATTGGCGTCGAACGCAGCCATCACCTCATCCGGCGGACTAAGCAGCTTGTCGCGGCCGCCCGGGCCGAAATGAGTGACGGCGTGAACGGCATCGAGCACGCGTTTCGGATCATCCTTGCGCGTGAACACCGTGATCGCGACCGAGCAGCAGATGTCCGAAGAGTGGAATCCGGGATGGATCGCATCCTCGCAGGCGACCACGCCGCCCACGGGAATCGTGCCCGTCGCCGTCCCGGAAGGGCAGGCATCCGGCATCACCGCGCCGACCACAATGGTCGGGACTCTCATCAGCGCATCCATGTGCTGCGCCACGGCCCCGACGTTGGCACGTTCCAGCTCGTTCTCGGCATCGATCAGCATGGAGAACGGGAGGCCATTGGTGCGCATCAAGGTTTCGAGCGGCTGCAATGCCTGCAAGGCCGCGAAAATCGCGTCCTCGTCGGCGCCCTCGGCGCGCAACGCGTTCGCCGTCGCCAGTCCATCCCTGAACCAGCGGCCTGGCTTGAACCCCCAGGCGATCAAGGTGTTTCCATCGATCATCGCTCGTCTCGCATTCCAATTCAGAAATATTTGTCGCACCCGGCCTCGACGATGTTCATTGGGCGAAAAGCCGCCCGTGGGCGGCTTGCAGCAATTGAGCGCGACGACCTCAAGCGACGCGCCGGTACATCACATCGCTCCGCAACACATATTTGCGCCCCTTGGTGACGGGATCACCGCGATGCATGATCGGGTGGTGGAACAGCAGCGCCATGCCCTTCTCCGGCGTGATGCGAAGAGGACCATCAGGCATCAGGCCGCTGTCATCCCCGAACGATGTCGCCCCTCCTTCGAAGTCGTCGTTGAGATAGACCATGAAGGTGAACTGGCTGCGCTCCCCGTTTGGCCGCTCGAAGTGGCCGTCGCGATGCCATTCGAAACGCTGCCCGACGTCATAGCGGTACAGGCGCAACCGCTCATTCAGCCCGACCGGCGTCCACCAATGCTGGAACGACGGGGCGAGATGAAGCGCGAGCTTCAAATAAAGCTCCTGCGCGCGCTCGGCGTCGTCGACGATGACGCGATCATTGTTGCGGACGCTCTCCATCCGGACCATGCCGGTCGAGGTCGAGATCGTCGCCTGCTCGAAGCCGATCCGCTCCGCAAGCGCGATGGTCCCCTCACACTCCGCAGTGGAGAAGAAATTTGCGATCGTTTCGACATTATCGGCGCGCCAGACCAGCTCGGTCATGATGATGTCCTCCGAAGGAGAGTTGAGGAGGCCGCCCATAGGCGACCTCCTGTATTGAAGCTGCGCTGCTATCAGCAGCGCCAGCGTGCTCAATCCTTGAACGGATCGAACTCGCCCTCGCCGGCCATCACCACCGCGAACGGCCGCAAGGTGTGAAGCACCTTCACCGAGCCCGCGTGCTCGGCGATCACCTCCGGCAGACGGCGATAGGCCATCGGGCTCTCGTCGAGGTCGGCCCCGATCAGGGTGACGCCCCGGCCCTGCAGCCACGCGTCCATCTCGGCGCGGGTGAAACGCCGCTTGGCTTCCCGGCGCCCGAACAGCCGCCCGGCCCCGTGCACGGTGGAGTAGAGCGAAGCCTTCGCCTCCTCGGACTCCATGCCCTCGATGATGACGGCATCGTCGCCCATCGAGCCGCCGACGAAGCCGCGCTGGCCAGGAAAGGCCGGCGTGGCGCCCTTGCGGACGACCCACAGGTCCTTGCCGCCATGGGTCTCGCGCCAGGCGTAGTTGTGGTGGTTGTGCACCATGTCCGTAACGGCGCCGCCGATGATCGCGCGCACGCGCTCGACCACCCACTCCCGTCCGGCATAGGCATAACGCCCCGCCAACTGCATCGCGGCGATGTAGCGCCGCCCGAGCTCCGAGTCCTCGTCGACGACGGCAGGCGGCACGTTCATGCCGTCCTTGCCACCGGCCGCCTTGAGGTAGCGCGTCGCGCTGGTGTGGCCGAGACCACGGCTGCCGAAATGCACGCCGATCCAGACGAAGCCGGCCGCGTCGCGCATCAAATCGACATAGTGGTTGCCCGAACCCACCGTGCCGAGCTGTCCGACAGCCTTCTGCCGGTACTCGCCCATGTCGGACTCGCGCCAGGCATCGGCGTCGTCGAACAGCTCATGCTCGACGCGCTGTGCATTCTTGCGGCCGACGCCGAAGGAGATCACCTTGGCGACATCCTGGGTGATCGCACCGACCTTGTTCTCGATCTCACTGAACTGAGTGTCGAGACGCACGGCCATGTTGCCGCAGCCGATGTCGAAGCCGACGCCGGAGATGCTGATCTGCTTCTCATAGGCGATCACGCCGCCGACCGGCTGGGCATAGCCGAGATGGCCGTCGGCGCAGATCACACCGGCCACGGCGTTGCCGACCGCCATGCAATTGCGCATCTGCGCAAGCGTCGCATCCTCGTGCTGGCCGAACACCTTCAGCGGGCTGTTCTGATACTCGGCCGCCTGCGGCCGGCTCGCCACGGTGTTGGCGAGCGCCTCCGCGTCGCGCGCAAGCTGCTCCTTGCGGGCGGCGTCGCGAAACGTGCACCACAGCGGCATCGGCCGCTGCCCGGGCCGGTCGATCTTGGCATCGGGATCGAGGCCGGCTTCAACCGCCAGCTCTCGCGCCCGCTCTCGGTAGGGATCGGATCGCATCTGATCCTCCTCTCTCAAGCAGTTACAGGTCCGGAAACCCAGCATGGGCTCCAGATATCAGGCCAGCGCGATGTCAGATCGCGCGAACCGTTGTGCAAGCAGAGAGGTCGGTCGAGATCGTCCCCGAAGGGACCACGGCTTTGCGGATTTTCTCTCTGCCCAAGGCAGAGGGAAAACCCGCCGCCTTTTACGCTATCGGTGCAATATTGCCTGGTAGCGCCTTGCCTGCGGAGACCGCCGGCACGCACGCGGAATTCAGGCGTTGCCGCATGAGCGGCAGCGCTGCTTCCTTGATCGGGCGTGGATACGAATACGGCATAGGTCTCTCGCTGGCGGAAATCCGCAACGTCGTGGCGTGTGCTCTTACAGCAATTTCGGAATTTGTAAAGTGTCAGTTGGAGTGCTGATAATAAATGAGATCGGCATCGTGCTCATGGAGCACATCGCAAATGGTCGTGGTTATGGATTCCGGGCTCATCGCTGCGCGATGCCCCGGAATGACGAGTAGATGGATTACACAACCTATCCTCCGTCATTCCGGGGCGCTTGCGGAGCAAGCGAGCCCGAAATCCATAACCACGAACGCATGTTGAAGTCGCAAGTGCCGGCTCAATCGTATCGCAAGCACCAAGATCATCCTGTTCGAGGGGCATGGGGAGAAGAGCTCGGAACCGATCGGCGAAATGCTACAGTCTATCGGCTATTCGATATTCGGGATTCGCAAGAGCCTCACAAAATTCACTCTTGATCCAATCAGTTCGAAAGCGGATTGCGTGTGCAACGACTACATTGCGGCGTCGCGAGCGCGGCGGCTTCCGGATCGCGCCATCAACAAGGTACGGGATTAACCGTACCTCTTGAACCCGCCATTCGTATAAGCGATTGAGCATCTATTGTCGTTGACCGGGTCACCCGCCACGCCGGCAATCGCAGAGAACCACCCTTGCGGATAGTTCGTCCCGTCTGAATTCGTCATCAGCGTCCAGGTGCCGGCGCCTGTGCTCGGGTTGAAGTTGTTACACTTGTAGATGCCGTAGGTCGCCGTGCTGGCGCGGTGGGCGGCGATGTAGAGCGTTGGATAGGATTGGCCCGCGACGACCGTCCCGAAGCCAATGTCCTCCACGCTGTGGAAGTCAAACAGCGTCGAGAACGAGGTGCCGCTTTTGGTGGACCACTTCAAGATGGCGCTGGGCACTGGCTGCCGATTGAGCGAGTTTCCGGTCACGACGAACACATGTCCGGCATTCCCAGGCACGCATTTGACTCGCGCGAGCCCGAGGGCGTCGGTCAGCGCGCCGGCGGCCTTGAACGTAGCCCCGCCATCCGTGGACACGTACATCTTGTCGCCGGCGGAAAGCACGTAGAACTTTCCGGGCGTGACGCGATCGGCTGCAATGACACATTCATAGAAGAACGGGAAAGACGGCATGCCGTTGCCGGCATAGGACGATTTTTTCCACGTCACCCCGTTGTCAGTCGTGTAGATCAGCCCTGAGCCGACACCAAAGAAAAGATGGTTGGTCGGGGACGACGATGCGACGCAAGCTCCCTGATAATAGGTATCTCCCAGCGCCGCCTGGTTTGACATCCGCGACCAGGTGCTGCCGTAATCACTGGAGTAGTACAAACCGAACGAGGTCAAGCCAACAAGGAAATTTGTTGAGCTTGAGGCATAGTCGATCATGTGACCACGCTTCAGAGCCACGCCGTAGGTTGGCATATTGGCATAAAAGTCGTCGTCTGGACCGTACTTCGTTGGATATGCCGCGCCGTAGTCCGGCCACCGCCAGATCGGTAGATCCCAAGCAGTTCCGATCGGGACCCCGCCCGGAGGATGGATAACATAGGTGGCATCAAGCGCCTCAATGCCGCGAGACTGTGCCCTATAGGTGATATTGTTGGGATTCGCGAACGGCGTCGGCGCTGAGAAAACCCCGAACCCTTGCGCCATGTAGACGACGCCGGTGCTATCGAACATGAGCCTGTTGGCCGAATATCCATAAGATCCTCGGCTATAGCCGCCGTTATTTGTTCCAGCGTAGCCAGCAGAAGGTCCCCAATTCTGCCAAGGCGCGTCTGCGCTGCCGTCAACCCTTGAGGTGATGATCGACGTGGTCCAGGTGCTCCCACGATCGGTCGAGATGTACATGCGACCGCCGAGGCTGCAGCAGAGCATGTTATTAGGATTAAGAGGCGACACCGCGATCCCGCTGAGACCTGCGCCATCCCTGAGTGAGTTTCTGACCCATCCAGTTTCAGACGTCCACAACCGGAGTGCACCTCCCGCGCCTGTCGTGATCCATAGCGTCCCGAGCTGATCTACGACCATATCCCAATAGGCGGTCGGCATTCCCGTCGTGTTGAGCCTGGTCCACGACGAACCGCCGTTGGTCGAATGCCAAACCCCTTGCCCGTTTGAGACGGCAAATATGCCTTGGGTTGCGCCGGCAACCACCGAGGACGTGGGATCGAAGACAATTCCGATGCCTTGCGACGTCGCCGCAGCAACGCCACCGTCGACGACCCAATTCCCGCCGCCGTTGCTGGTCTTGAGCAGACCGTTTGCAGGCGATCCCACAAACACGATCTGGTCATTGGCGGGATCAACCGCCATGTTGCAGACGCCGTGATCGCCGTTCGCCTCAAACCAACCGGCAACGCCATTGTTGGCAAAGCTCGGCCACGCACCGGATTTGATCGACGTCCAGGTCCGCCCGCTGTTCGTCGAAACGAATGGCGTGCTGAGATAGACCATATAAAGCCTGGTCAACGTGCTCGGGCAGATGCGCGCTTCCCATACGCCATCCGCAAAGACATTGTTGCCATAGGACGCCACATAGTTGGACGGCAACGAATAGGACGTGACTAAAGGGTCCCATCTGTTGGCCGCCGAATCCCAAAGATAGAGCGCCGGGTGAGTATCCGATCGCGCAAGGAGCGTGGTCCCGACGACATCCATACCGCGCATGTTGCCGCCGCCGCCGACCTTGAGCGTTTGCCAGGTTGGAGCGGCATTGGATGCTGACCGTATCCCGCCTTTCACAAATGCGAGGGCCTTTTCACTGACCGAACTAACCGCTGTGGCTACGAATGTCTTTAAAATGCCGCGCCGATTGATATTCACTGGATGTTATCTCCATGGCAATGCGGCAATCCCGAAATACTGAAGCCCATTTGTTTCAAAGCCTGGCGTCACTGAGCCTGCGTGGTCGAACTTGCATTCGAACCGACGCCGGCGACACGCCCATGGCGTTGAAAGCATTGGTTCCCGGGCTGTCGCGGTGATCGTCACGAGCCACCCGTCGCCATGCGTATACGGCCGAAGCGGGATTTCGCACATGCTCGAACGATCATCGCCAGGCAAGAAATCCACAAATCCTGCAAAACGACAAGCCGAGAAATTGCCGCGCGCCAGGCTGCCAAGGAGGAACCGCGCGAGCGGAAACGTCATCTCGATGGACCAGGCTCGGTCCTGACCTTCGCCGACAGAGCAGAGCACTGTCGCAAAGCCGGCCGCAAGATTGCTTCTTGGACCGAGTTGAGGGGAAGCTTGGCGGTACGCTGGTCCAGGACATCACGGCAGGCATGGTTCGAACCATGGCGAATCGAGATGCTTCCAGCTTGCACCGGGGCCCCTTGCAAGAGGCTGAGTTACGAATTTTTTGTGTCGGGACCGCTGTGTGACAAGGCCGTCACAGCTTGTGCCCCTTCTGGCGCAGCGCGTCGGTCAGGCGCGCTTTCAGCTCATCGGCAGCCTTGCGGCTGATGTCCTGCACCACGACCTCGCGCTGCTGTGCCAGCGCGGGCACTTTCTCCAGCAATTTCTGGCCGACTGCCGTGCGATAGAACGCCTCGATCTGATGCAGCTCGTCGATCGTAAACGCGCTGGCATAGAGCGCGGCGACGCGATCAACCATGGCCTGATAGAACGGCGTGTAGGCGTCACCAACCGTCGCCGCCATCGCTTCGTAGTCGCGCTCGATCTCCGGCCGGTCCTGCACCAGCACGGGCTTGATGCCGAGCAGAATGGTCGGCAGCATCGCCTTGTATTGATCGGCGAGCTTCATGGTCACGACCAGGCCGCGCGCGGCGTCCAACGCCTCGGGTGACGGCGCTTGCGCGCTGACGCGACTGGTCAGAACCAGGACCATCGCAACGATCATCAGGATCCGCGCACGCATCGATCTCTCCCCCAGCATCAGGCGCTCTCGGTCCCGGCCTCTTTGTTCTCCAGCACCTCGACGAACAGATCGGGCACCTCGTTGGTGCGCTCGAGCAGCCAGGCGAAGCCGATCATGATCAGGATGCCGGCGGCGCTGACCGCCAACTGCTCCCAGACGCCACGCGTGTATTGCATGAGAATCCAATGCGCCGAGAACGACAGGAACACGCCGAGGCAGAAGATCGGCAGCGAGTGCCGGCCGCAGAGCCGCATCGGGAATGTCCAGCGCGCCTTCAGCGGCGGCCAGTCGCGCGGCACCAGATAGGAGACCCAGGTCGCCAGCGCGAGGAAATGCGTCAGGCGGAACAGGTCGAGGTCGGTCTTGTCGATCGGATAGATCACCTTGATCATCCATTTCGGCACCAGCGCCGCGAGCGCCGGAATGTGCCAGGTCATCACGATCAGGAAGGCGAAGACCAGCCACGCCACCGCAAGCCACATCACCGCGCGCGACCACACCCACCGCGCGATCAGCGCAAAGCCACCATTGCCGCACCATGCCGCGAACACGAACAGAAGCTGCCAGCAGAACGGATTGAAGTACCAGGTCGTGCCCGCCGGATACGATGGGACGTTCCAATCGAACCAGCGCGAGAACGCATAGAGCACCACCGACGCCGCAAGCGTCAGGTTCGGCCGGCGCACCAGGCACCAGAGCATGAACGGGGCTGTCGCGACCAGGGTGATGTAGAGCGGCAGCACGTCGAGATTGACCGGCTTGTAGCGCAGCGTGATCGCCTGCCCGATCAGCACGTCCGGATGCTCCAGAAAATTGTGGATGTTGAATTCGTCCTCATACAGCGGATTGTCGAACCGCCGCACGGTACGCGCGATCTGGGCGGTGAACAAAAGGAACAGCATGATATGGGCGACATACATCTGCAGAGCCCGCCGCAGCAGCCGCTTGGCGGCGGCAAAGAACAATCCGGCGCGGATGATCGGCGCGTAGATGAAACCGACCAGATAGCCCGAGATGAAAACGAAGAATTCGGCGGCGTCGCTGAAGCCGTAATTGCGGAGCGTCAGCCAGGAGACGACGTCATGCGGAATGTGATCGAGAAAGATCATCCACAGACCGATCCCCCGAAACAGATCGAGCCGCACGTCGCGTTCGATCCGGCGCAATCCTGCTAAGGCATTCGGATTGATCATCGTCGCCCCCTGCTCCGGAATCGTCCGTTGCATCGGCACACATCAAGAGAGCGCCATTTTCAGCGCGATCACGGGGTGATGTAAATGGGGTTCGTGGTACCGTCCATCCGCCATCTGGGCAGGGCGACAGGCCGGCAGGCGCTCGCGGATTGTGCGCCGCGAGGGCGCTGGTCTATGCGATGTAGTCGGCCAGCAGCGGTGCGCCGGCCCTCACCTCATGGCTGGAACCGTCGAAATCCCGGCCGATCGGCTCGAATGCGCCACCGAGATGGCGCGCGAAGAAGGCCTCCGCCATCGCGATATAGGACAGGCGATTCTCCGGCTTCTGGAAGCCATGCCCCTCGTCGGGATAGACGATATAGGTGACCGGAATACTCCGCTGGCGCATCGCGGCGACGATGGTATCACTCTCCGCAATCAGGCAGCGCACGTCGTTGGCGCCGTGGAAGATCAGCATCGGCTTTGTGATGTTGTCGACCTGATGGATCGGCGAGCGCTCGGCCAGCAGCGCTCTCCCCGCCGCGGTGCGCGGATCGCCATAGCTGCGATACATGAACTCGGCAAATCCCGACCAATAAGGCGGCATGGATTCGAGCAGCGTCTGCAGGTTGGTGATGCCGACCACCGGCACCGCGCAGCAGAACACCTCCGGGGTGAAGGTCGCGGCGACGAAGGAGGCATAGCCGCCGTAAGACACGCCGGTGATCGCGATCCGGTCGCGCAGCGCGATGCCTTGCGCAATCGCCCAGTCGACCATGTCGATGAGATCGTCGTGCATCTTGCGCGCATGCTGCTTCTCGCTCGCGGCGACGAAGGCTTTGCCGAAACCGGTCGAACCGCGATAGTTCACCGAGAGCACGGCATAGCCGCGGTCGGCGAGCCATTGATGGTCGCCGCGGTAGCCGTAGACGTCGCGGCCCCAGGGCCCGCCATGCACGACCAGCACTGTCGGCAGCGGCTGCGGCGGCCGGTCGCCGTCGATGTCAGACGGCAGGGTCAGATAGGACACCAGATCGAGCCCGTCGCGTGCCTTGGTCTTGATCGGATGCATCGGCGCAAGGCAGTATGATTTCAGCTCCGGCCGCGCGGTGAACAATTCGGTCACCGTGCCACTGTTACGATCGTAGAGATGGAAGGTGCCCGGCTGCTGCGGCGTGTAGCTCATCAGGGTCCAGCGGCGGTCATCGTCCGACTGGCTGATGACGTGAAAGGCATGGCCCGGCAGCGCATCGCGGATGAGCGCCAGATCATTGGCCACGGCGCCGGACATCGCATGCCAGTGCTGCCGGCCGGGATCGATCGCGGCCGCCAGCGGCTCGAAGCTCTGTCCGTCCAGGATCCAGCCGGTCACGTCGGCCTCATCGCTGGCAAACAGCACCTGCTCGTCGCCGGTCGCCCAGTCCATGCGCACCAGCGCCGTCTTGTCGTGATGCAGGCAGGAGAACAGATGCAAATGGCGTCCGCTGATGTCGAAGGTCGCGACCCGCGTGCTCCAGCTCGCCTCGAACGGCACGTCGCACCAGGGCACCAGCGTACCGTCCTCGATCCGCCACAGCCGGGCGCCGCCATCGGCTGCGTAGCTGCGGGCGTGCCGCGGCTTGAGCTGCCAGTCCAGACCGACGAACTCGAGCTGCTGGGTATTCTCCCAGATCAGCGTACGCTCGCCGCTGTCGAGATCGAGCGCGAACACGTCGGGACTGCGAGGATCGCGATCATTGAGCGTCACCGCGATTCTGTTCGGCACGGCGCGTGACCACAGCGTCGGTATCGCGCGTGCGCCCGGAAAGGGCGTGAGGTCGCGCAGCGCGCGCGTCCATGGATCGACCACGAACAGATGAAAATTCTCGTCCCCGTTCTCGTCCTTGATGAACATCAGGAAGCGCCCGTCGGGGCTCCAATCCTGCCAGGTGATCGGCCGGCCCTTGGTGCGCGTCACCGGCTCTGCGCCGGCAATGTGATCACACGGCGCGACCCAGAGATTGAGCACGCCGTCGACCGGCGCGAGCCAGGACACGAATTGTCCGTCCGGCGACAGCTTGGCGTCGAAGAACGTCGGATTGTCGAACAGCACGCGACGGGGAATGAGCCCACGTCTCGCGCTGTCGAATGCCCGGCCGTCAATCGCAGAGTTCATGCCAACAGACCCGCCATAGGCGCGACGTCGCCGCTATCAGGGAAGACGCGCGCCGCCAGCGCCTGATCGTCGATGCGCAGATGATCCCGGAGCAATCCCTTGAGCACAGCCCGCAGATCGGTCGTCGCCCTGAGATCGCGCTGCTCATAGAGCTGGGCGAGTTTCAGGCCGGGCCAGTCCGCGATCACGCGGCCGCCATTCAACGCGCCGCCGGCGAGGAAGGCAACCGTGCCGGTGCCGTGATCGGTGCCGTTGGTGCCGTTGATATGCGCGGTGCGGCCGAACTCGGTGACGACGGCAACGACGGTCTCTCCCCACGCCGGCCCCATGCCGGTCTCGATCGCAGCAATCGCGCCGTCGAGCGCACCCAGCAGATTGGCGAGTTGGCCTGAGCCCGCGCCTTCGTTGACATGGGTGTCCCAGCCGACGAAACCGAGCGCGCCGACGCGTGGACCATCGGCCCGCGCCAGAAAGCGCGCGGCGGCGCCTGCGGTGTCCGCGAAAAAGGTGCGCACACGGGCAAAGCCGAGCAGCGCAGCCGCGGGATCATCGGTCATCGGCGCGCTCGGTGCTGCGGTTCCGCCGATCGCGGCAAGATTGATCCGCCCCTCCATCGCCGCCGCCAGCTTCGGATCAGTGTGGCGATAGAGATCGAGCAACCGCATCTGGGTGTCCGCGCTCGCAGGCAGCAGTAGTTGCGGTGCCCAGGACATCACCGGCGCCTTGCCGCGCACGACGAGCGGCGTCACCGCGCCAACGCCGAGCGCGCGGCTGCCGTTGAGATTGACGCGACCGTCAGACTGCATCTCGCCGAGCGCGCGGTTGAGCCAGCCGGTGTCGGTCGCGCCGGGCTTGACCATGCCGCTTTCGAGCACGTCCTGACCGTCGAAATGCGAGCGCTCGCGATAGGGCGTGCAGGTCGCATGCACCACGGCGGCCTGCTTCGCCTGATACAGCCGGTGCAGGTTCGGCATTGCCGGATTGAGCGCAAAGAAGCCGTCGAGCGGCAACGCCGGCGGCTTGCCGTCCAAGAGCAGCGCGCGATCGCCGCGCAAGGCCACCCAGTCGGGATCGCCGACCGGAGCCACTGCACCGAGGCCGTCGAGCGCGCCGCGCAGCACGATCACCAGCAGGCGCGGGTCGCGCCCCTCCGCGCGTGCAAGGCGCGGCATCTGGGTCCAGGCGAACAGCGCACCCGAGCCGCGCAGCACATCGCGTCGCGTCGGCAGATGAGATCCGGCCATCGTCACCTCCTCTGAAGATCCGCCGACATGAACAGCAGCACCAGCGCCTGCTGGCGGCTTTCGGCGTGCGCGACCGCCTGCATCACGTCCGATGACACGCAGGACTGCAGCACGGTCTCGGTCACGAATTGCGGATCGACTTGGCCGGCGATGCGCTCGGCAAAAACATTGGCGACGTCGAGCCGCCGGCCGAGGCCGTCGATCCAGCTCGCCTCGTCATCGGCGTAGCCCTTCGGCGACGGCGGCCGCCACAGTGCCTCGCCCAGGATCCTCTGTCCCTGCGTGAAACGCAGCGCGTCGACTTCCGTGATGCCCGCCGCGCGCACCATCCCGACCACCCATTCGGACGGGCGCTTCAGTTTGGTCGGCGGCAGAGTCCAGGCCGCGGGCGATGCGACCATCGCCTTGGCAACCTCCTTGAGATCGCCAGCGGTGTCTCGAAACACCCGCGCCATGTCGTCCACCAGCTCCTGAGGCGGCTGATCGGCGATGAAATGGCGAGCCAGCTTGCCCGCCACATGCGTTGCCGTCGCGGGATGGGCGGCGAGATCCCGCAGGACGGCGCGCCCCTGCTCGACACCTTCCTCGGCATAGCTCTTCCCCAGCACGGTCTGGGCGCCCGGCTCGTGCAGGCGCGGATTGAAGCTGAACTCGCCGCCATGCTCGGGATTGTCGGCCGGCGGCAGCAGCGTCCAGCCGGTCAGCACGTTGGCGAAGGCGATGACGTCATCCTGGCCGTAACCGCTGCGCACGCCGAGCGTATGCAGCTCCATGATCTCGCGCGCGAAGTTCTCGTTGAGCCCGCGCGTGCGGTTGATGCCGGCGATCGAGTTCGCGCCCATCGAGACGTTGTTGTCGAGATAGAACAGCATCGCCGGATGCCCCTCCGCCGCGAGCAGGAGGTCGACGAAGCGGCCGAGCGCGTAAGGGCGGATCGCCTCGCGCTCATAGCCGCCCGACATGCTCTGGATCTTGTCGGCGGAGATGCAGAAATGATTGGACCAGAACCACACCAGGCGCTCGGCAAAGCCGATCTCGGCGGTCAGCGCCGCCTCGGTCCGCACCTTCGCCTCCTGGAGATAGAACTGACGGCCGGGATCGGGCACCGCTTCCGCTGCCGCCTTGGCGTCCGCTTCGGTGTCGGTCTGCCCGCTATCCGCGACGATGGTCGCGCCAGCCGCAACCTGCTGCCGCTTCGCCTCCTCGCGCGCCTTCTTCGCTGCGATGGTCTTGGCCTGGCGGCGGGCATTGGCCTCATTGACGGCGCGAAAGGCCTTGGCCGTGGACGGCAAGGCGGCGGCCGCTGCGAGCATCGCCGGCGCCCGTTCAAGCTCCGCCAGCAGCGCCCCGCGCGGATCCGATGCGATGCCAACGATCGAGCCGGGACGCGGCCCCAATCCGAACCGGTTCAAGACCAGCACCGCGTCCGCCTTGGCCGAACTCTGCATCGCGCCGTCCTCTCATGACGATCTGTAGCGCTACAAATCGTAGCACTTGAGATGCAGCCCCGCAAGCCGAGATTGTGCCAACCGGGATGGTACCGCGCGGGCAGCGAGCTGACGGCGCGGATCAGCGTGCCGTCGCCTCAGCACAGGTTCAGATCGGCCCGCCCGAAAGATCAGTACGACGGACCGAGCGCGATGCGTCCGATGCTGCCGTCCCGGGCCAGGCCGATGCGCCATTCGGCGGTGCCGTTGGCGAAATGCACCATGTAGATGTCGCTATCCAGCGCGGTGACTCCGCGGAAGCTGATCGCCCGCAAGGCGCCGAGTCGTGCCAGGATGGCCTGGTTCATCGCCAATTGCTGCCGGGTATAGGCCGCGACCTCGGTGGTCATGTGCTCATAGTCCGGGTGGCCTTCGGCGATCGATTCGATATAGCGCCGCAGCTTATCCTCGCTGCCGGGCGCGGGCGCGCCCCGGCGTTCGCCGAAATGGTCGGCTGCGCTGCCGATCCGCTGCGCCTCGACCATGTTATAGCGCGTCCGCCGCCCCGGCAGGATGATCTCCAGGCAGTGTCCATTCGCATCGGCAACGATCCAGGGACTGCCGATTTCGGTCAGGAAGGACGACGACAGGTCGTCCTCGACCACGCCATGCGGCGACCGCCGGCCCTGCGCGTCGACGCGAAACAGGCGAATCTCGGCGCCGGTGGCGTTGTAGATCATCAGCTTGATCGGCGTCTGGTCCGGCTGCGCGCGCAAATTCGCTTCACTGGCGCAGTTCAGCACCTCGCCGGGCGCATCATTGCCGTCGGGCCGGAACAGCACGTCATCGACCCTGCCCTCCGGCCCCACCAGAATGCGGAATTCTGCCGAACCGTTGGCGAACTTCACACCATAGATGTCGTAGCCGCCTCCGCCGACACCGCGAAAGAAGATCGATTGCACGTCGCCGAGCGTCACCAGCGTGCTCCGCAGCGACGACATGTGCTGGCGGATATAGCTCGCGAGCGCCGCACCCATGCGTTCGTAGTTCGGCGCACCCCGTTGCAGATCGGCGATGCCCCGCAGCACCATCTCACGACTGCCAGGCGTCGGCACCTGCTCGCGGAAGCGGTCCGGCACTTCGGCCATGCGCCGGGCGAAATTATCCTCGATCTCTTTCGCTCGCGGCTCGTCGACGCGGTGGGCAACCCGGGCACCGAGCAGCGGATCCTGCAGCAGCAGCCGCGTCACCTGTTCCTTGCCATCGCGCAGGAACAACACGAGGTCGTCGCTGGCGCTCGAATAGGCATCGGGGCAATCAGCCTTCACCTCGAAAGAGCCGCGCCCGGTCTCGCGAAATTGCAGCCGCTCGCCGCTCGCGGTGACCGCAAGCACCCGGCTCGGGCTCAATTCGTACCAGCCGAGATAGTCGGCGGCAGGCCTGGCCTCGGCCTCGCTGTCACAGGGCGACAGTTCGGCGATGCGCCCGGCCTGCCACTTGCGGCTCTCCTGATGCACGACCAGCTCCGGCGGCGCGTCATTCCCGACGACGAAGCTGAGCAGACCGGTGGTGTCGGCGTAGGAATAGGCCCCCTGCCCGATCGATGCTAGCCGCAGCCGGCGTTGACCGGTGAGCTGCCCGAACAGCGCGTCGCCATGGCGGGAAATCGCGAAAACCCCGCGCGGTCCGAGCGAATAGAAGCTGATGCGCTCGGCCTTTTGCGCCGGCATCCCCAACTCGTTTGGCCCGGCTACGGCCTTCGCCTTCGCCATCTCCGTCCGCGTCGCGATCGCGAGCGCCGATACGATGATAGCAGGCAGGATGGCCGCGGCCACGGCGATGCGCCCGCGCAGGCGGACCTTCGCCTGACCGGCGCCGCCGCCCAGGATGCGCTCGATCCGAGCGCGCACCGTCGAGGCGCGCGCCATCTCCAGCGCAACGGCGCTGCCCCGCGGAGCCTGAACGATCTCGAGCAGGATCTCGGCATAGGAGACATGGTCGTCGAGCGCCTCGATCGCACTGGCGTCGCTGATCATCTCGGCGAGATCGGCGAGCCGGCGATACTGCCACCAGGCAAACGGACTGAACCAGAACAGCGCACGATTGACCGCTGCGATCAGCAGCACATAGAAATCACGGTTGGCGATATGCGATCTCTCATGCGCGAGCACGGCTTCACGCTTCACCGCATCCCATGACAGCCATTGCGACGGAACGAGGATGGTCGAGCCGATCGTCACCGGGCTCGCGATGACATCGCTGATGCGCAGATCAGCCGTTTGACCGCCGGGAAGCGGCCGCGCCTTGCGGACGAGCCTGTAGGTGAGCCGTAGCCCGATCGCGAGCCGCAGCAACAGACATCCGGCCACGAGCAGGTAGATGATCGTGGCGATCGTCCATGGGCTCACGACATGGACGCTCGCGATCGGCGCGACCTCCACGGCCTCGAATTCGTCCGGCACTGGAGCTGGCGCGGACGCCGGCAGCAGATCCTCGATGGGACCGACCGGCCTGATGCTGGCCGCCTGCGGCGCATGCAAGGTGATCGTCACCGTGCTCCAATGCATCAGCAGCGGCATCACCAGAGACGCCGCTAGCACGACCAGCCACGCCGTCATCTGCAGCTGCGGATGACGGACCCGAAACAGATAAAGACCGAAACCAACGACGCTTCCCAGCAGGACGGTGCGAAGCGCCGCTTCCGCCAGAACGGTGAGCATCATTTCCTCCCGCCTGTTGACCTTCTCACTGGCTTCACCGGCGACTTGTCTTTCCTGGCCGCCGCGATCTGATCCGCCAGCATCTGCAGCTGGCGCTGGTCGAGCATCGCATTGTCGACCATGCCGACCAGCACCTCCTCCACCGACCCGTCGCAGAACCAGTCGACGATGCGCTGCACGGCCTTGGCGGCAACGCGCGCCCGCGGCTCGGCCGCGGTGTAGACATAGGTCCGGCCATCGACGGTGTGGGTCGTGTAGCCCTTCTCTTCCAGCCGCCGCAGCACGGTGCGCACGGTCGATTCCTTCAACGGGCGCGACAGCTTCTCGCGGACGGTTTCGGCTGTGACCGGATTATGCTCCCAGACCAGTTGCATGACCTCGCGTTCGAGGTCGCCGAGTTCGGGAAGGCTGCCATCCATGGACCGGTCCTGTCGCTTAAGCTCTGTAACGCTACAGATTGTCGCGCAATGTCCGGCCGCGGGCAACCGTTTTCATGGGCAGTCGACACAGGCTGGAGGGGTCGAAGGCGCCATCCGCCACGACCTACGCAACCGCCGGAGCGGTGCGGGATGCTGCCTGGCGGGCAAATCAGCTGCGCCTGCCTTGTGCGGCGCCTGCGACGAACCAGCTTAGCCCCAGGCAAGAAAGGCATGCCCGGAAAAACTCGTTTCACGTGCAGCTTCAATCGCATCCGCCTGTCAGGGCCGTTCAGCGAAAAGATTCTTCTTTCGTTTTTTCAGAAATCATGCATACATGTGTCGTCCCGCCTCACCAGAGGGACGTACGCGTCGTCACGAACGTCGGGTGCGGGATGCGGCGGGTTGCAGCGTGACGGCATGATCCGGAAAAGTGCGTAGCGGTTTTCCGAACAAGATCATGCCCAATTCAAGTTCATGCGGACGAACAATCCCGATGCGCACGGTTAAGTCGTGTGGTCCTGATGTCCCGGTGCTGACATCAAGTTGGCGACGATGCTTCTCGACATCGCTTTGCGACGCGAGGGCATCGCGCCGATGACAGGGGCAAGAACGCCGGTCCCCGGGGAGCAACTTTTTTTTTGGTAGACCGGCGACCGGCCGGCCTCAAGGCTGGCGCGAAGACGCGCCACCGCCTGCGGCGGCTGACGGCC
>NZ_JBNPTT010000011.1:0-316010 GCF_051167795.1 Bradyrhizobium sp. HKCCYLS1011 | reverse complement strand
CTGCGCTCGACCATGATTATCGCCCCGATTCACGATAGAATCATCGAATCACAATGCCGCATTTGCGCAAAGCCCTCACAAGGGGAGAGGATGCACCGGTTTCGCGGAACTGATCCCTTCGGTCGACGTACGGTGCTGAGACTGCTACGGCGCCGGTGGCTGCGCCCTCTCCCCTTGTGGGAGAGGGCTACACCGGTGCTGGCGTCATGCTCACTTGGGTGAGGGGTAATCGACAGCGACAAAAAAGACCGGCTCCCGCGAGGGAGCCGGTCTTTCGACGTGCGCGCACCTAAAATGGCGTCGAGCGAACCTCGCTTAGAGGTTCTTGTTCACGGAAGACGCCGCGTTGTTGGCGGCATCCTTGGTGGCCTGCTTGGCGTCGCCCATGGCCTTCTGGCCCTTGCCCTTCACCTCCTGGACCGCGCCTTCGCCCTGCATGCGATCCGAACCGACAGCCTCGCCGATACCCTGCTTGGCCTTGCCGACGGCCTCGTTGGTCGCGCCTTTGATCTTGTCCGTGGTGGCACCCATGATCAATCTCCGTTTGTTAGGACCTCGCGGAGACAACGTCTGTTGCGCTAAAAGGTTCTCGGAACCTTGATGGCGTTATCGCGACATTTTAGCTAGACTGGGCGCGGTTCCCTCCACGCAGAAAAATCGAAGAAGAAGTTCATGTCAGGTTCTCACCATCACGGCGCTCACGACCATCAGCATGATCATCCGGACGACCGCTGGAAGCATGACGGCGTGCGCGTCATTCCCGGCACTCAGCTCGATCCGAACGTGCCCTCGACGCCCGGCATGGATCGCAAGGCCGCGATCAATTTCGCGCGTGTCGGCGCGCAGAAGCTGTGGGCGGGAACCGTGACGATCAAGCCGGATGCCAAGACCGGCGCGCATCATCACGGTCATCTCGAGAGCATCATCTATGTGGTGAAGGGCAAAGCGCGGATGCGCTGGGGCGAGACGCTGCAGTTCACTGCCGAAGCCGGCCCGGGCGATTTCATCTTCGTGCCGCCTTACGTGCCGCATCAGGAGATCAATGCCAGCCCCGACGAGGTGCTGGAATGCGTGCTGGTGCGAAGTGACGGCGAGGCGGTCGCCATCAACATCGATATCGAGCCGGTCGAAAGGCCGGAGACCGTGCTCTGGGTCGATCCCGTGCACCGGGACCCGAACGAGGGACATTGATCGGCCGACTTCCGGCGGCGGAATTTTTTTTGTTCCGCTGTCGGAAGCGCGTCGGTTCCTTCGTCCTCCGGGCACTGTCAGCCAACGAGGAACCTGTGATGTCCAAGATCGTCCCCTGCCTGTGGTTCAAGGGCGATGCCGAAGAGGCCGCCAATTTCTATGTGTCGCTGCTCCCCAACTCGCGAGTCGAGACCGTGCAGCGCAGTCCGATCGACACCCCGTCGGGAGCGGCAGGGTCGGTGCTGGTGGTGGAGTTCACGCTGGCGGGACAGCGCTTCATGGGGCTGAACGGCGGGACGAAGGTCGAGCACACCGACGCGGTGTCGTTCAAGATCGGTTGCGAGGATCAGGCTGAGGTCGACCGTCTGTGGGATGCGCTGTGCGCCAATGGTGGCCAGCCCGTGCAATGCGGCTGGCTGAAGGACCGCTGGGGCATGCGCTGGCAGATCGTGCCCGATGCCATGATGCGATATCTCGCGAGCCCCGATCGCGCCGCCGCGAACCGCGCGATGGCAGCGATGATGAAGATGGTCAAGCTCGACCTCGAAGGCCTGCGCCGCGCCTATGAGGCCGTGACTTAGACGTCCGTTTCTAAAGTCTCGGTCCTATCGATACAGCCCCAGCCGTCATCGTCCGCGAAGGCGGACGATCCAGTACGCCGTGACGTCTCTGTTCGATCTCTTCTGCCGCGGAGTACTGGATGCTCCGCCTCCGCGGAGCATGACACTGTTGGAGATCGCGAGAGCTAGATCCATACTCGACAGCCGATTTCACGGAAACGATGTTCTAGAGCCGCCAGATCCGGCGTGAGGCGAGCACGACGCTGCAGATCGCCGCATAGGCCACCAGCGACAGCATCACCATGGCGGCAAGCGCCGCCATGCCGCCGCCGAACTGTGCGACGACAAGCCAGCCGCCGCCGGCCGCGATCAGGATCCGTGCCGCTGAGCCTATGAACGGCCACAGCACATGGCCCGCGCCTTGCCCGGCAAAGGCCAGCACGAAGCCGAAGCCGAGCGCGGCATAGGCCGGCGCGACGACGCGGAGATAGGTCGCACCTTCGCGCAGCACGTCCGGCTCGTGGCTGAACAGTGCAAGCCAAAGCGGGGGATGCAACGCGACCCCACAACCGATCGCGCCGACCAGGGCGGCGCCGACCGCTGCACTGACCCAGGCGATGTGGCGGGCGCGCGCGTCTTGTCCGGCCCCGACATTGACGCCGACCATGGTGAGCGTTGCGGTGCAGAGGCCGAACAGGATCGGGATCATGATGTAGTCGAGCCGCGACGCGATGCCGTAGGCGGCAAGCTCATGGGTGCCGAAGCGGCCGACCGCCGAGGTCACCAGAATCACGGTGAGGTTCACCAGCACGGCGTTGACTGCGGTCGGAAGTCCGACCTTGAGGATGTCGGCGAACAGCCGTCGCTGCAGCGGCGCGATGCGAAAGTGCAGGCTGGAGCGGCCCGAGGCCATGTAGCGCACCAGCACCAGCATCGCCCCGGCGTAATAGAGCCCGAAGGCGATGCCGGCGCCGCCGATCCCGAGCCCGGGCACCGGGCCGAAGCCGAAGATCAGAAGCGGCGACAGCGGGATCATCACCAGCGCGCCGATCAGGGTGACGAGCGCCGGCACCCGGACATTGCCGGAGCCGCGCAGCGCCGCGGCCTGCAGATTGACGATCCATACCGGAATGGCGCCGGCGAACAGATAGTTGGAATATTTCTGCGCAGCCTCCAGCGCGCCAGCGCGGCCGCCGAGCGCGTGATACAGCGCCGGGCCGCCCAGTGCGGTGCCGATGGTGAAGAAGGCTCCGAAACCGACCGACAGCAGGATCGCATGGAACACGATCGCATCGGCATCGTCCTTGCGCCCGGCGCCAATCGCGCGGGCCACGGCCGACGACACGCCGCCACCGATGCCGCCATTCGACATCATCGTCATCAGCATGAACAGCGGAAACACCATGGCGACGCCCGCCAGCGCGTCGGTGCCGAGGAAGCCGACATAGTAAGCTTCCGCAACGTTCACTGCGGTCTGCGCCAACAGCACGGTCATGGTCGGCAGCGCCAGCCTGAACAGCGTCGGCAGCACCGGACCGTTCAGGAGCGCGGCCCGGGCGGCGTCGGCCTTGGAAGCGGGCGGCCTGGCCGCAATCGGTGGCGGCGCCACGGCCTCGGCCGTATCGGCACGTGCAAGGGCGGTGGCGTCGCTATTCATGGTGTCACATTCCGGGGCGGATCTGATAAATGATGATCATCATGCAATATCGCCAGCCGATTGCAAGGCGCAAGCCCATGCGGGTCGTGAAATGTTGATGGGGGGCGGTCAGACGAGCAGTCCGACGCAGCCATCGACGGTATTGCCGCCGGCTGCGGTCCCCCGGGATGCCGATATGTGTGGCCAGTCAGGGAGGCGATGGACAGGGCGAGTGGCGCAATACCGGTCGATTGCTCTATGATCGCAGCTCAAGATCGGCAGCCACATTGTTGTCGAAGCGCAACAGCGGGGGCATGGGTGTCCCCGGTTGGTGACGCAAATCTCGAGCTCGGTTGAAGGCGATGCAGAGAAGAGCTGCTTTTGATCAGCCCGTGCCAGGCAAGCCGCGCGCCTCCCAGGTCGCTTCATGTGCGCCAAGCCTCTCGGCCGCACGCTGTCTCGTGATAGCGCTCAGCATCTTCGTGGTCACGCATGTCGCGCTCCTGATCGGCCTGTCCAAGCCGGAGAAATTCGTCTTCGACGAGGTGCACTACGTGCCCGCCGCGCGGCAGATGCTCGGGCTGGCGCCGGCAGTGCCGCAGCTCAACCCCATGCATCCGCCACTGGCCAAGGAGTTCATTGCGCTGTCGATCCGGACGTTCGGCGACAATGCCTTCGGCTGGCGTTATCCAGGTGCGCTGTTCGGCGCGCTCGCGGTGGTGGCCATCTACCTCTGCGGTCTTGCGCTGTTTGGGACGCAAGCGCCGGCGATCGCGGCCGCCTTGATCGCATGGTTCAATCAGATGCTGTATGTGCAGGCGCGCATCGCCATGCTCGACATTTTCGCGCTTGCTTTCAGCCTGCTCGCGATTGCAGCGTTCCTATATGGCTACAGGCGGCCGCGCCCGCAGCTTGCCTTCGCGCTCGCCGGTGCGGGCTTCGGATTTGCGGCTGCGTGCAAATGGAGCGGTGTATTTGCTTATCTCACGGCGATCGGCGTCGTCGCGCTGGTCCGGCTGCTGCAGTATTGGCGAACCTCGTTCGCCGAGCCGAACGAGGATGACTGGTACCGGCCAGACCTCTGGGACGGCATGACATCCTATCAGATCACAATCTGTTTCCTGATCGTCCCCGCAGTCTGCTACGTCGCGAGCTTCATCCCGCTCTATGGCCTGTCGATCACGGCCATCGCCGAGGCGCAGCACCGCATCTTTGCCGACAACATCACCACCGCGATCGCCGGCCACACCTATATGAGCGCCTGGCCGAGCTGGCCGCTGCTGCTGCGACCGGTGTGGTTGCTGTTCGACAAGACCGACGACCAGCACATCGCCGCGGTGGTGCTGCTCGGCAACCCGCTGGTGCTGTGGCCGGCGTTGCTGGCGCTGCTGGTTTGTCTGCGCGATTTCATTGCCGCGCGCCGCGACAGCGCGTTCCTGATCCTTGCATTCTATTTCGGCTGCTATCTGCCTTGGGCGCTGCTGCCGCGCGCGCTGAGCTTCCTGTACTATTATCTGCCGTCGGCGACGCTCGCGAGCCTGGCGCTGCCTTACGTTCTGACCCGGGTCCGCGTACCTTGGCTGCTATGGCTCTATGTGGCGCTTGTCGCGGTCGGCTTCATGGCAATGCTGCCGATCAGCGCCGCCTTCGTCGGCACCTCGATGCCGACCTTCAACCGCCTGATGCTGTTTCAGAGCTGGATCTGAGTGCCTGCGGTTCGAGCCCAACTTTGCCCTCGTAATCGCGCGTGGTGGCAATTCGATGCCGAAGCGCTAGGATGGGTTCAAACCGCTTGATTTGATCCGGTGTCACATCGCGGGAACAGGGAACGCGGCCGAGGGAGGTACGTTCTCGTTGTGATTGCAAGCAGGTTGCGTTGCTGCCGGCGAGCCGCAAAGCGGTCGTGAGGCCGCCGATGTCCGGACAACAAAGCGGCCAGATGCGACTCTAGGCGGAGGTCTCGCCAACACAATTTGGCAGAGCTTCGGGCGCGCGACGGTCGTCGCCAGGAGCAAGACAAGAGCAAGAAACGAGCAGAAAAGCAGACGACGTGTTCAACTCTCCGCGCCGGCGCGACACCCAAGGCTACCGCACGGGCAATTCCGATCAGGCAGGGTCCAGTTCCATGTCGATCCTGATCGGTGCCGGCATGATCGCGGCTGCCATCCTGTTGTCGACGCTGATATCGGCCTTGAGCAGCCGCTATATCGGCCTCGAAAGCCCGACGGAGGACACCGCCTGGCTGGTCGACCGCCTGACCGGGCGGATCTACAAATGTCAGGCCGCGGAACTCGGCCGCGCAGCCTGCAAACCGGACACCGCGACCGGCAGCATCCCCAATAAGGCGAAGCCCTGAGGCCGCTCTGTCGGCTTCCTCTCACAAAACTGTCGTCGGGCCGAAATCTTTCGAGAAGAAGGTTCCTGCTCCGGAACGCCGGTCGCGCACCGGCGTCCTTCTCTTCGAACCGAGGTCCAGATGACAAAGATCCTGATCGCCGCCGCCGCCGTTTCCGTCCTGGCATTCTCTCCGGCCTCCGCGGCCATGATGGCCTGCACCGCGGACAACATGGCGAAATCGGCTGCGGCGATGGCGCCGATGCCGACCGAGGCCAATAAGGAGATGGCGATGGCCAACACCGATATGAGCCAGGGCAAGATGCACAGCGCTTGCATGCACTACATGAAGGCGCAGAAGATGAGCATGACCAAGACCGACGGCGGCATGATGGGAATGCCGAAGTAAGCTCGCTTTCGTTCGATCCGACGCCGCGCTGCCCGCCCTGCGGGCGGCGCGATGTCGATTCCATCTTATGCGAATTAGTCCGAATCCCGCTAGACTGTGCGCGATGTTGCGCGCAGTCACCCCCATTCATCTCACCCAGCTCCAGGCACGGCGCATCTGGCTGCAGGCCCAGCGGCTCGATGAAGACGCGCCGTTCGGAGCTGGGCCGGACGCCGTGGCGGCGGCTACAGCCCATCTCGGCTATGTGCAGATCGACACCATCCACGTGATCGAGCGCTGCCACCATCACATCCTGTTCACGCGCATTCCCGCCTATCGGCGCGCCGATCTGAGGCAGGCTCAGAGCGTCGACAAGAGCGTGTTCGAGTACTGGACGCATGCGCTGGCCTATGTGCCGAGCAAAGATTTCCGCCTCTTCCTGCCCACCATGCGGCAATATCGCCGCGCAGGTCATCGCTGGCTGAAATCGGTCAAACCGGAGGACATGCGCAAGGTGATGCGGCTGATCCGGCAGGGCGGCGCCCTGACGATCCGCGACATCGATGACGACGTGCTGACCGAGAAGGAGCATCTATGGGCGAGCCGCAAGCCGTCGAAGCGGGCGCTGCAGCTCGGCTTTTACCAGGGCGTGCTGACGATCTCCGGCCGCGAAGGCATGCTCAAGACCTATGAGCTGACCAGCCGGCATTTCGGCTGGGACAAGCCGCCCAAACCGGCAAGCGAGGCCGAGACGGCGGCCTATCTCCTTGATCGCGCCCTGCGCGCGCAAGGCGTCGTGAGCCTCGACTCCATCTGCCATCTCGATGCGCCGGCAAAGCCCAAGATGCGCCGCCTGATCGAGGCGCGGATGCGGCGCTGCGAACTGGTGGCGGTCGATGTCGAAGGCGCGGGCAAGCAGGCGCATTGGATGCGGCCGGAGACGCTCGATGGCATCGGCGATCTCGGCTCGGATCGCGTGCACATTCTCTCGCCGTTCGATCCTTTGATCATCCAGCGCAAGCGCACCGAATTGTTTTTCGATTACGCGCATCGGTTCGAGGCCTATGTGCCGAAGGAGAAGCGGCAGTTCGGCTATTTCGCGCTGCCAGTGCTGGTCGGCGAGGACATCGTCGCCGCGCTCGATCTCAAGACCGACCGGCAGAAGCGCAAGCTGTTGATGCAGAAATGGAGCTGGGTCGGGCCGGGCAGGGCGGCCAAGGGCGAGGCGCGGAAAGCGCTGAAGCGCCGGATCGAGGACGAGCTGCACCGGTTCGAGCGGTTTCAGCTGGGAGATTGACCGCCCAATCGTAGGGTGGGTTGAGCGAAGCGAAACCCACCAAAAAACTGAGGGAGAGGATGAGTTTCGCCTCGTTCAAACCATCCCAGGTACTGATGCCTAGAGGCGTTCCAAACCATCAACCACCGGAGCTCATGTCGTACCGAGCGTCGAGCACACGGGCCTATGCGAGATTCCGCGGTATGGGTCCTCACGTTCGCGAGGACGACAGCTGGCTCGTGGCTCAGCCGTCACCTCGCACGAACTTTTCGTAACCCCGGATCGAACCGATCCCGCAATCCACCACTACGCCCAGCGTGATCCCCATCGCATAAGCCACGATATTCCAGACCGAGAAGATCCGTCCGAGCAGCAGCGCGCCGGCAAGCGTCAGGCGGAAGCTGTCGAGCCAGGGCGTGTGCACGAGCCGGACCAGCTCGACGACAACAGCGATCGCCAGCGCGATGGCAGCCACTCGCAGCGGTCGCAGGCGCGGGGCGAACGCGGCGAGCAGGACATACACCATCGTCGCCCACAAGACCGAGCCGCCATATTTGACGGCGAAGGCCGGCACGCCGAGCCCGCGGCCATAGAAGCGCATGCCAAGCCCGAGCGCGATCACGATCACGGCCAGGCCAAGGGCAAGCCCGGAGCGGCGCAGCGCCGCATGACGATGTACAGCGCGAGAACTGGAGGCGGTCATGCGTCCCTTGCGCTTGCGCGATGCACTGCGATCGCGTGGGACCAGCGCGATTCCGATTGACAGCTGTCCGGCAATGCTGAAAACCCGGTTGCAATTGAGCAACAAGAATAGTCCGGGAGAAGCGCCATGGGCCTGTCCGCCACCACCTCCGTCGCGCGCGAGCGCGCCAGCGACATCGAGACCTCGACCATCCGGGCCATCTCCTGGCGGCTGATTCCGTTCCTGGTGCTCGCCTATTTCTTCTCCTATCTCGACCGCGTCAATCTCGGTTTCGCCGCGCTCACCATGAATGCGGAATTGAAGTTCACGCCGCTGATCTTCTCCTGGGGCGCCGGCATCTTCTTCATCGGCTATTTCATCTTCGAGGTGCCGAGCAACCTGGCGCTGGAGCGGTTCGGCGCCAGCCGTTGGATCGCGCGCATCATGGTGACCTGGGGCATCATTTCCGCGCTGATGGCGACCGTGTCCGGGGTCTGGAGCTTCTACACCCTGCGCTTCCTGCTTGGCGTGGCCGAGGCCGGCTTCTTTCCCGGCATCATCCTCTATCTGACCTATTGGTATCCGGCCCAGTATCGTGCGCGCTTCCTGGCGGCGTTCGCGGTGGCGGTGCCGATCTCGACCGTGATCGGCGCGCCGATCTCGGGTCTGTTGCTCGGGCTCGACGGCGTCATGGGCCTGCAGGGCTGGCAGTGGCTGTTCATCCTCGAGGGCATCCCGTCGATTCTGCTCGGCGTGGTCACCTGGTTCTATCTCACCGACAGGCCTGAGCACGCCACCTGGCTTTCGGCCGAGCAGAAGGCGTGGCTTGGCGCGCGGCTCGATGCCGAGATCGCCGCCAAGCAGGCAGCCCGCCACATGACCTTGGGCGAGGCGTTGTCCTCGCCCAAGGTCATCATGCTGAGCCTGATCTATTTCGGCTTCGTCGGCGCCCTCTACGGCATGCAGTTCTGGCTGCCGCAGATCGTCAAGGCGTTCGGCCTCACCAATGCGCAGACCGGCTTCGTCACCGCGATCCCCTATCTGTTCGGCACGGTGGCGATGATCCTGTGGGCGCGGCATTCGGATGCGACGCGGGAGCGCGTGTTTCATGTCGGTGCGCCGCTGATTCTGATCGCAGCCGCGCTGGCGTTGTCGAGTTATCTCACCGATCCCACTCTGACGATGGTGGTGCTGACGGTCGCCGCGATCGGGGTGTTCTGCGTCTTCGGCGTGTTCTGGACGCTGCCGACCGCGTGGCTGTCGGGGACGGCCGCGGCCGGCGCGATCGCGCTGATCAATTCGATCGGCAATCTCGCTGGCTTCGGCGGGCCGTATCTGATCGGCTGGATGAAGGACACCACCGGTTCGACCGCCAACGGGCTGCTCGCGCTCGCGGTGCTGCCCTTGATTGCGGGGGTGCTCACCTTCCTGGGCGGCCACGAGAGCAAGATCGAATTCGCAGGGCAGACGCCGGCGGAGTGAACCTCGCTCGTCATTCCGGGGCGGTCGCGACGCGACCGAATCCGGAATCTCGACGTGGATGGTCGCGCAAAACAAGCTCGAGATTCCGGGTTCGACGCTGGCGCGTCGCCCCGGAATGACGGTCATCCTATCAGGAGTATTTTAACACCGTTGCCTGCGGCAACATGTCTTAACGTTCACGAAGTCATGATCAGTGACGATTATTGACATTCGTCAGTCGACAATCGACACTCTATTGCAACTGCAACAATGGAGTGTCCGATGCTGCTCCGCTCGTTTTTTCTCAGCTATTCCAGGCTGTTGACCGGCGTCGCGCTGGCGGCAGGCACGATTGCCCTGGCCGGCTGCAACGATACCGTGGCCCAAAAGGCCGAACCGACCCGGCCGGTGCTGGTCGCGACCGTCCACTATGAGGCCGAAACGCCGGAGCGGAGCTTCGTCGGCACCATCAGGCCGCGGATCGAGGCCGACATCGGCTTCCGGGTCGCCGGCAAGGTCGCCAAGCGCCTGGTCGAGGTCGGCCAGAAGGTCGAGGTTGGCCAGCCGCTCGCCACGCTCGATGAGGTCGACCTGAAGCTGCAGGCCGAGCAGGCCGAAGCCGAGTTCCGCGCCGCCACCGGCGTGCTGGCCCAGGCCGCCGCCGCCGAGACCCGCGCCAAGGAGCTGCGGTCCCGCGGCTGGACCACGGATGCACAACTGGATCAGGCAAGCGCGTCAGCCGACGAGGCGCGTGCGCGGCTCAACCGTGCCGAACGCTCGGTCGAGCTGACCAAGAACTCGCTGTCCTACGCGACGCTGGAATCCGACGCCCGCGGCGTGGTCACGGCGACCATGATCGAGCCCGGTGTCGTCGTGGCCTCCGGCCAGGCGGCCATCCGTGTCGCGCGCTTTGCCGAGAAGGAAGCGGTGGTGGCGATCCCCGAAACGCTGCTCGAGCGCGCCAAGACCGGCAC
Organism: Bradyrhizobium sp. HKCCYLS1011; assembly: GCF_051167795.1. Lineage (NCBI taxonomy): Bacteria > Pseudomonadati > Pseudomonadota > Alphaproteobacteria > Hyphomicrobiales > Nitrobacteraceae > Bradyrhizobium > Bradyrhizobium sp. HKCCYLS1011. Next base: position 305,508 of record NZ_JBNPTT010000011.1, on the reverse strand, counting down.
CGCCTATGTCACCCTGTGGTCGGACCCCGACAAGAAATATACGGCGCGCTTGCGCGAGATCGCGCCCGCGGCCGACGCCGCCACGCGCACCTATCTCGCCAAATTCTCGCTGCCGGATGCCGATGACAACGTCTCGCTCGGCATGACCGCGACGCTGACCCTGGCTGATCCCGCCACCACGCGTGTGGCGCGGCTGCCGCTCTCGGCGCTGTTCAGCGAAGGCCGCGAGCCGTCCTTCTATGTCGTCGACGACAAAGGCCAGGTTGCCCTGAAGCCGGTGACGGTGAAGTCCTACGAGAGCAACGACGTGCTGGTCACCGGCGGCGTCGACGAGGGCGAGAAGGTCGTCGCCCTCGGCGTGCAGAAGATCGATCCCACCCAGAAGGTGCGGGTCGTCTCGGCCCTGTCATTTTAGTTCACCGTCGTTCCGGGGCGACGCGGAGCATCGAACCCGGAACCTCGAGATTCCGGGTCTGGTCCTTCGGACCATCCCGGAATGACGATCTTCAACAAGCAGTCTCGCAAGCGGCAACAGACTAATCGGAGAGCAGCCATGAAGCGGTTCAATCTCTCGGCCTGGGCGGTCAGCCATCCGCCGCTGGTGCTGTTTTTGATCCTCGCGCTCGGCCTGATGGGCTTCTTCTCCTATCAGAAGCTCGGCCGTGCCGAGGATCCGTTCTTCACGGTGAAGGTGGTGAACGTCTCGGTGATGTGGCCGGGCGCCACGGCTGCCGAGATGCAGAGCCAGGTCGCCGATCCCATCGAGAAGAAGCTGCAGGAACTGCCTTATTTCGAGAAGGTGCAGACCTATTCGAAGCCGTCCTTTGCCGCGCTGCAGGTCACCTTCCGCGACTCCACGCCGCCGAAGGACGTGCCGCATCTGTTCTATCTGTTGCGCAAGAAGCTCGACGACGTCCAGGCGTCGTTGCCGTCGGGAATTCTCGGGCCTTTCGTCAATGACGAGTTCTCCGACGTCGATGCCATCCTGTTCATGATGACCGGCGACGGCGCCGACTACGCGCAGCTGAAGAAGGTTGCCGAGGGCCTGCGGCAGCGGCTGTTGAAGGTGAACGGCGTTACCAAGGTCAATCTCTACGGCACCCAGGACGAGCGCATCTATGTCGAGTTCAGCCATGCCAAGCTGGCCACACTCGGCATCACGCCGCAGGCGCTGTTCGACTCGCTCGCCAAGCAGAACAACGTAACCCCGGCCGGCACGGTCGAGACCAATGCGCAGCGGGTGCCGCTGCGCGTCACCGGTGCGCTCGACGGTGCCAAGGCCGTGGCCGAGACGCCGGTCGAAAGCAATGGCCGCGTGTTCCGGCTCGGCGACATCGCCACCGTCACCCATGGCTATGTCGATCCGCCGAGCTTCAAGGTGAGCCAGGAGGGCAAGCCTGCGCTCGGCATCGGCGTCGTCACCGCCAAGGGCGCCAACATCCTGGAGCTCGGCAAGGACGTGCATGCTGCGGCCGACGATTTCATGAAGGCCGTGCCGCAGGGCATCGAGATCGAGCAGATCGCCGACCAGCCCAAGGTGGTCGAGCATGCCGTCGGCGAGTTCGTGCACTCTTTCATCGAGGCGCTCGTCATCGTGCTGTTCGTCTCGTTCCTGGCGCTGGGATGGCGCACCGGCATCGTGGTCGCGCTGTCCGTGCCGTTGGTGCTCGGCATCGTCTTTGTCGTCATGAACGCGATGGGGCTCGACCTGCACCGCATCTCTCTCGGTGCCCTCATCATCGCGCTCGGCCTCTTGGTCGATGACGCCATCATCGCGGTCGAGATGATGGTGGTGAAGATGGAGCAGGGCTGGGACCGCATGCGCGCCGCGTCCTTTGCCTGGGAGTCCACGGCGTTCCCGATGCTGACGGGAACGCTGGTCACGGCGGCCGGCTTCCTGCCGATCGGCTTCGCCAATTCGGCGGTCGGCGAATATGCCGGCAGCATCTTCTGGATCGTTGCGATCGCGCTGGTGGCGTCCTGGTTCGTCGCGGTGATCTTCACGCCCTATATCGGCGTGAAGCTGCTGCCCGACATGAAGGCCCATCACGGTCATGATGAGCACGCGATCTACGACACCCGGATGTATCGGGCCTTGCGCCGTATCGTGCGCTGGTGCGTCGACCACCGCATCACCACGGTTGCCGCGACCGTCGGCGTGTTCGTCGCCTCGATCGTGGCTTTCGGCCATGTCCAGCAGCAGTTCTTCCCGCTCTCGGAGCGGCCCGAGCTGTTCCTGCAGCTCCGGCTGCCGGAGGGCACGGCTTTCAACGTGACTGAAAAGGCGGCGAAGAAGGCGGAGGCGCTGCTCAAGGATGACAAGGACATCGCGACCTATACGGCCTATGTCGGCCAGGGCTCGCCGCGCTTCTGGCTCGGCCTCAATCCGCAGCTGCCGAACGAGGCCTTCGCCGAGATCGTGATCGTCGCCAAGGACGTCGCCGCACGCGAACGGATCAAGGCGAAGATCGAGAATGCCGCCGCCAATGGCGCGATCAACGAGGCTCGCGTCCGCGTCGACCGCTTCAATTTCGGTCCGCCGGTCGGCTTCCCCGTGCAGTTCCGCGTCATCGGCCCGGATACCGGGAAGGTGCGGGACATCGCCTACCAGGTGCGCGACGTGATGCGCCAGAACCCGAATGTCCGCGATCCCCAGCTCGACTGGAACGAGCAGTCTCCTTACTTGAAGCTGGTCGTCGACCAGGATCGCGCCCGTGCGCTCGGGCTGACGCCGCAGGACGTCTCGCAGTCGCTGGCGATGCTGATCTCGGGTGTGCAGGTCACGACCATCCGCGACGGAATCGAGAAGGTCGGCGTCATCGCCCGCGCGGTGCCGTCCGAGCGGCTCGACCTCGCCCATGTCGGTGACCTCACCATCACCTCGCGCAATGGCGTGGCGGTGCCGCTGCAGCAGATCGCCAAGATCGAGTATGCGCATGAGGAGCCGATCCTGTGGCGGCGCAACCGCGACATGGCCATCACCGTGCGCTCCGACGTCGCCGATGGCGTGCAGGCGCCCGACGTGACCAATCAGATATGGCCGAAGCTTGCTGAGATCCGCGCGCATCTCGAGCCGGCTTACCGGATCGAGGCGGGCGGCGCGTTCGAGGAATCCGCCAAGGGCAATGCCTCGATCTTCGTGCTGTTCCCGCTGATGGTCGCGGTGATGCTGACGCTGCTGATGATTCAGCTGCAAAGCTTTTCGCGGCTGACCCTGGTGTTCCTGACCGCGCCGCTCGGGATCGTCGGCGCGTCGCTCGGGCTCAACGTCGCCAACGCGCCGTTCGGCTTCGTGGCGCTGCTCGGCCTGATCGCGCTGGCCGGCATGATCATGCGCAACACCGTGATCCTGGTCGATCAGATCGAGACCGACGTCAGCCATGGCCTGACCCGTAAAGAGGCGATCATCGAGGCTACGGTGCGCCGCGCGCGTCCGGTGGTGCTGACCGCGCTCGCTGCAATCCTGGCGATGATCCCGCTGTCGCGCTCGGCCTTCTGGGGTCCGATGGCGATCACCATCATGGGCGGCTTGTTTGTTGCAACCTTCCTCACGCTCTTGTACTTGCCAGGGTTGTATGCTCTCTGGTTCCGCAAGAGCCTCGATCAGCGTGGGACGGAAGGTCTGACCGATCCTGCGGCGCAGCATGAGCGGCATGCGGAGGTGTCCATTCCGCTCGCCCAGGCTGCTGAATAACTACTGCTGAATAGCTGGAGCCGGGCAGAGGAGAGTGATTGCAGGCATGACGCTGGTTTCCGACCATGTCGAACCCGATACGCGCGAGCGGATTCTCGTGGTGGCGGAGCGACTGTTCCGGCAGATCGGCTACCAGAAGACCACGGTCGCCGACATCGCCAAGGAGCTCCATATGAGCCCGGCGAATGTCTATCGCTTCTTCGACTCGAAGAGGGCGATTCATCAGGGGGTGGCGCGCACTCTGATGGGCCAGGTCGAGGTGGCGGCGGAAGAGATTGCCGCGCGGTCGGGACCGGTCGTGCCGCGCCTGCGCGAGCTGCTCGCCACCATTCATGTCATGAATGCCGAGCGCTATGTCGGCGACGCCAAGCTGCACGAGATGGTCGCGGTTGCCATGGAGGAGAGCTGGGAGGTCTGCGAGGCGCATATGCTGCTGATCACCGAGATCATCGCCCGGGTGATCGGGCAGGGCATGGCCTCCGGTGAATTCCGCCCTGCCGACCTGCCGCTCACGGCGATGTGCGCCACGACAGCGATGATGCGCTTCTTCCACCCGCAGATGATCGCCCAATGCGAACGGAAGCCGGGTCCGACCATCGATCAAATGATCGATTTCGTCCTGGCCGGGCTTGGTTCGAAGGACCCTACGGTCTAGTTTCCCCGGTCATTCCGGGTTCGCCTCTTCGAGGCGTCCTGGAATGACGACAATCATTGAAGGGGAAGACCGGCGTGACCGAACAGGATCTGCATTTCTACGAACCGAAGAACGGCCACGGCCTCAAGCACGATCCCTTCAACGCCATCATCGCACCGCGTCCGATCGGCTGGATCTCCTCGCGCGACAAGGATGGCCACGTCAATCTCGCGCCCTACAGCTTCTTCAACGGTTTCTGCTATACCCCGCCGATCATTGGCTTTTCGTCGACGAACTGGAAGGACTCCGTCGAGAATATCCAGGACACCGGCGAGTTCGTCTGGAATCTGGCGACCCGCGCGCTCGCGACCCAGATGAATGCGACGGCGGCGCATGTCGCGCGCGATATCAGCGAGTTCGAGCTCGCAGGCCTCACGCCGGCGCCGTGCAAGCTCGTCAGCGTGCCGCGGGTCGGCGAAAGCCCGGTCGCCTTCGAATGCAAGCTGACCCAGATCGTCCAGCTGCAAGGCGCCGACGGCAAGAAGGTCAATGCCTGGGTCACGTTCGGCGAGGTCGTCGCGGTTCACATCGACAAGTCCCTGATCAAGGACGGCGTCTACCAGACGGCGCAGGCGCGCCCGATCGTGCGCGCCGGCCGCCGCGGCGACTATTTCGAAATCCGACCTGAGGCCATGTTCGAGATGGTGCGGCCGGATTAGGCGCCGCACTCCAAGAGTGGGCTCGGCGAGGCGCGTCCTGCATTGCGGAACGCTGTTTTCCGCTGGCAGTCAAATCGGTTGCGCCCACAACCTCGCTCGATTCTGATGTGAAGTGTCACCTGAACCGCCGCGCTTTGCGCTAAAATGGCTCGGGCCGGGGCCGTGACACCTCCAGAGAACACCGTCCGAAGGACATCGCCAAGGGACACTGTCAAGGGACACTGTCATGAGGGACACTGTCATGAACTCGTTTCGACGCGATTTCATCAGCATGCCGGCCGACATGCGCCGGTTTTCTCAACAACGTGGCAAACGCAGGGTGGCAGGCTGATGGCGCGTGCGGTCTACATCGTCGACGGCAGCCGGACGCCGTTCCTCAAGGCGCGCTCCGGTCCCGGGCCGTTCACGCCGGTCGATCTCGCGGTGCAATGCGGACGTCCGCTGCTGGCACGCCAGCCCTTCGCACCGGATGCGTTCGACCAGGTGATCCTCGGCTGCGTCAACGTCATCGCCGACGAGATGAATCCGGCCCGCGTCGCCGCGCTCCGCCTCGGCATGGGGGAGCGGATGGTCGCCTTCACCATGCAGATCAATTGCGGCTCCGGCATGCAGTCGATCGACACCGCTTTTCGCTATATCCGCGAGGGTCACGCCGATCTGATCCTCGCCGGCGGCGCGGAAGCCTTGAGCCATGCGCCTCTGGTGTGGCCACAGCAGGGTGTGCGCTGGTTTGCAGGGCTTGCGGCCGCCAAGACGTTGGTCGCCAAGATCGCCGCAGTCTTGAAGGCGCGGCCAAGCGACTTCAAGCCGATCATTGGGCTCGAGCGCGGGCTCACCGATCCCGTCACCGAGCTCAACATGGGACAGACCGCGGAGAAGGTCGGCCATCTCTTCGGCATCACGCGCGCGCAGTCCGATGAGTATGCCGCCGAAAGCCACCGCCGCCTCGCCCGTGCGCAAGCCGAAGGCTGGCTCAAGAGCGAGGTCGAGACCGCGTTCGCGCGCGACGGCCAATTCTACGACCATGACGACGGCGTGCGGCCGGACTCGACCCCGGAGTCGCTGGCAAAGCTGCGTCCGGTGTTCGAGCGGCCCTGGGGCCAGGTGACGGCCGGCAATTCCTCGCAGATTACCGACGGCGCGTCCTGGGTGATCCTGGCGTCGGAAGACGCGGTGGCCAGACACGGGCTGTCGCCGAAGGCGGCCATCCTGGATAGCCAGTGGTCGGCGCTCGATCCCTCGATCATGGGGCTCGGTCCGGTGCTGTCGGCGACTGCGCTGTTGAAGCGCAACAATCTCTCTTTGGCCGACGTCGAAACCTGGGAGCTGAACGAGGCCTTTGCGACCCAGGTGTTGGGCTGTCTCGCCGCCTGGCAGGATGAGCGGTTCTGCCGCGAGGTGCTCGGGCTCGATGGCGCGGCCGGCGCAATCGATCGCGCCAGGCTCAACGTCGATGGGGGCGCGATCAGCCTCGGCCATCCCGTGGGCACGTCAGGCAACCGGATCGTGCTGCATCTGGTCAACGCGATGAAGCGGCTCGGCACGCGACGGGGCGTTGCGACCGAATGTATCGGCGGTGGGCTCGGTGGCGCCATGCTGATCGAGGCAGTGTGATGATCAAATCGCAAATCATGGATGTGCTCAGCGACCGCGTGCGCGAGCTGGGACCTGTGCCGGATCCGGCATCTCCGTACACAAATTTCAAGCTGACCCGCGATGACGACGGCATCGCCTGGCTCTTGTTCGACCGTGCCGGCACCAGCGCCAACACCTTGTCCGCCGATGTGCTGGAGGAGTTCGACCGTGTCCTGACCGAGCTGGAGACGCATCGGCCGGCCGGGCTCGTCATCCGCTCCGCGAAAGCGTCCGGGTTCATCGCCGGCGCCGACGTCAATGCCTTCCGTGGCGCGAATGACGCGCGCGCTGTTGGCATCGAGATGCTGCGCGCGCATGCGGTGGTCGACCGGCTCGAGGCCTTGCGCATCCCGACAGTGGCCGTGATCCACGGCTTCTGCCTCGGCGGCGGCCTGGAGGTGGCGCTCGCCTGCCAGTCGCGGATCGCCATCGACGATGCGCGGTTCGGTTTCCCCGAGGTGATGCTCGGCTTGCATCCGGGGCTCGGCGGCACCGCGCGCTTCCCGCTGTTGATCAACCCGGCGGAGGCGATGAGCCTGATGCTGACCGGGAAGACCATCGATGCGCGCCGGGCGAAATCGCTCGGTCTCGTCGACGCCGTGACGCAGGAACGGCATGTCCGGGGCGCGGTGAAGGATGCCGTGTTCGGGCGTTTGAAGCGCGCCCAGCCCGGCCTGCTGAACAATCTTCTCAACGCGGCCCCGGCCCGCGGGCTTCTTGCCAATCGCATGCGGCGCGAAGCGGAGAAGGCCGCGCCGCGCCAGCACTATCCTGCGCCTTACGCGCTGATCGATCTCTGGGAGCGGCATGGCGGCGACAAGGTCGCGATGCTCAGGGCTGAGCAGACCTCGTTTGCCGAGCTGATGGTGAGCCCGACCGCGCAGAACCTGATCCGCGTGTTCTTCCTGCGCGAGCAGATGAAAAAGAGCGCAGGCAGCGGCCATGGGATCGAGCACGTCCATGTGATCGGCGCCGGCGCGATGGGCGGTGACATCGCGGCCTGGTGCACCAGCCAGGGCCTGCGTGTCACGCTCGCCGACATGAAGCCGGAACCGATCGCAGCCGCAATCAAGCGCGCCGCCGATCTGTTCAAGAAGACCATCCGAAAAGCCACCGAGGTCCGCGACGCGCTCGACCGCCTGATCCCGGACCTGGCGGGCGAGGGTGTCCGCAATGCCGACCTCGTCATCGAAGCGGTGCCGGAGAAGCTCGAGTTGAAGCAGAAGGTCTATGCCACGATCGAGCCGCGGATGAAGCGCGACGCGATCCTCGCCACCAACACGTCGAGCATTCCGCTGCAGGAGTTGCGCGTCGGCCTGCAACGGCCGGAACACCTCGTGGGCTTGCATTTCTTCAACCCGGTGTCGCGGCTGCAGCTCGTGGAGGTGGTCGCACACGACGGCACCGACGCCACTTTGTTCAGCCGCGCGCGCGCCTTTGTCGGCGCCATCGACCGCCTGCCCCTGTCCGTGAAGAGCTCGCCCGGCTTTCTCGTCAATCGCGCGCTGACGCCTTACATGCTCGAGGCGATGGTGCTGCTCGACGAGAAGATCGACCAGGCGGTCATCGACAACGCCGCGCGCAAATTCGGTATGCCGATGGGGCCGGTCGAACTTGCCGACCAAGTCGGGCTCGACATCTGCCTCGACGTCGGTGACATGTTGCGGGCGAAATTCGGCGATGCGCTGCCGCCGACGCCCGCCTGGCTGCGCGAGAAGGTGGCAAAAGGCGAGCTCGGTCGTAAGACCGGCAAGGGCTTCTATACCTGGCGAGACGGCAAGCCCGAGCGCATCGCGAGCCAGGTGATTGAGCGAGAACCGTCGCAGGAGATGATTGATCGGCTAATCCTGCCGATCTCAAACGTCTGCGTCGCTGCGCTGCATGAGGGGATTGTGGACAACGCTGATAGCGTGGACGGCGCGATGATTTTCGGCACGGGTTATGCACCGTTTCGCGGTGGCCCCTTGAACTACGCGCGCATGCGCGGCATCGAGGACGTCGTGACCACCTTGCGCAATCTGGCGCAGAAATTCGGCGATCGGTTCACGCCCGATGCCGGCTGGGAGACTTTCAAGTGACAGACGCTTCTGTTCACGCCGCATCGGCGACATCGAGCGAGCCGCGCGGCGATCTCTGCATCCGGACGCTGGCGATGCCGGCCGACACCAACGCCAATGGTGACATTTTCGGCGGCTGGCTGTTGAGCCAGATGGACGTCGGCGGCGGTGTATTTGCATCCAAGGTCGCGAAGTCGCGCACGGTTACAGTTGCAATCGAAGCGATGAATTTTCGTAAAGCTGTCTATGTCGGCGATCTGGTCTCGGTCTACGCCAATCTGGTTCGGGGCGGGCGCACCTCGATGACCGTGCATCTCGAAGCCTGGGTGCTCCGTCGCAGGGAAGAGCAGCCGATTCTGGTGACCGATGGCAACTTCACCTACGTCTCGATCGATGATGACGGTCGCCCACAGGCGATCAAGCGCGACGGTGCGCCCATCATGACTTAGGCGAAGCCCGATTCACGTGCGTCGTCGTGAGGAGCGTTGTTCCCTCATTCGTGATGTCACAAGTTATTCGCGTTCGAAGGCTGACGTGTCATGATCTGTTAGGAAGGCGGGCGTGCAACGGCACAAGAATAGCGAACGCCGATTCCGGTAGGCAAGAATCACTCGGCAAGAATTGCCGTGTCACGTACGATGATGATTGTAGCCACGCGGTAGCCTGTCCAGGGCGCGTGTCCTTCGTTAGTCATATGAGGGCGTCGCCATTCGGTTGCCGTATTGCCGACGAATAGTTGTGGCGTTAGTACGATGAGAGCTTGTGGTGCATTAGTCGTGATTTTGTTTCAGGTGGATCGCGCGTGAGAGCCGCAACGCAAAGCTGGGTCCCGCTCGATGACGCCCGCCGGTGCCGCCGCTAATTGCGGTTCGAGCCTGAGGTCAGCGAATACGTGGCGAGTGCAGTGGGACGGGAGTTAAGACCGGTGGAGTCGAATTATGTCTGATATTAACGATAAGCTGACTTTGGAAGTTCTCAAAAAACTTCAGCAGCGGCTTCATCGTGCCGAGAATAAGATTGATGTCTACGAAATCGAGCTGAGCGCGTTCCGGGAGCAGCAGATCTCGATGCTGCAGGACCTGCATCGGATCTACGAGCTGCTTGGCAGGCACCAGGAAAGCCTGATGCACGGACGCTCTTCGTCCGGTGCGCCGCGCCTGTCGAGCGACGAGACCCGTTGAGTTTTTCCGCAGGTGCGAAATCTTCGTTCGATTGCCGAAGTGGAGACGATCTGCCGCCGAGTTCCGCCGACATCATGTGATCGGCCGCACGACGCGGTTTTCGGAGTCGTTGCGGACAAGTGATCGGCGCGCCAGTCCCGGACAACGGGACGTGACCATCCGGCTTGTTTTTGCCGCGTGACGTGACTGGAACCGCTAGCTTTATGCACCGTTATAGGCCCGGACTGAAGTTCAAGGACTGGGTAATGTCGGACACCTACATCATCGAGGTCGGCGGTCAGGCGGCAGGAATCGTCGTTCGCGACCGCGGTGGCTATCGCTTCTTCGCGGCGTCGCATCGTTTCAATCCACTCGAAGGACAGCTATTCCGCAATGCACGCGAGGCCGAACGCGCCGCGGTGCGGCTCGTTCAGGGTGAACTCAGCGCAGCGGCTTGAAGGTGCTTTGCCTCTCCCCGCGATGAGGAGGCGGATTGCGCCGTGACGACGCCCGTGCGTCGTGGCTCCTGGGATCGTGGGATTGAGTCACGCGCTCTTACATTGACGCTTACGTGAATCCGTCTCACCATGGCAACCCCACCACGAGGCGTGCCATGGCTGTGCTCTCTCAACGTCAGACCGAGATCCTCAACCTGGCGCGTGCCTCCGGCCGCGTCATGGTCGAAGAGCTCGCCCGCCGTTTCGATGTCTCCGCGCAGACCATCCGCAAGGATCTGAATGATCTCTGCGAGCAGCGGGCACTGACCCGGATTCACGGCGGCGCCATCATTGCCTCGGGCGTCGAGAATCTCGCTTACGAGGCGCGGCGCTTCGTTGCGGCCGAAGAGAAGAAGGCGATCGGGGCGGCGGCCGCGGCGCGAATTCCGAACGGCTGCTCGCTCTTCATCAACATCGGCACCACCACCGAGGAGGTCGCGAGCGCGCTGTCCTCGCACCAGGACCTGCTCGTCATCACCAACAACCTCAACGTGGCGATGCTGCTCTATCGCCATCCGCGCATCGAGGTGATCGTGGCCGGCGGCACGGTGCGCCGCTCGGACGGCGGCGTGGTCGGTTCGACCGCGACGCAGTTGATCGGACAGTTCAAGGTCGATTACGCCATCATCGGTGCCTCCGCGATCGACGAGGAGGGCGCGCTGCTCGACTTCGACTATCGCGAGGTCCAGGTCGCGCAGGCCATCATCGCCAACGCGCGCAGCGTGATGCTGGTGGCCGATTCCACCAAGCTGCACCGCAGTGCGCCGGTGCGGATCGCTCATATGAGCCAGATCCAGACCTTCGTGACCGATCGGCCGCTGCCGGACGGACTCGCGAACGTCTGCCACAGCCGCGGCATCCAGGTCGATGTCGCGATGCCGGCCTCCGAGCCGGAGGAGGGCGCCGAGGCGCCCGAGCAGGCATCGCCGACCATTCTCCGCCGCGCCTGACTGTGGCGCTCGTTTCCGCCACGTTCGCGACAATCCCGTGAAATTGGTTTGCTTTCGCTTTCGTTTGTGTTTAAGTCGCAAACGAAAGTGAAATCGCCGGAGTGAAGGCGATTGTCGGGGGAACGTCGGTTGGAGCGGATTTACGACCTCGCCATTGTCGGAGGCGGCGTCAACGGCTGCGGCATCGCGCGCGATGCGGCAGGGCGCGGAAACTCCGTTTTCTTGTGTGAGATGAACGACTTGGCCAGTGGGACCTCGTCCTGGTCAACCAAGCTCGTGCACGGCGGCTTGCGCTATCTCGAATATTACGAGTTTCGTCTGGTCCGCGAGGCGCTGATCGAGCGCGAAATCCTGTGGCGGATCGCACCTCACATCATCAGCCCGTTGCGGTTTGTGTTGCCGCATCATGCGGGCTTGCGGCCGGCCTGGCTGCTGCGGCTCGGACTGTTCCTCTACGACCATCTCGGCGGTCGCAAGCTGCTGCCGCCGACGCGCTCCGTCGACCTGACAAAGGATGAGGTCGGCAAGCCGCTGATCCGCGCGCGCTATACCCGCGGCTTCGAATATTCGGATTGCTTTGTCGACGATGCCCGCCTCGTCGTGCTGACGGCCCGCGATGCCGCCGATCGTGGCGCCGTGATCCGTACCCGCACCCGCGCCACCGAAATCAGGCAGAGCGCCGGGGTCTGGCAGCTCACCGCCGAGAACACCGAGACCGGCGAGCGCGAAACCATCAAGGCGCGCGCCCTGGTCAATGCCGGCGGTCCGTGGGTCGAAGAGGTGCTGGCGCGCGGCGCCGGCGTCAATGCCAAGGCCAAGGTGCGGCTGGTGCAGGGCTCGCACATCGTGGTTCCCAAGCTGTATGACCACGACCGGGCCTATATCTTCCAGAACGCCGATGGTCGCATCGTCTTTGCGATTCCCTATCAGCAGGATTTCACGCTGATCGGCACCACCGATCGCGACTATCAGGGCGATCCGGCCAAGGTGAAAGCGACCGACGAGGAGATCAGCTATCTCTGCGCCGCGGTCGGCGAATACCTTGCCAAGAAGGTCACGCCCGAAGACGTGGTCTGGACCTACTCCGGCGTGCGCCCGCTCTATGATGACGGCGCGTCCGAGGCCAAGGCCGCAACGCGCGACTATGTGTTCGAGCTCGACACGCCGGGGGGACTGCCGCTGCTGTCGATCTATGGCGGCAAGATCACCACCTATCGGCGGCTCTCGGAAGAGGCGCTGGAGCGCCTGTCGCCCTACCTGAACGGCGGCAAGGCGAAAGAGGGCTGGACCGGCCGGGCGCCGCTGCCCGGTGGCGACATGGGGGTCGCTGCGGTCTCGTCCCTGATTGCGCAATTGCGCAAGACCTATCCGTTCCTCACCGAGGTACATGCGCGCCGGCTGGCCCATGCCTACGGAACGCGCGCTGCCAAAATGCTCGGCAATGCCGCGACATCAGCTGATCTCGGCCAGGATTTCGGTGCGAGCTTGACGGAGCGCGAAGTCAGGTACCTGATGGCGGAAGAGTGGGCGTGTACAGCCGAGGACATCGTGTGGCGTCGATCGAAGCTTGGTTTGCGGCTGTCTGCGCGAGAGGTCGCCACGCTTGACGACTGGATCGCGGTCAACCGCGCCTCTGTGGTGGCGCCCGCGCGCGAGGCGGGAGGACGCGCATGAGCGTCGTGCTCGACCATGTGACGCGCGTCGTGGACGGCATTCCAACCATCCGCGACGTGTCGTTGACCTTCCAGCGCGGCACGTTGAGCGTGCTGCTCGGGCCGACCCTGTCGGGCAAGACCTCGATCATGCGTCTGCTCGCCGGGCTGGACAAACCGACTACCGGCCGCGTGGTGGTCGACGGCAAGGATGTCACCGGCGCCGACGTGCGGCAGCGCTCGGTCGCCATGGTGTATCAGCAATTCATCAACTATCCCTCGCTGACCGTCTACGAGAATATCGCCTCGCCCTTGCGGGTGCAGGGCAAGCCGCGCGACGTCATCGAGAAGCGTGTCGCCGAGGCGGCAAAGCTGCTGCGGCTCGAGCCTTTTCTGCAACGCACGCCGCTGCAGCTCTCCGGCGGCCAGCAGCAGCGCACCGCGATTGCGCGTGCCTTGGTGAAGGGCGCCGATCTCGTGCTGCTCGACGAGCCGCTCGCCAATCTCGACTACAAGCTGCGCGAGGAGTTGCGCGCGGAGCTGCCGCGCATCTTCGAAGCATCCGGCGCGATCTTCGTCTATGCCACCACCGAGCCATCGGAGGCGCTGCTGCTCGGCGGCCGCACCGTCTGCATGTGGGAAGGCAAGGCGCTGCAGGCCGGTGACACCGCGACCGTCTATCGCCGGCCCGAGACGTTGCGCGTCGGCCAGGTGTTTTCCGACCCGCCGATGAATACGGTCGGCATCGAGAAGCGGGGCGGCAACGTGCATTACGACGGCGGCGTCACGGCGCCGGCCACCGGGCTCTATGCCGCGCTTGCCGACGGCGACTATCGCGTCGGTTTCCGGCCGCATCAGCTCGGGCTTGCCAAGGCCGGCGCAAGCCAAAGCGGGCACGCATTCGCCGCAACCGTGGAGGTCACGGAGATCACGGGCTCGGAAAGCTTCGTGCATCTGGCGCGTGACGACACCAATTGGGTCGCCGTACTGCACGGCGTCCATGAGTATGAACCGGGTGAGGTGCTGGACGCTGTGCTCGATCCCGCCAATGTCTTCGTCTTCGATGCCGCCGACCGGCTGGTCGCGGCGCCGGCAAGCTGAGGGAGATGCCGCATGGCCCGCATTGACCTCGTCGATCTCGCTCATTCCTACGGTGGCAACGGCACCGACGTCGAAAGCTATGCGCTCAAGCCGGTGACGATGACCTGGCGCCAGGGCGGGGCCTATGCGCTGCTTGGCCCTTCCGGCTGCGGCAAGACCACGCTGCTCAATCTGATCTCCGGCATCCTCACGCCGTCGCGCGGCAAGATCCTGTTCGACGGCCAGGACATCACCCATCTCACCACGCAAAAGCGCAACATCGCGCAGGTGTTCCAGTTCCCGGTGATCTACGACACCATGACGGTCGGGCAGAACCTCGCCTTTCCGCTGAAGAACCGCGGCGTGCCGCGATCCGAGATCGACAAGCGCGTCGCGGAGATCGCGCGGCTGTTGGACCTGACCCAGGATCTCGACCGCAAGGCGACGCGGCTGACCGCCGACGCCAAGCAGAAGATCTCGCTCGGCCGCGGCCTTGTCCGCTCCGATGTGGCGGCGGTGCTGTTCGACGAGCCGCTGACGGTGATCGATCCCGAGCTGAAATGGCAGCTGCGCTCGAAATTGAAGGCGCTGCATCGCGAGCTCGACCTCACGATGATCTATGTCACCCATGACCAGACCGAGGCGCTGACCTTCGCCGACACCGTCGTGGTGATGCATGACGGGCGGGTGGTGCAGAGCGGCGCGCCGGCCGACCTGTTCGAGAAGCCCGCGCATACGTTCGTGGGCTATTTCATCGGCTCGCCGGGCATGAACATCATGGCTGCCGAGGTCAGGGGACGCGAGGCGCGGATCGACGGCCATACGCTGAGCCTGTCGCGCAGCTATGACGCGCTGCCGTCGGGAGCCAGGATCGAGATCGGTGTGCGTCCCGAATTCGTCGACGTCGCCGAGCCAGGGCCCGGGCTGCTCGCTGCCAATGTCGAACGGATCGACGATCTCGGCCGCATCCGCTTCGCGCGGGTGCGGGTCGGGGACGTGAAATTCGCTGCGCGCGTGCCGGCCGGCTTCGCGCCCTCGGGATCGTCCGTGGGGCTGAAGTTCGACCCGTCGCACGTCCATGTCTATGCCGACAGCCATCTGGTCGAGGGAGCCGCCTGATGGAAAAGACCATCAACAACAAGGCCTGGTTCCTGGTATTGCCGGTGTTCCTGCTGGTCGCCTTCTCCGCCATCATCCCGCTGATGACGGTGGTGAACTATTCGATGCAGGACACCTTCGGCAACAACCAGTTCTTCTGGAACGGCGTCGGCTGGTTCAAGGAGCTGCTCGATCCGTCGACCGACCTCGGCGGCCGCTTTCTCGCTTCGCTCTGGCGCAACCTGATCTTCTCCGCCGTGATCCTGGCGATTGAGGTGCCGCTCGGCATCGTGGTGGCGCTGTCGATGCCGCGCGCGGGCTGGACGGTGGCTCTCTGCCTCGTGCTGCTGGCCCTGCCGCTCTTGATTCCGTGGAACGTCGTCGGCACCATCTGGCAGATCTTCGGCCGCCCGGATATTGGCCTGCTCGGGTACGTGCTGAACCGGATCGGCATCGACTACAACTACGTGTCCAATGAGTTCGACGCCTGGATGACCGTCATCGTGATGGATGTCTGGCACTGGACCAGCCTGGTGGCGCTGCTCTGCTATGCCGGCCTGAAGTCGATACCGGATGCCTATTACCAGGCAGCCCAGATCGACGGCGCCTCGCGCTGGGCGGTGTTCACCGCGATTCAGCTGCCGAAGATGCACCGGGTGCTGCTGATCGCCGTGCTGCTCCGCTTCATGGACAGCTTCATGATCTACACCGAGCCGTTCGTGGTCACCGGCGGCGGGCCCGGCAATTCCACCACCTTCATCTCGATCGAGCTGGTCAAGATCGCGCTGGGTCAGTTCGACCTCGGCAAGGCCGCGGCGCTGTCGCTGGTCTACAACCTGATCATCCTGATCGTCTGCTGGGTGTTCTACACCATCATGACCAATGCCGGCGCCGAGCGCCGGCCGGCGAAGAAGTGAGGCGCGCGATGCATTCGATCCCGGGCCGCCGCATCATCATGACGGTCTTTCTGGTCTTCCTGCTGTTGCCGATCTACTGGCTCGTCAACATGAGCTTCAAGACCAACACCGAAATCGTCTCGACCATGACCTTGTGGCCGCATCAACCGACGGCCGCGAACTACATGCGCATCTTCACCGATGAGAGCTGGTATTCCGGCTATATCAACTCGCTGAAATACGTCATCATCAACACCGTGATCTCGATTGCGGTGGCGCTGCCTGCGGCCTACGCCTTCGCACGCTACCGCTTCCTCGGCGACAAGCATCTGTTCTTCTGGCTGCTGTCGAACCGCATGGCGCCGGCCGCGGTCTACGCGCTGCCGTTCTTCAACCTGTATTCGGCGATCGGGCTGTTCGATACGCCTTGGGCGGTGGCGCTGGCGCACTGCATCTTCAACGTGCCGCTGGCGGTCTGGATCCTCGAAGGCTTCGTCTCCTCGGTG
Source organism: Bradyrhizobium sp. HKCCYLS1011 (assembly GCF_051167795.1). Taxonomy (NCBI): domain Bacteria; kingdom Pseudomonadati; phylum Pseudomonadota; class Alphaproteobacteria; order Hyphomicrobiales; family Nitrobacteraceae; genus Bradyrhizobium; species Bradyrhizobium sp. HKCCYLS1011. The sequence goes on along the minus strand of NZ_JBNPTT010000011.1, from coordinate 288,930 downwards.
CCGCGCGAGATCGACGAAACCGCCTTCCTCGACGGCTATTCCTTCCCGCGCTTCTTCATCAAGATCCTGGTGCCGCTGATCGCAAGCGGCATCGGCGTCGCCGCGTTCTTCTGCTTCATGTTCTCCTGGGTCGAATTGTTGCTCGCGCGGACGCTCACGGCGACGGAGGCCAAGCCGATCTCGGCGATCATGACCCGCACGGTCTCGGCCGCCGGCATGGATTGGGGCCTGCTTGCGGCTGCCGGGGTGCTGACCATCATCCCCGGCGCGCTCGTGATCTGGTTCGTCCGCAACTACATCGCGCGCGGCTTCGCGCTGGGACGGGTGTGATGACTGGCATGATCGAGCTGCTCCATCGCTCCGAACTCGGTGTCACCTCTCCCCGGTGGGGAGAGGTCGGCTGCGTCAGTAGCCGGGTGAGGGGACTCTGCTCGATCGAGAGACCGGCCCCCCTCACCCCGGCCCTCTCCCCATGGGAGAGGGGGCGCGCTGCGGTCGGCGTGAGCGCTCGCAAGTCTTCTCCAATGTTCTTTGCGTGGAGGCACTGAAGCCATGGACAGCATTGCATGGATGGCCTGGACGCTGCCGACCGCGATTTTCTTCGTCGCGCTTGCCTGCACGCTGGCCGTAATGACTTGGCTTGCCGCGGCATATCCGGAAGCCGAGCGCATCGGGATCCTGCGTATCCCGACCACGCGCGGTGACCGCCTGTTCATTTCGCTGATTTTAGCCGCTGTCATCCACCTCGCGTGGATCGGCCTGATCGGCACCGACACTATTACGTCCTTGCCGATCGGCGAGGAAGGATTCGACATTTCGAGCCTGTGGCTCGCAACCGTGGTTTCGCTTGTCTCAGCCGTTGTGATCTTTCGCACCGTCTGAGCGACGAAAACGAGCAGATCCGGGGGAAACCCGGGCCTGAAAAAAGTCTGTCGCTGCAACGGAGGAACACCATGCGACATCTGCCGGTAAGGAAGGGGCCTGCCACGAGGGCAAAGGCCTTTATGATGACGAGCGCGTTCGCACTGATGGCGGTATCTGCCACGGTCAGCGCGCCGGCGTTCGCCGACGAGGCGGCCGCCAAGAAATGGATCGATTCCGAATTCCAGCCGTCCACGCTCTCCAAGGACGACCAGATGAAGGAGATGGATTGGTTCATCAAGGCCGCTCAGCCCTACAAGGGCATGGAGATCAACATCGTCTCCGAGACCCTGACGGTCCATGAATATGAGTCCAAGACGCTGGCCAAGGCGTTCGAGGAGATCACCGGCATCAAGGTCAAGCACGACATCATCCAGGAAGGTGACGTCGTCGAGAAGATCCAGACCCAGATGCAGTCCGGCAAGAACGTCTATGACGGCTGGATCAACGACTCCGACTTCATCGGCACCCATTTCCGTTACGGCCAGGCGGTCGACCTGACGGACTGGATGGCGAAGGATGCGAAGGACGTCACCGATCCCTATCTCGACGTCGACGATTTCATCGGCAAGTCGTTCACCACAGCGCCGAACGGCCATCTCTATCAGCTGCCGGACCAGCAGTTCGCCAACCTCTATTGGTTCCGCTACGACTGGTTCACCAACCCCGACTACAAGGCCAAGTTCAAGGCCAAGTATGGCTACGAGCTCGGCGTGCCCGTGAACTGGTCGGCCTACGAAGACATCGCTGATTTCTTCACCAACGACATCAAGGAGATCAACGGCGTCAAGGTCTATGGCCACATGGACTATGGCAAGAAGGATCCCTCGCTCGGCTGGCGTTTCACCGACGCCTGGCTGTCGATGGCCGGCAACGGCGACAAGGGTATCCCGAACGGCCTGCCGGTCGACGAATGGGGCATCCGCATGGAAGGCTGCCGTCCAGTCGGCTCGTCGGTCGAGCGCGGCGGCGACGTCAACGGCCCGGCGGCGGTCTATTCGATCGTCAAATATCTCGACTGGCTGAAGAAGTATGCCCCGCCGCAGGCACAGGGCATGACCTTCTCCGAGTCGGGTCCGGTGCCGTCGCAGGGCAACATTGCCCAGCAGATCTTCTGGTACACCGCCTTCACCGCCGACATGGTGAAGCCGGGTCTTGCGGTCATGAACGCCGATGGCACGCCGAAGTGGCGCATGGCTCCCTCGCCGCACGGCTCGTACTGGAAGGACGGCATGAAGCTCGGCTACCAGGACGTCGGCTCGCTGACGCTGCTGAAGTCGACCCCGGTCGATCGCCGCAAGGCGGCCTGGCTGTATCAGCAGTTCATCGTCTCCAAGACGGTGAGCTTGAAGAAGAGCCATGTCGGTCTCACCTTCATCCGTGAATCCGACATCTGGGACAAGTCGTTCACCGAGCGTGCGCCGAAGCTCGGCGGCCTGATCGAGTTCTACCGCTCGCCCGCGCGCGTGCAGTGGACCCCGACCGGCAACAACGTGCCTGACTATCCGAAGCTCGCGCAGCTGTGGTGGCAGAACATCGGCGATGCGGCCTCGGGCGCGAAGACACCGCAACAGGCAATGGACTCGCTCGCGGCGGCCCAGGACTCGGTGCTGGAGCGTCTGGAGAAGTCCAAGGTGCAGGGCGACTGCGGTCCGAAGCTCAACAAGAAGGAAACCGCCGAGTACTGGTTCAACAAGTCGGCGAAGGACGGCAACATCGCGCCGCAGCGCAAGCTCGCCAACGAGAAGCCGAAGGGCGAAACCATCGACTACGACACGCTGATCAAGTCGTGGCCGGCGTCGCCCCCGAAGCGTGCGGAAGCGAAGTGAGAGAGCAGGTTGCCAACTCCGCTCTCGCTGTCATCGTCCGCGAAGGCGGACGATCCAGTAGGCCGCGGCAGCCGTTGTTGAAGCGGCTTTCTCTGGAATACTGGATGCCCCGCCTGCGCGGGGCATGACGGCGGAGTAAAAAAACGAAAGGCCGGGAGCGATCCCGGCCTTTTTTACATTCTTATAGTTCGAGGAGCGTGTATCATGTTTGGCGGTAACGCTCGGTTGAAACGCGCGCAGGGATAGCCTAGTTGTCGCTTTCGGAAAGTGGCTTCAGGACGGTAAGGATATGCGTGCGTTTGCTTGGCATGTTTTTGGTGCGCTGTTCAGTGCATGGCTGCTCGCATTGCCGGCACAAGCGATCGACTGCGCTAAGGCAAGAACACCTGTCGAGACTGCAATTTGCTCGGACCCGACACTGGTGAAGCAGGATGCGCGGCTCGCAAGCTTGTATTTCGAGAGCCTCAAAAAGGCGGATACGTCGAAATTGGGCGCCGGTCATGCCACTCTTCACGACGCGCTGCAGGGCGATCAGAGGACATGGTTGTCTGAAAGGGACAAAGTTTGTGGCACTGCGAGCCCGGATCGGATGCGCGCGTGTGTGTCAGATACGATCAATCAGCGCATCGCCGCACTGAATGCGGTTGCGCATTCTGGAAAAGAAGGCACGCTCACCGTCGGAACGGCGACGCTCGTCGTCGGCACCAATCAGGAAATGCACAAGGTGCTCGAATATCAAGGGAAGGTTCTTGCGGAAGCATATTTCCCTGATGTGGAGCCGCCATTTACCGTATTGGCGCGCTGGTCGGGTCCGACGGGAGCGGGCATCCTGCTGGAAGCAGGTGAAGCAGCCAGCTTGCAATGCTCGACGATTTCGTTGATCGCGACGAGCGAGACTGGTTTGACGGGGCACGAACTCGGGCTACGTTGCGTCGGATTTGACGAGATCGTCACAAAAGCGACCGACCATGGTCTAGCGTTCATTCCACCGGTCGCTCCGGGTGAGGATGCTGAGGAGGTCGATTGGGACGGACAGAACAATCAGACAACCACCCATCTGATCAACTTTTCCCCGGAGCCCGGGACGACCATGCGCGGGCTGACAGCTGATGCGCGTGCGCATCATCGAGAGCCCTTGAAGATTAAGGAATTCTATGATGCCGTTCGTGAAGTGCCTGAGCCCGATCGCAAGCGACTCCTAGTCGCCCTTTGGCAGGTCGGAGGCGATTGTTCCGAGTGTCGTGATGATGCAGGACGCGAGCACTACGGCATGACCATCGAGCCAGATGGTGCGATCTACTCGGGTTGCGGTTTGTTCATGCATGGCGGTGTTCTCAAGTGCGGGGAGAATGACGCGCTGGCCGTCTGGGAGAAAAGCAGCGGCCGCTTCTTCTTTGCGTTGATGCCGCATCGGGAAAAAGGCGATCCGTTTCCGGCCGCCTGGACGACGACGTTCCCGGCGACTGCGCAATGGACGCCGTTTGCCAAGAGCAAACTTGAGCTTTGGCGAAATGGCGCCGCGTGGATCAAGCGGGAACAGTGAAGGGGTGATTGGAAGGGACGAAGGTCACCCGGGCCCTTAACTTCCCGTGACTGCCCTAATTCGCCGGCACAAGTGTTGCCGTCAGCCGGCGCAATGGAGCTCTTCGATGCGCATGACCTTCCGCTGCGATCCCGCGCTGGAGCCGTATCTGCCGCGGCCGGTTCCGGCGCGTGCGATGCTGCCGGACTGGCTGCGGCGGATGCCGGCGTCGGCGCATTCCAACCTGCATGGCCGCGACATCCGCACCGTCAAGCAGTGTCCGCCTTTCGTCGACGCGATGGCGCATGGCGTGATGATCCTCTTGCCTTGCGACGTCGAAGTCGAACGCGGCGCCTTCTCCTGGGATTGGGACATCCCGGCGCCCGCGACCGAGGGACATCCTCGCGCGCCGCTGAGCTTTCATGTCGCCGCGCAATTTGCCGGCGCTCCGTTTGCGCAAGGCGAGCAGGCCGCGATCAAGTTCAACAGCTTCTGGACCATCGAATGCCCCGACGGTTGGTCGCTGTTTGCGACCCATCCGGTCAATCGCGACGATCTGCCGTTTCGCACGGTGACCGGCCTCGTCGATGCGGATCGTTTCCATGACGGCGGCATCAATTTCCCGGCCCTGTGGACGGCGCCTGATTTTTGCGGCGTGGTGCCGAAGGGGACGCCGGTCGCGCAATGTTTTCCGGTGCCGCGCGACGCCTTGGAGCTTGTATTCGAGCCGTTCGATGCGGCGCATGAAGCCGCTTATTCCAAGACGGTCGCCGAGGTGCTGGCCGCGCCGAACGTCTATCGCAAACGGTTTCGCGCCCGGCGCGGCCGGCTAACGCGTTAACGCAAGCCGCAGCGCGGCTTCGTCGAGCCACAGCCGGCCGTGCGAGGCGGAGGTCAGCGCCATCGCAATCGATCCGAACATCTCGGGCCGCAGCCGATAGGCTTCGCTGTAGGACTGCATCGCCGCCTCTGGATCGCCGCTCTCCTGCAGCGCGATGCCGAGATTGAGCGCGGCCTCGGCATGATCGGGCTTGAGCGCGAGCGCCGTCCTGTAGGCCGCCGCCGCTGCGATGTGATCGCGCTGATCCTGTCGCACCAGGCCGAGGTCGAACCAGGCCGAGGCGGGGGCGTCAGCCGATGTTGCTCGCTCCAGATAAGAGGCCGCGCCGGCGAGATCGCCATCCTCGAACGCGAGCCGGCCAAGCCGCGCGGCGGCTTCGCCAGAATCAGGAACGGCCTTGAGGATGGCCTGCCAGGTCTCGCGAGCCTGGGTCCGGTGCCCGGCCTGGTCGAGAATGCGCGCCTTCTCCACCAACGTATCGCGCTGCGGCGCCAGCGCCAGCGCGCGGTCGACATGGCCGAGCGCAGCGGCAAAATCCTTGCCCGCGCGGGCGATGCGCGCCGCGAGCAGCTGCGCGGCGGCGTTGTCGGGGCGCCTGGCCAGACTTGCCGCGATATGGACGCGGGCGGTGGCCACGTCGTGACGCGAAAACAGCACCGCGGCCAGCAGATGGCTCAGCATCGGCTCGCCGGGGGTGCGCTTCAGCTCCTGCTCGCAGAGCCGGCGCGCCTCGTCGATGCGGCCGGCATTGAAGCTGGCCGCGGCGCGGCGCACGATGTCCTCAGGCGTCGATGTCATCAGGCGACGTTATCGCGTTCCGTCGCGCAACGGAATTGCTCGGACGCCATCGGTCGTGCAGCCCGTGATGACGTTTGTCCCGGCCGTTTCGGGAATTTTTCCCGGCGTCCCTTGGATATTTTCTGCCGACGATCGCCTTGAAGTGGGCGGCAACCGGACGCACTCTCATACCCGCAAAACGACAAAACAACAGCGCGAGCCCGCCGGAGTCCCGCTTCCGCGTCGACATGGCATCGCCTGGGGAGGACAACATGGTGCAACCGCAGCTCGATACGCTGCCCGCGGCGCTGTCGCCCTGGAGCATGTTCGTGCAGGCCGATGTCGTCGTGAAGGCGGTTATGATCGGGCTGGCGCTGGCGTCGGTTGCGACCTGGACCGTGCTGGTGGTCAAGCTGATCCAGCTGCGCAGCGTGCGCGGTGATGCGCGGCGCGCGCTGTCGATCGTCATGGTGGCGCGCTCGCTGATGGATGCCATCCGTCAACTCGGCGAGCAGAACAGCGTCACCGGCCGTCTTCTTAGCGTTGCCGATGACGAGATCGAGAAGTCGCGCGGCCTGCCGGCTGACGGCATCAAGGAGCGCGTCAGCTGGCAGTTCGAGCGGATCGAGGCGGCGGCCGTGCAGCGCATCGGGCGCGGCATCGGTCTCCTCGCCACCGTCGGTGCTGTCGCGCCCTTCGTCGGACTGTTCGGCACCGTCTGGGGCATCATGAACAGCTTCATCGGCATTTCGCAGGCCCATACGACCAACCTCGCGGTGGTGGCTCCGGGCATCGCGGAGGCGCTGCTCGCCACTGCGTTCGGCCTTGCCGCCGCGATTCCTGCCGTTGTGATTTACAATGTGTTCGCTCGCGCCACCGGCACCTATCGCGCGGTGCTGGCGGATTCCTCGGTCGCGATCATGCGCTTGCTGAGCCGCGATCTCGACCGCGCGGCGATGCCGATCGAGACCAGGCGCACCTTGCGCGCCGCGGATGCGCCGACGCTGTCGATCGCCGACAGCGCGGAGTAGATCCATGGCGATCCGGCTTGCCAAGCGCGACGACGAGTTCGCGGAGACGCATGAGATCAACGTGACGCCGTTCATCGACGTCATGCTGGTGCTGCTGATCATCTTCATGGTGGCAGCGCCGCTTGCGACGGTCGATATTCCCGTCAACCTGCCGTCGGCCTCGGCCGAGCCAGCGGCGCGCCCCGACAAGCCGATCTTCGTCACCTTCAAGGCCGACCACTCGCTCGCCGTCGACGACAATGTGGCCGCACGCGATGACGTCGCCGCCGCGCTCGATGCCGCAACCGGCGGTGATCGCAGCCAGCGGGTGCTGCTGCGGGCCGATCAGGCGCTGTCCTATGGCGAGGTGATGGATGTGATGAACCTGCTGCGCAACGCGGGCTATACGAAGGTTGCGCTCGTTGCCTTGGAAAACCGGAGCACGCCGTGAGCGTGCTGACGCTCGATCCGTTCGATCGGGAGCAGGGCCGCGACGCTGCGCTGTGGACGGTGGCAGCGCTCGTCGTCGCTGCGCTTCATGTCGGAATCGCCGCAGCCTATTTGTTGCTCAGGCCTGCGCCGGAGGGACGCGCGGAAGCGCCTGCGATCGACGTCGCGTTCATGCCGGCGGTCGCCCCGCCGGCGCCTGCCGCGCCGGAGGCCCTGCCGGCCACGCCGATACCGCCGGTCGAGCAGTCGATGCTCGCGCCGCCGCAGGACGAGCCGGCCCCAACTGAGCCGGCGGTCACGCCGGATGCCGTCACTGCGCCAACGCCACTGCAGCCCGAGCCGGAGAAGGTCGAACCGCAGCCTGAGCCGCCGATCGCGCTGACCACGCCGGAGCCGCCGCGCGCGGATGATGCGATTGTCGCACCGCCTCCACCTCCGCCATCCAAGCCTGTCGAGGCGAAGCCGGAGCAGCACAAGCCCATGCGGGCCAACGAGCAGGCGCGGCGCAAGGAGGACGAGACGCGCGAGAAGACGGCGCACAGGACGGCGACGCCAAAGCCCGCGGCCGCGGCGAGCCGGCCGATGCGGATGGCTTCGGCGCCCAATCCCGGCGCGGAGAGCGAAGGCGCGCGGGCAGGGCAGGCATCCTGGAATCGCGAAGTGGAGGCGCGACTGGCCCGGGCGGCGGCTTATCCCGCCGATGGCGGCGGAGCGAGCGGGACGGCGATGGTCAGCGTCGCGATCGATCGTAACGGCCGGTTGCGGTCGCACCGGCTCGCGCGGAGCTCGGGCGCACAAGCTCTGGATCGCGCGGCCATGTCCATCGTCGAGCGCGCCCAGCCTTATCCGCCGTTTCCGCCCGCGATGACCCAAAGCCAGGTGACCCTGAACGTTCCGCTGCATCTGCGGCCGCGCTGAGCGCGGACGGAACGCGCAAACAACACCTCGGGAAAATCTCCTGCTCGCATTGAGAATAATGCTTGTTGCGGCCGCCCGGTCGGCTCACTCACAATGTTGCCCTGTGTATCGTTTCGTTCGACCGAGGGCGGGCTGGCCGGTAGTTGCGACCGACAGTCAGGGACAAAAAAGGTCGAAGCGATGGGGGACGTCTTGACCAAGTTCAAAGCGCTGAAGCGCGCGCTGCTCTTGACCTGTGCGATGCTGCCGGGGGCTGCATTTGCGCAGGAGACCTTGCACACCATTGAAGTGGTCGGCGTGGCGCCGGTGCCGGGGGGAGGAGAGATCGACAAGGAAAAGATCCCATCTAACTTCCAGACTATCGACGCGGCCGCTCTCGATCATTCCAGGACGCCGACGCTATTGGACGGCATGTTTCAGTCCCTGCCGGGCGTCTCGCTCAGCGACCAGACCGGCAACACGTTCCAGCGCAATCTCGATTACCGCGGCTTCACCGCCTCGCCGGTGCCGGGCACGCCGCAGGGCATCGCCGTCTACCAGAACGGCACCCGCATCAACGAAGCCTTCGGCGATGTCGTCAACTGGGACTTGCTTCCTGAAGTCGCGATCGCGCGCATGACCTTGATGCCGAACAATCCGCTGTTCGGCCTCAACGCGACCGGCGGTGCGCTGTCGATCGAGATGAAGAACGGCTTCACCTATCATGGCACCCAGGCTCAGTTGTTCGGCGGCTCCTTTGGGCGCATCTCGGGCAACGCGCAGACCGGCTATCAGGACGGAAATTTCTCGGCCTATGTCGCTGCCGACAGCGCCTACGACCGCGGCTGGCGCGATTATTCGTCGTCCTCGCAGGTCCGTCGCATGTATGTCGATCTCGGCGCGCGCGGCGATCAGACCGAATTCCACGTCTCCTTCACCGGGGCCGACAACAAGCTCGGCGGGGTCGTCGCCACGCCGATCGAGATGCTGAACCAGCGCTGGTCCAGCGTCTACACCTGGCCGCAGACCACGCATCTGCAGCTCGCCTTCCTGCAGGCCAATGCGAAGTGGACGCCGACGGACACCTTGACCGTCCAGGCCAACGGCTATTTCCGTGCCTATCGCGCGTTCCATTTCGATGGCAATGGCACCGATGCCCAGGCCTGCGACGCGGGCGGCGCGCTCGACGGACAGCTCTGCATCGGAGATGGCACCACGCCGATCAACCAGAACATGGCCGTTCTCAATACGCTGGCGGCCAATTCCGCGCTCGGCGAGATCGACCGCAACTGGACCCGTTCGAACAGCTATGGCGGCTCGCTGCAGGCGACCTCGACCGATCAGCTGTTCGGCCATGACAATCATTTCGTCGTCGGCACCAGCCTCGATCACGGCCGGTCGAATTTCCAGGCCAATTCCGAGCTCGGCACGATCGATCAGAACTTCTTCGTCACCGGCACGGGCATCACCATCGATCAGCCTTTGGCCGACCTCACGCCCGTCAACCTCACCGCCAAGAACACCTATCTCGGCTTCTACGCGACCGACACCTTCGATATCACCTCACAACTGTCGTTCACCGCCGGCGGTCGCTTCAACTGGGCGCAGATCAACCTGCAGGACGAGACCGGCCTCAATGCGCTATTGACCAGCAAGAACAATTTCCAGCGCTTCAATCCGGTGGTCGGGTTGACCTACAAGGTCACGCCCAACCTGACCGCCTATGCCGGCTATTCCGAAGCGAACCGCGCGCCGACGCCGCTCGAGCTCGGATGTTCCGATCCCGTCCGTCCCTGTCAGGTCGACAACTTCCTGATCGCCGATCCGCCGCTGAAGCAGGTGGTGTCGCACACGATCGAGGGCGGCCTGCGCGGCGAGTGGTCGGGCGGCGCAGCCGCTGTCGAGCCGCTGCCGCGCAAAGCGCCGAAGGCGGCGGACAATGGTTGGCGGCTGCGCTGGGGAGTCAGCCTGTTCCGCACCGAGAACAGCGACGACATCATCAACATCGCGAGCCTCGTGGTTCCGAACCACGGGTACTTCGCGAATGCCGGCACCACCCTGCGCCAGGGCGTCGAGGCAAAGGTCGATCTGTCCTGGGATCGCTGGACCGCTTACGCCAACTACACCTTCGTCGACGCAACGTTCCGGAGCACCTTCAACGTCAACGATCCCAATCTGCAGACGACGGTCACCGTCACGCCCGGCAACCACATTCCCCTGGTCCCGGCGCATCGCCTGAAGCTCGGTGCGGAATATGCTGTTACCGACGCCTGGAAGCTCGGCGCCGACATCAACTATGTCGGCAGCCAGTATCTGCTGCGCGACGATTCCAACGTTTATCCCAAGGTGCCGGCCTATTGGGTCGTCAACCTGCACACCTCCTACCAGGTGACGAAGAACGTCGAAGTGTTCGGACTGGTGCAGAACCTGTTCAACAATCACTATTACTCGGCGGGCACCGTCTTCAATCCGGCCGGGTTCAACAACTCGACCCCGGGCGGGGCCAACCTGATGACCTTCAACGATCCCCGCAGCATGCTGCCCGGCGCGCCGCTCGCAGTCTATGCCGGCATCAAGGCGACGTTCTGAGTGCGCGCGATGTCATCGCGCCTCAGGTGAAAGATCGTGAGCGCAATGGCAAGAAAGGCCGGGAGCGATCCCGGCCTTTGTGGTCCGTCATTCCGAGGCGATGCTACGCATCGCCTCGGAATGACCGTGTGAGAGGGGAGGCGCGACTACTCCGCCGCCTCCTTCAGCGCCGGATAATCGACATAGCCCTTGGCGCCGCCGCCATAGAAGGTGTTCTTGTCGAAATCGTTGAGCGGCGCCCCTCGCTTCAGCCGCTCGACCAGATCGGGGTTGGAGATGAACAGCTTGCCGAACGCGATCAGGTCGGCCGCACCGGCGTCCAGCACCTTGTTGGCGAGCGCCAGGTCATAGCCGTTGTTGGCCATGTAGGCGCCTTTGAAGCGCTTGCGCAGCGAGGCGTAGTCGAACGGCGCGATGTCGCGCGGACCACCCGTCGCCCCCTCGATGACGTGGAGATAGACCAGGTTCAGCGCGTTGAGCTGGTCGACGATGTAATCGAACAGCGGTTGCGGATTGGAATCGGAGACGTCGTTGGCAGGTGTCACCGGCGAGATGCGGATGCCCGTCTTCTCAGGCCCGATTGCGTCCGCCACGACCTTGGAAACTTCCAGCATCAGCCTGGCGCGGTTCTCGATCGAGCCGCCATAGGCGTCGGTGCGCTTGTTGGTGCCGTCCTTGGCGAACTGGTCGAGCAGATAGCCGTTGGCGCCATGGATTTCGACGCCGTCGAAACCGGCCTCGATCGCATTCAGCGCGGCCTGCTTGTAGCTCTCGATGAGGCCAGGGATTTCCGACAATTCGAGCGCGCGCGGCGCGGAGACGTCGGTGAAGGCGCCGCCGACGAAGGTCTTGGTCTTGGCCTGGATCGCCGAGGGTGCGACCGGCGCACCGCCATTCGGCTGCAGCGAGACGTGCGAGATGCGGCCGACATGCCAGAGCTGGATGAAGATGCGGCCGCCATTGGCATGCACGCGGTCGGTGACCTTGCGCCAGCCTTCGACCTGCGCCTTGGAATAGATGCCGGGGGTGTCCTGGTAGCCCTGGCCCTGCTGCGAGATCTGGCTGGCTTCGGTAATCAGGAGGCCGGCGGAGGCGCGTTGGCCATAATATTCGGCGGCCAGTGGACCCGGCACCATGCCGTCGACCGCACGGTTGCGGGTCAAGGGCGCCATCACGGCGCGGTTTGCCAGCGTGATCGGACCAAGCTTGAAAGGCTCAAACAACTTCGACGACGTGCTCATGTGATCTTTCCGGATGATGGTCTGTGAAGGACAATTGTGCGTTGCGGCGAAAGTCGCAATCGGGGCAGCCATTCGCACTGCGCAGAGGAGGGCCGCGATCGGCAGCCGCGGCCGGCTGCATCGGTCAGGCCATGCCCAGGAAGTCTCGCTTGCCGATCTCGACGCCGTTGTGGCGCAGGATCCCGTGCGCGATCGCGGCGTGGAAATAGAAATTCGGAAACGAGATGCGGTTGACGAAGTCCTGGCCCTTCAGCGTCGCGGTCGCGTTCGGCCCGCTGGGGAAGATGACGTCCTTGGTGTCACCACCCTCGAATTGGGCCGGCTTGAAGGTCTTCAGATAATCGATGGTCTTTGACAGGCGCTGCTGCAGCTCCGCGAAGCTCGTCTCGGTGTCGGGGGTGCTCGGCACCTCGCTGTGGGAGAGCCGGGCGCAGCCCTTGGCGGCGAAATCGCAGGCGAGCTGGATCTGGCGGGTGAACGGCAGCATGTCCGGGTAGAGCCGCGCGTTCAGCAGCACCTCCGGCTGGATTTTCCTGGCCTCGCAATGGGCTTCGGCCTTGGCAAGCAGGCCAGTGAGGCTGGTGAGGATCTGGAGATAGGCGGGAACGGTCGAATCGTAAAAGGACATGTGATGCTCTCGTGAAAGGGAGACGTCGCAAAGATGCGCGCGCCTCCGAGATGGGGTGGCACCCAAGATAATGCAACTGCATCTTTCTCTGATTTTGCGGTCCGACGCGCGATTCCCAGCGCCGCCCGCAGTGTGACCAGAACGACTTGCCCGCGGAGCACGTGTGACATCATCGCATGATCGGTCGACATGCGAGGCCAGCAGCTTGCGCGGTGACACCGACATGCATGGCACATGTCAGCTTGTCGAACCGTCAGCGCGGCGATATCGTCCGGCGCACTCCTACCAGAAAAACCAAGGTCCGCAGTCTGAAGTGCGGCCAATGAGGGAGAGGAAACTCATGACGTCCGGCATCCGGATTCTGGCTGTTTGCGCTATCGGTAGCGCAATGTTCGCGGGCTCGGCGTTCGCCGACACCAGCGGAAAGAAGATTGCGTTCTCAAACAACTATGCCGGCAATTCCTGGCGCCAGGCGATGCTCAAGAGCTATGACATCGTCACCAAGAAGGCGGTCGCCGACAAGGTCGTCGCTGCGGCCGATGTCTTCACCACCGCCGACAAGGACGTGCCGACCCAGGCGGCGCAGATTCAAAATCTCATCCTGCAGGGATATGACGCGATCGTCATCAATGCGTCTTCGCCGGATGCCCTGAACGGCGCCGTCAAGCAGGCCTGCGATGCCGGCATCGTGGTCGTATCGTTCGACGGCATCGTCACCGAACCTTGCGCCTACCGGGTCGTCGTCGATTTCAAGGCGATGGGGACGCAGGAAGTCACGGAGATGGCCAAGTTCCAGCCCAAGGGCGGCAACCTGCTCGAAATCCGCGGCCTTGCGGGGACCTCGATCGACGACGCCATTCACGCCGGCATCCTCGAGGGGGTCAAGGCGCATCCGGAGTTCAAGATCGTGAGCTCGGTGACCGGCGACTGGGATCAGACCACGGCCCAGAAGGCCGTCGCGACGGTGCTGCCTTCGCTGCCTGACGTTATCGGCGTGGTCGATCAGGGCGGCGACGGCTATGGTGCGGCCCAGGCCTTCGCAGCCGCCGGCAAACCGCGCCCCACCATCATCATGGGCAACCGGCAGGACGAATTGCAGTGGTGGAAGGAGCAGAAGGCCAAGGACGGCTACAAGACCTGGTCCGCCTCGATCGCGCCCGGCGTCTCGACCTTGGCGTTCTGGGTCGCTCAGCAGGTGCTGGACGGCAACAAGACCATCCCGCACGATCTGCTGGTGCCTTATCTTGCTTTCACGCAGGACAATTTCGAGACCGAATTGCCCAACATCCCGAACGGCGGTGTCGCGAGCCACGAATACACGCAAGCGGAAGCCATCGCGGCGATCAAAGCCAACATGAAATGACGGCTGAAGGGGCGCGCGGTTCGCGAAGCGCAAGGGAGCAAGGGCCAAGGGTGGCAGGGGTGGAATGACTGTCACGAGTCCGAAGCTCGTCCAGCTGGACGGCATCGAAAAGCATTTTGGTGCCGTCCGTGCGCTCGGTGGTGTCGATCTCGCGGTCGGGCAGGGCGAATGCCTCGGGTTAGTCGGCCATAATGGCGCGGGCAAATCGACCCTGATGCATGTCCTCGCGGGCACGGCATCGGCCGATCGTGGATCTCTGACGATCTTGGGCGAGGCGCCGGCCGGGTACTCGCCTGGTGTCGCCAAGAAGCTCGGGGTTCGCTGCGTCTTTCAGGAGCTCTCGCTCTGTCCCAACCTGACGGTCGCCGAGAACACCCGCGTCTTTCATCCCTCGCTCACCGGGTTCAACTGGCGCCGCAAGGCGGGTCGGCTGATCCTCGAAAAGCTCGACGCCATTTTTCCGGGGCACGGCATCAGTGCATCCGATCTGGTTCAGGATCTTCCGATCGGGCGGCGCCAGATGGTCGAGGTCGCGCGCGCCTTCACCGCGACCGATGAGCCTGTGCGGTTGATCATCCTCGACGAGCCGACGTCATCGCTCGATGCCCACACCGCTCGCCAGCTGCTCGGCTTCATGCGTCGCGCCGTCGCCGACGGCGTCAGCTTCATCTTCATTTCGCATCTCCTGGGCGAGGTGCTCGAGCATTGCGATCGCATCGTGGTGATGCGCGATGGCCGGACGGTCGCCGACGCTGATGCTGCGACGTTCGATCGCGACAGGCTGGTCGCGGCCATGGGCGACGTCGAGGTTCACGCGCGCGAGTCTCGCACGAACAAGGGCCGGGCGCGCGGGCAATCGCCGCTTCGGGCCCGTGGCCGCCCCAGGCGACAAAGTGGCATCGGCGAGCTGGTCGCGCATGAGGGAGAGATCATCGGCCTTGCCGGGCTTGCCGGCCATGGCCAGACCGAGCTCCTGCTCGCCATATTTTCGGCTGCGATGCGCGCTGATGCGCGTGCGGAGGTCACGGCCAGCGTGGCCTTGGTGGCGGGTGACCGGCAGGCTGACGGCGTGTTCCCGCTATGGTCGATCGCCGAAAATATCGGGGTGCGTTCGCTGCCCAGCCTGCGCCAGGGCCTCTTGATCTCGCCGCGACGCGAAGATGCGCTGGCCAATCTCTGGCGCGACAAGATCAGGATCCGCACGCCCGACGTTCACCAGAACATTCTCTCGCTGTCCGGCGGCAATCAGCAGAAGGCGTTGTTCGCCCGCGCACTCGGCTCGGACGCCCGCATCGTGCTGATGGACGATCCGATGCGCGGTGTCGACGTCGGCACCAAGCTCGAAGTCTACGATCTGATCCGCGAAGAGGCGGACGCTGGCCGGACCTTTCTCTGGTACACGACCGAAACCGATGAATTGAAGCAATGCGACCATGTCTATGTCTTCCGCAACGGCGCGATCGTTGCGGATCTGACCAGCGACGAGGTGACCGAGCAGAAGGTCATCCAGTCCTCCTTTGCGGAGGCGAGCTGAGCTCATGAGCGCAAGTGGCGTGGCTGCGAAAGAGGTTTCGCGCGTGCTCGGCCTTGGCAGCACGCCACGACTGTTGCGGGCCTTGCTGCCCGCGCTGTCGCTCGTGCTGGTGCTCCTGGCGATCAGCTACCTCAATCCGCGGGCGATCAGCTATTTCGGCTTCACGCTGATGCTCAACCTTGCGGTCCCGATTGCGCTCGCGACCATCGCGCAGATGTTCGTCATTGCCGGCAACGATCTGGACCTGTCGATCGGCGCCTTCGTCGGCTTTGTCGGCTGCGTCACCGCGACCTGGCTGCGCGAGACACCGGTGTTGGGAATTCTCGTGCTGCTAGGCTGCATCGCGACTTACGCAGGTCTCGGCGCGCTGATCTATCTGCGCAATCTGCCCTCGATCGTGGTGACGCTCGGCATGAGCTTCGTCTGGCAAGGGCTTGCCATCCTGATGCTGCCGAAGCCAGGTGGCAAGGCGCCCGGCTGGCTGCTGGCCACCATGAGCTTCAAGCCGCCTCTGATTCCGTTTCCGATACTGGCCGCGGCTGTCATCGCCGCGCTCGCTTATGTCGGGCTAATGCGGACATCCTACGGTGCCATCCTGCGCGGCTCCGGCGGCAACGCGGTTGCGATCGGCCGCGCCGGCTGGTCGCTCTTGAAGGCGAAGATGGTCTTGTTCGCATGCACCGGCGTGTTCGGCGTCCTGTCGGGGCTGGCGCTGATCGGCATCACCACCTCGGCTGATGCGAATATCGGCAACGGCTACACGCTGCTGTCGATCGCCGGCGTCATTCTTGGTGGGGGAGAGTTCGTCGGCGGCCGGGTCTCACCGGTCGGCGCTGTGATCGGTGCGTTGACCCTGGCGCTTGCCGCGTCCCCGCTGCTGACCTTCATGCATATCCCGCCGGACTGGCAGGTCGCCGCCAACGGCGCCATCCTGATCGTCGTACTGGCCGCTCGCGTCCTGATCAGTCGCAAGGAGGCGGAGCGATGAAGGGCACGCTTGGCAGAGCTTTCGCCAGACCCTGGATCTGGTCGTTCGTCGGGGCGCTATCGGTCTGGCTGGCAGCGGTCTTCTTCACCGGCGGTTATGGTGCTGGAGGCATGCTGACAGCGGCGCTCTCGCTTGCCGTGTTCACGGTGATCGTCGGCGTCGGCCAGATGTTCGTGATCACGCTGGGCCCGGGCAATGTCGATTTGTCGCTGCCGGCCAATATCGGGTTGGCCAGCGCGGTCGCGATGACGGTGATGGCCGGCGACGACGGTCGCATCCTGCTGGGGCTCGCTGCGGCGCTCGCGTGTGGCCTCGCGATCGGAGCGGCCAACTACCTGCTGATCTGGGCCTTGCGGATTCCGCCGATCATCGCGACGCTCTCGGCGAGCTTCGTCATCCAGTCGATCGACATCAGCTATGGCCGCGGGCTGCAGATCAAGCCGCCACCCGGCTTTGCGGACTTCACCAACATCCAGGTCCTCGGAATTCCGATCCTGGCCGTTCTCACCGTGCTGTTCACCGTCGGCGCCGGGCTTGCGCTGCAACGTACCATCTTCGGCCGCTCCGTCCTTGCGATCGGACAGAACATGCGGGCCGCGCGGCTGGCCGGTATCCGGGTCAACCGGGTGCGCTTTGCCACCTATGCCTTGTCGGGGATGCTGGGCGGCATCGACGGCGCGCTGCTGGCCGGCTACTTCCGCGGCGCCAATGTCGACATCGGCAACGAATATCTCTTGGCCTCGATCGCGGTGGTCGTGATCGGCGGCACGTCCGTCGCGGGCGGCAAGGCCAACGTTCCCGGGCTCTGGGGTGCAGCGCTGTTCCTGGTGCTGCTGCTGACGATGCTCAATACGTTCGGCGTCAGCGCCGGCGTCCGCCTCGTGCTGACCGGGTTGATCATCGTCGCGGTCATCACCGCGGCAGGCGGCGCGGAAGCGGCACGGTAAGAGCCCGTAGGATGGGTTGAGCGAAGCGATACCCATCAATCATGGTTATGAAGATGATGGGTTTCGCCTCCGGCTCAACCCATCCTACGCGCTTACGTCAATTAGAGTGTCGCCGATTTTGACACAGAGCGAAAATTGCTTGACTGTCGATTCGAGCGACGGGAGTCCGTATACATGAGATATCCTGATGGTACCGAGGCGCATATCGGCGATCGTGTTGAGCTATGGGAGGGAAACGTCGGAGTTGTGGTTTTCTCTATTGATGCGGACGAATATTCGGAAGCCTACCCCAAAGATCAGTGGAAGGAATTTCTTGGGTCGGGAGTAATGATTTTATCGGAAAAGGCCGGTCTAATTCACTATAAGGAGCCCGAGGCGACGATGCGTCTACTCTCGCGCGAACAGAGCTGATGGGCCAGCGTTCGTAGGAGACTTGCGCAGAAGCGGAGCATTGAAGGTTCATGACTAAACAAGGCGAGTCCCTTGGGAGCAGCAATGCTGTGACGCTGCCTATGAGTTCGGCTTGCAGTGTGCAAAGCTGGTGGCGCAAAATCCTCATCATGTTGCCGCGCCATTAGATTTTATCATCAATTGCTCTATGACTGAGCTTTGGGACAGGAATTTCAGCCGAAGTGAAATCCGGACAGCTTTCGAAGAGGCAGTCTCAGATATGCCCCGTTACGGCGCAGGGCAGGAGCGGCGTAGCTCCATATCCGCTGAATTGGCCACGGCGGATTGGTGTAGAGCAGAGAAACCGTGACCAGCCCGGATGGGTTGAGCGAAGCGATACCCATCAATCATGGTTGCGAAGATGATGGGTTTCGCCTCCGGCTCAACCCATCCTACGCACTGCCTTCAGCGCCCATTCGATCTTGGCGCGGCGAGCGCCGCTCGGCGGTCATGTATCAGGTTCTCAAGGCGATGGGCCGCGACGTTCAGGGTCGCTGCATCGAGGGAGTCTTCATCTTGGTCTGCTCTCGCGCGCTGCGCCCTCAGAGTCTCGTCGATCTCGGTCTCAATCTCCAACAATTCCGCTTCGGTCTCGGCGTGCCTGATTCGTCGTCCCAACGTGTAGAGTGAATCCAGCGCCGGCGTCTTCTGCTTAAGATCGCCGGATCGGAGGAATTGCCAGGCCGCAGCGAGGACCGTGGCGAGTGCGCCAAGCGCCATTGGCGCCAGAAAGATGGCGTTGCTCCACTTGTCGAGGAAGGTCTGCTGATTGCCGTTGTAGAACTCCGCAGCCCCTGGATGAACGGGAAGATAGGCGCCCGGATCGGTATCGGGCGCCTTGAACTGCGCGAGGATCGGCATTTCGGCCACAATATCCCTGCGCGCGCTGGTGATGGCTTGCGTGAAGCCGGCGATCATATCCTTGTCGAGGCTCTTCTTGCCGACCAGATAGAACGAGACCTGCAGCGTGGTCACGTCGTCGTCGGGAACGGGAGGCGACCCGCGCAACGTACCCTTCGGGATGTCGAAGCTCTCGTAGGCGCGCTCCTTCTCGGCGATTGCCCCCGCGTTCTCGATCGGGATCAGGACCGGGGCCGTCTTCGCGTTCTGTGGAAATAGCCCTCGCACCAGCGACAAGTACTTTTCGCTCAGCGGCATGACGAGCAGCAGGGCGCGGATCTCCTTGGTCTCGAGCGCGCGGCGGACCTGGTTGGGCTCAAGATTCTTGAATGCGACATTGGCGCGCTCGAGGTCATATGCCTTTGTCAACACGCTGACGATCTTCCGATTGGTGTCGCCTCCAACCACCCCCATCGTCGTGCGCTTCAAGCCGGCCATGTCCGTGATCGCCGATCCCGGCGGTGCAACAAGCAGCGCCACGGCCTGGGCGAGGACGACGATCGCTTGCGCCTGAGAGAGGTCGCCGACATCTCCGCGGACGACGGCAAGGTCTGTCCTGCCGGAGGAGAACGCCTCTGCGGATTCTACCAGACCGGTGGTCTCAACCACCTTCAGCCGGACCGGCGCGTTGTTGGCGGCAAGCCTGCTCGCGAGCGCCGATATGATCTTGGGGGCGTCGCCATCGAACGATCCGACCGCGATCGACAACGTCACCGGCCGGACGTACCAGCGGTACGCGAATAGGCTCGCGCCGCTGGCCAGCAGTGCCAGCACCAAGACGATGAGGATGCGAAGCCAGATCGGCAGCCCGGCACCATCAAGCCGAATTTTCGACAGGTCATCCATGGCGCCCCAGCAGAACCTCGCTCCCGAGCCTCGCCTCGATGTCAGCCATTCGACGCCTGAGTTCGTCCAGCTGGGCCACCGCCTCCTGCGGAGAGCCCGGCTTATCTCCGAAACCCCAGCCTCGATCCGGCCGAGACATCATCGCCCAGATCCAGAGAAACGGCCGCAGCAGGTGCAGCATGAACAGGCTGATCCAGCCGGCGGCGTGGATCGCGTCCTGGTGTGGATGATGACGTGCATGCGCGATCCGGGCCGGTATGTCGTGAAGCGCAACCATCCCGTAGGCCAGCATGATCACCACGAAGAATAGCGGGCCCAGTGCGAAGTAATTCAGGAACGGATGTTCCATCGGCATTCCCACATTTGGACTGATGCGCCGCCGCAGGCATTCATACGCCCACCGCGGCGTTGCTGCCCTGAGCAACGCTCGCCATTTTCGCCAGCCTTTTCCCGAACCGCTCGGCCTCGTTGATTTAGATCAAGAGTCGCAGCGGCCGAGGCGCCAGGAAGCGGTTAGGGCAGGGTTTCCTCATGGAGTGGGCTCATGAAATCCACCGCGAAAGCTGCTATCGCAACCTCTGCGGCTGTGTGCGCCACGCTGTTCTCCTTCAGCTGGTCTGAGCAACATGGAGCTTCGTTGTCGGTCGAAAGCGCTCAGGCAAGGATCGGTCGCCCGTTGACTCCCGTCAGTGTTGCCGGCGTGGCGCGCCGCCAATATCGACGCGGTGCGTGGGGTTACGGCGGATATGGCTATGGCCTGGCAGGCGCCGCCGCGGTCGGCACGGCCGCCGCAGTTGCGAGTTCACCTTATTACTACAACACGGGCTACTATGACGGTGGTTACCCCGGCAACTATTACGGCAATTATGGCTACCCTGGCTATTACGGCGGCTACGCCAACCGCAGTTATGTCACCGGACGTCCGACGCTGATTCCGCGCTACTATGGCGGCAGCTACGCCGCGGTCGGCTACCCCGGTGGCTATTACGGCGGCTACGCCAATCGCAGCTACGTCACCGGAAGGCCAACGCTGATTCCCCGCTACTATGGCGGCTGGGGCTGGTAAAACCAGCGCTTCGCGTCCGGAAGCGGTCAGCTCCTGCGCGGATGATCCTGGTGCGGCTATAGCGGCTGCGACACGCATCGCAGGATGAGCCGCCAGCTTTCTGCCTGAAGTCCGCAATGAACACGCGGCAGTTGGCGTCTCAAACCGCGGCTCTCACGCGATCGAGCTGCTAAACAGCTGAAAAAGAGGAGGCGGCCCTTGAGCCGCCTCCGGTCGTTTCACCGCGCTGATGTTCTACAGGCAGACATGGAGCACGCCGCCATCGGCTCTGGCAAGGGTGCCGTGGTCACAGCCAATGCCGCCTTGGGCCTGTCGTCGTCCCATCCGCCGAAGTTTGCTTAGCTGATTTCCAGAAAATCTTGGTGGTGGCTACTAATAACGTGCAGTAACGGGAGCGCCGAAACCGCCGAAGCGATAGTTGAAGCGTACAGTGATCATGTCGACGTCCTGGCTGAGGCGGTCGCCCAGGACGGTCACCCCGCCGGGCGTGACCACACCTGCGAAGGTGGTGTTGTCATGTCCCATCCAGAGATGATCGTATTCCAGACCGACCGACCAGTTCGGTGCGAAGCCATACTCCCAGCCGACACCGAGAGCTCCGCCCCAGCGCGTGTGACCTGCCGAGGCCAAGCCGACCCCGGTGACGTTGTTGAATATATCAAAGCGATTGTGAGTGACGGCCGCGCCTCCCTTCACGTAAAACAGCGATGCGTTCCACGCCCAACCGAGTTGACCCGTGAAGAGACCGATGCCATCGGTTTTTCCGGTGGTTGAAATGAACGGATCGATCAGGCTCACGCGCGTATTCTTGATATCGGCCCAATCGCCCTGTGCCTCTAATCCGAATACGAACTGATTGGTTTGCCAGCGATAGCCGATCTGTCCGCCGACAAGACCCCCAGAGCGGGTAGCGCAACCACCGGCCACCGTTCCTGCAAGCGTGACGAAGTCCACGCAACCGCGGCTTTGGCCCCATCCGCCGTTGGCACCGATGTAGAAGCCGCTCCAATTGTAGATGGTCGCGATTGGAGCCGGCGGCGGCGCCTTGACGGCCATATCTGCGGCCGAGGCCGGAGCAGCCAAGCCCAAGCCAGCAGCCAAGCCCAAGGCGGCGATGCTCCCACCGGCTGTCAGGAGTTTCCTCATGTGATTGTCTCCATATCCAAGTTTATTTGTTTGTAGACTGACGATTTTGTGCACAGGGGCGTGCATAATTCTATTGTTACCATCATGAGTTTAGTCGCGAGTCTCTCCAGAGACCGTAACAAAATGGCAACAGCCAAAAGCAATCTGATAGTCCAGCCCCAGGGGGGTGCGCTCATTCGTTGTTAGGACGGGGCAGGCCTTCCGCTGAGTCTTTATGCTCCTCTGAAAGCCACAGATGAACCTGGCTGGACGGCACATGCCGTCGGGGGAGATGCGGATTGATCGTACCTGCGAACACGATCAGTCCATCGTCGAGCTTGGAGCGCGCGAAGATCTTGGCCTCGTCTTCGGTCGCGAATGTCCTGGTTTCGCGCGGACTTCGCCTTGGGGCTCGCAGACTACGTGGACGGCTCTCAAACGTGACGTACCAGGTAGCTGTCATCTCGCATGGACTCCGAACGCGTCTTTCCAGCCCAAGGCGAGGTGGGCTCAGTCCTACAGTCCGTTGTCAGTCGACGTGCCACGACCACGCGTCGTGTTGCGTCAGCCTGAGCCGGCCGCCGGACGTCCAATTACCGCTTCTGCTTGAGAAACAACCGTCACGGACTGCCACACGGCGGGCGAGACGTTGAGTGTGAGGCTTGCGAAAAGGCGAATGCGGCCGCCACAGCACGAATGAGTTGGAAACCGCTTCTCGTCACGCGAGTCACCCTCGATGGATGAGTCCTTGACATGAAAGCTGGTCGGGTTCGAGGGCCGACCATTGATCTGGATCAAGCCGGAACGACGAGCTTCAGGTGCTGATCCGAGTTCCCGGCTATCGAGCAGGCAAGTTGGGCACGGGCGGCAGCAGACATGCCCGCCGCTCTAGGGATGTCCACTTGCGGTCAAGGCCAACGCCGTCTGATCGGTGATCTCGTCAGCTCGCCAGCATCGGACCATGTGTCCGTCGGGACGCGTTTCAAGCGGTGGGCCAGGCTCGCGATGACACCCGGTTTCGGCGTAACGACAGCGCGGGCTGAACGCACATCCATTCGGCGGACTTAAGGGATTGGGAAGCTCGCCCTTTGTCGTCGCGAGCGGGGCGCGGCGGAGCGGATCGGGAATGGCGGCGATCAGGCTTCGCGTATACGGGTGCGCGGGCCGCTCAAAGATTTCGCGCCAGTCGCCCGTCTCCACAATGCGGCCGAGATACATGACGGCGACCCTGTCGCTCATATGCTCGACCACGCCGAGGTCATGGCTGATCATGATGTAGGAGAGGCCGAGGGTTTCCTTCAATTCCAGCAGCAGGTTGATGATCTGAGCTCGGATCGAGACATCGAGCGCCGAGACCGGTTCGTCGCAGATGACGATCCTGGGATTGAGGATCAGCGCACGCGCAATGCCGATACGCTGGCGCTGGCCACCCGAGAATTCATGCGGATAGCGGTCGGCCTGTTCGGGCCGCAGGCCCACATGCCGCAACATCGTCGCAACGCGGTCTTCGATCTCGCTGGCGGCGGTCACGCCATGCACACGCAACGGGTCCTCAAGCGTACGACGAACGGTCTGGCGTGGATTGAGCGACGCGTAGGGATCCTGAAACACCATTTGCACGATGCGGGCCAACGTCTTCCGATTGCCCGCTCGCCGGCCTGTCACGACCTGTCCGTCCACCACGATGCGGCCGCGCGTCGGCGTCAGCAGGCCAAGGATCGAAAGTGCGACCGTCGACTTGCCGGAGCCGGACTCGCCGACCAGGCCGAGGCATTCACCTCGCTTCAGCCCGAGATCGACACCGTCGACGGCACGCAACAGCCTTCCGCCGCGGCCCAGTAAGCCGCCACCCACCGGAAAATGAACCGCGAGATCCTCAACGCTGAGAATGACGTCGTCCTGCCTCCCCAGGGGTTCATGCATGGTGATGACACCTGACCAAACCGCCGGCCTCCAGCAACGATGTCTCCGGCGCGGTGGCCCGGCACATATCCGTCGCCTGCGCGCAGCGCGGATTGAACCGGCACCCGTCGGGGAAAGCCGTAATGGCCGGGACGACGCCCGCGATCTCCTTTAGGCGCGTCCGGCCAAGTGCAGCGCGGCTGCCCAGCCGCGGCAGCGAGGCAACGAGGCCCTGCGTATAGGGATGCGAGGGCGTCCGGAAGATATCGGCCGAGCCGCGCTCCTCGACAATGCGGCCCGCATACATGACCGCAACGCGGCGGCAGACATTGGCGACCAAGCCGAGATCGTGGCTGATCATCAGGATTGCCGTTCCTCGCTCGGCGCACAAAGTCCGCATCAGCTCGATGATCTCCGCCTGTACGGTGACGTCGAGCGCGGTCGTCGGCTCGTCGGCGATCAGAAGGTCCGGATCACATGCGAGTGCGATGGCGATCATCACGCGCTGGCGCATGCCGCCCGACAGCTGGTGCGGGTAGTCCTTCACGCGTCGCTCGGGCGCGGGGACGCGGACTCGCGCCAGCGCCTCGACCGCCAACTGGTTGGCCTCTCGCCAGCTCTTGCCCTT
Organism: Bradyrhizobium sp. HKCCYLS1011; assembly: GCF_051167795.1. Classification (NCBI taxonomy): domain Bacteria; kingdom Pseudomonadati; phylum Pseudomonadota; class Alphaproteobacteria; order Hyphomicrobiales; family Nitrobacteraceae; genus Bradyrhizobium; species Bradyrhizobium sp. HKCCYLS1011. Next base: position 264,476 of record NZ_JBNPTT010000011.1, on the reverse strand, counting down.
GTGCAGCACGAACATCTCGGCGATCTGCCGGCCAACTGGCGAGACCGGGTTCAGCGCCGTCATCGGCTCCTGAAAGATCATGGCGATGCGGTTGCCGCGCAATGCCCGTTGCGCGGTGGCTGGAAGTCTCTGGATCTCCCGCCCGTCAAATCGGATGACGCCGCCGCCGACCGACAAAGGCGGCCGCAACAGGCCTATCAAGGCGAGCGCCGTGATGCTCTTGCCGCAGCCGGATTCGCCGACAAGGCCGAACGTCTCGCCACGATCGATGCGGAACGAAACACCCTCCACCGCGGGAACCTTACTTGATCCGTGGTTGAGATCGATGCGCAAGTTCTCGATGTCGATCAGCGGCGAGCCCGTCATGTCCGCCGGCTCCGCGATTGTGGATCGAGAATGTCGCGCAGGCCGTCGCCGAGCAGGTTGAGGCCGAGCACGGTCAGGAAGATGGCCAGCCCCGGAAAAACCGAGAGCCACGGCGCCGTCGTGATCTGGTCGCGGGCTTCCGACAACATGCTGCCCCAGCTTGGGTAGGGCGGACGGACGCCGAGGCCGAGAAATGAAAGCGAGGCTTCGGACAGCACCGCGCTGCCCATGCCGAGCGTGCCGATGACGATGATGGGCCCGAGCATGTTCGGCAGCAGCTGCGTGATCATGATGCGCAGATCGCCGTAGCCAAGCACGGTTGCGGCCTGCACATAGCCCTGGCTCTTGAGCGACAGCGCCGAGGCCCGTGCGATCCGGCAGGTGAAGGACCAGTTGGTCAGCCCGAGTGCGATCAGCAGGCTCGTCAGGCCTGGTCCCAGCACCGCCATGATGGCGAGCGCGAAGATCAGCGAGGGGATCGCGAGCATGAGATTGGTCAGCCCGTTGACAAAATCGTCCCACCAGCCGCCCCAATAGCCGGCGCTCAGGCCCAGTCCCACTCCGATGACGCTGTTGATGAGCTGCGAGACGATGCCGACCGTCAGCGAGACGCGCGCGCCATACACGACGCGCGAATAGATGTCGCGGCCCTGGCCGTCGGTCCCGAACCACCAGAGCCAGCTCGGGGCCTCCTCCGCATTCATCAGGTTGGCGTCCAGGACAGGATCGGCGTGCGCCAGCCAGGGCGCGAGCAGGCCGACGAAGATTGCAAGCGCGAACAGCGCCCCACCGATGATGAGATTGGCACGGAGCTTCATGCGTATCTGATCCTGGGATCGATCACGCCGTAGAGCAGGTCGATCAGCAAGTTGATCGCGAGAAAAAACAGCACCACGACGAGAATGGAGCCCTGGACGGCGGGAATGTCGCGCTGCAGGACACTGTCGACGAGCAGTGAGCCGATGCCCGGCCACGAGAACAATTTCTCGACGACGACCGCCTGTCCCATCAACGCGCCGAATTGCAGGCCTGTCGTCGTGAGAATGAGGACGAGCGCGTTGCGCGTCACGTGCCACTTCACGACCCGGGTCTCGCTCATGCCCTTCGAGCGCGCCGTGCGGACAAAATCAGCGGTCATGATCTCGAGGACCGCGGCGCGCGTCGTCCGCGCCAGCAGCGCCATCGGCGAGACGCCGAGCGTCACGGCCGGCAGGATCAAATATTTGAGGCCGCCATCGCCATAACCGAAACTCGGCAGCCAGCCGAGTTTCAGCGCGAACAGGTACATCAACAGCAGACCGAGCCAGAATTTGGCCATCGACAGCCCCGACACCGCCACGACCATCGCGGCCGTGTCGACGATGCTGCCTGGCCGCAAGGCAGAGATGAAGCCGAGCGGCACGCCGATGACGATCGCAAACGCCATGGCCGCAAATATCAGTTGCAACGTTGGCCCGGTCCGCTTTGCGATCATGGTCGTGACCGGCTCGCGCGTTCGGAATGAGGTTCCGAAATCACCGGTCGCGAGATTGGCGATGTAGGAGCCGAACCGCACGTAGACGGGCTGGTCAAGCCCGAGCTGCGTCTTCATGCGCGCCTCGACCTGCGGATCGCTGTCATCGCTCATGGTCGACACGATACTGCCGGGAACGACGCTGAACAGGGCAAAGACCAGCAGCACGACGGCGAGGACGGTCGGAATGGTCTGCAGGATTCGACGGATCAGAAAGGAGAGCATCGACCTTTTTTCTTCCCTCTCTCAACGTCTATTGCGATTGAGGGAGTGCGTGTCACTTCGCGGGCGAGGTCTCGTCGACCCAGAGGTCCTCGACGTTCTGATGCGTCAGCTCCGTCGGGTTCAACTGAACCCCCTTGAGCCACGGCTGCACGGCCATGACCGCCTTGTTGTAGTTGAAGAACCAGACCGGCGCCTCGTCATAGAGCAGGGCGTTGGCCTGCTGCAGCAGCTGGCCGCGCCTTGCGGCGTCGTCGGTCTGCCCGGCCTCGTCGATCAACCTGTCGAACGCGGTGTTCTTGAAGTTCATGTAGTTGCAGGCCGATTGTGGCGTCGACGAGTGGAAGCATTTGAGCGCGGACTGAGGGTCCGGACCGCTCTGTTGGGAATAGATAAAGGCCTGGTAATCGCCGGTGCGAATGACTTCCGCCAGGACCGCGGTCTCGACCTGCTTGACCTTCACCTTGATGCCCACTTTGTCCAGCATCGGGATGACTGCCGTGACGATCGGCAAGCCCCAGCTTTCATTCTGGCTGGTGGTCCATTCGAATTCAAAGCCTGCGGGATAGCCGGCGTCGGCGAGCAGCTGTTTGGCCTTGGCGGGGTCGTAGGGGTAGGGCTTCATGGTCTTGTCGTAGAGGGGAGAGGTCAGCGGCAGCCAGCTGGTGGCGCGATAGGCCTTGCCCTTGACCAGTTTGTTGATGATCAGGTCAGTATCGATCGCATAGTTGATCGCCTGCCGGACGCGTTTGTCGGCGAACGGCTTGAATGCGGGATTCATCCCCATGTAGCGCGTGAAGACCTCGGCGACCTCGACGATGGTGCCCTTGAGATCGGGGTCGGCCTGATAGGCGACATATTGCGCGGGCCCGAGCACCGAGGTGTCGATCTCCTTGTTGCGGAAGGCGATATCGCGTGCCGCGGCCTCGCCCATCACCGACACGATGATCTTGTCAGCGTAGGGCTTGCCGGGCTTGTAGAAGCGGTCCCATCGCTCCAGGACGACGCGCGATCCCGGCACGTGCTCGACAAATTTGAATGGCCCAAGCCCGATCGGCTTCTGGAGGAAGCTCTCCTTGCCGCCTTCGTCGGCCGGATAGATCGACGTGAGCGCGGTGAAAAAGTAGAACCCCGGATCGACTTTCTCGGTCAGCTTCATTTCGAGCGTGAAGTCGTCGATCTTCTTCAGGCCCGAGATATCCTTGGCTTGCCCTTTCTCGACTGCGGCCGCGCCCTCGATGATGCGAACAAAACGTGCGCCGGGATAGGCCTTGCTGCCGTCCATGATGCGTGTGTAGGACCAGATGATGTCGTCGGCCGTCATCTTCCGGCCGTTGTGGAAATAAGCGTCGTCGCGCAGCTTGAAGGTATGAACGAGACCACTGCCCGAGACGGTGTCTTCCTTGGCCAGCTCCAGAACCGGCCTGCCTTCAGCGGAATTCCAGATGTAGAGCGACCGATGCAGGGCTTTGGCATAGATCTCGTCCTGGGCCCGCTGTGTCGTATGAATGTCCATGCTGGTGAAGCTTGAGCCATAGGGCGCCGTCATGCGAATGGTGCCGCCCTTGCGCGGCGTCTGGGCCTCCGCCGTGCCGGACAGCGCCAGTCCCAAACCGGCCACGATCGCGATCGTCTTGAGCATCATGTTTCCCCCAACACTGCAGGAACATTCCGATCAGGAGTTGACCACTCGCAGCGCATCTGGCGCAAGGGGGACATCCTGAATTTGTTAAGCCAGCACTCAGATACAAATGACCGTTGCCGGCGCTCGCCGCCGCAACGGGCTCATTGCCTCGTTGGTGATCGCTGGATGCTCATGGCTTGAGCGAGGGTTGGGATCTTGGGCGAAGGTTGCGTCCCCCTCATCTCAAGACAGGACGCCTCGTTGCGCTATCGAGGCTGAAGTGTGCGCTTTAATTGTGGAGCCGTTGCAGCAACGGCTCCATCTTGAAAGGTCTCGTCCGTATCGCCATTCCCGACGTTTGCGAAATGGCCGGCAATCGTCGGCCGTTGCTATGGCCTGGGAGACCCATGTGCGAACGGCGCCTCAGTTTTGCGCCGGTTTGGTGTCTATCCGAGCAAGGGACAACCTGGGAGGGTTCTGGCGAGCCGACGACCAGGGACAGGCTTGGCGGCCAGCATAGCGCTACGGGGGGCAGGATCATGGCCAATGACGATGTGACCAAATGGGGCGAAACCGCCGGTGTGCCGTTGTCGCCTGAGCAAGTCGCGAAAGTACTCGTCAACAATGGCGTCGCGCTCGGCCAATCAGGGCGGAGCGAGGAAGCGGTCGCGGTCTACGCGGATGTGGTGCAGCGGTTTGGCGCCGCGAACGGTCCCGTTCTACGCAAGCTCGTCGCGCAGGCGCTGTTTAATGAAGCCATCATGCTCGGCAATCTGGGCCGGACCGCGGACGAACTCGCCGTCTATGAGGATCTGATCGGACGCAGCCGCGACACGAGCGACGTCATGTTGCGGGATTTGGTCACACGGGCGCTTTTCAACAAGGGCGTCAGGCTCGGCGAGTTGGAGAGAAACGACGAAGCGCTCGCGGCTTATGAAGGCGTGGTCGGGCGGCTGGGGGCCGCGACCGAGCTTCCCGCGCGCGAGTTGGTTGCGATGGCGTTGCTCAACGCCGCGGTCATGTTCCGCCGATTGGGGCAGACCGCACACGCGCTCGCGAGATATGACGACATCGTCATGCGGTTGGGCACCGCAAGCGAGTTGCCGCTGCGCGATCTGCTAGCGATGGCGTTGGGCAGCAAGGCCGTGACTCTTGGCGAGGCAGGGCGGATTGACGAGGAGATCGCGGTTTATGAGATCATGGTCCGGCGCTTCGGGGCCGAGAGCGAACTCCCCTTGCGCCGTCAGGTGGCATGGGCGCTCGGCAACAAGGCGGCCAGGCTTGGCCAGACCGGGCGAACCGAGGACGAGATCGCGGCATGGGCGGAGATCGTTGAACGGTTTGCGATGGCGAGCGAACCCTTGTTGCGCGTTCCGGCGGCGGAGGCGCTGTTCAACACGGGGAATAAGCTCGGCCAGATCGGGCGGCCCGAGGAGGCAATTGCAGCCTACGATGAGCTGCTCGCGCGGTTTGGCCGCCCTAGCGAACGTTACATGCGCGAACAGGTCGCGAGGGCGCTCGTCAGTAAGGGAGGCATGCTTTCCCAGATCGGGCGGAGCGACGAAGCGCTCGCGGTCTATGACGAAGTGGCTGAGCGGTTCGGGACGGCAAGCGAACCGGTTCTGCGCGAACTGGTCGCGAATGCACGGCAGCACAAGATGAGCAGGCTTCGCCAGCTCGGACGCAGCGAGGACGAGATCGCGGTCTTCGACGACTTCATCGGGCATCTCGGGACAGAGAACGAACCGACGATGCGCCAGCGTGTGGCGACGGCGATGGTCCACAAGGGCGTTCGCCTTGCCGAGTTGGGGCGGGACGAGGAAGCGCTCGCGGCCTATGACGACGTGGTTGAGCGATTCGGAGCCGCCACCGAACCGGTACTCACGGAGCATGTGGCGTGGGCACTCTTCAACAAGGCTGTCAGGCTTGGCCAGTTGGAGCGGAGGGAGCACGCAGTTGCAGTTTATGACGAGCTGATCGCGCGGTTCGAGACCTCCAGCCAACCGGCCTTGCGTGAGCGGGTCGCGAAGTCGCTTTACAACAAGGGAGTCGGCCTCGGCGAATTAGGACGCAGCACCGAAGCGGTCGCGGTCCATGATCAGGTGATCGGTCGGTTCGGAACAGCGGCCGAGCCCATCTTGCGCGAACATGTTGCGAAGGCGCTCGTCCATAAAGGCCTGCGGCTCGGCCAGCTTGGGCGGCTCGACGAAGAACTCGCGGTCTATGACGAACTGGTCGCGCGGTTTGGAACGGCGAGCGAACGGGTGTTGCGTGAGCAGGTCGCCAAGGCCCTCGTCAATAAGAGTATCAGGCTTGGCCAGATCGGGCGCAAAGATGAACAGATGGCAGCCGATGAGGAAGTGCTTCGGCGGTTCGGGACCGCGAGGGAGCCGTTGTTGCGCGAGCAGGTGGGAATCGCACTCTACAACAAGGGAGTGAGGCTCGGTCAATTGGGAAGGAGCGAGCAGGCGATTGCGATCTATGATGAAGTCGTCGCGCGTTTTGGAGCTGCGAGCGAACCTGTCTTGCGTGAGCACGTGGCGAAGTCGCTCGGCAACAAGGCGGCCAGACTAGCCAAGATGGGACGGAACGACGAAGCGGTTGCAGTCTATGACGAAGTCATCGCACGTTTCGGAGCGGCAAGCGAACCGGCGTTGCGGGAGCACTTGGCGAAGGCGCTGGTCAACAAGAGCGTCAAGCTCAGCGAAATGGGACAAAAAGGCGAAACGATCGCCATTTATGACGAAGTGATCGCACGCTATGGGACCGCCAGCGAACCGGCGATGCGCGTGCGGGTAGCCAAGGCGTTGGTCAGCAAGGGCATCAGGCTTGGCGAAATGGGCCGTAACGAGGAAGAAATCGTCGCTTATGACGAGGTGGTCATTCGGTTCGGGACCGCGGCGGAACCGGCGGTCTGTGAGCAGGTTGGGTGGGCGTTATCCAACAAGGCGATTAGGCTTGCCCAGAAGGCCAGGGCCGAGGAAGCGATCGCGGTTTATGACGATCTCATCGGCCGGTTCAGCACCGCAAGCGAACCGGTGATGCGTGAGCAGGTGGCGAAGGCGATGGTCCATAAGGCTGTCAGGCTCGGTGAATTGGGACGGGGTATGCAGGAGATCGCGGTCTATGACGATGTGATCGCGCGGTACGGGGCCGCCAAAGAACCGGCGCTGCGCGAGCAGGCGGCGAAGGCGCTTCACAACAAGGCTGTCGCGCTTCGGCAAAGGGCAGGTAGCGCTGCCGGAATCAGTCTGTGACTGCGTGATCTCGAGCGTTTGTGAGCGTATGCCCTCGTCTAGCGCGTGGCCGTGGCCGCAGGTGCGGCCTGCGCCCGTGGCGCGCCGCGCATGCGGGCCAGGAGCTCCGCGGTTGGCCAGGAATCGGCCGGCAGGCCGAACTTCAGCTGCATCTCCTTGATGGCCGTGCGGCTCTGCTGTCCGAGCACGCCGTCGACCTTGCCGACGTCGTAGCCGGCGCGGGTCAACAACTGCTGCAATTCCTTGATCTCGTTGAACGGCAGTTGCGCGACCGCGCCTGCAGGCCGGCGCATCGGCGGCGCACCGGCGATGCGGGTGGCGAGATAGGCCGCCGTGGTCGAGTAGATCAGCGAGTTATTCCATTCGGTGTAGGCGCCGAAATTGGCATAGGCCAGGAACGCCGGGCCGTTGCGTCCCATCGGCAGCAGCACCGAGGCTTCGAGCGCGTCGTTGGGCAGCGGCCGTCCATCCGGATAGGTGACACCGAGGCCATTCCATTTGCTGCGCGGCGCCTTGACGGTGAGATCGGCCTGCTCGAAGGGGAAGCTTTGCGGCACTCTGATCTCCTCGAGCCACGGCTCGCCGCGCCGCCATTTCAGCCCGGTCGCGATGTAGTTCGCGGTCGAGCCGATCACGTCAGGCGCACTGTGCAACAGGTTGCGCCGGCCGTCGCCGTCATAGTCCACGGCGTAGGTGACGTAATGCGTCGGCAGGAATTGCGTCTGGCCGAGCTCGCCGGCCCAGGAGCCGAGCATCTCGGAGGGCGCGAGATCGCCGCGGTCGATCACCTTCAGCGCGGCGACGGTCTCGTTCTGGAAGCGCTCGCTGCGGCGGCAGTCATAGGCGAGCGACACCAGCGACGGCAGCACCGGCAGGTTGCCCATATTGGCGCCGAAATCGCTCTCCAGGCCCCAGAACGCGGCGATGACCGCCGGCGGCACGCCATACTCCTTCTCGGCGCGGGCAAACGCCGCCGCATAGGTGCGGATATGCTGCTGGCCGTTCTGCATCCGGTAGTTCGCGGCCATGCGGCCGGCGAACTCGGTGAAGATCTGGCCGAACACGCGCTGGCCGCGGTCGCGGTTGACGATGCCCTGGTCGTAGGTGAGGTAAGGGGACGCTTCCGCGATGGCCCGCTGCGAAACGCCCTCGGCGACCGCGCGCTGCTTCAGCTCGGCAAGGAATTGGGCAAAGCTCTGGCCGTTGTGGCAGGCCGCTGTACGCGCCGGTGGGGTCCGGACCGGCCGCGGTGCGACGGTCCCGTCTGGAGCCGGAGCGAATTGTGCCGATGCGGCCGATCCGAAAGCGATCCAGGTTGCGATGATGGCGAACGTGGTTCGCAGGCTGCAGAAACGGCTTCGCATTCGGTCTCACCCGGCGGCGGTTAATCCTTGTGAGACAAGGAATATCCGACCCGCGGGGAAAGGGAAAGGCGAGGGGGCGAATAGCGAACAGGGAGTAGCGAATGGGGGAAGAGAAATCCCTTCGCCACTCGCCTCTTCACGCCACCTTGGCGAGCGCCGCCTGCGCCTCCTCCTGGATGCGCTTCAGATGCGCCGCGTCGCGAAAACTCTCGGCATAGAGCTTGTTGACGTCCTCGGTGCCCGAGGGGCGCGCGGCGAACCAGCCGTAATCGGTCTCGACCTTGATGCCGCCGAAGGACTGGCCGTTGCCCGGTGCCTTGGTGTGCACCATGCGCACGGGATCGCCGGCGAGCTCCTTGAGGTTCAGCTTCTCTGGCGTCAGCGCCTTCAGCGCGGCCTTCTGCGGCGGCGCGGCCGGCACGTCGATGCGCTCATAGACGGGGGCGCCGAGCTCAGCCGTCAGCTCTTTGTAGAGCTCGCTCGGATCGCGGCCGCGCTTGGCCATGATCTCGGCGGCGAGAAGCCCTAGGATAATGCCGTCCTTGTCGGTGGTCCACACCGTGCCGTCGCGCTTCAGGAACGAGGCCCCGGCGCTTTCCTCGCCGGCGAAGCCGAACGATCCCGAGCCCAGACCCTCCACGAACCATTTGAAGCCAACCGGGGTCTCGACCAGCTTGCGGTTCAGCTTGCGCGCGACGCGGTCGATGATCGAGGAGGAGACGATGGTCTTGCCGATCGCGGCATCCGCGCGCCAGTCCGGGCGGTGCGCGAACAGATAGGCGATCGCGGTCGCCAGATAATGGTTCGGGTTCATCAGCCCGCCCGAGCGGGTGACGATGCCGTGCCGGTCGGCGTCGGTGTCGTTGGCGAAGGCGACGTCGAATCTGTCGCGCATGCCGATCAGGCTCGCCATCGCGTAGGGCGACGAGCAGTCCATGCGGATCTTGCCGTCCCAATCGACGGTCATGAAGCGGAAGGTCGGATCGACGCGATCGTTCACGATCTCGGCGTTGATGCCGTAGCGCGCGATGATGGGGTCCCAGAAATGCACCGCGGCGCCGCCCAGCGGATCGATGCCGATCTTGACGCCAGCGGACTTGATCGCGGCGAGATCGACGACGTGGGCGAGGTCTTCGATGTAGGGCGTGACGTAGTCATGCAGATGCACCGAGCCCTGCTTGCGGGCCTGCGCATAGGTGATCCGCGACACCCCGGCGAGCTCATTGGCGAGATAGACATTGGCCTGCCGCTCGATCTCGCCGGTGGCGTCGGTATCGGCCGGGCCGCCATGCGGCGGATTGTATTTGTAGCCGCCGTCCTCGGGCGGATTGTGTGACGGCGTGATGACGACGCCGTCGGCGAGATGCGCGGTGCGTCCCTTGTTGTAGGAGATGATCGCATGCGAGACCACCGGGGTCGGCGTGTAGCCGCCGTCCTTGTCGATCATGACGTCGACGCCATTGGCGGCGAACACCTCCAGCGCGCTCGCCAGCGCCGGCTCGGCCAGCGCATGGGTGTCGATGCCGATGAAGAGAGGACCGTCCAGGCCCTGCTGCCGGCGGTAGTCGCAGATCGCCTGCGTGGTGGCGAGGATGTGATTTTCGTTGAAGCCGGTCTTCAGCGACGAGCCGCGGTGGCCCGAGGTGCCGAAGGCGACGCGCTGGGTGGGCTCGGCGGGATCGGGCTTGAGCGCATAATAGGCCGTGATCAGCCTCGGGATGTTGGCAAGCGCAGCTGGAGCGGCGGGCTTGCCGGCGGCAGGGTCAATCTTGGCCATGAGACGTCCTTCGCGACTTAGAAAACATCTGCTGCAGCATCTGGTTCCGCTGCGGCTGGCGCACGCCAGGCAAGGGGACCTCCCGGCCATTGAGGAAGCCGGGAGCGCCCACCATGGCTGGCCCGCGAAGGACGATCAATGGCGAAAGTGCACCTCCATGCGGGCCCGGTCCGGACCGCGCGAGAGCATGATCCGGAAAAGTGCGAAGCGGTTTTCCGAAAAAGATGATGCTCAATCAAGACCTCGAGCGCGATGGTGATTCGACCCAACCCCATCGCGCTCTGGTCCTCGATTATCGACGCCGCGCCGAATACGCCACCGATATTCAATCGGTAAATTCGAGAATGAAGTGGCCGAGGCCGGTCGACTTGGCGGTGAATGTCACCTGCTTGCCGGCATAGGCAGCAAGCGCGCCAACCGCAAATTTGATGACGGCCTTGCCGGCCCCCTCGCTCCCGACCGGCTGACCATCCTTCATGATGAGGGTCGCGCCGCCCTCCGCCATTTGTGTCACCGCGAAGCCGCCAGCGATCCGATGGACGCCACCGGCGAATTGATAGACAGCTTTCGGACCGTCCCACTCAGCGACATTGGTCGCGGTGTAGACCGCGCCCTTCATTGCGCCATCGACTGCCAGGCAGGAAAATTGCGTGACCGCCAGACTGTGTCCGCTTCGGTCGCCAATGGGTTCGGGGATCGAGGGGCCAATCACGTTGCATTCGTAATGCGCCAGCAGACCTGCCTGTGCGCTCTCATTTGCTGCGATCAGGCCGAGCGCTGAGCCGATCATAACCACCATCATGCGCTTGCTCATGGGTCTCCTCCGTGTGCGGTGAACCGGCGTCGGCCGTTGCAGTTGCGACATTCTTGCCGCTGCCGACCGGCATGCTTCATTCACGCCCGAAATGGACAGCGCCTGCGCCTCGCACTCTTTGATTTAAGTCAGTGCGCTGGCTGTCTCTCGAGGACTGCGGCGCTGGGCCAGCAACAGGAAAATCATGCCGGCCGGCGCGGCGATGAGAGCGCATTAACCACGCCACTGGACGGCGCGGCCGCATAAGCCCGGATTTAACGCTTGGCAGAAGAGATTGGAGCCCGCGCAAACGGGATCGGGTGCGTCAACAATTGGGGGCAATACTTTGAGAGCGCTTGTCATCGGCGCCCTGGCGTTGACAGTCGCCGGGTGCAGTCATTCGGCGCCACAGCAATCTGCTGCGCCATGCGTCACTCTGAACAATACGGCCTGTACGCCTGAGCCGGCTGTTGCCCCGCGCAAGGACGTGGAGGGTGCGCAGCGTCGGTCCGCCACAGTCCATCACGTCCGGTCGGCCCGCCGCCATGTCGCTCGACACCGGCACCGCTCCGTAGCAGCCGGCCAGATCAGCCGCACGGCCGATCACGCCAGGCCGCGCGCGGACGCCGTCCAGCCGCCATCATCCACCCGGGCTGCCACATCGGCTTCCCCCGCGGTGTCACCGCCACCAGCGCCGCCATCTCCGCCGCAGCCGCCGCAGGCTGCACAGTCCATCCCGCCGCGACCGGCCGATCGGGCTGAAACATCTCCAGCGGGCAGCGCCAATCCAACCAAGATTCAGGAGCAGGTGGCGGTCGCGACCGCGCTCGCCGAGCGCATGACCGCGATCGCGTCGGCAACGGTCCCGCCGCAAGCCGGAGAGAAGCCGAAAGCACGTCTGGTTGCGGTCGTGATGGCAGGACCGAACGTCAAGGCCGTTTCGGAGTTGCGCGGCAAAGTGATCGCGATTGACGATCGCAATGCGGCCTCGAATGGACGGATCACGGCGGCGATCGCCGCGGCTGGTGCGCCGGAGGTGCTGGTGCTCGAAGGCCAGTCGACCGCCATCAGCCGGCTGCTCAGCGGCGAAGTCGCCGCCGCCGTCGTCGCGCTGGTATCGCCGGAGGCTGCGGAGGCATTTCCGAAAATTGCGGGCCTGACGTTGTTTCAGGTGCCGTTGCCTGCACAGTAGGACCGCAATCAGAATGGTGCGGGCTCGCGTTGGCCGATGCCCGCACTCGCCGGCTGCGGCAATGCAGCTCCTTTGACGGCCTGAAGGCCCTTGGGGAAGCCGCTGCGGTTGCTGTAGTCGCGTTTGCGCCCGCGCTTCGGGTCGTGCTGCTTGCCGACATCCTGCGCCGCAATGTAGTCGAGTGCGGTGATGCTGCCGACCATGATCATCGCCACCAGCACATTGCCGGCGCGGCGGTTGCTGAAGCGCAGCTCCGAGGCCAGGGTCGCCATGTCGAGCCCGTCGCCGGCGACGCGGCTCCACATCCCGGCCTTCTTGTCGACCGAGAGCGACATGACCCCGGCAAGCAGTTCGCGCACGCCATAGGCGCGGATCAGGCCTTCACGCCCTTCCATGCCGAGCGTGCGGGTGACGCGATGCGGCGCGAACAGCTCGAGCGAGCCAAGCGCGATGCTGAACCAGCCGAGATTGCGCGCCAACCGGTCGGCCGAGGTCAGCGAGCTCGGGCCGCTCGAGACGACTTTCGGGTCTCCCTTGGAGCGGACGTAGTTGGACAGATAGAACATATCGTTGGATTCCCTTACGGCTTCAGCACGACTTTGACACAGCTGTCCTGCTTGTCGCGGAAGACGCGGTACATCTCGGGTCCGCGCTCCAGCGGCATGGTGTGCGTGATCACGAAAGACGGATCGATCTGGCCGTCCTCGATCCGCTGCAGGAGATCGTCGGTCCAGCGGTTGACGTGAGTCTGGCCGGTCCGGATCGTCAGCCCTTTGTTCATCAGCATGCCCATCGGGATCTTGTCCGAGAAGCCGCCATAGACGCCGGGGATCGAGATGATGCCGCCGGGCCGGCAGACATAGATGGCCTCGCGCAGCGCATGCGGTCGGTCGTTCTCCATCATGAACATCTGCTTGGCGCGATCGAGCACGCTGTCCGGTTGCGCGACGCTGACATGGCTTTCGAAGCCGACGGCGTCGATGCATTTCTCCGGCCCCTTGTTGTCGGTCAGCTCGTTCAGCCGCCCGACCACGCTCTCCTTTTCGAAGTTGATGGTGATGGCGCCGGCCGCCTCGGCCATCGAGAGCCGCTCGGGGAGGCGATCGATCGCGATCACCTGCTTGGCACCGAGCAGGATGGCGCTGCGGATCGCCATCTGGCCCACCGGCCCGCAGCCCCACACGGCAACGGTATCATCCGGTTCGATGTCGCATTGCACGGCGGCCTGCCAGCCGGTCGGCAGGATGTCGCTGAGAAACAGCGCCTGTTCGTCGGACAGGCTGTCCGGCACCTTGATGTGGGTCTTGTCCGCGAACGGTACCCGCAGATATTCGGCCTGGCCGCCCGGATAGCCGCCGGTGAGATGGGTGTAGCCGAACAGGCCTGCGGTGGTATGGCCGAACACCTTTTCGGCGATCTTCTTGTTGCGGTTGGTGGTCTCGCAGACGGAGAAATTGCCGCGCCGGCATTGCTCGCATTCGCCGCAGATGATGGTGAAGGGCACCACGATGCGGTCGCCCTTCTTCAGCTTGCCGTTCACGCCGGAGCCGACCTCGACCACCTCGCCCATGGTCTCGTGGCCCATGATGTCGCCGGGCATCATGGCGGGGATGTAGTTGTGGAACAGATGCAGGTCGGAGCCGCAGATCGCGCAACTCGTCACCTTGATGATCGCATCCCGCTCATGCTCGATCTCGGGATCGGTGACGGTGTCGCAGCGGATATCCTCCTTGCCGTGCCAGACCAGCGCCTTCATGCAAACCTCCGCGCGAACCAACCTGCGAGGCAAGTCGGTGCGGAGCGGAAGGTTGCAAATGGCCACGGGTTTTTGCCCGCCGGCTGCGCCGGCCTGCCGGGGAACTAGCGGTTAAGGCAGCGGATTGTTGACGCCGAGCACGAACTGCTTGCAACAGCGCGTCGCAGGCGCTCGCTGCTTGCGCCGACGATGAAGGTCGTGCCGACGAACGAGGGAGGCGGGCCTAAGCGGCCTTCTTTGCAGCCTTCTGGGCCGCGTCCTTCTTCGCGGCTTTCTTGGCGCCCTTGCTGGTCTCTTTGCCGGGCTTGGCAGCGGCTGGAGCCTGTGGCTTCTCGGCCTTTTTCTCGGGCGCCTTTTTCTCGGCTGTCTTTTTCTCAGCTACTTTGGGCAGCTCGGCGGCCGCGGCCTGGCGCATTGCGCGGGCATAGCTGTCGGCGGCGTTGTCGGCCGAGAGCAGCAGCCGGCGCGCCGCGGCATTGGCCTGCTCGATGACCTCCCGCGCCAGCATCTTGTAGCGTTCCTTGGCGTCCTTGTCCTTGGCCTTGACAGCCATGCCGGTGAAGCGGTCGCGCCGCTTTTTTGCAGCCGCCAGGATGGTCTTGTTCTGCTGTTTGGCCAGTTGCCGGATCACGGCATCAAGGTCGGCATCCGCCATGGTTGTCCTCAATCGTCCCCAAGAATCGTCAAGAATCGTCGCGAAAAGGGTTTGTCTCGAATCAGCCTCATCAACGGGCCGAAAACGCGCGCGACTATGCAATTGCGAGCCGCGCTTTGCAATCGGGGCGGAGGTATGGCGAGCCTTGGCTCAAATATCCGCAGCTTGCAGCGTCATGAGCCGCTCAAGCGTCACGGGATCGTTGAGCACGGCGAGCGTCTCACGGCGGGAGAGAAATCCGATCGCCTGCTCGAACCCGTCAGCATCCGCAATCCTCGCCCTTGCGGTTGCCAGGTCGACGTCGATCGCGCCCGGCTTGCGCGGCCGGGGCGGCGGCAGGGCCTGCAGATGATGCCGGAAAAGCTCGGCGTTCTGCCGCAGCTCGACCAGCGCAGCCCCGCGCCGAAACGGCGGCGCTTCCGCAAGCTCTCTAGCACGGATCAGCACCGGCGAAGGAGCGCGATCCTCCGGCGTCGTGAACAGGCGCGCGCCATTGCTGCGGCTTGATGTGATGAAGCCGATCGGAATCGCCAGGACCAGGCCGGCGATCACGGGCGACATCCAGGCCAGCAGCGGCAGGGAGACCGCATAGGCGCTTGCGGCCATGGCCACTCCGCAGGCGGTCGGCAGGGCGAACTTGCGATAGATCTCTTGACGCGTCACGCCGCCGTCGCTGCGGCGCTGCACCTGCCAGCCGGCGTCGCGGCCCAGCAGGATCTCGATCACGGCAACCGACTGGAAGATCATCATCGACGGCGCGATCAGTGCTGCCAGCACTGTTTCTGTCAGAACTGCAATGCACAGGCGCAAGCCGCCGCCAAAACCGTGGCGCTGCGTGCGAATGAACAGCGTCGCGATGCAGGCGAGCAGCTTAGGGATCAGGAGCAGGCCGATCGTCGCGGCAAAGACCTGCGCGGCGAGCACGGGATCCTGGGCCGGCCAGGTCGGAAATAGCGCAAAATCCTTCGGAAAATATTCCGGCCTGACGAAGTTGGCCTGCAGCGAGATCAGGATTCCGAGCACGAGGAAGGCGAGCCACAGTGGCGCGGTGACATAGGCGCCGATCCCGGTCAGCAGATGCAGTCGCGACACCCAATGCAGGCCGCGGGCGGGCAGCACGGCGAGATGCTGCAGGTTGCCTTGGCACCAGCGCCGGTCGCGCGCGGCATAGTCGAGCAGCGATGGCGGCACCTCCTCGAAGCTGCCGCCGAGATCGACCGTCATGTAGATGCCCCAGCCGGCGCGGCGCATCAACGCGGCCTCGATGAAATCGTGGCTCAGGATATGGCCGCCGAACGGCTTGCGCCCCGGCAATTCCGGTAAGCCCGCATCCTGCGCGAACGCGGCGACGCGAATGATCGCGTTGTGGCCCCAATAATTCCCTTCCGAGCCGTACCACCAGGCATTGCCGGCTGCGATCACCGGCCCATAGAGCCGTCCTGCGAATTGCTGCAGGCGGGCGAACAGGCTCTTGGCGTTGACGATCACGGGAAGGGTCTGGATCAGCGCCGCCTGCGGTGCGTGCTCCATGGCGTGAACCAGCCGCGCCACGCTCGCGCCGCTCATCAGGCTGTCGGCATCGAGGATGATCATGTAGTCATAGGCCGCGCCAAAGCGACGGACCCAGTCGGCGATGTTGCCGGACTTGCGGGCGGTATTGTCGGCGCGGTGCCGATAGAACAGCCGGCTGTCACCGCAGGTTCGGCGGAGCGCAAGGAATGCTGCCTCCTCGCCGATCCAGATATCGGGATCGGTGCTGTCGCTGAGCAGGAACCAGTCGAAGCGCTCGGCCTGTCCGGTCTCTGCCACCGACTCGACCATGGCGCGCAGCCGGACCATCACGGCGTCCGGGTCCTCGTTGTAGGTCGGCAGCAGCATCGCCGTGCGACTGGAAACCGCGGGCAGGGGACCATCGATGTCGATCGCAATCGTGTCGCGCCGGCGCGCAAATATGACACAGAAGCCGGCCAGCGCCGAAACGAAGGCGAAGGCAATCCAGGCGAGAAGCACGGAGAACAGCACGAGCACCATGCCCTCCAGCACGGTGACCCCGCCGACTTCGACCACCTCATACATCCTGTAACAGCCTGCCGCGGTCAGGGCCGCAGTGCCAGCCAGGATCAGGCCGCGACGGAACGCGACGCGTTGCCGGTGCCCGCTGTCGGCGTCTTGCTTGCCGCGCGCAGCCTGATGCAGCGCGACCGGCTCCATCGCCAGCGGCGCCTCGGTGGGAAGGAAGCCCGCGATGTCACAGCTTTCGCGCGGCTGCGCTGCGGTCACGGTGTCCATCGGTAGATCCAGATCTCCGAGACGGGCTTGTCGTTGGCCACCAGTTCCGCCCTGAGCTCCACGGGTGCGTCGTTGACGGCGCACTGGAAGCTCAGCCGCCAGCCTCCCGTTTCCGGATTCGGCTGCGCGACGACGTTGGTCACCTCGGCTTTCTCGGCGCTGACCACGCCCTTCACGGTGTTCGGGTCGAGGTCCTTCAAGGCGTCGCCTTCGAGTTCGAGCACGAACAGCCTGCCTTCGCCGCGGGCGGCGACCCCGGTGCGGGTGAAGCGCGCCAGCGTATGCGTTTTCGGGGCATCCGGACCCCAGTGCAGGCGGTAGGTCATGTTGTGCTCGCCCTTGGCCGGGAGCGGCGTCTTCGGCCGCCAGAACGCGGCAATGTTGTCGTGGATCTCCTGCTTGGTCGGAATCTCGAACAGCATGACCGCGCCTTCGCCCCAATCGCCGATCGGCTCGACCCAGAGGCTCGGTCGTTGTTCAAAGCGCGACTCCAGGTCCTGGTAGGCGAAGAACTTCTTTTCCCGCTGCATCAGCCCGAAACCACGCGGGTTGAGATCGTTGAACACGCTGACCTGCAGGTCGCGCGGATTGCTGAGGGGACGCCAGAGCTGCTCGCCCTTGCCGTTGAACATCGCAAGCCCGTCGGAATCGTGCACCGCGGGCCGGAAATCGTCCGTATCGCTGCGATCGTTCGGGCCGAAGAAGAACATGCTGGTCATCGGCGCGAGCCCGGGATGGGCGATCTCGACGCGCGGATAGATCGATGCCTCGACATCGAACACGGTGGTGTCGCCCGGCCGGATCGTGAAGCGGTATGAGCCGGTGGCGCTCTTGCTATCAAGCAACGCGTGCACCACCATCGCCGTGGCTCCGGCTGCCGGCTTCTCGAGCCAGAATGTCTTGAAGACGGGGAACTCCTCGCCTTTCGCTTCCCCGGTATCGATCGCCAATCCGCGGGCCGAAAGCCCGTAGATCTCGCCTTTCGCGACGGCGCGGAAATAGCTCGCGCCGAGGAAAACACAGACCTCGTCGTAATAGTCCGGCCGGTTGATGGGGGCATGAATGCGGAAGCCGGCAAAGCCGAGATCGGCCGCAGGCAGAGGTGGGACCTGTGGCCCGAACGAGAAGTCGTCATGACGATAGGCCACCGGCGCGGCCTGTCCGTTCGATACTTCGTAGATGTCGACCCGGTCCTTGTACATGAAGCCGCGGTGGAAGAACTGCACCTGGAACGGCAGCTTCTCATCGCGCCAAAGCGCATGCTCCGGCAGGAATCGGATCGAGCGGAAGGCGTCGTAGTCGAGCTTGGCCAGCGCGTCCGGCAGATGATCGTCCGGGGCGGCGAACGGCTTTCCGGCCAGATTGCGCGCGAGGTCGCGCACCTGGGAGGCATTGAATGGCTGGCCCGACGCAGCGGCCGCGGAGGCGCTGCGGAGCAGCGATGTGGTGATCGGGATCGCAGCCGCAGACTGCACGAACTGACGGCGGTTCACGGGACTCTCGCTTTGCTGTGCGGAACGGCAAAGCAACCGTTCTGGAAACCCTGGGTTCCCGAACGAAGTGACGGCGGCGCGATCGCGCCGCATCACTTGCCATCGTGTGCCGTCCGCCGCGCCGAGCAAGTGCAGCAATATCAAGCGGCTCGGCTGCAGGCTTGCCTGCCTCATGCCCGTGCGGGGAGCAGGTTGGTACGATTTGCCGCAGGTCGTCCCTGTGCTCGGACCGCGGTATTTTCCCGCAAAACGAGTGATAAGGCGCTGCGCTTATCTGGAGGAGAGATGGCGCGAAGCGTGCATCGCGAGACTGGGGCGTCATGCCTGGGATTGGGATGACAGAGACAGCGTGCTGCTTTTCGCCGATGTCGTCCCGGACAAGCGAGCGGAGCGAGCGCGATCCGGGATCCATACGCCGCAGCGGATGTTGCGAGATCAAATGGTCGACGCATCAACCAAACAACGACCGTTGGTGGTTATGGGTCCCCGCGTTCGCGGGGACGACAGCGGTGGTGAATCGCGCGGTCGGTCAAGCCGGGCAACGACATCCTGTCTGCTCACAACTCCCTTGCATTGGAAAACGCAAACGAGCTCACCCGCCTCGTGGTCTCGTCCAGGATCAGTGTGCGGGTGATCGGCGGCTCGGCGCGCTGGCTGCAGTTCTCGCGCTCGCAGAGCCGGCAGTTGACGCCGATCGGCGTGCCCTCGGTCTTTTCCAGATCGAGGCCTGCGGCATAGACGAGCTTGGCGGCATGGCGGATCTCGCAGCCGAGACCGATGGCGAAGCGCGGCTGCGGATGCGGGTGCGGCGCCACCGGCCGGCGCACCACCTGCGCGATCGAGAAATAACGCGTGCCGTCGGGCAGCTCGATCACCTGCCGCAACAATTGGTCCGGCGTGTCGAAGGTCGAATGCACATTCCACAACGGGCAGGTGCCACCGAATTTCGAGAACGGGAAGGTGCCGGACGAGAACCGCTTGGAGACGTTGCCGGCATTGTCGACGCGCAGCATGAAGAAGGGAATGCCGCGCGCATTCGGCCGCGACAGCGTAGTCAGGCGATGGCAGATCTGCTCGAACCCGGTCTGAAAACGCTGCGCTAATACGTTGATGTCGTAGCTGAGGGCTTCGGCCGCGGCGAGGAAGGCCGGGTAGGGCATCATGACGGCCGCGGCAAAGTAGTTGGCGAGCGTGATGCGATAGAGCCGGCGCGCGGTGTCGTCGAGATTGCCAGCGCGGGCCACGATGGTCTGCAAGGGTTGCGCGCATTCCGCCATGCCGAGCTGGAAGGCGAGCTGGAAGGTGCGGCCCGGCGCATCGATCAGCTCGGAGATCAGGAGCTGGCGGCGGTGGCGGTCGAAGCGGCGCAAGGTCTCGCGCATCACGTCGACCGGCATGATGCGGGTGACGACCCCATGCTTCTCGCGCAGGCGTGCGGCAAGGGCGGCGTAGAGCTCCTCTGCCGGCACGTTCAGCTCATCGCGCAAGGTCTCGGCGGCCTGTTCGAGCTCGGCGAAATAATTGCGGTTGGCCTCGATCAGGTCGCGCACGCGCTCGATCGGATTGGCCTCGAAGCGGGCGCCGCCCTCGTTGCGATCGGCCATCTGCGCGGCGACCAGCGTCTCGCCGCGGCGCGCCTCGGTGTAGGCGGCATAGAGCCGCTGCAGCGCGTGGGTCACGCCGGGGCAGAGCTCGGCGAGGTCGCGCAGCTCCTGCTTCGGCAGGTCGATCTGCCGGAACAGCGGATCGGAGAAGATTTCATTCAGCTCGGCAAAGAAGCGATCCTCGTCGGCCGTGGCGAGGTCGCGCAGATCGAGGTCATAGCTTTCGGCCAGCCGCAGCAGGATCTGCGCTGTGACCGGGCGCTGGTTGCGCTCGATCAGGTTGACATAGCTCGGCGAGATCCCGAGCCCCTCGGCAATCTGGGTCTGCGACAGGCCCAGCTGTTGGCGGATCCGCCGGAAACGCGGGCCCACGAACAGTTTCTTCCCGGATTCGCCTGCCATCTCGCCCTTCTGCTTCTTGGTGCCTCTTGTCACCTGTCAAAGGTCAGTCTTGCTGACCTAGATTGTGACAAAATTTACAAAACGACATTTGTGACAAGTGCATATGTTACATGACATCACCATTCAAAGACAAGCCATCTGTACGAAGCTTCGGGATTCGCGTTTAGCTCTGGTCACGCATTTCGCAGCGCACTGTCAAAAATGTTGAGTGTGCGAAGCGACCTAACGAAAAGGATCGAGCACATGAATTACCAGCCACGCGGGATCGGTGACCAGGCTGTCCAAGGGCCCGCTTCCTATTTGAGCGAGGTCGCAGCTGCCGAGGCGCTGCTCAAGACCAACCCGACCTGGAACGGCGTCACCGGCGAGGCCGTGGCGCGGATGCGCCTGCAGAACCGCTTCAAGACCGGGCTCGACGTCGCCCGCTACACCGCGGCGCTGATGCGTGCCGACATGGCGGCCTATGACAATGATCCCACCAAGTACACCCAGTCGCTCGGCTGCTGGCATGGCTTCGTCGCGCAGCAGAAGCTGATTTCGGTCAAGAAGCATTTCGGCACGACCGATCGCCGCTATCTGTATCTCTCCGGCTGGATGATCGCAGCGCTTCGCTCGGAATTCGGGCCGCTGCCCGACCAGTCGATGCACGAGAAGACCGCGGTGCCGGCGCTGATCGAGGAGCTCTACACCTTCCTGCGCCAGGCGGATTCTCGCGAGCTCAACGACATCTTCCGCAGCCTCGACGCGGCGCGGAAGGCCGGCGACAAGGCGAAGGAAGCGGCGCTGATCGAGAAGATCGACAACTTCCAGACTCACGTCGTGCCCGTCATCGCCGACATCGACGCCGGCTTCGGCAATGCCGAGGCGACCTATCTGCTCGCCAAGAAGATGATCGAGGCGGGCGCCTGCGCGCTGCAGATCGAGAACCAGGTCTCCGACGAGAAGCAGTGCGGTCACCAGGATGGCAAGGTGACGGTGCCGCACGAGGTGTTCCTGGCCAAGATCCGCGCCTGCCGCCACGCCTTCCTTGAGCTCGGCGTCGAGGACGGCATCATCGTCACCCGCACCGACTCGCTCGGCGCTGGCCTCACGCAGCAGATTGCCGTCAGCCACAAGCCCGGCGATCTCGGCGACCAGTACAACAGCTTCCTGGATTGCGAGGAAGTGACGGCGGAGAACGCGCGCAACGGCGATGTCATCATCAACCGGAACGGCAAGATGATGCGTCCGAAGCGGCTGCCTTCGAACCTGTATCAGTTCCGGCCCGGCACCGGCGAGGACCGCTGCGTGCTCGACTGCATCACCTCGCTGCAGAACGGCGCCGACCTGTTGTGGATCGAAACCGAGAAGCCGCACATCGAGCAGATCGCCAAGATGGTCGATCGCATCCGTGAGGTGATCCCGAACGCGAAGCTGGCCTACAACAACTCGCCGTCGTTCAACTGGACCCTCAACTTCCGTTGGCAGGTCTATGACGCGATGAAGGAAGCCGGCAAGGATGTCAGCCAGTATAATCGGGCCGAGCTGATGAAGGCGGAGTACGACAACACGCCGCTGGCGATCGAGGCCGACGAGCGCATCCGCACCTTCCAGGCGGATTCGGCCAAGCGCGCCGGCATCTTCCACCACCTGATCACGCTGCCGACCTACCACACGGCCGCGCTGTCGACCGACAATCTCGCCCGCGAATATTTCGGCGAGCAGGGCATGCTGGGCTATGTGAAGAACGTGCAGCGCGCGGAGATCCGTCAGGGTATCGCCTGCGTCAAGCATCAGAACATGGCCGGCTCCGACATCGGCGACGATCACAAGGAGTACTTCGCCGGCGAGGCTGCGCTGAAGGCCGGCGGCGCCCACAACACGATGAACCAGTTCGGCTAGCAACCATTCGGCTAACAGGAGACTGACCATGACCAAAGGCAGCAATTTCTGGGTGATTGGCGGTGAGTTCGGCTCGATGAACTTCCACAAGCTCGTGGAAGGTTCGGCTCAGGTCAAAGGACCGTTCAAGTCCCGCAAGGAAGCCGAAGACTGCTGGCGCGAGGTATCGGAAGAGAACCGGCACAAAGCCGGCGTCCGGTTCTCGATCGTCGAGGAACCGCAGCGCGCGCCCGCCGCTTAAAGCCATTCGCCGGGTATCTGCACCACGTTAAATGCCCAAGGACGGGGCGGTCTCATCCGGTTGACGCCGGGCGGGGCCGCCCACGTCCTTTTGGAATTCATGTAAGTGCTTGGAAATAATAAGCGTTTGCGGAACCTTGGGTTGCTGCTAGGCTGCCGGCGTGGACCTCCCTGAAAAACGTCACGAAGCCGGTCATGGCCCAGGCGTCCGATAGCGGTAACGAATCTCGTCCAATGCGGCTGCGCGAGGCGCTGCGGCAGGCCCGGATCGAGGCCGCCGATCGCACCGGCGTGGTGGTCGACCTGCGCGATGCGGAGGTGGCGCGGCTGGAGATCCTGAACGACGCGCTCGATCCGCTGTTCGAGCAGATTCCCGGCGACATCGATCTGTTCGATCGCGGCATCAGCCAGGGCGAGACGCCGCGGCTGTGGATCGATGTGGTGGCGCATATCGCGATGGGCCGCGACAAGCGGCAATATCGCTTCGTGCAGGACACCCGCAATGGCCGCATCGTGATCGCGGAATCGCATGAGGCGGCCATGATCGTGCAGGCGGTGACCGACTATGTCGCCAGGCGCATGGTCGAACGCGAGCGCGCATTCAGCCCGTCCCGGCAGCCGGCGCCTGCCGTCGCCACACCGCGCCGGCGCGGCGGCGTCTGGCTGTTCCTGCTTGGCTTCATCCTCGGCGCGCTGGCACTGTTTGGGATCGCGCTCTACGCGACGCTAGAGCAGATCTGACGGGGCGCCCGGCCAGGCTCGAAGGGCTGATGCCGCGACGAGCCGCAGTTCAGCGGCGCTCGCACCGTCCAGGGCCTGCACTGACAACCCCTGCAGGACGGTCATGTAAAACCGGGCGAGCGCAGCGGCATCCGTCGTCGCCGGCAGAACGCCTTCTTTGACGTCGTGTGCGATGCGCCGCTCCAGCGCCTTGCGCGACACCGTCCGGATCGCCTTGAGCTCCGCGGCCAGATCGGCATTCTCCTCCGACGTCATTAGCATGCCGCTCGACACCATGCACCCGAGCGGCTTGCCCGGCATGGTCACGGCGGTGATCCCGCGGTCAAGCATCTGGCGGACGGCGTCGTAGCTCGACGGTGCGTCGGCAATCTCCTTCGCACCGATCCGGACCGAGCGGTAGTGATGCAACACTTCGCGGTAGAGATCCGCCTTGCTGCCGAACGCGTGATAGAGGCTGGCGGCAGCGATACCGATCGCCTTGGTCAGGTCGGCAATGCTGACCCCGTCATAGCCGTGTCGCCAGAACAGATCGAGCGCCGTTTCCAGCGCCTCGTCACGATCGAATGTCGGCTGTCGGCCGCGGGACCGGGTCGTTGGTTCGACGCTCTTGTTCGATGAAGCAGCCATGCCGGCCAAATTAGGCTCTTGACGTTCAACCGCAAGCGCTTAATGTTTAGTGATCGATAAACAAATGGACGACGTCATGGGTGCGATGGATCAGATCGATCGACGAGGCTTGTTGTTGGGGGCGGGAGCCGCAGCGCTGGCTGCGGTCGGCAATCCGATGAACGCCGCCGAGCCACGGACAGTACCCGAACCATTCGTCGTTCGCTCGACGGATGGCACGATGCTGGTGGGCGAGGCCAAGGGCGACCCACAGGCACCGGAGATCCTGTTTATCCATGGGCTGCGGCAGAGCCGGTTGAGCTGGGACAAGCAATTCACTGATGCGACGCTTGCAGGCTTCCGCCTGGTCCGGTTCGATTTGCGCGGCCATGGCGACTCGGACAAGCCGGAGGCGCCGGAGGCTTACGCCGATGCTGATCGATGGGGTGACGACGTCGCCGCCGTCATCGCGGCGGCGAAGCTTCGCCGGCCCGTGCTCGTCGGCTGGTCGCTCGGCGGCTTCGTCGCCGGCAGCTATCTGAAATCCCACGGTGGCGCGCCGGTCGCCGGCGTGAACCTGGTCGATGCCGTGACCAAGCTTGCGCCCGATCTTCTGACGCCGCTCGCCGGCACCTTTGCGCGAACGACGACATCGCACGATCTGGCGGAGCGTACCGCCGAGACGGCGAGCTTTCTTGGAGCCTGCTTCCATCAGCCCCCGACAGGGGTCGAGCTTCAGCGCATGCTTGTGATCAACGGCATGACCGCGCGCGCAGTAGGTGAGGGTTTCGTGAAAACCGCGACGCCCGACCTCGAGCCGGTCTTCAAGGCCTATGCCGGTCCTATCCTGTTGACCCATGGACGCCATGACCGTCTGGTGCGGCTGGCCATGTCCGAGCGGATCAAGACCCTGCGTCCCGAGAGTCGTCTGTCCGTCTATGACGAAAGCGGGCACAGTCCGTTTTACGAGGAGCCGGCGCGCTTCAACCGCGAGCTTGCCGCGTTCGTGACCACGGCGGCGCGGAGCTGAGGGGCAGCATGGTGGGCACACCACCCTTCTTTCCAGGCTTTGCTCGTCTGGACGTGGACGCCGGAGGAGTTCGCTTCGCCGGCGTGATCGGGGGCGTCGGGCCGCCACTGCTGCTGCTTCACGGCTATCCAGAGACGCACATCGCGTGGCGCAAAGTGGCTCCGGCGCTCGCCCGCGATCACACGCTCATCATCCCCGATCTGCCGGGCTATGGCGCAAGCAGGCCGCAGACCATGGTGCCGCGCTGGACCAAGCGCCGGGTCGGTGCGGCGCTGGTGGCGCTGATGCGGGCGCTCGGGCATGAGCGGTTCGCGCTCGCGGGTCACGATCGTGGCGCACGCGCCGGATATCGTCTGGTGCTCGATCATCCCGGCGTGGTCAGCCGATTTGCATCGCTGACGGTCGTTCCGACAGTAGATGCGATGGCAGCGGTCGACTACAACTTTGCGCGCAAAGCCTATCACTGGTTCCTGTTCGCGCAGAGGGCCGACCTGCCGGAGCGCCTGCTTGCGGCGGCACCGGACGCGATCCTTGATCATGCCATCGCAGTCATGAACGCCAACAGCGACAGCGTGATCGAGCCGGCCGCGAGGGATGCATATCATCGGGCATTCCGCGACCCAGCAGTGCAGCATGCGATCTGCGAGGACTATCGGGCTGCGCTGGATGAAGATCTTGCGCACGATCAGGCCGATTGCACAGCGGGCCGCAAGCTCGACTGCCCCGTCCTTGTCCTGTGTTCAAGCGCCCAGGACGTTACCGAGCGGATTGCGATCTGGAAGGCGTGGGCCGACGATGTCACGGGCATCATCACCACAGGAGACCATCTTCAACCCGAAGATCGTCCGGAAGAAGTGATCGCGGCGCTGGCTTCGTTCTTTTCGGGGACTACGCCCGGCTGACACTTGGTCTCGCCGGACGGCTATTCAGAACAGTCGCAGCTGCCGGATCTCACGCATACGCAGCGCGTCGTTGATCCCGCGCACGGTCATTTCGCAGCGCCAATGATTGCCCTCGCGCGCGATGGCGAAGAGGTTATAGGCAGCGGCCGGATAATGTCCGTGTGCGATGCTCGATGCGGACGGGACGCCGACCACCGGAATTTTCCGCTCCGGACCATCGATCCAGATCGTCGAATGGATATGGTCGTGGCCATGCAGGACCAGTTCGACACCGTGCCGCTTCAATAGCGCAATCAGGTCAGCCGCATCGGTCAGCCGTTTCATGCGGTTGGTCGAGCGCAAGGGGTGATGCACCAGCAGCACGCGGAAGAGCGGCTCGGTCGATAGTGCCGTGAGCAGCCGCTCCAGGGCTGCAAGCTGTTCGGGGCCGATCCTGCCTGTCGCCATGAACGGCGCTGTCGGCACGGCTGAGGACAGGCTGATCAGCGCCAGCGGTCCGCGCTGGCGCAGCGAAGGGAAGCTTGCCGCCTGGCCCGCATCCGCATCGCCGCCGAAATAATCGGCGAAGCTCTGCGCGAAGCGAAGTCGGGTTCGACGCACATAGGCGTCGTGATTGCCGGGGATTGCGGTGACGTGATCGGGCGGGCCCACCGTCCTGAGCCAGTCCAGCGCCAGCGGAAACTCCGCCTCCATGGCGAAATTGACGAGGTCGCCGGTGACTGCGATCTGGTCCGGCATCTGGGTCTGCAGATCCGAGACCAGCACATCCAGCACGTCGCGGCGGTGATATTTGTAACGGTTCCGCGTCCAGTTGATGTAGCCGAGCACCCGTTTGCCGGCGAGTTCGAGAAGACGCGGATGCGGCGGCGGCGCCAGATGCGGGTCGGAGAGATGCGCCAGCGTGAACGCTGCCATGATCGGTCTGCCTGTCGACGATCAACGCTGGGGTGATCGTGAGGTGGTGTCCGGACTATCCTGGCTCTATTGGCAAGGTCGCGGCGCCAGTGCAAGGATAACCGCCAAACCTGGATGTGGCGGTGACAAGTCAAAGCAATTTACGCGTGCGGTTCGAGCCCTGGTTGCGGGGCGTGTTCCACCTCTATTGGCGCTTTGCCCGCGGCATGACGCTCGGCGTCCGTGCCGTCGTGCTCGATGCCGACCATCGCGTGTTCCTGGTCAAGCACAGCTATGTTGCGGGCTGGCATCTGCCGGGTGGTGGCGTCGAGGTGGGCGAGAGCTTCGTGGAGGCGCTCGAGCGGGAGCTCTTGGAGGAGGGACGGATTGCGCTCTCCGGCGAGGCGATCCTGCACGGAATCTTCCTGAACAGCCACGTCTCCCGCCGCGACCATGTCGCCGTTTATATCGTTAAGAATTTCACCCAGGACCGGCTGCCGGAGCCCAACCACGAGATCATCGCCAGCGGCTTTTTCGCAGCCGATGCGCTGCCGGAGGAGACGACGCTCGGAACGCGGCTGCGGATCGCCGAGGTGCTACAGGGCGTTAAGGCCATTCCCACCTGGCGCCCGCAATAGTGCGGTGGCCGCCCCGCTATTATGACTTTTTGCACCGAATGGGCTGCAGGCTTCCCTGCCAGGGGAGTTGGGCCAATGATACCACCATCGATGCGGATTGCCGTCCTGGTGCCCTGCTACAATGAGGAGGCCGCTGTTGCCTCCGTCGTGACAGGGTTCAAGGCGGCGCTGCCGACGGCGACCGTTTACGTTTATGACAACAATTCCAAGGACCGCACCGTCGCTGTTGCGCGCGAGGCCGGGGCCGAGGTGCGCAGCGAGCGGCGGCAGGGCAAGGGCCACGTGGTCCGTCGGATGTTCGCCGACATCGATGCCGACGTTTACGTTCTGGTCGATGGCGATGCGACCTATGATGCGCCGAGCGCGCCTCGTATGGTCGAGCGCCTCCTGAGCGAGCATCTCGACATGGTGGTGGGACTGCGCGTCGACCAGGAGCAGGCCGCGTACCGCATGGGGCATCGCACCGGCAATTGGATGCTGACGCAGTTTCTGGCCGAGGTGTTCGGCCAGGCCTTCAAGGACATTCTGTCCGGTTACCGCGTGTTCTCGCGCCGCTTCGTCAAATCCTTCCCCGTGCTGTCCGACGGCTTCGAGATCGAGACCGAACTCAGCGTCCATGCGCTGGAGCTGGCGCTGCCGGTTGCCGAAGTGGCGACGCCCTATTACGCGCGCCCGGAAGGTTCCGTTTCGAAGCTGAACACCTGGAAGGATGGTTTCCGGATCCTCGGGACCATCCTCAAGCTCTACCGCTCCGAAAAGCCGCTGCGCTTTTTCGGCGTGATCGGGATCTTTCTCGCGCTGATCTCCATCGGCTTCGCGATTCCCGTGTTCGTCACCTATATCGAGACCGGCCTGGTTCCCCGGTTGCCGACCGCCGTGCTGTCCATGGGCCTGATGATCATGGCGCTGCTGTCAGTCACGTCGGGGCTGGTGCTGGATACCGTCACCCGCGGCCGGCGCGAGATGAAGCTGCTCGCCTATCTGTCGCAGCCGCCCGCGAAAGGCTGAATTGCTCGCGCGCGGCCAGTCAAAGGCTGCCATGGACCGCGCCTTTCCCAGATGCTATCCCGCATCGAATCATGAGTGATCTGTCCATTACAATTGCCCCCGAAAAGCCATCCGACGCGCAGGCGATCGAACGGCTGCATGAGCGGACCTTCGGGCCCGGGCGTTTCGTTCTGAGCGCCTATCGGCTGCGCGAGCATGTCGACCATCTGCTCGATCTGTCCTTCACCGCCCATATCGGCACCTTGCTGGCCGGTTCGGTGCGGCAGCTGCCGATCTGCCTCGGCGACACCAAGGCGCTGCTGCTCGGGCCGCTGACGGTCGAGCCGCCCTTCCGCAAGCGCGGCATCGGCCGCGCGCTGATGGAGCAAGCGCTGAGCGAGGCCAAGGCCAAGGGCCATCGTCTGGTGCTCTTGGTCGGGGATGCCCCGTATTACAGCCGCTTCGGCTTCACGCCGATCGAAAAGGGCCGGGCGACGATGCCGGGTCCGGTCGATCCCAAGCGCCTGCTGATCAACGAACTGGTCACAGGCGCCTTCGACGGCGTGTCGGGTGCGGTCCGTCCCGATTGGGATTTCGCGCGATAGAGCATGATCCGGAAAAGTGCGAAGCGGTTTTCCCTCGCGACAAACGCGGAACGCGTTTGCGCGGAGATCATGCTCACACAATAAGCTAAAGCGCGATGACGTTCATCCTGATCTCATCGCGCTTTAGATGATCGCTGCCGGTCCCGAGCGCTCGGCACCGGCAGCTCGTGATCAGAACTTCACATTCGCGAACACCTTGATCCCGATGCCCGGCATCAGCACCTCGTCCTTGGTGTAGGATACGGAGTTGCGGATTTTCTCGTTGAGCAGGTTGTCGCCAACGATGCCGACCAGCATCTCGCGCGCGCCGAATGCGTTCGGATCGAGCTTGGTCTTGTAGCTCAGCTCGGCTTTCAACAGATTGTAGCCCGGCGTCGGCGTCTCCGCGATCGGGGCGATGTCGTTCTGGGCGAAGGCATGCAGCAGGTTGATGCGCGCCAGCCAGTTGTCGTTGCGCCAGAACAGGCCGCCGCCGACCCGGATCGGCGGAATGCGCGGCACGTTGGTGCCGTCGTCGAACGTGGCGCGCACGATGTCGAACTGGTTCTCGATGCCCCAGATGCCGGTGTAGAGCGGTCCGACATCGAGCTGGCTCTGGAATTCGCCACCGCGGAAGGTGGCGTTGCGCTGCGAGTAGATGGCCTGCTTGTTGGTCGCGTCAGCCGCGCCGCAGGACGCGAAATCGTCGTTGCACATCACGCCGGTCAGCCGGCGGTAGATGAAGTTGGTGAACTGGGTGTAGTAGGCCGTCACCTCGAAGCGGAACGGACCAGTCGCCTTGCGCAGACCCACTTCGACCGTCTTCGCAGTCTCGATGGTCAGGTTGGGATTGCCGATGTCGAAGGTCCCGGTGGCGTCGTGCGCGCCGCGCGAGAACAATTCGGCCGGTTTCGGTGCGCGTTCGACATATTGCGCGGTGATGCTGGCGACGAGATCGCCGGGCAGGTTCTGCAGCAGCCCGACAGCCGCACTCTTCGGCGTGAACGCGCGGCCGCGCGCGATATTGGTCTGCGGATTGCCGTCCGGCAGATAGTCGGCCGGGAAGTCGGGCGTCGATCCCTGCAGCTCGACATGTTCGATGCGCCCCGCGATCTGCGCTTTGGTCGTCGGCGAGAAGGCGAACTCGTTGAAGACATAGGCGGCGCCGCGGTTGTTGGTGTTCGGCCCGAACAGGCCGTTGAAGGTCGAGCCGGGATTGTCGGGGCTCGGCGCATCCAGCTCCTGATGACCAGCCTGCACGCCGATCGCCGTCGTCATCGTCGCAAAGCGAAGATTGAACGGCGCCAGCTGCATCTCGACCCGCGCCTCCTGCTCGTGATTGCTGAAGGTCTGCCGCACGCCGTCGCTGTTCGGATCGGCCGGATCGGCAAGCCCGAGCTCGTTGTGCCGGTAGTCGGTCGCGCCGAGCCAGAACCTGATCGCCTCGATCGCTGCGGCATCCGGACGGTATTCGCCCTGCGCCGTGATCTTGGTCTGGTGCGCGTCGATCCGCGTATTGTGATCGGCACCGTCGATGCCGGGGATGTGGTAGAGCGCATCGGTCTGCGTGATCGCGGCGCCGACGAAGCCGCCATCGAAGAAATAGCTGCCGCCCACCGAGACGCCGTCGTTGCGCAGCGACGAATTGGGCTGCCTGCCATTGGTGACCGGCCGGGTCTGATCGAAGCGATAGGGGTAACCGGGAATGGCGTAGTCGTCCGCCTTGCGGCCATAGGCATCGGCGTGAATAGCGTAGTTGCCGCCGCCGGCATCGATCAGCACGCCGCTCTGCACGCCGCGGTCGACCGAGCTGAACGAGGTCCGGGTCTCGGCGGTGATGCAAGGCGCGCCGTCGATCGCGGGCGCTTTCGCCGGCAGGCCATAACTCTGGAACGGCGCTGAAGGGCAGACCGGCAACGCCTGCGGAATTCGGTTGTTGGTGGCGCTGACGACGCCACCGATCGAGGTCGAGCCGTAGCGCAGCGCCGCGGGGCCACGCACGACCTCGACCTGATCGGTTGACAGCGGATCGATCGGAACGAAGTGGTCCTCGCCAAGATCCGAGGCGCCGCCGGCGCCGGTGCCGTTCTCGACAATGCCGACCCGGTTGACGTCGAGGCCGCGAATGATCGGCCGGCTCGATGCGCCCGGCGCAAAGCTCGAGCCGGTGACGCCGGGCTTGGAAAACAAGAGATCGCCGAGCGTCGCGGCGCCGGAGCGCTGGATCTCCTCTTTGGGGACAACGGTGACCGTGGCGAACTGGTTGGTCACGACCGGCAGCACGCCTTGCTGGCCGGCTGTGGGCGCGGCTGGCGGTGTCGTCTGAGCCGCGGTTTGGGTTGGCTGCGGCGGACGGCGGCGGCTGGTGGTGCCGTGCGCAACATGCGTGGGATTGGCATGCGGAACGACCGGCCGATGCGCCCGGATCGGGCTTGGTGCGGTGACCGTGACCTCCGGCAATTCGGCCGGCGCAGCGGGCTTGTCCTGAGCGAGCGCAGGTGCCGCGAGCACGCACGCAATGGCCGCGAAGCTGCAGCCCGAGATCGATTGTTTCGACAACATGATTCCAAGTCCTGACCCTTAAGCCAGGCGGCCAGACACAGTTTGCTTGCAGTCGGGCACGCCTGCCGTCGCGGAGCGACGGAGCAAAATTTCAAGAGGCTGGGATCCGGGTGCCGCGCACCAGGATCGTTGGCGTCTGAAGCTTCGGCAACTCAGGCGAGGGGAGGGGCGCGGGCTTGGAAGGGGAGATCGATAGCTGCAGGCTGGATCGTACTGACAACCGCGACCTCGCGGTGGAAGGGCACGGCCTGCGGCAGGACCAGCACCGGCGCTGGCGACAGCAGCATGGCCTGCGCCATCGCGACGACGGCGCAGATCGCGCAGGCATCAGCAGGCTGCTGATCGCGATCTTGCTTGCTCGGATCTTGGTCGGTGGTGAGCTGCCGGTCGCCGGCCGCAGGAACTGCGGCGTCGCTCAGGGCCGCGACGACAGATGTCGGGGACGTCCGCGCAGCTGGCCAATGATTGTGCCCGAACGAGAGCGTGAATTGCACGGCGAGCGCGAAGAGCGCCAGCAGCGAAGCCGCCCTGATGTTCGTGCGAAACCAGCTCATTTCCAAGAAAAGTCCAACAAACGCCCCCGACCGGCCGGTGTCGTACCGGTAGATGTTATAATGTAACATCGCAAGGGTTGTCACAGACTGTCAATCGCGGGCCGTCTGGGCGCAGCGTATTCCCGGCCCCTGTGATCTTCGGGCCACGCGGGCTCCAGATCCACGTCTCAGCGCGCGTGACCAGATTGGCACGGTCATGCACCGACGGAATCGAATCGGCTGCAGCACGACCATTTGTGGTGGTAGTCCGGGTCTTCGACCATGTTGAAGGCTTTCCGGGTTGGATAGCGCACCAGCACGAGAGCATTCCAAGCCTGCCCATCTTCCACCGAGAGCGCCGGCAGCCCTTCGGAGACATAGACGATCTCTGCTCCATACCGCGCGACTAGCGGTCCGGCCGAAGCCAGATACACGGAATAGCGTTCCCGGCCGTCATCCTCCTGAAGCTGGTGGCCGAGCTTGCCGAGCGCGGGCTGAAAGTCGAATACCGTTCGGTGTGGAGTTCGTTCATGCCGAGAAGCTCCGCTTCAAAAGAAGCTGGGAGGGGAATGTTGGAAGAGCTGGTTCTAGCCGCCAAGGTCAATCACGTTCCGTCATTGATGCTGTCGGAGGCTGCTGGCGGCCCGCTGCGCGAGGCTGTCAGACACAGGTTCGCAAATATCAAGCCTGTGGAGCTCATCGAGTGTCTGCGCTGTGATGGCAAGTGTCGTCACATTTGTCGGCGATGTCTCGGCACGATTAACCGTCAAGCTTCGATCCGAAAACATGCTTTGATGCGATAATGTCCGCGCACGGACGTGCACGCACGACTTGCTTCACGCGCTCTCATGACGCGTATCGTCAAGCGCCATTGGCATGCAGCGCCCGACTTGTCCTGTCGCGCCTGATCGTCGTGCTTGAAGGAATGATGACGCAAATAGGTGTCGCGACAAAAAATTTGTTCGCGGCTGCATCGGATGCTCCGCGGAATAAAGCAGCTCGCGTGGCGTCTTTGCGTTCGTGAGCGTGTTGATTGCGGCTGCCCACACCATCGAAGCGCTGCTTCGGTGGGCCGAATGCTGCAGGCCGAATGCGCGAACTAACTTTTATGTCATTTTCTCTTGCGATTGCGTGTCGGCTGTGCGGCCCAACCCACCATTGTTTGAGGAGGATGAGGTCATGCTACGCTTACCCAAGCTGTTTGGATCGACTTCCAGTCGCCGATCCTTCCTGCACGCCGGACTGGCAGCGCCGGCCGTGATCGGCGCAAGCCTCGCGGTGCATCCGTCAACGCTTGCATTTGCCGACAGTGACGGGCCGACCTACGGAGATATCAGCATTCTCCGTTTCCTTGCCGCGCTCGAAATCCTCGAGACTGATCTGTGGGAACAGTACAACGAGATCGGCGGCATTCAGGACAGCGAAGAGCGGCCGGGGAGCGGAAACAAGCCGTATATCGAACAGCTTTCGAAGATCGACGGCGATATGCAGCAATATATTCACGACAACACCGATGACGAATTCACTCATTTCAACTTCATCAACGAATATCTCGAATCGAAGGGCGCAAACCCCGTCAACCTCGACAGATTCCGCACCCTGCAGGGCAGCACTGCTGACGGTTCGTCGGGCAAGAAGCGTCTGACGAATCTCTTGCAGCTCACGGTGGATGCGTCCTGGTGGGGGCGCTATCGCAGCCGCACCCAGAATCCGGATCTCGGCGACAACAATTTTCCCAATCCGGTGCCGGGTTTGCTCAAGGGCCAGTTCGCCGCGATCCCGCGGACCAACGCCGACACCAAGGACCCGAACCATCT
Organism: Bradyrhizobium sp. HKCCYLS1011; assembly: GCF_051167795.1. Lineage (NCBI taxonomy): Bacteria > Pseudomonadati > Pseudomonadota > Alphaproteobacteria > Hyphomicrobiales > Nitrobacteraceae > Bradyrhizobium > Bradyrhizobium sp. HKCCYLS1011. Next base: position 230,754 of record NZ_JBNPTT010000011.1, on the reverse strand, counting down.
GCTAGCCATCGTTAACACAGCCGCATTTCATTTCGGCACGATCGAGCAGGGCGGCAGCAGCCTCTATCCCTCGCTCGCGCAGCGCGTCACTAATGTGGAAGTGTTGCGCATCCTGCTCAGCATCGGCCCGACCGAGACGATGCATTTCCAGGTGTGGCACGACAAGGCGGGCAACATCGCCAAGGTGACCGACCCGACCAACGGGCTCAGCTTCCCGGATATGGCGACGTTCGACGGCAACGAGGATCTGCAAGCCAACCTGATTATGCCGGAGCCGACCCACTTCCTGAGCCGCCAGCTTCCGGTCTGCTCGATCATTCGCCCGACCGCGACGCAGGGCGCGGCGGCGGGAGCCGTGAGCGCGCTCACCGCCGATGGACTGTTCAGAGGCCAGTCGGCAGCGTTCTTTACGGAGCTCAACCAGCTGGCGGCGCAAGCCGATATGGCGCAACGCCGGATTTAGCCTGACCGGCTACTGGTCGTGTTATCAAATAGTTCTGGCGTGCCGGACGAAGCCAAACGCTTCGCCTGGCACGCCGGCTGGATGCAACCGGGACTACTGCTTCGCCGTCACGATCGAACCGCCGGGGTGAGAATGTCGTGCGGCGATGCGCAAGGGTGATGCGCGCCGGCCGTCGTTCAACGCCCCTCGCGCAGCCAGGTCGCGGCGAATGCACCGAGCAGGAGCAGCAGTCCGATCAGCCCGGCGAACATCGGCAGCACGCCGACGCCTTTCACGACGCTGGCGTCGCGCATGCGCACGCCCATCCAGCCGTCGCCGCTGAACAGCGTCGACGAGTGCACCGGCACGATGCGGGGAATCTCCACGCCCGATCCGTCCGCGATCCGCTTGGCGTCACCGCCGGTGGCCTGCGTCAGCGGCTTCAAGGTTTCCGTGGTCGAGGTGACCTCGGAGAATTCCTTCGGATTGGTCGGGCCGACATTGATCAGCGCCTTCAGCGTGCCGTCGGTTGCCTGCCACAGCCCGAGCTCGTTGGCGGGCATGGTGGCGCGCCATTCGCCGGGCTCACCCTGGCTCAAGGTCAGCTCACGGGTGGCGCCTGACGGCGATGTCACCGTGACCGGCGACACCGTGTCCGCCATGGTCTGCCTGATGACAACGAGATCATGCCCCTGCACCTTGAGCCGCAGCGCCTCTTCGTCGAGGTCGGGCTGCTTCATCAGCCAATGCGACATGCGGCGGAGCAGATCGAGATGCGGTCCGCCGCCCTCATAGCCGCGGGCCCACAGCCAGATATGATCCGACAGCAGCAGTGCGACGCGGCCTTCGCCGAACCGCGACAACAGCAGCAGAGGCTTGCCGTCGGGACCGGTCATGACCGGCGGGTTGACGGCGTTGCGGGTGTCGACCGTGCGGAAGAACCGGCTCCAATGCGGCGGTTCGGCGTCGGCGCCTTCGAGCCCGCGCGTGACCGGATGGCGTTTGCCGATATCGGACAGATGCGCATAGAACGGCTTCTCGGTGACGCCGACCGGCTCGGCCGGCAGCACGGAGTCGAGTGGCGTGCGCCAGATACTGGTGTTCGAGGCGTAGTCGGGACCCGCTGAGACCAGCACCGCGCCGCCATTACGCACATAATGCGCGATGTTCTCGAAATAGCCGATCGGCAGCACGCCCTGGCGGGCATAGCGGTCGAAGATGATCAGCTGGAATTCGTTGATCTTCTGCTGGAACAGCTCGCGCGTCGGGAAGGCGATCAGCGACAATTCGTTGATCGGCGTCCCGTCCTGCTTCTCCGGCGGCCGCAGAATGGTGAAGTGGACCAGATCGACGCTGGCATCCGACTTCAACAGATTGCGCCAGGTGCGTTCGCCCGAATGCGGCTCGCCCGACACCAGCAGCACGCGCAGCTTGTCGCGCACGCCGTCGATCGAGACCACCGCGCGGTTGTTGACCAGCGTCAGCTCGCCATCGAGCGGGGAAGCCTCGATCTCGACGATATTCGGCCCTTCATGCTTGATGTCGACATCGACCTTGCTGGTCTGTCCGCTGGACAGCGTTCGCTCGCTGATCACCTCACCGTCGCGCCGGATCACCACCTTGGCGCGCTCGCCGGCGACACCCTGGTCGTCGAGGCGGAAGTTGATGCTCTGCGGCTGGCCGACGATGCCGAAGCGGGGCGCTGCGGTGATGGCGATGCGGCGGTCGCGCTCCGCCTTCTGTCCCGTGATCAGCGCCTGGACCGGCGCCTGGAAGCCGAGCGCCGATGTATTGGCGGGAATGTCGTGCACGCGGCCGTCGGTGATCAGAAAGGCGCCGGCGACGCGCTCGACCGGCACATCGGAGAGCGCCGAGGTCAGCGCGCCGAACAGATGGGTGCCGTCGGTCTCGCCATCGGCCTGTCCGGCTTCGACCACGCGCACCTCGAGCCCCTTGATCTTCTTCAGCGCGTCGACGAGGGCTTCCTGCGCCTGCGCGGTCTGCTTGGAGCGATCGCCGAAATTCTGGCTCGGGCTCTTGTCGACGACGACGGCGGCGACCGACGTCAACGGTTCGCGGTCCTCGCGGGTGAATTGCGGGTTGGCGAGCGCCAGCGCGATCAGCGCGAGCGCCGCGACGCGCACCCAGGCGCCGCGCGAGCGGCCGAGCAGGAGCAGGGCGGCAATGACGACGATCGCCCCGATCGCAAGCCACAGCACGAGCGACGGGACCAGGGGCGTGAACGCGATGCCGTAGTTCATGTCGAAACCCTACTGTCCGAGCCGCTCGATCAGCGCCGGCGCGTGCACCTGGTCGGCCTTGTAGTTGCCGGTCAGCGTGTACATCACGATGTTGACCCCTGCGCGGAATGCAAATTCGCGCTGCCGCGGCTCGCCCGGCACCAGCGGCAGCATCGCCTGACCGTCGGGGCGGATCGCCCAGGCGCCGGCGAGATCGTTCGAGGTGATGATGATCGGCGAGACGCCATCGCCGCCGCGCGCAGGGCGCGTTGCGCTCTCATCCTCATCCTCCTTCGGCAGCGCCTCGACCCAGGTCTGGCCGGTGGTGAAGCGGCCCGGGAAGTCGCGCAGCAGATAGAACGTCTTGGTCAGGACGTGCTCGCGCGGCACCGGCTCGAGTTCGGGCACGTCGAGTGAGGATAGAATGTCACGCAGCGACTGCATGCCCGGGGTCTGCGAGCCGTTGTCGCCCGGCGCCGCCTCGACGGCATCGCGGGTGTCGAAGATCACGGTGCCGCCCTGCTTCATGTAGGCGTCGATCTTGTTGATCGCGTCCTGCGGCGGCTTCGGTGCGCCCGGTACGATCGGCCAGTAGATCAGCGGGAAGAAAGCGAGCTCGTCATGCGCCGGATCGACGCCGACGGGATCGCCGGCTTCGAGCGCGGTGCGCTGCGCCAGGAACAGCGTCAGCCCGGTCATGCCGGCCTTGACGATCGAATCCACGTCGGCATTGCCGGTCACGACATAAGCGAGCCGGGTCTGCGACGTCGCACGCATCGCGAAATCATCGCTCGCGGCGTCGGCGCGCGCCGGCGACGGGACGCCGATCGCGAACATCGCGCCGGTTGCCAGCAGCGCTACCGCGATCGCGGCCGGTGCGGCGCGCCGGCGGATCAGCGCGGCCAAACCGCCACCGATCAGTGCCACGATGACGGCGTCGATCAGGAACAGAAGCAGCGCGGTCGAGAGCAGCATGCCCCGCAGATCACGCGGCTCGGCATTGGTGTAGCTCGCGCGTCGCGCCGAGAGGCTCGATGTATCAAGCGCCAGGATGCGATCGGCGGGGCTGAGCGTGTTCACGGCAGTGGGTCCCTCGGCAGGGCCGTAGAAGCCGGGTGGATGATCCAACGAGGCGCGGTCCTGGAAATTTGCCGGCAACGGCTTGGCGGTCGACGGCGGCGGCCCGAACGCACCGAAGCCGTCGAGCACATGAAGCGGAGCCAGCGTCGCCTTGGCGGCTTCGCCCGCCGGGCCAGCACCCGGCGTCGCCGTGTAGCCCGACATGTCGACGATCCGTCGCAGCATCTCGACCATGGCGCCCGACATCGGCAGATCCGACCAGCGCATGTCGGCGCTGACATGGAACAGCGCGAGCACGCCCTTGCCGCGGCGCTCGCCGGTGACGAGCGGCGTGCCGTCCTCGAGCGATGCCCAGCTCTTGGTCGCCAGCACCGCATCGGGCTCGGCCAGCACCTGCCGGCTGACGGTGACATCCTTCGGCACAGCAAGGCCGGCAAACGGACCGTCGGCGGCGAAGGCCGCAAGATGCTGTGGCTTCTCCCAGGTCAGGCTGCCGCCGAGCGTGCGACCGCCGCGGCGCAGCTTTACCGGCACCAGATCGTCGTCGCCCTGCGCGAGCCGCGGCCCGGCAAAGCGGACCAGCACGCCGCCACTATCGATCCAGGCGTTGAGGCGGTCGCGCAGCTCCGTCGACAGGGTCCCGACATCGGCCATCACGATCATCGGCACCTTCTGGTCCAGAAACTGGCTGATGACCTGCTGCGGCGCGCCGCGATCGCCGAGCCTGAGGTCGGCAAAGGGCGCCAGCGCCCGGGTCAGATAGAAGGTCGCTGCAAGCAACGGCTGCGCGGTGTCGCTGGTGGCGCCGGAGACGATGCCGACGGCACGGCGGCGCCAGCGCTTGTCGAGCAGCTGCACGGCGCCGGCCGAGCGCTCGCCTGCGATCTCCAGCCGCGTGATGTCGTTGCGCAGCTCGACCGGCAGATCGAAGCTCGCCTCGGCCTCGTGCTCGCCGGCCGCGAAGCCGAAATGAGCGTCGCCGATCGGCGAACCCTTGGCGTCGAGCGCGCGCACGATGCCGCCCGGCACGCTCAGATCGGCGCGCAGCACCTTCACGGTCATCTTCGCGGCGGCATTCTCCGCGCCCGCCAGCGCCAGCGGCGACAAGGTGCCGCCCTGGAAGATGGTCAGCTGACGTTCGCCGATGGTCTTGCCGAGACCGGCGACGAACTCGCTGCCGCGGCCGGGATCGACGCCATCGGACAGCCAGACGATCTCGGCGTCGCCGGTCGCTTTCAAGAAGCGATCGAGCGTCGGCAGCGTGTCGGCGCGCTCGGCGGTGAAAGGTTTGGGCGCGATCTGGCGCAGCGCGACGCGCGCAGCTCCGGCCGGCATCAATGTAATATCGCGTGCCGGCTCCGAGAGCGGCACCAGCGCGACGCCGCGGCGGTCGGCGTCGGCATTCGCAATGACCTCGTCGGCGGCCTTGATGCGCGCATCCCAGCTCGCTGCCGCGCTCCAGCTGTCATCGAGCAGCAGCACCAAGGGCGCCTTGCTGCCCGCGGCCTCCGTGCGCGGATTCCAGATCGGGCCTGCGGCGGCGAAAATGACCAGCGCGGCCGCGATCAGCCGCAGCAGAGTGAGCCACCAGGGCGAGCGCGAGGGCGTCTCTTCCCGCGGCGTGATGTCGAACAACAGCCGCGTCGGCGGAAACTCGATCCGCCGCGGCCGCGGCGGCGTGATCCTGAGCAGCCACCACAGCACCGGCAGGCTGACCAGGCCGATCAACAGCAGCGGTTCGGTGAAGGAGAGCGGCAGGCCCATCATGCGTCAAATCCTGATGTGCCAAGTCCCGATGTGCCAAGTTCTGATGCGCCAAGTCCTGTTGCGCCAAGTCCCACTTTGACGTTGCCGCGGACGCCGCCTTTGCTGGTGGTCATGCCGGCGTGGAGAAACAGCAGGAGTTCGGCCGCCGAGCGGCTGGTCGTGTGGGTCGTGAACAGCCAGTCGAGCTTGCCGGTCTCGGCGCGGATCTGGTCGCGATGCAGCGCGACGCGGGCGACGTAATCTTCCGCCCAGCGCTCGGCGCGTCCCGCAATGATGACCTCGCCGCCTTCAGGCTCGACGAATTCGACGCGACCGGAATAGGGGAAGCTCTCCTCGGCCGGATCGACGACCTGCACCATCGTACCGTGCGCGCCCGACGCGGAGAGGCCTGCCAGCATGGTTCTTATCTCGGCAATCGGTGACCAGAAATCGGACAGCACCACGATCTCGGCGAGCGCCGACGGCACGAAGGAGGGCGGCAGGCTTGGCCGGTCGGTCTCGTCATGCAGCATCGCCTGCGCGATCCGGTCGATCACGCTGCGGCTCGCAGTCGGCGTCAGCAGGCCGGGAATGCCGACGCGCTCGCCGCCGGCGACCAGCAGCTCGGCCAACGCAAAGGTCACGATCAGGGCACGTTCGAGCTTACTGTCGCGCGCGCCCTTCGACGCGAACGTCATCGAGGGCGAGCGGTCAGGCCAGATCCACACCGTGTGCGCAGCCTCCCATTCCTGCTCGCGCACATAGAGATGATCGTCCCGCGCCGAGCGCCGCCAGTCCACCCGCTGCGACGGCTCACCGGAGATGAAGCGGCGATATTGCCAGAAGTTTTCGCCTGGCCCGGAGCGGCGACGCCCATGCAGGCCGTGGATGACGTTGGCCGCGATCTGACGGGCTTCCAGCACCAGGCGCGGCAGAGAGGCGGCAAGCGTTCGACTCTCGCCGTCGGCACGCCGTATCGCGATGATTTCCTTCTCGGCGTGCTCTCGCGTTGCGGCCATCAACCGATCCGGCTCCTGAGCTGCCGGATCACGTCCGGAATGGTGCGTCCTTCGGCGCGCGCCGGGAAGGTCAGCGCCATGCGGTGCTTGAGCACGGGCTCAGCGAGATCGAGCACGTCGTCGATCGAGGGCGCAAGACGGCCGTCGAGCAGCGCGCGGGCGCGCACCGCGAGCATCAGCGACTGGCTCGCGCGCGGGCCCGGGCCCCAGGCGATCAGCTTGCCGGTTTCGCCTGCATCCGGCCCCGGACGGGCCGAGCGCACCAGAGAAAGGATCGCCTCCACCACGGAATCACCGACCGGCAGGCGGCGCACCAGCCGCTGCGCCGCGATCAGCGCGTCCGCGGTCATCGCCGCTTTCGCTGCGGTCTCCTCGGCGCCTGTGGTCTCGAACAGAATGCGCCGTTCGGCCTCGCGATCGGGATAGTCGACGTCGATTTCCATCAGGAAGCGGTCGAGCTGGGCTTCGGGCAGCGGATAGGTGCCTTCCTGCTCGAGCGGGTTTTGCGTCGCCAGCACATGGAACGGCTTCGGCAGATCATGACGCGCGCCCGCAACCGTGATGTGCTGCTCCTGCATCGCCTGCAGCAGCGCCGATTGGGTGCGCGGGCTGGCGCGGTTGATCTCGTCCGCCATCAACAGCTGCGCAAAGACCGGACCCGCGATGAAGCGGAAGGAGCGCTTGCCGGCCGAGCTTTCGTCCAGCACCTCAGCGCCGAGAATGTCCGAAGGCATCAGGTCGGGGGTGAACTGGATACGCTTGGCGTCGAGCCCGAGCGTCACGCCCAGCGTCTCGACCAGCTTGGTCTTGGCGAGGCCGGGGACGCCGATCAGGAGCGCGTGGCCGCCGGAGAGGATCGTCACCAGGGTGTTTTCCACCACCTTGTCCTGGCCGAAGATGACGGCGGAAATGGCTTCCTTCGCTGCACGAATCTGGCCTGAAACCTGTTCGGCCGACCTGACGATCGCGTCTTCGAGCTTCTCGGCACTCTCAGCCATTCCGTCTCTCCTTTGCCCCGCAGCCTTTAAGTCTTTGACCGCCGATCCGCTCCATTTTCTGATGAAGCCGCTGCCAGTTTGCGCGAAGGCCCTGTATTCGTTGAGTTAAACTATCCCCATCTTATCGGCATTCCTGGGGATTGACGGCATCACGATGTGGCGACCTCTACTTCAGCTATGCACGTCCGGAACTTTCGCTAGCCGTTCTGCGATGAGATCTGCACCATTCGTGCCACTGCCGATACCGCAAACACCGATACCGCAAGCTCAGAGGAAACCATGGCGAACCAAGGGCAGACCACAGATCCTGCGACGGCTCCAGGCCTCGACCGCCTGACCGCCGCCGCCAGCACGGCCACCGCATCCGGAAAACTTCCTCCGGTGCATCTGTGGAATCCGCCATTTTGCGGCGATCTCGATATCCGAATCGCCTCTGATGGTAGCTGGAGCTACATGGGCACGCCAATCGGCCGGCCCGCGCTAGTGCGGCTGTTCTCAACAATTCTCAAGCGCGAAGGCAACAATTATTTTCTGGTCACCCCGGTGGAGAAGGTCGGCATTCGCGTCGACGACGCGCCTTTCATGGCCGTAGAAATGCGGGTAGAGCGAGACGAACGGGGCCGGCTGCTGCATTTCCGGACCAATGTCGAGGATTGGGTGGCGTGCGACGTGGCGCATCGCTTGCGCTTCGAACCGGGCGAAGCCGGCGGGCTCACGCCCTATCTGCACGTTCGCGCCGATCTTTGGGCCAAGGTTACCCGGTCGCTCTACTATGAGCTGGTTGACATGGGCGAGGAGCGGATGATCGATGGTCGTGCGGTGTTTGGCGTGGAGTCGGGCGGCGAATTCTTCCCGATGGCGGATGCGGAAGAGGTGAGGGCCGCAGGTTGAACGAGGCCATGGTGAGGGACAAGGCGGCTGTGCTCAGCTCGGCCGCGTTTTTCGAGCGCGGCCGCGACCGGCTGCGGTTCGACGTTCCGGCATCGCTGCTCGATCCGGATCTCATTCCACAGAGCGGCGATGCCGGCACCGACCGCATGCTCGAGATCATCGCGCGGGAGCAGCCGATCCGCCCCGCAGCGGTGCTGATTCCGGTGGTCGATCATCCCGAGCCCACGGTGCTCCTGACCCAGCGCTCGGCGCATCTGTCCAGCCACGCCGGGCAGATCGCCTTTCCCGGCGGCAAGATCGACGTCACCGACGCCTCGCCGCTCGATGCCGCCTTGCGCGAGGCCGAGGAGGAGGTCGGGCTCGCGCGCGGCTTCGTCGATCCGATCGGCTATCTCGACGTCTATGGCACTGCCTTCGGTTTTCGCATTCTGCCGACGCTGGCGCGGGTGCGGCCCGGCTTCACGCTCAAGATCAATCAGGGTGAGGTCGACGACGCCTTCGAGGTGCCGCTGTCCTTCCTAATGAATCCGGCCAATCACCAGCTGCACAGCAAAGAATTCCGCGGCATGGAGCGGATCTATTACGCGATGCCGTTCGCGGAACGCTATATCTGGGGCGCGACCGCTGGTATCCTGCGGCTGTTGTATGAGCGGATCTACCTGTCATGATCCGCCCGGTGCTGACGGAAATCGGGATTTTCCTCATTCCCTTTGCCGTCTATGTGCTGTTTCTGCTGGCGACCCGCTCCGGGCTGTTCGTACCGGCCGCATGGCCCCTGGCCTTGATCGCGAAGCTGACCGTGGCGGCGCTGGTGCTGGTCATTGTGAGCCTGGTCATGCTGGCTGAATTTTCCGGCGCGCCGCCGAACTCCACCTACACGCCGGCGCATATCGAGAACGGCAGGCTCGTGCCCGGAGTCGAGCGATGACGGATGCGCGTGTGCTGGACGCGCCCTGGCTCAGATCCGGCCCCGCCGCGCGCGTGCTGGCGCTCTTGAACTGCGACGGCGAGGAGGCGCGTGTGGTCGGCGGCGCCGTGCGCAACGCATTGCTCGGCATTCCCATCGGTGACATCGATATCGCCACCACCGCGCTGCCGACGGAAGTGGTCCGTCGCGCCAAAGCGGCCTCCATCAAGAGCGTGCCGACCGGCATCGACCACGGCACCGTGACGCTGGTGCTCGAAGGCCATCCGTTCGAGGTCACGACCTTGCGCCTGGACACCGAGACCTTCGGCCGCAAGGCCAAGGTCGAGTTCGGCCGCGACTGGGTCGGCGATGCGCATCGGCGCGACTTCACCATGAACGCGCTCTCGGTGAGCGCTGACGGCATCATCCATGACTATGTCGGCGGCCTTGCCGACATCGCCGCGCGCCGCGTCCGCTTCATCGGCGATCCCGCCCAGCGGATCGCCGAGGATTACTTGCGGATCCTCCGCTTCTTCCGCATCCATGCCGCCTTCGGTCATGGTGAGCCCGACCGCGACGGTTATCTCGCCTGTATCGCCGCACGCGCAGGATTGGCCACGCTGTCGGCCGAGCGGGTGCGCATGGAAATGCTGAAGCTTGTCGTCACCGATGGCGCGGTCGGTGCGATCACCGCAATGACGGATGGCGGCCTGCTGACATCGATTCTGGGCGGCGTGGTCTATCTCGGTCCGTTCGCGGCGATGATCGAGGCCGAGCGGCAGTCGGCGCTTCCGCCTCACCCGATCCGGCGCCTGGCGGCGCTTGCCGTCGCCGTCACCGAGGATGCCCGCCGGCTCGGCACGCGGCTCAAGCTCTCCAATGCCGAAACCAAGGCGCTGGATTCGATGGGGCATCGCTGGTGGCGCTTCGCCTCGGCGGACGAAGCGCGGGCGCGGCGGCTGCTCTATCGGCTCGGCGAAGCGAACTACCGCGATCGCCTGCTGCTCGGCTGGGCGCGGGCGGGCCGCGATCGCAGCGATCCGCGCTGGTGCGATCTGGCGCTGTTGCCGCAGCGCTTCACGCCGCCGAAATTCCCACTCAAGGCGGCCGACTTCATCGCCCGCGGCATCGCCGAGGGCCCGCTGCTCGGTCACGTGCTGACGCTCGCCGAGGACGCCTGGCTGGCCGCGGATTTCCCGCTCGATGAGCCGCGCCTGCACGCGATCGCCGATCAGGCCGCGGCGCGCATCCATCGCGACGGACGCTCGTAGAACTCCGGGCTATCTGCGCGCGCGACGGTCAACTTCAGGCCAGGGACACGGGCTCCGTCTCGGCCTCGATCGATGGCAGCGGCTCGCCGTGGAGCTTGGCCTCGAACGAACGCAATCGCTGATAGATCGAAATCAGCTCGACGATGGTGCTCCATGCATTCACGAGATACTGGAACGAGGTTCTGACCTGGGTGAATGCATTGAGGATCTGGTTCATCGCACCCAGCGTGATCTTGCCGGCAATGATGGTGGGCGCAAGCAGGACGTAGGGAAAGATAACGTCGGTCTGCAAGTAGACGATCCGGCCGACGTTGAAATACATGAAGTTGAGGTAGAGCCGGAAATAGTTCCTGCGGATGTTGGCGAACAGCACGCTCAGGGTCGGCGGATCAGCGCGCGCCGGATCATCCTCGCCGAGCACGAGTTCCTTTCTATAGGCTGCTTCGACCCGCTGGTTGAAGAACTCGATCCCCGGGAGGCGGATGCCGATCAGCGCAAGCACGCCGGTGCCGAGCACCGACCAGATCACGGCGGCAAACACCAGCGGATACGGAATGGAGCCGATCAGCGGCAACTCGGTGACATTGCTGGACAGCTTCACGAGAACCGGCAGGAAAGCCAACAGCGTCAGCACGGCGCTGATGAGGTTGACCCCGAGACCCTCCACGGTGCTTGCGAACCGCATGGTGTCCTCTTGCACGCGCTGCGAGGCGCCTTCGATCGCGCGCAGCCGCGGCCAGTTCGCAACATAGTAGTCGTTCATCGCCGTCCGCCAGCGGAAGATGTAGTGGCTGACGAAGAAACGGGTCAGCACGCCGACCACGACCGCCACGAAAGCAATGCCGGCGAAGGTTGACAGCTGGCTGTAGAAGCGCTCGACGGTGACCGGAGCCGATTTGGACAGCGCAGCCTGCACCAGATCGTAGAACGGTCCGTACCAGCTGTTGATGGCCACGCTGACCTGCACCTGAAAATAGGTGGTGAACAGAATCAGCGAGGAGCCGAGGATGGACCAGTTTGCCCAGGGATGTGGGGCGAGCCGCATCCATGCGGTCGCGAAGATCGCCACGCACAGCACAAAATAGGCATCGAACCAAAGCGCCGGCGGCGCCCAGAACGTTGCTAGTCCGACCGGCTTTTCAGGGGCCTGAAACAGCTCGTTCGCATAGCCGTACCAGATCACCATCGCGAAAACGGTCCAGGCGACCGCAGAAAGAAAGAACAGCCTGGGTCGAGGGAAGAATGAGACGAACATGGTCCTCAGGGCGGTGAGGGCAGCCGACACTCATCGATGCGGCGTTGCTGCCCGAATGACGATAAGCACTCAGTTCCTGGTGCCCCGGCGCTCACTTTCGCATCCCTTTTGGAGCACTCTTTCATCTGGAGCACTCTTGCGAATGTTGGGCCAGGGGAACGCCGGCCAACTCATTTGTTGTGTGTAGCTATGGACTTGACCGTTGCTACGGAAATCCCGGCCGAGGCGCGACCGCAAGTCCGCGATACCACGGATCACTCCTACGGATCACCGCAGGCAAAATGCAAGCCAATTCGAGGCCGCGGTCCGGCCCTGGAGCCGCAGGCGACCAGCATTTTGGGAGATGACGGGGCGCTCGCTTCGGTCTGCACCTTCCTCACCGACACGACAATGATAGCTCGCGGGTGGAACGGCTTTGTCCGCGTCCTTGTCAACGCATCGCCGAGAGGCCGCCATTGGCTACGCGTTCGATGCAATTGCAGTCCTTGCGCCCAACGGTGAGCTCCCGCTTGGCGCCAGCGCTATTTGCTGACGTTCGGCACCAACTCGGTCAGTGAGCGGATGATGCGGTCGGGCCTGACAGTCGAGCCTTCGGGCAGGCCGTCGCCATGGACGTCGATCCAGATCGCGTAGATGCCGAGCTTCTGGGGCGCCACGATTTCCCATTCCAGATTGTCGCCGACCATCCAGGTGTCAGCAGGCCCAACGCCGAGCGCCTGCATCGCGTGCAGATAGGCGCGCTCCTCTGGCTTGCCGAAGCCGTGCTCGCCCTCGATCTGGATGTGATCGAAGCGGTGGGCCAGTGCGAAGCGCTCGATCTTGGCGCGCTGCATGTCGGCGGCGCCGTTGGTCACCAGTGCGAGTTTGACGCCGCGCGCCTTCAATTCGTCGATCGCCTCATGCGCGCCGGGGAACACGAACATCTGCTCTTCGCGATAACTGGTAAAGCGGTCGCCGATGCGCACGGCGAGGTCATCAGGCAGGGCGCGGCCGCCCGCCGCGGCGAGCGCCGCAAAGCCGCCCTTGACCACGAGCTGCCGCGCCTCGATCAGCTTCAGCCGCCATTCGGCGCCAGCCTTGGACCAGAACTCGCGCGCCGCGCCGGTGATCGCAGCAGCCACCATCTGCGCCTCGTAAGGGGCGATCTCATCGGCGAATTCAGTGGAGATGATGGTCCAGGCGAGCTCCGGTCTGGCATAGGCCGACAGGATGGTGTCATCCATGTCGATCAGCATGGCGCGGGGCAGGGCAGGGGTCATCGGAGTCAAGTTTACGGCCATTTCACCTCGGGCGGCATCGACGACAGGATGGACTCGACATTGCCGCCGGTTTTGAGCCCGAAGGTGGTGCCGCGGTCATAGAGCAGGTTGAACTCGACATAGCGCCCGCGGCGGATCAACTGCTCCTCGCGATCGGCCTCGGTCCAGGGCGTCGAGAAGTTGCGCCGCACCAGTTCGGGATAGATCGCAAGGAAGGCACGGCCGACATCCTGCGTGAAGGCGAAATCGGCGCTCCAGTCGCCGGAGTCATGATGGTCGTAGAAGATGCCGCCGATGCCGCGCGGCTCCTTCCGGTGCGGCAGATAGAAATATTCGTCGCACCATTTCTTGTACCACTCATAGTCGGCAACGGGATGGGCGCCGCAGGCTTTCTTCATGGCGGCATGGAAGGCGACCGTGTCCGGGTCCTCCTGATTGCGTCGGCGATCGAGCACCGGCGTCAAATCTGCGCCGCCGCCGAACCAGGCTTTGGTTGTCACGACAAAACGCGTGTTCATGTGCACGGCGGGCACATGTGGTGACCACATATGGGCGATCAGTGAGATGCCGGACGCCCAGAACCGCGGATCGTCCGCGGCGCCCGGAATCTGGCTGCGGAATTCGGGGCCGAACTCGCCATGCACGGTGGAGCAGTGCACGCCGACCTTCTCGAACAGCCGGCCATGCATCATGCCCATCACGCCGCCGCCGCCCTTGGCGCCGGAATGGTCGGTGCGCTCCCAGGGTGTGCGGACGAAGCGGCCGGGCGTCCCCGGATAGAGCTCAGGAGGCGCCTCGTCCTCCAGCCGCTCGAAGGCCAGGCAGATGTCGTCGCGCAGGCGCTCGAACCAGGCTCGCGCGGTCGCCTTGCGGTGCTCGATTGCGGCGATGTCCATTGGCCTTCCCCTGACCGACCTATGCTTCGGGCCCATAATACGTGCAGGTCTCGCGGCAACTGTCGCGATGGACGCTGACCTTGGTGACATGGCCGATATGCCGGACCCGCTCGTAGATGAACCGCGACAGGTTCTCGAGCGTCGGCAATCCGATCGCCTCGATCTTGTTCAGGAACTTGTGATCGAGCATCTTCTGGATCTCGGCTAGGCGTTCCGTCAGCACGCCGAAATCGACCACCATGCCGGTGTCCGGATTGGTCGTATTGCCGCGCACCGTCACCTCGGCGCGGAAGGAGTGGCCGTGGATCTCCTGGCTGGCTTCGCCGAGCGTCGTAATCGGCAGCGTATGCGCGGCCTCGAAGGTGAACGATTTGGTCAATTCCCACATCGTGAACGTCAAAATCCTCTATCTAATCCCGATCATCTTGTGCGTCTGCAGGCTGAGCCGCCATTGCGGATGCCGCATGCAATAGTCGATCGTGCGCGCGGTGTTCTCGGCCGCATCAGGCCCGTCCATCGGTTGCAGCGAGAAGCGCTCGAAGGACAGCCGCTCGAACTCCTCAGGCGCCGCGCCTCGTTGCGGGTACACCAGCTTCAATTCGTGGCCGTGACGGAGCTTCAGCTCCGCGCCCGCCTTCGGGCTGACGCAGATCCAGTCGATGCCCGCAGGCGGCTCCAGCGTGCCGTTGGTCTCGATCCCGACCGCGAAGCCGCGGGCGTGAAGGGCATCGATCAGCGCCGCATCCACCTGCAGCAGCGGTTCGCCGCCGGTCAGGATCGTATAGCGCTCGGCCTCGCCCCCTGTCCATTGCGCCGCGATGGTTTCGGCGAGCGCGTCGGCGGTCGCATAGCGGCCGCCGAGCGTGCCGTCGGTGCCGACAAAGTCAGTGTCGCAGAACCGGCAGACGGCGCTTTCGCGGTCCTGCTCGCGGCCGCTCCAGAGATTGCAGCCGGCGAAGCGGCAGAATACGGCGGCGCGGCCGGCATGGGCGCCTTCGCCCTGCAGCGTCATGAAGATCTCTTTGACCGCGTAGCTCACCGAAACTCCTCCGCGTTTTGCAACTCGCTGCCGCAAGCGTTTGGTCGGGTGGGCCAAGCGACCTGTCCGCCATAGCCCGAAGGGCGACGGCGGAAGCGTGCCCACCGTTGATCCGCTAGCTTGGCAGGCGGTGGCCACGGCGCTGGCACCTCCGCCCTCCCTATGGAGCGCAGATCAGGCCGCTCCATGCCGTGTCTGCCGGAGCGCTTCGCCGACCGCCATCGCCGCCGCCATGGCCACATTGAGCGAGCGCAGCCCCGGCTGCAGCGGGATCAAGAGCCGCGCATCGGCGATCTCCGCCACCTCCGGCGGCACGCCGGCACTCTCGCGCCCGAACAGCAGGATATCGTCCGCCCGATAGCCGAAATCCAGGTACGATCTTGCGCCCTTGGTCGTGAAAAGCAGCAGGCGGTGACCCCGCTTGGCCCGCCACGCTTCGAAGGCGGTCCAGGAGTCGTGTCGCAGCCACGTCACGTGGTTCAGATAGTCCATTCCCGCGCGACGGAAAAGCCGGTCGGAGACCGGAAAACCCGCCGGTTCTATCACATGTGCGGCCACGCCGAGGCAGGCGCAGAGCCGCAGAATCGTACCCGTGTTCTGCGGAATGTCCGGCTGGTACAGCGCGATCTGCATGCGAACGAATCTCAGGGGCTCTAAGAAAAATGATGCCGAAAATCCGCTTGTCGCAGCGGATGTGGTGCATGGCGGGCGAAGGGGCCGATAGCGGGCTTGCGCTCGTATCGCAAGGGTGCCAATAGAACGATTCTGGACGGGGTGTTCCACCAGGGGCGGTGGAGCGCGCCTATTTCTGCCGCCGCGGGGGACGCGGGCGCCGGCAGGCATCTCCCGAAGACGTGGTTTGGACGTCGCTTGGGGCGGTTCCACCGGCTGCAACGATAAGAAAGGGTTGGAATCGTGACAGCGTCTACTGTGGACCATCCGACACGCCGGGATTTCCTGTTCGTCGCCACCGGGGCGGTGGCGGCCGTCGGAGGAGTGGCCACGCTCTGGCCGTTCATTTCCCAGATGAACCCTGATGCCTCGACCATCGCCGCCGGCGCGCCGATCGAGGTCGATCTCGCTCCCGTGGCCGAAGGTCAGGACATCAAGGTGTTCTGGCGCGGCAAGCCGATCTACATCTCCCACCGCACCAAGAAGCAGGTCGAGGAGGTGCGCTCAGTGCCGCTCTCCAACCTGCCGGATCCCGCCACCGACCAGTCCCGCACCAAGGACGGCCACGAGCAGTGGCTGGTTGTGATCGGCATCTGCACTCATCTTGGCTGCATCCCGATCGCGCATGAAGGCAATTACGACGGCTTCTTCTGCCCGTGCCACGGTTCGCAGTACGACGCCTCGGGCCGCATCCGCCAGGGGCCGGCGCCGCTCAACCTGCCCGTTCCGCCCTACCAGTTCGTTTCCGACACCAAGATCCAGATCGGCTGATCGGGCGCCTTGCCCGACAGCTTTACTGATCATGCCAAGATAATACTTCAGGAACGCATCATGAGTGGACCATCCGACTACCAGCCGAGCCATCCTGCCGTGAAGTGGCTGGAACAGCGACTTCCGATCATCAGCCTGGTCCACTCATCCTTTGTCGCCTATCCGACGCCGCGAAACCTGAACTACTGGTGGACGTTCGGCGCCATCCTCTCGATCATGCTGGGGGTGCAGATCGTCACCGGCATCATCCTGGCGATGCACTACACGCCGCACGCCGATCTCGCCTTCCGCTCGGTCGAATTGATCGTGCGCGACGTCAACTACGGCTGGCTGCTGCGCAACATGCATGCGGCCGGCGCCTCGATGTTCTTCTTCGCCGTCTACATCCACATGTTCCGCGGCCTCTATTACGGGTCGTACAAGGCGCCGCGCGAGGTGTTGTGGATCCTCGGCGTCATCATCTACCTCTTGATGATGGCGACCGGTTTCATGGGCTACGTGCTGCCCTGGGGCCAGATGAGCTTCTGGGGCGCCACCGTCATCACCAACCTGTTCTCGGCCGTGCCCTATTTCGGCGAGAGCATCGTGACCCTGCTGTGGGGCGGCTACTCGGTCGGCAACCCGACGTTGAACCGCTTCTTCTCGCTGCACTATCTGCTGCCGTTCCTGATCGCGGGCGTGGT
This sequence comes from Bradyrhizobium sp. HKCCYLS1011, assembly GCF_051167795.1. Taxonomy (NCBI): domain Bacteria; kingdom Pseudomonadati; phylum Pseudomonadota; class Alphaproteobacteria; order Hyphomicrobiales; family Nitrobacteraceae; genus Bradyrhizobium; species Bradyrhizobium sp. HKCCYLS1011. The sequence goes on along the minus strand of NZ_JBNPTT010000011.1, from coordinate 213,585 downwards.
GGTGCTGCACGTCTGGGCGCTGCACGTGGTCGGCCAGAACAATCCGGCCGGCGTCGAGCCGAAGACCGAGAAGGACATGGTGCCGTTCACGCCCTATGCAACGATCAAGGACTTCTTCGGCGTGTCCTGCTTCCTGATCCTCTATTCCTGGTTCATCTTCTACATGCCGAACTATCTCGGCGACGCCGACAACTACATCCCGGCCAATCCGGGCGTGACGCCGGCCCACATCGTGCCCGAGTGGTACTACCTGCCGTTCTACGCGATCCTGCGCTCGATCCCGAACAAGCTCGCGGGCGTCATCGCGATGTTCTCGGCGATCATCGTGCTGGTGTTCCTGCCCTGGCTCGATTCCGCCAAGACCCGCTCGAACAAGTACCGGCCGCTGGCCAAGCAGTTCTTCTGGATCTTCGTGATCACCTGCATCCTGCTCGGCTATCTCGGTGCCCAGCCGCCGGAGGGCATCTATGTCATCGCCGGCCGCATCCTCACGATCGTATACTTCGCCTATTTCCTGATCGTGCTGCCGCTGCTCGCCCGCATCGAGAAGCCGCGTCCGCTGCCGAACTCGATCGCTGACGACGTGCTGGCCAAGACCGGCCGCGCGACGGCTCCGATGGTCTCGACGCTGATCGCACTGTTTGTCGCCAGCACGCTGTTTGTCGGCGGCACCGGCCAGGCCCGCGCCGCCGAGAACCAGGAGACGCCGCCCTCGCTGAGCTGGTCGTTCGCCGGCCCCTTCGGCACCTATGACCGCGGCGCGCTGCAGCGCGGCCTGAAGGTCTACAAGGAGGTCTGCTCGAACTGCCACTCGCTGTCCTATGTGGCGTTCCGCAATCTGTCCGAGCCCGGCGGCCCCGGTTACTCGCCGGCCCAGGCTGCCGCCTTCGCCGCGGACTACAAGATCAAGGATGGCCCCAACGATGCCGGCGACATGTTCGAGCGTCCGGGCCGGGTCGCTGATTACTTCCCATCGCCGTTCCCGAACGAGCAGGCGGCGCGCGCGGCCAATGGCGGCGCAGCGCCTCCGGACCTGTCGCTGATCGCCAAGGCCCGGTCTTATGAGCGCGGCTTCCCCTGGTTCATCTTCGACTTCTTCACCCAGTTCCAGGAGCAGGGCCCGAATTATGTCGCGGCGCTGATGCAGGGATTCGAGAGCACTCCGCCGGCCGGTGTCACGATCCCTGAGGGCTCGTACTACAACAAGTACTTCCCGGGCCATGCGATCAAGATGCCGCCGCCGCTGTCCGACGGCCAGGTGACCTTCGATGACGGCTCGCCCGCGACCGTGCAGCAATACGCCCGTGACGTCGCGACGTTCCTGATGTGGACCGCGGAGCCGCACATGGAAGCGCGCAAGCGGCTGGGCTATCAGGTCTTCGTGTTCCTGATCATCTTCGCCGGGTTGATGTATTTCACCAAGAAGCGGGTCTGGGCAGCCGCGCACTGACGCGCCCGGACCGAGCCTCAGACGATCTGAAAAAGCCCCTGCGGGGGCTTTTTGTTTGGGGCAGGGCATTTCTCTCCGAGGCGGCCGCACTAGCCAGAATCCGCGCGAGTCAGATAGAGCGGGGTGATCCCATCCGGATCAGGCGCCTCGGCATGAAAACCGTCTCCCTCACCGTCTCGCAGGTTTTCGATATCGCCCTGAAAGCCTATGCCGCGGGCAAGCTCGGCCAGGCCGAGAAGACCTGCCTCAAGATCCTGTCGGCGGACCCGGCCTCCGCCATCACTCTCAATTTGCTTGGCGTGATCCATATGGCGCGCGGCCGCAACCAGCTGGCGCTCGCGCATTACGACCGGGCGCTGGCGTTGCGCCCGGATTTCGTGGAGGCCTGGAGCAATCGCGGCGCGCTGTTGAAGGCGATGGGACGGCAGGCCGACGCTCTGGAGAGTTTCGATCGCGCGCTTGCGCTGCGCGCGGATCATGCCGGTGTGATCAACAACCGCGCCGGCGTGCTGCAGGAGCTCGGGCGGTTCGACGAGGCGCTGGCTGACTATGACCGCGCGCTGGCGTTGCAGCCGGCCTATCCCGAGGCGCTGAACAATCGCGGCGTGGTGCTGCAGGCCCTTGGCCGGCATGTCGAGGCGTTGGAGAGCTACGCGAAGGCGCTCGCGCTTCGCCCCGATTTCGTCGAGGCGCTCGTCAATCGCGGTCTCACCTACAGCGAGCTCGCGCGTTTCGAGGAGGCGTTGGCGGACTATGACGGCGCGCTGGCCCTGCAGCCGAAGCATGTCGATGTGTTGAACAACCGCGCCATCGCGCTGCGCCGGCTTGGGCGGCCGGAGGAGGCGCTGGCCAGCCATAACGCCGCGCTGGCGCTGCGGCCGAAGGATCCGAAAGCCCTGGTCAGTCGCGGCCTCACGCTGCACGATTTGAAGCGCACCGACGAGGCGCAGGCCGACTACGACCGCGCGATTGCGCTGCAGCCCGGCCACGTCGACGCCTTCGTCAACCGCGGCGCCCTGTTGCACGAGCTCGGGCGCCACGACGAGGCTCTGCGGAGCTTCGAGCGCGCGCTGGCGCTCCAGCCGGACAACGTCCACGCACTCACCAATCGCGGTGTCGTCCTGCACGATCTGGCACGCTATGGTGAGGCGCTGGCCGACCACGATCAGGCGATCTCGATCCAGCCGGGCGATGCCGCGGCGCTGAACAATCGCGGCGTCACCTTGCACAAGCTGCGGCGGCTGGAAGAGGCGTTGGCGAGCCAGGACCAGGCGATCTCGGCACGGCCGGACTATCCCGAGGCGCTCGTCAATCGCGGCATCATTCTCTACGACCTCAAGCGGTTCGATGAGGTGCGCGCGAGCTACGATCGGGCGCTGGCGCTGCGTCCGGATTACGCCGATGCGCACTTCCTCAAAGGCCTCGCCAGTCTCGTCAGCGGTGATTTCGCGCAAGGATGGGCGGGCTATGAGTGGCGGCACCAGGCGCCCGTCGCGCGGCTGACCCCGCGCGCGCTGCCGCAGCCGTCATGGCGCGGCGAGGACATCGCCGGCAAAACCATCCTGCTGCACGGCGAGCAGGGCTTTGGCGACTCGATCCAGTTCTGCCGTTATGTCCCGCTGGTCGAAGCACGCGGCGCGCGCGTCGTGCTGGAGGTCGACACGCCGCTCGCACGCCTGATGCAGACGCTTGGCGGCGCGCATGAGGTCATCGCCAAGGGCGATCCGCTGCCGGATGTCGACATCCGCTGTCCGCTGCCCAGCCTGCCGCTGGCGTTCGAGACCCGGGTGGACACGATCCCCGCCGATGGTCCTTACCTGTCGGCCCCGGACCATGCCGTGGAGGCCTGGGCGCCGCTGCTCGGCAACGCGCGCCCACTGAAGATCGGGCTCGCCTGGGCCGGCAATCCCAACCATGTTCGCGATCGCGAGCGGTCGATGGACCTTCGCCATCTGCTGCCGCTGTTTGAGGTGAACGCGACCTTCGTGAGCCTGCAAAAACTGCTTCGTGACGGCGAAGCCGAGCTGCTGGTGCAGCACGGCGTTCTCGATGTCAGCGATCAGCTGCATGATTTCGCCGACACGGCGGCGCTGATCTCCCAGCTTGATCTCGTCATCGCGGTCGATACTGGCGTTGCGCATCTTGCCGGCGCGCTCGGCAAGCCGGTCTGGATCATGCTGACCCACGCGCCGGATTGGCGTTGGCTGCTCGACCGCGACGACAGCCCCTGGTATCCGACCGCGCGGCTGTTCCGGCAGGGCGAGGGCCGCGACTGGGCCGGGGTGATCGCGCAGGTGCGCGCGTCGCTCAATGATGTCCACGCGCGCAGGGGCGCGTCGGCGGCGGCTTAGCGCTCGCGCCGTTGTCGGCCTGTCACACCTGTCCGCTAACCCGCGCGAGGACGTGACCGTGGCAGCGGTTGCCTGATCCGTCCGCAGCGGCCAGAATGCCGGCAAACCGTACCCCTCGAAACGTAGAACCGGAGGACATCCATGGGCACCGTCATCACCTTCAAGCGTCCGGATGGCAAGGATGCGAGCGGCTATCTCGCCAATGCGGCCGGTGGCAATGCGCCCGGCGTGGTCGTGATCCAGGAATGGTGGGGTCTGCAGGAGCAGATCAAGGGTATGTGCGACCGCTTTGCGCTGGCCGGTTTCGATGCGCTGGCGCCCGATCTCTACAAGGGCAAGGTGGTGCCTTATCACGACTCCGATGCCGCAGGCCGCGAGATGAACTCGCTCGACTTCATGGATGCGACCACGCAGACGGTCCGTGGCGCCGCGCAATATCTCGCGCGCAACGGCGCCAAGGTCGGGCTGACCGGTTTCTGCATGGGCGGTGCGGTGACGATCATCGGCGCCGCCAAGATCTCGGAACTCACCGCCGGCGTCGTGTTCTACGGCATTCCGCCGGAGCAGGCTGCCAAGCCGGCCGACGTGAAGATTCCGCTGCAGGGGCATTTCGCCAACAAGGACGATTGGTGCACCCCGGCCGCGGTCGATGCTTTCGAGAAGGCGATGAAGGCGGCCGGCAAGTCGCTCGAGCTCTATCGCTACGACGCCGAGCACGGCTTCGCGAACGAGCAGCGCGTCTCCGTGCATGACCGCGAATGCGCCGAGCTGGCCTGGGGCCGGGCGACGGCGTATTTCCACAAGCATCTGGGGTGATGCGCAGTCAGTGTGTGTGTGTCGTTAGCGCGGCAATCTCAACTGTCGTCCCGGCCTTGAGCCGGGACCCATACACACCGCCGACAGTCGTTTGAGCATGCTAGAGCCACAGCACAGCTCTCACCACAGCCGCAAGTGGTTCTGGGTCCCGGCTCAAGGCCGGGACGACACCAATCGTGTGGCTTTCGGCCGACGACATCTCCCCGCGCCGAATTCGTCTTATCGCCCGGGACTAAGCCGCGCGCGACAACCTCTCTTCGGTGCGCTTCGGCCGATCTGTCAGCAGCGACACGCCCCAGATGATGAGGCCGCAGATCGCCAGCGCGGCGCCGACCCATCCGGTCGCGGGGAAGCCGAGCCCGGCTGATAGCGCAAGTCCTGCGAGCCAGGGACCTAGCGCATTGGCGGTGTTGAATGCGGAGTGATTGAGCGCGGCGGCCAAAGTCTGCGCATCCTCGGCGACGTCCATCAGGCGGGTCTGCAGCACGGTGCCGAGCCCGCCGCCACAGCCGATCAGGAACACGACCGCTGCCAGCGTCCAGACACTTCCGGTCGCAAACGGATACAAGGCGAGCGCGAACGCGCTCCAGACCAGGGTCCCGCCGGCCGCGCGCATGACACCGCGATCCGCCGCCCAGGCGCAGGCGAGATTGCCGATCGTCAGGCCAAAGCCGAACACCGTCAGCATCACGGGAATTGCCGATGGTGGCGCGTGCGTGACCTCCAGCAGGGTCGACGCGAGATAAGTGTAGACCGCGAACATGCCGCCGAAGCCGATCGCGCCGGTGGCCAGCGTCAGCCACACCTGGCCGCGCCTGAGAGCGCCGAGCTCGCGCAGGGGGCTTGCGCCCTTCAGCGGCGCCCCATAGGGCGCATAAAGCCGCACCAGGGTCGCCGTCAGCAAGGCGAGCAGCGCGGCAAAGCCAAAGCTCCAGCGCCAGCCGATATACTGGCCGATCAGGTTGGCCAGTGGCACGCCGATCATGGTGGCGACAGTCAGCCCGGCAAGCACGCGCGAGACCGCCTGGCTGCGGCGCTCGCGCGGCACCAGCGATGCGGCAACCAGCGCGGCGACGCCAAAATAGGCCCCGTGCGGCAGGCCGGCGACAAAGCGGAACGCCACCAGGAAACCGTAGCTCGGCGCCAGCCCTGAGAGCCCGTTGCCGACTGCGAACAGCAGCATCAGCGACACCAGAAGCGTGCGGCGTGCCAGCCGCGCTGCGAGCACGGCGATGACCGGCGCCCCGACGACCACGCCAAGCGCATAGGCGCTGATGACATGGCCTGCGGTGGTGGCGTCGATGCCGAGATCGGGTGCGAAGTAGGGCACGAGGCTCATCGCGGCGAACTCGGTGGTGCCGATGGCGAAGCCACCGATCGCGAGTGCCAGCAGGACCAGGCCCGGATGATGGAGTTTGGCCACCGGCGCGCGCGCGGCGGGGGATTCAGCGATCATGTCCATGCGAGGCGATCAGCGCGCAAAGCAGCCAATGGACGCTGCGTGCCCGGCGCGGTGGCCGGGATCGGGCACGATGACAGGAGGCATGCGGAGTCCTTGGGAATTGACGGGCGCAGAACCGCGCACCGACAGACGTTGATGTTGCGTCGCAATGTGAGGCGCTCGATCCGCCGAGGGAAGCCCGTGCAGACGGGCGCCTGATATGCGCGGATCACAGGTTCCAGAGGATGGAGCTTGCGCGCGGAGACAGGAAAGTTATCGCAGACGCTGGAGCGAGCAGCCCGTCAGGCCGTCATATGCAGGCGGTGACCACTGCCAGGGAGCATCTCATTCCGCAGCCTCCTCGTCGGCGACGTTGCGGGTCTCATCGCCGCTCGGGGCGGCATCGTCAGATGGGCCGCCCACAGCTTGTCGTTTTGCGGACCGACGCCCCAGCCGGTTGGCTTGGGCCTCGAGAAAGCAATCGAGCAGCGTCTGCTGCTTCGGGAGCGCATGCGACACAGGAGGCTGTTTGCCGCGAGCCATGGTGAATTCTTGGTAGCGGAAGATGGTTAAGGCATTCTTTGCGCCCCTATCGTAAATTGGCAACAGTGTTGCTCGGATATCGCCGCATTTCCGGTACTTTCCGCATCTGTTGGCAACCACAAGTATGTGAACGGGCGGAGTTACATGCGCGCAACATGAGGTTGTCGGGTGCTCTCTGCAGCTCATGGCTGCGCTGGCGCCTGTTGCGATGCCGTCCGATTCGTGGACATCAGCCGATTCGGCGGAACCGAGACGGCGGATCGGGAGCTGCCCTCGAACGCACCAATTCTCCGCACCGGTCCATTTGCGCTGCGATTGCAATCGACAGTAGTGTTCCGACTTCCGATGGAGGTGGGACATGAGCGTGGCCTTCGCGCTGGCCGGCCTGGGCGGGATGAACGCTCATGGCGCCGGTTTTCTCGACACCGCCCGGGCCTGGGGCATCGCGCCGGATCTGGTCACGGCGACCTCGGGCCAGATCATGGTCCTGGCGGAGTGGATGCAGGGGCACGACCTCCGCGCTCAGCTGATCTCGCCGGAGCGCGCCGGTGATCCCGTCGCCCAGGCCCGCACCGTGCTGTTCGGCTATCCCGGCGTGTTTCGGCCGGCCTATGCCGAGGCGCTGTTCCGCTTTGCGGCCGTGCCGGATTGGAGCGAAGGGCTGCTGAATGTGGTGGCCGATCGTCTGCTCCCGGCCCAGCAATATGTCCCGGTGCGGTCGGATGACGAGCTTGGCCACGTCATGACGGTGCTGAACGACAGCCCGGTCGGCGTCGTCTTCAACAGCTATGATCCGCGCTCGGGCGCAGGCCTGCTCTATGGCAACGACGTCGCGCGCCGGCTCTTGCCGCAACAGAAGGCGATTCCCAACACCCGCGCTGCCGCGGCGCTGCATTCGCTGGCCAAGCGCGACCTGCGCTACGCGACCGATGCCGAGCAGGAGCGCAAGATCCTGCCGATCACCATCGAGGCGATCAAATCGGCGCTGTGGCTGTCGCTCTACGGCTTCAAGAATCTACCGGGCGGACAGATGGACGGCGCCTATCACAGGTCCTCCATCATCTCCGAGCTGCACGGCTTCGATCGTATCTTCGCGGTGCGGCCGCTCGCCAATGGCTGGTCCGGCAAGGTGCCGGCCAACTGGTTCGAGGTGCAGGACTGGACCTATGAGATGTGGTTCTCGGTCGGCTACAAGGCCGAGGTCGATACGCTCAAGCGCATCAACGACCTGATCGCCGCCGGCCATCTCATCGATCCGAAATACAAGAGGGTCGATCTAATCGAGATCCAGCCGGAGACGCCCGCCGGCTATTTCAACTACTTCGTCGAGCGCGGCGAAGTCTACGATAACGCGGTCAAGGCGACGGAGCTTAAGTTCAAGGAGCTGGGGCTGACGAGGCCGGGGGCATGAGCGCCGCAACGCCGCGAGGGCAGCTCAACTTGGTGTGCATCATGAAAAAGCGCCGCTCTCGAAAAGAAACTGGTCTGGTGCCAGACGCCATGGTCGAACAGACATGCTATCACCGCAAGCCGATGCAGCGTTAGACGAAGTCCATGAGTGCCCATCCATGTCCGATTTTCAATATCGGTCGCTGAAGTTGACCTGCGTTCTGTGCATACTTAACTTTTTAGTATTCGTTGTCGTTGCGATTGCACTTGGCGGTGATGCCGTCAGCGGCAAGGTGGTTGGCGGAAACTACTATCTCGCAAACAAAGGCAAGCTGACCGAAGTAAGCGCGGCCGTCTTTACCTATAGCCGATGGCACGTCTTCAGCATCTTCTTTACACACCCGCTCGCGATGATGATCGGCTACCGGTTGAAGAAGGAGAAGGCGAGGCGGAAGACAAGTATGGCCGGTGGCGGTCAGTTCGTGACGTTGAGATAAGGGAATGAGGGTTACAGCCTGTGCATGCGCAGACAAACTAAATTCATCAGCCGCATCAAGCTGATTTGGGCTGTCCAGTCCTCACCTCGAAAATATTCTTATTTCTATTTTTCAGTAATCGTGCTTATGTCGACGCATCCCGGCCCGGCACGAGGGGCGCATCGCGATCGTCACGACACGCGGGGTGGGATGCGGTGGGCGCTTCGGGCTGCAGCATGGCATTAGTCGTGCGGACGTACGGCGCGGGCGCACGGCGAAATCGTACGGTCCTGGTCTCCCGACGCTGAGGCTACGCCGGTGGTCATGATGATCCGCTGGTCACGGGGGCAATCAAGCCCGGTCCCCGGGGAGAATACGTATAAGCCGTAAAGCCATCGCGCAGGGAAGGCCGGAGGTCTCGGCCGAACCTGTGGCGACTGCCGCCTGCATTTTTTTTCTGCAGGCGGGCCATGGGGGCGGCGAGCTCCCGGCCTTCCCTGCGCCCTCGACTTTGAAGAGGGCGGTTGCGAAGTTCATCACTCGGGCAGGTCGTGTCGCGAGAATGAAGTTGCATATTCAGTCGTCATGCCCCGCCATCGGGTCTCGCCTTCGGCGAGCCCGACGACAGGCTCCGGCGGGGCATCCAGTACGCCGCGGCTTCTCGATTGGAACGTGGATGCCTCTGGGATACAGGATCGCCCGGTTGAACCGGGCGATGACAGCGGAGCGAGGATGGTGAGCCCGGGCAAAAGTGATGGTGTCCCGTCCGGCCGGTCTATCTGGCTGAAGCCCGTGACCCATCGTTTCGTGCGTAACCGTCCCGCCCTTGACCTCCGTCTTCCGCCGTGGTCTCTAGCCGGCCATGTGCACCGTTGTCCGCCCAGCAAAGCTCTGGTGGCGCACCTTGTAAAAGGTGGCCGGTGCGATTTTTCTGACATGCAATCGCTCGAGGCCGCCACGCAGCGGCGGCCCTCCCGTTTGTCCTGTGTGGCGTTTCCTCGGCAAGTTTCGTAAGAGGACACCATGAACAGGACAGTTTTTTCCCTGCCGGCCTTGAGCGAGTACCGCACCCGCGGCGGGCTTTCCGTCACGCGCGCGGCCGAGCAGTTTTCCGGCGGCGCCAGCCGGCTCGACGACCTGATCAACCTGTTGGACCGCCGTCGCGGCGTGGTGCTGTCCTCCGGCACCACGGTGCCGGGGCGCTATGAGAGCTTCGACCTCGGCTTTGCCGATCCGCCGCTGGTGCTGGAGACCATGGGCACCGATTTCGCCCTGCAGGCGCTGAACCGGCGCGGCGAAGTGCTGATCGCCTTCCTCGGCGCCACCTTGCGCGACCCCGCCGTCGTCATCACAGAACATACGCCGGCGCGGCTGGCCGGCCACATCATCCGCGGACCGGCGCCGGTTGAGGAAGATCAGCGCACCCGCCGCGCCAGCGTGATGTCGCTGGTGCGGGTTCTGATCGCGGCGTTCTCGGCCGGCGACGATTCCTTGCTCGGCCTGTTCGGCGCCTTCGCCTATGACCTCGTGTTCCAGATCGAGGACCTCGTGCAGAAGCGGCCGCGCGAGAAGGATCAGCGCGACATCGTGCTCTATGTGCCGGATCGCCTGCTTGCTTATGACCGCGCCACCGGCCGCGGCGTGATCCTGTCCTACGATTTTGCCTGGAACGGCCAATCCACGGCCGGTCTGCCGCGCGAGACCGACGACAGCATCTATCTGAAGGAGCCGCGCCAGGGCTTTGCCGACCACGCGCCCGGCGAATACCAGGCGACCGTGGAGCTGGCGCGGGCGGCGTTCGCCCGCGGCGACCTGTTCGAGGCGGTGCCGGGACAGCTGTTCGGCGAGCCCTGCGACCGCTCGCCGGCCGAGGTGTTCCAGCGGCTGTGCCGGATCAACCCGTCGCCATATGGCGCGCTGATGAATTTGGGCGAGGGCGAGTTTCTGGTGTCGGCATCGCCGGAAATGTTCGTCCGTTCCGATGGCCGCCGGGTCGAGACCTGCCCGATCTCGGGTACGATTGCGCGCGGGCGCGACGCGATTGGCGATGCCGAGCAGATTCGCCAGCTCCTGAACTCGGAGAAGGACGAGTTCGAGCTCAACATGTGCACCGACGTCGACCGCAACGACAAGGCCCGCATCTGCGTGCCCGGCACCATCAAGGTGCTGGCACGGCGGCAGATCGAGACCTATTCGAAGCTGTTCCACACCGTCGATCACGTGGAGGGCATGCTGCGGCCCGGCTTCGACGCGCTCGATGCGTTTTTGACCCATGCCTGGGCGGTGACCGTGACCGGCGCACCGAAGCTGTGGGCGATGCAGTTCGTCGAGGACCATGAGCGCTCGCCGCGGCGCTGGTATGCCGGCGCCATCGGCGTGGTCAATTTCGACGGCTCGATCAACACCGGGCTCACCATCCGCACCATCCGGATGAAGGACGGCCTCGCCGAAGTGCGGGTCGGCGCCACCTGCCTGTTCGATTCAGACCCGGCCGCCGAGGACCGCGAATGCCAGGTCAAGGCCGCCGCTCTGTTCCAGGCGCTGCGCGGCGATCCACCCAAGCCGCTGTCGTCGACCGCGCCGGACGCCACCGGCTCGGGCAAACAGGTGCTCCTGATCGACCATGACGACAGTTTCGTGCATATGCTGGCCGATTATTTCCGCCAGGTCGGCGCCAACGTCACCGTGGTCCGCTATGTCCATGCGCTGACGATGTTGAAGGAGCGGAGCTGGGACCTGGTCGTGCTCTCGCCCGGTCCGGGCCGGCCGGAAGACTTCAAGATCTCCAGGACCATCGACGCCGCGCTCGACAAGAAGCTGCCGATCTTCGGCGTCTGCCTGGGGCTCCAGGCGATGGGCGAATATTTCGGCGGGCATCTCGGCCAGCTCAGCCAGCCCGCACACGGCCGGCCGTCGCGGGTGCAGGTGCGGGGCGGGCGGCTGATGCAGGGGCTGCCGAACGAGATCGTGATCGGCCGCTACCACTCGCTCTATGTCGAGCGCGAGGGCATGCCGGAGGTGCTGACGGTCACGGCCTCCACGGAAGACGGGGTGGCGATGGCGATCGAGCACACCAGCCTGCCGGTCGGCGGCGTGCAGTTTCATCCGGAGTCGCTGATGTCGCTCGGCGACGCCGTGGGCTTGAAGATCGTGGAGAATGCGTTCCGGCTCAAGCAGCCGGCAAACTAGATCATCCGTCATTGCGAGCGAAGCGAAGCAATCCAGTCTTTGAGCTATCGAACCTGGATTGCTTCGCTCGCAATGACGAAAAACATCAGGCGTGAGTGAGCATCCGATGACATTCGATCTGGACATCAAGTCCACCATCCGCACCATCCCGGACTATCCCAAGCCCGGCATCCTGTTCCGCGACATCACCACGCTGCTGGCGGATGCGCGCGCCTTCCGCCGCGCTGTCGATGAGCTGGTGCATCCATGGGCCGGCTCGAAGATCGACAAGGTGGCCGGCATCGAGGCGCGCGGCTTCATCCTGGGCGGCGCGGTGGCGCACCAGGTCTCGGCTGGCTTCGTGCCGATCCGCAAAAAGGGGAAGCTGCCGCACAAGACGGTCAGCATGTCCTACGCGCTGGAATACGGCACCGACGAGATGGAGATGCATGTTGATGCAGTGCAGCCGGGCGAGCGGGTGATCCTGGTCGATGACCTCATCGCGACCGGGGGCACAGCGGAGGGGGCGGTGAAGCTGCTCAAGCAGATCGGCGCCACGGTGGTGGCGGCCTGCTTCATCATCGACCTGCCGGATCTCGGCGGCGCCGCCAAGCTGCGGGCCATGGACGTGCCGGTCCGGACCCTGGTCACGTTCGAGGGGCACTGATCGCTGACGGAGCGGGCGGGCCGGGAAAAGGGACGGGACTTCGAGCGAAAAGAGGGGCGATCACGACCGCTGCATCACAAGCCCCGTTTCGATCTCCCGCAGCGCGTAGTAGTTGCGCCGGATCCACTGATACAGCTCGGTGGACTGATCCCGTTCCTGGCGCAGATAGCCGGTGAAGGAGAAGGAGTATCGGTCGATATAGGTCTTGAGGAACAGCGGCAGGGCGGGAATGCGCAAGACCCGGCCGCGGGTGAAGAGCGCGGGCAGTTCCTCACGCAGGACGTGGTCGTTCTCGACCGCGATCAGCTGGGACATCGGGATCTGGCGTCGCAGATTGTCAAAGGCGCGGGTCGAGACCCGATCGCCCTCGGCGCAGAACAGGACGATGGGGACGACATTTCGCCGCGCGGCCTCCTTCAAAAAGCCGATCTCCTCGGACATTTTGAAGAACTCGCCAAAGGCGTAGTAGCCGAGGTCGATGACCTTGGCCATTCCATCGTTGATGATCACCTGATCCATCAGCTGGATCTTGCCGTACGTGTCCTCGATCTCCGCGGTCTCAGTGATCGCCGGCAGATAATCGATCAGCGCAGGCTCGCGGACCGAGATGTCGAAGGCACGTACCTGCCCATTTTTGAGCAGCAAAAATTCGCTCAAAAGCCGCGCGAGCAGCGTCTTGCCGATCTGGGGTCGGGGCGAGCAGACGATGTAGACGGGCGTCGCAGGCATTTGACCTATATCAGGTCAAATGCGCCTTCGATAAAGCCCCCTTGTTTGCGGAGCTGTCATTTTTCCCCTGCGGGCCGCGCGGCGGCGACCTGCTTGGACGAGCCGACGATGTCGGTCAGCTTGATCCGGTCGTACTCGCTCCAGACATTGGCGAGCCAATGCCGGACGTAGCCGCGCAGCACGAAGGAGTAGTTGGCCGCCTCGTCGTGCGGACCCTTGTTGGCGACGAATTTCAGGAACGGGACCGAGGCCACCTCGACCTGCTCGTAGGCCATCTCGTTGAGCTTGGGGATGGTCAGCTCGGTCGCATCCTTGATTCGGTTGAAATAGGAGGCGTAGGTCGACTGATCCCACTCGAAGAAGCTCGTGTTGTTGATGAAGTTCTTCACCAGGAAATATTTCGCGCCCACCATGTAGCTTGCGGTTTCGGCGATTTCGTCGAGCGAAGCGATCGACGAGCCCAGGATGTGGAACACCGCGAAGGTGATCTGGCCGGAACGCGCCGCATCGAGAAAGCCGATGTCCCGGAGTGCCGCCAGGGTCGGGGACATCAGGCCGGCGCGGACGTCGATCACGGTGACCGAGGGCGCCACCGCGCTCAAGGTGTCGAAGATCTTCATCTGGTCCGAGGTCGCGTTCATGTCGACGATCTCGGTGATCTCGGGGTGGAAGCGTTTCAGGGTCCCGCGCGGATGCTCGGTGTCGAACGCCCGGGTCGGGACGTTATTGGCGCTGAAATAATCGAGCAAAGTGCGCGAAACCGTGGTCTTGCCGACCCCGCCCTTGTCCGCGCCCACCACAACAACTGCCGGTTTCGCCATGGAATGTCCTTGAAATCTGGTCCGGCCCAGGCCGGCGCCTCGCATCCTGCGTTGCGCGCGAACATGGCAGAAACAACGGAGAATTCAAATTCATTGAAGCGACGCGGCGGTGAAATTTCCCCATCTGCTGGTCAACGTGAAGGATTAAGTGGAGGTCTCCGTGCCTTCCGGTTGCGGCGAGCCTGCCAGCTGCGAGTGATTGGCGGAAATGCGCGCGCAATCAAGGACATCGGCACGCGACTTGATCGTCATGCTGAGCTGTCAGTGTCGGCCCCACGGGCCGCTTGCTGGATCGTCCCAGGGGCCCCGTGGCGCATCCTGTTCCGGAGCGGGGGCGGGGCGATCGGCCGCGCCCCAAGGCCCGGAGCCGGGCAGCGCGGGCGGTGTCTCGGTATCGGACGGCTCGGCCGCCGACGGCTGCTCCTCCTCGGAAGGGAGCGCGAGTGGACCAGGGTCGCGGCCACCGGCGAATTTCACCAGCGCCTGGATGCGCGACTCGACCGAGGGATGGGTGGCGAACAGATCGGCGAAGCCTTCGCGCGGGTTGTCGACGCACAGTTCCATGACCGCCGACGTCGCGCCGGGCAGTTCACCGCGGCCCTCGATCTTGCGCAAGGCCGAGATCATCGCATCCGGGTTCTTGGTCAGTTCGACCGACCCGGCATCCGCCAGATATTCGCGCGTGCGCGACAGTGCGAGCTTGACGATCTGCGACAACAGCCAGGCGAGCAGGATCAGCACCACCGCGATGATGATGACCACGATGGCGCCACCGCCGGACCCTTTGCGATCCGAGGACGAAGAGGAGGACGACGAAGATGAGGACGAGGACGACGAAGACCCCCAGGAGCCGCCGCCTCCGCTCCAGCTCAGATTGGTGAACAGGCGGAAGAACAATTCGCCGAAGAAGCCGACCACACCGGCAATGATCACGGCGACCACCATCATCTGCACGTCGCCATTGCGGATATGGGTGAGCTCGTGGCCGAGCACGGCCTCGATCTCCTGATCGTTCAGGGCATTCAACAGCCCCGTCGTCACCGTGATCGCGTATTGTTTCTGGTTGAGCCCGGTGGCGAAGGCGTTCAGCGCCGGGCTGTCCATGATCTTCAGCTTCGGCATGGTGATGCCGCGCGAGATGCAGAGGTTTTCCAGCAGATTGTAGAGCCGGGGCTGCTCCTTCCGGGTCACCGCCTCGCCGCCGGTCACGGCGTCAATGATCGACTGGTGGAAGAAATAGGCGATTACGATCCAGGCGGCCGCGCCGAGGGTGGCCCAGGGCAGGGCCTTGATCAGGTCGGACAGCGCAGCTCGCAGGTAATAGTCCGCGCTGCCGCCGCCGTTGATCATCACTTCCGCGACCAGCGCTCCGGCATAGACCAGCACGTAGATCAGCAGGAACAGGCCGCCGAGCAACACCGTCGAACGGAACCTGTTCGAGGCGATATGGGTATAGAGACCGTAGGCGGCCATGTGGCGATGCCCTGTCGAAACGAGGGCCTAGGCTCAGAATTTCACGCTGGGCGCGGTTTCGACCTCAGTGCGGCTCGCGCCCAGATCGAAGAAATCCTTGCGGGTGAAGCCGAGCATGCCGGCGAACAGTGCGGCCGGCATCTGCTGGATGCCGGTGTTGTACTCCTGCACGGCATTGTTGAAGAAGCGTCGGCTGGCGGCGATCTTGTTCTCGAGATCGGAGAGTTCGCTCGCGAGCTGCTGGAAATTGGCGTTGGCCTTGAGGTCCGGATAGGCCTCCGACAGCGCGATCAGCCGGCCGAGCGCGCCGGTGAGCTGGGTCTCGGCGGCCGAGACCTGTGCCGGACCCTGCGCGGACATTGCGGCATTCCGGGCCTTGATAACCTCGTCGAGCGTGCCGCGCTCATGCGCCGCATAGCCTTTCACGGTTTCGACCAAGTTCGGGATCAGGTCGTGGCGTTGTTTCAGCTGCACATCGACGTCGGCAAAGGCCTGGTTGACCCGCTGGCTCAGCGCGATCAGGCGGTTGTAGGCGCCGAGCGCGAACAGTACGAAAATGACGATGATGCCGAGGACGATCCAGCCGGACATGCAGGGCTCCGAGGAAGAGGGCGAAAGGAAGCGGCGCGACCAAGTTTAGCGGACGCAGCCGGCCGGGGCGAGACCCGCCCGATCCGGCGTGCGTTGGTCGCTTCAGGCCGTGCGCGCGTTCGACCCGGGAGACCGCGTCCCGTCATTCGCTGGATCAACGGATCACCTGATCGCAGGCAACGACGCTGCGATCAGCCGGGCTCAATAGGGGCGGGCGATGCGCCAGAGCTGCGTCGGATCGTTGCCGTTGACGTCGCCGGGCGAGCTGTCTAGTTGCGAGGTGTAGAGCGGACGATAGCGATAGGCCCACATCTTCTTGCCGTCGCCACGGGTGATCACAGTGAAATCGCCGGTGGCGACCGCATTGTCGGGCGCGGTCAGCGGAGGGCGCGTCTCGGCGCATTTGGCGTCGCAGGTCGAGGCGGTGCCGCTGGTGTCCCGCTCGAACGTGTAGAGCGTCATGCCCTTGAGATCGACCAGGATCGGACCGTGCTTGCCGATGATGGCCTTGGCCGGCGGCCCTTCTTGCTTCGCAGCCGGGGGCGGGGCCGAAGCCTCGTGACCGCCGCCGTGGCCACCAGCAAAAGCCGTCTCCGCCGTGGCCAACAGAGCCGCAGCGATCATCATCGTCCGAAACATTCCGAATGCCCCATGGTGAACGCGCAAAAAGCGCTGGTTGCAGTCACCCTAGCACTCGCGGATTAGTTCCAGGTTTCGAAAAGCCGGACAAATGAAGATCCGACACGACCTGACGTTAACCATCCGGATGTTGCGGCGGTATTTACGGCAGGCTTGCGGGCTCGACGGCGCCACCCCAATCCCAGCGGCGCGCGGCGGCAAAGGCGGTCTTATTCCGGCGGGGAACGGTGACGGTGCGCGCAACGCCGTCGGTGCAGCAGAGCTTGGCGGCCACAGCCGCTTTGTCCAGAGCTGGCGGCGCCAGCACCCGCGCCACGGGACGTTGCGGGACTGGTTGTCGCGTCAGGGCGACGTAGCTGAACTTCTCGTCCTCATAGGGCAGCTCGACGCCCTTGATCTGCTTGTGCGCGCGGGAGCGAGCGAGGCGCTGCGCGAAGTGACACCAGTCCGGCGCAACCAGCGGGCAAGCATGATCGTGCGGGCAGGGGGCTGCGACATGCGCCCCCGCAGCGATCAATTGCGCGCGCGCCGCGATGATGCGCTGATAGCCGGCGGGGGTGCCGGGCTCGACAAGCAGCAGCGTGTCGCGCGTTTTCATCCACAGGGTCGCGGCAAGCGTCTCGCGTTCGCTCTCGGGCAGCTCGCCGATCATGTAGCTAGCAATCACGAGATCGGCCGGCGCGGCGTGATCGAGCTGCGTGCGCGTGGGCCCGAACGTATAATCGAGGTCGTTCAACCGGTGTGCGCCAGCGGCAAGCTCGAGCGCCAGCGCGCGCAGGACCGGATTGGCGTCGAGGGCCCGGTACGATGCCAGCGAAGCAAAGGCTTCCGCCGCGGCGAAACTTGCCGTGCCGGGTCCGGCGCCGACATCGAGCAGCGATGTCGGCGCAAACTCCGGTCGCATCTCGATCAGCGCATTCAGGCAGGCTGCGACGGCCGCATAGGTCGCGGGCATCCGCACCACGGCGTAGGCCACCGCATCGGCCTCGCTGGCGATGCCGCCGGAGGTGCCGCCGCCGCGATAGGCTTGCGAGATCCGGGCAGCGCGCGCAGCGGCGTCCTGGCGCGACTGGCCCTGCAGCTTGGCTTCGAGCGCGGCCTTGACCGCGGCAGGAAGGTCCGGAGTGATCACGCCACCTGCTGGTCGAGGATCTTCACGGCCTCGTCCAGCGCCACCGACACCAGTTGCGACACGCCGCGCTCGGCCATGGTGACGCCGAACAGCCGGTTCATGCGCGCCATCGTGATTGGGTTGTGGGTGATGATGATGAAGCGGGTCTCGGTCGAACCCTTCATCTCATGCAGCAGGTTGCAGAAGCGTTCGACGTTGTGGTCGTCGAGCGGCGCGTCAACCTCGTCCAGCACGCAGATCGGCGACGGGTTTGTCAAGAACACCGCGAAGATCAGCGCCATCGCCGTCAGGGCCTGCTCGCCGCCCGACAGCAGCGACAGCGTCTGCGGCTTCTTGCCGGGCGGCTTGGCGATGATCTCCAAACCGGCCTCGAGCGGATCGTCGCTCTCGATCAGATGCAGCGCGGCCTCGCCGCCGCCGAACAGCTCGGTGAAGAGGCGCTTGAAGTGGGCGTTGACGGTCTCGAACGAGGCCTGCAGGCGCTCACGTGCCTCCTTGTTGAGGCTCTGGATGCCCTGGCGCAACCGCTTGATCGCTTCGACCAGGTCGTCGCGCTCCGTGGTCAGCGCCGTGTGCTGGCCCTCGACCTCGGTCAGCTCCTCTTCCGCGCGCAGGTTGACGGCGCCAAGCCGCTCGCGATCACGCCGCAGCTTCTCCAGGCCGTCCTCGATCTCATGCAGTGGGGGCAGCTGGGTGTCCGGACCGATTTCAGCGAGACCCGCGACCGCCTGCGGCTCGACTTCGAGCATGTCGTGGATTTCACGCTCGACGTCGGCGACGCGGCGCTTGGCGCTTTCGAGGCGCTCCTCAGCGCGCGCGGCAGCTTCGCGCGACCGCGACAAGGCTTCCAGCGAAGTCTTAGCTGCACGATCGGTATCGCCCATCGCGGTCTCGGCAGCGGCGAGCGCATCGGCTGCGACCTGGCGCTCGCCTTCGGCGATCCCGATCTCGTCGATCAGCGCGCTGCGCTTGTCGGCAAAAAACGCCGGCGCGTTCTCCAGCTCGGCGCGCTCGTCCTTCACCTCGGCGATACGCGCCTCGATGGTTGCGATCTGCGAGCCGGCGCCGCGGACGCGGTTGAACCAGTCGTTGCGCTCGCTGATGATCGCCTGCACACGGCGGTCGGCGAGTTCGGCCTCGCGCGCCAGCGCCTGCGCCTCGGCGCGGACCTGCGCGGCTGCGCGGCGCTTAGTCTCGATCTCGGCGCGAACGGCCCCGAGCCTTGCTTCGGATTCCGTGCTCGCTGGCAGCTCCTCGATCGCCTCGAGCGCGCTCTGATGCGTGGCCTCGATCTCGCTGCGATCGCTGGTCAGGCGGCTGGAGGCCTCGACGAGGGCGGACCTGCGGGCCGCGTGCCGGTTGATCTCGCGCTCGGCATTGGCGTGGCGCTCGCGCGCGGCGTTGACCTCACGTTGCGCGGCGCGCCAGGCCTCACGGGCGGCGCTCTCGGCGGCGGTGGCAGACCTGACATCGGCCTCGGCGCTCTCCAGCGCCTGGCGCTTGTTGGTGGCATCGATGCGCGCCTGCTCCAGCTCGCTTTCGATGTCGATCAGCCGCGCGCGCTCGGCAAGGCGCCGGGCCGCACCGGTCGGCGCATGGGCGGCCGCGACGAATCCGTCCCAGCGCCAGACGTCGCCTTCCGGCGACACCAGCCGCTGGCCGGTCTTCAACTGCGAGACGAGCTGCGCCCCGCGCTCGCGCGACACCACGCCGATCTGCGCGAGCCGGCGCGACAGCTCCGGCGGGGCCTGAACATGGGCGGCAAGCGGCTCGACCCCGTCGGGCAGCGCCGGGTCGGTGCCATCGGCGCCGGCCAGCGTCCATCGCATCGGCGCCGACGGATCGACCGGTGCATCGAGGTCGTCCCCGAGCACGGCGCCAAGCGCCTTTTCAAAGCCCTTCGTGACCGTGACGCCGTCGATGATCGGTGGCCACAGATTCTTGGTCTCGCTGTTCACCATCTTGGAGATGGTGCGCGCTTCCGTCTCCAGGCGTTGCGCGCGCTTCTCAGCGTCGGCAAGCGGCGCGCGGGAGGCTTCAAGCCTGTGGCGGGCGTCGGCCAGCGCGGTCTCACTCGCTTGGGCTGTGGTTTCCGATTGCGCCACCACCTCTTCGGCGGCTTCGAGCGCGGCGGCAAGCGTGTCGAGGTCGCCGAGATGGGCCGTCTCCTGCGCGAGCTTCTGCTCCTCGCCCTGGACGCCGGCGATCTCCTGGTCGAGCCGCGCCAGCCGCTCGCGGTGACTGCGGACATTGGCTTCGAGCTGGTTGCGACGCGCGGTGAGGTCGGCCAGCTGGGTCGTCAGCTCGGTGAACTGACGCTCGGTTTCGGCGAGACTGGCCTCGGCCTCGGCCACGCGCTCGTCGACACCGCTGCGCATCTCGACGCGCGCCTTGATCTCTTCCTTCAGCTCGGCGTCTTCGGTCTCGAGTCGCTGCAGCGCAACCTGGGCGTCCTGGGTCTGCTGCTGCTCGCGCGCGACGTCGGCGGTGAGCTGCATCAGCCGGCGATCGAGCTCGCCCGTGCGCTCCTTGGCGCGCAGCTCCTCGCGATCGAGCAGATCGCGCGCATTCTTCAGCCGCTGCATGGTCGCGGCGGCGCGCGCTTCGGCGTCACGCAAGGCGGGCAGCTCGGCGGCGCGGATCGCCTGGATGCGCGCCGATTCCGCCTGCTCGCGGGTGCGCTCGGCCATCTCGCGCACGCTAACGTCGTGCACGTGCGCCGCTTCGTTCAGGTCGGCATGAGCCCCCATCCAGCGCAAATGATAAAGGGTCGCTTCCGCCTTGCGGACCTTGGCGGCGACCTCGCGATAGCGGATCGCCTGGCGCGCCTGCTTCTTCAGTCCTTCAATCTGACCGGAGAGCTGGCCGATGACATCCTCGACGCGGGTGAGGTTGGTCTCGGCCGCCTTCAGCCGCAGCTCGGCCTCATGCCGGCGCGCATGGAGGCCGGCGACGCCGGCAGCATCTTCCAGCACGCGGCGGCGCTGCTCGGGTTTGGCCTGAATGATCTCGCCGATCTTGCCCTGGTGGACGAGGGCCGGCGAACGCGCACCGGTCGCCGCATCCGCAAACAGGATCTGCACGTCACGGGCGCGGACGTCGCGGCCATTGATGCGATACACCGAACCCGCTTCGCGCTCGATCCGCCGCGAGATCTCCAGGATGTCCCGGTCGTTGACGGCGGCCGGCGCGGTGCGATCGGCGTTGTCGATCGTCATCACCACTTCGGCATGGTTGCGGGCAGGGCGGCTATTGGAGCCCGAGAAGATCACCGCGTCCATGTCGGCCGCGCGCAGCGATTTGTGCGAGGTCTCGCCCATCGCCCAGCGCAGCGCTTCAACCAAATTCGACTTGCCGCAGCCGTTCGGTCCAACCACGCCGGTGAGGCCGGGTTCGATCACGAAGTCAGTAGGTTCGACGAAGGTCTTGAAACCGTGGAGACGAAGACGCGTGAGCTTCATGCACAGATTCTCTGTTGGCAGGAGACGAATCTCCCTGCCTCGACAATACCATAGAAGGCAATGTCAATGTGGCCCGAGTCGCTTGATGCGGCTCATGAGGGCGGGACAATGGCGAGGGGCGGGCATAAGGGCAACCCGCGAGCCCTGCTTTTCCAAGCCTTTCTGGAGCAGGAAGGCTTTCTGGCGCAAATCGCCCAGTGCCGGATTGTCTCGGCCGTTCAGAATCTTATCGGGCCGGCTCGACGCGGCGCTGAGGATCCGCCGAAAGACAGATCAGCTCTTGAGAAGCGGATTGATCTTCTTCTCGAACTCCTCGATCGAGGTCTCGCCCTTGATCTTCTCGCCGTTGATGAAGAAGGTCGGGGTCGAATCCACTTTGAGGACTTCGCTGGCGTATTTCTGGTCGGCTGCGATCTTGTCGAGCAGCGCCTGATCCTTGAGGCAGGCCTCGACCTGCTGTTGGCTGAGCCCGGCCTGCTTGCCGATCCGGGTCAGCGTCTCCGTCGTGTTCTTCACGACCCAGTCATTCTGGGACCGGAACAGCATGTCGGTCACGGCGAAGTATTTTTGCGCGTCGCCATTGGCGATGCAGCGGGTCAGCATCGAGCCGGCCGCGGCTTTGATGTCGAGCGGGAACTCGCGGAAGATGTAGCGGATCTTGCCGGTATCAATGTATTCCGACTTGAGCTTCGGGAACACGTCCTTGTTGAACGCCGCGCAATGCGGGCAGGTCATCGAGGCATATTCGGTGATGGTGACGGCGGCGTCGGCCGGGCCGAGCACCATGTCCGGCAGCGACACCGGCTTGGCCACGTCGGAGACGCTCTGCGCCATCGCGTCCGAGATCAACCGCAGCGGCGAGAAGCCTGCGAGTGCAGCGAGGCCGGTCAGCGACAAAGTGGCGGTGAAGGCGCGGCGGGTGATGATCAAGGCTCTGCTCCGGACTGGCGCATCTTTGCGCACGATAAACTCTAAAGACGCGGGCATGTCGCTAGCTTGAAACCGCTCAACTGGCAATGCTGGCGGGCGAGGACCGATGATCCGGCCGGCGTCAATTTCGCTTGATGGCGGCGCCCAGCCGGGCGAGCGCGTCACGGAGCGCCTCGTCCTCGATCGCCGACAGGCTCTCTGCCACTTTCGCGACCGATTTCGGGTCAGGCGGGGTCGGTCGCCGGGGCCGCGGACGGCGCAACAAAGGGCCCTGGCGGAGCGCCAGCCGGCCGACCGCATGCCAGCCGAAGAAGCGGTTGACCCGCTCCAGGATCACGTCAGACGAATGCTGGATTTCGAGCGCCATCGGACCCTCGACCTTCAGCACCAGCGTCGCCGGCTCCTGCGGCTGCCCTTCCACGGGCCGCGGCCATTGTATCTTCAAGGGTGCGGCGTGGGCCGCGATCTCGGGCCCTGCGATCTCGGCCCATCGGGTGACGAGTTCGCGGGAGGCAAAGCCCTGCTTGGCGTAGGCCGCCGAGAACACGTCCCCGAGCATGGCGGACAGAGGCTTGGCGCTGATCGGGCCGGGCTTTGACATGGTCAGTTTTTTGACATGGTCAGTTTGTCGCGTCGCTGCCGGTCGGGGAACTTGCCCCGCGCAAAGAAGAAAGCCGTGGATGCGCGTGCGAGGCGCGGATGTGACCGGAGACTATGGCGTCTGACGTACTAGATTGCAGCCATGATGTCATCAGCACTTCGCTCCAAACCCAAGTTGCCCGAACTCGAAGGTAGAGACGACCGCCCCGCGCTGCTGCTCGCCTGGTACGACCGCCATCGCCGGCGCCTTCCGTGGCGCGCGCCGGCGGGGGAGCGCGCCGATCCCTACCGGGTCTGGCTGTCCGAGATCATGTTGCAGCAGACCACCGTCAAGGCGGTCGGCCCCTATTTCGAGAAGTTCCTGGCGCGGTGGCCGGACGTGACCGCGCTGGGCCGGGCGGCGCTCGACGATGTGCTGCGGATGTGGGCCGGGCTCGGTTACTACTCCCGGGCGCGCAATCTCCATGCCTGCGCGGTGACGGTGCTGCGCGACCATGGCGGCGAATTTCCCGATGCCGAAGAGCGCTTGCGCGCGCTGCCGGGCATCGGTCCGTATACGGCGGCGGCGATCGCGGCGATCGCGTTCGATCGCCGCACCATGCCCGTCGACGGCAATATCGAGCGCGTGGTGTCGCGGCTGTTCGCCGTCGAGGAGACGCTCCCGCAGGCCAAACCCCGTATTCAGAAGCTGGCGGCAAGCCTGCTCGGGCCGTCCACGGCGAGCGACGCGGAGACGCGCGCCGGCGACAGCGCGCAGGCGCTGATGGACCTTGGGGCCTCGATCTGCACGCCGAAGAAGCCGGCCTGCGCGCTGTGTCCTTTCAACGAGGATTGCGCGGGCCGCCTGCGCGGTGACCAGGAGACCTTTCCCCGCAAAGCGCCGAAGAAGACCGGCGCGCTGAGGCGCGGCGCGGCTTTCGTGGTGACGCGTGGTGACGAGCTCCTGGTGCGCTCACGCCCCGAAAAAGGTCTGCTCGGCGGAATGACGGAGGTGCCCGGCTCGGAGTGGCGGGCTGATCAGGACGACAAAGCCGCACTGGCGCAGGCACCGCAGCTTGCCGGCATTGGCCGGTGGCATCGCAAAGCCGGCGTCGTCACGCACGTGTTCACGCATTTTCCGCTGGAGCTCGTGGTCTACACTGCCCAGGTGCCGGCGCGGACGCGCGCGCCGTCAGGCATGCGCTGGGTGGCGATCGCGACACTCGCCGAGGAAGCGCTGCCCAACGTCATGCGCAAGGTGATTGCGCACGGGCTCGGCGACTGAGGCATGCATCTCCTCCGGCTGCTGACAGTGCGCTGGCAGCAGCCTCGCCCTAATGAGGCGTGCCTGAGACGGAGACGCGCCTATGATCCAAACCGCACTCGATCACATCCCAGCGCCGAAATCGGCGGAGCTGTTAGGCTGGCACCTGTTGGATGCGAGACCCGCCGAAGGCTGGATCCGGATCGGCTTCGACGGCAAGCACGAGTTCTGTAATCCGGCTGGGTTCATCCAGGGAGGCATCCTGTCGGCGATGCTCGACGACACGATGGGCCCGGCTGTGTTCGTCATGACCGAAGGCCGGCTCTACACGGTGACCGTCACCATGACTGTGAATTTCATGGCCCCGGCCGAACCTGGGCCCATGATAGGGGAGGGACGCGTGACGCAGCTCGGCAGGACGATTGCGTTCATGGAGGGTCGGCTCACACGCGCGGACGGTGCGTTGATCGCGACCGCAACAGCCACTGCGCGACTGGTCGAGAGCACGCGAGCGTTGCGCTAGCGGCATAGGGCTGCTGCTGTGGTTGATAGAGGATGGACGGGCCGGAGAAGCGCCGCTACGCTGGCGGCTCATCGATCGGAAACGCCATGCTCAAGCTCTATTACACACCCGGCACCTGCGCACTCGCCTCGCATATCGCGCTGGCCGAAGCCGGCGCGGACTACGCGCTGCAGAAGGTCGACTTCAAGACCAACCAGCAGAACAGCTCCGACTATCTCGCGATCAACCCCAAGGGGCGGGTGCCTGCGCTGATCACCGATCGCGGTGTCCTGACCGAGACGCCGGCGCTGCTTGCCTACATCGCGCAAAGCTTCCCGCAGGCGAAGCTCGCGCCATTGGACGATGCGTTCGCGTTCGCCGAGGTGCAGTCGTTCAATAGCTATCTGTGCTCGACCGTTCATGTCGCCCATGCGCACCGGGTGCGCGGCTCGCGCTGGGCGAGCGAGGAATCCTCCTTCGCCGACATGAAGCGCAAGGTGCCGGAGACCGTCGGCGGCTGCTTCGCGCTGATCGAACGCGCCATGTTCAGGGGACCGTGGGTGATGGGC
Organism: Bradyrhizobium sp. HKCCYLS1011; assembly: GCF_051167795.1. Lineage (NCBI taxonomy): Bacteria > Pseudomonadati > Pseudomonadota > Alphaproteobacteria > Hyphomicrobiales > Nitrobacteraceae > Bradyrhizobium > Bradyrhizobium sp. HKCCYLS1011. Next base: position 188,594 of record NZ_JBNPTT010000011.1, on the reverse strand, counting down.
GGGCAATATACGATCTGCGATCCCTATCTCTTTACGATCGCGCAATGGCTCGCAGGCGACAGCGTCGACATCAAAGCGTTCCCGAAGATCGCGGATCATTTCGACCGCATGTCGGAGCGGCCGGCTGTGAAGAAGGCCCTGGCTGAACAAGGTTAGACGACGTTACGCTTGCCGCGATCGAGCTCGCGCGCCGTCTCCAGCATCAGCTTCCGCAGCCAGATCGAGCCCGGGTCCAATTGCGCCCGGGTCGGATAGAACATGTATTGCTCGTCGATGCCGGGGTCGAGCGGCGGCGAGACCGTGACCAGCGATAGTGGCTTGGCCAGCGCTGCGATCAGGCGGCGCGGCACGAAGGCGACGAGATCGGTTCGCGCCGCGACGTTGAGCGCCTCGATATAGCCCGGTACGACCAGGGCGATGCGCCGCTCGATGCCCTTGGTTTCGAGCCACATGTCGATCAGATCCGCGCTCTGTCCACGCAGAATGACGGCGACATGGCGAGCCTGCAGGAACGCGTCGCGCCGCTTCAGCTTGGCCCCGATCGGATGGCCGCGTCGGATCGCGAGGGCGTCACTGTCGGTATAGAGCAGCTGGCGGTGAAAGCCTTTGAAGGCATTGCCGATCGAAATCACCATGTCGATGGTGCGGGCGAAGTCCGCATGGAAGATGGCTGACCCGCGCCAGGGCACGACGTCGATGCGGATGTTGGGTGCGGCTTGTGCCACCTTCGCCATCAGAGGGGGCATCAGCAACTCGACCGCGAGATCCGGCATCATCAGCCGGAACTGCCGATCGCTCCGTGTGGCATCGAACGCATCGGAGAGAAACAGGCCGCGGACCTGCTCCAGCGCTTGAGCGAGCGGCGCGCGCAAGGCGAGCGCCCGTGGCGTCAATTCCATCCGCGCGCCCGTTCGGACCAGCAGCGGATCGCCGAACAGATCCCGCAGCCGCTGCAGCGCATGGCTGGTCGCGGGCTGCGATAGGCCGATGCGAAGCGCTGCGCGGCTCACGCTGGCCTCACGCAACAGCGCATCCAAGGCGATCAGCAGGTTGAGATCGAGCGCGGTCAAATTCATCAGGTGAATAGATATCATATAGCCTATCGATTGGAAGAATGGCGGCGGCTGCGGCAGCATCAGGCTGATCACACACGGAGAGCCCGCCATGAGCGCCGCCGCCAATAAGCAACTGCTTCAAGACATCTTTGCCGCCGTCGCCGCCGGCAACCGCCAGCCGCTCCTCGACCACCTCGCCGACGAGGTGACGATGCAGGTCACCGGACATAATTCCTGGTCCCAGACCTTTCGTGGCAAGGAAGCGCTCGTGCGGGATCTCTACGGCTATCTCGCGACGCTGCTGGCGGATGGACGGCGCACCGTGCCGCTGCGCTTCATCGCCGACGATGATCATGTCGTGGTCGAAGCCAAGGGCGAGATGCGCACCAAGGCAGGTATTCCCTACAACAACGATTACTGCCTGATCTACCGGCTGCAGAAAGGGAGGATCGTCGAGATCAGGGAGTATTGCGACTACGCGCTCACCGAAGCCGTGCTCGGTCCTTTTCCGGCTTCGATGAAGCAGCGTGGCTGATGAGCCGGAGGGAGGACGTCCATGAAAGCAACGGACCACAAGCCAAACGACAACAAGAGCATCGTCCAGCATGTTTTCGACGAGCTCGCCAGGAGCAACTCGCAGCCTCTGCTGGATCGGCTCGCCGAGGATTTCCGTTTCGTGATCATGGGTACGGGCTCATGGTCACGGAGCTTCGAAGGAAAGGCGGCGGTGCTGGCCGAGCTGTTCGCACCCTTGCGAGAGAAGATCGCAGACCGGATCACGATCGTCCCGGTTCGACTCGTTGCGGAAGGCGATCTTGTCGTGGTCGAGGCGCGCGGCCGCAATACCACCCGAGAGGGCAAGGCCTATGACAACACCTATTGCAACGTGATCAGGCTCGAAGCGGGACAGTTCAAGGAATGGATCGAATATTGTGACACCCTGCTGGTCGAAAAGGTGCTGGGCCCTCCTGGCGAGGCGGCCAAACAGCTGACCTGATCCCGAGCAAACCGGAACTGGCCGGGAACTTCGGATTGGTTGCGGCGTTGCGTGGGGGCTGTGCTGCGTTCTTGCGGCCTGGACTCCGACCGCGAGCCTCATTTGATGACCCCGCCTGCCATTTCCGGTGACATTTCTCACACAAGTCACGCCATTGGAATCCGCGAGAAATTGCGGGCGGCGACATCAGCCGCACATCATGCGCTCGATGAGCGCCTCAGCGCTTTCGACCTGACCGAAACCGACCACTATCGCCGCTTTCTCCAGGCGAGTGCCGCGGCGCTTCTGCCGCTTGAATGCGCGCTCGAACAGGCCGGTGTCGCGGAGCTGTTCGCCGACTGGTCGCATCGGGCGCGCGCAGGCGTCATCGCAGCCGATCTCGCCGGGCTCGGTGGCGCGGTTGCGCCTTTGCCGTTGCCGCAGCCGCTCAATCGCATCGGCATCTTCGGTACGCTTTATGTGCTTGAGGGCTCCCGTCTCGGCGCGGCTTACCTGCGTCGCATCGTGGCCGCATCTGCCGATCCGAGGGTGCGGAGCGCGACCCGCTATCTCGGCCATGGTGCGGGGCAGGGGCTCTGGCGGAGTTATCTCGCGCGGCTCGAGCGCGAAGCCGTGACTGCCGTCGATCTGTCCGGGATGATCGCAAGCGCGCAACAGGCCTTTGCCATGTTCGGGAAAGCTGTGGCAGCGGCATGAACGAGCAGGTCGACCTCACCAATTGCGATCGTGAACCGATCCATATCCCCGCAAGCGTCCAGCCCTTCGGTTTTCTCCTGGCATTGGTGTCGGATTTCACGATCTGCATGGCCTCGGAGAATGCGCCGGATTTTCTCGGCCGCGATCTGTCCTGGTTGCTGCAGCGGCCGGTCGCGCAGGTGCTGGCGCCCGCGGCGGTCGACGCGATCCGCTCGCGGGTCGACTATTTGAGCTCGCCCGACGCCGTCGAACGTGTGTTTGCGGTCGAGTTGCAAGGCGACGGTCGGCTGTTCGATCTGGCCATTCATTTCTCCGGGGCCTATCTGGTCGTCGAGGCCGAGCCGAGCGTGATCGAGCCCAGCGTCAATTCGGGCGAACTGGTCCGCCTGATGCTCGGTCGCATCCGCAAGACCGAGGGGCTGACTGAACTGGCGCAGGAGGCGGCGCGTCAGCTGAAGGTCTTGACCGGCTTCGACCGCGTCATGGTGTATCGCTTTCATCCCGACGGCTCGGGCGAGGTGATCGCCGAGGTCGCCGGCGCCGGCCTCGAACCGTTTCTCGGCCTGCATTATCCGGCCTCCGACATTCCGCGCCAGGCGCGCGCGCTCTATCAGCGCAACTGGCTGCGGATCATCGCCGATATCGATGCCAAGCCCGCTGCCTTGCTGGCGACACCGACACACAATGCCGGCCTGCTCGATCTGTCGATGAGCGTGTTGCGCGCGGTGTCGCCGATCCACCTCGAATATCTGCGCAACATGGGCGTGGCCGCATCGATGTCGGTCTCGATCCTGCGCGAGGGCAAGCTCTGGGGCCTGTTCGCCTGCCATCATTATTCGCCTCATCATCTGTCGTTCGAGAAGCGCACTGCGTCCGAACTGTTCGGCCAGATGTATTCCTGGCTGTTGGAGGCGCGTGAGCGCGAGACCGACATCGCCTATGAGAGCCGCGCGCACCAGATCCAGGAACGCCTGATCGAGCGGGCGGCGGCGCAGGCGCACAGCAGGCGTGCGATCCTGGAGTTCATCGGCGAATATCGCAAGATGATCGAATGCGACGGCATTGCGGTGTGGTCGGACGACGAAATCACGCTGGAGGGCGAGACGCCGACGGAAGCCGAGGTGCAGGACCTGATCGGCTTCATCAACCGCACCTCGCCGGGTCGCATCTGTGCCAGCGCCGAGATTGCGAAGGTCTACGCCGCCGGCGAGGCCTTTCGGGATCGCGCCGCGGGCTTTCTCGCCATTCCGATCTCGCGCACGCCGCGCGACTGCCTGATCTTCTTTCGGCGCGAAGTGCTGCGCTCGGTCAACTGGGCCGGCGATCCCAACAAGACCTACGCGGAGGGGCCGCTGGGCGCGCGCCTGACACCGCGGAAGAGTTTCGAGATCTGGCAGCAGACGGTGGCCGGCCAGTCCAAGCCCTGGTCGTCCGCCGACCTGCGCATCGCCGAAAGTCTCCGCGTCACCTTGCTGGAAGTGATCCTGCAACTCGCCGAGCTCGCTGCGCGCGAACGCCGCGGCGCGCAGGAACGACAGGAATTGATGATCGCCGAGCTCAATCATCGCGTCCGGAACATCCTGAGTCTGGTGCGCGGGCTGGTCGCGCAGAGCAAGGACACCGCAAGCTCGACCGAAGAGTTCGCTTCCGTGCTCGGCGGACGCATCCAGGCGCTCGCGCGGGCGCATGATCAGATCACCAATCTGAACTGGGCGCCGGCCGCCTTGCGGTCGTTGTTCGAATCGGAAGCGGGCGCCTATCTCGGTTCACGCGCCAAACGGGTGCAGATGGAGGGGCCCGATGTCGCGCTCGATCCGAAGGCGTTCGCCACGCTCGCGCTCGTCGTGCACGAGATGACGACGAATTCCGCCAAATACGGCGCGCTCGCGGACTCCACCGGACAGGTGCAGGTGATCTGGCATGTCGACCAGGGCTCACGGCTGGTGATCGACTGGAAAGAGAGCGGTGGACCGCCGGTGCAGCCGCCGTCGCGGCGTGGCTTTGGCACCACGATCATCGAGCGCTCGGTGCCGTTCGATCTGAAGGGCGATGCCGAGATCCGCTTCGACCTGCTCGGCGTGCAGGCCCGCTTCGTCATCCCTGCGAATTTCGTGCAGATGGTGCCGGCCATGGCGGGTGCCCCGTCGCGGCTCGCCGCGAAAGAGCAGGCGACGCCGCGCCTGTCCGGGACCGTGCTGATCGTCGAGGACAATCTGATCATCGCGATGGGGGCCGAGGTGATCCTGCTCGAACTCGGCGCGCGTCATGTCGAGACCGCGGCCTCGGTTACCCAGGCGCTCAAGGCCATCGAGCGTGCCGTGCCGAGCTTTGCGCTGCTCGACGTCAATCTCGGCGCAGAAAGCAGCATTCCGGTCGGACATCGCCTGACGGAACTCGGCGTCCCCTTCATGTTCGCCACCGGCTATGGCGAGCGCGCGCCGATTCCGGCCGAGCTCGCGCACGCACCGGTGATCCAGAAGCCGTATACGCGCGAAGTGGTCGAGAAAGCGCTTTCGAAGCTGAAGTGAGGGCCTGTCGCATCACTGGCTTGCGCGGGTGATGCGATAGGCGCGCGCGCCTCACGCCACCTTGGTCTTGAGGTGGCGGAACATGAAGTCGCGCGCTTCCTCGTCCAGCTCGGCCTTGAAGGTGAACTTGTCCTTCAGCGCCAGCGCACGCTGCGCGGCCGGGCGGGCCGAGATCTCGTCGACCAGGCGCTTGAGGTTCGGATATTTCGTCAGCGCGTCATCGCCGAACGCAAACGGCGCCATGCGTGCCCAGCCCCACAGCGCCATGTCGACGATCGTATAGGTGTCACCGACCATGTAGGAGTGCTTCGCCAGACGATCGTCGAGAATTTTGAAATGGCGATGTCCTTCGTACTGGTAGCGGTTATGCGCGTAGTCATGGTTCTGGTCCTTCGGCGCGAAATGCTTGAAATGCACCGCCTGACCCGAATAGGGACCGACGCCGGTCGCGACGAACATCAGCCAGGACAACAGCTCGGCTCGGCTCGCCGGCGTATGAGCAGGCAGAAACTTGCCGGTCTTTTCGGCGAGATAGAGCAGGATCGCATTGCTGTCGAACACGACCACGCCGTCATCGTCGATCGCCGGCACTTTGCCATTCGGATTGATCTGCAAGAACTCCGGCTTGAACTGGTCGCCCTTGCGGGTGTCGATGGCGATCGGCGCGTAAGAGAGGCCTGATTCCTCGAGGAATAGTGCAACCTTGGTCGGATTGGGCGAGCCGTTGAAATAGAATTTGAGCATTGGCGATTCCTCTGGATTGTTTTCAGTCGATGATTTTGCGGGGCGGACAGGCGCAAGCGGACGTGACGTCAAGGGATCGTGAGCGCGGTTGGTGTGAAATTCAATTGAAGGCGGCGCTGGCGCTCATGATTCGGGATCGTGGATTGCGTGAGCTTCGAACCTCGTTCGCATAGCTGCTATTCCCGGTGCAGATCACAGCGGTGATGGATTCTCAATAATAAGGCGATCACGTCAGCCGACCCGAACAGGGCAAAACATCTGCATTTTTGTTATATTCCCGCGGCGACTGCGACAAAACAGCACAAAGGATGTTAGAAGTTTTCAAAACAAGACCGTCATCATAACAACCTTTCGACAAATGGAACCGTCGCAGCCTTATTGAGAACGAAGTCCTCGACGAAACGGCGCTGGGGGTTGCGTTGAATCGTCGGAGGTCTGATGACGAATCGAGCGACGAATAGGTTGCCGTGTGTCGCGGCGACTGTATTGGCAGGCGCTGCGATGGCAACGCTCCAGTTTCAGCCGGCATCGGCGGATGAATGCCTGGCGAAGCCGAAGGAGGGCGTGGCAGGAAAACACTGGTTCTACCGAATCGACCGCGCAACGAAGCGTCAGTGCTGGTACCTGCGCGACGACGACCGCACGCAGGGCGCCTCTCTCGCCGCGCGGAAATTGGCTGCTCAGAAAGAGCGTTCGAATCTTTCGTCGTCGATGGCCAATGCGCATGCTGAATTTGAGCCCGTGACCAGCGCCAGTAACGATGATGTGAAGGCCGCGCCGTCACCGGCGCCATCCAGTGCGTCTGGTGCATTTCCGGCCGCTGCGCCCGTTCCCGCCGCGCCTGTTCCGGCGGCTCCGCCTGTTGAGGATGCGGCGTCGACCCAGCGCGGACCTGAGGGTGTGACGGCAGCGGTTGACGCATCCGCCGTTGCGTCCCGATGGCCCGATCCGACCAGCTCGCCGCAAGCTCCTGCCGAGCCGGTGCAGGCTCCGCCTTCGTACAAGCTTGCCGCGGCGTCTGTGCCTGCCGTTGCGGCCGAGCCAAGCACGCCGGCGGCAATGCCGTCGCCCGTGAGCGTGAGCGAAACCGTGCCGACCACCTCTGCGTCATTGACGATAGATGACGGCTCGCGCACCCGGCTGTTGGCTTTCCTGGGCGCTGTCGCCATCGCCGGCTTTTCGACCAGCGTCTTGTTTGCACGGGCGCGTGCCCGGCGGCGGATCCAGATCACGCCTGCAAACATGCGACGCGGACCGCGTTGGCCCGTCGAGCCCGAACTCGATCGGATGCAACTGGCGCCGATGGACGACTATCCGTCGCTGCCGCGGCCGCAGGATCTCGAACGCGGGCGTCAGACCCGGCTCTCGGTCGTTCCGCAGGATGAGATGCCGTATGACGAGCAATATCAGGTCGAAGATCTGCTGGCGCGCTATTCGGGACAGAATCGCCGCAGGTCGTAAGGAGTTTAGCCAGCAGCCATCTCGGAGCGGATTTCAGCGCGGAGCTCGTCGATCAGCTTCAAGCCGCTCTTGGTCTCGACGTGCCAGAAAGTCCAGCCATTGCACGCGGGCGCGCCTTGCGCCACCGCGCCGATGCGATGGATCGACCCGACCTTGTCGCCAAGCATGATGGCGCCGTCGGCGCGCACCAGCGCACCGTGCCGCCGCTTGGCGTCGACGAGCTTGGTGCCGGGTGGGATCATGCCGCGTTCGATCAATTCGGAGAACGCGACCCGCGGCGCATCACGCGCCGTCATGAACGGTGCCAGCGTCGCTTCCGGCAACGGCTCGATGGCGGCGATGCGCTGTTCCGCAGCCTTTGCATAGGCGCGGTCGCGCTCGAAGCCGATGTAGTGGCGGCCGAGACGTTTTGCCACGGCCCCGGTCGTGCCGGTGCCGTTGAACGGGTCGATCACGAGATCGCCCGGCTTTGAGGACGACAGCAGCACTCGCGCGAGCAAACCTTCCGGCTTCTGGGTCGGGTGGACCTTCCTGCCGTCCTTGTCCTTCAGGCGCTCCTCGCCGGTGCAAAGCGGGATCAGCCAGTCGGAGCGCGCCTGCACGTCTTCATTGGCGGCCTTCAGCGCTTCGTAGTTGAACGTGTAGCCCTTGGCCTTCTCGTCGCGCGCCGCCCAGATCATGGTCTCATGCGCATTGGTGAAGCGGCGGCCGCGGAAGTTCGGCATCGGATTGGATTTGCGCCAGACGATGTCGTTCAGGATCCAGAAGCCGAGATCCTGCATGATGGCGCCGACGCGGAAGATATTGTGGTAGGAGCCGATCACCCACAAGGTCGCGCTCGGCTTCATCAGCCGCCGGCAGGCGAGCAGCCAGGCACGCGTGAAATCGTCGTAAGCCCCAAAGGACGAGAACTTGTCCCAATCGTCATTGACCGCATCGACATGCGATTCGTCGGGACGCTTGAGCTCACCTTTAAGCTGCAGATTGTAGGGCGGATCTGCGAACACCAGGTCCACCGACGAAGCCGGCAGCTTCGACATCTCCGCGACGCAGTCGCCGACGATGATGCGGGACGTTTCGAGAGTCTCAAATTTAGTGCGGGGCGCCCTTGCAGACGCCCCGCGACGCGACTCAACCATGACTCAAGAACTCTGACTCAGGCGACGCTGTCGGCGACGCGGGACCTAACAACCGACTGGCGCTACATTGATCGGGCAAAGTAAAAATCGACTTAACCCGGAAAATTTTTCGCATCATTGCGCACGGTTTCATCAGATGCGGGCTGCGCGGGTCGCGCGGCAGTTTTGGCCGATCGCTGTTTGCTAAGACAGCGATTCGTGAGCGCTTTTTCCGATGCTGCGCCGCGCTTGTGCGTGGCGCAGGCGCAAATCGCCGCATGATTTCTCGGCGGCGCTAGGCAAAATCTGCCGCCCGGGTTATTGATTAACGGAGTGGAAATTCTACCTGTCTGCCGCGTTAGGTTCTCGCGTTTGCCCGTGCTCGATTGATCAAGGAAAGGCCGCCATGCGTTACGATGATTTTCGCCGCAGCGACGACATCGACGACCGTCGCGACGAAGGCGGAATGGGCGGGGGTGGTATGGGTCTGCCGATGGGGGGCGGCGGGCTCGGTATCGGCACCATCATCGTCCTCGGCCTGATCGGCTATGCGTTCGGGATCGATCCGCGCATCCTGATCGGGGGCGCGGAGATGGTCAGCCGCAGCGGGCAGACCTATCAGGCTGATCGTCGCTCGCCCGGCAAGACCGGCGCGCCGAAGGACGAGATGGGCGACATGGTCTCCGCGATTCTCGGCGAGATCGACGACCGCTGGAGCGAGATCTTCCAGGCCAGCGGCCAGAGCTACACCGGACCGAAGGTCGTGCTGTTTCGCAACGCCACCAATGGCGGACGCTGCGGCATGGCGCAATCGGCGATGGGGCCGTTCTATTGTCCGCCGGACCGCCAGATCTTTCTCGATACCAACTTCTTCCGCCAGGTCGAGACGCGCTTCCACGGCTGTTCAGGCAATGCCTGCAAGTTCACAGCAGCCTATATCATCGCGCACGAAGCCGGCCATCACATCCAGAATCTGCTCGGCGTCCTGCCGCGCGTGACCCGGCTGCAGCAGCAGGCCGGCAGCAAGGCTGAGTCCAATGCGCTGCAGGTGAAGGTCGAGCTGCAGGCGGACTGCCTGTCGGGCGTCTGGGCCAATCGCGAACTGAAGAAGCGGCCCGGCTATCTCGAAGAGGGCGACATCGATTCCGCACTCACCACCGCCTCGGCGATCGGCGACGATACCCTGCAACGGGAGGCGACGGGGCGCGTGGTGCCGGATTCGTTCACGCACGGTTCGGCCGCGCAGCGCAAGCGCTGGTTCATGACCGGGTTCCAACAAGGTACCGTGAAGGCCTGCGACACGTTCGGCGCAAGCTCGTTGTGATGCGCGCCTCCGTCCGGTCCCGATGAAAGAGGTGGCGATGTCGTCGACTGGTGAAGCCAAGCAGTTCATCCCGCTCAATATCGCGGTGCTCACGATCTCCGATACGCGCTCGCTCGCCGACGACAAATCGGGGACGACATTGAGCGATCGTTTGACCGCGGCCGGCCACAAGCTCGCCGCGCGCGAGATCGTGACCGATGATGTCGAGGCGATCCGTGCCGTCGTGAGGCGCTGGATCGCCGATCCCGCCGTCGATGTCGTCATCACCACCGGCGGCACAGGCTTCACCGGTCGCGACGTCACGCCCGAGGCGGTAGAGCCCTTGTTCGAGAAGCGGATGGACGGCTTCTCGATTGCCTTTCACATGCTGAGCCACGCCAAGATCGGCACCTCGACCATCCAGAGCCGCGCCACTGCTGGCGTCGCCGGCGCAACCTACATCTTCTGTCTGCCCGGCTCGCCCGGGGCCTGCCGCGACGCCTGGGACGGCATTCTCGCCGCCCAGCTCGACTATCGCACGCGTCCCTGCAACTTCGTCGAGATCATGCCGCGGCTCGACGAGCATCTGCGCCGGCCAAAGGCGCAAGGCGCGACGGCCTAAGCCCAACTACAGCTTCAGCTCCCAGGTCTCGCCGAGGAGATCGACGCCGAACGAGTGATGCGGTTCTTCGGCCACGAGCTCAAATCCCGCGCGGCGATAGATGTCGCGCGCGGCAACGAGGATGCTCTGCGTCCATAGCGCGATCTTCTTGTAGTTCTTCTCGCGCGCGAAGCGGATGCACTGTTCGACCAGTGCGCGGCCGACGCCGAGGCCGCGCGCTTTTTTCTCGACCAGCAGCAGGCGAATCTTCGCGACCTCGTTGCTGTCTTTGACCAGGAAAATCGAACCCACCGGTTCGCCCGCGATATCAGCGATCCAGCAATGCTCGTGCTCGGGGTCGAACCTGCGGAGGAATTGCGCGGTGATCTCCGCGGCCAGCGCTTCGAATGAGATGTCCCAGCCATATTCCTCGGCGTAGACGGCGGCATGGCGGGAGACCACCCAGCCGATATCGCCGGGCCGATGGCTGCGCAGCAGGAAGGCCGGCCGCGATGGAGCCTCCGGTTCCAGGATATCCTCGATCATTGCCATTGCCCCGATCAGCCGATCGCGATCCTGCCCGGTGAGGCCGCGCAGCATCGCGGCGATCTCGCTCTGCGAGCTGTGGTCGAGCTTGGCGAAGGCTTGGCGTCCCTTGGCGGTCAGGCTGAGCTGTTGTTGCCTCCGGTCGGAGGGCAGTGGTGTGCGACTGATCAGACTTTGCTCATCGAAGCTCTGGACGATGCGGCTGAGATAGCCGGGATCGAGTCCGAGCGTGAGGCCGATCTCCTTGGCGGAGATGCCCTCATGCTGGGCGAGCTCATAGAGCACCCGCGCCTCGGAGAGCGAGAACGGGCTGTTCAGGAGATGCTGGTCGAGCACCCCGAGCTTCTTTGTATAGAACCGATTGAACGCGCGCACCGCGGACACTTGGTCTTCGGAGGGCCGGCTGTTGGATGGCGGATTGAGCATGGGGCACCTCGATATTTGCCATTGTCAATGAATTGATTGACTTTGGCAAGTATCTGGCGTGTCAGATCATGACCATTCGGCTGCGCAGCATGGTGCGTGAAGGGCCGAGCTGACGGAGCAGTTGGGTCTCGGCGCGCCGGGCATTCGGGGCGTGACCGCCGAGCTGCCGGTAGTGGTCACGTGCGATCAACAGTCCCTGGTCGCCGAGCGGCCCGATCAGCGCGCGTGCGATCGCCTGCAGCCGGTCGCGGAAGCTGACCTCGGCATAGGGGGAGCGGGCATAGCGAAAGACGCCGGCGCGTGACCGGCCCGAGGCTGCCACGCTCTGGATGAACTGCGTGGTCTCGTCGATCCAGCCGTGATCGAGTACGGCGCCTGCAGGCAAAAACATCAGCCAGGGTGCCTTGGCCTGGGCTGCGCCGGCAGCAAGTGCGGCGGCGTGAGAGCCTTCGAATTGCAGGAAATGGCAGCCGGCGACGTCGGCCACCCGCTCCATCACGCTGGGATCTGATGAACGATCAACCAGCAGGACTTCGCTGATGACCCCGGCCGCTGCGCCCGGGACCAGCGCCGACAGAGTGGCGACCGCAGGCTGCTCGACCCCCTCCGTCGGAATGATCACACTCAACATGGTGCTGGCATCGTTGTTCAAGCGCCGTTGAGGCTTGTTATCACCTTGTCACAATCAAAACAGCCCGCTGCGCTGCAGAATTTTGCGGCAGGCGCGAAAAATGCGGAGCGATGGCTCACGCCGATTGCCGCGTCAGTGTCGACTCCTGATCCTCATTACGCCAGCGTGCGACCTCCGCGAGTTCGGCTTCCGGCCTGGTGGTGACGATCTCAAGCCGACCCAGATAGATCCGCCCGGTATCACCTTCGATGGTGACCCAGTCGCCGCCGACGATCTGGGTTGCGCCGAGCCGCGCGCGGTCGGCCTCGGGCTCGACCTCCATCGCCTCGCAGCCGACGATACAGGGCCTACCGAGCTGCCGGGCAACCAATGCGGCGTGCGACGTGCGTGCGCCGACCGAGGTGACGATGCCGGCGGCCACCGCAAATCCCGCGACATCGGCGGTCGATGTATCCGGCCGCATCAGGATGACAGGCTCACCTCCGGCGGCGAGCCTTTGCGCACTGACCGCGTCGAAGGCGGCACGGCCGGCTGCGATGCTGCCGGAGGCACCGATGCCAGTTGCGGCTGGCTCTCCGGCACCGGCGAGCCGGGTCTCGACCAAGGCGTCGAGGTCGATCTCGGCGAGCCGCGTCAGCGCCTCGTGCGGCGCGATCAGGCCCTCGTGCACGAGATCGATCGCGATCCGCAGCGCCGCGCGCGGCGTGCGCTTGGCGGCGCGCGTCTGCAGGATCCAGAGCTTGCCGTCCTCAACCGTGAACTCGACGTCCTGGACGTCGCCGAAGGCCTGCTCGAGCTGCTTCAGCACCGTGCCGAGTTCGGCGGTGAGCTTGGGCAGGGCGCGCGCGATCGTGTCTTCGGTGTCGGGGGTGCGGCGCCCGGAGACGACGTCTTCGCCTTGGGCGTCCAGCACCAGATCGACCATCGGCTGCGGTGCGCCGGTCGAGGGATCGCGGGAAAAGGCGACGCCGGCACCGGAGGCGAGGCCGCCATTGCCGAACACCATCGCCTGCACCGTCACGGCCGTGCCGCGCAGATGATCGAGGTTCTGCAGCTTGCGATAGGTCTGTGCGCGCTCGCTCATCCAGGACTGATAGACCGCGCGTGCGGCGGCCTCGAGCTGCGCTTCGGCATCCTCCAGCCAATCGTCGCTGCCGATCTCAACCAACGTCTGCTCCTCTGCCGCGAGTTGCTCCATCGCCGCGCTGTCGAGCTCGCGATCGGTGGCGACCTCTTCGCGCGCGATGAGCTCGCTCACGCGGGCCGCCAGCGGTGCCGGATCGAGGCCAAGCACGGTCTCCGAATAGCTTTCGATCAGGCGGCGGCGGCAGTCCCAGGCGAGCCGCGGTCGGCCGGTGGCGCGGATCAGACCACGCACTGCGGCCGACGTGCAGCCAACATTGAGCACGGTGTCGAGCATGCCCGGCATCGAGCGCGCAGCGCCGGAGCGTACCGAGACGAGCAGGGGACGGCGATGGTCGCCGAAGCTCTTGCCTGTCGCCTGTTCAAGATAGGTGATGCCGGCTTTCAATCCGTCGCGCAGCTCCCGTTCGGCCTGCGCTTTGCCGGCGATGATGTCGGCGCAGAGCTCTACCGGCAGCACGAACGCCGGCGGCACGGGCAGGCCGAGCGCGGCCATTCGTGCCAGATTGGCAGCCTTGGCGCCGATGATATCGGCCGAATGCTGTTCGGTTGCGATGCCGCCGATGCGGACGATAGGCATGAGCAGGTCCTTACGCTGAGAGATCGGTCATGATGTGCTGATGCAGCAGATGACCGAAGCCGGCGAGGCGATCGGTCGCGCGCTCGATGGCGCGCGCCAGCTCCAGCACCGATAACGACGTCGCGACGTCGAAGCCGCCGGCGAAGACCAGCGCGGTGATCGCGCGCTCCCCGGTATCTGCCGCGTGTTCGGTATCCATCAGGCGGACGACGGCGGCCAGCGCATCCTCGGCATCGGCCTGGCGCCCCTCGGGCACTTCGGCCGCAGCGGCCAGCCCGCTCGCCGCTGCCTCGATTGCGGCAATGGCGACGGCGCAGAGTTCGCACAGCGCGTCGAGCGGTTTGCCGCCGATGTGGTCCGGTGCCAGCGAGGCAATGAAGGCCGCTTGCTCCAGTTCGTCGATCGCCTCCTCAGCGCGATCGACCAACGCTTCGATCACAGGCTTGGCGTTGAGCCGGGTCACCTCCTGCCGGGCCTCGATCGCGATGCGATCCGCCTTCTGCTCGATCCGGCCGGCGCGCGCCGCGAGCAGCTTGCCTTCGCTGGGACGCCCGGCTTGCAGCGCGGCGAGGTGACGCGCCAATGCGGCGGCGACGTCGTGGGCAAGCCCGAGCTGGCGCATCACGATCGCGAGCGGGCCGCTATCGGCACGGTCGAGATGACGCACCAGATCGGCCTCGATCTGATCGCGGACCAGCCGCACCGAGCGTCCTGCCATGAGGCCCTCGGTCGAGGCGCGCAGCGCGCCCTTCAAGAAATCGACGGCTGCGTTGCGGCCGAGCGCCTGGTCCAGCCGCTCGCCGAAGCCGATCCGGTTAGGAGCGGCGTTGCGCACAGCAGAGCCGAGCAGCTCATTGCCGCCGAGCTGGAGAAAGGCGCGATGGCCGACGCGATGGCGGGCGGCCCAGTCGAGAATGCGGGTCGCGTCATCCTTGGCGACCCAGCTGCGCAAGAGCTTGCGCGCCTTGTTCCAGTCGATCAGGAACACCAGCGCCGCGCCAAGCGCGGCGAGGAAGTCGTCGCGTGCTGTCGCGCCGTCAACCTCGAATTGGCCGGTCACCAGGAAAAAGGCATTCTCCTCGCCGAGACCGGCGGCGCTGTGCCTGTCGAGGCCGCTCCAATGCGCGGCAAAGCTATCGAACAGCTGGATGAAGAATTTCGCCCGCACCAGATGCACGTCGGTGTAGGTCACCGTGACCGCGTTGTCCTTGACCGCGATCACCATGACATGGGCGTCGGTGGTGCCGATATCATTCTGGATCAGCAGCCGATCGCCCGAGCGGGTCGCCATGGTGTCGAGGCCCGGATGATCGAATTTCAGGGCGCGCGTGGCGTTGAGCCCGCGCATGAAGGCTGCAACCGTCGGACGGTCTGCGTCAGTGAGGCCATAGACATGAGCGCCGTCAAGCACCTCCTCGGCGCAGTCGGCGGCCATCCGGTTCAGCGCCTTGTGCAGATCCATCACCAGCCGATGCAGGCTGTCCGCGGTTTCCTGTGCGCTGGTGAGCCGTGCGACCCGGGCGAATTCGACATCGTTGCCGGCCTCGAGGAGTCCTGCGCTGCGAATGGCGGCGAGCCGCTTCTCGGCCGCGTCGCCCTCGGCAGGCCGGCCGCCCGCCACGGCGCGGATCATCGCGCGCGCGTCCTCTTCGATGTCCTTGATCAGCTTGGGAAGGCCTGGCGCGGCCAGGCGTCCGTTTGTCGTGCGATGCGCGCCGCTGATCAGCGCGGCGAGATCGGCCGATGCGATGCCTGCGGCGCGGCTTTCAGGCGACAAATCCGTCGGGGCTTGTTCGGGGGCCTGTGCGTGCTGGCTCGCGGCCTGCAGTGCGCTCAGGCGCACCTTGATGCGGTCGTTGGCGGCAAGACCGTCCGCGACCAGCTGCGGCAGCAGAATTCCGGCCTGGCCGAGCTCTTTGATGATCTGCGATTTCATGGCGGCATCGCTTCAGAGGAATGATGCCTCCACTCTTACCGACCGAGACGATCCGGCTGTTGCGCTAGATCATTCATCCTGCTGTCATATTAGTCGCTCTCCAGCTCATTCTCCCGCGTCCTGCGGCATGCGGCCGTCGGCGCTGTTCGGCCACACCCAGTCGCGGATCTCCGGCATGTCCTCACCGTGCTGGCGCACGTAACGGGTGTGCTCGATCAGCGCGTCACGGAATTTCTGCTTCACATGCGCGGCGGAGACGGCAAGCCCCGGCACGCGCTCGATGACTTCGATGGCGAGATGGAAGCGGTCGAGCTCGTTCAGCACCACCATGTCGAACGGCGTCGTCGTGGTGCCTTCCTCGATGAAGCCGCGCACATGCATGCCGGCATGGTTGGTGCGGTTGTAGGTCAGCCGGTGGATGAGATGCGGATAGCCGTGATAGGCGAAGATCACCGGCTTGGTCGTGGTGAACATGCTGTCGAAGTCGCGATCGCTGAGCCCGTGCGGATGCTGGTCCTTCGGCTGCAAGGTCATGAGGTCGACGACGTTGACGACACGGATCTTCAGATCCGGCAGCTCCTTGCGCAGCAGGTCGACGGCCGCGAGCGTCTCCAAGGTCGGGATGTCGCCGGCGCACCCCATCACGACATCGGGCTCCTGGTCGGCGGGCTCGGTACCGGCCCACGACCAGATGCCGATGCCCGCCTCGCAATGCGTCGCGGCCTCTTTCATGGTCAGCCATTGTGGTGAGGGCTGCTTGCCGGCGACGATCACGTTGATGCGGTCATAGGTGCGCAGGCAGTGATCGGCGATCCACAGCAGCGTGTTCGCATCCGGTGGGAAGTAGGTGCGGACGATGTCGGCCTTCTTATTGGAGACGAGATCGACGAAGCCGGGGTCCTGGTGGCTGAAGCCATTATGATCCTGCCGCCAGACATGCGAGGTCAGCAGATAATTGAGCGAGGCGATCGGCCGGCGCCATGGCAGATGGCGCGAGACCTTCAGCCATTTGGCATGCTGATTGAACATGGAATCCACGATGTGGATGAAGGCCTCGTAGCAGGAGAACAAGCCGTGGCGTCCGGTGAGCAGATAGCCCTCGAGCCAGCCCTGACAGAGATGCTCGCTCAGGACTTCCATCACCCGGCCATCATGGGCGAGATGCACGTCGTAGGGCTCGATGCCCTCCATCCAGACCCGGTCGGTGGCATCGAACACCGCATCAAGCCGGTTGGAGGCGGTCTCGTCCGGACCCATGATGCGGAAGTGTCGAGCGTCCGCATTCAGCTTGACGACGTCGCGCAGGAGCTTGCCGAGTTCGCGCGTCGCTTCGGCCACGACCTGACCGGGTGAGGGGACGTTGACTTCGAACGCATGATAGTCCGGCAGTTTGAGTTCGCGCTTGAGCAGCCCGCCATTGGCATGCGGATTGGCGCCCATGCGCCGCGGTCCGCGCGGCGCCAACGCCTGCAGCTCCGGCACCAGCCGCCCCTCGCTGTCGAACAGCTTGTCCGGCTGATAGCTCTTCATCCAGGATTCGAGCAGCGCGAGATGCTCGGCCTTGCCGCGCGGATCCGCAATCGGCACCTGATGGGCGCGCCAGAAGCCTTCGACCTTGAGCCCATCGACCTCCTTCGGCCCGGTCCAGCCCTTCGGGCTGCGCAGCACGATCATGGGCCATTTCGGCCGATGCACATCTGCGCCTGACTGGCGCGCGCTCTGCTGGATCGAGCGGATGCTGGCGAGCGCGACGTCGAGCGCATCCGCCATCATCCGATGCATCGCCTTCGGTTCGTCGCCTTCGACGAACAAGGGTTCATAACCATAGCCTTCGAACAGCTTGCGGACCTCGGTGTCGCTCATGCGGCCGAGCACGGTCGGATTGGCGATCTTGTAGCCGTTGAGGTGCAGGATCGGCAGCACCGCGCCGTCATGCGCCGGGTTCAAGAACTTGTTGGAGTGCCATGATGCTGCCAGCGGTCCGGTCTCGGCTTCGCCGTCGCCGACGACGCAGGCGACGATCAGGTCGGGATTGTCGAACGCGGCGCCATAGGCATGAACCAGCGCGTAACCGAGCTCGCCGCCCTCATGGATCGAGCCTGGCGTCTCCGGCGCCGCATGGCTCGGAATGCCGCCGGGAAAGGAGAACTGCCGGAACAGCTTGCGTAGGCCGTCGGCATCGCGCGCGATGTCCGGATAGATCTCGCTATAGGTGCCTTCGAGATAGGTGTTGGCGACCATGCCCGGCCCGCCATGGCCGGGGCCGCAGATATAGATGACGTTGAGGTCCTGCGCGCGGATCGCCCGGTTCAGATGCGCATAGATGAAGTTGAGCCCGGGCGTGGTGCCCCAGTGCCCGAGCAGGCGCGGCTTGATGTGTTCGGGCCGCAGCGGCTCGCGCAGCAGCGGATTGTCCAACAGATAGATCTGCCCGACCGACAGGTAATTCGCCGCGCGCCAGTAGCGGTCGAGCAGGTCGAGGTCGTCAGCCAGGATGTTTTGCTCGGTGGGGGTGATTTGCATGAGACCTCGCTGACCTCTTCCGTTTCGGGTGGCACACGGAAAGAGTGGCGGCGGACCGCCTCGTTCCATCGTGACGGTAGGATAGAACGGGATTGTGATAGCCGGCCTTGCGCTGGCGCAGAGCTTCGATCTTTTGTTCTTTGTTTGTGTTTTGTTCTTGATTTGTTCGGAGGTCGTGTTATGTCTTGGCCCATGAGCCGAGCATCTTCACATGCCCTCAAGCACCCGCCGGTCAAGGCGCCCTCCGAGCCGGCGGGTGCGTCCCAAGCTGCGGCCGATTTGCCCGAGCTTGCGGTCGCCATCGAGCGCGGCCGGCGACGGGGCCGGGGCGCACAATCCAATGCCAGCGGCCGTTACGAGGCTGAGGCGCGGGTCGTCTTCGACGACGGCTGGCAGAGCCTGGACGACCTGCCGCCGTTCAAGACCACGGTCGCGACCGACACCTCGCGCAAGGTCATCACCCGCAACGACTCGCCCGATATCGGTTTCGACCGATCGATCAATCCGTATCGGGGCTGTGAGCACGGCTGCGTCTACTGCTTCGCGCGGCCGACCCATGCCTTTCTCGGCCTGTCGCCGGGGCTCGATTTCGAATCCAAACTGTTCGTGAAGCCGGATGCTCCGGCGCTGCTGGAGAAGGAGCTTTCGGCGGCCGGCTACGAGCCGCGGATGATCGCGATCGGCACCAACACGGATCCGTATCAGCCGATCGAGCGCGAGCGGAAGGTCATGCGCGGCATCCTCGAGGTGCTGGAGCGGGTCGGTCATCCCGTCGGGATCGTCACCAAGTCGGCGCTGGTTGTGCGTGACGCCGACATCCTGGCGCGGATGGCCAAGAAAAATCTCGCCAAGGTCGCGATCTCGGTGACGACCTTGGACCCGAAGCTGGCGCGGACCATGGAGCCGCGGGCCTCGACGCCATCGAAGCGATTGGAAGCGCTGCAGCTTCTGTCCAAGGCCGGCATCCCGACCACGGTGATGGTGGCGCCGGTGATCCCGGCGCTGAACGACAGCGAGATCGAGCGCATTCTCGACGCGGCGGCCCATGCCGGCGTCAAGGAAGCCGCCTACGTTCTGCTGCGGCTGCCACTGGAGGTCCGCGACTTGTTCCGGGAATGGCTGCTCGAACATTACCCCGACCGCTATCGCCATGTCTTCACGCTGATCCGCGATATGCGCGGCGGCCGTGATTACGACTCGCAATGGGGCACCCGGATGAAGGGGACAGGGCCGATGGCTTGGATGATCGGACGCCGCTTCGAGATCGCCTGCGAGAAGCTGGGGCTGAACAAGCGCCGCGCGAAGCTGACGACGGATCATTTCGTCCGGCCGAAAGGCGGCGGTCAGCAACTCAGCCTCTTTTGAGCATTTCGGAGCATCTGTGTTGAAACGGCCGCGGTAGGTCGTGCGCGCTTGCAGTGCGAAGTGATGCCGGGATAGTAATCTACCGCCTGTCACAGGAGACTATCTGCATCTGGCGGTTGCGGTCGAAAATGCAGGAACTACCCGGTGATTGGAAAGAGGGGCAAGCCGTTGAGCCGCCTGCCTCTACCATCTCTCTCGAATGAGAAGTGCAAGAGCGTTGAATAGCGGGAATTGCGCGCAGTTCCTGGTTGCGTTGGCGGTATCCGTTGAGCACGATCCCGGCCATGATTCGGGATCAAGCCAAGAAGCCGGGCGCGCCTGCCAAAGCCGGAAAGAGCGGCTCCGAGGCCGCGTCTAAGGCGCGTGACGTCGCTGAGGCAAAGCCGGCCAAGGGCGTCATCGCCGTGGCGCCGCCGAGCTTCCGCCGCGAGCGCGCGCTGTTGAAGCAGGGGATCTGGCCGGTCGCGGGCTGCGACGAGGCGGGACGTGGGCCGCTGGCAGGTCCGGTGGTCGCGGCCGCTGTGGTGCTCGACCCCAAGCGCATTCCCAAAGGGCTGGACGATTCGAAGCGGTTGACAGCCGAGGAGCGCGAGGCGCTGTTCGAGAAGATCTGCAAGACCTCGGCCTTTGCCGTGGCCTTTGCATCGCCTCAGCGAATCGATCGTGACAACATCCTGCGGGCGTCGTTGTGGGCGCTCTCGCGCGCGGTCAGGGCGCTGCCGGAGCCGCCGAAGCACGTCTTCGTCGATGGCCGTGACCGCATCGACGTGGCCTGCGACTGCGAGGCGGTGATCGGCGGCGACGGCCTGGTGATGTCGATCGCGGCGGCCTCGATCGTCGCCAAGGTCACGCGCGACCGGCTGATGTGCGCGCTGGCGCAGGACTGCCCCGGTTACGGCTTCGAGCAGCACAAGGGTTACGCGGTGCCGGAGCACTTGGCGGCGCTCGACCGCCTCGGGCCGTCCGTTCATCACCGCAGCCTGTTCGCGCCTGTAGTGGCCGCGCGCCAGAAGCATCAGCCCTGGACGGTGATGCCAGAGCCTGATCTGTTTGCTGAGACGACAGTGGTCACGTCGGAAATCTCGGTCGGCCTCTGATCCCGATTGCCTCGGCGGCGCCACCGTCTTATGAGCTAGATCAGCCAACCAGTCCGAAGCGTCACTCCTCGCTAGGGATCGTCGGTCGCCTTGCCCGCGCGGTATCGATTGCCGGTAGCGGACAAGCGGCATTACCCGAATGAGAGACGATCGCAAGCGATCCAGCTATTCATGCGTTTCACATCCCTGGTCGTCGAACTGATCCGCGCCCGGCCGAGGCTGGTCGTGGTGATCGTGGTGCTCTGTCAGGCGGTGCTTTGGCTCGCGGTCGCAGTCCTGTTCTACCGCAGCCCGCCGAGCGATCTCGCCACGTTGCTCGCCTTCGGCCGGGAATATCAGGTCGGTACTGACCTCGGACCGCCGCTGTCGTTCTGGCTGGCCGACATCGCCTACCGCGCGGTGGGCAACCACATGGTCGGCGTGCACCTGTTGGCCGTGCTCTCCTCGGCAGTGACGTTCTGGGCGATCTTTCTGCTGGCCCGCGCGATCGTCGGCAGCCAGCACGCCGTCCTCGCGGTGCTGCTGACAATGACGGTGACCGCATTCGGCGCACCGACCCTTGAATTCGGTCCCGATATTCTGGCCCGGCCGCTCTGGGCGCTGTTGTTGCTGCACACGTGGCAGATCCTCGGACAGAACCGGCGCAACGCCTGGTTTGCCTGGTCGATCGAAGCCGGGCTGTTGCTGCTGACGACGTCGGCCGCCATCGGCCTGCTGTTGTTGATTGCTGGCTTTGCTGCCTCCAGCGGGCGAGGCCGGCGCGTCCTGACATCCTTTGATCCGTTGTTCGCGCTCCTGGTCGTGCTGGCCTTGGCGCTGCCCTATCTGATCTTCGTGCTGCGTGCCGACAGCACCATTTGGCCCGCATTGCCGGCGCTGGCAGAGCTCGGCGCGCGCGCCGAGCTCTGGCTCTCACTGCTCGGCGGGCTGTTGCTCGCGATGGCCGCCATCCTGTTGCTGGTCGTACTCAATTCGAACCGGGTCAGCCGCGATGAGACCGACGCGCCGATCATCTATCGGCCTCCGGTTGCGCCGCTCGCACGCGACTTCGTCTATTGCTTCGCGCTCGCACCACTGCTGGCCTTCAGCCTGCTCTCCGGTCTGTTCGGCCGCGATACCGTGATCAGTGGCGCCGGCGTCACCTTGATGATGTCAGGATTGGCCGTGGTGGTCGCGTCGGGCGATATCATTCGCCTGCGGCGGCAGCGGCTGTTGCGCGCGGTCTGGGCGGCCGCGATTGCGGCCCCCGCAGTGCTCGTGGTTGGGGCGACCATGGTGCTGCCTTGGATCGGCGGCAGCGAAGTGCATACCGCGATGCCGAGGCGCCAGATCGCGCAGTTTTTCGTCGAGAGCTTTGCCCGCCGCACCAATCAGCCGCTGCGCGCGGTCGCCGGTGATCCCGAGCTTGCGAGCCTGATCGCGCTCGGTCGCAGCCGGCCGCATCTGTTCCTGGACGCAACCCCGCAACGGACCCCGTGGGAAACGCCGGCGCAGTTCGCCGAGACCGGTGGCGTCGTGGTCTGGCGTGCGGCGGACACCATCGGCACGCCGCCGCCGGAGATCGCGCAGCGTTTTCCGGGCATCGTCCCCGAGGTGCCGCGCTCGTTTGATTGGCTGATCAACGGTCGGCAGCCGCTGCTGCGGATCGGCTGGGCGATCGTGCGGCCGAAAGGGAAGTAGCTTGCCGTCATTCCGGGATGGCGCGTAAGCACCAGACCTCAGATGCGCAATTGCGCATCGGGGAATCTCGAGATTCCGGCCTCGATGCTGCGCATCGCCCCCGGAATGACAGGGATCAATTGCTAAGCACCTTTGCGATCGCGCGCAGATCCTGCCAGGACAGCCGCTTGTAGGACGGCGAGCGCAACAGATAGGCCGGATGGAAGGTCGCCATCGCGCGGATCACCCGCCTGCCGGTGTCGTATTCGAGCCAGCGGCCGCGGGTGCGCATGATGCCCTCGCGGGTGCCGAGCAGCGCTTGCGTCGAAGGATTGCCGAGCGTGACCAGAACGTCCGGGTCCACCAGTTCGATCTGCCGTTGGATGAACGGCAGGCAGATCTGGGTCTCCTGCGGCGTCGGCGTGCGATTGCCCGGAGGGCGCCAGGGGATGACGTTGGCGATGTAGGCCTTGCTGCGATCGAGTCCGATCGCGCCGATCATGCGGTCCAACAGCTTGCCGGAACGGCCGACAAAGGGCAGCCCTTCAATGTCCTCGTCGCGGCCGGGCGCCTCGCCGACGAACATGATGCGGGCCTCCGGGTTGCCGTCGGCGAACACCAGCCGTGTGGCGGTATTTTTCAGCGAACAGCCGTCGAAGGTCTCGAGCAGGGCGCGGAGCGCCTCCAGGCTTGGCGCGGTGCGCGCCGCTTCGCGCGCCGAGGCAATCGCGGCATCGGGCGGAGGCGGCGGCTCGGCGCGCGGCGGAATAATCGCGGGCGCTGCACGGAACGGTTGCGGCGGCGGTGCTTCACGGGCTACAGGAGCGCTGGCCAAAGGCGCAGGCTCCGGTTCCGCCAGCCGGTTGACCGGGGCGTCGTCGAGCGCGCAGTCGACGCCGGCCTCCACGTAGAAGGCGAGCAGCTGCCTGATGTCGGGGATGGGCTCGGGTGTCATGGCGATGGTCGGTCCATGCCACTCTACGCCGCCTTGACCCAGGACGGAATGCATTTCCGCGGTTGTTCTTCCGGGAAAAATCGGAAACAAGAGGGCGAACAACCCGAACTTCAAGGGAAGAAACGCTCGCAAAAGGGCTGAGATCGTAAACCATGAGCACCGAAGAATTACCTCCGCGCGAATCCATGGAGTTCGACGTCGTCATCGTCGGCGCAGGCCCCTCGGGCTTGTCGGCGGCGATTCGGCTGAAGCAGCTCAATGCCGACCTCAACATCGTGGTCGTTGAGAAAGGCTCCGAGGTCGGCGCGCACATCTTGTCCGGTGCCGTGATCGACCCGGCCGCACTCGACAGGCTGATTCCGGACTGGCGCAGCGACGACGATTGTCCGCTGAAGACGCAAGTCAAAGTCGACAAGTTCTTCTGGATGACCGAGAGCAGCGCGATCCCGCTGCCGGCCTTCATGATGCCGCCGCTGATGGACAACCATCATTGCTACATCGGCTCGCTCGGCAATGTCTGCCGCTGGCTTTCGCGCAAGGCCGAAGCGCTCGGGGTCGAGATCTATCCGGGCTTTGCCGCCACCGAAGTGCTGTATGACGAGCAGGGCGCCGTGCGCGGCATCGCCACCGGCGACATGGGCATTGCCAAGGACGGTTCGCCGAAGCCGTCCTTCACCCGCGGCATGGAGCTGCTCGGTAAGTACACGCTGTTTGCGGAAGGCGCACGTGGCAGCCTGTCGAAGCAGCTGATCGCGAAATTCGCGCTCGACAGCAACAGCGAGCCGGCGAAGTTCGGCATCGGCCTGAAGGAAGTCTGGCAGATCGACCCGGCCAAGCACCAGAAAGGCCTGATCCAGCATTCGTTCGGCTGGCCGCTCGACAGCAAGACCGGCGGCGGCTCGTTCCTCTATCATTATGACGACAATCTGGTCGCCGTCGGCTTCGTCGTGCACCTGAACTACAGCGATCCGTATCTGTCGCCGTTCGAGGAGTTTCAGCGCTTCAAGACGCATCCCTCGATCCGCGCCGTGCTCGAAGGCGGCAAGCGGCTCGCTTATGGTGCGCGTGCGATCACCGAAGGCGGTTATCAGTCGGTGCCGCGGCTGTCCTTCGCCGGCGGTGTGCTGATCGGCTGCGCGGCCGGCTTCGTCAACGTGCCGCGCATCAAGGGCGTGCACAATGCGATGGGCAGCGCGATGCTGGCGGCCGAGCATGTCAGCGCCGCAATCGCGGCCGGGCGCTCCAATGACGAATTGGGTGAATACGAGAATGCCTGGCGCGGCTCTCCGGTCGGCCAGGACCTGTACAAGGTCCGCAACGTCAAGCCGCTATGGTCCAAGTTTGGTACCGTGCTGGGGGTCGCGCTCGGCGGCATCGACATGTGGTGCAACACCCTTGGCTTCTCGCTGTTCGGCACCCAGTCGCACGGCAAGCCCGATCGCGCCACGCTCGATCCGGCCAGGGCGCATAAGCCGATCCCGGCGGCTAAGCCCGACGGCAAGCTGACCTTCGATCGCCTGTCGTCGGTGTTCCTCTCCAACACCAATCATGAGGAAGACCAGCCGGTGCACCTGAAGGTTGCCGACATGGCCCTGCAGAAGAGCTCGGAGCATGACGTCTATGCGGGGCCGTCCGGCCGTTATTGCCCGGCCGGCGTCTATGAATGGGTGGAGGACGGCGCGAGCCCGCGCTTCGTCATCAACGCCCAGAACTGCGTCCATTGCAAAACCTGCGACGTCAAGGACCCCAACGGCAACATCACCTGGGTTCCTCCGGAGGGCGGCGGCGGGCCGAACTACGAGGCGATGTAGTGCACGATTGCGTGAGCCGTCGCCCGAAACCAGAGGCCCCGGCCACGATACGGCCATAGTGAACGCGTTTCAGGCAGCACCTTTTGGCCGTCCGACGGGGCCGTCCGACTGAAGCGACCGGCCATCCTTGCGATTGGCCGCCAAACGCGGCATTGTCGGCGCTTCGAAAGCGCCGCCGATTGGGGTCGAGTCTGCGACGACCTTTTCATTTCCACCAACCAGAGCGAACCGTGATGTTATCAACTCGTTGCAATCGCTGGACTGCCGTCGCCCTTGCCGCTCTGCTGCTTCCGGTTGCAGCCGCGGCGCAGACGCCGGACCGTCCGACCGATAACGCCGCGCAGTTCCCGACCAGCCACGACCTGAAGTCGCTCACCACCTCGGGCAGCTATCTGGCCGCGCGCCATGCCAGCGTAGAGCGCGATGCCGCTTCCGCCGCCGCGTTCTACCGCTCCGCGCTGCGCAGCGATCCGAAGAACAACGAACTGCTCGACCGCGCCTTCATCTCGTCGGTGGCCGATGGTGACATCGACGAGGCGGTCAAGCTCGCCGAGCGCATCCTGACGGTCGACAAGTCCAACAAGATCGCTCGTCTCGTGGTCGGCGTGCAGGACATCAAGCAGAAGAAATATGCGGCCGCGCAGAGCAACATCAATCAGTCGGTGCGCGGTCCGATTACCGATCTTGTCGCGACGCTGCTGTCGGCCTGGGCTGCGGCGGGTGCGGGCGATGCCAAGACCGCGGTGGCCACGATCGACAAGCTCGCCGGTCCCGAATGGTATCCGATCTTCAAGGATCTGCATGCCGGCATGATCTACGAGTTCGCCGGCAAGGAGAAGGAAGCCGGCGCGCGGTTCGAGCGCGCCTACAAGCTCGACGATTCGATGCTGCGGATCACCGAAGCCTACGCGCATTGGCTGTCGCGCAACAAGGACGCGGCGTCTGCGACCGCGATCTATGAGGCCTTCGACAAGAAGCTCGCGCGGCACCCGCTGGTGCAGGAGGGCCTGCGCGAGACCAAGGAAGGCAAGAAGCTGCCGTCACTGATCGATTCGCCGCAGGCCGGTGCGGCCGAGGCGCTGTATGGCATCGGCGCGACCCTGACCCGCCGCGGCGGCGAGGACCTCGCGCTGGTTTATCTGCAGCTCGCGCTGCATCTGCAGCCGAACCATCCGCTGGCGCTGTTGTCGCTCGCCGATCTCTACGAGACCGTGAAGAAGCCGCAGATGGCGATCAAGGTCTATGAGCGGGTGCCGGCGTCGTCGCCGTTGAAGCGCAATGCGCAGATCCAGCTCGCGACCGATCTCGATTCGGCCGATCGCGGTGACGACGCGATCAAGATCCTCAAGGAGGTGATCGCGCAGGATTCGAAGGATCTGGAAGCGATCATGGCGCTCGGCAATATCGAGCGCGGACGCAAGAAATTCGCCGACTGCGCCGAGACCTATTCGCTCGGGATCGACTCGCTGCCGCCCAACAACGACAAGGCCAACAGCATCTATTATTACTATCGCGGCATCTGCGAGGAGCGGTCCAAGCAGTGGCCCAAGGCTGAAGCCGACATGCGCAAGGCGCTCGAGCTGCAGCCGGATCAGCCGCATGTCCTCAACTATCTCGGCTATTCCTGGATCGACCAGGGTACCAATCTCGACGAGGGCATGAAGATGATCAAGCGCGCCGTCGAGCAGCGGCCCGACGACGGCTACATCGTCGACTCGCTCGGCTGGGCCTATTATCGCCTCGGCAATTACGAGGAGTCGGTGAAGAACCTCGAACGCGCCATCGACCTGAAGCCGGAAGATCCGACCATCAACGACCATCTCGGCGATGCCTATTGGCGTGTCGGCCGTAAGCTGGAAGCCAAGTTCCAGTGGGCGCACGCGCGTGATCTCAAGCCGGAGCCGGACGATCTGCCGAAGATCGAGGCCAAGATCCAGAACGGCTTGACCGATGATCCGGCGCCGGCTGCGGCCTCTGCCGACAAGGATGCCTCGGCCGACAAGAAGAAAGAGGACGACAAGGGCGGCTAGTCGGCGATCTTTCCTGATTTTCCTGGGGGCTTCCGCCGATGTCGGCGACCAGCGCAGCGTGCGCGACAAACGCGCTCAGCGATCAGGCCCGCGCCAAGGTCAATCTGACCTTGCGCGTGGTCGGCCGTCGGGCCGACGGCTATCATGACCTCGAAAGCATCGTGGCCTTTGCCGATTGTGCCGATCAGCTGCGCCTGGAGCCTGGCCCGGAATTGACGCTCGCCACCACCGGGCCGCTCGCGGGAGCCTGCGGTGAGACCACCGACAATCTGGTGTTGAAAGCGGCGCGGCTCCTCTCGGAGGCCGTGCCGGGGCTCAAGTTCGGCGCGTTCACGCTGAACAAGGTGCTGCCGGTGGCCGCCGGCATCGGCGGCGGTTCGGCGGATGCTGCTGCCGCCTTGCGGCTGCTCGCACGCCTGAACGGCCTTGCGCTCGAGGATCCACGCCTCGTCGCCGTGGCCCTGAAGACCGGCGCGGACGTGCCGGTGTGCCTGGCCTCGCAAGCCTGCGACATGACCGGGGTCGGCGAGAAGCTGTTGCCGCTGGACCTCCCCGCGCTGCCTTGCGTGATGGTCAATCCGCGCATGCCGGTGGCGACCAAGGATGTGTTCCAGGCACTGGGCTTGAGGCCGGGCGACCTGCGGGTCGGTGTCACCGATGTCATTCGGGCGCCGGCTTGGCCCGTGGCGGGGGCGTCGACGGCCGATTGGGTCCGCGCGCTTGAGCAGGTGCCGAACGATCTTGAGAAGCCCGCACTCAAAGTGCAGCCTGTCATTGCCGACGTGCTATCGACGCTCGGCACCTGCCCAGGCGCGCTGCTGGCGCGCATGTCAGGCTCTGGCGCGACCTGCTTTGCCATCTTCGGCAGCACGACAGAGGCGCAGGCCGCCGGCCGACGGATCGGCACCGATCACCCCGAATGGTGGGTGTATGCGGGGACGCTGAGTTAGAGCATGATCCGGAAAAGTGCGAAGCGGTTTTCCGAAAAGATCATGCTCAAACAATAACCTAAAGCGCTATGACGATTCGTTCTAATCTCATCGCGCTTTAGGACGCCGCGGGACGGCGCGCCAGCGCAAGTGAAACGCCCAGCCCCATCATGAACAATCCCGAGCCCTGATGGAGGCGACGGAGCAGACCCGGTCTTTGCGTCAGATTTCTGCGGACAGTGGACGCCATGATCACGACGGTCGCGTCGGCCAACGTGTTGAGCGCCACCGAGATCGATCCCAGCAACACGAACTGCTCGCCTGGATGCATCGAGGTTGGGTCGATGAATTGTGGGATGAAAGCGAGGAAGAACGCCGCCGTCTTCGGATTCAATGCCTCGACAAGGATGCCTTGGCGGAACGCGCGTCGGGCATCGGGCGCAGTTTCAGGCATCTTTTTGGGAGATGACGTCGAGCGGAAGCTCTGCCATCCGATCCAGATCAGGTAGAGCGCGCCTGCGAGCTTGACCGCCGTGAACAGCTGCGCACTGGCGAGCAGAAGCGCCGAAATACCGACGCTGCCAGCGACGACATGGACCAAGCCCCCGAACGCAGTGCCGAACGTCGAGGCCATGCCTGCGGCGCGTCCGCCTGCGAGTGTTCTGGCCGCGACGTACAGGATTCCGGGGCCGGGCACGGCGGCGATGAGAAGGGCAGCTGCCAGGAACAGACTGAAGCTGCTGCAAGTCATCGTGCTTCCCTCGTCCGATTACAGCCTAGTTTTCAGTAAGCTGTCATCGTCCGCGAAAGCAGACGATCCAGTATTGCAGAGACGGCGATGTCACATCGTGAGTGCGCGGCGTACTGGATGCCCCGCCTGCGCGGGGCATGACGGCTTGTTTATGTCGAGCTAATGCGAGCGGGCGAGGCAGAATGCCACGACCTGCTCCAGCGCGGTCTTCATCGGCGAGGCCGGAAACAGCGCCAGCGCATCGACCGCCATGGCGCCGTAGTGCTGGGCACGGCTGATCGTGTCCTCGAGCGCGCGGTGCTTGTTCATCAGCCCGATCGCATGGTCGAGATCGTGGTCGCTGATCTCGCCGCGCTCCAGGGCCTTGATCCAGAACGCGCGCTCAGAGTCGCTGCCGCGGCGGAAGGCCAGCACGACCGGCAGGGTGATCTTGCCCTCACGGAAATCGTCGCCGATGTTCTTGCCGAGCTTGGCCGACTTGCCGCCATAGTCGAGCACGTCGTCGACGAGCTGGAAGGCGATACCGAGATTCATGCCGACCGAGCGGCAGGCGGTCTGCTCGGCCTTGGGCCGGTTGGCGAGCACGGGCCCGACCTCGCAAGCGGCCGCGAACAATTCTGCGGTCTTGCCGCGGATGACAGCAAGATATTCGTCCTCCGTGGTCGCCGTGTTCTTGGCGGCGGCAAGCTGCATCACCTCGCCTTCGGCGATGGTGGCGGCAGCCGCAGAGAGAATGTCGAGCGCGCGCAGCGAGCCGACCTCGACCATCATGCGGAACGCCTGTCCCAGCAGGAAATCGCCGACCAGCACGCTCGCCTCATTGCCCCACAGCATCCGGGCGGACAATTTGCCGCGGCGCATCTCGCTCTCGTCGACCACGTCGTCGTGCAGCAGCGTCGCCGTGTGCATGAACTCGACCGCTGCAGCCAGCTTGATATGGCCGTCGCCGCTGTAGCCGGCGAGGTTGGCCATGGCGAGCGTCAGCATTGGCCGCAGCCTCTTACCGCCGGAGGAGATCAGATGGTTGGCGACCTCCGGGATCATCGTCACGTCCGACCCGGTGCGGGACAGAATCGTGGCGTTGACCCGTTCCATGTCGGCGGCAACCAGCGCGACCAGCCCGTCGATCGAAGCGTTCGATGGGCTTTCGAAAGGTACAATCACCGCCACGCTGGTCTCCGCTCCTGCTAAACTGGTATTCCGGCTCCGGTATTCGTATCATATGGCAGCGAGCGCTCATACGAACGTCAGGGCCGAAGGGATACGGCCGCACCATAGAAACTGCGGCGCAACGCGGCAAGGCTTGACACGGAACCTTGATCGCGCCGGACACGGAGGCCTTACGCTTGCGGGAATTGGTTCGAACCAACGACATTGTATTGGTCTCGGCAATCGAGGCGCTGCTCCAGGGCGCCAATATCGATCATCTGGTGCTCGACCAGAACATGAGCGTCATCGAGGGCTCGCTCGGCATCCTGCCGCGGCGTATCCTGGTGCACGAGGACGACAATCTGCAGGCGCGGCGGCTGCTCACCGAGGCCGGTCTCGCGCATGAGCTGCGCCCCGATGAATGAGGCGGCCGCTTTTTCAGACGATGCTATTCTCGGCGGCCGGTTGCGGCTGCGCCAGCCGATCTCAGGCCACCGCTGCGGCCATGATGCGATCCTGCTCGCGGCGGCGGTTGCTGCGCGTCCCGGTGACCGCGTGATCGATCTCGGCGCGGGCGTGGGCGCCGCGGGCCTGGCGGTAGCCGTGCGCGTCGACGGGCTCAGGCTGACGCTGGTCGAGCTCGATCCGGATCTCGCTGAGATCGCGCGCCATAATGCCGCAGCGAATGCGCTGTCCGCCGATGTCGTCGTGCTCGATGTGACAAGCGAGGCGAGTGCCTTCGCGGCTGCCGGGCTTGCGCCTGACAGCGCCGACGTCGTCCTGATGAATCCGCCGTTCAATGACGCCGGCCGGCATCGGCCGTCGCCTGCTGCTGCGCGTGCCACGGCGCATATGGCCGGACCCAGCACGTTGGAGGCCTGGGTGCACGCGGCGCGGCGGATCCTGAAATCAGGCGGTGCGCTCACCTTGATCTGGCGGGCAGACGGGCTGGGCGAGGTCTTATCGGCGCTGTCGCGCGGCTTCGGCAGCCTGGCATTGCTGCCGGTTCATGGCGAGGCGGGAAAGCCTGCGATCCGGATCCTGGTCCGGGCCGTCAAAGGGGGACGTGCCCCGCTCGTGCTTCTGGAGGGGATTGCACTGAACGCACCAAGCGGGCCGGCAAGTGAGGTGGTCGAGGCTGTGATGGCGGGGCGGGGGACTTTGCCGCTTGCCCGTCCGTGAACGCTGGATCGGGATCAGCGTTATTGCGGCAGCGTTTCCGAGCGGCGCTCGGGAGTCGCGGTGAAGCGGATGGCGGTCAGGAGGCTACCGAGCAGCAGCATCAGCAAATAAATCTTCATGTGTTCCTCCGCCGCCCCTGCATCTGCTAACCACACAATTCCAACGTTTGTTCCGGCCGATTGGATGGCAGCGGCGGGATAAAAAATGGTTAATTCGAGGTAAGTCGATGGTGGACAGTTTGACCCAAGCCGACAGCACGCCGAGCCTGTTCGAGCGATGGAAGGCGATGCTGCCGGCAAGGCTGAGGGGGGCGCCGGTCGTCCCTGTCGTCCGCCTGTCCGGCGTGATTGGCGCGGTGACCCCGCTGCGCCCGGGATTGACGCTGGCCGGCGTCGCCAAGATGCTGGAGCGTGCGTTCTCGATGCGCAACGCCAAGGCGGTGGCGCTCGTGATCAATTCGCCCGGCGGCTCCCCGGTGCAATCGCGCCAGATCTATCTGCGCATCCGCCAGCTGGCCGCCGAGAAGAAGCTGCCGGTGCTCGTATTCGTTGAGGACGTTGCTGCGTCCGGCGGCTACATGATCGCCTGCGCCGGCGACGAGATCTTCTGCGATCCGTCCTCCATCCTGGGCTCGATCGGGGTGGTCGGCGGTTCGTTCGGGCTGCAGGAGCTGATCAAGAAGATCGGCATCGAGCGCCGGCTCTATACCGCGGGCGAGCACAAGGCGATGCTCGATCCCTTCCTCCCCGAAAACCCTGACGATGTGGCGCGGCTGAAGAAGATCCAGCGCGAGATCCACGCGCTGTTCATCTCGCTGGTCAAGGAGAGCCGGGGCGTCCGCCTCAAGGGGGCCGACGATGTGCTGTTCACCGGTGAATATTGGGCCGGCGACAGCGCGATCGGACTCGGGCTTGCGGATGCGGTCGGCGATCTGCGCTCGACCTTGCGCACCCGGTTCGGCGAGGAGGTGGTGACACCGGTGGTGATGCCTGCGAGCGGCATGCTGGGCGGCCTGCTCGGTCGCCGCGCGCCCGGGGCCGGTAGCCTGGGCGGGTCCTTCGGCGGCTGGGCTGGGCTTGCCGAGGAATTGATCTCGGCGGTGGAGACCAGGGCGATCTGGGCCAGATTCGGGCTGTAAATAGCGTTGATCCGCGCCATTTCGTCCCAGCAATCCCAATTGCCTGGGGAACCCGGATCAGCGAATATTGCGCCGGGGGTGGCTGTCCTCACGAGGATGAAGGAACGACCGATGCCGCCGTTTGTCGCCGTTGCGGGTGTGCTGGGCGGGCTTGCCATGGTCCGCTGGGCCTATAAGACCGCACAAAGGATCAATCACGAGCTGGAAGAGGCGCGGCTGTCGCGCATGGCGGAAGCCGCGCACGCCGGCGAGATCAAGACGCTTCGTCGCGATCCCGTCACCGGCGCCTATCGCCCGCTCTGACGCGCCGTTGAAAGGCGGCGACGTTTGCCGTCGCCGCCTTGATTCCTGGTCCACCCGCCGATACGGTCCGCGCGCTTTTTCCCCGCTTTGCGCAAAAGACCGAAATTGACGATGGATTCGCTGCCTCTGCATATGCGCCCGGAACGCTCGTTCCAGGGCTTCATCCTGGCCCTGCAACGGTTCTGGGCCGAGCAGGGCTGCGTGATCCTGCAGCCCTACGACATGGAGATGGGTGCCGGCACCTTCCATCCCGCCACCACCCTGCGGGCGCTGGGGCCGAAGCCGTGGAATGCGGCCTATGTGCAGCCGTCGCGACGGCCGAAGGACGGCCGCTACGGCGAAAATCCCAACCGGATGCAGCATTATTACCAGTTTCAGGTGATCATGAAGCCGTCGCCTCCGAACCTTCAGGAGCTCTACCTGAAGTCGCTCGGCGCAATCGGCATCGATGCCGCCGTGCACGACATCCGCTTCGTCGAGGACGATTGGGAAAGCCCGACCTTGGGCGCCTGGGGTCTCGGGTGGGAATGCTGGTGCGACGGCATGGAAGTGTCGCAGTTCACCTATTTCCAGCAGGTCGCGGGCTTCGAATGCGCGCCAGTGGCGGGCGAGCTCACCTACGGGCTCGAGCGCCTGGCGATGTATGTGCAGGGTGTCGACCGCGTCTACGATCTCAACTTCAACGGCCGCGACGGCGACGCCAAGGTCACCTATGGCGACGTGTTCCTGCAGGCCGAACAGGAATATTCGCGGCACAATTTCGAATATGCCGATACCACGATGCTGTTCGAGCAGTTTCGGATGGCCGAGGACGCCTGCCGCAAATATCTCGCCGCCGGTTGGCGTGAAGGCAATCGGAAAGAGCATCTGATGGCGTTGCCGGCCTACGACCAGTGCATCAAGGCGAGCCACGTCTTCAACCTGCTCGATGCCCGCGGCGTCATCTCAGTCACCGAGCGGCAGAGCTACATCCTGCGCGTCCGCGAGCTCGCCAAAGCCTGCGGCGAGGCCTGGCTGCATACTGAGGCAGGCGGGGTGTCTTCACCCTCCCCTTGAGGGGGAGGGTCGCTCGCAACCCAGCCGCGCCGTCCTCGCAAAGAGCATCACTAATGCCCGACCTCCTTCTCGAATTGTTCTCCGAAGAAATCCCCGCGCGCATGCAGGCGAAGGCGGCGGATGATCTGCGCCGCATGGTCACCGACAAACTTGTCGCCGAAGGCCTCGTCTATGAAGGCGCGAAGGCCTTCGCGACGCCGCGGCGGCTGGCGCTGACTGTCCACGGCATCCCCGCGCGTCAGGCCGACCTGAAGGACGAGCGCAAGGGCCCGCGCGTTGGCGGGCCTGATGCGGCGATCCAGGGCTTTCTGAAAGCCACCGGCCTTGCCTCGATCGAGGAAGCCACCATCCAGCGCGATCCGAAGAAGGGCGATTTCTATGTCGCGCTGATCGAAAAGCCGGGCCGCGCCACGCTGGATGTGCTGGCCGAGATGCTGCCGGTGATCATCAGAACCTTCCCCTGGCCGAAATCGATGCGCTGGGGCCGGCGCTCGGAAAGACCGGGCGCGCTGAACTGGGTGCGGCCACTGCACACGATCACGGCCACCTTCGGCCTCGAGACCGAGGAGCCTGACGTCGTCAGCTTCTCGGTCGACGGCATCGAAGCTGGCCAGACCACGTTCGGCCACCGCTTCATGGCGCCGTCAGCGATCTCGGTGCGCCGCTTCGAGGACTATGAGGCGAAGCTGCTCGATGCCAAGGTCGTGCTCGACGCTGATCGGCGCAAGGACACCATCGTCACCGACGCCAAGCAGCTCGCCTTTGCGCAAGGTTATGAACTGGTGGAAGACCCCGCGCTGCTGGACGAGGTCGCAGGCCTGGTCGAATGGCCCGTCGTGCTGATGGGCTCATTCGATCCGGACTTCCTCAAGACGCCGGCTGAAGTGATCCGCGCCACCATTCGCAACAACCAGAAGTGCTTCGTGGTGCGCGATCCCAGGACCGGAGGGCTGGCGCCGAAATTCATACTCACTGCGAATATCGAAGCGAGCGACGGTGGCAAGACCATCATCGCCGGCAATGAGCGCGTGATCCGCGCGCGCCTGAGCGATGCCAAATTTTTCTACGAGACCGACCTGAAGACCAGGCTCGAGGATCGCCTGCCGAAATTCGAGCAGATCGTGTTCCACGAGAAGCTCGGCACCCAGGCCGAACGCATCAAACGCATCGAGCGACTTGCTGCCGAGATCGCGCCGCTCGTGGGCGCTGATGTCGAAAAGGTGAAGCGCGCCGCCAAGCTTGCGAAAGCGGACTTGCTCACCGAGGTGGTCGGCGAGTTTCCGGAAGTGCAGGGCCTGATGGGCAAGTACTACGCACTGGCCCAGGGCGAGGACGCCTCCGTCGCCGCGGCCTGCGAAGAACACTACAAGCCGCAGGGGCCGAACGACCGCGTGCCGACCGACCCGGTATCAGTCGCTGTGGCACTCGCAGACAAGCTCGACACGCTGGTCGGCTTCTGGGCGATCGACGAGAAGCCGACGGGCTCGAAGGACCCGTATGCGCTCAGGCGTGCGGCGTTGGGCGTGATTAGGATCCTGCTGGAGCAGAATACGCGGGTATCCCTGACTTCGATCTTCCAGGCTGCACTTGCCCTGCAGATTATGCGAGGCACTGACTCTCAGTTCGAGAATATCTTGGCTGCGGTTCGCAATCCGGGAGCTAATTCTTCGTTCCTGCAGAAGCACCCGTCTGCGTCCGGCGAAAAGCTGGCGGCGTTGATTGGAGATCTGCTCTCCTTCTTCGCAGACCGTCTCAAGGTCCAACTCCGCGAGCAGGGCGCGCGGCACGATCTGGTCGATGCGGTGTTCGCGCTCGGCGGGCAGGACGATCTCTTGATGGTGGTCCGCCGCGTCGAGGCGCTCGGCAAATTCCTCGATAGTGATGACGGCAAGAATTTGCTCGCCGGCACCAAGCGTGCCTCCAACATCCTCGCGATCGAAGAGAAAAAGGACAAGCGCGCGTTCGATGGCGCGCCGGATGCCTCGCTCTACAGGCTCGACGAGGAGAAGGCGCTGGCGAAAGCGATCGGCGAGGTGAAGGCGGAAGCGGGCACCGCTGTTGCCAAGGAAGATTTCGCCGCCGCGATGAGCGCGATGGCGAAGCTGCGGCCCGCGGTCGACGCCTTCTTCGACAAGGTCAAGGTCAACGACGACGACCCGAAGATTCGCGAGAACCGCCTGAAGCTGCTGAACGAGATTCGCAGCGCCACGCGTGCCGTTGCGGACTTCTCCAAGATCGAGGGCTAAGATGGCCGACGAGCAGACGCTCGCCGCGTACGATCAGGCTGCTGCGGCGTTTGCGACCGATTGGCACACCCAGCCAGCTCCCGAGGATCTGCACGACATTATCACGCGTTTCTTCACCAGCGGAGGCCGCACCGCCGACATCGGCTGCGGCAGTGGACGCGAGGTCGCCTGGCTCGAGGCCAATGGCTATCCGGCGCAGGGTTTCGACGCGTCCGAGGGCCTCTTGATGGAAGCTCGCGCGCGCTATCCGCACCTTGCATTCAGTCGCAGTGAACTGCCGGCACTCTCGGGTATCGCGGACGGCTCCTTCGACAATGTGTTGTGTGAGACCGTGATCATGCATCTCGATCGCACCCTTGTGCCGGCTTCGGTGCGGCGCATGCTGGCGATCGCAAGGCCCGGTGGTGTCCTCTATCTGAGCTGGCGCGTCACCACAGGCGATGACGTCCGCGATCCGCAGGGACGGCTCTACGCTTCCGTCGATACCGCATCCGTGCTGGCCGAGCTGTCGCCGGCCCAGCTGCTGCTCGATGAAGAGTTGATCAGCATCTCCTCGGGCAAGACCGTCCACCGGTTGGTCGCGAAAAAAGCCGGCTGACCCGCGCAGGCTATCCGAGAGAAGCAGTGTTCCAAAAATAAAGAGCCCCGCCCGGCGGGGGGGACCGGGCAGGGCCTTCACATCCGGCCGCGTGCGGGGGCGTCGGCGACCGAATGCAGCTCTATAACTACTCGACGACCTGAATGATCCGCCGGGTTCGCGGTTCGACCAGCACCGTTTCGCCATTCACGACGGTGTAACGATACTGCGTGGGACCGAAACGCTGCGGAACGTCGTAGTAAGTAACACCAGTCTCCGGCAGAACGCCGCCAACAACCACGCGATCCGGAATCACATAGTTGGGAACGCGTTCGCGCACCACATATTCGCGGAATGCCGGGCGTTGTTCCACCGCGATCAGCGGCGCATCGTCGTCGACGACCACGCCATACGACTGCGCTTGCGCAGCCATCGGCGTCGCGACCGCAGCCAACAATGCCGCGACGATGAGATGGTTTCGCATTGGATCGAACTCCTTCAAAGTGAGGCCGGCTCGCGCCGGCACATGCCTCCCCAATGCAGCCAGCGGCGCATCGTTCCGGGGAACAGCGCGGTTTGATCGGCAGGTTTTTTGAGCAATTTGGGCGGGCGCGGGAACCAATGTTCCCGCCTGCGTCTTCTATTCCGCCACGATGAGCAAGGATAAAGTCTGAGCCGCTCGATTCGTCCCGCCATCACATCCCAAAAATCCGAGTCTCACATGACCCTCACCGTCGCCCATGTGTCGCCGATCATGTCGCTTATTGCCGGAGTGTTGATCCTGATCATGCCTCGTCTTCTCAACTTCATCGTCGCGATCTTCCTGATCCTCAACGGCCTGATCGGGCTCGGCCTGTTGAAGTGGATTCATCTCTAAACACCGGATTCTGGAACCCTTTCGCTTGCGCCGCAGCCCCCAAAGTGGTGTAAGGCGCGCGATTGCTCCTCCTTACTTGCGGATCGAAGCACCTCATGGCTAAAGCGGTAGCGAAGTCGAAGAAAGTCGCAGCGAAATCAAAGCCTTCCAAGCAGGCCAAGGCAAAAGCTGCGCCGCTGGCGCCCGCGCGCAAGGCTCTGAAGGCAGGCCCGGCGAAATCCGTCGCCAAGCCGATTGGCAAGTCGGTCGCGAAGCCGCCGGCGAAGCCCGTTTCCAAGACCACACAGAAGAGTGCAGCCAAGACGGCGCCAAAGGCTGCTCCGAAGTCCGCCGTCAAGACGGCAGCCAAGTCTGTTGCCAACGCCGCGAAGTCCGTTGCCAAGAGCGCCGCCAGCGCGATCAAGCCCAACAAGTGGGTCTATACGTTCGGCGACGGCAAGGCCGAGGGCAAAGCTGGCTTGCGCGATCTGTTGGGCGGCAAGGGCGCCAACCTCGCCGAGATGGCCAATCTCGGCCTTCCGGTACCGCCCGGCTTCACCATTCCGACCTCGGTCTGCACCTACTTCTACGCCAACGACAAGACCTATCCGAAGGAGCTGACCTCGCAGGTCGAGAAGGCGCTCGACTACATCGGCAAGCTGACCGGCAAGAAGTTCGGCGATCCCGAGAATCCTCTGCTGGTCTCGGTGCGCTCCGGCGCCCGCGCCTCGATGCCGGGCATGATGGACACCGTGCTCAATCTCGGCCTCAACGATCAGACGGTCGAGGCATTGGCTGCGCTTTCCGGCGACCGCCGCTTTGCCTATGACAGCTATCGCCGCTTCATCACCATGTATTCCGATGTGGTGCTCGGCTTCGAGCATCACCATTTCGAGGACATCCTCGATACCTACAAAGACGGCCAGGGCTATTCGCTCGACACCGATCTCACGGCCGAAGACTGGGAGCACCTGGTCGGCAAGTACAAGGAAGCGGTCGCGCACGAGACCGGCAAGGACTTCCCGCAGGACCCGCACGACCAGCTGTGGGGCGCGATCGGTGCGGTGTTCTCATCCTGGATGAATGCGCGCGCAGTGACCTATCGCAAGCTGCATGACATCCCGGAATCCTGGGGCACCGCGGTCAACGTGCAGGCCATGGTGTTCGGCAACATGGGCGACACCTCGGCCACCGGCGTCGCCTTTACGCGCAACCCGTCGACCGGCGAAGCCTTGCTGTATGGCGAGTTCCTGATCAATGCGCAGGGCGAGGACGTGGTCGCCGGCATCCGCACCCCGCAGGAGATCTCCGAGCAGGCGCGGCGCGAGGCCGGCTCCGACAAGCCGTCGATGGAAATGGCGATGCCCGACGCTTTCGCCGAGCTGACGCGGATCTACAAGCTGCTCGAGAAGCACTACCGCGACATGCAGGACATGGAGTTCACGGTCGAGCGCGGCAAGCTGTGGATGCTGCAGACCCGCAGCGGCAAGCGCACCGCGAAGGCTGCGCTGCGCATCGCGGTCGAGCTCGCCAATGAGGGCCTGATCTCGCAGAACGATGCGGTGCTGCGCGTCGAGCCGGCCTCGCTCGATCAGCTGCTGCATCCGACCATCGACCCCTCGGCCAAGCGCGACGTGATCGCCACCGGCTTGCCGGCTTCGCCCGGAGCTGCGTCCGGCGAGATCGTGTTCTCGTCGGAGGAGGCTGCGAAGCTGCAGGCCGACGGCCACAAGGTGATCCTGGTCCGCATCGAGACCTCGCCTGAAGACATCCATGGCATGCACGCCGCCGAAGGCATCTTGACCACCCGCGGCGGCATGACCTCGCACGCCGCGGTGGTCGCGCGCGGCATGGGCAAGCCCTGCGTCTCCGGCTGCGGCAATA
The DNA here is from genome assembly GCF_051167795.1 of Bradyrhizobium sp. HKCCYLS1011. Classification (NCBI taxonomy): domain Bacteria; kingdom Pseudomonadati; phylum Pseudomonadota; class Alphaproteobacteria; order Hyphomicrobiales; family Nitrobacteraceae; genus Bradyrhizobium; species Bradyrhizobium sp. HKCCYLS1011. The sequence goes on along the minus strand of NZ_JBNPTT010000011.1, from coordinate 149,318 downwards.
TCCGCGTCGATTACGGCCGCGGCACCATGAGCGTCGGCCCGCGCACCTTCAAGACCGGCGACGTCATCACCATCGACGGCTCGCTCGGTCAGGTTCTTGCCGGGCGCATGCCGATGATCGAGCCGGAGCTGTCGGGCGAGTTCGGCACCTTGATGGGCTGGGCCGATGACGTCCGCAAGACCGGCGTGCGCGTCAACGCCGACACGCCCGAGGATGCGCGCACCGCGATCAAGTTCGGTGCCGAAGGCATCGGACTGTGCCGCACCGAGCACATGTTCTTCGAGGAGACCCGCATCCGCACCGTGCGCGAGATGATCCTCGCTGAGGAGGAGCAGGAGCGCCGCGCGGCGCTCGCGAAGCTCTTGCCGATGCAGCGCGCCGACTTCGTCGAGCTGTTCGAGATCATGAGGGGGCTGCCGGTCACGATCCGGCTGCTCGATCCGCCACTGCACGAATTCCTGCCGCACACCCAGGCCGAGGTCGAGGAAGTCGCGCGCGCGATGAACACCGATCCGCGCCGGCTCGCCGACCGCGCCCGCGAGCTCTCCGAGTTCAACCCGATGCTCGGCTTCCGCGGTTGTCGCCTGGCGATCGCATATCCTGAGATCGCCGAGATGCAGGCGCGCGCCATCTTCGAGGCGGCGGTGGAGGCCGAGAAGCGCACCGGCGAGGCCGTCGGCCTCGAGGTGATGGTGCCGCTGATCGCGACCAAGGCCGAGTTCGATCTGGTCAAGGCGCGCATCGATGCGAGCGCCAAGGAGGTCATGCGCGAGACCGGCGCCGAGCTCGAATACCAGGTCGGCACCATGATCGAGCTGCCGCGTGCGGCGCTGCTGGCCGGCGAGATCGCCAAGGCCGCCGAGTTCTTCTCGTTCGGCACCAACGACCTCACCCAGACCACCTTCGGCATCAGCCGCGACGATGCCGCGAGCTTCCTCGGCACCTACATCAGCAAGGGCATTCTCGAGATCGATCCGTTCATCTCGCTCGATCGCACCGGCGTCGGTGAGCTGGTCAAGATCGGCGTCGAGCGCGGCCGCGCCACGCGCGCTGCCTTGAAGGTCGGCATCTGCGGCGAGCATGGCGGTGATCCAGCGTCCGTCGCGTTCTGCCACCAGATCGGCATGAACTACGTGTCGTGCTCGCCCTACCGCGTGCCGATCGCGCGCCTTGCCGCGGCGCAGGCCGCGCTGGGCAAGGAGATCGCGAGCCAGGCATAAGTCCTCCACTGAAAGTCATTCCGAACAGGCCGGCATAACTTGCCGGCCTTTTCTTTTCAGAGCTAGCAAAGACGTGGATGGCCGGGACGAGCCCGGCCACGACGACGTGGAAAGAGTGCTGGCCCGAACCTCAGATGCATATGCGATAGCCTTCCCTTCTATGGTGGAACTTCCGCGATCTACAAACTTTCTTCACCGCGCTTGTTGACCTGATATTTACTGTTTTCGTCGCCGCCCTGTTTACCAAGCCATTTGATCGCGACACCAGCTACAACTTCTCGGCTTGCCTGTCTCACACCTGCAACGTGCTTTAACGCCTCAGCAACCTAAACCGTTTACGAAGAAAGACGATCGAATTGCACGGACGAACTGTGTTCGGTCGTTCCTGAGTAAGCGTTGCGTTGAGCGTATCGATGTTAGTTCTGCGTCCCGGTCCGAAGGGCGCGCGATGTGCGTCCTTCGGATTCGGTCTCTGCGTCTTCGCATTGATGCCGACGGAGACCGGTTACCAAGACATCGCCTCCCTGCTGGCCCGGCAGCCCGGCGTCGCCGAGCGCTGGCAGAAGCGCGTGTTCTCCGCCGCGGCCTCTATTCAGCTCGCGACCTACAGTTTTGGCCGCCCGATCGGCACCTCTGCGCCGCAGAGCGCGGCCTATCAGCTTGCGAGTCTCGTCAGCCGCGAGGCGGACGTCACAGGGACGGTGGTGCCGCGCAATCCGGTGCTGCAGACGCCGCCGCGCTATCAGGCCTCCGACTTCCCGACCGTCGATCGCACCTTGAAAGGCGATCGTCTCGTGGTTACGCCGCCTGCAGCACCGGCCGAGAACGCGGCGCCCACAGATCAGACATCCCCGGCACAAAGCGCACCGTCCGAGCAGCCTGCCAATTCCAACTCCTCAGTGTTCGGTGCAAAGACGGCGGAAGCCCCAGTTGAGACGCCGGTCGCGCCGCGCACCACGCTCGATCCGGAATTGCAGGAGGCGCTGCGCGCGCCGCCGCTGACCCAATACAGCGCTTCTTCGTCCCCGCAGTCGCAGCCCTCCGACGAGACCAAGGCCGCGGCCGTTGCGCCTGCCGACGACGGCGCCGTCTCCTACGACGGCCTGAATATCAAAACGGCCAATCTGTATTTTGGCACGACCTCGCTCGGCGGCAGCGCCGGCGGCATCGAAAGCTGGCAGCCGGGCGAGGCGCCGCTGATCGTGCTGCCGGATCCCGACCTGAAGCCGATGGCGGCTTTGCCACCGACCTCGAACGATGCCGCAGCTCGTCCCGACAGCGGCGAGAGCATCGCGCCGAAGGGCGAGGTCAATGCCGACAATCAGCGCGCCAAGACGCCCGCCGAGCGGCTCGGCCTGTTCGACGACAAGGCGCGCGCGAAGTCGGAGAAATGCCTCGCTGAAGCGGTGTATTTCGAATCCCGCGGTGAAGCGGTGCGTGGCCAGATCGCGGTGGCGCAGGTCGTGCTCAATCGCGCCTTCTCGGGCTACTATCCGACCACGGTCTGCGGGGTGGTGTATCAGAACAAGTACCGGCACTATGCCTGCCAGTTCACCTTCGCCTGCGACGGCACGCCGGACGTGATCCGCGAACCCGATATGTGGGAGCGCGCCAGGAAAATCGCCAAGGCCATGCTCGATGGCCAGATCTGGTTGCCGGAAGTCGGCAAGTCCACGCACTATCACGCCTATTGGGTGCGGCCGTCCTGGGTGTCCGAGATGAAGCGGATGTACAAATTCGGCGTCCACACCTTCTACCGGCCGAAGGCCTGGGGTGACGGCAGCGACGCCCCGAGCTGGGGTTCGCCGGCGCAGACCGCTGCAATCTCGGAAGAGCTGGCCGAAGAGGCCAAGAGCGAAGCCGAGATCAATCCGAACTGGACGCGGCGCTAGCCTTACTTCGTTATAAACGCCGTCATTCCGGGGCAGCCCGTTAGGGCTGAACCCGGAATCTCAAGATTCCCAGGTGCGCAATTGCGCACCATAGTTCGATGCTGTCGCATCGCCCCGGAATGACGCTGAGAGGTCGATGCCACAAGCTTTATGCGTTCGGCCGGCGAGCTACGCACTCGCCACGCGCGGTTTGCGGCTTGGCGGGTTCGCCGCAATCTCCTCCGCCACCTTTCGTGCGGCGGCGAGCGTGGTCATGGTGCGTTGGGCGCAGGCCGGATTGTCGGCCGGATGATCGGCGCGATAATGCGCGCCGCGGCTCTCGCGCCGGCTCCAGGCGCTTGTGGCGATCAACAGCGCCGCGGTCGCCATGTTGCGCAGCGCGAGGCTTGGGCTTTCGCCTTCGAGCGTGGAGATCGTCACCACCGCTTCGGCGAGCCGCTCCTCGTCGCGGATCACGCCGACTTGGGTGGTCATGGTTTCGCGCAACGCCTTCTCCGCAAAGGGCGGCAGCGGCCCGCTCGACTCCGCGATGGTGATGTCGCTCAGGGCAGGGAGGGGCGCCGGCATCTGGCCTGCGATGTCTTCGGCGACGCGCATCGCCATGACCACGGTCTCAAGCAGGCAGTGGCCGGCGAGGCAGTTGGCGCCGTGAATGCCTGATGCGGCGACCTCGCCCGCCGCCCACAGGCCCTTGAGCGAACTCCGGCCGCGCGCGTCGACGGCGATGCCGCCGATGTGGATATGGGCCGCAGGCGCCACCGGAATCGGTTGGCGGGTCGGGTCGATACCGGCTGCGCGGCAACTCGCATCGAGCATCGGATAGGCGGCAGCGACATCGTCGTCGAGCACGTCGCGCGCGTCGAGGAAGGCGCCGCGCCCGGCGGCGATTTCGGCAAAGACGCCACGCGCGACGATGTCGCGTGGCGCGAGATCGGCGAGCGGATGGCGCGGCAGCATGAAGCGCTGACCGCGCCGATTGACCAGAATGGCGCCGGCGCCGCGCAGGGCTTCGGTGATGGCTGGGGCCGGATCGCGGCCGATCATCATCGCGGTGGGATGAAACTGCACGAACTCGGGATCAGCGATGACCGCACCGGCACGCGCGGCGATCGCAAGGCCTGTGCCGTTGGCCAGCGCCGGATTCGTCGTGGTTGCGTACAGACGCCCCAGGCCATCGGTCGCCAGCACCACCGCGCGCGCTGCGAGGATGACCGGCGGTGCGGCCGCATCGTCGCCGGCCCGCACCTGCACGCCCGCTACGGTATCGCCGTCCATGATCAGCGCTTCAGCTTGATAGCCTTGAATGATGCGGATCGATGGCGTGTTGCGCACCGCTCGGCTCAGCGTGGTCAGGATCGTGCTTCCCGTCCTGTCACCGCCGATCGGGACGAGGCGCCGAACCGGCGCGGCGACCGCGCGGATGCGTCCATGGCGGTCCTCGCGGCCGCAATCGAGGTCGAGGCCGAGATGACGCAACTCGTCGATCCGCCGCTCCGCTTCGCGTGCGACCCCGAGCGCCATGTCGCTGTCGGCCAGGCCGCCGCTGGCCGCGATCATATCCGCCGCGAGTGCCTCCGCGCTGTCGCCTTTGCCGATGGCCGCGAGACCGCCTGTCATCCACGAATCGGCAGCTTGGTCGGCGAGGCGCTGAGCGGAGACCAGAGTGACCGGCCGCGGCGCCAGTTGCAGGGCGCAAAGCAGGCCGGCGACGCCCCCACCCACGATCACAACATCGCCGTTGCTCTCGATCACATGATGAGCCCGATCGTCCATGGGAAACCGCTTCGCCTTAGCGTTCGTCTGCGCAGCTTGCGCAGGCTGCCTATGACTACGGAGCGCGGGTTAGCCGTTCTTCAGAAACAAGGTTCGTTGTTTAAGCGTCTTTGGCGACAAAACGCGGCTTTCCTGATGGTCGCTCGCGCATCGGGCGAGGACCTGTTTTGACCTTCGCGCGAGAGGATGTTTTTGCGGTATTTAGGTAATCTTGACGTGTCCAACCACGTGCCGCGATCGAGGATCACCACCCCGCAGCTGCATCGATTTTTTTAATTGGCCTTCTCGGTCTATTTCATGCAAATGCATTCACTCGATGGCGAGCAGGGAAGGAAACGCAATGTCGGTCCAGACAACGGAACTCGGTTCGCCGACCACGGCCGCGAGCTGGCGCACCCCGCTGGTCATCATCGTCTGCGGCTGCGCCATCGCGCTCTTAAGCTTCGGTCCGCGCTCCAGCCTCGGCTTCTTCGTGCAGCCGATGAGCCGCGAATTCGCCTGGGGCCGCGACGTGTTCGCGCTCGCGGTTGCGATCCAAAATCTGTTGTGGGGCCTCGGCCAGCCATTGGCCGGAGCGATCGCGGACCGTTTCGGTGTGTTGCGCGTGGTGTGCGTCGGCGCGCTGCTTTATGCCGGCGGTCTGGTCCTGATGCGCTATTCGGCGACGCCGCTGTCGCTCAACATCGGCGCCGGCGTGCTGGTCGGTTTCGGCCTGTCCGGTTGTTCGTTCAACCTGGTGCTGTCGGCGTTCAGCAAGCTGTTGCCGCCGGAACGCCGCAGCCTCGCGCTCGGCGCTGGCACGGCGGCCGGCTCGCTTGGCCAGTTCCTGTTCGCGCCGTTCGGTGTCGCGCTGATCGGTCAGTTCGGTTGGCAGAGCGCGCTGATGGTGTTCGCGACGCTGATGCTCTTGATCGTGCCGCTGTCGCTCGCCATCGCAACGCCGCCGGCGGCCGAGCCGAAGCCGACGGACGCCGAGCAGCAGTCGTTCACGACCGCGTTGATGGAAGCTTTCGGACATCGCTCTTACGTGCTGCTGGTGCTCGGCTTTTTCACCTGCGGCTTCCAGCTCGCCTTCATCACCGTGCACCTGCCGGCGTTCCTGGTCGATCGCGGGCTGTCCGCGCAAGTCGGCGGCTGGGTGATCGCGGCGATCGGCCTGTTCAACATCATCGGTTCGCTCAGCGTCGGCTGGCTGCAGAGCCGGCTGCCGAAGCGCTACATCTTGTCCTTCATCTATTTCACCCGGGCGCTCGCCACGCTCGCCTTCATCTCGTTTCCGGTGACGGCCTTCTCCGCGGTCGCCTTCGGCGCGGTCTCGGGGCTCGCCTGGCTGTCCACGGTGCCGCCGACCTCGACCCTGGTCGCGATCATGTTCGGCACCCGCTGGTTGGCGACGCTCTACGGCTTTGCCTTCGTCAGCCATCAGGTCGGCGGCTTCCTCGGCGTCTGGCTGGGCGGCATCGTGTTCGAGCGCTTCGGTTCCTATACGCCGATCTGGTGGCTCTCGATCCTGTTCGGGGTGCTCTCGGCCTTGATCAACCTGCCGATCGTGGAGAAGCCGGTCGCCCGGGCCGTGCCCGCAACCTGATTTGCGCCGGCCGGCTGATCGGCTAAACATGCGGCAAAGGTGTTAATCGGATCAGGGAGAGCCGCCATGGCGACATTCAAGGCGATCAGAATCGACAAGGCGGACAAGGGCACGACGGCCGCTCTTGTGCAGTTCGACGAAGCCGAGTTGATGGATGGCGACGTCACCGTTCGGGTGGATTGGTCGACCTTGAACTACAAGGACGGGCTGGCGGTGACCGGCAAGTCTCCGGTGGTCCGGCGCTTTCCAATGATCGCCGGGATCGATTTCGCGGGCTCCGTCGAACAGTCGTCGCATCCGCAATGGAAGCCGGGGGATCAGGTGATCTGTACCGGCTGGGGCATGGGTGAAACCCATCTCGGGGCCTATGCCGAAAAGGCCCGCGTCAAGGGCGACTGGCTGGTCGCCCTGCCGAAAGGATTATCGGCCCGCGAGGCCATGGCGATCGGCACCGCGGGCTTCACGGCGATGCTGGCCGTGATTGCGCTGGAACGGCACGGCCTCACCCCGGACCGCGGTCCGGTCGTGGTCACGGGAGCGGCCGGCGGCGTCGGCTCGGTGGCGACCGCGGTGCTGGCCAAGCTCGGCTATCACGTCATCGCTTCGACCGGGCGGGCGGCGGAGGCCGATTACCTCAAGAGCCTGGGGGCGGCCGAGGTGATCGATCGCAATGAGCTGTCTGCGCCGGCCAAGCCGCTCGCCAAGGAGCGCTGGGCCGGTGGCGTCGACAGCGTCGGCTCGACCACGCTGGCCAACCTGCTGTCGATGACAAAATATGGCGGGGCCATTGCGGCCTGCGGGCTCGCGGCCGGCATGGACCTGCCGGCTTCGGTCGCGCCCTTCATTCTCCGTGGCGTCTGCCTGCTCGGCATTGATTCGGTGATGTGCCCGGTGGAGGCCCGAAAGGCCGCCTGGAATCGGCTCGCCAGCGATCTGGATCGGGCAAAACTCGCTGAAATAACAAGGGAAATCGGCTTCGATCAGGTCTTTGACCTAGCCCCGCAGATCCTCGCCGGCCAGGTCCGGGGCCGCGTGGTGGTAAAAATATCCTGAGGACGTTCAGACTTTGCCAACCAAGCTGCTCCAATGTTGCCACGGTTGGTATGGTAAGCATCGGGTAAAAGCCTAGTGCCGCCGATTTGAAGCCCCCGACCCAGCCGCGGCGAGATATCTTCGGGACTTCAGATTGGAATTGGGCACTAGCCTTGCAGCTGCATGGGTTTGTCGGAGTTTCAGCATGCTTGCGCGTTTTGTATTGGGAGCCGCCGCCGTCGGTGCCATCATTGCACCCGCGCTCGCTGGGTCGATGTCGGCCGATGAGGCGCGCCGGTTCGTCGCCGGCAAGGTGTTCGCCTTCACCTGCGTTGATGGCACTCGCGGAGCCGGCCGCATTCTTGATGACATGGGTGCCGCCGGTGCGGTGCAGTTCTCCGGCTCGGGGCCGGTGCGCCACATCCGTCTGCCCAGCAACACCCTGCAGATCCGAGGCGAGAACGTCTGCGCCTCGCTGAAGGGTCTGCCGTTCGAGCCCTGCTTCAATCTCGACAAGAAGGACGACCGCAGCTTTCGCGGATCGGTGTCCGGCCTCGGTTTTGCCTATTGCGACTTCCAGCACCAGGGTGGTGCGACCATGCTGATGGCGCGGGCGGTGGCACGCCCGCATGGTGGACGCCGCGCCGCCGCTGGGACCGACGCGTCGCAGGTGACCGCTCGGGTCGAGACACCGCGCGTCGAAAGCAGCAAGATCGAGCCGATCAAATCCGAGACCGTGAAGCCAGAGCCGGTCAGGAGCGAGAGCCTAGGGCAGCCCGGTAAGTCAGAGGGCGCACCGGAATTGCGCCGCTCGACGGACTAAGACTCACCGCGCCGTTGAGCAAGCGGAAGCCAGCAGACGTTGCGCGGAGGTGACCGGAGCGGCACGCCCGCGGTGCGACCTCTTAACGTTCTGCAACAAATCTCACGTTCCCGCAGCCTGGTCGCATCATTGCGCCGTAGTCTTCCGGACGCGTAGATTCACGTCGCGGTAGCAACTCCAATCCAGTTTGGCAGGAGGGGGGTGGCCCACGTGAAAGGGTCCGTAATGTCGCTCTATTTTTTTCGCATCAGCCACGGTCGCTATTCGGGCGCGGCTGATCAGCCTTACGAATTCGTCAATCGCGAGTCCGCGTGGACCGAACTAACGGCGGTCTGTGCTGATCTGATTGGCGGTATCTCGCGCACCCTGCAGGAGGATGCAGAGTGGCGGATGGAACTGCTGGACGAAGCCAAGCAGCCGATATTTCGAATCCGGTTGGTGGCTGAGTCCATTGGATAGCCGTGCAGCGCCTGAGCGCCACTCAAGATCATATCTGCCGAACTGGTCTTGCCATCGGACCATTGCGGACAGCAGGTCGCGCAAACCGCTGCTACCCAATAGTACCGTGAGCAGATCAGTATCGCGGTGTTGTCCGTAGTAGACCGGGGGGGTCGGTTAAGGAACCCTTTGTGGAACCGGCCCAGTGTGGTGATTGGAATTTCCAATCGTATCATTCGCATTTTGAGTGCTCCGTTACCGTGCACCTCAGCGCGCCATTCGTCGTCGCGGGGCTCCGGAGCGGACTGCACTCACTGGTGAGGACACCACATGGCCAAACTGTCCATTCGTGCCAAGATCATCGCCGTTATCGTCTTCATGCTTGCCACGATGTCGGGCCTCGGGCTTCTCGCAGTGTACAGCATGCGTTCGATCAATGCGCACACGGTCGACATCGCCGAGAACTGGCTGCCGAGCGTACGTGCTATCGGCGAACTGCGCGCCGATATCAATCTCCTGCGCATCGCGTTGCGCGCCCAGGTGATGTCGGAAACCGAGGAGGCCAAGCAGGCCGCCGACAAGCGGCTCGCAGGCATCTTCGATACGATTGCAAAAGACCGCAAGAAATACGAGCCGTTGGTCACCTCGCCGGAAGAGCGTGCCATCTACGACAACTGGTCGAAGGCGTGGGACAAATACATCGTCGGTGTCCGGCAGGTCATGGACGAGTCGCACAAGAGCGTCGGCCGGATCCCGCATGAAGCGACCGAGCTTCTGGATAAGCAGGTCGCGGTGATCGCGCGCGACGCGGACAAATACTTCGTGCAGGATATCGAGCTCAACGACAAGGGCGCGGAACAGGCGACCCGGGATGCGGCCGACGGCTATGCCAAGGCATTCTGGCTCGTGCTCATGATCATCGGGGTCGCCATGATTTTGGGGATCGCGGTCGGAGTTTCGCTGGTGCGGAGCGTGTCGCAAGGCATCGCCTCGGTCATCAAGCCGATGCAGGAGCTCGCCAATGGCGATCTCTCGGCCGAGATCACAAATCGTGGCGAACCGACGGAAATCGGTGCGATGGCCGACACGTTGCAGGTCTTCAAGGAGGCGCTGATCGCCAAGAAAGCCGCGGACGAGGCTGCTGCGCACGATGCCGAGGCCAAGATCGAGCGCGGCCGTCGCGTCGACAGCATCACCCGCCAGTTCGAGGCTACGATCGGCGAGATCGTCAACACGGTCTCATCGGCCTCGACCGAACTCGAGCACTCCGCCGCCTCGCTGTCGTCAACGGCGAACCGCTCGCAGCAGATCTCGACCATGGTTGCGGCCGCGTCGGAGGAAGCCTCGACCAACGTCCAGTCGGTCGCGTCCGCAACGGAAGAGCTGTCTTCGTCGATCACCGAGATCAGCCGCCAGGTTCAGGACTCCGCGCGCATGGCCCATGACGCCGTCGAGCAGGCGCGCATGACCAATGAGCGCGTCGGCGAACTGACCAAGGCCGCCGCCCGCATCGGAGACGTCGTCGAACTGATCAACACGATTGCCGGTCAAACCAACCTGCTGGCGCTGAACGCCACGATCGAGGCAGCGCGGGCCGGTGAAGCCGGCAAGGGCTTTGCGGTCGTTGCGACCGAAGTCAAGGCGCTCGCCGAGCAGACCGCCAAGGCGACCGACGAGATCGGTCAGCAGGTCTCGGGCATTCAGGGCGCGACACAGGAATCGGTCGGCGCCATCAAGGCGATCTCAGGCACGATCGAAAAGCTGTCCGAAATCGCGTCCGCGATCGCCGCCGCGGTCGAGGAGCAGGGGGCTGCGACCCAGGAGATCTCGCGCAACGTCCAGCAGGCGGCCCAAGGCACGGAGCTGGTCTCCTCGAACGTGGTCGACGTGCAGCGCGGCGCCACCGAGACCGGCAGCGCCTCTTCGCAGGTGCTGAGTGCGGCGAAGTCGCTGGCGCAGGACAGCGATCGCTTGAAACGCGAGGTGGCGCAGTTCCTGCAGTCCGTGCGCGCCGCCTGACGTTCACGCTGTCGGGGCGGCTGCTTCCGGTGGCCGCCTGCGAAACAGGATCTTCTGGTACAGCCAGCCGATCGCGACCAGTACCAGGCCGAGGCAGATGAACGACAGCGCGCGATAGACCCCGGTCAGCGTGGACATGTCGATCAGGAAGGCCTTGCCGATGGTGAGCGCGATCACCACCGCCGAAGCAAGTCGCGCCCGTTGCGATTGCACGAGGATGCCGATCCCGAGCAGGATCACGCCGAAGGCGAGCCAGGCGATCGAATAGGTGTATTGCTCAGCGCCGCTGGTCCCGCCCAGGATCAGATTGGGGCCGTGATAGAGCCTGCGGATTTCCAAGCTCAGGTAGCTCAAGGCGAGGATGAGCGCACCGGCGGCCAGGCTGTTGGCATAGACGACCGGGCGTCGACCGGCGACGGCGTAGGACAACAGCAGCATCAGAATGGCCGGGAAGGCGTAAGCGAGCAGCAGCAGGTTGAGAACGCTGCCTCTGATCTCGCCATGAAAGACCATCGGGTTCTCCAGGAACAGCAGCCCGAACACGCTGCCGAGCACGGCAAACGCCGTCAACAGCACCGCGCCGGCATTGTGGACGATGCTGCGGCTGCGCAGGCGCAGCCGCTCGAGACCGATCGCAAGCGCGAGCGCGACAGAGACGTCGAGACCTGCTTCGGCGAGCGACGGCACGGCAAGCATGTCGCCGCCGTTGACGGCGTGACGGATCTCCAGGAAGGCCAGCAGCACCGTGAACAGGATCGCGGCCGCCTCGATCGCACGCAGCGGTGCATCGTCGGCGCGCGGGCGCATCAGATAGCTCGCGCCCCAGAACGAGGCAGCCGGCACGCCATAGCCCCATAGCAGCCAGTTGAAGATCGGCGTGGTGCCGACGTCGTCGCCGACGATGCGCGGCTCGTAGGCGATCCGGGCCACCACGAGGCCGGCAAAGACAGCCGCCAGCGTCCGCAGGAACGGGATCGGCCGCTGCGTGGCGATCCAGGCCGTGCCCAGCGATGTCAGCGCGAGCGCGATCGTCAGCCAGCCCTTCTCCAAGGCGAAGGTCAGTGCGAGCGCCAGCGCGCCAAGCGTGCCGGTCGCAAACAGCGCGATCGAGACCGACAGTCCCGGCCTGGGCTCGCGTCGCGACAGCGCTTCCGTTGCCGTTGCAAAAGCCGCTGCCAGCAGCACGGCCAGAATCGCAAACGGGATCGAGCGGTCGAGATGGGCGATGCGCGCATAGAGCGCGACGAGCAGCGTAACGGGCGTGAAGACGCCGGCACCCGACCAGATCACGGGAACGATGGCGTTGCGGCTGCGGCCCTGCGCGAGGAATCCGGCGGCGCCGAACGCCGCGGCGAAGATCGCCGCAATGACCAGATGCGAGGTGACGGATTCCCCGGTCGGGCTCGGGCCCATCTCGGGCAACGCGCCGCCCGGCAGCACGAGCATATCGAGATTGGCGCGCACCGCCCATTCGGCAAATACGACGAACACCGTCACTGCTGCTGCGCCGACGGCGCCGACCGCTGCCGACGCGCGCCAGGCGACGATCAAGGTGCCTGCGACCAGCGCGGTGAAGGCGATCAACGCCACGCCGTCATGCAGGCTGGCGAGCACGATCAGCATCGCGCCCAACAGATAGATCGAAAGCGATACCGACGAGATCGGCTCGAGCTGGTCGTCGGCCATGTCGGGGCCGAACATGAAGCCGCACACCACGATCAGGGCTGCCAGCACGAATCCCGTCACGACGTGAAACACGTGCGGCGCGACCATTGGCAGGCCGCAATCCAGGCACGGCAGGGTCCAGAGGAAGGCGAGCACGATCGTGGTGATCGCGAGCCAGCGCCACAGCCGCACGCGTGCAAGCGCAAAGGCCGCGGCGGTGACGACCGCGAGATAGACGTAGAGCGCCCAATAGTTCGGCTGGTCCGAGGAGACCAGCACGGGGGTCACGAAGGCGGCGGCGATGCCGAGGCCGGCGAGTGCGGGACCGTGCAACAGCGCGGCGGCCAAGGTGCCGAGGGCAACGATCCCGAGCAGGACGAAGGCGCTGGCGGGCGCGAGGAAGTCGTAGAGCGCGTAGGCTGCGTAGACGGTGGCGAATGCCACCGCGGTGCCCGCCGCGGTCAGGATCGCCGGGATGTTGGCGATCGGCAAGGCCGCGATCTGTGCGACGCTCTCCTTGCGCCGCGTCCATTCACCCGCGCCGAGCAACGCCAGCGCGAACAGGCCGCCCAGGGTCACGCGCACGGCCGGGCCGATCAGGCCGGCCTCGATCGAATAGCGCACCAGGAAGAAGCCGCCGAGCGCGAGCGCAAGTCCGCCGATCCAGACCACCCAGCGGGTGCCGATCGTTTCCTCGAAGTTTGCGGCTTGCGACGGTGGAGATGGGGGCAGGGGCGGTGGCGGAGCTCCCGCCTCGTCGTCGATCCCCTCGGCCGCAAGGCTCGTCGTATCGGACGTTGCCGCGCCCATGTCGGTCTGGTCGGCCGCCGGCGCGATGGTCGCTTCCGGCACCAGCGTGGCCACCGCCTCCTCAAGGGGCGTCAATGGCGGCGGCACGGCAGTTGCTGGGGTGCCAGACCCGGCGGCACGCGTCTCGAGCCGTTCGAGCCGTGCACGCAGGTGCGCAAGTTGTTCGGCGGTCCTGCGGGCAAACAGCAGCACACCGATCGCGATCAGAAGCGCAATCCAGTCAATCGGCCAGTCGAACATGGTCTGATTTCCGCAAGCGATACCGGCGAGCCGGTGGTTACCGCGGTGGTCAGCCGCCCCGCATCGGTCCCAGGGACACCACGGCAAGCCTGGCGATCGCGGGTTCCCGTAAGTGTCGACCCGCCCGGCAAAAGTTCAAACGGCGTTGCGGGGGTATCGGGGCCCGGAGCAGCGTGGCGGCCGCAATCCGCTCAGTCCAGATCGATCCGGAACGGCTGGCTCTCGATCGACATCGCGCCGGGCCCGATCGCCTCGACAGCGCGGATCATCCGCCCCTGGCGCCCGAGCGCCGCGTCGGCAAGGCTGACGATCAGGCGGTTCGGCGAAGCGATGGGTGAGGCGGCGCGGATGGCCTTCGCGATCGCAAGCTCATCGCGGTGCGGATTGAGCATACAGGCCGCGGCGAAGGCGCTGGCGGTCGAGCGGCTGATCCCGGCGTAACAATGCACCACCAGCGGCGCATTGCGATCCCAGCCGCGGACGAAGTTCAGGACCTGTGCGACGTGGCGGTCGCAAGGCGCGACGAAGCCCTCGATCTCCTCGGTGATGTCGTCCACCGAGACCTTGAGATGGTTGTGCGGCAGGATGGTCTCAGGCGTCAGCACCTGATCGACGTTGGCCATGACCGTGAGCACATGGCTGGCGCGGGTGCGGCGGACAGTGTCGGGCAGGGCGGCGAGCGAGCAGACGTGGATCATCCGTGAAAAAAATCGTCGGGTTTAGGATCGCCGATGCCGCTTGAGCTGACGCAGCTGCTGACGCGCCAGTTGGGCGTTGCCTTCGATCTCGGCATTCAGCCGCTCAAGCCGATCCAGGAGCCGCTCTCGTTTGACGGGGGCGGGCTGGGCTGGCAGCTGCACGGGCTTCTCGGTCCAGGGACGGCGAACGAACAGCGCGACGAGCCACACCATGGCCACCAGCGCCAACGGCATGCTCAGAGCATAGATCTGGCCGATCGTCATCGGAGGCCTCCCAGAAGCCACTGCGCCCCTAAATGTAGGAGCAAACCGGCCGCAAAGCAAATGGGGGCCGATATATAGACCAGGGTCGGATCGGTGCTCTGGGGCAGGAACCCATAGATTTCTTGGCCGATCGGGACGAACACACCGACCGAGACGATGGCCGTGGCCAGCGTATTGGCCCAGTTCGCCAGCAGTTTCAGCCGCTCGTTCCGTCGATCGTCGGGCGTCAGCGGCATGGCATCATTGTCCCAGCACGGCATTGAAGCGCGCGAGAAACCGCTTCTCGGCCTTCGCGGCGTTCCAGGGCGTCAGATAGTCGACGCGCGTCGCTTCAGGCAGCTCCGGGTCGCGGCCGAACAGGCGCTTGGCCTCGCTCTCGGAGAAGCCCGCGAGCTCTGTGGCCTCGAGATAGGCTGCGCCGCGATCGGCCGCCTTGATCTGGCGCTCGATCTCAGGCGCAAGCTCCGCCGACAGGCCGAAGCGGATATGGATGGCGCCGAGCAGTCGCTTCTCGACTGTCTTGTAGTCCACGCCCAGCACCGCCTTGAACGGCGAGATCATGTCGCCGATGACATATTCCGGCGCGTCGTGCAGCAGGGCGGCGAGTCGCAGCCGGTCGTCGATGTTGGGATTGCGCGCGCGCATCACGGCTTCCACCAGCAGCGTGTGCTGCGCCACCGAGAAGATGTGCGCGCCGCGCGTCTGGCCGTTCCAGCGCGCCACGCGCGCCAGCCCATGGGCGATGTCGGCGATCTCGATATCGAGCGGGGATGGATCGATCAGATCGAGCCTGCGGCCCGATAGCATGCGTTGCCAGACCCGGGTCTGGCCGGATGAAGCCTTTTGGGTGCTCATAGGGCTTTGAGGCGGGGGCTGCGGCGCTTGCCGCTGCAGGTCTCATGGCAGAAGCAGGTGACGAGATGATCGTTGACCATGCCGGTCGCCTGCATGAAGGCGTAGACGATCGTCGGCCCCACGAACTTGAAGCCGCGCGTCGACAATTCCTTGGAGATCTTGATCGAGAGCGGCGTCGAGGCCGGCACGCTTGCGGTGGTCTTGAACTGGTTCACCTTGGGCCGGCCGTCGACGAAGTCCCACAGGAATTTCGAGAACCCGTCGCCGTCCTCCTGGATCTTGAGCCAGGCCTTGGCGCTGAGGATCGTGCCCTCGACCTTGGCGCGGTTGCGGACGATGCCGGCATCGTTCATCAGCGCATGGATCTTCTTGTCGGTGTAGCGGGCGATCTTCTCCGGGCGGAAATCGTCGAAGGCGCGACGGAAATTGTCGCGCTTGCGCAGGATCGTGATCCAGGACAGCCCGGCCTGGAAGCCGTCCAGGATCAGCTTCTCATAGAGCGCGCGGTCGTCATATTCCGGCACGCCCCATTCGGTGTCGTGATAGGCGACGTAAAGCGGATCGTCGCCCGGCCATGGGCACCGTGTCAGGCCATCGGGGTGAAGACGCGCAGCTCGGCTCATGCCACGGTTTGCTTGGGCGCGCTCTGCAGGGCGTCGAGATCAGCGACACGAAGGGCGCGACCGTCCGCCGTCAGCGGGGTGCCGGCCGCGATGGCTTCGGTGGTCCGGTCGATGCGCAACAGCGCGATGCCCTTCTGCGCGACCGCCGAACCCATGGTGCCGACCGTCTTGTCGCCGGCCATGACCGGCGTGCCCGGCGCGGGCGCCGAGCCCTCCAACACCACCTGGGCGGCGCGGGTGCGCGTGGTGCCGCGATGATGCATCCGGCTGACCACCTCCTGGCCGACATAGCAGCCCTTGCCGATGTCGACGCCGTTCAGATGGTCCATATTGGTCTCGTGCGGGAAGGCATCGCCATAGGCGAAGTCGAGCCCACCTTGTGGGATGCTGTGGGCGATCCGGTGGGCGTCGTAGGCGCTGACATCGGCGATCTCGGCGCCGAGCTCGGACGCCACGCCCGGCAGCGCGCTCTGCGGTGCGATGATGCGCCAGCCGAGCTCGGGCTGGCGGGGATCGGCAAAGCTCAGCGCCGGCCGAGCCGCGGGCGCGCCGTCCCAGGCGGCGATCACGCCGACCTGTTCCGAGAGATTTTCGATGCTGATCTGGGCCCGCAGCTTGTAGAGCTTGAGCTTGTCCGTCAGCGCCTGGGCCAGCGCCCGCGGGCAGTCGAGCAGGAAGCGCTCGCCGTCCTCGGCAGGCACCTGGGTGATCAGGAAATCGACGATGATCTTGCCCTGCGGCGTCAGCAGGGCGCCGAACCGCGCCGCGCCCGGATGAAGCTTGGTGACGTCGGTGGTGACAAGGCCGTTCAGGAACTTGCGTGCGTCGGCGCCGCTGACCTGGACTACGCCCCGGTCGGGGAGAAAGGTCGCTTTCATTCTGCAAAAACCTCTTGCGACACGCCGCACCGAAACGTAAGCCGCCCTGGCCTAAACCACAAGGCGGAAACGGTGTCGCAGGGTGGCTTCATGTTAAAGATGAAGTTGAACTGCGCGCGGCAGACCAGCAAATGGGCAGGCATGAAGCATGAATGTTTGCTTCCGTTCGCCATGTGGAGAACGACATCCTACGAGGGATCATGAGCCAGCGCTTCGACCTCATTCTGAAATCCGGCACCGTGGTCAATCAGGACGGCGAGGGCGTGCGTGACGTCGGCATCACCGGTGGGCGGATCGCCGAGATCGGCGCGCTGGGTGCCGCCTCGGCCGCCGAGGTGATCGACTGCAAGGGCCTGCATATCCTGCCCGGCGTCATCGACACCCAGGTGCATTTCCGCGAGCCCGGGCTCACGCACAAGGAAGATCTGGAGACCGGCTCGCGCAGCGCCGTCATGGGCGGCGTCACCGCGGTGTTCGAGATGCCGAACACTAATCCGCTGACGGTGACCGAGGAGGCCTTCACCGCCAAGGTGAAGGCGGCCCGGCACCGCATGCATTGCGACTTCGCCTTCTTTATCGGCGGCACCCGCGAGAATGTCGACCAGCTGCCGGTGCTCGAGCGCGCCGAAGGATGCGCCGGGGTGAAGGTGTTCGTCGGCTCGTCCACGGGCTCTTTGCTGGTCGAGGACGATGACAGCCTGCGCCGCATCTTCCAGGTGATCCGCCGCCGCGCGGCGTTCCACGCCGAGGACGAATACCGTCTCAACAATCGCAAGGGTCTGCGCGTCGAGAACGATCCGCGCTCGCACCCCGTCTGGCGCGACGAGGAGGCGGCGCTGCTCGCCACCCAGCGGCTGGTCAATCTCGCGCACGAGACCGGCAAGCGCATCCACGTGCTGCACATCTCGACCAAGCAGGAGATCGAGTATTTGCGCGATCACAAGGATGTCGCCTCGGCCGAGGCGACGCCGCATCATCTGACGCTGGCTGCGCCCGAATGCTACGAGCGGCTGGGCACGTATGCGCAGATGAACCCACCGGTGCGCTCGGCCGACCATCGCGATGCGATCTGGTGGGGCGTGGAGCAGGGCATCGTCGACATCCTGGGCTCGGATCACGCGCCGCATACGCTGGAGGAGAAGGCCAAGACCTATCCCGCTTCGCCCTCTGGCATGACCGGCGTGCAGACGCTGGTGCCGATCATGCTCGACCACGTCAATGCTGGCCGGCTCTCACTGCAGCGCTTCGTCGATCTCACCAGCGCCGGCCCCGCGCGGCTCTACAACATCGCCTGCAAGGGCCGCATCGCCGCCGGCTATGACGCCGATCTCACCATCGTCGATCTCAAGCGCAGCGAGACCATCACCAACAAATGGGTCGCCTCGCGCGCCGGCTGGACGCCGTACGATGGTCTGCGCGTCACCGGCTGGCCGGTCGGGACCTTCGTGCGCGGCCAGCGCGTGATGTGGCAGGGCGACCTGCTGACGCCAGCCACGGGTGAGCCGGTGCAGTTCTTGGAGACGTTGCGGGCGTGAGTTCTCTCGCTGTCATCGTCCGCAGGCGGACGATCCAGTATTCCAGAGACAGGTGTCGGTATCCGAGAAGCCTCGGCGTACTGGGTCCTCCGGTCAGGCCGGACGATGACGGCGGAGTTCTACTGCGTCGCGCGGGTGAGCGAGAACTCGCCATTGCGCACGCGCGTCGCCAGCCCTTCCGCAAACTTGCCGACTGCATCCTCACCGTAGGTACCGACCAACTCGGCGAGGGCGGCGAACAGGCTGGCCTGCGCCAGACAATCGCCGTCGACGCCGTCATGGCGCGCTTCCGCCCAGGCTTCGTTGAGATAGCTGAGCGCGGCCTGCTTCTGCTCGTGATCGGGCAGGGTGGCGTGGACGGGGCTGAAGGGCACGGGATGGCTCATGAATGAATGACGTCGGCAGGATCTTTGGTGCAATGCTCCGGGCAAGCGCGCCGGACCGGTGCTGTTTACCACGCGATGGGCGCGCGCCTAGGCCAGTTCTTTAGGAAAGGTTAACGGCGGTAACGAATCCCCAGGTGCAGGCTCCTCAGGTGCAGGCGTGCGCCGACCGCCCATTCCCTTCTTCCCGTTCCCACGGGGTGAGAGGTGCAAGAGTGCTCTGCCTCAGTTGGCGTAGCGGGCGGTGAGGTCGCGCGAGATTTTGGAGCCTTCGTCGATGTAGCGGCGGATCGCAACCATGGCCGCCGGCGTGCAGGTCCGATAGGTCTGCTGAAAGCCGTTATAGCCGCGGTTGAAGCCCGCGATCATGCGGGTGCGGCGATCGCCCGTGGGCGTCTCGGCGTCGATCAGCGACTGCATCTGGTTGCGCCATTTGGCGCCCTCGTTGCTGCCGCAGATGCCGCGGAGGTAGTGCAGGGCGCCGAGGATCTCGGAAAGGCGCTGCAGGTCGCCATCGAACGGCGCAGCCGCCTGCTGCGCGCGCACAGGCGCAGTGGCGCACGCCGCAATGACGAGAAGGACGGCCAGGACACGTTTCGACATCAGGGTTTGTGATATGCCCTTGCATGGTGCGGGAGGCAAGGCGGAACAGGGGTCTGTCAGACCAGCCTTACGGCTGCCGCAATGATCTCGGGCAGGCCCGCCGTCAGCGTGAGGCCGTCAAGTGCATCCGGCGCCAGCCACTTGAAATCGTCGAGCTCGGCATTGAGCTTGATCTCACCGCCGCGCCAGCGCGCCGCAAAGGGCAGGATCACGAAATGGCCGCCGCCGATCGCCTCAGGCAGCACCTCACGCCAGCCGGCGAGCCCGATGATGTCGATCGCCAGGGAGGTCTCCTCCTCGACCTCGCGCCGCAAGGCCTCCTCCAGCGGCTCGCCGAACTCGACCCGCCCGCCGGGCAGGGTATAGACGCCCTTGGCGGGGCTGCGGGCGCGCCGCACCAGCAGCAGCTTGCCGTCGCGGAAGATGGCGGCGCTGACGGCGAGCTGGGGATGGCGGGGCGAAACGGTCGGGATCATTGCGGCAGAGCTCCGGAGCGGCGTACCGCGATCTTACGCGATGCCGGAAGCAGTCCAAATCTGCTTCGATCAAACCTGCTTCGGTCAGAAGCTGGCCATGATGGCGTCGACGGCATCGACCTCGTCGACCTCGCCCTCGTCGGGGACAGGTTCCGGCTCGAGGTCGCCATTGATCATGCCGCCG
Organism: Bradyrhizobium sp. HKCCYLS1011; assembly: GCF_051167795.1. Lineage (NCBI taxonomy): Bacteria > Pseudomonadati > Pseudomonadota > Alphaproteobacteria > Hyphomicrobiales > Nitrobacteraceae > Bradyrhizobium > Bradyrhizobium sp. HKCCYLS1011. The sequence continues at coordinate 129,319 of NZ_JBNPTT010000011.1, read as the reverse complement.
GCCTGGGCGATCAGGGGCTTGAGCCAGCCGGTGGCCTGGGTGGCCAGCCTGGTGCGGGTCGCGTCCTGCTTGGCTTCGCGCATCGCGGCGCCGACCGCGAGCAGAATCTCGGTCATGGACTTGGTGAGATGATCGAACCGTTCACGGATCACCGGATCCGCCGTTTCATAAGCCTCGATGACGAGATCGCGGGCCTTGAAATTGGTCGCGGTGAAATGCTCTTCATAGGACAGCGGCTTCCAGGCCAGAAAGTCCTCGGCGCATTCCGGCATGTCCGGGATCATCTCCAACAGCATCACCGCTTCGTTGAAGTGATTCAGGTAGTCGGTCGCGAGCCCGGTGCGGGGATTGATGTTGGCGGCGCGCATCAAGGCGGCGCGGGCCGGATCAACGGCGCCCGTCGCTGGCTCGGTCTGCACGGGTGGTAGAGCCGCTGCTGTCATTGGCCGCAGTGTTGGCGTTTGGGGTTAAAAGGTCCTGAACGGGCAAATAATTTGAGTGAGATTATGTGCGGACGTTTCGTCATTACTTCACCACCCGCAGCACTACGGGACATGTTCGGTTACGAGGAGCTACCGAATTTTCCGCCACGCCACAACATCGCACCGACGCAACCTGTGCCCGTCATCATGCTCGACAATGGCGCACGGCATTTTCGTCTGTTGCGCTGGGGCCTGGTTCCGGCCTGGGTCAAGGATCCCCGTAATTTCACGCTGCTGATCAACGCGCGCGCCGAGACCGTGCGCGACAAGCCCGCGTTCAAGAACGCGCTGAAGCGGCGTCGGTGCCTGGTTCCCGCGGATGGCTACTATGAGTGGCAGAGCGTGGACGGGCGCAAGCGGCCGTACTTCATCCATCGCCGCGATGGTGCGCCGATGGGGTTTGCAGCGCTCGCTGAGACCTGGGCCGGCCCCAATGGCGAAGAGGTCGATACGGTCGCGATCGTCACGGCAGCGGCGAGCGCCGATCTCGCCACCTTGCATGACCGCGTGCCGGTGACGATCACTCCTGCGGACTTCACGTTGTGGTTGGACTGCAACGCGCATGATGTCGATGAGGTGATGACGCTGCTCAGGGGCCCGGAGAAGGGCACCTTCATCTGGTACGAAGTGTCGACGCGGGTCAATTCGGCTGCCAATGACGATGCGCAATTGCTGCTGCCGATCACGGACGAGGAGCGCGCGGCGGAAGAGGCGCAGCGCAAGCCTGCGAAGAAACCGGCCGCGCGCAAGCCGGCAGCACCGCCGCAAGACGACGGGCAGGGGAGCCTGTTCTGAAGCGGGATGTTTCAATCAAGAAGGTCGTCATACCCGCGAAGGCTGGTATCCAGTACGCCGTGGCCTGTCGTATTGAAATGGTGTCTCCGGAATACTGGGTCACCCGCCTTCGCGGGTGACGACTGAGGAACGGGGCGCGCGACCAGTGAGTTGGCCCGCTCACGCGAAAATCTTCAGCGCGGCGTGCTGCAGCAGCATGATGGTCTTGGCATCGACGATGCGGCCGTCGTCGATCATCGCCAGCGCGTCGTCGATCGGGAGCTCCAGCACCTCGATCTCCTCACCCTCATGCGCGAGCCCGCCGCCGGCGCTGACGCGCATCTGCGGCTCGTATTCGGCGACGAAGAAATGGATCTTCTCGGTCACGGCGCCCGGGCTCATGAAGGCCTCCAACACGAACTTGACGTCATGGAGCCGGTAGCCGGTTTCCTCCTCCGCTTCGAGCCGGATGCGCTCTTCCGGCGTGGCCTCATCGAGCAGACCGGCTGCGGCCTCGATCAGAAGATCGTCATGGCCGTTGACGAAGGCCGGATATCGGAACTGCTTGACCAGGATGATGCTCCGCGCCTGGAGATTGTAGGGCAGGATCGCAGCCGCATTGCCGCGATCATACACCTCGCGATGCTGATCCTGCCACGTGCCGTCATCGCGCCGCCAGGCGATCCTGTTGTCGGTCAGCCTGCCGTAGCTCTGCGACAGCACGCGGACGTCTTCGACGCGGATGCGATCGGAAATGCTCATGAGAAATCCTGTCGGGCCACTGCGCTACGGTGTCGCCTCGCGGCCGTCGAGCCATTTGGCATAGAGAACGCGGTCCTGCTTGGCATAGTCCAGCGTCTCGTAGAACGCCTGCACCTGTAAGTTGTCCGCGCGCACCAGCAGCATCAGCTTGAGGATGCCGCGCTGGCGCAGCCAGTCCTCCGCGGCCGCCATGACGGTCCGGCCGTGATCGCGGCCGCGATGATCGGGATCGACAGCCACGTAATAGACCCAGCCGCGATGGCCGTCATAGCCGACCATGACGGTGGCGACGATCTTCCCGCCCTCCCGACCGACCAGGACGGTCGCATTGTCGCCGCGGCGGGCGAGCGCGATGTCGGAGCCCGGATCGTTCCAGGGACGCGTCAGGCCGCAACGGATCCAGAGCTCGATGATGGGGGGCACGTCGTCGTCGGCGATCGTTGCAATCGTCAGGCTTGCCGGCACGTTCATGATGGGAACTCTTGCTCTCGCAGAATCGAAGGCGCGTGTTTAGCGCAGATTTCTGACAGGTTTCTGTCAGCAGCGGCAGCGAGCCTATGTGTTACAGCACCTTCCCCGGATTCATGATGCCAAGCGGGTCGAGCAGTGCCTTGATCGAGCGCATCAGCGCGATGGCGGTCTTGTCTTTCACGTCGGGCAGCTCGTCGCGCTTGAGCACGCCGATGCCGTGCTCGGCCGAGATCGAGCCGCCCATCCGCAGCACGATCTCGAACACGACCGCGTTCACCTCATGCCAGCGCGCAAGAAAGACGGCCGTCTCAGCGCCGACCGGCTGGCTGACATTGTAGTGGATGTTGCCGTCGCCGAGATGGCCGAACGGCACCGGCCGCGCGCCCGGGATCAGCTTCACCACGGCCTCATTGGCCTCGGCGATGAAGGCGGGCACCGCCGCGACCGGCACCGAGATGTCGTGTTTGATCGAGCCGCCTTCCGGCTTCTGCGCCGCCGAGATGTCCTCGCGCAGCTTCCAGAACGCCATGCGCTGCGCCAGGCTGTCGGCGAGTACGGCGTCGTCGACGATGCCGTCCTCCAGGCCCTGTTCGAGGATGGTCTCCAGCGTGGCGCGCGCGTCCTCGCGCGACGACGACAATTCCATCAGGACGTACCAGGGATGCTGGCCCGACAGCGGCGCGCGGTTGCCTGCGGCGTGCCGGATCGAGAAATCGAGCGCGATCTCGGCGATCAGCTCGAAGCTCGTCAGGCTGCCCGCGGCCTCGCGTTGCGCGATCGCCAGCAGCTTCAGCGCGTCATCCGGGGATTTCACGCCGACAAAAGCGGTCTCGATCGCACGCGGCTTCGGAAACAGCCTCAAGCTTGCCGCGGTGATGATGCCGAGCGTGCCCTCCGCGCCGACGAAGAGGTTGCGCAGATCGTAGCCGGTGTTGTCCTTCTTCAGTTTCGACAGCGCATTGAGCACGCGGCCGTCCGCCAGCACCACCTCGAGCCCGAGCGCCATCTCGCGCGCCACGCCATAGGCCAGGGCGGCGGTGCCGCCGGCATTGGTGGAGAGATTGCCGCCGATGGTGCAGCTGCCCTCTGCGCCAAGCGAGAGCGGGAACAGCCGCTCGACCTCGGCCGCCTTCTGCTGCGCCACCTGCAGCACCACGCCGGCCTCGCAGATCATCGTGTTCGAGGCGGTGTCGATCTCGCGGATCTTGTCCATGCGTTTCAAGGACACCACCACCTCGCCATTGTGCGGCGTCTGGCCGCCGACGAGTCCCGTGTTGCCGCCCTGCGGCACCAGCGCGATGTGGTGCTCGCTCGCGAGCTTGCAGATCGCCGCCACTTCCGCCGTCGAGCCCGGACGCAGCACCAGCGGTGAGCGGCCGTGGAACAGGTTGCGCTCTTCGGTGACGTAAGGCGTGATATCCGCAGCGCTCGTCAGCGCCTGACGCTCGCCGACGATGGCGGCGAATTTGGCGATCAGGTCGGGCGGCAAGGGCGGCGCTGGCGGCTGGCTGATGTTCATCGAATGATCGTTTCCAGTGTTAGCTCGGCGTTATCTTGGCGCGGCGGCGCGGCGCAGCCGGTCGTTGATGGCCTCGCCGAGCCCCTCATGCGGGATCGGCATGACGGCGATGGCGCGCGCGCCGCTTGCGTCGAGCGCGCGAAGATAGCCGAAAAGATGCGTCGCCGCCTCCGCCGGATCGCCGGCAGGGGACAGATTCAGCACCGCGGCCGCCCGGTCTGTGCCCGGCAGGTCGATGGGACCGAAGGCGAGCAGCGCCTCGCCCGGCGCCACCGACCTTGCGTCCAGCCGCACCGCGGCGCGCGGCGCATAATGCGAGGCCAGCATGCCCGGCGCCACCGGCTGGTCGTCGTCGTTCGCTGCCTCCGCCAAGGGGCGCGCGAGCCTCTCGCCGAGCATGGCTTCGATCGCCTCGGTCGGCACCCCGCCGGGCCGCAGCAGGGTCGGCTGCGCGAAGCAGCCGACGATGGTGGATTCGACCCCGACATGCACGGGTCCGCCGTCCAGGATCAGGTCGATCCGCCCCGCGAGGTCAGCGTTCACATGGATGGCCATGGTCGGCGACACGTGGCCGGAGATATTGGCCGACGGCGCCACCACCGGCCCGCCGAAAGCCGCGAGCAGGGCCTGTGCAGTCGGGTGCGCCGGCACGCGGATTGCGACCGTATCGAGCCCGGCGGTGGCGAGATCGGCGACCGCGCATCCGGCCGTCTGCGGCAGCACCAGGGTCAGCGGCCCAGGCCAGAACGCCGCCGCCAGCTTTTCCGCGGTCGCATCGAACCGGCCGATCCGCCGGGCGGCCGCGAGGTCGGCGACATGGGCGATCAGCGGGTTGAATGCCGGCCGGCCCTTGGCGGCATAGAGCCGTGCGATCGCCCCCGCATGGGTCGCATCGGCCCCGAGCCCGTAGACGGTTTCGGTCGGGAACGCGACCAGCCCGCCACGTGACAGTGTCGCCACGGCGGCGTCGATCCCGGCGGGATTGGCGGACAGGACCTTGGTTTCGAGGGCAATGGTTTCGGATGGCGACATGAATGGGCGTGATGGTGGACAGCGGTTGTTCCGCAAGCTGGGTTTATCCCCATCGTTGGGGAGAGGTCGATCGGTGCCGATGATGCATGGATCGGCGGCGCCAATCGGGTGAGGGGGCCGGATTTCGGCCGGACCGTACTCTTTCGCGGCGTCCGCTCCAATGGCCTTCTGGTAAAGCCTCAATGCGGCAAGGGCTTAACTCGCCCCTCGCCACCAACGCTTTACTTGAGAATTCGCGAGCCGAGCGCCTTGCGAAGCGCGAAACCCGACGCTATAAGCCGGCTTCCCAAGTCGGAGCGTGGCTCAGCCCGGTAGAGCACTGCGTTCGGGACGCAGGGGTCGCAGGTTCGAATCCTGCCGCTCCGACCATTTAAACCCCTGCAAACATAGTGTTTTCTGTTACGCCGATTTCTTCGCCTTCTTCTGGGGTACAGATTGGGGTACAGATTGAGGCTGTTTCGCAGCCTTCGGCTTCTTCGCCGTAATTCCCTCAACAGCGCCCTTCATGTAGTCCGGATGATGGTGCCCGTAGACTTCACGCAGCACTTCAACTGACATTCCGAGATAGCCGGCAGCCTCCCACTCGTCGACGCCGGCCTGCATAAGCCAGGTCGCAGCCGTGTGGCGCAGTGTATGCGGCGTGACCTTGATGTTGACCTTGGCCAAACGCACCGCGCTGGCAAAGCCCTTCTTCACGCGCTTGACCGGCTCTCCGCGGTACTCGACGAAGTTCTCCTTAACGATCCCACGGTCGACCCAGCGCCGCATGTGGGCGAGCAGCCGAGGTGGCAGCGGGGCGGTTGGCTGCTGTTTCTTGGTCCTCAGCTTGCCGATAGCGAGCCGGTAGAACAGGCCTGTATCCAGGTCGACGAACGACTTGCCGATCTCCTTCTTGATCGAGGCTGAGGCGATCGCGCTGGCCCGGGTTCCGGTATAGCAGCCGATCAGTAGGAAGCGGGCGACGTGACGAAGAGAGCGCTTCTCGGTGACCACCTCCTCGCCCTTCCGTGGGCCGCTGTGGATTGTCTGCACCTCGCGGTAGCGCCAAGCGGCCCAGATAATGGCGGCGGCCTGGTCGCGCGTAATCCATTCCTGACGCGCCGCACCTTTCGGCGGCAGCGTGACGTTCACCTCGCCGAAGTGGAGGTTCTGGTTCGAGTGGTTGTTGATGGCCGCGCGCAGGACTTCGAGATCGCGGCGGGCACCGCCCTGACCAGGGCGGCTGGCCACGTATTCCCGACAGGTCTTTGGGTTGACCTGGATCAAGGTCTTGTCGCCCCAGAACTCGTTGAGGCGGTTGATGTGCCCGATCAGGTTGGGGTCAGGGCAGTTCTTGCCACCCTTGTCGTGGTAGTAAATCCCGAGCACGTCGCCGATCAAAATCACGGCGATGTCCCTGGCGCGGCGAGTCGGATCGAACTTCTCGGCTATGTATTTGCCGAGGAACTGCTCCGCTTCGATTGGCGGTGAAGTTTCAGTTGCTGCCGCAACAATTCCTGTGGAGACAACCTTTTGCTTGTCTCGGACGACCCACATTGCCGGCTTGAATTTGCCGCCCTCTCGTCGGGCAGGCCGCTTGTAGAGGTAGGGGCCTTTGCTGCTACGCGACATAGTTCTCTCATGGCTTCGATGTTGGCGAGCGTGGTGTAGTGCTTGCCAGCGATAACTTCATAGGTGAGCCGGCCGCGAGCGATCTCTCGGCGCAGACCGGCCAACTTCATCGACCCATCTGGAAAGGCAAGTCTGGCTGCCGTCTCCAATCTCAGCGGGGTGTGGGGTCCGATGAGGTCGACATTACCGACCCCATCGATTTTTGGTAGAGCGCTCATTTCTTGCTCCCGAACACCTGCTCGATGGTCGGCTCCCGGGTATCGACCGGTGCCGTCCAGCTCCTGGTCTTTGGCCCTGGATGCCCCTTCACCTGGAAGGTCTGCTCCTGGCGCGCTCGATTGAGCTTCGCCACCATGACCTTGAAACCGGCCAGGACAGCCGCGTCGTGAGAGCGGAAGACGTCACGCTTGCCATCCTGACCATTTACCCACTGCGGCGGATCGCCTGGAATGCCGAAGGTCGAGTAATAGAGACCGTCCGTGTCCGGGTGAGGAACCGCCGCAGCGTAGAATGCGCTGGCGACCCTCGTCATACAGCTACGTCCGCCTTGATGGCCGGATGAGGATCGTATTCCCAGAGATCGAAATCATCGTAGGTGAAGGAAAAGATGTCGTTGACCTTCAGATTGAGAAAGACCTTCGGTAGCGGGCGCGGCTCCCTCGTCAGCTGCAGTCGCGCCTGATCGAGATGGTTGAGGTAGAGGTGCGTGTCGCCGAACGAATGCACGAACTCACCCGGCTTCAGACCGGTGACCTGCGCCACCATCATGGTGAGCAGCGCGTAGGAGGCAATATTGAAGGGCACGCCGAGGAAGACGTCGGCCGAGCGCTGGTAGAGCTGGCACGACAGCTTGCCGTTCGCCACGTAGAACTGGAACAGGCAATGGCACGGAGGCAGCGCCATCTCGTCGACTTCAGCCGGGTTCCAAGCAGATACGATCAGGCGACGCGAATTGGGATTGTGCCTGATCTGCTCGACGACGTTGGCGATCTGGTCGATCGGACGGTCGAGAAGTTCAGGTCCGCTGTTCTTGATTACCGCGATCGGATTTGGCCAGCTGCGCCACTGCTTGCCATAGACCGGTCCGAGATCGCCGTTGGCATCAGCCCACTCGTCCCAGATGGTCACGCCGTGGTTGTGCAGGAACTTGATGTTGGTGTCGCCGCGGAGGAACCAGAGCAACTCGACCGCGATGGCCTTGAACGGCAGACGCTTCGTGGCCAGGAGCGGAAAGCCTTCGCTGAGATCGAAGCGCATCTGGTGGCCGAAGATCGACAGCGTTCCGGTGCCGGTGCGGTCGCCCTTCCTAACACCCTCGGTTAGGATCTTCTGGAGCAGGTCGTGATATTGCTTCATGCTGTGGCTTGCTCCTGATATTCCCTGATAAATGGACCTGCAAAATGCAGAGCTTCTTTCTTGCTGTCATAGGGACCGGCAGCGTCGTAACAGCCGGCCTCGGTGCCATCGGCGTTCATGTCGAGGTGGAGGATCCACCATCCGGCCTGATCCTCGCCGACCTCTTCAGCCGGTAGGTGTTTGATGATCGTCGTGCTCACGGCCTCCCCCTTCAGCACCAGACCACGTCGAACAACGGGTCGTTGATCTGCGAGCGGACCCACCTGCGCATCCGGATGAAGCGCTCTTCCGGGCTCTCGGGGCGCCAGCGCCGCTCGTTTTCGATCCACTCTCCGGTCGTGCCGCTTTCGTCGTTCATCCAGACGATCTCGCGGGCGAGGCAATCGGCGATGTCGAACTTGCCGGCGACGATGTCGTAGTCCTCAGGATCGAGGCTAGACATGTCGACGCCGCGCGCCTTGCCGGCAGCTCCGATCGCGCAGACCGCGCCTTCCTGCTCCAGCTCGTCGGCGATCAGGCGCTTGCAGATCATCCCGTTCATGCCGATCAGAATGTCCTTGAAGAGAGATTGTCCGCGCTTGCCGCGCGTGGCGCTTGCCACCATGCCGCGGTATCTGATGAAGCCCCAACGGTCCTCACTGTCGTAATCCTCGCTGTATCCAGACCTGCTCATGCCTCGCTCCGCGCGTCGAAAACGGACAAAATGAAAAGAGGACGGCCGCCCGTAGGCGACCGTCGATTGCTAGACGGTTACTTCGGCTGAACGAGCTTCTCGATGTCCGGCTTGGCGTTGGCGAAGCCGTCGACTATCTTCTCGAAGTCGCCCTGGTGGGCAGCGATCCAGTCGCGGTTGGCGACGAACACGGCATCGACCTGGATGGTGTCGACCGACTTCGAACCGCCGAGCAGGCCGGTGGGCTGGATGCCCTTGTAGGTGCCGGCCGGGATCTCGCCGTAGGTGTAGACCGGGTTGCCGCGGTTATCCTTGGCGTTCTTCGTCATATCCCGGTCGTCGGTCGCAACCAGCGTCACGCTGCTGGCATACTTCGGCGCCTCGTTCTTGAGGAACGGAGCGTTCAGCGCGGTGATGATCAGTGCGCACTGCACTTCCGAACCATCGGCGACGGCGCTGATCGCCAGCGTGCCGGTGAGGTCGGAGGTCCGGACCTTGCCGTAGCGGGCCTTGTCGGCTGCCACGAAGGCTGCCCAGGTCGTGTTGGCGCCCGAACCTTCAGGGCCGATCGCGACCGTGAAGTTGGAGTTCAGATCGACCATGCGTGACGAGGTGTAGGCCTTGCGGTTGCAGATCAGGTTGGCCTGCTCCTGGTAGAGCACGCCGGAGCGCTGCAGCGCCGAGATCGCCTTGGCGTTCCTGCCCGAATAGACGAGCAGGGCATCGGACTGCACGAAGGCGCCGTCGCATTCGCCGGCCGTGACCTTGTCCAGGTTGTCGAGCGAACCCTTGGACTCGATGACGTCCACCGAGGGAACGTGGCGCTTCAGGTACTGACCTGCGGCGTAGTAGTTCAGCTTGGCATTGCCGGTGCAGAGCCGGAACTTCTCAGCGGCCTGGGCCGAGCTGGCAGCCATGACGCCCATCACGACGGCAGCGAGCAGATAGATCTTCTTCATACTTCCTCCGTTTGCAAATTGCATTCAAGCAAACGCCTGAACGTTAGAAAAACCAGCGGCTGATCGGATAGCCGCGGGAGATCTTGACGGCTGCGGTCACGACCAAATAGAGGCCGCAGGCATCGAGAACGTGGTTGGCGAGAAAGACACCGAATACTGGCATGTCAGACCTCGATCAGTTGGTGGCGTTGTCGAGCGAGGCGCGTGGGGTCCTCGCTGTTCATCAGCAAACGCTTGATCTCCTGGATCATGAACGTCACGCCGACGACCATGTTGGGGATGTCGCCGCCGTAGCTGCGAAACCAGCGCTTGTCCCAATTCTCCGGATAGATCATCGGGGGCTCGTCGAACGCGGTCTCGTCGCCATTGCGGCGGTCGAACACAGCGTCCAGCTGACCCATGCCGGCCTCGAACAGCTCGCCGTTCTGGTCGCCAGCGCGTGTGTCGACCTCGCCGTGCATCTCATTCTGCAAGCTGATCTCGCCGAAGATCAGCTCGAAGGCCTTTCGTTCCGCCTGTTGCGCGTCCAAGTTCATCTCCTCGTTTGCAGGACGGTTGTTTGCATTCAAGCAAACAAATGGTCAAGCGAAAAGTCAACGGTCGTCGCCGTCACCCTGGAGTGTGCCGCGATCGACGCGACCGCGCAGCTCGCTGATGTTGGCGAGGGCGATCTCGCCGAGGCTCATGCCCATGCCGTGGGCCAGCGCCGCGAGATACCAGAGGTTTCCGCCCATCTCCTTGACGATGGCCTTCTTGCGTTCCTCGGTGAGGATGCCGCCGTCGTCGCGGAAGATCTTCTTGACTTTGTTCTGGACCTCTCCGGCCTCGCCGAGACCTAGCGCCGGATACCAGAGCTTCATGTCGTCCGGATAGGCGATCGTCTTGATCGATTGCTCCTGGTAGAGGTCGAAGCCGCGGATCAGCTCTTCGGCTCTGATCGGCTCCTTGGTGTCGATATTGGTATTCACGATGCTCATTTCTTCTCCTTCACGATGGCCATCGCGGCCTTGATGTGCTCGCGCCGCACGACGACGAGCGACTTGATCTTCGACTTGTCCGGGTTTGATCCGCACACCTGCTTCAGGGCGTCCCAGAGCTGGTCAACCGCCACGTCCATTTCCAAACCTCAGTTCGTCCGCCAGGTCTTCGAACATTCGGACCACTTCCTTCTGGATGCGGCCTCGCTGGTCATTCCAGTCGAACGGTTGCTTGCCGACCTGGCTCTTGATGAGGGGAACGAAGCGCGCGTACGCGCCTCGGTCTTCGATTCCAGCGGCTCTTCTGATGCAGCCCTCGATGTCGAAGGACCGCGCCATCTCGCTGAATACAGGAACCGGCTTGCCTTGCCGGTCCCTTGCGAGTGTCTTCTGTGTCCAGCGCCCAGGCTTGGAGAACATCAGCAGACAGCGCTCGACGATCTCCAGCTCGGTGAACATCAGGCAACCGCTTCGGCTTCCTCCCGGCGGCTGTAGAACCAGCCAACAGCGAGCACGATCAGCAGGCCCACGACCGAAGCCGCGTGGTGGTTCAGGTAGGTACTCGCGAGAGGATCGGCGGAGATGATGCCGCCGGCAACCCAACCCAGCAGAGCGGCGCCGGCCCAGGTGAGGATCGGAAAGCGACCGATGACCATCGAGATGATGGCGCTGCCGGCGATCACGAGTGGGATCGAGAGCAGAACGCCGAGGGCCATCAGGAGCATGTTTCCGTGAGACAGCGCGGCGATCGCCATGACGTTGTCCAGGCTCATGCTGGCATCGGCTAGCGCGATGGTGATGATGGCCGCTTTCAGGGTCGAGGCCACATCCGGTGTGCCCGCTTCGTCGCCGCCGATCAGGAGGTCAGCCGCCACCTTGAGGAGGTAGACGCCGCCGAGGAGACTGAGGGCAGGGACGTTCAGCAGGAGGCCTGCGAAGAACGACATGACGACCCGCAGGACGATCGCCGCCGCAGTGCCGCCGATGATGCCCCACTTCCGCTGATTTGGCGGGAGTTGGTTGCTCACCAGTGAGATGACGACAGCATTGTCGCCGGATAGTAGCACGTCAACCCACAGGATGCTGAACAGCCCAGCCCAGAACAGATGGTCCATGAAAAATCTCCAGTTCAAGAAAAAGGGCGGCCCCGAAGGACCGCCCCGTTCAGGCGAAGCGCCGATCAGGCGGCGAGCAGCTTGTTGTCGTCGACGTTCAGTGCCTTGCCGATGTCGGCGAGCACCACGCGCTCCTGCTGACCGATGCCGTCCTGGTCGGCGACGTCCGCGGCGATCAGGAACACGTCCTGGCGGACCGAGATATCGCGGGTCATCAGTGCCTCGATGGCGCGCTTGTTCTCCATGCGGCCGGCGCGGCTCTTGGCGCGGGCGAGAGCGGCGTTGAGAGCCTCCTCGATCTGCGATGCGGTGTAGGAGGCAGACACGATCGGATTCGCCAGCATGCCGGAGATGGCCGCGTTGATCTCGGCGTCATCGATCGAGCCATCAGCCGCGGTAACGTTGGCAGCCGCAGCAGCAACGCCAGCCAGGAATAGCTTGTCGCCCGTGTAGCTGTTGATCGCCTTCTCGGCCTGGTTCAGGAGGTTGGAGAGGAAGCCCATGTTTCAGTCCTTTGGTTCGGTTGCAGGCTGCCCGCCTGCGTTGATTTGCATTACGTCATGATTTGCATTCAAGCAAGCAAAAAAGCGAACGGACCCGTGGATCCGTTCCGTTTTCGTCGCCTACGGCTCACATATCGTGGATGCCATAGTCGTTCTTCCCGCAGCGAGGACAGGTCCATCCGTACCCGCCCCAGCGGTTGTCGCTGATCCGCTTGTGATCAAACACGACGCAGAGCAGTCGCTTCAGCCACCTCATGAGCATCCCGTGGTCTCGCCGCACGTGTCGCACTTGAGGCAGGTGCCGTTGCGGACCATGGTGACATTGCCGCACGAGCCGCAGGTGTCCCCGGTGTATCCGCTCAGTTTGGCGATCGACCGCTTGTCAGGCTTGATATCTCCCATCAAGCGCGTATCGCTCACGCTTCGCACTGCCGACTCCTTCACCTCGATGGTGATGGTAGCCTGCCCCTTGACACCATCTCCCATTGCGGTGTGACCGCTCTCTTCAGGGGTGACGTGAGCCAGGTCATCGCGACCGAGATAGTTGATCGCGAGGTCCCGCCAGACGAAATCGATGATCGAGCTGGCGCTTTTGATGCGGTCGTGCTCCTGGACGAACCCTGCGGGCTCGAACCGGAAGAATGTAAACGCATCAACGTACTCCTCGACCGGCACGCCATATTGCAAGGCGATGCTGACGGCGATGGCGAAAGCATTCATCATCGACCGGAAGGCGGCGCCCTCCTTGTGCATGTCGATGAAGATCTCGCCCAGGCGACCATCGGGATACTCCCCGGTTCGCAGGTAGACCTTGTGGCCGCCGACCACTGACCGCTGGGTGTAGCCGCGGCGCTTGGCCGGCAGCTTCTCCCGCTTGCGGATGATCCGCTCGACCACCTTGACCACCGTCTCCGGCTTGGTCTCCTCGATCTCCTCGTCCTCGATCAGCGCTGACGACAGGGGCTGGGACAGCTTGGAGCCGTCGCGATAGATCGCGTTGGCCTTCAGCCCCAGCTTCCACGACAGCATGTAGGCCTTCTTCACGTCCTCGATCGTGGCGTCCGAGGGCATGTTGATGGTCTTGCTGATCGCGCCCGAGATGAACGGCTGCACTGCAGCCATCATCCGGATGTGGCCTTCGGTCGAGATGAACCGAGTGCCATGCTTGCCGCACTTGTTGGCGCAATCGAAGATCGCATAGTGCTCAGGCTTGAGGACCGGAGCGCCTTCCAACGTCATCGTTCCGCAGGTGTGGATGTTGGCCTTTTCGATCTCCTCGTCGCTGAAGCCAAGCTTCTTCCAGTCCGCCAGGAAGCGGATATCGAAGGCTGTCCGTACCGCGTTCTCGTCCAACGTGCCGGTTGAGCGCAGCGCCAGCTCGAACTTGCTCGGCAGCGTGCCCGTGCCAGTCGCATAGGTGATGATTGCCGGAATTTCCGTCGACCGATAGCCGAGCCGTTCGAGAGCCGTTGGTACCGCCTGGTTGATGATCTTGAAGTAGCCCCCGCCGGCCAACTTCTTGAACTTCACCAGTGCAAAGTCCGGCTCCACGCCCGTGGTGTCGCAGTCCATCACCAGGCCGATCGTACCGGTTGGTGCGATGACCGTGGTCTGGGCGTTACGGAAGCCGTAAGCCTCGCCCATGTCTACGACCTGTGACCAGATGGAGGACGCACGCGCCGGCAGGTCGGCCTGCGGGCAGTTGTCCCAATCCAGCGACACCGGCTCGATCGATAGTCCCTCGAACTCCGTCTGGCCATTCTCCGCCGCCGCATAGTGGTTGCGGATCACGCGCAGCATCGCCTCGCGGTTCTCCTCGAACTTGACGAACGGACCCAGCTCCTGGGCCATCTCGGCGGAGGTGAGATAGGCCACGCCGGTCATGATCGCGCTGATTGCGCCGGCCAGAGCCCGAGCCTCTTCCGAGTCGTACGGCAGTCCCATGGTCATCAGCAGCCCGCCGAGATTGGCGTAGCCGAGGCCGGTGGTGCGGTACTCGTAGGAGACCTTGGCGATCTCCCTGGACGGGAACTGCGCCATGTAAACCGAGATTTCGAGCACGATCTCGATCAGCCGGCAGGCATGGATAAACGAGTCGGCATCGAACCCTTCATCCGTCACCGTGAACTTGAGCAGGTTCGCAGAGGCCAGGTTGCACGCCGTGTCGTCCAGGAACATGTATTCAGAGCACGGATTCGAGGCGCGGATGTCGCCGCCGGCCGGGCATGTGTGCCACTCGTTCATGGTCGTGTTGAAGTGCAGACCTGGATCTGCCGACTCCCACGCCGCCCGAGCGATCTGGTCCCAGAGGTAGGCAGCATCGATGGTCCGAACGATCTTGCGATCGGTCCGTGCGATGAGGCTCCATTTGCGATCGTATTCGACCGCATTCAGGAACTCGTTCGACAACGATACGGTGTTGTTGGAGTTCTGGCCAGAGACCGTCTCATACGCCTTGGACTGCCAGTCGACATCGAACTCGTCGAAGTAGAACGGCTCGTCCTGCTTCGCGAGCTGGATCACCCGGTTGATGTAGCTGTCCGGGATGAAGGCGCGCTTGGCTGCCAAGATAGCGTTCTTCAGGGCATCCGGTGCCTGCGGAACTGGTGGGGACGGATCAGCCGCCTGCCAGACCTTCCACAGCAGGCTCTTGGCCGCCTTGGATCCAGCGACCAATGCGGCGACCTTCTGCTCCTCCTCGACCTTCCAGTTAACGAACTCCTCGATGTCCGGATGATCGACGTCCAGGATCACCATCTTGGCGGCGCGGCGCGTGGTGCCGCCCGACTTGATCGCGCCGGCAGCGCGGTCACCGATCTTCAGGAACGACATCAAGCCAGACGACTTGCCGCCTCCCGACAACTTCTCGCCGTTGGCCCGCAGGTTGGAGAAGTTGGTGCCGGTGCCAGAACCGTACTTGAACAGGCGAGCCTCGCGGACCCACAGGTCCATGATGCCGCCGTCCTGGATCAGGTTGTCCTGGATGCTTTGTATGAAGCAGGCGTGCGGCTGCGGGCGCTCGTATGCCGACCTCGATGGCGCAACGATGTATTCCTGGTTGCCGAGGAGTTCAGCCGATGTCTCGTCCAGCTCCTCGACATAGAAGTGGCCCTGAGCCGGACCATCGATGCCATAAGCCCAATGCAAGCCGGTGTTGAACCACTGCGGCGAGTTGGGCGCGAACATCTGGGTGGCCAGCATGTAGCGCAGCTCGTCGAAGAACGCGCGGGCGTTCTCCTCGGCGGACTGGTCGAGATCTTTACGGGTGACGAACTGGCTCATGGTGCCAGGTGAGAAGTAGTCGCCCTTCCAGCCCCAATAGGTCCAGCAGCCGGCGAGGCGATCGAACACCTGCTTGGCAGATGTCTCGGACCCCATCTCAACAGTGACCTGACCAGTCTTCAGGTCGAGCGACATGTCGCCTGGCGCGCGGCGGCGCAGCCAATCCGGAACACAGTCCTCGTAGACCGGGTAGGTCTTGGCAGGAACGCCGGCCTTACGGAAGTATTTCTGCGCGAGCACGTCAACGGCGACCTGGGACCAGGCCGCAGGCACCTCGATGCCTTCCATGCGGAAGACGACGGAGCCGTCCGGGTTCTTGATCTCGCTGACGCCTTTGCGCCACTCGATCATGCTGTAGGGATCTACTCCGGCAGTCGTGTATCGACGCTCAATTCTCATTCGGCTCACTCGTCTTGCGGTAAATTGGCCAATCGGCCGGGATGGATTCGTATTCGGACGTCGGCTTTGACGGCGGCGCCCAGCTGTCGATGCGGTAGATGTTCCCGGTCGCGGTCTTGAAGACGTCAGGCTCGATCTCCTCCTTGACCTTGGAGGTGTAGATGAACCAGCCGTCGCGATACTTGCCGGTGTTGTCGCCGTGGATCACACCGCGCAGCGAGAAGCCGCCAGATGGCATACTCACTCGCTGGGCCTTGGTGAGGTGCGCGTCCCTGATCATCCGCCGCGCTTCGTCGACCGGTAGGGATAGGACTTGGAATAGTCGATCCGCATCTCGCGCTTGACCGGGAAGAAGGCGACCGGCAGCTTCGACAGCTGCTGCATGATCTCCTTGACCTGATCCTGCTGCGTCTTCGGATCCAGTAGCACCAGCTGCTGCACCAGCTCGGTGACATTGCTGCGCTCAAAGCGGTTCAGACACCGCGTTGCGCGGGTCGTGCTGCCAGCCGAGGCGTACTTGAACTTCGGCTTGACCTTCCGTCTCTGCTCCTGCGTGGTGATGAAGTGCAGCGCCTTCATCAGCCCCATCGACGTGTCTTCGACTCGTACGGTAGCGTCCATGTCTTCCTCTCTTTGGTGGACTAGAGTGTCCGCAGCAGCTGAATGCGCCGTCTAATCTGCTGACGAACGAAATTGTTGGCGTAGGGCGTACGAGGCGTTGAGGGGAAAGAGGTCGAGTACCAGATGCCCCGGAACATGAAGTCGACGGTCTGGTGCTTGGTGTTGTGACCAAGCTTGAAGTCCTCGATCTCGCCTCTATCCTTCAGGATCTGAACTTCCTGCTGGACCTCTCTGACGTGCCTCTTCATGCTTCTTGCCCCGCTTCGGAAAAGGACGTGATGCCCACTTCTTCTTCGGGCGCCGCGGCGGCTCATCGACCTCCGCATCAGGGTCGACCTTCGCCAGCATCCGACGCCTGAAATGCTCGGTCTCTCTCGCAATCCGCTTGGTGCGGGCGATCTCGGTGACGTCGCCGCGCGTCAGCTCGCCGTGCGAACCGAACGTCTTCTTCGCGTGACAGTCTGTGTGCTTGGCCTCGATGAACGCCGGATCATTCGCTCTCGGCGTCGTGTCCTTTGCCTCTGCGTCCCAGCACCGCAGCTGCAGCGCGGGGACGTGGTCGAACTCGCAATCCTCGATCTTGCCCAGGCGCTCACTGCACTTCGTGCAGGCGGCGTTCTGCTGCAGGATGACCTGCAGCTTCACCTTGTCCGGAATGGCCTTCCGGAAGCCCTTCGGGGGGGCAAGATCGAGGACGGTTTGCATTCCATCATTACGTAGTTGCATTCAAGCAAATGGTCAAGCAAATGTCTTGAGCCAGGTCGTCTTCCCCAGCTCGGTCATGTGGCCATCCGGGGTTAGGAACTCCTTGCGGATCATCGCATCGAAGGTGCGTTTTTGGCCCTTATGCGGCGCGACCGGGATCGCTGTGCCAGCGTCCTCCTGCCAGCACAGGTAGGCTGGTGCATGCTCGTCCAGGAACCTCGCCTGGGCCTTAGACAGTCTTGGCGCTCTCGGCATTGTCGTTGTCCGCTGCGGCGTGGGTGTCCATCTCGATCTTGATGGTGGTCAGGTTGTTGCCGATCAGGTAGGCGAGCAGCCGCATCGCGGAGATGCGACGAACCCGCGTGCCCGTGTTTGGGTTGACGTTCACGATCTCGCTCCGAGGGAACTTTGGCGGAGCCTTCCATCCCTTCGGAGTCGTGATCAGGACCATGGCCTCTTCGATGGGCCACTTGTGTGCCGTGGAGAAGTTGATGTTCTCCACACACCTCCGGGCCAAATCGTCAGCGTTGTTCATGCGGCGTCCATTTCACCTTGCCGTCTTCGATGCGCCGTTTGAGCATCCGGAAGGCGTCCCCTTCGGATTTGGCGAGGAACATCCATTCTGCGCCCCAGAAGCCGGTCGGCAGGCTGATGATCGGTCGGAGACCTTCACGCGGCCTCCGACAGCTTCGCAAGCTCGGCCTTCACGCGCTCGATCACGCGGTGCGAGAGGTTGTCCGGATGACGCGGATCGTTCACGACGCCGAAATCATCGGTCTCCACGCTGAGGTCATTGATGTCGAATGCGGTGTGGGGATTGCTCGCGTGCCACATGCCATAGAAGTTGCGGATCGCCATGCCGGCGAACATCAGACAGCCGGCGTGCTCCGGGGTCTCGGATTTCCCCATGTGAAACGATCGGATGGCCGGCATCTTCCAGCTCACCGGATCTAGCCAGCGCTTGACGGCCACCTCGTCGGCCGACACGCGACGCAGAACATCGGCGACGACGCCGTCCTCGTTCAGATAGGAGCCGTGCCATTCCTGGCTGTTGCGCGGCTCACCTTCAACGACATTCGCCATCACGCTGCTTCCTTTTCTTCCTTCCAGTTCGCCTCTGCCTTGGCCTCCTTCAGCAGGAGCGACAGGTCGATGCCTGGGATGATGTTGCTCTCGACGATGCCCATGGCCTTGTCGAAGTAGGCTTTGAACACATCCTCATCCATCGCGTCGTACGCGGTCGACGAAGGGACCATGATGATCTCGCCGTCATCTTCTGCGCCCGGCAAAATATGCACCTTCAGGACAGGCTCGACCACGCCGCAGCCGACCAGGAGGGTCTTATGCAGGCTGTCTTCCGACACGAACAGGTCGGTGTTCTTGACGACCAGGCGCAGGATCACCCGATACAGCCGATGTCGCGGCGCGTTGCGCTGCTGGACGATGTTGACGCGCAGAAGCTTGTTGACCGGCAGTTCCTCGAACTTCTCGCGATCGTACGGCGCATAGGGAACAAGGTGACCATCCTCGTTCTTGACGACATAGATCCATGGGTTGCTCGACTTGCTCGATGTCTTGCTCATCTGCTCATTCCCGTAGCTGTCCACCGAGGCGTAGGACGTGTTCCTTACACGCCTGCTTGAGTCTCTCGATCTGATCGTCCGTCAGGCTGTAGTCGTAGCGGTGATCGCTCTCGGCCGCCCACCAGGCCCGCAGATCATCCGCGCTCTCAGCGAGCTGGATGACCTGCAAGGCGAGCTGGACGTACGCGCGTGCCTTAGCCCGCATTTGTGCGTGTCTTGGCCGACTTCAGCTCCTGAGAGCGGTCGCTGGCCTTCTGGCGGATCAGGGCCTCGTCATCCTCATGGAGCTTCGCGAGGTCCTCGGCGAAGGACTTCTCGGCGATGATCTCCATGATCTCCTTGACGGAGCCGGCCTGGGCGAGCTGGTCCTCCCAGTGATCGAGGATCTTGTCCTGCTCTTCCACCGAGACGGACGGCCCGCGCTTGGACTTGCCGCCCTTGTCCGACTTTCCACTCTTGTCCGACTTGCCACTGCGATCGCCGCGGTCCTGATTGTCGTTGGCGTTGTCGAACTCATCGGAGCCACGGAAATCCTGCTTCAGGTCGTTGACGTAGCGGTTGTCGTCGTACAGGCCGAGGTGGATGTCGGCGGCGAAGCCCAACGTCGACAGGCTCTTGGTGAGCGCGTCGGTCAGGGACTTCTTCGGCGCCTCCTCGTCGGTGAACACGCCACGGCTGTTCTTTCCGACGAACTGAGTCTGGCCGAAGTGCTCGATCTCGCCGCGCTGATCTTCCCACTTGTACCAGAGCTTCAGCTTCAGCACGTGGATCAGATCGGTATGGTCCTTGTGGACCGCGCCTTCGACGATCTTCTCCTCGACGATGTTCCAACCCCAGCCGATGCCGATCGGGCCGAACATCTTCGTGGCCTTCTTGATCAGGTACGTGGCGTTGGTCGCCGTACCCTTGAAGCCGCCGCCGCGATTGAACGCCTTGGTGAATGCCGGGTCAGTCTGCTCGACCTCGTTCCAGATCGCGAGATTTTCGGTTGCGTTGCTCATGGTCTTCCTCTTGGTGAAGGGTGAGGGCAGGGGCGGTTAAGCCGCCTCTGCTTCCTCGTTGTTGTCGTTGTCGGCCTTCGCGGCCTTCTTCTTGCCGCGTGTCTTCTTCTCGGCCTTCGGCTCCGGCGCGAACCAGGCCTGCTTCTCGTCGACCGCCTTGACTTGATTTTTGTCGCAGTCGATCAGCATCTTGCCGTCCTTCGACAGCTTGATAGTCACGCCCTTGCCAGCAGCCTGCATGGCGTCTTTCGGCATCAGCTTCTTGATGGCCTTCTTCGCCGCGTCGAACTTCTTGTTGGCTGTTGCGGTCTGGAGCAGGATCGCCGCCTGGGCGCCCCACTCGTTGTTGTCGTTCATGTCGACGACCTTCACGCGCTCAACGAGCGGCACCTCGATCACGGGCGTGCCCGGGGTCTCGCCGGTCTCGACGCAGCGCCAGAAGTCCTTCTCGGCCTCCAGCAGCTTCACCTGGTAGAAGATGTCCGCCTCGATCTCGACGCGGTGCCATGCCGCCGCACCGGTCAGGATGCAGAGGTACGAGCGCGGCAGGCCAGTCACCATCATGTTGTGCTGGCACTGCGGGTAGTACTTCTCGATCGCCGACTCGACCGAGAAGCCGAACGGGAACATGAACTTGAACTCGACCATCGAGATGACCGGGCCGTCCTCGGTCTCGCGAACGAGACCGTCCAGGGTGGCGTGCGCCTTATCCCAGTCCTCGTAGAAGACCTTGTCCTGCTCGTTGGTCACCCACCAGCCGCTGTCCTTCTCGAACAGGTCTGCGTTCAGAGGCTCGGTCAGATTGCCGAGATTGATCAGGATGACCTCGCTGAGGTCCTCCGGCGCGATCTCGCCTCGCTTCTCGGCCCAGAGGCGCTCGATCGCCATCTGGTCGCCGGACATGATGATCTTGGCGTCCGATCCGCCGATCGAGGTCTTGCGGGCGGCTCGGGCTTCGGCGCTCATGCCAAGGTGGCCAGTGCGCCGGTAAAGGGCGGGTGCGCTCATCGTTCTCTCCTGATTGGCTCTAAGCTGCGGTCTCGAGTTTTGGATCGCGATAGTCGTTCCAGATCGCGTCCTTCATCTCGCTGATGAACTGCGCGTGCAGGGCGCGGTCTTCGTCTGTGGCTCTGGGTGCAAGCGGCACGGGCCGCTGTCTGATGGCGACGGGAGCGACCTCGCTGGACTCTGCGAACAGCTCCAGGGTCATCCCCATCTGCCGGCCGCCGCGAAGCTCGCAGTAGACTTCCGCGAGCAGCTGAGCGTCGAGAAGTGCGCCGTGCTTGTCGCGCTTGGCGAGGTTGATGCCGAACGCCTTGCACAGCGAGTCGAGCGTGTGCCTGGCACCCGGCCGCTTCTCACGTGCCAGCGCCAGGCTGTCGACGATCCCGTTCTCCAACGGCGGGAGATCGAGGCGGTCCAGCTCGGCGTTGATCATGCCGACGTCGAAGCTGGCATTGTGCGCAACCAGAGTCGCACCTTCGATGAAGGTGAGGAACTGGTTGACGGTCCGGCGGAACGTCGGAAACTTCTTCAGGAACTCGTTCGTGAGGCCATGGACCTTTTGGGCCTCACGATGCACCGGGTGCGTCGGGTTGATGTATTTGTGGAACGTCTTGCCCGTAGGGATCAGATCGATCACCTCGACGCAGCCGATCTCGACGATCCGATCGGTCTTCCGATCGAGTCCGGTCGTCTCCGTGTCGATGATGATCTCGCGCTTCACAGCAACCTTCGTGTTTTCGGATCGATTCCTCGGGCGCGCATCTGCGCCTCGATCAGCTCTTGCGTCCGCTCCAGAAAGGTGTCGAACGCATCGCGAGCGCCGTCACGGTATCGCTCGATCTCCGATGGCGGTCCGTTGAGGACCTTTGCCTCGAAGATCTGGACCACAGAGGCCACCACCTTGGTGGCAGCCTCCATGGCGAGCATGGCGTCGACGACGCGCTGTTGAAGATCAGGCCGCGTCACGGGCGCCGGCGGTCTTGAACAGCAGGCCGGTGCGCTCCTCGAACTTGCGGAGCCGGCTGATCACCTCGTCAGCCGTGAACTTGGCGTAGAGGCCATCCAGCGAGGGCGCGTTGCCCTTGCAGTAGGTCCAGGTCGGCTTGTCGAGCGGAACGATGTCCTCAAACTGGACCAGCATCAGCAGGGTTTCGTTCTGGACGATGCGGATCGTGTGCAGATCCTCGGCGTGCATGAAGTACGAGTCGCCCATGCCGAACCGGCCGCGCTTGGCCTCGAACAGCTCTTCCTCGCCAGCAAAGGTGAAGCCGTCGCCGCCGTTGAGAGGGGTCCGATACTCGAACCAGTTGAAGATCTGGCCCTGATGCTCAGGACGGATCGCCGAGCGCGTGAACCAGGCGTTCTCGCTGAGGCCAGCAGCAACGTAGGTCTCGAAGTCGTAGCGGTGATTGTGCGGCGCTACGACCTCGGGCAGCTTAGAGATGTCGCCGTCGAAGAAGTACAGCTTCACCGTCTCCTCCGGCGAGCGCTGGAGGCAGAGATAGTCGAAGCCCTTGGTGTGGTAGTCCTTGAACGAGTGCTCGACGATCTGGTCGACGTTAATTCTCTTCGGCAGCGGCAGATCATGCAGCATGGCGCAACTCCTTGAATGAAAGTCCATCACCCGGCACGACGCCGAGATCGTTCTTGAAACCGGTCAGGATGAAGCCGACCGTTCGTTGTCTGATTTCGTAAACAGCCTGCCGGTTGCGGGACTTCCGCGTCGGGCAATAGAGGCGATGGACAACCTCGGCTTCCCCGCCGCGAGCCAGCGCGATGGCAGCTTTAACGAGACGGTCTGGGAGGCGAGCAGCGTTGCACCACCGCATCCACGCCAGAACGCCAAGGGATCGTTCAACATCGTCTCTCTGAGGAGCGACTTTGGTCTGTCCGTCATAGGGCTTCATCGCACTGAGGAGGCGGATACGCTCGATCACGAGCAACTCGGCACGAGACATGCCGATCATGTTCCAACCGCCTGAGCGGTTGCCGGACGTGAGCCAGCGGCGTTCCTGGTCGGGCGTCTTGTCGATCACATCGATCGCCTCGACCAGCAGCTGCCAGATGACGTCGCTGTGCTTTGATTGATCGCCCTTCAGGTCCCATGCCAGCTGGCCACCATGGGCCAGCCAGCTGAGAGCCTTCTCGCGATCCTCATGCGAGGAGGAAGTCATGTGGCGTGATCTTCTTGCCCGTGTTTGCGCTGCCGAAGATCATCCGCCGGCGGCGTGTTGCTCGGTATTCGAAGATGTTCGTGCCGATGCGCTTCTGCGTGAGCAGGAGATCGCCGTTCTTGGCGTCCTCCAGAACGCGATCGGCCAGAACGTTGAGGGTTGCCAGACGGAGCCGCTCGTTGCCGCGCAGCACGTCCATCTCGGGGATCACCACCTGGCGGTCGTACTGGAGGTCTCCGCTCCAGTAGACCAGGACGTCGCCGGAGGCGGCCTCCTTGAGCCAATCGTAGTAGTCCGAGAGGGCGCCGGGAGAGACGTCCAGGACTGTGCGAGCCACGCCTCAGTCCTCGCCTCGGCTGCGGTCCTCGTGGACCATGGTTGCGTAGAGGCCGGCGAGCGACGTCACGTCTTCGACGATGGAGCCGAGCTGGTCGAGCTGCTCGGCGCGGGAGAGGGTGTTGCCTTCGTCCTCATCGTCGAACTCGAAGTCAGGCTCGAACTCGACGGTCAGCTCGCCATCCTCGTCCTCGTCATCGAGATCGTCATCAGAGAGCGTGCTCATGATGTCACCGACGACGGTCTCGATGAACTTGAAGGCGTCTATGCCAGGCTCGACCGGCATTGCACCGTCTAGGCAGATGCCAGGCGGGCAGGAGCACTCGCCGTGCTCGGCAGCTTCCTGTGCGTGATGCGCGTCGGACAGCGAAGCCATGCCATCCGGCGTAACCTGGAAGATTCTCATTTGCGTTTAGTGCTCCCGTTGGCATTCATGCAAATAGAAGGACAGAGGGGCGCCCCCTGCACGCCAACCAAGTAGGGGGCGCCCCCGCATTTTCCCCGCTCAACGGGGAAGCTCAGTAGAACTCACCGCACCTCAGGCGGGTGAGGAAGTCACGCCCTTCGCTTAGAAAGGGATGTCGTCGTCCAGGTCCTGGTTGCGCGACGAGGAGCGGCTCGACGAGCGCGAGGACCCTCTGTCGTCATCCCGACCCCGATCATCGCGAGACGAGCTGCGGCTCGACGAGCGGCTACCACCGCGGTCATCATCACCACCGCGAACATCGTCACGCGAGCGGCTGCGGCTGCTGCTGCGACCACCACGATCGTCATCGCGGCCACGCGAACGGCCACCGCGATCATCGTCGTCGTTGCTGCGACCGCCGCCGTCGCCCTTGGTCACCAGCATGGTCAGGTTCTGGACGACCACCTCGGTC
The DNA here is from genome assembly GCF_051167795.1 of Bradyrhizobium sp. HKCCYLS1011. Lineage (NCBI taxonomy): Bacteria > Pseudomonadati > Pseudomonadota > Alphaproteobacteria > Hyphomicrobiales > Nitrobacteraceae > Bradyrhizobium > Bradyrhizobium sp. HKCCYLS1011. The sequence goes on along the minus strand of NZ_JBNPTT010000011.1, from coordinate 105,101 downwards.
GAATAGCGCTTCTTGCCGTCCTGGTCTTCCCATTCGCGGGTTTGCAGCTTGCCCTCGACGTAGACCTTGTCACCCTTGGACAGGTACTGCTCGACGACCTTGATCAGGCCATCGCCCCAGACTTGGCAGTTGTGCCACTCCGTCTTCTCCTTGCGCTCGCCATCGCGATCACGCCACTGCTCGGACGTCGCGATCGAGAAATTGGCGACCGACTTGTCGTTGTTGAGGTGCTTGACCTCGGGATCCTTGCCGAGATTGCCGACGAGGATCACCTTGTTAACGGAACCTGCCATCTATGGTCTCTCCTTTTTCCAGTTTGCACTACCATAGCGTTTGCATTCATGCAAACGCTTTTTCAAAAATCGACCCGCCTGAACAGTCCGGCTCGATCGTCGAAGGTCAGATCCACGGTGCCGGTCATGCCGGCGATCCGCTTCAGCCTCACCTTCGGGATGATGATCTGCCGCTCGTTCGGAGCTTCATCTACGCGCTCAGGATCGGTGGCGACCACAATGCCGAGATCCGCCTTGTTCGCCCAGTGCGACGAGTCCGACACGTTGTAGAGGCCGGGCGTCACCTTTGGGTCCAGCTTCGTCGGGTGGGCAACCACGATGATGCAGACACCGAACTGCTTGGCAAATCGCTTCATCTGCTTGATGGCCTTTCCAACATACTCTGTCAGCGACATGCTGGCCGGCCGGCTGTGCTCCAGCTCGTTCCACGGGTCGATGATCAGCAGCTTCACGCCGTCCCGGAAGACAGCGGCAGCCGCCGTGTCCAGGACGAACTTCAGGTCGATATCGCCCTCCATCGAGTCGTCGTAGTCGATGAACTGGAAGTAGCGTTGAACGAACGCTGTCGCTCTCAGCTTCTCCTCCATCGACCAGTCCTCGCGGGGCTTGTCGAGGAATGCGGTCATCAGCTCGTGCGCCAGGAACGGCTTGACGTCCTTCTCGCCAGAGAAGATCGCCACCGGCCATTTGTGCCGCTTCGCCAGCAGCACGGCGCACTGGTTGATGAAGGTCGATTTTCCGACGTTCGGGATGCCGGTGGCAACCACGAACTGACCCGGGTAGAACTTCATGTGCTTGTCAAGCAGGTCCGAGATGCCGACCTCCGCCATCGGCGGGATCTCGACCTCCGGATAGTCGCTCAGCCGGAACAGGCCCTTGACCGGCCACGGCTTGGCGTTGTCGATCAGCTCACGCACCTTCTCGGCACCGAGGTACTTCTTGACCTCGTTCATGTCCTTGCAGGCGCGCAGCTTGCCTCTGCGCTTCTTGTCCGGGACTACCTCGTCCTTCGGGTACTCGACCCAGAAGCACTTGGCCGCGCCGAGACGCCGCACCAGCTCCTTAGCGAGCCGGCCGCCAGGTTCGTCGCCATCGACGGCGATGATGTGATGCTTGACCCGCTGCAGCGAGTCCATCAGCCGGCCCATGAACGAGAACTTGTCGTCGTCCTCGGGATCGATATCCCGGTCGTCGTCCGGAACGTGGATCAGCTTGCCGTTCTTGTCGCGAGCCGGCGGAGCACCGTCCGGCACCGAGATGCAGGTGTCGTAGCCGGACAGCAGCACGGCGTGGCAATCGGGCTCGCCCTCCGTCCAGATGAGTGAATCCGATCCGGCTTCGAGCCGGTTGAGGGTGCCGTCGTTGAGCAGGACGTTGGCGTTGTAGACCGTCTTTGCAGCGTTCCGCTTCTGCATGAAGCGGCGCTCGCCGTCCTGTGCCCAGCGATACTTGCAGTTGACCTCGGCATCGCCTTCGAAGTATGGCCAGCAGAGGACCTTACCCTCCGGGTCCGGAACGACGATGACCTGGTCCTGCCCATCGCGCGAGAGACTCCCGCTGTAGAGCCCCATAGCCACCGCCAGTTCGGGGCACAGGCCTCTGTCCTCCAGTCCTCTCGCGTGCTTCTCGCTTAGCATTCTCAGCTCCGACCCATCCGCAATTCTTGCAATTCCAACAGACCCCCTTTGCGTCGATCTTGACGCTCAAGCATCTGATCCTCTTGTGGCTGCCCTTCCGCTGGTGAGAGCACTGCGGACAGAGCGTGTACTGGTTTCCGAACTTGATGGACCGCAGCTTGATCCCTTCTTCGGCCAGCACCTTCTGGACATCGACCGACATCAGATCGCGACAGTCCGGCGCGCAGCCATTCGGCGATGCCGGTCGTCAGAGGACTCAGGTGGCAGCCCGTCCTCGTCTGACCACCGGCCCTGATTGAGCCAGGTGACCGGATGGACGACGAACCGGCGACGATCGGGATCGCGAAGATCACGACGCACGTCGGGACTGCTGGCGTACCGGCGCATGCCGTCGATGATGTCCTTGAACTCGACCTTGTCGGATCGCTCGATGCGCTCCAGCTTGGCGAGCGCTGCGTCCTTGCCGACCTTGCGAGGAACGACGGCCCAGAACTGATCCTTGTAGTCAGAAGGCCACTCCGCCGTCCGGCGCTGCTTGCGCCGCGGTTCTGGTTTCGGTTCTGAGTCTGGTTCTAGTACACGGTTATTGTTGTCAGCCTGGCTGACACCCCTTGTCGGCGTGTTTGACAGGGCTCGTCGGGGAGGTTGACACCCCCTGTCGTCGTCGCTGACACTAGGTGTCTGGGAATTTGACACCCCCGGTGTCGGCGGATTTGACAGGGGGTCATCGTCGTTGATGCTCTCCTCCAGAGCTGCCGGCACGTTCAGCCGGTAGACCTTGGAGCGGAATCCGCCGTTATCGTAGAAGCGCTGGGTGGAGGTGATGAAGTTGAGGTCCTCTAGCTTCGTCAGCGCGGTGCAGACTGTCTGCCGGGTCAAGCAGGTCTTGACGGCGATCGTGCTCTGCTTCGGGTACGTCTCGAACTTCTCGTTGGCGTAGTTCGCCAGCGTGATTAGGACCAGCTTGAGGGTAGGCGTGAGGTCCTCGTCGACAAGGTCGAACGCCCAGGTGAGTGCTCTTAGGCTCATGCGATGGTTTCTGTTGGCTGTCGCCAGCTTGACGGCCGGCGAGGGGTAATATATTTGCAGTAATGCAAATGCAAATGCAAGCCACGAGATGTGGTGATGCGGCAACACCGACACCCACTAGGGCACGATGAACCCCATTCTCGTTGCTGGACTCGATCCGGCCTTCGCCCACTTCGGGATCGCCCGAATGTGGCTCAACCTTGAGACGCCCAACCTGACTTTCGACCGCTTCCGGACGATTTCGACGGAGAAGTTGGCTGGCAGGCGGAAGATGATTCGCCAGAACTCGGACGACCTACGCCGGGCTCGCGAGCTGCATGCCGGACTTCACGAGGAGCTGAAGGGCTGTACCGTCGCATTCGCGGAAATACCGTCCGGCGCTCAGGCAGCTCGGGCTTCGTACGGGTTTGGAGCGGCAGTTGGCGTGCTGGCCTCCATCCAAATTCCGCTCTTCCAGGTGATGCCCTTGGAGACGAAGAAGGGCAGCGTGGGAAATCCGAAGGCCGACAAGCCGGAGATCATCTCCTGGGCGGCAGGGCACTACCCAGAGGCTCCCTGGCAGCTCTACGACCGCGACACGAAGGGGAAGGGCGGCAAGATTTTGAACCGGAAGGGCGACTTGCATCTGGACAATGAGCATGTTGCAGATGCAATAGCGATCGTGCATGCCGGAATGCATTTGCAGGAGTTCAAGCAATTGTTAGCAATGCTCAAAATCGGCGCACCTACCCAACAGACAATAAATACATGATATTGCATGATTTTTTGAGAAAATTCGAACGAAGCAAGAACAATTTTTTCGTTGCAATCGAACAAGACCTAGACTACGGGAGAGGGCGTTAGCATCCAAACAAACGGATGGAGCCAGTATGCAAACGGACTTTTCGACCAGAAAAACAGAATTCGCGAAAGAGTCTGAGAGGAAGTCCCGTTCAACCCTGGTCTCATATTTCAAAGACTGATAGAAAAAAGGCGCATTGCGATGACCTTGGCGCTCAAAGTGGCAGCAAAAACGAAAGCACAAACTCCGAAGCAGGTTGTGATCGAGTGGATCGATTACATCCTCGACCGAAAGCGGTGGAATGCGACGGAGCTTGCGAGGAAGGCGGAACTTGCTCCGTCGACTCTGCTGCGTTTGCTCAACAATCCCGAACACCCGTTCCTTCCTACTCAAAAGACTCTTTCGAAGATCGCGGACGCTTCGGGCATCCCGATCACTAAGAAGGTTCTGGAGGCTCTCGGAGCGGAAACGGGTGATAACGGCTTGGAAGTCCCGGAAGGCGCTTCGAAGCGAGCTGGGCTGCGTCCCGCAGCAGCTCGCACGGCTAGCGTCGAGTTCAAGCACGTGTCGGCTCTGCCGGCCTCGCTGCAGGCCGCTGCCTCCAGCCGCAGGGACGGATATGTGCCCGCTCCGCCGCAGCTGGATGGCGACGAGACTGGCTTCGCCTTCCATGTGCCGGACGATTCGTTCGGTCTGTGGCTGAAGGCCGGCTCGCTCTGCTACGGCACGAAGCGCCGTGATCCCGTTGCCGGCGACATGATCCTTGTCACCGGCAAGGACGGAAAGTCGAAGGTTCGTCTACTGACGAGCATCGATGAGAAGGGCCTCGTCATGACGAAGACGATGCCGGCCGGCGATGAAGAGCGGATGGCTTTTGAGGATGTCGCTGAGATCGCCATCGTCGCCGTGATCGTGCGTTTGTAAGTCAGCACTGACTTACGTCGATTGCTCCAAAGAGCTTCTCGATCCTATCGACCATTGACCTGATGTAACCCGAAGGGGCTGTCATCAGGTCGATGTCGAAGTCCTTCCGCAGCTGACGAAGCTTCGCGAGCCACTCCCTGGCGTCATCCAGCTTCGCCCGATCGACTCGATCTTGCCATTCCGTCTTTGCAATCTCGAGACGGACTTTCTCGATTTCGAAGTCGAGGTACTCTGCGAACTCCCTCAAATAGACTTCGAGCTTCTTGATCTCGGGCTCGATCCTGACCAGGCAGTCGCATGCCCTTCCAATGATGACCGGGAGCCGGCTCCTGAACCGCGGGTTGATGTCCCTGCGAACCGGTTCAGGGGGGTCGTCGACGATTGTAACCTTCATTACCGCTTTCCCTTCTTGGCGGCCTCATAGTCCTCCTGGGACGGACGGAACGGAGGCAGGCCACGATCGATCGCCGCCAGCGCCAATGCAACAATTTTGGATACGCCGCGGCGCTCCTGCTTACTCACAGCCTGTGGGGTGATCCCCAGCCACTGAGCAACCTCCGCCTGGTTCAGCCCGCGCGAGATGCGCCAGATCCTGGCCTCCTCACCGGTCAAAAACTTCTCGTTGTCGGGGGCCTGTGATGGCATTTCCCACCTCGCTGCTGTGGTCCCGATTGCGTACCGGCGGCGCTCTGAAGGCAAATACACCACGAACAAAGGATTGTTCCTACCGCCATGTAGACATCGGTCCTGTTACTGGTTAGAGCACACGCGGTTGCATTTATGCAAATCTGCACCCACGATCACGCAGCCTTCTTGACCGAATCGGCCGCCTTGATGCGAGCGAGGTTGCCATCCTTCCACGCCGACGCAACGAGTCGCACGGCGGCCGGCCGGAGCACCGGCTCGTTCGCCATGAGAATCCATTTCCCGTTCTTCCATTGCGCCACGTAGAACAACGGCGGTGATCGGAAATTGCGCTTCTTCACAGTGCCTCCAAGAAATCGGTGATTGGTCCGTCGAGCTGGTCAAACACGTTGACGATGCCACGCTCGTTGGTGTCGTCGACGGGGATCCAGACGTGAAAGGAAATCCCCTGGTCGTTGGTGTAGACCTCGATGTGGTCGATGACGCCGATCGAGCCGGCAGGCATCGTGTGCTCGATGTCCTCGTGGTCTGCGCCCTTGGTCTCGATCTTGAGACGCACGCGCTGCTCGGTCTTGAAACCGAATGCCTCCTTAAGCAACTGGGCCATGCTCGGTCTCCAGCTGGTCAGAAAGCAGCTCGGCGCCCATCAGAACGCTTTCGAGGCTCATCGTGTAGTCGCTGATCAGGTGGTATCCGTTGCCGTAGATCAGAAGCACCCAGCCGCGCTTTCCGTCCTTGGTCAGGTACAGCTTGTCCTCGTCGGTCGAGAACATCGCCTTGAGGATCTCCTCGCGGTCGCTGCTCTTCTTCAGGGGAAACTCTTCGCCGTCCCACACGTCGATCGTGTAGCCAGCGGCAAGAGCGTCATCGACCACCTTCTCGGCGATCTGACGCTCGATCTTCTCGTTGTCCATTTCGTCTCCTATGCGAAGTCCAATTCGTCGTAACCGTCCTCCGTCTCATGACGGCGGCGGTACTCGGTGTTGCGTGGGGCGGAGCGGTTGCTGCCGCGCGTGGTTCTGATGAGGCTCGCGATGTCCTCCTCGCCGTCGAGCAGTTCGAGCAGGCCAACGGAGCCGCGGCCGAAGAATTCAGCGTTCTTGGCCATCACGCTGCCTCCAGAGCTAATTGGAAGTTGTTACGGCCAGGCCCGTGGACCTGGATGGTGATGTCGGCTTTCGCCTTGCTCTTATGGCCGCCGCAGAGCAGGCACTGGGCGCACTGCGTGGCCTTGCCCATCTCCTTGGACGCTGGGCAGTGACCCTCACCAGCGAGCTTCGGAGCGCCTTCTGGACGCACGCGGTACGTCCGGAAGCCGAGCGCCTTGGCGAGCACCCGGTCGATCTCGGTGTCGCAGGAGGCCATGCAGAAGGCCGCCAGCTCGGGCTTCTCGCGCCACATGTGGGTGAAGCCGGTTACGTCCTTGACCTTCGCCAGGATCGTCTCCCAGACGGCCATCGGTATCGCGCCAGGATCGCCGTAGGCGCCGGCACGGACGCGCTTTCCGGCCAGAAGCTTGCGGGCCTTGGCCAGCGTCACCTCGGGATAGACGCCGCGCTGGTAGGCATCGAAGACCACGTGCGGTCCGCGCCACAGCATCACGTAGCAGGACCGGCCGACGTTCTTGCGAAGCCCGGTCTTGGGGTCGGTGACCACCTTGCCCATGTGGACGCAGCTGCCGCAGATAGACTTGTCAGCGCCGATCTGGCTGGCCTGCAGCGGCCCGATGTCCTGGCGAAGGATGTAGAGCTGCGCCATCGCACCGGTCTTGGAATTGCTGCCGCCATCCTCAAGGCCGGTGGCGAGCAGCATAATGGGCTGGCCGTCGATCTCGGACGGACCTTTCCACACGATACATCCGTTCATGGGAACTCCTTTGTTTGCATTCATGCACATCGCAAGGCAGGCCTAATGGGCAAAACGAGCGCCAGCTCTTCCTCCGCGCGTTTGAGGTTCGACATCAGGATGCGGATGTGCTTCTGCTTCCTAGCGATGAAGGACTCGATGGCCTCTTCCTGGGTCGGGCAAGCCCATCGCTTGTGGGCTGTCAGCAGCACGAAGCGACCGCTGATCCATGCCCCTTTTGGAGTACGCCTGGTGATGGCGTACCAGGTCATCTGCAGCTCTGGCGCCGTGACGCCGTACCTATCGGCGTCAGCATCGATGACGTAGGAGTAGCGCTGAGCCTCGCAGCGCCACAGAACCTGCATGTTGGTCCCGGACGGATATCCGAACGGATAGACGATATTCGGAGGCTTCATAAAGACAGCATGATTGCTCATGCCGCCTTCTCCTTTTCCGCAGGCTGCTGGTTGTCGTTGACGGGTTTGACCCTGGGCGGCGGCGGCATCAGGTCGATCAGCTCGTCCATGGCGCGGGTTGCTGCCACGTGGTGGTAGGCTCGTGAGATCCACATGATGAATTGCTCGTATCCCATGGTGTGTTTCGCATGGTTACAGACAGAACAGCAGGGGACACAGTTTTCGATCGTGTATCCCTGGCCATTGTCTTTCCGGTCGATCCCGTTGCAGACGTACTGCGACTTGAACTTCCCGGTCATGACGCTTCGAGGGGCGCTGTGTGAAGGCGCTGCTCCGCAATAGTGGCAGTCCATTTGTGCGATTGTGCGGAACTGGTCTTTGGTCAGCTCGAAAGCCAAACCGCGATCAATCGCCCTAGCCCTATAGGCGTGGTCGTAAACGAAGTTGAAGGCGGGGACAGACCTGTCTTCATAGTGCGGATGATTTGACCCACACGTCTTCGTCTTTCCGGATCGGATATCATTCAGAAGAACCGTACGTTCTGTTCCGCAATCGCATCGACACAGAACCTCAGTCATTCGCCTCTTACCGCCCAGCACGCGAAGCCCCTGTCTTCGATGACAGTGAGCTTCCCGTATTTCTTGCCGATGGAGTCGGCCACCGGTATTCGCCTCATGCCGCAGCTTCCGCTTTCTTGTTGTCGTTGTCTGGCACATGCTTGGCGACCTGCTTCGGAAGTGGAGGCAGTAGATCAATCAGCTCCATCTGCGCCCTCGTGGCACAGACGTATTGCAGGTTGATCTCCTGCTCCTTCTCCCATGGCATGCTGGCGTACTTGGACGGACAGGTGCCGAACCGGTCCAGCCAGTAGACCCGCTTCCATTCCCGGCCCTTGGACCGGTGGATGGTTGCGAGGGTCAGGATGCCTTCGACGTTGTCGGCGAAGATGTTGTCGATGTAGGCCACGACCGCGGTGATGCTGTCGTGCTTGTCCTCACGGCACGCATCCATGATGACCTTGAGGGTCTCGAACTTGTCCTCGGCCTCCTGGATCTTCGACATCTTCTTCTTCGGCAGCCAGCGCTCCTTCTCCTTCTCCAGCCAGTCCTCCAGCTTGTCCTCCAGCTCGGGGATGGTCTTGATCGACTTCCAACGAGTGGCCAGCTTCTTGAGCTGCTCGCCGATGTCGCGGCCCTCGATGCGGCAGGGCACCTTCTCCCGGATCAGGGCGAACGCTGCGTTCACGAGCGGCCTGGTGTTGCGGCACAGGATCGCCGAGTCGCCGTTCAGTCGGTCGCGCTGCTGGATCATTTGCTCGAAGGTTTCGAGGCTGATCTTGCCTTCCGGCGCAGTCGGATGGGCCTGGATGTGGTTGACCCAGGACTGAGCGAATTTGACCACCGTTTTCGGGCACCGGTAGGTGACCGTGAGCGGCATCTCCTTCGCGCCAAACTCCTGCCTGATGATGTCCAGGCTGTCGTTGTCAGCCCCGGTGAAGCCAAAGATGGCCTGGTGGGGATCTCCGACCGCGAACAGCCGGCCGGTGTTCGGCTTCATTAGCGCCCGAGCTAGCAGCCGGCGCACGGTGTTGGTGTCCTGCGCCTCGTCGATGATGACAGTGTCGTACTGCCACATCTTCACCCGGTACAGGAGGGCCAGGTAGATCATGTCGTTGAAGTCGATGACCTCCGGATTGCTGTTCGACTCCTTCAACACCTCGATCGCCAGCTCGATCAGGTCGTCGGCCTTCTTCTGCGTGGCCTCCTCGTCGAACAGGTCGAAATGCTCTGCGATATCCTCCCAGACCGAAGTGTCCTCGATATCGCCGCAGCCCTCGATACCGACACCGGACTGCTTGGCGAGGCCCACGAGCTGGACCACAACGCCCACATGAGGGGCGAGGGATGCATCGATCCGGTTGGTGTCGATCCATCCGGCCGTGATCCGGCCGACCTTCTCCTCATCGATCCGCACGCCGGAGAAGCGCTTGCGATAGTTCCGAAGCGCGATGGCATGGCAGGTCGAGGCTTCCGCCTTCTTCCAGTCGATGCCCAGCTTCTTGAGCTTCTCCTTCAGCTCGGCAGCGATCTTCCTGCCGAAGGCTAGGATGATGCTGCTGCCGCGCATACGGCTGACCGTGTGGACGATCGTGGTGGACTTTCCGGCGCCGGCCACGGCGATCAGCACGATCGAGCTGGTCCCGTTCCAGGCCTCATCCTGAAATGCTGCCTGCTGCGGCGACGGAACGTAGATGGCGGGCGTTCCCGCGGTGCTGGACATTTGTTCCTCGTCTGGTTGGGTGCGGACACGTTAGCGTCTATTAGCATTCATACAAATGAAAAAGCAAATCAAGCGCCGGCTTTCTGCTCCTGTTGCTCCTTCGCGCGGAGCGTCAGGAGGGCGGCAACGATGCGCCTGGCATTCTCCTCGCTGCGCGGCTTGGCGATCACTTTGCGGTCCTCGAAGATGATCCAGCAGTTGTCGTAGATGTCTTGGATCGCAAACACGTCGCCGTGCTCGGCGAAGAAGGCGGTCTTGGCTTCCGGCGTCACGTGCTGGGTCTGGATCATCCCGTAGCAGTGCGGGTCGAGGAATCCCTTCTCGATAAGGCTTCGCGTCGACGGGAAGTGGCCCTTGCGTAGGTAGATGGTCTCGCTGACGCTCTGCGAGATGGCCCGCGCCATGATCCGGTTCTGCAGGTCAGTGAATGTCTTGCTCACAGGAAAACCCTTCCGATGAATGGACGGCGAGCGGAGATGTCTCCCATCTGGCCGTAGGTGGTGAAGGACAGGTGGACGCCGAGCAACTTCAGTTTCCTGCAGAACGCAAAGTCGCAGGCCTCCGGGTAGAGGCGCTTGTTCGGCGAAAGCGAGCTGGCAAGCAGCTTGTCGCCGCAGTCGTGAAACTCGGCCCGGCCGTTGTCGCCCATGTAGATGGCGTGATGCAGCCAGCCGTCTAGCTGGTAGACGTGCCAGGACAATCGGTCGACGTTGTACCCATAGAGCAGGGTGCGGGCTGGTCCGCCGATCGGACCGATCATGGCCGGCTTCTGTTCGACAGATCGAAGGGCGTTGAGCTGTTCTTCCGTCATATCAGTCCTCGTCCGTCAGCTCTTCGCCGCATTCCGCGCAGGTGTAGTTCTCACCGCCGTAGGGCGGGTGGTCGTCGTCATAGCCGAAGCAATTTCCACGTCCGTCCGGGCCGTCGCCCAGGTTGCCATAGCGCTCCTGTGCCTCATCCTCGTCGGGAGCACAGCGCTTGCAGAAGTCGATCGGGTCGCTGCATGAAGTGTAAATTCGCATCGGATCACCTCAGGTAGGCAGGGCCATACGGACCCATTTTGGCCAGGCCGTTGTGCTCATCGAAGATGTTGCCGCGGGCGTGTTTTGCGGGCTTGTCCCAGCTCGCAGCCTTCAGGACATCACCGGTTGTCTTGTCGACGAAGCAGTGAACGCCGGTCCCCTGGATGATCTTCCAACGCTTGTTCAGCTCCACGATGTGCCATGTGTAGGGTGGAATCGACGAGTAGTTCGCAGCGCGGTGTTCCTCGGAAATCCGCTGGCAACCTTGGTAGAAGATGTCGAGCGCCTCGCGGAATGTCGCGCGGGTGAGATGCCCTTTGCCGTCGCAGCGCCAGTCCGTCACATGGCCATCCCTGACCATGCAGCCGGTGTAGAAGCCAGGCGATTCCACCGCGGCGCAAAGCGTGCATTTTGCCGTCTCTGGCATCGGAGTCCCCATGTGTGTTTGCATTCAAGCAAGTGGGCGGACAGCCGAAGCCATCCGCCCGATGCCGGCTACAGGCTTTCGGCCAGAGCCCGCAGCTCCTCGACCGACTTGCCCTTCAGCGAGTCGTCCTCCTTCTCGGCGATCAGCTGCAGCAGGCGCTGCTTCTTCGTCGCGTTGTCGCGAGCAGCAACGGCGGCAGCGTTCTCGTCCTGCTTGGTCTCGATGACGAAGCGCAGGATGTCGAAGCGCAGCTGGTCGGTCTGGTCGATCTCCTTGGTCGGCTGCTTGACGAACGACAGGCCGGAGACCTTGTCGAGCCGCCCCTTCACCTCCAGGGCGATGTCGGCGAGGTTTAGCTTGCGGTCGCTGGAGATCGGCAGATCCCAGAGATCTTCGGCCGAGAGCGGCCCCTTCGAGGTGTCGAAGCGGAGCTTCATCCGCGACGCTTTCAAGAACAAATCAGACATTCCAGTCTCCTTCGGTTAGAACACGACCTTGACGGTCCGGGTGAAATTGCCCTTCACTTTGGCGAGGATCTCGTTGCGCTGGGTGCTGGAGAATCCGAGGCCGCTGATCTGGTGGTTCGACTCTGCGGTCTTCATTTTCGAGCCGACGATCTCGATCACTTTCCGATGCTTGTTGAGATCCTCACGGAGGAACTCGTTGTAGAAGCCGCGCGCCTGTCCGTCGTTCAGGCAGCCTTCGAGCATGAAGAAGTAGTGCTTGTTGCCGACGCCGTGCCCGTCCCAATAGTTAGGTGACAGCATCATCAGGTTGACCGGATGGAAGGTCTGCGTCTGCAGATTCCATGCGCTCTTGGTCGACTGCGAGGTCTGGCGCATGTTCAGGATCTTGAACTGCCCCTTGTTCAGCTCGATCTGGGCGAGAGTGACCCACTCCTTGTGCTTGAGCGGAGCCTGGTGCTCGAACTCGTAGATATTGCCGCCAAACTCGATCTCGGCGCTGAAGCCGGCTTCGGTCGGCTGCCGCAGCTGCCAGTTGTGGATCTTGAAGGTGTAGATCCCCTCCGGCATCTTGTTGAGGTTCGGGAACGTGATGTTCTCGACCGGCACGTAGTTCGGGGGAGCGGGGTTGACGTAGTCGACGTCCTGCCTGCCGCCCGACATGTGGTCGTTGCGGTTGTTCCAGCCGACGCGGCGACCGCGGGGATAGCGGTCGTGACAACCGTCCTGATGCTCAGATCCCGGCATGAACACATGCAGGTCCATCAGGCTGGCATTGCGGCCCAGATGGTTCCACATATGGGTGAACCGTAGCACGCCGTCGACGCGGCCTCCGCGCTCCTGCACCTTCTGGCGCATGGAGTCGGCGACATCGCCGTTGTAGGACCAGGAGAAGTTGTTGTCCCACTTGAACAGCGACGCCGCGCCGGGATCGACCGGGGCGATTAGGCTGACCAGGTTGGAGATGTGCTTGTTCTCGAACATAACCTCGATTGAATCCGCGTTGGGAACGATCTGGTTGATGAAGTTCTCGATCGACACCTCCTCGACCTTGTCGAGCTTCCTGGTGCTGGTCTTGACGGGTATGGAGTCGAACACATCGCCTTCGAGAACGTTGCGGGTGGCGCGGTTGGCGAAGATGATGTTGTTGACAGTGATGTCGGACTGATGGGCGTAGCGGCGCTCCAGTGCGCCGGTCAGGCCCAGCTCGGTGATCGTGGCCTTGGCCTTCTCGACCATTGCCTTGGTGACCAGCGCAGTCGGCCGCTTGTAGTTTTGCGGCGCCACCGTGGCCTCGAACTTGCCCACCGCGACGTCGAGATCCATGTTCTCTGACAGGTTGGTGAGCAGGGTACCGATCGAGGTGTTGCGGATGCTGGTCACAGAGCCTGGATTGGCCTTCACAGCCAGCCAGACGAACGGGTCGCGCTCAGCTGCTGGCAGCTTGTCGAACGCCACCTTGGCCTTCCTGAAGGCCTCCACGGCGAACTTGTGCTCGTTGCCGCGGTAGAGGGAGTTTTGGCTGATCAGCTCCAGGACGGTGTCCACAGCGTCGAGCGACAGCTCGTTCAGGGCACGCTGGAACACGTCGTGCGCCGAGCGGATCTCAGACCGCTTGGTGGCGATCTTGTCCTTGCGCATAACCCGGCCGGCCGGCAGGTGCAGGTGGAAGTGCTCCCAGGTCTGGACCTTGCCGAGCACGTCCTCGAAGTTCTTGTCGGTTCCGACCTGGGCCTCGTAGTGGAAAAACTCGTCGGCGATCGCTCGGGACTTCACGAGCTGGGACATCGCGTCGGCCACGGCCTGGTAGGCCGGATCGGATACCTTGCCGTCCCAGATCGAGACCAGCTTGCCGCCCTCGATCGAGACCACGTTTCCGACCGCGCGGATGAACTGACGGCAGCAGCTGCAGTCGTGCTCGGTGCGCTCGCGGAACATGGGATTGGTGCCCGCCGGGAAGCTTCCCAGGTAGGTGTCCCACAGCTCGTCCTTCTCGACCGCAGTGCAGAACAGCTGGGCATCACCCATCTTCTTGAACTGCGCCGATACGGCGTGCTTGAGCAGAGAGAAGTCCATGTGGTTTCTCATTCCTTGATGATCTCGATGATGGAGGTGTTGGCGACGAAGCCGAAGAAATCCTCGTCGCTTTCGACGTAGACGCGCTTGTCGGCATCGGCATTGTCGACATCGCCGACCGTGTAGATGCCATCAGGCGCATCGGGATCGCCCTGGACGCGAACCCGGTCTCCCGGGTTCACGAGCAGGACTTTCATCGCATCCGGAGCCGCCTGAGCCTTGTGCTCCCACGCCTCCGAGAGCTTCTCGCCGTTGAGGAATAGGCCGTCCTCATTGAGGACGACTGCTCCATCGGTGGCCGCTTCGACCGCCACCCGAACGTCAGCGAGATGCACGAGCTTGTCCGCGTTGGCCTCGCCGGCCTGCAGCAGCTCCTTGATCTCGCCGAACTTCGGATGGTCATGGGCCAGGACCCACGGTCGGCCCTGGGCGATGAACGTGATCGAAGTGTCAGTGATGATGCTTGGGATCATGACGGTTTCCGTTTGCGTTTCAGGCAGCCTCGTCCAGATCCTCCTCGTCGAAGGCTTCCTTACCCTCGACGATGACGACCTCTTGCTTCGACGGCGCGAGCTTCGCGTACTCCTCGCTGTCAACGAGGAGGCTCAGATAGTGCGACATCTGACGCTGGGCTTCGGCGTCGACGTTGTAGTATCCGGCGCGATTGATGATCTGCCGGAGCAGCGGGTACTTGCGGCAGAGCGAGGCGTACTCGCATTCCACCGCAACCACCGGATCGTCCGCTTTCTTCACCTCGACGGAGATGCCGAGGCGCTTCAGGGCGGCATGGGCGATGTCGGACGGCGACGTCTCCCGGCTGCCGCGGTTGGAGATCATCGACTGGACTTGGCGCAGCTTGATCATGAACTGCCGGAAATCGTCCGGCATCCGGCGATCACCGTTCGGACGGACCCTGGCCCAGACCGAAAGGTTGCTGTCGAGCGAGGTGCGGTTGTCCTTGTCGGTGACGTGCTCCGGATCGACCTTCGCCTTCAGATCGGCGACGATGTCCAGCTCCGACCAGTTCTCCGGCATCTCCGCGTCCTGACCCTTGATCAGGAACACCTGACCGACTTCCAGGATGCCGAGCCGCACGCAGTCTGCGACGACGCTGTCGAGGTCGTAGAGGCTGATCGAGCGACCGCTGACGTAGAAGTAGCTGTCGTTGCGGCGACGACGGCCATAGCCACCGGCATAGGACTCCTCGATGTACTCGCCGCCGTCAGCCAGATCGACGTCCTGCGTCACCTTCTGCAGGCCGCTCGTGCCGACCACCAGGGTGCGGCGCTTGCGGACCGTCTTGCCGCGACGCTTCTCGACCGGTACCTTGAAGCTGTCGAGATCGACAACGTTCTCGGGATTGCCGAGGCGCGCGAGCGTGGCCTCGCGGTTGATGCGCTTGCAGCGGACCCAGAGCACCTTCTTGCCGATCAGCTCGGCCATCGTGAAGCGGCTGAACGAGTAGCTCGGGTTGTGCTCGATGATGATGGTGGCGTCAGCAGCCCAGGACGAGCGGACCTCAGCGTCCTCGAACTTGTCGAATGTCCGCCATCCGTCGCCCAGCTTCGCCGTCTTGAAGTCCTGCTTGAGAATGTGTTGGTGCAGCTTGAGATCGTTCCACTTGATCTGGTTGCGCAGCGCCTCCAGACGGGACATGCCCAGCTCTTCCTGCTCGGCCTCGAATACCTTGCAGGCCTCGAACAGCGACTTGGCGGCGCCGACCTTCGCCTTCACCTGGTTGATGAAGTTTTGCTCGAAGGAGGCGACAAGGCTCTTCAGCGTGGCCTTGGTGTTCTCGTCGTAGGCCAGCTCCTCGCGGGACAGCGTGACCTTCAGCGAGCCGATCGGCGCGTCGAACAGCACGGTGTCGTCGTGATGCAGGAAACCGGTGGTCTCGATCTGGCGCAGATCGATGGGATACATGACGCAGCCCATGCGAACCTGCGGACCGGAGAACGGCACGGTCTCGTCCTTGTACCAGGTCCAGCCATCGCCGGACGACGAGGCCTCGGCCTCCTTCCACTGCGGCGCCGGGCTGATCTTCGGCCGCGGATTGAACGACCACAGGATCTGGTGGGCACGGCTGTTGAAGCTGTGGACGTCCTCGCGGCGAACCGGGAACGACACGTCCATGCCGGGCGGCTCGTTGCTCGGCATCTCGGCCAGGAGACGCATCTTCGGCTTGCCGTCCGACGCCAGGGACAGCACATAGGCCCGCATCATGCCGCCGTGGTAGGACGTTACGTTATAGGAGCCGGCGCCGTCAGCACCGATCAGATAGGCGAACGGGCTCTTGGAGCCGAGACCCCAGCCGCCGACCTGCTCGTTGTCTTTGCGCTTGGTCGACGCATAGAGGCGAGCGTAGACGTTCTTCATGTCGTCGGGCGGCATGCCGGGACCATAGTCGCGGACCCGGAACACCGGGTTCAGTCCGGTCGGAAGATGGACCTCGAAGTTGCCGCGGGACACGTCCCAGGCGTTGGTCGACAGCTCGCGTATCGGGTAGCCGATCTTGTCCTTCGCCAGACCGGAGATCTGCGCATAGAAGGCGATCGCGTTCGCCTCGAAGGCGATGTCGATCTCGTCTTGCACACCGGAGGCGACGTCGACGTGATCCTTCATTCCAAGCTTCATGGCGTGGTCTTTCTGCTTTTCAGTGGTGACTGGGGTTGGCTCAGGAGGCGAACTTGAACTCGTCCTGGTCTTCGAACAGGTCGGCGATCGAGGGCGTGTGACCCTGGTCGATGTCCGGCTTCCGGTTCTGGAACTCGATGATCGACTTCACCTCCTTGAAGGAGAGGCCGACCTCGTCCTGCAGGAAGCGAGCGATTGGACCCGGGTTCGCGTAGACCAGGTCGTAGACCGTCGAGGGCAGCTTGCGCCGGTAGTTGGACAGCTTGCCGAGCACGGAGCCCGGCAGCTCGAACTTCTTCGGATCGCGCTCGACCACGAACTTGCTCTGGTCAATCTTGACCATGTGATCGCGCAGCTTGATCAGATGACCGACGTCCAGCTTTTCGATCGGCTGATGCTCGTTGTAGAAGCCGACCGAGAGGTTGCTGCACTCCGGCACCAGGGGCATGTACTGCTTGGTGTCGGTGACGAAGCCGCCGTCGTCCAGCTTGTAGCCCTCGGGCAGCTGGGCGGCGATTGACTTGCCGAAAGCATCCGAGCAGCACCGCGAGCCCTGGTGGGTGATCACGGAGTCCAGACGGCGGCGATCGAAGGCGACCGCGACCTGGATGCCGCTGAGGAACTCCGGAGCCTTCTCGGCGATCGCGCTGGAGCCGATGCAGCCGATCTCCTCGGCAGCATGGAAGACGTAGAGCCCAGGCACCTTGGCCTGGATCATCTCCATCATGATCCACACGCCGGCCGCACAGTCCGCGCCGAGGCAGTTCGACTTGGACTTCTCCGGCAGCCGCAGGTACTTGCCATCGTAGTGGACCTTCTGGTAGCCGCTCTTGTGGTGGACGCTGTCGGTGTGCGACGACCACAGGACAGTAGGGCTCTCCTCACCTACGATGAGGAAGAGGTTGTCGAACTTGTCCTTCTTCACGCCGAGAGGCTTCAGGAAGCGGTCGATGAACTCCGCCTCCGTCTGCGATCCTGCCGGCCTGCGGAACGTCAGCATGCTGGTGATGGTTTCGAGGTCTTTGTTGCTCATTGCCTTGCTTTCTGATTAGGCGACGCGACGGCGGATCACACGGCCATCGACCATGAGTTCATTCACGTAGTGGGGTTCTGGGTTGCGGGGCTCCGGCAAGCGAGATTCCAGCAGCTCGCGGACGCTGATCTCGTTGAGCGTTGTCGGACCGGAGATGGTGACATTGACCGGGATTTGTTCGTACTCATCGACCCAGACCCTGTCGGCCTTCATCCCGAGATATGGCCGGCGAAACTCTGCCTCACGGAATGCACGCTCCTTCTCCCGCCGTGCCCAATGGCGAGAGACCATCTTGCCTTCGTGCTCGACGAGATCGGACTTCCTGCAGGGCTTGTTGGTGGCCTCGCAGGTGGCGCCGTCCTGATCGAACGCCTTCTTGGAGACGTAGAGGTTGCCGCCGTAGCGACCGGCATCAGGGATGGTGACCTTGTATTTTGCCTCGTCGGCCCAATACTCGTCTGACCATTCGCAGCGGAAGGCGTAGCTCTCGATAGCTCCTGCGGACCAGTGCTGTTCGACACCATGGACGAACTTGAACGACCGCTTGCTGTAGTAGCGCAGCATCTTCGGACACCAACGCTGGATCTCCGCGTAGCCGTTGGTGCCTCCGCTCTTGACCATGTCGGGATGGTCCTTGGCGTGAACAGGGGGCTCTGACTCAGCGGTGACCCAGTGATCGCCGGCATCAAGGCAAACCTTGAGATCGTCGAAGTAGGGCATGACCGCGTAGTTCTCTTCCCCGTTCAGGAAGACCTTGAGCATCCTGGCTCCGACGAAGGTGGCGCCGTTGCCGTCGACGGAATGATCGTCGCGCGGCGTCTCGAAGCCCTCGTCCGTCAGAGCTTTTTCCAGGCGCTCGACGTCGCCATAGCAGCGTCCGAAGATCTGCTTGTCGGGCCAGCAGACGGCGCGGGACTGGATGCGACCACGGTTGTTCACCGTGTAGGCGACAGCCAGGTCGCCGGCTCCGTAAACCGAGGTGGGCCAGACCGGCGTCGAGAAGGTGTGGTCGCCGTCCATGCAGGACTCGGGGCCAGTCTTGTAGACCCGAGTGATCTCGTCAGGAGTGGTCGCAAACTGGACCTCGCCGGTCGGATCGACCGTCGCGATCAGCTTGCGCCGCCTAGAGTCTGAGATCTTGTGATCTTCGTAATATCGGCTGATGTACCGGCCAGGAGTGACGCGGGTATACCGGTCGAGGACGCCTTCTTCCTCGCTCGCCACGAACGAGATCATGCCGGGGTAGTTGATCGGGTCGATGTGGGCGAAGTGATCCGCGATCGGTGGCAGGTCCCACTTTTCCGGCAGTGGCTTCAGCGTGCCCAGCTCGATCGCCTCGGCGAGCGCCCTGCGATGGCGTTCCCGCCAGTCACCGGCCTGGCTCATGCGCCGGGGCTGGACCCGGCAACCGATCAGATCGCCGACACGCTTGGCCTCCTTGGCGGCCACGCTGCCCTGCGGGTAGGGACCGTAGTCCGGCAGCGGCACGTCAATGCACTTGCCGGGTTCGTTCGGATCCGGCTCAAGCCGGACGAGGTAGAAGGACATGCAGATCTCCGGTTTGCATACGAATTGCATTCAGGCAAACGTGCGGACGCACGTCTGCCGGCGAGAGGTCCTCTCCCGTTGCTGGTTTGCATTCAAGCAAACGAAAGAGCAGGCGGAAAGTTGGGCGCTGGGCGCCTCTTCTTATGGTCTATCCCTTGCGCGATATCGAATAATGGTCACGGGCAACGCCTCCTGTTGTTGCGGTGTGGAGTTGTCGTTGTCCGAGCCGGTCTATCTCGTGAATGAAAAAGGCGGACTCGCCGAGCGAGACCGCCTGTCCTGTTGTGACGCATGACCTGTACTTTCTACTCTTCTCCGCCCGTCCTAGAAGAGTTATCACTGTGGTTGTATTCCCTCTGTTTCCGCGTTTTCAGTCACCGATCGTGCAGATGCCTCACGGTCGGCTTACGTCCTTCCCTCCTCTATTCGTCTTTCCAGTTGATGACCAATTCGCCGCCGAAGAAATCGACGGCCTTGGCAATGTGCTTCATCACCGGGAGTCGGCGCTTCGCCTTTGACCCCAGGCAATAACTTGAGAAGTAGTGCCCCGTCTTCAGCTCACGATCGAGATCACGAACCGCGATGTCGTCTTCCTCGCAGCGCTGCCTGATCGGGGGCTGCCAGGATGATGGTGCGCTTCATGCCGCCACCTTGTTTTCGTGCCGGTAGAATTGCGGCTTCGGCGCCTCGTACCAGAACATCACACGAGGCGGCTCCTCGAACGCGACGACGACGACCGGCGCGTTTTGCTTGTAGCGCCGCTCTGCCTTGCGCAGAGTCCGGCCGCTCTCACGGGCGGTGTCGGCGATCAGCAGCTTGAACTGCTCCGGACAGCGTGCGCCATAAGGAATGAACGGGATGCCGAGGATGTGCGAGGCGTAGACCGCGGCGACAGCGCCTGAGCGGCCAGGGCCGGTCACGGCACCGACGTTGGACAGATCGGCCTCGGCGAGTGCCGCCTTGAAGCGGGCGGCGAAAGACGGTTCGTCGATAATGCGGGTCGGCTCTTTCATGCGACTGCCCTGTTCTTGATGGTGTCGGAAGGAAAGGTGCCCGCCCTCCGAAGAGAGCGGGCGTGTCGCGTCAGTAGTTGGGGCTGATGTTCTTGTTCAGCGCCCAGTACGGCTCCTCCTGGCCGTTGTCGGCCTTGATGAAGAGCTGCTTGTGCGACGGGTGGTGGCGGGTCTTGATGACGGTGCAGGTGCGCGAGCCGCGGTTGCGGCGGTACGAGCGGACCTTGTCGCCGGCCTTCAGCGTCATGCCGTTGATGTATTTCGGGCCGGCATCCACCGTCTCGCCTTCGTCCTCGTCCTCTTCATCGGAGACGACGACAGGCGGGATCTCCTGCTTGATGGCAGGGATCGTGACCGGCAGCGTCGCGAAGAACGATCCGTTGTGGCGGAAGGCGTCGAACACCGCTGCCGCAGTGTCGTACAGCACCTCGCCGGCTCCGAACGACCGTCCATGCTTGAAGATGGCGACGAACTTCGTCTGTTCGATCGCAGGCGCGACGTTCTCGACCTTCAGCTCGCCATCGAGGCTGTCGCCATCGGTGTCGAACTGGGTGACAACCTCCTCGCTGCCGTCGTGCGAGACGACGACAACCGGGTAGCTGTTGCCGGCCAGGACAGTCAGGATCTTGGCGTTGGTATGCCGGACGTCCTCGGCGTTGGCGTCGAACACCTCGAATGGCTTGTTGAAGTCGACGTTTCCGACCGGATAGCTGGTCTCCGGAGCGGTGGCTGGCGATGTGGTGGTGATGACGC
Source organism: Bradyrhizobium sp. HKCCYLS1011 (assembly GCF_051167795.1). Classification (NCBI taxonomy): domain Bacteria; kingdom Pseudomonadati; phylum Pseudomonadota; class Alphaproteobacteria; order Hyphomicrobiales; family Nitrobacteraceae; genus Bradyrhizobium; species Bradyrhizobium sp. HKCCYLS1011. The sequence goes on along the minus strand of NZ_JBNPTT010000011.1, from coordinate 84,281 downwards.
CGACATCCATCGCCTGAACGACTGCAGCGGACTCCGAAACGTCAGCAGCGGACGGGTCGAAGGTGGTCTCTCCCATGGTGGGATCCATTCAGTCTCTCCTTTGTGGTGGTTGGTGCGTGCCGTGCATTCCCACCTCCGTCAGAGGGCGGCGCGCTTGCTCAACGGGGGTGTTCGTATTTGCTTGATTTCAAGCAAACGGCCAGACGGAATACTCGCCGGCCGGGCCGTGCAGATCGACGCGGCACAGCTTGTCTTCCTCGTCGCGGATCAGGCTGCTCTCATCCATGCCCTCGACGTCGTAATCCATGACCTTGACGACGACGCTGTCAGGCACCTGGGTGATGACGGCCAGACCTTCCTTGACCTGGACGATCACCAGGTTGTCCGGGGTCGGCGCGTTGATGATGTCCCAGATGGAGCTGTGATCGGGACCGCGCAGCGACTTAGGATACCGGCCGTCCTCTTCGCGATATCCGAGCCGCTCGATGCCGTCGAAGCTGATCGCGAACAACAGGGGGCCGCAATCCGGGCCGTTCCAGTAGCCGCGGCCGATCAGCCTGGCAGGGCGACCCTCGCGGGTCTGCATAGGCTTGCTGAAATCAAGCATCTTCGCGAACCTCGTGGGCCTGGTCGACACCGCAAGCGTGTGGCCAGTTGGGTTCTCCGGTGGCGAGGAAGCTGTCGATCGCCATCAGGGCGGCGCCCGGCGTGATGTCGTCGTAGGTCATGCCGTCGAGATCATCGAGGGGAGGGTAGAATAGGAACTGCAAGCGATAGCTGCGCTCGTCCTTGACGTACCGCGAACCGCTCTGGCTCTGGGTCGCGCCGTCCCGGTGCATGATGGCCCAGATCCACCCACCAATGCAGGCAGTGGTGCCACACTCGCGATCGTCGAACAGGCAGTTCATGTTGAAGCCGTTCGGCCTATCGAAATCCTGGTTCCAGTCGTGATGGAAAGCGTTGTTGGCGAACAGCTCACGGACTTCGAGCAGCGCCCGATGCTCGGCCGGCTTGACCCCAAGAGCCTCGGCGGACATCACGGGTCTTCTGTCGGTCATCTATCCCTCCTGTCGTGGGTGTGATCTGGATAATTTGCATTCGATCTCGACGCAAGCAAAATTTGCATTCAAGCGCACAAGACCCCATACTGGGGCGATGGGGAAATCTGAAATCGTAAACGGTCTGCCCTGGTTCGCGACGAAACCGGAGCGTGAGATCTTCGCAAAGCTTGGCCTGTGCTCCGTCTACGCGGTGGGGCCGGATGGCGGCCGGCCGCTGCGGATCGGAGTCTCAGCGAACCTGCAGAGCAGCCTGAAGACCATGCAGCTCGGCTGCTGGAAGGAGCTGCAGGTCCATCACATCATCTGGGTGGATGGCGAGCTGCTCGCCAACCGGATCGCAGGTGACGTCTGTGACGTGTTCGACAAGGGCAAGCGGCGCCTCGCCGGCAGCTGGTTCGATGTCACGACGGAGTTTGCCGTGCAGGCCGTGCGCCTCGCCACGAACAGGTCCCGAATCAGGTTCCTGTCGCATGGCGAGATGCTGGAGCATGTGCGCTCGGTGCGGAAGCGGAAGATCGAGGAGGCGATCAGGCGCGCTGGATAATCGGACTGTCGTCCTTCACCCAGCATGGTAAACCTCAGCACATTGGATGCCATCGTATCGAGCGAGGATCGCAGCTTTGCCTCAGGCTCGAGCCGCTCGCGTTCGGCGATCTGCTTACGAAGCGTTTCCAGGTGCGTCTGCATGTCCTCCATGGTGACCCCTCCGTTGGGATGGGATGGTTCCCGGCGAGGTTCCAGCGCAAGCTTCAGCCGCCGGAAGCAACGCGCCGCCGGACCGGATGAGGCCGCAGCGCAATGGGCCGCGTCTCCGAGTTGGCTTCTTTACAGGGTAAGAGGCCCTAAGCGCGCGAGCGGGAGCTTGAGCGTGCAACAAAACGAGAACGGGGTGCATTTTTGGTCGGCGTGCTCGGCCGCTTTTGAGGTCACTGCCGCCGCAGCGGGGCGGCAAGCCCAATCTATCCGATTGCTTGGTCGGGGCCAGGTATCGGCTTGACGAGGCGCCTCTGATGTTGGCACGCTGGCGTTAACTCCATCTTAACGTCTCATGAGCCTTTAATTTAGGAAAAGAATGCATAGGTCCAATGATTTAGCTTGGCTAGCAGTCTGAGGGATGTATGCAGTCTGAACTCGCGAATTGGAATGCCGAGAGCTTTCGGTTAACCTTGTTCGATGTGGCCGATTGGATACAGCGCCCGATCTTCGCCGAGATCGCGGCTTCTCCCCCGGCCCAGATCAACGCGCAGCCGCCGATCCAATTCTACCAAGAAACCGGTAATCTATTCGATGCGTATCTTTCCGTAACGCAACAAGGCAACCGGGTTGATGTGTCGCTCAGCGATGAACCGACCCGGAATACCATTGATCCGTCAACGCCTGGATATCGCCCGCTCTACTATGTTGGCCCCTACCAAAGCAGTCTCGCTTATTTCGATCAGATCTGTGATAGGACAACCAATGTATTTAAAAGGGCCGCGAGATTGGCCTACGCGATCACGCTAATTCGACAGACGTCAAATATGCCCGAGGCCATGAGCATACTGCGGGGCTATCTGCCGACCATTGATTTCGATCCTCAGACAGATCGCGACCTCGCGTTCCAAATCAACCGGCCCACCCACGATCGGGCAGGTAAGCTCATAAACCGGTTGGCAAGATGGGAAACCGTTCAGCTTGCAAAGATCAGGGTGATGGCCGCAACTGTACCGACCGTGGCTCCGGGAGAGACAACGTTCGCGGCCCGAGCATACGTGGACGTCAACACGGATGCTGAGAACACCGTTCCCCTTGGTGATCTGCCCGAACTTATCCGGGACTTGCGAGCGCAGGCGGTCCATATGATAGAACATGGAGACACGAAATGACGCTTCCATCAACGATCATGACCTTTTCGGTTGCGGCAAACGTTGGAAGTCCGACCGTCGGGAGTGTTGCCATTTCCAATGGAAGCGTCTCGGCGTTCGCTACATCTCATTGGAGCTCGTATACCGGCTGCGATCTGGTTGCCAACGTGGACAACTACCCCGTTGCGTCGCCAGCATACACCTTTGCCACTTCATACAATCAAGCGTTGAAAATACTTGGCGCACAGTGCAACAGAGTGCACAGCTACATCCATGGGCAATTGGAGAGCGTCGACCGTTCCGACGATGATCAGAACGAAATGATTGTCGATAAGATCGCGAGGGTCATTGATTTGATAGGCGAGCCCGCGTCGTGCACCGCGGTGTTTGAGGCGGAGCTGTTGAAGAACAACCCGAACGTGTTCGAGCCTCTGGTGCTCGCGATCGGAACTGCGCGCAACAAGGAATCCGAAGCTGATCGAGTCCAGGCGTTACGCCGCTATGCCAACGATTCCAACAATCGCGTCAAACGAGCGGCCGTGCGGGCACTGGGGCGAATGGATGCACCGGCAGCGCGAATGGCTCTGAATGACATCAATCGGAACGGGACCGGCGAAGTAGCGCAACTCGCCGCCGCGATGCTCAGATGATTTTTGCTGCTGATGGCTCTTCTCGCGCGAAAAAGTACGGGCGTTATTTGGGATAGCGTAACAGACCAGACGCCCGAAGATCTTGATTTTCCAGCTGATGTTTTGGCCGATCTCCTAGAGGGAGGGAACGAAATATCTGTGTGGGAAGTCGCCGACCGTGATGGTCCCGAAATGGACCGAGTCGCCGCGGCGCTCCACTCCCCGAACGCGCAGAACCTCTCGGAGATGACCTTTCGCTTTATTAGCGAATGGCGTTTGAATAATTTGGGCCTGGAGAAGAACAAAGAGGTCGGCACCACAGTGGACACGGTGTTGAACAAAGCCGGCAAGCACTGGGTAATCAAGATCACCAAGATCGGCGACGCAATCAAACTGGCCAAAGCTCTCAAGGACCCCAACCAGCCGGTCCGGTTTTACTCTCGGGAGCAGGTGATGCGGTGCTTTGCGGAGTCGCTAGAGGCGAAGAGGATTGGGACGGAGAAGATCACAACTGGGCTCTGGCAGAAGCTCCTCAATGAAGGTCATCTGCAAGTCGTAGCGGCGCCACCGATTGTCACGCCCTCCGGCGATAGGGCCGAGAGTTCGCCGGCGCCTCCAACAGAATCTGCTGAAAACAAGCCGTGAACGATTGTGCTGCCGCCAAGGCGGCTAAGAAGCAATCGCCTCCTAGGCAAGTCTAGGGGTCCGTTTCGCTGCGGCGATTAGTATTCATACGGTGTACTCGAATAGCAGTTCATAGTGCATCGGACGGCCTTTCGTTGTCGTTGTTGGGGGGCTGGATGGCGGGGAGCCTGAGCGCGGGGACTCGGACGCTCAGCTGCATCGGTTCGGTCCGCGCGCAGCCCGACACGTCCCAGTGCATGTGGTTCCGCTGGAACCTGCAGACCACAAAGGTCTGGAAGGGAAGGTGATACTCGGGGCCGGTGACGAACACGAACATTTGCTTTCTCCCGCTCCTAGTTTGCATCGCAATTCATGCAAACGTCAAGTCGTCAGGAGGAGCCAAAGCCCCTCCTGATGTTGTAATCATCCGATCAGCGAGCCGAGTCGCTGAAGATGTACCAGGTCGACGGATCGCTCTCGACGACCGTGCTCTTCGCATAGGACACGGGCGAGAAGTTGTGCGACGGCCGGCTGTCGACCGAACCAGCGCCGATGCTCGGCCAGGTCCTGATGTCGCTCTCGACGACGGTCGACGGCGCCGTGATGTCGAGGTGCAGGTTGCCGGTGCCGACCTGTCCAGTGGCCGAGTTGTAGGTCGTGTAGTCGCCGGCAGCTGCCGGCGAAGCCATGACGGACAGCACAGCGAGCACGGTGGCAGCGGCAATGAAGGCGAACTTCTTGATCATGTAGCAGACTCCTTTGAATGAAGCCGGAGGTTGTCCGGCAGAGCAACGCATGTCGCTCCGTTCTGCGCTCCGGTGATGAAGCGCAGGGCGGAAGGTCAGCGATGTCGGTGGTGGGGGTGATGGCGCTCCCGGAAGGAATCGAACCTTCCCTTCCGCCTTGAGAGGGCGGTGTCCTTGCCGATAGACGACGGGAGCTTGCTCAGAGGAGAAGCGGGAGACGAACGTCAGCGCACGAACAAGGGACGATCAACAAGCAACAAACCACAAGCTACGATCGCTCATAAAACCGGACGATTGACGAAGCTCCACACGATGGGGAGCGGGTTCAGCCGGGTAACGAGGAGCGTTGCGACCTCGGGGTGAGGGCGTTTGCCAATGATGATCTATCGATCAGGTGTGCCTTCTGTCAGTCTCCCGCTCATCGCGTCAGATGAGGCCTTGCTGCCGGAGCAGGTTCGCGTCACCTTCAGCGATTTCGAGATGCACCGAGGAGTTCAGCCCGGTGCGATTATCCTCGATCGCTTCGAGCGATCGCTTGGTTTCGAGGTAGCCCTCGGCCGCCTTCTTCTGCAGCTCAGGCAGCACGACCGACACGTTGACCGCGCGGCTCGCACCGCCGTAGCCGGCGCGCTCCGGGTTCTGCAGCGCCTGCAGGCTGTAGCCCAACTCGGCCTTCAGCTGCTCCTCGGACGGCGTGGTGCCCGCGGCCATGAGCTTCTTCAGGATTGCCATGACCCGGGTGTGGTGAGCCGCCTGGGCGAGGGCATTCTCGATGCCCTGCTCGACGTTGGCGCGTGCGATGCCGACCCGCAGGTTCGCCAGCACCACCGAGAGCGCCATGTAGATGTCGATCTTCTCCGTCAGTGCCCGGGTGCCAGGCGCCAGTACCGTCGACGGATCATCGACGTTCTGCTGGATCAGCAGCGAGAGACTGACGTTGCTCGGCAGCTCGATCTTCGCGAGCACCGCCTCCAGCTCCTTGCGGAGCTTCAGCGCCCGTTTCAATGAGATTTTCATTCCGTCCTCTGTTTGCATCATATTTGCATTCAAGCAAAGCAAAAGTCAACAAATGTCGTCAACGGAGCGATCGACAGCTCGGTTGGTGACCGATTGTCTCGCTGCCGCCGCAATCGCACTCGGCTGCGTTTTCAAATCGCACCTCGGCGTCCCTGATCTTGAGCAGGGCGAGATCGAGCTTGTCGCGCAACTCGCGAGCCTGGATCGGACTGAGCGGGCCACAGAACTTCGCGCGCCCATCGGGCCGTAGATCGACAGGATGATCCGGTCGTTCTCGTCCTTGTCGTAGCGCCAGCCGGAGCTGAAGCCGCCAAAAGACTCACGAGTCGCCATCTTCGTGGCCCTAGTCTCGGCGCCCCCGGCCAGGGCAGGTGGTGTCTTTGCTTAGCCAAGGTGTGCCTCGTTCCACCGCTCGCTCGCGACATATGGTCGTGGAACGGTTTGGGCGATGGAGCCTGTCAGTTTCCATGGCAGACTCCGGCATGACCGGGCAGGATTTCTTGATGCCGAAGTTGCTGACGATCGGCAGCGTTTTGGCGAGTTTTTGCGAACGGAAGAGGCGAACGCCCCTTGGCGTCACTACCGCTTTGGTTGTAGGCTCGATAGTAGTAGATCGCGCGAGCTGAAACTCTTTTCTAAAAGGCTTCGCAATATGGGTATTGCCGACGCGCTGAGAATTGTTGTCGAGACATTCCGAAACCCTTTAGGGACATCCGTTATTTCCGAAAGTGGTGAAAGTGCAACGCGCACCTACACCAACCGCGGTATCGTCTATGGAGACGTATACGTCGCACACTCGGCCGGATCGGTCATGGCCGCCGGCCGTGCAAGCGGCACTACTATCACCGTCGGCCCGGATCCAGACCAAGAAAGCAGGGTGGCCGAACTAGCCGCCGAACTGAAGGCACTTCATCAGTATGCGATGAAGGTTCAGGCGAGCGACGACGAACCTGACAAGGACGTCGATATCGGTAGGATCGTGGCGGCTGAAATGGCCGCGCAGCAAGGCGATTTGAGGTCGGCACTTCGCAATCTGCAAGGAGTGGGTAGGTGGGTTGTTGACCTCGCCAAAACGATCGGCGCGAGTGCGGTCGTCCGCGCTATAGAAACCCAGGTTGAGTTTGACCAGCGCGAACAAACTGTTCGCGAGCAGACGAATGCCCCGCAAATCCAGGAGAATCGGCCGCCTAAGCGGGAGGATGAACCTTATATTCCTTCGCCCAGGAAGGCCAAGCCTCCGACTAAACGTAAGGAAAGCGCAGACAAGCCAGCGCCAAGAACGATAGTAATATCCTCCCACTTTAAATTGGTTTTTCTTTCGATCCTCGCGATAACCTTACTATCTGGAACGGTTCAAACGCTATTGGCCTTCGCCTGGCCAGATCCGACTAAGCCACAGCAGGAGGTGTTTGAAGCAATGGGTTTCGCATGGAAACTCTGCCTCGGATCGATGGTAGGCTTGCTGGGAGGCAAGGCTATCAAGTAGCCGAGGGCCCCTCCTCTTAGGTGAACCCAGAAAGTAGTGCGGGGCCCGCGCTGTGCGCCAGGTACAAGTCGCGATAGAGATGGTTGGTGCCACGCAGTAGGGCTACGCATCATCGGATGCTCCTCAAGAACTGCACCAGCGGATTGGTTTGCCCGCCGCTGGTCGGGCTATGGGTCCGGTCGCTCCCGGCTTCACCGGTCAGTACTCAGCTTCGTTTCGAGCCCTTCTGTTCCGGCGCGGTCTTCAGGATGCATTGCGCGATCCCGAGCAAGTAACCGTATGGCTTCTTGCGCTTGCTTGGCTTAGGCTTGCGTTTGGTAGCCACTATTCCTCATCTAAAATCTCCAGCGGATTGACCGTGCCGCTGGTCACGCGAATGGGTCCGGTCGCTCCCGGCTTCACCGGTCTTGCAGTCGCACTTTCGTTCCAGGATTCACGGTGGGGCGATTACTTCTTCATGGCTTATCTCCGTCGTCGTTGCTGAAACTCGGGACCCTCGCCTTGCGCTTCTTGTTCGGCACAATGCGAGGCTTGTACTTGCGCGTCCGCAGATCACGAGCGATCGGCGAGCGCCGGACCGTCTTGCGTTTCTTCATGGTCTCGGACTCGATGAATTGGATGGCCGGATAGCGCCGGCCTCGCCACAGCGTTTGGGTCGCAGCAACCAAATACGCTCCCGATTTCTCCGGGGTCGCGAACTTCCTACGTCTTGCTCGGGTGGCCATCCTCGCCAGGCGCACGGCTTAAGCGCCTCTAGCTAGGCCGTTTGATGAGAGCCGTTGCGGATTTCCCCTGCCTTTGTGTGCAGACCGCTTTACTGCACACCGGGGACCTCGTTGTCGCCGGCCGAAGAGCAGGCGAAAGATCGCGTCAATGATCAGCGCGAGGATCGCCAGAGGACCTGGTAATCCGATCATGCCTCTCCAATGTATTGGCGGATGCCAGCCCGCAGCTGCTCATCCGTCGCGCCCTCATCGATCAGCTTCTCGGCATGGGCGTAGATGCGCGGGATAGCGAGCACGGACAGCATCATCCCCGTGATCGCCCGCTGGATGCGATCGGCTTCGGCCTTCTTCTGCTTGGCGGTTTTGCGCTTGATGCTCATGCCTCCGGCTCCATCAGCTGTTGCAGGAGCTGGTCATCAGCAGCAGTGAAGGTTTCAGGCGCGGCAGCCGGGATCTTGGCGCGCACTAGGTCGACCGCTGCAGGCGATAGGCCGCGATCGATCGCGAGATTGTTCAGCCTGTTCGCCAGGGCCATATAGTTCCAGATCCGCCAAGGCCGGCTTCTTTCAGCCCAGCAGAGGATGTGATCGTCGTGAATGTCCTGGAGTTCGCCCAGGAGCTTGATCCTGCCAGCGAACCAGTGTGGAAGCACACGCGAGAAGGCGCGCAACACCGAACTGATGGACGTGCCATTTTCCAGGTTATCCATCCTGCGGTCATAGACCTCATCCGGGATGAAATGGCCGGCCACGCAACACCCGCCGCGGTCGTTCCGGTACAGGCATGCGTTGTTGCCGAACCCGCGGTCATTCGTCGATGGACCGGGGGAGGTGGCGAAGTATCTGCAGGCCTCGTCGAAGACTTCCTGCTCGGTCGGCGTGTGATCGAAGACGTGCGGCATCGGTCAGGCCTCAGTGTGTGGTGTTGCGATGGATGATCCGGCGAGCCTCGCGCTTGTCGGCGCAGGTGAGGCATTCGCCAGCGTGATATCTGCGGACCAGCTCGGCCTCGTATGCGGCGGAGCGGGCTTCCGGTGTTGGCCCGGGAGAGAGCACGCGCTCAATCTCCCGGACCAGCTGGTTATTCGTTGGCATGGGCATCCTCCCGTGGCGTGTGCAGCTCGCAGTCTTTCAGCCCGAGCTTCGTTTCGACGCAATGGATGGTGATCCAGCGCTGGGCGCCTTCGACGCGGCCTTCCATCTGGTCGCGGAACCAGACGTGCATGTTGGCCGGCAGCGGCGTGAGCACGGTGCAGAGGCGGTAGTGCTTGGCGTGATCAGGGTTTGCAGGAACCTTGAGATGGCCGCAGGTGTCGCAAACTTTCATGTCAGCACCACCAGGATGGCTGCGAGTTTCGTCAGGCCGGCCGCGGCAGCTGCCACACCGGCTAATGGCCCTAGGGTGATTGCCCCTATCAGGAACGCGGCACACAGGATCTTGGACACGTCCGATCTCCATTGGCATGAGCATTTGCACTAAGACGAAAGCAAATGCAAGAGCAAACTTCCGCCATGATTGTGTGAGAGAAAGAAGCTTCGGACGGGTGCGATTCCAGGTCAGGAAATTCGCTCAAAAATGGTCCGAAAAACCCCCCAGAAATTCCCGCGAGGGAATTTCGGCCTCATTTTCCGAAGGCCGCCTGAAGGTAGTCGATCGCCATTCGGACGAGACCGGCAGAGGCGTTACCGGACCCCAGGAGGTAGGCAACCTCGTTCAGTGCATAGCACTGCTGGAGGGTCTTGCCGGGGACGAAACGCAACTCCTGATAGAGCTGCTGAAGCATGTCGAGCATGATTGGCTCCGTGCGTTACAGTTGACGAAACTTCCAAGAAACAGCGGGAAATCCAGGAGCCGCCCGATCGAGGGCCGCCGGACATGCACACCCTCAAGAGAGCGCACACACAGGGGATGGAGCAGAAGCAGGAGAGGGAGCAGAGACAGGGCGAACAGGAGGGAGGAGGCTAACCACCCAATTGGACCCCATGGTCTCGACGATCACAGACAGCCGGCATTTGCCTGCAAATTGCAGACAGAGCGCACGGTCCGTCGATCGCAAACTTCCGTCGCCATAAAAGGCAAATTTGCATTTTCACGCCTCAACACAACGCGCAAGACACAAGATCTAGTGTGCTGAGGGGTCAAAATGGTGCCAAAACCGGGTGTGAGACCCCATTTTCGAGGTCTCAGGCACCAGATGTTGTGTTCACCACGAAATTCCGCCTGTAGTCCAGCCGGCGATGGCGCAGCTGATGAGGATGACGACGCTCCAGAAGGGGTCGACGCGGTACGAGAATAGACCCATGGGACACGTCAGGCCGCGAAGATGTCGGGAGTTGCTTCGGGCTCCTCGTAGGCGCCGTCCACGGTGACCTCGACCAGGTGAAATCCGTGATCGCTGTGGAAGCCCTTGCCGTTGGCGAAGGGTCGACCTTGCGCATAGCGGTTCTGGTAGTAGGCCAGCCACTCTTCAGCCTCGATGCGATCAACGTCACAGGAGAGCATGATGCGGCCGGACATGTCGCGGACATTGAAGAGGCCGGGGATGGGCGGCTCTTCGCCGGATATGAGTTTGATCCAGTCGATGTTGGAGGGCATGATGGTCATGGGTGCGTGTCCATGTTGAAGGCATGACGAAAAACGCGCCGCAGATGTGCGACGCGCTGGTCAGATCAGGGGATGATGAGGGGAGGGGCGCCTACGGGCGCAGGATCCGATCCAGGATGCCCAGGAGCGCGACACTGGCACCGATCATGGTGCCGAGGCGGACAGTCAGGCGCAGCACCGCGTTGTCGATGGCGGTGGTCAGGTCGGTCTTTGTCACCAGCTCGCTCATGACGAAGTCCCGTGCGGCTTCAGCGTGGGCGTCTGCCTGGGGGCGTGGCACGCCACCTTCCTGCAGGCGCTTCGAGTAGCCGAGCGTATCAAAGGCGAAGGCCATAGTCATTCCTCATCTTTCACCATTTCAGGGGTCGGTTCTGCTCGATCAGGTCGTCGATGAGGAGGACGCACTGGTCCCCTCGCTCGTCCTTCTCGAGTGCGGTTTGGAACTCAGCCGCGTAGGCCCGCTTCTGTTTGCGGGTGAGGCGGCAGCGGATGTGGCGACCGAGCCGGGATAGCCGGCGGGACGCCTCCTCGAAGCGCGGATGCATCATCGGAAGCCAGATCCCGTGATGGTGATCCGTTTCGAGAACGGGTTGATGGTGATGGTCGCGGTGTCGCGGCCACGGCCATCGGTGACGTGCAGCGTGCGGTGCCGGCGCAGATCGTCCGGCAGGATGCAATCGCGTTCGGCACGGTCGGCAGCCTTGCGCTTGCGAGGCGCTTCACGGCGGATGCGCGAGGCAGGGGCGGGCGAGTAGATCGATTTCGGCTCGTACTGGCCGGTCTTGCCCAGGCGATCGGGGATCTCGTTGTGGTCCCACTCGTTGCAGAAGCGATCGAAGGTGGCCTTCTCCTCGGCTGCCTTCAGCTCGGCTTTCGTGGGCAGGCGCGGACCCGGTGCGGGGGCGTAGTTCGCGGCCAGCCAGTCGCGATCGCGGTCAAGGGCTCGCTCATAGGCGGCTTCGCGCTCGGCTCTGTCGACGATTTGGCGCGCAGTGGGGCGTTCGATGAAGCGCTTGCCCATCGTGAGGTCTCCAGAATTTGAGGGTGGGGGTCGCTCTGGCGAGAGCGGGAAAATTTCCAAATCCGGCCAGCTCGCGCTTGTTGTCAGCGCCGGCCCCTGCCGGAAAAATTCAAAAAAAGGTCGCACCGAAACCCCGCCCGGTGGTGCCGGGCAGGGTCTGGTCTACTCCGCGGGATTTGTGATCGCCTTGGCCGCTTATGCGGCCTTGGCTTCTGCCGGGATCAGCGTCGGAGCTTCGTTCGAAGCAGTGGCTTCGAAAATCGACTCGATGCTTTCGTCGGTTGCGGCGCGCTTCGCCACGATTTCGTTGAGGCGCCGGATCAGAACTGAAAGCTCCCCGTCCGTCATGCCGTCCGCCCGCTTGCAGATGGACTCGATTGCGTCAACCTGCTTCACCGGCTTGTCGACCGAAAGCGCCGCCGTCATCTTGGCGAATGACGCGCCATAGGTCCGCTTGACGAAATCCGTGAAGTTTTGAACCAAGGCTTCGCCCGACGCGCCAGCCTTCTGCTTTGCCAGCATGTCCCGGATGACGTCCGCATGATTGGTACAGACGTCCGTCATCAGGCGGAAAGACCACGTGCGAAGCTTCTGCAGCCCTTCGTTCAGCTTGGCGTCTTCCGGCTTGGCGAATTGCGTTTTCACGCTCTTGCCGCCGTCGATATATTCGGAAACCGCAGCCTCGCGCTGTTTCTTGTCGCGGATTGCCATGAAGCCGGAAACCAAATGGTCCGTATCGCGCCAAACCGGGTTGCCCTTGCTGGCGAAGTATTTCAGAAACCCGCGGAAAACCTTTTTGTTTTCCTTGTCATCGATTCCCTTGTCGGTTTCTGCCAGTTCCACTTGCTTGTTTGCCATGACAAGCGCCAGCGAAACGGTTCCAGTGAACGCGGCGGCGTCATCCGCCTTGACGGCCTTGACAGCCGCATCAAGAACGATTTGGCCAAGTGAACGGGCAGGGGTAGCGTTTGCGGTAGTCATTTCGGTTTCCTTTCTCTCAAATGCCGTTTCCGGTAGGGGCCGGAAAATTTCGAGGTTTAGGCAAAGGTCTCCCGTTCTCTGCGAAGAGGTTTTCGCTGAGTTCACACGACTCGCATGCGAGTCCTATGGGAGTCCTAGCTCAGTCCGTTTCGAAATCTCCGTTTGTCTAGTTCGTTTGCATTTGCACGAATTACAATAAAGCAAACGGAGTCTAGCTCAAGTGGAAATTTGCATTTTACGATCACAAGATCTTGATGCAAACGCACCTTGACATAGTGTTCCCTCCGTGCAGCAGCGGAGTGCTGATTTTCAGAATTTTTTATTCGGAAAGGGGGCTGGCATGGCCATGACCTTCAAACTTCGCGCAGCCAAAAGACGGACTTACGCCACCCCTCGACCTGGCTCAGATCGCCATCTCAACAAGCAGCGAACGGCGTCCAGGAGCTGGCTGGACATGATCTGGGGGTGTGATGCACCTCCACGGCCTTCTCTGGCCATTTGCACGAGGGGGGTGGCCTGCAAAACGACCCCACCCCTTTCGGGAGGTCATGCGCGGCTCGCGGCGCCCCTAAAAGCCCATTTCCGGCGAGCGCTTCGCGCTAATCTCTACAGTCTCAGGCGGCCTGGGCCTGGCCGTTGTCGTTGGCGGCGGCCCGGTGATGGTCGGCGACCCTCATGCACATCTCGACGAAGTAGTCCTGGTCGAAGTCGAGCTTCATGTGGTTCAGATCTTTGTGGATCCACTGCACATTGCCGGCCGCGTAGCCCTTGCTGCTGTCGATCCCGCCCTGAGCGGCGTCGAGATCATCCTCGCTGTCAGCGGCAACGACAACGGCACGGCCTCGCTCGACCCGCTCCTCGAAGGCCGCACAGTAGCGCTCGTACTTGGCTTTGCGCTCCGCCTTCTCGCGACTGACCTCCTCGCCGCGTGCCTTGCGACTGGCACCGCATCCATCACAGAGCGGCAGCGGGCCGACGCCACGCATCGCCCCTTCTGGCGCTTGAACAGGCCAAGCGCCTGATCCTTGGTGATCGAAACCTCGATGTCTCGGCTTCGAGCGCCGCGGAGGATCTTGTTCCAGCGGCTGTTCAGCAGCAGGTCGCCGGCCAGGATCCGCTTCTTGCGATCAGCTCGAAGCAGCCAAGACGGCTCCAGCCATTGCTCGCCGCCACACTCGTTGCCACCGGCAGAGCCACGGAATGGCACTCGAACGGCGTCGCTCGGTGCCGCGCTGAACCGCAGTCCAGTTGCCGAAAACCCTATTGGTGATGTCGTGAGCTGGTCGGCCTGACTTTCTGGGCGGAAGTCCGAGTTTGTCCCGCTCGCGTCGGCGAGCATTCTTCAGGCTGGCCTTGGTGGTCGCGTAGACCGTCGTGTCATCCTTCCTCGGGCGTCCTCTCGGGCGCTTCGGCAGCGATGTCTCGGTCTGCAGTTCCATGGACATTGCGTTAGCATTAATGCAAACGAAATGCAAAAATCAGGTTGCGGCCTGATAAAAGACCCTACTCCTTTCGGGAGGTTCACTGCGGCGCTTGGCGGGCTGCCCCGGATTATTTCTTGACCGTTTTGCCGCCCAACAAACCCAAGATAGCTCCGAGGCCCGCTTTGAACGCCCAGTCCGCGCTCGACGTGACCGACTGCTGCAATGAGGTCAAAGTGCCGGTCCAAAAAATCGCCATGAAGATCTCGGCGACGAAGCCGAACACCGTGATCGCGAAAACTGCGCCGAAAATCAGCGTAAATCCCGCCGATACCGCAATGGCACCTGGAGATTTGGTTGGATCTGAAGCCGCAGCGGTCGTCCTCCGGCGGCCAACAGATTCGGGTTTTTGCGCAGTTTGGGATGACGGCGCATCGTCTCCGAGACTCGTCCTGTTTTGGATAAGCACCGAGTCCGGGTCTAAGAACGAGTTCGGGTCTAAGGGCGGGACGACCACGAAGTCGTGCCCCAACGATGTAAGTGAGCTTGCGGCAACAATCGCTGTGTTCACAACAGGGCTGGCACTTCCTTCGACCACCTTGATGTGACCGGTGTCAGCATGCAGCCGGTAGTGCCTTTTCGCGTCGTCCATGTCTAGCCTTAGGTCCAGGGTGAGGCCTCAATACCCGTAAGCGCAACGGCGCCAATAGGCAATGCCGGCGTGTGTGTCGATCGGCCGAGGCCCTGGCCACGTCCGCCCAACCTGTCTCTGAGCTGCCAGAAACGGGGGCAGGAGAGCGCAAACCGCGCTGGCCGCTGGGCTCTGGACGTCCGAGGGGAGAGCTTACAGGCGGCTCGCGCTGCGCCTCGGCGGTCCGTCGATGCAAACAGGGGGAGCCTGATAAAAGACCCCACCCCCTTCGGGGAGGTTCACTCCGGCGCGCGGCGCCCTAAAAGGCCATTTGTGGCGAGTGCTCCGCGCTAACCATCGTCGGGCGGCAGCTTCGCCATCAGGTGCGGCCAATTCCGCTCGACGATGCCTCGCACCTCTGGATCGATCGCCTCGATCGAGTCGAAATCCTCGATCTGCTGGCGGATTGCGTCCAGCTCTTCAGGATCCAGAACGCGGCCATGTAGGAACTCAATCGGCATAGTGTGATGATACGCCCTGGCGGCGCTCAGCATCACACCAGATCGAGATATTCAGCGCGCGGGCGCTTAGGCGCCGCGCTCAGCCCAGCGCACACCGGAGAAGCTGTTGTCCAAGCTCCAAAGACCGGGTTAGTTTGGAGTGGTAGATATTGATACGCTCGCTCAGGACGAGTTTTTTGACCAACGAGGTTTTGCCGATGAAAAAGGTTCTTTTCCTCTTATTTGCGGGGATGGTTGGATGGATGATCTGGACTGCGGACGACGAACGGAAGTCGCGTATCAACCAGGCGACTACGCCGGAGCAGCTCGCGATCGCCCTAGTGGATGGTGGCAGGGTTCAGGCGACATTCGATAACGGCGCCCTGGAAATAAACCGTACAATCGATGCAGCGCTCTCCGCAGGGTGGACTGTGAGTGGTTTCAACGTCACAGTCGCGCACGTCGTGCCGGCCGTCTTTGCAAAATTCCCTCAAGTCGATTCGATCATTTTCCGTGAAAGTGGGCCGTTCAAAGATATCCGGGGGAATGAGTCGACCGAGGAAATGCTTCGCATTGCGTTTATGCGCGGCGAGGCGGAGCTCATCCACTGGGACAAGATAGTTTACGACGACGTCCCCAAGTTGGGGGAACACTACTGGATGCACCCAGGACTGCGTCGCGTGCTGCAATGACCGGGGGCCGGATGATCAAAGAAAGGTGCTACGTCCTATGTATCGGCGTCTATGCCATCTGTACTGCTGTCGCGCCGACTCTGGCGGCGCAAGCAGATTTTGAGCTGGCGGAACAAAAGCTGGCAGACTGCGCCGCGCGCGCCGATCTTCATCCGCCATATGGGCCCGGTAACACGGTCATGGATGTTTGCCAGCACGCGGCAGATGCTTACCAAGCTGCTTGCGTAGCGAGCGGCCATAGCGGAATGGAATGCGGCTTGGCCGCAGGTGCCCTGGCCAATTCCATGCAGAAGCACGACCCAGTCGACGAACAGTTCATCCAATGCCTCGAAAAAGCAGGGAGGCGGGGCGCTCTGCCGCTGGAACTCCTGACCCTGTGCCGCGCCGAGAGGCACGCCTTTGAAGATCTTTGCCGGCGCCGCAAGGATATTGATCGATGCGAACGGGATGCTGAAACGCTTGCCCGGGCAGTTTGCGTCAGCCGCAGCTTCGGCGCCGATACATGTCAGGTCGCGCCGTAGACCTCCGAGGGCACAGTGGTCCAACGTCGCGGACGTTCAGCTCCTCCGTAGCGATCTCGCTGCCGAGCTTGGCGAGCAGATCATGGACCGACGGCGAAATGGTCATGGCCGGCGAGCGCTTCGCGCTGGATTATCAAGATCGAGGCGGGTCTCGCAGGTGGCGATCACAGTGCCGAGCACGAAGAGCGCCTGGGCCTCATCGATCGAGGCGTCGCCCATCTTGACCATGATGTCGTGCTGGATCGACGCCTTGTGCGCCATCGCCCGCGCCAAGGTCATGCGGTCGATCGCGGCGCCGTCGAAGTCTGCCTGGACCTTTTCGAGATGGCTGGTCATGACAGGCAGTCGACCTGATCTTCGGTGAGCATGCCGTCCGGCACTTCCATGGTCCAATGGACGGCCACGATGTCGTCGGCGCGATCCTGCCCGATGCCGGTGTAGCTCAGGCCGCTAAGCTTCTGCTTGGCCTCGGCCAGGTACAGGGCCGGGTGCTGATCGATGATCCAGATCGCCTTGTTCGGGCCGATGCGGTCGCGCCCGCCGTCGCGCTTGGCGAAGACGGTGAACCACTCCATCGAGATCATCCACTGCTGGGTCATGGTTCCAATTAGCACAAATGCAAATGAAAAGCAGCTTGTGGATAAGGTAATATATTACCTATAGGTAAGGAAGAACATTGCAGGTACGGGAACACTCTGGTACATTTCTGACATTCCGAAGTGGAGACCGTACTGAATGTCTGATAGCCTGATCCAACGCATCCGCACCCACCTGATTGACGATCGCATCCATAATCGCGTCGAGGCCAATGCCGAGATCGAATTGATGACCAACGTCGAGCTGGTCGAGGTGATTTCCTTCGTTCTTGACGACATGCTTGCTAAGCGGCCGACCTGGTCTCCGCTTCAGGAACGCCGTGTGCGGCGAGCGCGTCGCGCTAGACTCAGAGCAACCAAGGGGCGGGGCGATCCATCAAGATCAGATCGGCTACATCGATCCTCGGCCGGATCACCGCAGCCTGGTCACCCTTGACCATCACCTCCGGCACCAGCGGCCTCGTGTTGTAGGTGCCGGCCTGCACTGCCCCATAGGCGCCCGCCGTCATGATCGCGATCAGGTCGCCGGCTACCAGCTCGGGGAGCTTGCGATCGAGCGCCAGGTAGTCGCCGCTTTCACAGACCGGGCCGACCACGTCGGCGACCATCCGCCACATGCTCGGGTCGGCCTGCTTCACAGGAAGGATGTCGTGGTGCGCCTCGTACAGGGTAGGGCGGATTAGGTCGTTCATCGCCGCGTCGATGATGACGAAGGTCTTGGCCTCGCCACGCTTCACCCGGATCACACTGGCAACCAGGATGCCGGCGTTGCCGACGATCAGGCGACCCGGCTCGAACAGCAGCTGGCAGCCGAGATTGTGGGTCATGCGCTTGACCATGTCGGCGTAATCCGCCGGCTGCGGCGGCGCGGCGGCGTCGAGGTGATAGGGGATGCCAAGCCCGCCACCGAAGTCGACGTGGCTGATCTGGTGGCCCTGCGCACGCAGCACCTGCACGAAGTCAGTGAGGATGCGGAAGGCCGTCTCCATGGGCGCGAGATCGGTGATTTGGCTGCCGATATGGACGTCGACACCCGTGACCTGGATGCCGGGCAGCGCCGCGGCGCGGGCGTAGACATCCCTGGCGGCCGAGATCGGGATGCCGAACTTGTTCTCGGACTTGCCGGTGGAGATCTTGGCATGGGTGCCGGCATCGACGTCGGGATTGACCCGCACCGAGATGCGCGCCGTGCGCCCGGTCTCCACGGCGAGCCGCGACAGCAGCTCCAGCTCAGGCTCAGACTCGAGATTGATACAGTGGATGTCGGCGGCCAGCGCCGCCCGCAGCTCGACCTCGGTCTTGCCGACCCCAGAGAACACGATCTTGTCGGCGGGAATGCCAGCCGCCAGCGCCCGCTTCAGCTCGCCGCCTGACACCACGTCGGCGCCGGCCCCGAGCTTCGCCAGAGTGCGCAGCACCGACTGGTTCGAGTTGGCCTTCAAGGCGTAGCAGATCAGGGCGTCCTGGCCGGCGAAAGCGTCAGCAAACACCCGGTAGTGCCGCTCCAGCGTCGCGGTGGAGTAGCAGTAGAACGGGGTGCCGACCTGCTCGGCGAGCTGGATCAGATTGACGTCCTCGGCATGCAGGATGTCGTCACGGTATTCGAAATGGTTCATGCCGGAGCTTCTACAGGCCCGCGCCGCTTCGCGCCAGTCGACGGAGGATGCAAAGTTGATCGTCGGGATGGCACCTGAACCCGAAAAAAAACCAATCGCTCTCCAGAGGCACTACACGTGGTGTTTTTGTTAAGAGTTTCTACTATTCCGAAAAAGAACATTGCCGGAACGTGATGCCTGTGCCATTCTTCCGGTTATCCGAACCGGAGGTCGCATGGCAGAGAGTTTGATTGATCGTATTCGTGTTCATCTGATCGATGACCGCATCGATTCCCCCGAGGAGGTCAACGCCGAGCTGCGGTTGATGAACAATGCCGAGCTGGTGGAGCTGATCTCCTTGATGCTCGACGATATCCTGGAAGGTCGCCCGACCTCTCGACGCATGTTCAACTAGTTTCTGGCTGGCATGCGCTCCCACAGAAAACCACCGGCGCGGCGGGCCGGTGGCCGCCGGAACCCGGACTGCTTGTGCGACGTGTGGCCGGCAATCTCGGCAATAGAGCTAGGGGGCGACTAGCTCGGCGAGCTTGACCGCCACGTCTACCATCGAATTTTCTGCAGTACTCAAGCCGCTTCGCGAGCCGAGCAGCGGGCTGACATCGCGGAGAGCTTCGTACGTCGTGCCGTGCACGATGGGGACGAGCAGGTCACGCGCTAGGAGGGCCGATAGCTCTTTCTCGGCGATGCCCTCTGCTTGAACGCGGCGCAGCAGCGCAGGGGTCACCAGCACGATCCCGACTCGCGACTTCGCCAGTCCCTTGTCGATTTCGCGGAGCAACGAAGTGCCGAGGACGACGTCCTTCTCGCTGAACCAGACCCTGACACCGCGTGACTCGAGTAGATCGTGCAGTTCCTTGGCGGCCCCGCCCCGGTCATCCCATGCATGGCAAAGGAAGACGTCCCGACGGTCAGGCAGGGGTTCTCGCTTTTCGACGTTGTCGCGGACCGGACTGAGTGCCCGTACCTCCGCAGGCGTATACACGACGGACGAACCGGCTCGGGACCATCTCGGCCTTACGCTGCTGCCGGACCCGCCGCTGCTGCTTCGGCCGCCCCCGCTGCTCCCCGACGTGGAGTAGGACGGGTAGGACGGGTACGACCCGTAGCTGCTGTAGCCGCCGTAGCGGACGCGGCCACGGCATGCAGGGCACGCTGCTGCAGCGCTCGCTGAGCGATGGCCCTCTTTTGGTGCTGTGCATCTAGCCATGCGGCCGACAATACCGGGTACCATCGCCTCTCTCAAGCGCGAGTAGCGCAAAGCGACGTCGCCACCCTCGGCTGTGGCCAGGTTTTCCACCATTCTCGGTCATTCGGTTTATGGCTTCACGACCTAAAACTGATCCATTACCCGCGCGTAGGCCGGATGGGATCTGTTCTTCACCTTGACCCAGTCACACGTCCTTGGCCGGTAGCGCCGCTCTCGGTGCTTCGACACGATGCCCTCCAGCCCCATGCGGCAGGCCGCCTCAAACAGCCCCGGGCCGATCGCGCCAGGCTCGAACGGAGCCACGAAGATGCCCTCCGGCCGGCCCCGCAGGAGCTTTGCCAATCGCTCCTTGCGCTCGAACAGCGGCGCCTCGCGCAGGTCGTCGCCATCAGCAGCAATTAGATCGAAGGCGTAGAGCTGGGCCTCCGCGTTGTGGCGGCCCGCGTGCAGGGCGTTGAAATCCGAATAGCCCTGAACGTCCATCACGCAGATCTCGCCGTCGATGATGAACTGCTTCATCTTCATCTTGAGTGCTACCTCGGCGATCCAAGGGAAACGCCACGTCCAATCAAGACCTGTCTTGGATAGAAGCTTCACATCGGCGCCTTCACGGATCACGCGCCCGCGGTAGCCGTCGAATTTTATCTCGTGGATCCAATCAGGGCCGGCGGGCACCACCTTCCGCGCCTCAGGCCGGCAAAACTCAAACCTCTTCAACATGGCCGGAATCTAGGCCGAGCCAGACTAACATCAATCCGATCATCTTACCGCTGGGCGGTTCGGTGCATCTTCTTGGCGCGCTCTGCGATCCTGGCGAGAACGTCCTTGAGGTCTTCGTCCTCCAACGTGTCGAGCACCATTCTCATAGCGACCTCAACGGCAGCAAGAGTTGCGCCCCAATCGGCCGTCCAATGAAGCGTTCAATGAACTCACGTACGGACTGTGTTACCTCGTGCCCTTCAGCGACCCACTGCTCCAGCTCCTGGGCCACATCGTGGGAGGCATCGCGAGACCAGCCCTCCAGTGGATTGAAAGCCACCACGCGCAGGGGATTGTCGTACTGGCCCGTCAGGAAATCGCTGATAAGGGTCCGGTAATTCGTCCGATCCTCGTCTGTCTCACGCCATGCCGCGCCGCTGCTGAAATCCTCAAGCACCAGGTACATGTCACGGTCGAGACGATCGCTCGGAATGATCGAAGGCGAGGTACGCATCTGCAACTCCACCGCTCTAAGCCCAAGATAGGTCATGGCGGGCGAGATTGCGAATCAGTCTGAGAGCGGCGAGCCGGACGGACCGATGATGCAGGAACGATTGGAAGTTAGGCGCCGATACCTCGGTGCGCTTCATGGACATGCCGACCGATCGACGCGTTGGTGATCTCGGCGCCGCAGAAGCATCGACTGACGCCGGTGGTCACCTGGGTCGGAAGCTTGCGGCCCTTCTCCCACATCCGGTATTTCCATGCTGTGCGGTCTCGCTCGTGTCGCCATAGCTCGAAGTGAGCCTCCGATCGCGTTGGCAGCAGGCGGCGCCAGTCCTGCTCAAAACCGGCACGCGCCTCCTCGAACGTCTCAGCTGTGCCACCGGTCTGTTGGCCAGGGTCGCATCCCGGATAGAACCCGCATCTCCATTCCCACTGCGGCGCATGGTTGGGGGCGCCGGCAAGCTCGACGATGTGGCCTACGCGGACATCGCCGTAATAGACGAGCCAGCCGGTGCGGTGAGGGTCATTGTCCTTGCGGCGAGTGAGCTGTGGCATGTCCGAAAAATGTGGGTGTTTTTCTGACGGGCCCACGCCAGGGGCGGGGGCGCTGTCGCGCCCAGATCTGAACCGAAACAGGGCGGCGCGGAGCAGGGGTGGTGTCAAACAGGCCGACATCCCCCGTCAAATACGCCGACACCCCCTGTCAAGCTCGCCGACACCCCCTGTCAAATACGCCGACACCAATAACCGTATACTAGAACCAGACTCAGAACCTCCACACCAACCATGTCATTCCGCCTGACGGCGGGCGCCGGCCATGTCATCCGGAGCCCCGGATGGAACTGTCGGGTTCCATGATTTGCATTCATGTTTGCATATTTGCATGATGGACTTGACGAAAGGCGTATATTGAGGTACAGAACGGCTATATTGGCATTCGTGCAAATTCAAAAAACCGACAGTTCGCGCCGATCCCGGGAACGCCGGCCTCCACCGCTGACGAGCCCGGGGGATGGCGCGGAAAGGATCACCTGTGGCTTCGCTCGCTTCGCTCGTCCTGACGCCGGCCGTTTTCGCTGCCGTGCTCGGACTGTTCTGGATCATCCAGTGGTTCGGGATGCCGCCCGGAGCGCACTCGTGACGTTCGTCGACATCGAGTTCGTCGTCGTCCTCAGCCAGCTGGTCCGCAAACTCGTCACGCTCGGATTTGCCGCAATGGTCCTCGTCACGATCATCGCTCTCGGCGCACGGCTCGTCGACAGGCTCAACGGGCGCCCCAAGCCGGAGCAGCCCAAACGGCGTCGGCCGTTCTGAACCAGTTTCCCAGAGACCGGTGCTTGCCTACGGCACACCGGCTCACCCATTCAAAGCGAGAAGGCAAGACCTCATGGGCGTGAGTGTCGAGTTGATTTCGAAGGCGCAACTCGCATTTGACGACGAGCTGAAGCTGTGGACCAGGCACGGCACCTGGCGGCCGGGCATGACCATGCTGCGTCGTGACGAGCTACGCAACATCATGGCGCCGATCGGGCCGGCGGACGTGCTGCCTGAGGCCACAGTCACCGAGCATTACGACATCCCGGATGACCAGGTCCACAGCTACCTGTTCTTCCGCGCGATGGAGAAGGCGCTCGAAGCCGTCCAGGACGACATCACGCAGGCCGCCGTCAGCGCGGTTGCCGCAGCAGAGGAAGCTGCGTGATGGACCGCATACGAACGTTCGTGATCGGCTTGATCGGCGCGTGCATCGGAGCCGGATTGGCGCTCATCATCAACACGAAGCCGGACACGTGCCAGGCCCGCATCTCGTCCGCCCACGTCTCGATCTGCCTCGACAGCAAGATCGACAAAGCGAAGGCTCTGTTCCGCTGATGCCGAAGGGTCAATACCAGATACCGTTCGATAAGGACGGCAATCAGCAGCACTACGCCGAAGGCTCGTGGATCACTGGCGAGAACGGCAGGCCGCAGCGTGTTGGTCCGGAGTGGCGAGATAACGCGCCGTTCGTGACGACGCTGACCTATGTCGGCTACAGCCGCGGCCGGTCCGCTGCCTATTTCGATTTCAAGGATCACAACGGCAAGCTGGTCGTCGTCTTCCTGAAGGACTTCGAGGACATGATCCCGCACCTCGTCAAGGGTTCAGTGTCTGGCTCTTTCAAATTCATCAAGCGCGGCATGAACTACGGCTGCCAGCTCATCGAGGCCGGCCTATGACTGATCTGTGCGACTACTGCTCGACCAAGCCGAGCGACACCTGCGAGAATTGCGGGAAGAACGAGGCCGGCATCTCCTGGTTCGCCACTCGCTTCCGTCAAATCTCGATGCAGGGCGGTTATCCCGATCCCGGCAACCTGTGCGGAAAGTGCGCCGGAGGGGTGCAGGGCGAACGGATCGCCGACGAGATCATCGACGGCGTGCCGGGTCACCCGATCGGAGGCCTGAATGGCGTCCTCTGACTCGATATCGACGTCGCCGCTGGCGATGCAGGCCTACAACGTCATCAAGCATCTGGACAAGCTGATCGGCCCGGCCGCGGCGCAGTCCTGGATGCTGAGCAGCAACGAGCTGCTCGGAGGGACGACGCCGGTCGGCGCCATCAAGGAGCGCCGGCTCGAGGACGTGATCAAGGCCATGCATGTCGTGGCCATGGAAAAGGGGATATTCGAGGAGCCGTTCCTGCCGCCCGGAGCCGAGAAATGATCGAGCTGGTGTTCATCCAGCCGCCGCTGAACCTTCAGCTAAGCCCGTTCGAAGGGATCGTGTACGCGGCTGTGGTCGTGGTCTGCTCGGCTTGGTTTGCCTGGACTGTGTTCAAGGGCTGAAATTCGCGAGGGTAGCTCAGCGGGAGAGCGCCTGGCCTCCACCCAGGGTGTCGTGGGTTCGATCCCCACCCTTCGCTCCAAACTCAAAGGGAAAAGACAGATGTTCGACAACATCGCGATGAAGCTCGCGTGGGCGCTTCCGCGCCGGATCGTGTACTGGGCTGCAATTCGTCTCGGTTGTAACGCGACGCAGGGCCAATACAGCGACCAATCAGTTCCGGATTTGAACTTTATCGACGCGCTCAAGCGCTGGTGAGCGCCCTGGCTGCTCTGTAGGCGTTGGCGCCTGCTCGGTCAACATAAACGGATCCAATCATGAGGAACGCCATCGTGGCGGCGAGCATCGACATCGCCGAGCAATACATCTCCGTCTTCGACCTCGATACCAGGCACTGGCGCGTGTTTAGGCATGGCGACATCAAGCTTGGATACCAGTTCGATCGTATCGTGATCATTCGCCCGCACTGGCAAGTCACGTCCAGCCAGGTGATCGACTTCGAGGATCAGGCCCGCGAGTGGATGGGCCGACTCGCTCGCGACGGTCACCTCACGATCATCTGACCATGTCGACCGACAAGATCGCAGTCATCGCGCTCGCAGTGCTGCTCGCCGTTTCCGCCGCCATGAGCCTGGTCTCAGTCATCAATGCCAACCAGGCCACGGACAAGATCAACAACCTGTTCTGCATCGAGGCACAATGAGCTTCATTGAGACCATCATCATCGCTCTCGCGATCTTGTTCGGCTTAAACTACGTCGGTGACGCGATCGACAATGTGGCGGTCGGCATCGAGATGGCCGGCCGAAAAGTGGCAGAAGCCATCGAGGACGCGCTCCTCGAATCCGATGAGGACGAGGACCTCTGATGCCGTTCCCGATGGCCATCTTCATCTTCAGCTACGCCATCTGGCAGGCCTCGATCGAGCGCGCTTTCACCTTCAATCCCGTCGAGATGCGGTCCACCGAGACCATCTGACCGTTCGCTGAGGCGAGCTGGAGACCTCCGATAATGAAAGCTCTGGTTCGCCTGGCTCTGGCCGGGCTGTTGGCGCTTGCCTCGCCGCCGGCGCATGCCGATCCGTACACGATTTTCGACGATGGCGGTGGCATCATCGTCAAGTACGTCCGCAAATACGCGGACATGCGCGACAACCACATGAAGCTCCAGGTCGCTGGGGAGTGCGCTTCGGCTTGTACGTTGTTCCTCGGCATCATGCCGGCCACGGACTACTGCGTGATGCCGACCGCACGGCTCGGCTTCCACACGGCAAGCACTCGCACCGAGAGCAAGGGCAAGGTCACCTACGAGTATGCCCAAGAGTTCTCGTACCTGATGTTTTCGCTGTATCCGGTCTACGTCCGCAAGGTCATCAAGAGCCTCGGCTGGGATGGAGACAAGGATGGAGCGCACCCGGGCATGGTCTGGGTAGAGGGAGACGATCTCAGCAAGATCGCCCCGATCTGCGAGAAGGACGGGCCATGAGCCGGCGCCGCAAGATGCCGGATCGCACACAGCTGCCGTCGATCATCAAGATCGGCGTCTACGAATACGAGCTGATCCACTGGGATCCGGCGGAGGCCGACGCCGAAGAGAACCTTGGGCGGTGTGATCGCTTCAACTTTGACATTCGTGTGCGCTCCGACATTCCCGACTCGTCGTTCGCCGAAGTGCTTGAGCACGAGATCAACCACGCCTGCTGGCACGCGGCAGCTCTCAAATCGAAGGCCGCCGAGGAGACAGTCGTCAACCGGCTGACCCCCATCCAGATGATGGCCCGCCGCGACAATCCAGAGATCTACGCCTGGATCGACCGCGCGATCGCCCAGAAAGACTGACCATGCTCAAAGCAATGGTTGCTGACAGCAAGAAGCACGCCGAGGTGATGATCGCCTGGCACAATTTGGACCCCAAGGAGTGGGAGGCGCTGGCCTACGGCCAGCCCGTGACCAAGCTCTACAGTGTTGCGTTCATCATCAGGCCGCTCCGCGGCATTGAGCAGCACCATACGGACTGGGTCTTGGAGCAGCTGGTGCCAAGCGTCGCACAGGATGTGCATACGCTGCCGGCGAGCTGGCGCATCCCACAGGAGCACGTCACCTGATGGCCACGAAGAAGAAAAAGAAGAAAAAGAAGAAAAAGAAGAAAAAGAAGAAAAAGGTCTCCAGGGCGAGGATCATCACCGATCTACGCCTGGAGCGAAAGCAGCGAGCGCGGCGCAAAGCCGGCGGCTGACGAACACGAATGATCGGAGCTGTTGTGTAACAGGGAGCGGCGACTAGAGCGCCGACCGTCTGACCAAGCCCGGCTGCGCTGACGCGGGGGTTTCCCTCCTTTACCCCGCGAAGTGCCGCCACGAGAACAAATCAGCCGGCGCCCACCGACTGCAAAACCTCGTGGCCCCATCAACGCCAACCAGAAGAAACGACAATGGACAAGCTACGAGAGCACTGGGCTCGCGTGCGGTTTCGTTGGCATGCCTTCATCGCTGCTTTCACCTGCGCCACGCCGGTTCTGCTGCAGCAGCTCCAGGTCATCGACCTGAAGCCGCTCCTGACCCGCTACATGAGTGCAGAACTCGCGGCGGTGGTGATCGGCCTGCTGCCGTTCTACATCGCGCTGCTTCAGCCCATGATCCACTTCGAGGATCGCAAGGACAAGTGAGCTTCGTCGGCACGACTCGGGTCGCCCCCGCTGCGTGCCGGCAGACCCTGAGCGCTCAGGGACATCGGGCGGAAATCCCGACATACAAGCCCCAGCGAGCGACGATGCAAGAGCATCCAGCGCGGGAACCGCGCCGTGGCGTTGCTGACCCACAAGCCCCTAAAGACGATAGGAGTCGGGTCGCTCCTGGGCATGAATTTGCTTTCTCGGTGCCCGCCGACAGTCACCTGAAGACATAGGGGTGGCGGGTTAAATGAGGCCATGCGTCAAGCCGAGCGCTCGCGGTTGCGAGCCAAGCCCGCCACTCGAACCCGAGTGCCAGACAATCCATCGCGCGACCTGGTCCGGAAGTAAGTGGCGGGCACTTGTCATTCGTCAGGATAGCTCAGACGGAAGAGCTTCCGGTTGAAACCCGGAGCGCGGTGGTTCGATCCCATCTCCTGACGCCACTTCTGGGAAGGCGGGGGAGAGGTGCCCCCACGAGTGAACGCCGGCAGTATCCTCGTGCCCTTTCGGTGATTGTGGTGAAAGCCCATCCCTTCCCACCAAATCGCCAGTGTAGCTCAACGGTAGAGCAGCGGACCCATAACCCGCAGGACGTTGGTTCAACTCCCGCCACTGGCACCAGTTCAACAAACAAGAACATACTGCTGGCTCCAGCTGTTGCTGACTTCATGCACGTCACCTTCGACAATCTTCAACCATTGATAACGGGCATCCTGGCTGGAACGGTCACGAGGTTCGATCAGATCGACAGCGCTTTCGCATAAGAGGAAATCATGCCGGGATACAAATTCCCTGGGTATCAGGAGATCGCGGAGATCTTCGAAGAAGATTACCAGGAGCGCAGGAAGATCTGGGGTGACGACTGGAACGAGCCTCTCCGGAATAGGGTCTACATGATCGGCGACGCGCTCCTCCCTTATCTGGCCGCCGCTCTCAGGTTCGCTCATGAGAACGGCGCCCCAAATCCTGAGTTGGAGCAATGAGCCTGCTTTTCAGTCTGCTCGGAATTATCCCGGGCCTCGCCAATGGTTTCCTGACCTGGCTCAACAAGAAGACCGACAGCGACCTTGAGAAATACAAGGCCGCTATCGGGGCCGACACCGCGCTCAACGTCGAGGATATCAAGGCGAAGATCGAAATCGCCAAGATGGTGAACCAGCAGAGGTCCGAAGACCGGGAACACTGGTTCACGGCCTGGATGGTCCCATGTGCGTTCGGCGTCTTCCTCTCGCATGCCGCGGCGGTCGTCTTCGACTCCATGCCTCTGCTCGGTCACGTGATCGGCAGCTGGCATGTGGCAGAGCTTCCTGGCCAGTACGCAAGCATGCAGAACAACATCATCCTGACCGTCTGCGGTATCGGCGGCGTGTCAGCCGTCAAGAAGATCTTCAGCCGATGAAAACTATCACCGACACCACTGCAGTTACCGAGTTGCGCGGTCTCAAGCGTCCAGCGGTCATTAAGTTCGAGGCGCGCTGGTGTCAGCCATGCAAGGCAATGAAGCCGATCATTGACGACAT
Organism: Bradyrhizobium sp. HKCCYLS1011; assembly: GCF_051167795.1. Classification (NCBI taxonomy): domain Bacteria; kingdom Pseudomonadati; phylum Pseudomonadota; class Alphaproteobacteria; order Hyphomicrobiales; family Nitrobacteraceae; genus Bradyrhizobium; species Bradyrhizobium sp. HKCCYLS1011. The sequence continues at coordinate 56,142 of NZ_JBNPTT010000011.1, read as the reverse complement.
CGAGAAGCAACTGGACGGCAAGGTCGACTTCTTCGTCGCTGACGTCGAGCATGCCATTGGGGCCGCGCAATTCTACCGCGTGACCCAGATCCCGGCCCTGGTCGCGATCGACAGAGACGTCGTGACTGCCAAGCGCGTCGGCGCAGGCTCCAAGGCTGAGATTTTGCAATGGATCAAAACGGCGATCCCAAGGGCCATGGACTAGGCTCCACGGTCGACTTCGATTCGATGTCGATCGTCTACGACGGCGGGTTCGCCGTCCCGATCATCGCCATGTTCGATCGCTTCGACGATGAGACAGACGATCACAACGAGGCCGAATACATCCTGGTCGAATGGCCGGGCGAGGGCCTCGTGACCGCGATCGCGATCGGAGACATCGCGAGCGAGGTCGGAGCTGTAGTCGACGACAAGCCCCACTGAACAAGAAGAAGAACAATGACCGACCTGCCCAAGCGTCGCCGCGGCCGGCCGACGAAAGAGGAGGCGGCTGCCCGCGAGGCAGCAGCCAAAGCCGCCGCGGAGAAGGATGCCAAAGAGACTGAGTTTCTCGATGAGCTTCTCGCTCGACCGATTGGTCGTCGCAAGACGAAACTTCAACCTGATGAGGACACGCTGCGTGCTCTGGCTGAGATCGCCCGCCTTTTCGGCACACAAGACGAGGCTGCCGCAATCCTCGGCGTAAGCCCTCGCACCCTGACCAACTTCTTCAATGCATATCCTGAGGCGCGTGAGGTTTGGGACGACGGGCTGCAGCACGCCAAGGTCTCCCTGAGACGCAAGCAGATGGCACTGGCCGACAAGAACGCGCCAGCCTCCATCTTCCTCGGCAAGAACTACCTCGGCCAGAAGGACGAGAACCACACCAACCTCAACGTCCGCAAGGAGGTCTCCGAGATGTCGGAGGACGAGCTGCTCGAACTCGCGAGCCGCGCGAAGAAGCCGAAGGCGGAGGAGAAACCAGAGAGCGTTCACTGATGGGTAGCCGGCGTCCACTCGATGAAGATGTGCGTCGGCAACGCCTTGCAGCGCTCATGCGTACGCCGCCGATAGTGGTGGCTGCGCCGCACGGCCAGCCGGAGCCCGCACCGGCAGAGCCGGCCCCAATACTCGACCCGGTCGTCACTGTCGCGCCGGCAGTACCAGAGCCGCGGCCAGATCCCGCCGTGGACGTGCCGGCTTTCCTTTCAGAACCGGCGCCCATCAGGGCGGAGCCGGTCCAACCACCAAGGGAAGTTGTGCGACTTCCCGATGCCCCAAAGGAGAAAACTATGCCTTTCGTTTCCGATAAGCCCGCGGTCGTCGTTGTGGGCGCAGACAAGGGCGGCGTCGGCAAGACGACCGTGTCCCGCACCTTACTGGACTATTTTGGCGCCCAGGGCCTGCCGGTCCGCGCGTTCGACACCGAGAGCCCGAAGGGAAGTCTGAAGCGCTTCTTCTCTGACATCACCGAGATCGTGAACCTGCGCGATCCGGATGATCAGGCAAAGGTGTTCGACACCATCGACACGTCGACGATCACCCTGATCGACATCCGCGCTGGTCTGCTCACCGACACATTGTCGCTCCTGGAGGAGGTTGGCTACAACCAGATGGTTCGCGATGGCTTGATCAACAGTGCCGTGATGCACCTGATCGGGTCGACGATGGACTCGTTCGGCGAGATCGACCAGATCGCAAAACTGTTGAATGGCTCGAAGCACTGCATCGTGCTCAACCGCTACAACGGCGCCGAGTTCTTCAAGGGAATCGACGAGGTGACCCGCCAGGCGCTCGCGCTCGGCAGCTCCCTGATCGACATCCCGATGCTCGAACCGCGGGCGATGGAGCTGGTCGATGCGGCAGCCGTGCCGTTCAGCCAGTTCGAGAAGGACCCGAAGTACTCCTTCATGTACCGCGGCAAGGTCCGCGCGTGGGAGCAGAAGGTCTTCGCCCAGCTCGACGCCGCCGGCCTCAACATCGTCTGATCAACAAGGACATCCCCGCGGCTTCGGCTGCGGGGCTCTGCCTCCAATAACAACAACAACAACCGAGGTGCTGTGTGTCCTTTTTCGATGATTTTTCCGTCAAGCAGACCCTGCAGCAGCTCTTCCAATCCCATCAGGTCCACGACCGGACGGGAAATGATCGCCTCACCGCGATCGAACATCACCTCAAATATGTGAAGGATCTGCTTATGGCACTTACCCCCGAAGTCCAGGCCCTCGTCGACGCCAACGCGCAGCTGAAGCCTGCTGTCGAGGCGCTGAAGAGCAAGCTGGACACGGTGTCGGCCCAGGCCGTTGATCTGCAGGCCCGCCTGGACGCTGTCCCGGCTGTCGGCGGAATCTCGGCTGAGGACCTCGACGCCATCAAGGCCGTGTCGGCCGATATCTCTGCCACCGTCGCGGATGCCCAGGCTGTTGTGAACCCGGCTCCGGCCGAGGATGCGCCGGCCGCCGAGGCTCTGGTCGATGCTGCGCCTCCGGCTGACGAGGCTCCGGCCGCCGATGCCACAGCCGCGGTTGCCGCCGCCCTGGCCGTCGATGCTCCCGCCGCCTCGGCTGCTCCGGCCCGCAACATCTAACACCTGAAGTCGCTCTGGCCGGTGCCAATAGGCATCGGCTGGAGTCGACATGGAAGATCAAGAAGATGTCCGACCTCAGCATCCTGCACACCAAGATGAACTTGGAGGATGGCCGCCTCATCACCGTGTCCGATCTGGTTCAGGACCCCGTCGATGGGAAATGGCTCCGCACCATCCGCTTCTATGGCGACCCGATCACCAACGGTGCCCCGACCGTGATGTTCGAAGTCCAGACCCGCTCCGCCAACAAGGACGATCTCACGATCCAGGCGCCGGGCTTCAAATTCTAAAAGGCCTCAATCGTGAATTTGGTCACCGATGTCTCCCCCGAGGAGGCAGCGGCCGAGATCCTGCGTCGTAGGAGGGGCCGCGAGCACCTCATCGACTTCACCACCTACACGCTCCCGAAATACTACGCCGATCCGTTCCACTACAAGGTCGCAGAAGCCCTTGAGCGTGTCGAGCGCGGCGAGTGCAAGCGGCTGATGATCTTCGCCCCGCCGCGGCACGGAAAGTCGGAGCTGTCGACCAGGCGCTTCCCTGCCTGGTTCATGGCCCGCAATCCGTCGAAGAACATCATCTCGGCATCGTACAACGGCGATTTCGCCACCGGCTTCGGCCGCAACGTCCGAGATATCATCAAGGGCAAGGAGTTCGAGCGACTCTTCCCGCATATCAAGATCAGGCCGGACATCCGCGCTGCCGACGAGTGGCAACTCACGGACGAGTCCGGTGGCGGTCAGTATTACGCGGTCGGCGTCGGGACCGGCACCACCGGTAAGGGCGCCCATCTCTTCCTGATCGACGACCCGATCAAGGACCGCAAAGAGGTCAAGTCGGCAACGTTCCGAGACGACCAGTGGGATTGGTACCGCGACGTCGTCTACACCCGTCTTGAAGAAGACGCACCCATCATCCTGACACTGACGCGCTGGCACTACGACGATATCGCCGGCCGGATCATCGAGGCGATGGAGGACGGCAAGGGCCTGCCCTGGGAGATCCTGTATCTGCCGGCGCTGCCCTACGTGAAGAAGACGCCAGACGGCACACCGATCCTCAACGAGGACGGCACCGTCCCGGGCGACGCGCTCGGACGCAAGATGAACGAGCCTCTCGCTCCGCACCGCTTCTCCTACGCGGCTCTCATGGACCGTCTGGACGTTCTCGGCGAGCGCTCGTTCTCGGCGCTGTATCAGCAGCAGCCGATGTCGGACGACGGCGGCATGTTCCGCGGCGATTGGTTCGCTCCGATCTCCGCAGCTGAGCTGCCCGCGCGCAGGGCAAAGGTCCGTGCCTGGGATTTGGCCGCATCGGCTGACGGCGACTACACGGTCGGCGTCCTGATGTCGAAGGACTCCAACGGCGTCTTCTACATCGAGCACGTCATCCGCTTCCGCGGATCGCCGCTCGAAGTCGAGAAGAAGATCATGGAGACCGCCAAGAACGACGGTCGCTCCGTCCAGATCTTTCTCCCGCAAGACCCAGGCCAGGCCGGCAAGAGCCAGGTCCAGGGCTTCATTCGCCGGCTCGCCGGCTACATCGTTAAGACTGCCCGCCCAACCGGATCGAAGGAAGTCCGCGCTGCTGCATTTGCTGCGCAGGCGGAAGCCGGCAACGTCAAGATGGTCCCAGCATCCTGGAACACCGTCTTCACAGACGAGCTGGAAACCTTCCCGCTCGGCACCTACGACGACCAGGTCGACGCAGCTGCTGACGCATTCAACTCGCTCCTCGGTCCCAAGAAGGCGGCGGTCCTTGACTGGTAACGTCAGGACACTCCACCACCATGGCAACCGCCACCCAACAGATCAAGTACACCCCGTCTCCGAAGGACGGTAACCCGGGGCTGCTGTCGTCCGCCGCGACGACCATGCAGCAGCGCACGTCGATGCTGCGTGCCGTCTACGGCGGCACCGAGACCATGCGCGCCCAGGGCGCGACCTTCCTGCCGCAGTACGAGAAGGAGTCGGACACCAGATATGCTGCCCGTCTGGCATCCACCTTCGCTCTGAACAAGCTGCGCGAGGCCGTTGATGCTGCTTCGGCGAAGCCGTTCCGGACTCTGCTGAAGGTTCTCAATGGCGATCCCAACCTGGACCTGTGGACCCAGGACATCGACCTGATCGGCACCCACCTACACGTCTTCGCCCACCAGTTCTTCAACAATGCTATGCTGGACGGCATGTGCCACATCCTGGTGGATCATCCGGACACCTACAACATGAAGAGCCTGGCGGACCAGAAGGCGTCCGGCGCTCGCCCCTTCATGAAGATGTACAAGGTCGACGACGTGGCGGCGGCCTACGATGCATACGTCGGCGGCGACACCAAGACCGTCCACGTCCGCATCCGCGGCCAGCGCGCCGATCGGGACGGCTTCAAGGAAGTGCTCTACAACCAGATGCGGGTCATCGAGATCGACCCGACGTCGAACGGCAAGGGCATCGTGCAGCTCTGGGAGCAGCTCGCCACTTCTGGCGGCTCGAACTGGACCTTCATCGAAGAGACGCCTCTGACCAACATGACGGAGGTGCCGTTCGTCACTTTGTATGCCGGTGAAAAAGAAGCCGACTACCAGGTGCGACCGATCTTCATCGACCTCGCCTACAAGCAGATCGAGCACTGGATCTCGTCCTCGGATCAGCGTTCGATCCTGTCGGCAGCCCGCTTCCCCATGCTGGCGTGCTCCGGCGTCCAGATCGACCCGGAAGACGAGGCACAGTTCGCCATTGGCCCCTACAAGGTGCTCTATGCCCCGGAGGCCAATGGCCGCTGGTATTACGTCGAGCCCCGCGGCACGGCGATCGACTCCGGCATGAAGGATCTCGAAAAGCTCGAAATGCAGATGGACATGATGGCGCTGAACCCGGTCACGGGCACGCACCGCCAGTACGTCCCGCAGAACGAGCGCGACATCCAGGAAACCCGGGTCCACTCCGTCGTCCACGACATGGCGATCAACTGCCAGGATGCGCTCGAACGCGCGATCCGGATGATGGGAAGCTGGACGGGCGCCGACTACTCGAACGTCAACGTGGTCCTGAACACCGAGTTCTCGAACACGAAGGATCGCCTCGCCGAGGTCGCCCAGCTCGTCACTCTGTGGTCTCAGCGCGGTCTGTCGCGTGAGGTGCTCCTGCAGGAAATCAGAGCGCGCAACCTGTTGGGCGACGACTTCGACCTGCAGCAGGAGCTGGCGCTGTGGCAGGCTGTTGACGAGAACCTGCAGGCTGCCGGCGAGAACATGTTTCCCGGCCGGTGGACGCAGGCAGATCCGACCAAAGCGGGGGATGGTAGCGCGGCGCCGGCAGGAGGCAGCTCCTCCACGACGCCGCCGGCTGCTAACCAAAACCAGCCGAAGCCGAACTTCCCGCCCGGTCAGCTGCGCCCGACAAAGCAAATCTGATTGACTTGCATGAATGCAAGTTGTAGGCGATCAGGCCCATGACCGAGAAGCTGTCGTTCAAATGCGAGGCGTATGTTTGTGAACCCTGCACCAAAAGGCAGGGAACGCCCGTGCGCGAGTTGGTGCGGATGATCCCGCGCTCGGTCGTGGCCTTCGGCAAGCTGATCGGCGACGAATACTGGTGCTGCCCGATCTGCTTCGAGCCGAAGTTCACGGTCAAGGGGAGGAAGCCGGTCAATGGAAGCAAGCAAGCTGAAGTGGTGGGAAAAGTTCCTGGGCTTGCCCGAGGGAGGCGCGCCGCCGCCAAGCACGGCCCCCGTCTCGTTGCCACCTCAGGCTCCACCTCCGACGCCTGAGCAGCTCGCCCTGGAGCGCCTGGTCCGGGAGCAGGAGAAGACCAACTTCTGGCTCATGATGCAGCCGGTTCTGATGCACCCATTTAAGGCGGTGATGGGCCTGTTCATCATCTACATCATCATCCACGTCTGGATCTACGGCTGAGTTCCTTGATTTGCATTCTCGCTTGCAGATTTGCAGTCAGGCTTGACAAAAGGCGTATATTGTGGTTCAAGTCAGGTGAAATGCATATAGTGTGCAAATGAACCTGTTTCACCGCAATATCTTGGTCCAAGCGTTCAAATTGCCCCTCTGGGGGCAGGCTGCCGACGAGGTCGCGCCGCAATGGCTCGTCCGACGTCTGCAGAGTGGTGAGCTGAAGGTCAACTCCCTCGGGGGCCTGACCATGTCGTCGGCGTGGGGCGTGCAATCCTGTGCCGCTGGCGACGTCATCCTCCTGACCGAGGATGACAGCATCCAGTTCGCCAAGCCGGAGGAGTTCGACAAGTTCGAGCCCGTCACGGAGCTGCAGATCGCAGCGTAACCCGACGCTCTCTTCAGGGAGCATCCAGAAGCCGCTCAGGGCCCCCCCTGGGCGGCTTTTCTGCATTCGGTCACTACTCACACTTGCCCGCCCGGTTCGCGCCTGGCGGGCATCTTTTTTGGCCCGGCGGGCCACCTCTTTCGGTTCCGCGCTCCCTTGAATGGTCGAGCGCGGCTTCAGCGGTCTCAGCTCGCATCCCGCACAAGACGAGCAGAGATATCCAAGAGCGTGCCGCACGCCCGCGCCGCCGCTGAACAAATTCCGTTGGCATGTAGCTTAGACGGTAGAGCGCCTCGCTGTTAACGAGGATGTCGCAGGTTCGAGACCTGCCGTGCCAGCCATGTGTGGACACTGGGCAGGTGGCGAGCCCAACGCGCTGTAAACGCGCCGGTTAATCCTGTGGCGGTTCAACTCCGTCTCCACGCACCAGTTTCGCCAGCAATGACCAACCGAGCGCCGGGACGGCCTCGGAACGATCGCTGCTGGCTCCTCCGATTCCCCGGTCCTCGGGGATATCGCCGGCCCTCAGGCGGGATGCTTGAGCGGCCTTTTATCACGAGGGGCGGGATGCCCCGCATTTCCGGGATGGATATGCTCAAAGCAGTAGTCACCGATATCAACACCGTCGATGAAGCCCATCGCGCCTATTACGTCGAGAAGAACGGGAAGTTCTTCCTGAACGTCACGCCGGCCGAAGGTTTCGAACTCGACGACGTCAAGGGCCTGAAGACGGCTCTCGGAGCGGAGCGTAACAACGTTGCGGTCCTCAAAGAGCAGCTGAAGCCCTACGAAGGCCTCGATGCCGGCGCGGCTCGCACCGCGATCGAGCGTGTCGCCGCCTTCGGAGACATCACCCCTGACGCAGCCAGGACGGCTGTTGAAACCGCAGAACGACTGTCGAAGCTCGATCCCGCGAAAGAGGCGGATCGGATCGCAGGCGAGAAGTTCGAGGCCCTGAAGGGTCAGCTCACCGCACAGTGGACGCTGCGCGAGACCGAGCTGAACACCCAGGTCAAGAACGCCACCGCCACGGTCGAGAGCCTCACGGGGCAACTGCAGACGATCATGGCCGACAGCCAGATCAAGTCTGAAGTCGCAAAAGCCAACCCACTGGACGACGCGCGGGATGCCGTCGAACTGTTGGTGTCCAAGTTCGTCAAGACGTCCATGAAGGACGGCAAGGTCGTCGTCGAGGTGCTCGACACCAACGGCAACCCCCGCATCAAGGATGTCAATGGCACCCCCTTCACCGTCGCCGATCTCGTCGCCGAGATCCGCGAGAGCCGCGCTTCGCTCTTCAAGCCGGAAGAGAAGCGTGGACTGGGAACGCAACCCGGCACCCACGGCAATCCCCCGGCAGGTGGTGGTCAGACCAACCCCTGGCTGAAGGATAGCTGGAACATCACGCAGCAGATGCTGCTGATGAACACGAAACCCGAACTGGCCAAGCAGCTGAAGCAAGCGGCCGGCGCGAAGTAACCCTTCTCGCCCACCCGACCATTGCAGGCGCCCGGATTGTGTCCGGGCGTTTGTTTGAATGCAAACAGCCGCAAACGCCGTCTCAACAAGCAAGAGTGAGAAATGACTGAGACTCGTCTCGCGGACATGATCGTCCCGACCGAATTCAACAACTACGTGCAGGTGCTCTCGACGCAGAAGTCGGCCCTGTTCCAGTCGGGCATCATCACCGACCTGACCAGCGTCATCGATGCCGAGATCAGCGGCAAGACCGTCAACATGCCGTTCTTCAACGATCTGGACGCCGAGGACGCCGAGCAGGTGCTCGACGATAACAGCGACCTGACCGTCAGCAAGACCTCCACCGGCCAGGACGTGGCGGTGAAGCTGCTGCGCGGTAAGGCGTTCGGTGCGTCCGACCTGTCGGCCGACCTCTCCGGCGCCGACCCGATCGACCTGATCGCCAATCGTTTCGCCGACTGGTGGAACAAGCGCATGCAGACCGCGCTGCTCTCGACCCTGGCGGGTGCGATGGGCTCGGCCGGAATGGAAGCCAACGTCAACGACATCACCACGCTGACTGGCGCTGCGGCGAACTTCGACGCCGACTCGTTCATCGACGCCGCGTTCTTGCTAGGTGACGAGCAGGGCGGCCTGAACGCCGTCGCCGTCCACTCCCTGACCCTGAAGGCGATGGTCAAGGCCGACCTCATCGAGTTCATGCCGGACTCCGAGGGCAAGCTGACGATCCCGACCTACATGGGCAAGACCGTCATCGTCGACGACAGCATGCCCGTGTCCGGGTCCGGTGCGGACCGCGTGTTCACCACCTACATCTTCGGCCCCGGCGCGGTCGGCTACGGCGAGAAGTCGCCGAAGACCCCGGTCGAGGTCGAGCGCCAGGCTCTGAAGGGCATGGGGCAGGAGTACATCGTGCAGCGGCGCCAGTGGGTCATGCATCCGCGCGGCATCAAGTGGCTCGGTGCGACCCAGGCCGGCATCACCCCCGCGAACTCCGAGCTGGCGAACGTCGGCAACTGGCAGCGCGTGTACGATCCGAAGATCATCCGGATCGTGGCGTTCAAGCACAAGCTGGGCTCCTAATCGCCTGACCTCAGGCGATAGGTTCTGAGAACAGACCCTCCTCGGTTTCTGCCGGGGAGGGCTTTTTCGTTATCTGGAGACACCCGAATGATGGGAACGATGGGCTTCCGAGCCCGTGAGGCAGCCGCGAACATCAGGCTGCGCAAGCAGCGCCTGGTCTCGGAAGAGGTACGCGCCGCCCGGTTCGCCAACCTTCCCGGCAATGCGCCGGCCGCCGACGCCAAGGCCGATGCCGCTGCGAAGGCCGCAGCTGAGGCTGCTGCCAAGGAAGCTGCCGAGAAGGCTGCTGCCGAACAGGCCGCCAAGGAAGCTGCCGAGAAGGAAGCCGCCGACAAGGCCGCTGCCGATGCCGCTGCTGCGGCGACCAAGACCAAGAAGAAGTAACCTGACAGAGGTTCATGATGGGCTACGCGAGCAAGGAAGACATCGACGATCTCTATGGGACCGATCTGCTCGTTCGCATAGCCGATTATGACCGGGACGGCGTGCCCGATCCGCTGGTTATCCAGCGCGGCCTGGACGGCGCCGACGAGATCTGCGACGCCTATCTGTCGTCTCAATACACGGTCCCGGTGGTCCCGACGCCGGGCATCGTCAAGAACTGCGCCATCGATATCGCGGTCTACAAGATCGCACTCGGCCGAACCGGCCGGACCGATGAGATGCGCGTGCGCTACGAGGACGCGCTTGCAATCCTCGAAAAGATTTCCACCGGCAAGGTCGGCCTCGGCCTGCCGCCGGTCACCACGACTGGCACCGACGCAAACGGCAACCCGGTGATCACGACGACGAACCCGAACGTCACACGAGGTGGCCGGTCGTTCGACTGCGGGAGGGCCTGATGGGCGCTTTTGCGGTCGATATCGATACCGAAGACCTCGCCCGCCTCAATGCCCGCCTCACCAAGCTGCTGCAGGACGCCGAGCACCTTCATCCCGTGATGGAGCAGGCCTCCGAATACATGCAGCGCGCCACCATCAACCGCATCCTGCGCACCAAGCGCTCGCCTGAGGGTGAGCTGTGGGCCGCGCTGTCCGACGTGACCATCGCTTTGAAGGGACACGACCGGCCGCTGTTCGAAAGCGGCGAGCTGTCCCGCAGCATCGAGGTCACGGACGTGAGCGATCACGGCTTCGAGCTGACGGCGGATACCGAATATGCCTCCTTCATGCAGAACGGCTTCAATCATGCCGGCCGGAAGGCGCGGCGTGGCGGCAAGCGCTACAGCAAGGCGGACAAGGTGCCGGCGCGTCCGTTCATGGGCTTCTCGGAAGAGAACGTCAAACGCATCTCGAAAATGATCCGCGATTACCTCGCGCACGGAGGCTGATGATGGGAAAAGTCGTCGACTTCCGCCAGAAGATCATCGACGGTCTCAAGACGCTGTACCCGATCATGGATGTCGACTGGTACGACGGCCTGTTCGACGAACAGGACATCGCCGACTGGACGCTGAAGACGCCCTGCGCTCGTGTCGCGGTGATGGCGTCCAAGAGCGAGAACACCTTCACGGGCGAGCTGAATGCTCTGCTCCGTGTCGTCGTGGTCTTGATCGACGAAAACAAACACGTGTCGCTCGATGGCGACTCGCGAGCTTGGGACATGGTCGAGACCGTGGCCACCTGGGCCAATCAGAACCAGTTCGGACATCCCGACGCTGCTCCGGCGCAGAACATCCAGTTCAAGCGCATCAGCCAGCCGGTCTTGAGGCGCGAAGGCGTCTCGGTCGGCGTGGTCGAGTGGCAGAGCGATCTCATGATCGGCATCAACAAGGTGCTGCAGCGTGAGTTCTTCTACGACCAGAACGGCCAGATGATTACCAAGGTGCCAAGCTCCAGGGTGTCGATCCTCGGCCACGTTCAAACTGCAGCGGGCCTGTCCGGCGACGAAACGGTCGATGTGACACCCGAGGTGCCGTAATGGTGCGTGCAATTCACGCGATGGAGCGCCGGCTCCAGGATCTGGAGCGCAAGTTCCAGAACAAGGAGCGGCTCGGCAAGATCGTCGCGGTCAAGTTCGAGAAGGATCGCTGGTACGTCAAGATGAACGACGGCGAGGATCAGACCCCGAGCGGGAATGATACTTTCTCGAAGCTCGACACCTTCAAGAGCGACTGGCAGCCCTGGCAAAGCCACTCGCACGAGACAATCAAGTACTCGATTCCGCCGAAGGTCGGGATGCATGGCATCCTGCGATCGGTTGGCGGGACGCCTGAGCTGGCGACCGTCGAGCCGTTCCACTACGGCCCGGATACGCCATCGCCGCACGGCAAGCAGGATGAGACTGTCGGCCTGATCCACGAGAAAGACGATCAGCAGCATTGGGTCCACCAGACCAAGGACTCGAGCCACCTGATCATCAAGACCAAGCAGAAACAGCAAGGTGCCTCCACGGGCCTCGGCGACATCTCTGGTCTCGGCGATCTCGCTGGCATCAGCCAGATGGCCGGCCTGAGCGGCATGGACTTCTCCAGCATGCTCGGCGGCCTCGGCAATCTCGGCAATCTTGGCAGCCTCGCCAATCTCGACATCTCGAACATCGCCAACATGGCGGGGGTCTCGCAGCTGTCGGGCCTCAACCTCGGCCAGCTCGCCAGTGTCGGCCAGATGGCCAACCTGTCTGGCCTCCCGGGCCTGTCCCAGCTCGGCAATCTCGCCGGCATCGCCAACCAGGTCGCCTCCGGCAACCTCATGGGCGTCGTCGGTCAGATGATCGGCGGCGGCGCGGGCGGAGCAGCCGGCATCCCGGCGAGCCTCGCAGGCAGCTCTGGCGGCAGCGGCGGCTCTGGCAGCTCGGACGCTTCGTCGTCCGGACAGCAGCAATCGCAGCAGACGCAGGCGCCCAAGCTTCCGGAAGTGCCGGAGGAGGGCGACGACGGCGTCACACAGCAGCTGGCCGACAAGGAGAAGATCCTCAAGACGGTCGGCAAGAACAAGTCCTACTACCGGCAGGACGAGAAGCTGGTGAACCTGCGCTATGGCGAGAAAGACGCCAAGGGCGATGTCCTGATGGACGAGAACCAGGTCAAGATCCAGTTCAAGGACAAGAAGGCCGTCGTGAAGTGGTCGGAAAACGACCTCAACGTCACCTACGGCGAGAACCAGTCCAACATCAAGCTCGACCAGGACCAGATCGTCCTGACGCAGGGCAACGGTACCACAGTCACTGTCCACAAGGACCACGTCGAGGTGAAGGGCGCGACAAGCTGCTCTGCCGGCGTCGATGGTCGGTGGGTCTACGTCACCCAAGATCGCGTCAATCTCGGCGTCTCCGGACCTACGGAGCAGGCCGACGTGCGCGTCATGACCGAGGCAGGCCCATCCCAGAAGGTGTGGGCCAAGCTCGCTTAACGAGAGAGAACAATGAAAACCTACGAAGTGATCAAGGATTTCTGGCGCAAGGGCGTCCTGGTGCCGGCCGGCTCCGTCATCACCGCGGTCGAGGCTGAGGTCAAGTATCTCAAGCACGCCGTGCAGGAGAAGGTCGAAGAGGTCGAGGCCGTCGTGGCCAAGGTCGAGGCGACCGTCACCAAGGCCGTGACCGCGGCGAAGGCTGTCGAGACCAAGGTGCTCGGTGCCGTTGCTTCGGAGAAGCCGGCCGATGGCAACGCTTCCAAGTGAGCACCTGGTCGACATCGATCGTGAGACCGGCGAGCTGATCCAGGGCTGGCCGCGGATCAAGCAGAGCATATTCGTCATCCTCACCACTCGCCTCAAGGTTCGCCTGATGCGGTTGTGGTGGGGGTCGACGTTCCAGGACATGCAGGACAAGCCCTTCAATGAGGAGACGATGATGTCCGGCATGATGGCCGCGATCGCCGCGATCAACACCTACGAGCCGGAGTTCAAGGTCACGCGAGTGTCCATCGACGAGGCGGATGCAACGGGTGCGATCACGATCACCATCGATGGAATCGACCTCGTCGAGCAGGTGCTGCGGAGAACTTCGGTCACCATCTAGCGAGGGTTGAATGCCCAATTACACGTCGCCCGCGCTGTATATCGACTTCGCGCGTCTTCCTCCTCCCGACGTCATCGAGACCGTCGATTACGAGGATCTGCTCCAGCGCTACAAGGACGAGGTTCTCGACAAGAACCCGAAGCTGAAGGCAGCCCTCGCCCTGGAACAGTCTCCGACCAACATCATCCTCCAGCCGCAGGCTTACGGCGAGGTTCTGGTGCGAGCGCGGATCAACGCCGCTGCACGCGCCGTCATGCTCGCCTTCGCCAAGGGCGCGGACCTTGACAACCTCGCTGCCTTCTTCGGCGTCGAGCGCCTGCCGGACGAGCTGGACGACAGCCTCCGGCGCCGCGCGCAGCTGGCCCCTGAGGCCTATTCGACGGCCGGCTCCGAGGGAGCCTACATCTTCCAGGCCCTGAGCGCCGACGTCCGCATCCGCGATGCCACGGCAGTCAAGGTCAACAAATTCGGCGGCGTCAAAGTCGCCATCATGCAGAGCGGCACCGATCCAGTCCCGACGAAGGACATCATCACCAACGTGGTGAAGCGCTTGAACCAGAAAGGGATCAAGCCGCTGACCGACGTCATCTCGGTGATGCCGGTCATGCCGCTCCGGACGCAGATCGTCGCTAACGTCACGCTGTATCCCGGACCGGACTCCGCGCTGGTCATGGCGGACATCGGAACGGCCCTGACGAAGGTCCGCACGAACGTCTCCCTGATCGGACGCGATCTGACCAGGTCGGCGATCATCTCGGCGCTCAACCAGAATGGGGTCCAGAACGTCGACCTGATCTCGCCGGCAGCCGATGTCGTGGCCGGGTCTGACCAGTGCGTCGTCATCGAGTCCGCAAAGGTCACGCCGCTCCCGACCAGATTGGAGTAAGCCATGGCGCCGTTCCCGACGCGCAGGATGGATCACGTCCTGTCCCCGAATGCGACGGAGTACGAGCGCACGCTGGCCTCCCAGATCGAACGCCTGCTCGACATCGACATTCCAATCCGTAAGCTCTGGAATCCATGGACCTGTCCCGAGAACCTTCTGCCTTATCTGGCCTGGGCTCTCTCAGTTGACCTCTGGGACGCGGAATGGCCGCTGACGAAGCGCCGTAGCGTGATCGCCAATGCGATCAAGCACCACCAGATTAAGGGCACGCTAAAGGCGATCGAGACCTACGTCGAACTCGTCGACAGCAAAGTCCTGAGGGCCACGACGCCGCCGGCAAAGGTGTTCTCCGGCCCGTCGCTCAACAAAGCGCAGCGGGAAGCCTGGCTCGCCAAGCTGCCTCAGGTTCGCATCTACCAGCAGTACCTGCGTGGTGCCGCCAAGCGTCGCATCTTTTCAGGAGGAAGCCGCTACAGCAGCTTCCTGGAGAAAAAATCCCCGACGCCGAACGAGGCGATCACGCGGCTCTCGAAACGGGCGTCCTGGGTCGTGAACGGTGTCGAGACCGACACCAAGATCGACAACGAGGGGACCTACTTCAGGATCTACATCAAGGCCGTAAGGCCGTATTCGATGTTCTGCAACACGCCCTTCGGTCTGAAGAAGAAGTTCCCGGTGCCCTCCACGGCATCAAACAGGATCGTCACGATCGCCCCGATCGTGATCACGCCATGGCGTACAGCTGTGGGACCTCAGCTTGAGCCGGTCTCTACTACGCCTGAACTGATCACGATCAGCGGCAAGGAAGGCAAGGCCGTCTATGCCGGGCGCCCGATCTACAAGCGGTTCTTCGTGCCCTCGATGGCGCCGTATCAGACCTATGAGCGATACGCGGTCAATGACGGCTCGGTTTCGGAGGCGAAGCGCCCGTCGATCCAGTTCATGGGCGTCGGACGGTACGGCGTCGAGCCGCATTCGGCTGAGCTGAAGATCCAGATGCAGACGCGGTGGAGCAAATACAAGGCACGCCTGGCCCAGCCGTTCGCTCCGAAGACGCGATTCTTCACGCCGCACGACGGCACGCTGATGGTCAAGAACAGGCAGGCCATTATCGCGGCCAAGCGCCTGACCGACAAGATCATGCTCGACACCGACACCAAGCCTGGCTTCGTCGCTGGCCTGCCGCGGTTCGCGGGCACGCCGATCATCATCTGACAACAACCAGAATGCATTGAGCCCATCGTCCGCGGGGACGGTGGGCTTTTTCGCGTTCGCAGCAAGAGGCCCTTAGATGGACCAGCAAGTCATCTTCCGCGACTATCAGGAGCAGGTCGCGACCGATCACAACAACATCCAGGAATACGTGCAGACGGCGATGGACCACATCGTCGCCGATGCGGTCTCCGCGACCCGAAAGTTTTCGGGCCTGATGGTCACCAAGACCGGTCAGGTCGAGGTCACGGTCGGTGCAGGTCGCGTTTACGACACTGGCGCCGTCTACGCACTTCGCGCGGTGCTGACCCAGTCGCTCGCCACCTACGTGGCCGCAGCTGCTCGGCGCATCGTGACGGTCTCGGCCTATGGCCAGGAGGTCGAAACCGATGTGGAGCAACGCGACTATTTGACCGATGTCGACACCGGCACCGTCGAGCCGCGCTCGGTCGCGATGACCCGCTCGCGCGATGTCCAGATCGTGTTCACGGCCGGCGCCGAGGCCGCCGATCCGGTCCCGGCGGCTGTGCCGGCGACCCACGTGGTGATCGCTAACGTCCTGCTGGACACGACCCAGATCATCTCGATCGACGTCCAGGATCAGAACCAGGTGGTCTCGACCGACGCCCTGGACATCCGCACCGACCTGCTCGAAGCCTTCCGCTCGATCATCGAGCCGCGCGTCACCTCACTGGCCTCCGACCTTGCGGACCTCGCAAATCGCGTATCCGGCTTGAGCAGCCAGTCCGACCTGACCAGGGTCTATCTGGATCTGGCGCGCGTGAAGGAGAGCCTGCGCTATCCAGCGGACGCCTCTGGTTTCGACACCGACTTCTTCCTGCTGCAGAACAAGTCGGACATGAACAATTCTCAGATGCTTGGCTTCGACGCCAAGGTCGAGGAGGGCATCCGTTTCAACGATGCCAACAAGAATCAGTTCGAGATCTCGTTGTTCTCGGCGAACGACCCGAACGCGGCGCTTGCCGGCGGCTATCTGATGCCGAAGTACAGCAACGTACTGAAGATCCAAACCGGCGCATACACCGAGTCGCTCGGCATCGCTCAGTACGGCTATCAGGTACATAGCATGCAGGTGGGATACATGTCCCGCACGCGCATCCGGTATGGTGGAAGCTATTCGGTCTGCACCAACGGTAACCAGTGGGGAACCCCAGGCGAGCCGCCGAGCGCAGCTAACCTCTACGACTTCAACACGGTCGAATATTCGACGGTCACCCAGGCCTGGTTCCAGGACAGCACCCATGGCGGCATGCCTTATGGCGTGACCCGCACCGACTACTACTGGCTCGACACCTGGGAAGAGCCGTTCATGTACGAGGTCACCACGAACCTCGCCATCAACGGTGCTCAGGTTGCTCAGACCTTCCTGGTATCAAACGACATCATCGCGACCCAGCTCGGGTTCTACATCACGGCGAAGGGCGCGAACGAAGACATCCACATTGCTCTCTGCGAAGTGACTGCTGGTCAGCCCGACCTCGACAAGGTCTGCCTCAAGACGGTCTACGCGCAGCAGAACATCGTCACGGGTTGGAACATCTGCCCGATCCAGCCGACCTTCCTTGCGAAGGGCAAGCGTTATGCCTTCGTGTTCATCTCGAACGCGAACCATCAGATCGGCATGACCTCGGGTCAGTCCTATCTGGATGGAACGTTCTTCTACTCGACGGACGGCATCTACTACATGGGCGACCTGACCAAGGACATGATGATCCAGGTCTATGGTGCTCAGTTCGCTTCGTCTCAGGTCGCGATCGAGTTCGCTCCGATCAACCTGGACGGCGGATTCCGGGATGTCGATATCCTGGCTGAGCAGTGGGTGCCTGGTTCGTGCGAACTGGTCTACGAGATGCGGCCGAACGGCACAGGTGAATGGCAGCCGTTGATCGAAGACAACGCTGGTGTCCTCGCCGTGGCTCCGCCGCTCGCGCAGTTCCGGGCTCGCTTCGTCGGCACGACCGACATGATGCCGATCCTGCATTTGACTGGGTCGCGCGTCAGCGTCTCGCGGCCAAAGACTGCCTTCAAGCATGTCTCGACGCCGATGCACGTGCCGGCGCTGTCCAACGTCGCGCACAACGTCACGTTCGTGAACCTGCTCGAAATGTTCGATCCGACGCCGCATACCTACGGCATCTCGGTCCGGGTTGGTTCGACTGAGTACGCGCCGGACACGACGGTCACCGAGCTGATGGACACCCAGGCGAAGCGCTACCAGAAGACCTACACCTTCAGTCTACCGGCCGGGACCACGCAGTTCACGATCGAGCAGACCGGAACGACCAACTCGCCGCAGGTCACCTACCACGTCGCCGAGCGGTCGTTCTACACCAAGTAAGGACTCAACTTCATGGCAGACACTGAAAACGCAGCCGCTCCGGCGGCTGCTGCACCCGCTGCTGCGCCGGTCGCTCCCCCGAAGGCGGCCGTCGATCCGACGAAGAACTATCGCCTGAAGCTCGCTCGGGCCGTCGAGATCGCTCCTAAGATCTGGGCGCGTCCCGGGCAGGAGGCGATCGTCAAGGGAAACCTGATCGCCGGCCTCGGTGACGCCGTCATCGGCTACGATGAGGTCTAAGCCCGATGGCGCGCAGGTACGATCAATTCTATCGGGTCAAGGCGAGGGATAATCTCGGTGACCCCGAGTATTGGAACCAGCGCTTCGAAGACCTCGACCGTCGAATCAACTCGAACGAGGACGGTCTTGCTGCCATCGGCGGCTTGACCTCCTACGTCGAGGGACTCGCCCTCAATCGTCTCGATCTCGTTCTGGCGCCAGCGCTCGACAAGATCGCGCTGGTTTCCGAGCAGGGCTTCCTGCTGGCGCACGCCAACAACTCGGTGACGCTCGACGTCGCCACGACCCAGACCTTCGCGATTTTCGATGCGGCGGAGCGGGATCTGTTCGCACCGTCGCCGTTCGTGACTGTGGTCCGCAAGGCCAACAACACCGACTATGCGTTCTGCAAGCTGATCGCATGGGACCGTGTCGCCGGCCAGCTGACCCTGCAGCCGATCCAGATATTCGGTAACGTCGGACCGTTCGACGACTGGGTGATCTATGTCGGCACCGCGCTGCCGCAGGTAGTGACGCAAGCTGTGACGGATGCCCAGACGGCGCGAGACGCTGCCAAGGGCTATCGCGACACGGCTTCGACGTACGCGACCCAGACCGGGCAGGACAAGGCTGCGGTCGCCCAGATGAAGTCAGACGCTCTTGCTGCTCGCGACCAGTGCGCAATCTATGCGGCGAACGCCCAGCTCTTCGATCCGAGCTTCTACATCAAGAAGGACGTGGGCGGCACGTTCACTGCTACCGTCAACTTCACGACGAGCCCGGTGGTTCCTACCCCTGCGGCCGGCGACAATTCACAGAACGCAGCTTCTACTGCCTATGTGAAAAATGCGATCGATGCGCTGATCAACGGCGCTCCCGGTACAATGGACACGCTCAAGGAGATCAGCGACAAGCTGGCCTCAGACGAGAGCGTGGTCGGCGCGCTGACAACCACGGTAGCCGGCAAGCTGCAGAAGGACCAGAACCTCAGCGACCTTCCGGACAAGGCCGCGGCTCGAACGAACCTTGGTCTCGTTGGCGCAACACCGACCGGCAAGGCTGGTGCATCCGCTGCCGGTGGGGCCGCGGTCACGTATCTGCGGTCGGATGCGAGTATCCCGATCGATTTCACGATCTCGCCGACCTGGACTGGAACGCATCTGTTCCAGCTCAATTCTGGGGTTGGAATCGGTTTTCAGCGCAACACCTTCGGGGCGCTCACGGTCTACGCGCCGGATCAGGGCGCTGCGATCATGAGCTTTCATCGCGGTGCTTATGCGATACAGGCGAGCCTCGACAACGACAACTGGTGGCGGCTTGGCGGCTGGTCTGATGGCGCATCGCAGCGGTTCGGCGTCTCTGCTTCTGGTGACGGCTATTTCCGCACGTCGCTCGGAGTTGGCACGGGCCCTGTGGGCGGCGGCACGATTGTGGCCACCGGTGACATCGTCTACGGCTTCTCTGACATTCGTCTGAAGGATGACATCAAGGTCATCGAGGATCCGATCGATAAGGTCAGGAGGCTCCGCGGAGTCACATACGTCCAGAGCGCGCTTGCCAAGGTCGTCGGGGCGCCTGAGCAGATTGGCCGAAAGGCTGGCCTGCTTGCGCAGGATCTCCTCGAAGCGCTTCCCGAAGCTCTTTCGCTCGCACCGTTCGATCGTGATGAGAACGGTGAGAGCAAGACCGGTTACGAATTTCTGAACATCCAGTACGTGCAGGTGATTGCGCTTCTAGTAGAGGCGATCAAGGCGCTGGCCGATAAAGTCGAAGCGTTGGAGGGCACATAATGGCTGTGCCCTCCTCAGGTGCGGTCGGCTTCTCGACCGTTAACGCCGTGTTCGGCTACGGCAACCACATGAGCCAGTACGCCGGACGGGTCTACTACTACACGAACGGGGTCTCAACCCTGACCGGAAACTTTCCGACGTCGAACTTCCACATGTCGCAGTTCTACGGAAAGTCCGGGCACGACGAATGGAACTGTGCCTGCAATTGCGATTGCGCTTGCGGGAAGTGAGGACCACATGGATCAGACCCTGAGCACAACCTTCAGCTACAAAATCCTGGATCAAAGTCCAGATGGCTGGGCACGAGTCGAGTTCATCCACGACACGCTTGGGCGTCTGACAAAACCGAATGTATTCATTCCGCTGAATCACTCGGCTGAGGAGCAGCGCGGAGCGATAGTCATGCAGTTCCCGGCGCATGCTTTCCATTCGCGGTACCTCGCGCAGCTGGCGCTGGATGGGAAGCTCCTTGTCCCAGCCTCGCCGGAGGGGAAGTTCACGTATCGCATCGACAGGCCAATGGAAGACCCGGTCGGCCTGCCAGTAGAAACTCCGAAGGTGTGACGATGCAGTTCAGGCGACTTCGGTTCGAGAAATTCACGGTCACGATCTTCACCGCGAATGCCGGCGATGAGCGGATCTGTCCGCCATCCGAGCTGACGCGCGGCTTGACGGCAGCCGACGCCCCGGCGATCGCCCACCTTCTCAAAGGCAAGGACGACGCGAGGCCATTGCACACGATACCGGTCTACACCAAGGGTGGCTTCGAAGCTCTCGGCGGCGATCATGAACCTGACCCGCGGCCGCTGGGCAGCGGCGCGACGCAGTTCGTGCGGGGCATCGACAACTACCGGCTA
This sequence comes from Bradyrhizobium sp. HKCCYLS1011, assembly GCF_051167795.1. Classification (NCBI taxonomy): domain Bacteria; kingdom Pseudomonadati; phylum Pseudomonadota; class Alphaproteobacteria; order Hyphomicrobiales; family Nitrobacteraceae; genus Bradyrhizobium; species Bradyrhizobium sp. HKCCYLS1011. Next base: position 35,442 of record NZ_JBNPTT010000011.1, on the reverse strand, counting down.
CGCGCTACGGCTGACTGCAGCGAATATCACTGCATCACGCCGAAGAGCCAGACCCCCGTGTTCTGGCAGCGTGCTTTCGTCGGGGGCAAGGCCGGCGACACCTTTGAGGTCGAGCCTGGAAACTTCGTCTACATCGCCGAGGGCCACATCAGCCTGGCCGGACACGAATGGATCGGTCCGACGATGCTTGAGATCACGAAGCCGCTAAAAGCGACGATCGTCGAACCAGTGATGGGCGCCAAGCTCTGGCGCTGAAAGGAAATGCTCCATGCCCTCGATCCGCTATTTGACGCCGGCAGATTACGATGACATGTGCGCCATCATCGACAAGCATTCGAGTGGGCCGGGAGCGTGGTGCAACGATCGGGGCGCGCCGGCAGCGGCGAACTTCCGCAAGCTTGCTAAGGATCACGTCGACCTCTGCTTCGGCGAGGCGATGTGCCACTTCTGGGGCTATTTCGACGACGGTGGGCATCTCGTTGCCTGGACACTGTTCGTCCGATGGCTGGATAGCGCCAATATCACGATCCGTCTTCTCATCGAAGATCCTGAAGCGAACCTTTCGCGCGCTGATGGCGCGATCTGGTCCGACGCGGCGGTCGACCTCGTGAACTGGGGCGTCGGATTCTTCTGGAGCGAAGGCGTCTCGTGCTTCTGGTCTCGCTTGTATGCGGGACGAGAGACCAATCACGTCAGCGCACATCCGAACTGCATGCTCGGTCAATTCAAGAAAGAGACCGTGCTCACCGTAGCCAAGGGCGAGCTGTCGCCGCCGGAATACCGCAGGGTCACCTGGTCGCCCGTCGATTACGGCACGACGATCTGCAAGTTCAGCGACCCGCTCCCCCTGAAAGACTATCTGGAAGGAAGCAAATGATCCGCCTGGAAATGCTGAGCAGGGACGGGGATGTCGTGCCCCTGTTCTATGATCAGCACACCTCACGTCTCACGGACGACAACGGGTTTCGTGCCGTCGACTTCACAGGCAATCCTCTGTTGGACACCACGCCATCGCCAGGCCGGCCATTCATCGCCGTCGATTACGACGAGCCAGGCCGCAAGGTGCGAGAGGTCAAGAAGTTGAAGATCCAGCTTGGGCTCGCCTGCCAGAAGTCCTGCCTCTACTGCTTGCAGGCGATCCAGGTTCACAAGGCGGCGTTGTCCTCGACTCGAGACGCCAGCGAGTTTCTGGCCAACATCGACAGCTGGATCGCAAATCCAGAGGGGATGGAGAAGGTCGAACTGTGGGGCGGCGAGCCGCTGCTCTACTGGAAGCATATCGAGATCTTGGCGCCTGCGCTGATCGCGAAGTTTCCGAATGCGCGCTTTTCGATCATCACCAACGGCGAGCTTCTCAGCCGCGAGATCGTTGACAAGCTGAAGGTTTGGGGATTCTCGATGGCGATCAGCCACGACGGGCCTGGCCAGCACATTCGCGGCGAGGACCCGTTCTGCGACCCACACAAGTTCGCGATGATCCAGTATGCGCAGAGGACGTTCCATCCGCGCTTCTCGTTCAACGCGGTTCTGACGCCGGCCAGTCACAACGTCAACGCCATCATCGACTGGTTCCAGGATTACTTCCCCGGCTGCAATGTCGCGTTCGAGGGCGTGGTTCACAGCTATGCCAGCGACCCGTCCTCGATCTTTTCGGAGGAGCAGCTAGCCCAGTTCAGCGACGCGCTGTCACACCAGCTCGTCGACGGGTCCGCCATCCGATCGAGCGCGATCCACGACAAGCTGCGCCGTGCGGTTAGCTCAATGGTCAATGAACGGCCTTCCGACGTGCTGTTCCAGAAGTGCGGGATGGACATGCCGGAGTATCTGGCCGTCGATCTCAAGGGCAACGTCATGACCTGCCAGAACGTGGGCGCCAACGGCAACCACAAGATTGGTCACGTCAGCGACTTCGATAATATCGCGCTCAACACGTCCAGGCACTGGAGCAAGCGTCCGGAATGCCAAAGCTGCCCCGTGCTGCAGCTCTGTCAGGGCGCCTGCATGTACCAGGGCGGAGACAACTGGACGCACAGCTGCAACGCCGAGTTCTTCTACAACCTGGCCTTCTTCCGTGCGGCTTTGTTCATCCTGACCGGACGATGGATGGTGGGCTTCAGCGGAGAGATTCTGCGGCCCGTATTGAAGAAGGACGCCAATGTCGAAGTTCGCTGATCTTGTCACGAAGCTGGACAAGATCCCGCACCTAAATCTCGGCGAGAAATACGATGCCGATATCTTGCAGTGGGAGCTATCGAAAATCGATCCAGCACTGTTCGTGCCATTTCGCTCCAAGAGCCGGCACAAGGACCGCATCGCAGAGTGCTGGCATGGCCTTTCGCTGGTCGCTCCGCACGGTTCGATCCATGACGATCTGACCGAGGAGGGCTACGCCGGCCGGACGGACAGCACATGGACGCCCGTCGCAGACAGCTCGCCTTACATCAAGCAGGTCGTCGCCGAGCTTGGCGGTGAGGGGCAGCGCGTGCGTCTCAACCGTCTCGGGGCAGGCAAGAGCCTGACCTGGCATCGACACGGCACAGAGGTTTCGATGATCGCTGGTGTCGCGGCAACTGGCCAGAGACGGCCGAACTGGTACGAGCTGATCGTGCATGTCCCGATCGTTTCAAGCGATCGCGTCAGCTACGAGGTCATCCCGACTCAGGTCTTTGAGTTGGCCGACTTCGCAGCAGGCGGCCTGGAGATCCACCAGAAGGCCTATCCGCAAGGCGAGGCGTGGTGCTTCAACAGTGCCCACTATCACAACGTCTTCAACCGCTCCGCAGATGACCGCTACGCGATCATGCTGACGCTGGACATCAGGATGCCAAAGACCTTCGAGATCGTTTCGAAAGCCGTCGAGCGATACATCGAAAATCAAGAAGGGCCGCTGATCGACTGATCGGCGCCCATCGTCATCACTCCATGCAGCCGCCCCTCACCGGGCGGCTTTTTTGTTGGGAGAACCCTACGTGACTGTTCAATATCTCCACGGCATCGAGACGATCGAACTCGACAGCCCCTCGGGACCGGTTGAGACCGTCAAGTCGAACGTGATCGGCTTGGTCGGCACCGCCCCGAACGCCGACCCGGACATCTTCCCGCTCAACACTCCGGTCGCGGTGTTCGCAGACGCCCTGAAGGCAGGCCAGCTCAAGAGCGACGGCACCCTGCTCGACGCCGTGGACGCCATCTACAGCCAGAAGTCGGCTGTCGTCGTGGTGACCCGCATCGAGGAAGGTAAGAGCATCGGGGAGACCTGGTCCAATGCGGTTGGCTCGCCGACCGGCAAGACCGGCATCTGGTCGCTGCTGAAGGCGCGTCCGCTGCTCCAGGTCATCCCGAAGCTGCTCTGTGCGCCCGGCCTCACCTCGGGTCGTCCGACCAATGGCGTCAAGAACCTTGTCATCGGCGACGTCGGCAGCGCCTACGTGCTCGCGACGACCACGATCACCATCGATGCTCCTCCGGCCGGTGGCCGGCAGGCGAAGGCGGTGCCCCAGGTGGTCGGCGGCAAGGTGACCGGCGCAATCATCACCGACCCGGGCTACGGCTACACGGACGTCCCCTCGGTGACCGTGAGCGGTGCCGGCGCAGGCGCGACCGTCACCGCGACCCTCGGCCATGTGGCCAACCCGGTCGGCGTGGCGTTTGGCTCGATCGTCGATCGCCTCCGCGCGGTGGCCTTCCTCGACGGTCCCGGCACGAGCTACGACGACGCGGTCGAGTACCGCGGCGACTACGGCAGCCAGCGCATCTCGATCGTCGACCCTGGCGTCCTGTCCTGGGACACTGAGAACTCCGTCTACGTGCAGAAGCCTGCCTCGGCCTACGCGGCCGGCATCCAGGCGCGCGTCGATGAGGAGAAGGGCTTCTGGTACTCGTTCTCGAACGAGCTGATCCAGAACATCGGCGGCCCCGCACGTCCGGTCGACTTCATGCCGAACGACCGCGACTGCGAAGCCAACATGCTCAACTCCAACCAGATCACGACCATCATCCACGATGACGGCTTCCGTTTCTGGGGTCTACGCAACACCGGCACCGACGCCCTCTGGGCGCAGCTGTCGGTCCGCCGCACCGCGGACATGGTCTACGAGAGCCTGGAGCGCGCCGAGCGCACCCGCCTGGACAAGCCGTTCAGCCAGCAGCTGCTGACCAGCATCCAGAGCGACGTCAATGCCTACCTCCGACTGCTCCGCTCCCGCGGCGCCCTGATCGGCGGCAAGTGCTGGATCGACAGCTCCGTCAACACCCCGGCGACCTTCGCAAACGGCGAGCTGACGGTCGACTTCGATCTGGAGCCGCCGGCCTGCTTGGAGCACCTGCAGTTCCGCGCTCGCCGCAACCCTGCCTACTACACGGACTTCATCGAGGAATTCAGCCGGCAGGTTGCGAACGGCTAAGCGCTGCTCCGTCTCAGCAACATCCACAACACCAAGAGCTAATCCATGAGCCGCTCGGTCCTTCGGGGCCGGGCGCGCTCTGGCATGGCCGGAGAGTTAAATGGCAACCAATTCCCTTCGCGACTCCAACATTCTCCAGGACTTCACCGTCTGGATCAATGACATCGGCAAGATCGGCGAGTCGCCCGAATTTCAGCCGCCTGAGATCAACATCGAGGTCGAAGAGTTCCGCGGTGGCGGTATGGACGGCACGGTCGAGATCCCGATGGGCATCGAGAAGATCGAGTTCGACTTTCAGCTCCACACCTGGGACGAGGACATCTGGCAGAGCCTCGGCTACGGCCCCGGTTCGCTGGACGTGCCGATCTTCTTCCGCGGCTACCTCATCACCCCGAACGGCGGTGAGAAGGGTGTCCTGATCAACACCAGCTGTCTGATCAAGGCGATCAAGCCCGGCAAGGTCACGCCCGGCAAGAAGGTCGAGCTGACGATCAATGTCTGCGCCAACTACTACGCGCATTACATCGACAACAAGCTCGTCACGGAGATCGACGTCTTCAACAAGATCACGAACATCGGCGGCGTCGACAAGACCGCCAACGCGCGGAACATCCTGGGCTTCTACTCGTAAGTCCGGATTTTCCGAAACTTGAGGCCTCGCCATCCCCGGCGGGGCCTTTTTCTTTTCCTGTCACATAGGTGTGTGCAAACCAATGACCCAGAAAGTTTTCAACCTCACCCAGCCCTTCGAGTACCGCGGCGCGAACTACATCGAGTTCAAGGCTCGCCGGCCGAAGGTGCGCGATCTCCGCAACTTCGTGAAGAACGTCGATCGCGACAGCGTTGCGGCCTTCGAGAAGGCGCTCGCCGATCTGTGCGAGGTCGACGAGAAGATCATCGCCGAGATCGACATCGAGGACTTCGGTCCGATGAAGGCGTGGTTCGAGGGTTTTTTGAAGCCCATGCTGAACGGATCGGACGAATAATCGAGGACTCGTTCCCAATCTTTGAGCGCTTCCACTGGACGCTTGACGCCGTCGAGGCGCTCGAATGGGACGACTTCCTCTTAATCGCCGATGGCGTTCAGTTCCTGAACAAGCGCGATCAGGAAGCGATGGAAGCAGCGCAAAAGGCCCGGGGGCGTTAACCCCGGGTCACCCTTTCCCTTTCCAGGAGCGGTGATGGCCGACGAAACTCTCGATATCAGGGCCAGGCTTACGGCCGAAGACCAGGCCTCTGCCAATATCAAACGGCTCCTCACCCAGATCAAGCAGCTCGAAACTCAGATCAAGAAGAGTTTCGCTGCGGCCCCAATCAAGGGGTCCATCATCGACCCCGAGATCCAGGGCAAAGCGCAGAAGGCGCTCAAGACCACCGAGAAGAGCTTCAACCGCCTGACCGATGAGCAGAAGCGTTGGGCTCGCGAGCAGAAGATGCTCGGGCGGATGAACACGACGGTCTGGACCAAGATCACCAACGACATCAACAATTCGGTCAGCGCTTTCCAGAAGTCGACCGGCAAGAAGCGCGTCGAGCTGGCACGTCAGCTCCGCGACCAGATCGGATACGCCCGTGCCTTCCGCTACATCTACATGCAGGAGCACGAGAGACACCAGCGCGCTGTCTCCCGACACCATCAGGCCCTGAACCGGCTAGAGCTGGCAAAGCAGCGGCGCGACGAAGTGATGGAGCGAGCCCGAAAGCGACTCGCCGACAAAACCGAGGCGGAGAAGAAGCGGGCGCTCGCCAAGGCGGAAAGGGAGCATAAGCAGCACCTGGAGAAGCTGGAGCGTCAGGAGCGCCAGGCGGCCCGTGAGCGCGCTCGCGCTGAGAAGCAGGCGCTTGAGGAGCGTGCTCGCGTCCGTCGCAGCCTGAGGCGCGGGTTCAACCGCGTCCGGGAAGTCCCCGGTCGGCTTGGTGCCATGGGCCGGACGGTCGGAATCGGCGGAGCCCTGTCCGCCGCTGGCCTTGCCATGGGCACCAGGTCCTCAGTCCGCGCGGCTGTCGACGTCGACGCTGCCGAGACCTCCGCGCGCATGAACATGGACCAGTCCAAGCTCAATGCTCGCGACCTCCGCGACAACTGGGCGCTCCCCACCGCTGTCAGGATGGGTATCGACCCTGGCACCCTGATGGGCGGCGCGGTCGAAGCTGCAAAGGCCGGCGTCCCTGAGGGGATGGCCAAGGCCGCGGCTGAGCTGTCCTTCAAGACCGCGAAACGCTTCGGCATCGATTCCAGCGAGATGACGACTGCGATCGGCCGTGCCGTCGCCCAGGAAATCGGCTCCGGTCGTATGCAGGGCAACGACATCACGGGACTGACGCGCAAGTTCAACATCGCGTCGACCCTCGCGTCAGAGACCGCAACCGACCCGGCAGAAACTCTGTCGTTCCTGAGATCCGGTCTCGGCGCAGGTGCCTCGGTTGGCATGTCCGACGTCAGCACCATGGCATTCGGCAACGCCGCGATCCTGGCCGGCGCTCAGGCACGTCAGGCGTCGCGCTTCCTGTCCCATCTTGGCGAGCAGTTCTCCGAGCTGGAGACGAAGCGCAAGATGATCAACAGCAAGGGGCATCGCACTGAAGAGGACAAGCTCTTCATGTCGATCCCCGGCAAGCTTGGCTTCGGCTCGCTCGGCAACATGCGTGCGTTGGTCAAGAACAACCCGGATGAGGGTCTGTTCAAGATCATCGAGTCCTTCCGTAACATCAAGGATCTCGAACAGCGCAGCCAGGCGCTCCATGCCTTCTTCGGTTCTGAGTTCGGTCCGATCATCAAGAACATGATCGATGCGCCGGAAAACATGTGGGAGAACCTGAAGATCGCCCGCCGAGCGGCGGCGGAGAACCCAGAGAACAACGGCATCAGCCGGGCCTGGGCTGAATATCAGAAGGGCCTTCAGAACATGCTGGACCGCCTCGGTGCGGTCTGGAAGGTGCTGAAGGCGGAGATTGGCGACACGCTGAAGCCGTTCATCGAGCAGATCAGCGTCTGGGCTGGCGACATGTACGAGTCGCTCAAGACCGGCGGCATGAAGGAGCGCCTGAAGGCGTTCATCAACGGTCTGATCGAGGGCTTCACAGGGAAGAACGGCGCAACGCTCCGCGATCTCCTGGACCAGGTCTTCGGCAAGCCGGGCAGCCAGAGTGGCTGGAGTGCAGAGAACATCGGCAAGTTCGGCAAAGGCCTCGCTGAGGGCATCACCTCGATCGTTTCTGCGATCGGCTCTGCCGGGAAGATCATCATCGAGATGTTCGGACAGAACTCGTCCGATCCTGAGGTGGTCGGAAAGTTCGCCGGCCGGATTACCGCATTGGTGGTCGCGCTGACGGCGCTGGCCCCGGTGTTGAGCGTGTTCTCGTCCCTAGTCGTCGGCATCGTTGCCATCGGCGCTGCGCTCAAGGGCGTCGGCAAGGGCGTGATGGGCAAAGCCATCACCGCTTTGATCGCCAAGATGGGCCTCGGCGTCATCAGCGGCGGCATGCTCAGCGGCATCATGATGGGCGACGGGCGTGCCGACAACACCACCGAGGACATGGATGCTCTCCAGAAGGAGGCCGGGAAGAACAAGGGCCAGCCCAAGGTCGAGAACAAGTTCAAGGGCAAGGGTTGGGTGCCGCCTCCGGCGATGCAGCCCGGAGAGAGCACTGAGGATTACCTCAAGCGTCTGGAGCTGCTGAAGCGGTCGAGCTACACCGGCCCGACCGATTTCTCCGGTCGTCGTCGCACCAGCCAGGTCGGCGATCTGACGGATCAGCTGAAGAAGCTCGGCGGCAATGTCGAGAAGGCCGCCTTCATCGGCGGCGGCTTCGGGTCCACCGGTAGCGCCATCGCATCTTCGTTCGGAGGCGGCGGCTCCGGCGGTGGCATCGTGGCCCTCGGGGCAGGAAGCGGCAGCCCGACCGCGCTGTTCGGCAGCACGCCCGGTGGCGCTCTGCCTGACTTCGGCGTCGGCTCCAGCGGCGCGATCCTGCGTCGCAGCGGCGTGACCTCGTTCGGCAGCGGCGTCAAGAACGGGATCATCAGCCCCAGCGAGATGCCCAGCTTCACTGGCGGTGGCGGTTCGGCTGCTGGCGATGGTGTTGGAGCTGGCCTGGCCGGCTCTGAGTTCCTGAAGGCCCGCCGCGCTCGGTTCGCCGAGGAGCTGAAGAACGATCCGACGCTCAGGATGCACCTGGCCGCTATGCAGGCGACTGAGGGCGCAAGCCGGGGCGGTACGATCGAGAGCCTCATGAACCGCGCTGACATGCAGGGCAAGACCCTGCGTCAGATGCTCGGCTTCAGCGCAGACGGCAAGATCAACCCGAAGAGCTTCTACGGACCGATCCGCCGTGGCGAGATCTACGGAGCAATCCGCAGGCTGCAGGCCAACCCGAAGGAGTTCGCCAAGTACGACGCCTTCACTAACTCGGCGCTCGGCGGCAGCCATGCGGTCGGTGGCTACACCGACCAGGGCCTGCCGACTGACCCGAACGGATCGCGTCGGACCGGCATCCCGGGGTTCAAGATCAGCCCGAAGGACGGCAACGAGTTCACAGACTGGGTCGGACCAGGCTCCAGCTGGGGCAGGGGCCGCCAGGGCGCGATGAACTATCGCAAGTTCATCGAGAACGGTCTGAAGGGCGACGCGACCAGCAAGGTGCCATCTCCTGGCGATGCCACGAGCAAGGTGCCGATGCCCGCGACTCCGGGTGCTGGTGCTGGCGACGCTCGTGCGGGCGCAGGCGGCCAGGTCGCGATCCACATCAACGGTGGTTCTCACGATCCGGAAGCGCTCGCGCTGCTGGTCCAGCGTCGTATCGACGAGTCCATGAACTGGCGCGCTCACGACAGCGAGTCCGAATACACCTAACGCGCCTGGCCCCACGGGGCCGGGACACACCTTCCACCGATAGAGGCCTCGCCATCCGGCGGGGCCTTTTTATTTTGAGAGGATTCCATGGCTTCTGTGCTCATGGGATTGGGTTCGCTCGAACCTACTGCGAGCGACAACGTGATCCTTTTCTACGTCCCACTGCCGAAGAACGACACCCCAGGGTTCGAACAGCTGCAGCGCGATCGCCAATTCACGTGGGTCTCGAATGACCGCCTGTCGCGCGATCCTGCGATGCAGTTCACGGGGCCTGGAGAAGAGAACATCGTCGTCGAAGGGCGGATGTATCCGTATCACTTCGGCGGTCTTTCAACCATCAAGCTACTCGATCAGGCCGGCCGATCCGGCAAGCCCTACATCCTGGCGCGCTTCTATCCGCTGACGCAGCCGGGTGGCTCACTGTCCTATGGCAGCGAGAACCTCGGAAACTTCGTCATCAAGCGGCTCCGCACCGTGGAGTCCAAGATCGGCGCGATCGGTATCGCGCACAAGATCGACTTCCAGCTGGAGCTGACGCGGTACGGCGATGACCTGAACGCGGCAGCCGTTCAAGATTTCTGGGCCACCTGATGTCGACCTACGTCACCAAGATGTTCGATCGGCTCGACCGCATCGTCTACGCGCGATACGGCTCGACCAGCAACCGGCTTGTGGAGTGGGTGACCGAGCAGAACGACGGCATCGAGCTGTATGGCATCGTTCTGCCGATGGGCGTCAGCATCAACCTCCCGGAGCCTCCGGTGAAGGTCACCGAGGTGCCCGTCCTTCCGCAGCTTTTCCTTTGGACCTGACGCATACGCAGTCGCGTATGGCGCAGATCTATACGCATTCGCGCGTGGGCCGTCCTTCGGGGCGGCCTTTTTCGTTTTGGAGGCGTGCGTGGCTACTGGCTACACCCCGATCTACCGCATCTACAAAGGCGGGGTCGATATCACCGATCACTTCAATGATCGGACCACCAAGATCAAGGTCGAACTCACGTCCGGCGGGGGCGAGGGCGATCGATGCGAGATCGAAGTCGACGATCGCGACTGGCGCATCGCCAGGCCATTCGGCGGAGAAATGATCCAGGTCTGGCTTGGCTATAAGGAGATCGGTCTTGCCTATCTCGGGACCTACACGATCGACGACGTGATCTTCGAGGGCATGCCGCGGAGCATCCAGCTCACCGGCACGTCGACCGGCTTCAACGACATCAAGAAGGCCCCGCAGATCGCCAACTTCAGCAACAAGACGGTCGGCGACATCCTCGGCGAGATGGCCTCTCAATCCGGCCTCCAGCTGTCGATCCCAAGCGATCTGGCCGGCCGGCAAATCCCGTTCAAGAACCAGCAGGTCAGCAACCTGCACATGATCCACGAGCTGGAGCGCATGTTCGGCGCCGTTGGCAAGGTGGCTGACGGCAACCTGGTCTTCGTTCCGCGGGACTCGACCGAGAGCGTCAGCGGCATCGCGCTGCCGACGCTGGTGCTGCAACCGGAGCACTTTGGAACGTGGCGCGTGCGCTACTCGGGCCGCAACGAGGCGTCTGAGGTCAAGGCCGCCTACTGGGACAAGGACCTGCACATCCGGAAATGGATCTCGTCCGCACTGCCGGGTGGCGAAGGCGACCCGTTCACCATCGGTCAGATCTTCAACTCCCAGATGGAGGCTGAGGCTGCCGCGGCGGCGAAAGCCGGAGCGATCAAGCGCGCCTCCGTCGAGGCCGTCTTCGATCTCGCAAAAGGTGATCCATGGATCCGCGATGCGCAGACGATCCTGGTGACCAAAATGCGGGACGGCATCAACGGCTCCTACGTCGTTGAGAAGGCGACCCACACGTACATCAAGAGCACCGGCATCCGCTCCAACCTGCAGTGCCGAGCCCCCGGCGATGGCGTCGATTACAGCGACCGCGCCGACGACCTGTTCCTCAGACCAATGCCCGGAGAGCCGATGGGCGGTGTGCTTCCTGGAGCGCCCGGCAGCGGAAACGCGGCTCCCTAACCACGGAATCCAACATGTTCAGTCAAGAGATCATCGACGCCATCGTGGCGGCGGCGAACCAGCACGGCTGGCCGGCGTCTTCGCTGCTGGCCGTCGTCGAGTGCGAAACGTCCGGCAAGCCCTTCGAGGAGGACAACCACACCCCGACGCTGCTGTTCGAGCGCCACAAGTTCTATTCCGAGCTGCAGGCCCACCAGCCGAGTAAGCTGAAGGCGGCGATCGCCGCCGGCCTCGCGATCCCGAAGTGGTCGCCGAAGACCCAGTACAAGGACCAGGGCAAGTCGGCCGGCAGGCTGTCGCTCATAGCCAAGGCGCGTCAGATCGACGAGGAGGTCGCCAACCGGGCGGCGTCCTGGGGCCTCGGCCAGACCATGGGCTTCAACGCCGAGGGCCTGAAATACGAGAGCGCCACGGCGATGGTTGCCGAACTGTCGCGGGGCATCGCGGAGCAGGTCGACGCGCTCTGCCGCGAGATCTTGCACTCGAAGCTCGATCGGTTCCTGATCACGAAGGACTTCACCAGCTTCGCCAAGGGCTACAACGGCTCCGGCTATGCCCAGAACCACTACGACACCCGCATGCAGGCCGCGGACACGGCTTGGGAGCGGCGCCTGGCGAGCGGCGACTATGAGGCCAAGCCCGGCAAGTCCGTCACGCTGGTCTATCAGCAGAAGCTGAAGGACCTGAACTACAACGTTGGTAAGATCGACGGGGACTGGGGAGACCTGACCACGGGCGCCTGTGCGGCGTTCCAGCGGCGCGAGGGCCTGAAGGTCACCGGTCATCCGAATGCCGAGACCACGGATGCGCTCGACAAGGCCATAGCGCCTCGTCCGGCCTCGCCTGAGCGCGCAAACGCCACGGCCGATGATCTGGCAGCCTCCGGCTCCAAGACGATCCAGGCGGCCCAGAAAGGGTCCACGCTGACCAAGGTCATCGTCGGTGCCGGCGCGATCGGAGGCGCCAACACGGCTGGCGTCCTCGACAAGGCGAAGGACGTGGTCAGCCATGTGCAGGTTGCCAAGGGCATCCTGGACTCCGCCCACGACGTGGTTGTCGGGCTCCTGCCGTACTGGTGGGTCGGCGCGATCGTCGTCGGGTTCGTGCTGTGGCGCTGCTACGGCGATGTCATCGAGGCTCGTCTGAAGGACCACCAGACCGGCCAGAACCTCAACAGGTAATCATGTCCATCATCGAAAAGATCGTGGGGCTCGTCCCCACGGTCCGGGAGAAGGCGAAAGCCGTCCTGGACTTCCTCACCTCCAGGGATGGCAAGATCGGCGTCGTCGCCATCCCCCTCATCGTCGCGCTCGGCTGCGCGCACGCTCTTGGCATTGCCAGCGAGCGCGGCACGATCGAGTCCCTGCGCAGGGATCTTGGCGCCATCAAGCTGCAGCTCGCCGCCGAGCAGGCGAGACCCCGAGCCGTCCCGGTCTGTCCCGAGCCGCCGGTCGCACAGCCTGCGCCCCAGCCCGAGCCGGTTCAGGAGCAGCCGAAGCCCGCCCAAGCCCCCAAACCCAAGGTCAAGCCCCATGCACCTGTGGCGAAACATCCTGCGCGCAGCGGCGCTCGTCTTACTCCCGCTGAGTCTGGGTGGCTGTCTAACATCCGGTAACGAAATTCTGCGCGACCTGCCGCCCGGCCTGGCTGACTGCGAGAAAGTTGCTCAGAAGGTGGCCCTGCCGCCGATCGAAGCCGGCATGGACAAGGTCGCGGTCACCGCCCGCTACCGAGCTGCCCTCATCACCGCAAATCACAATATCGACGGCGTTGCCCAGTGCATCGCCGAGATCGACCAGATTGGAAAGAACTGATGGCCACGCCCCCACCCATGGACGTGATCAGCCTGGAAGGTCTCGCCGGCCTCTACGGCCCGACCGTTGCCCTTATCGGCCTGATCCTCACCATCTCCTGGCGCCTCAGCGGCAAGATCGACGAAGCCAAGGCAACCGGAGAAGCTGCCGCGAAAGCAGCCACCGAGAAAGCCCACAATCTCGAAAAGGAGCTGGCCGACTTCCGGCTGAAAGTCGCCGAGGAGTACGCCTCCTGGGACACCGTGAAGGCTATCGAGACCCGTCTGACCGAACGGATGGATGGGATCGCCGAGCAAGTGATGAAGATGCCTGACGCGGTCGTCGATCGCATCATGAAATACTTGGCAATCAAACAACCATAAGCCGGGTCAACCGGCATCCAGACTTAGCCCCGGTGTCAGCCTTTGCTGGCCTGGGGCCCATTTTTTTGTGCCTAACCCGTTTATCTCACAGTTGGATTTGTGACGGGGTCAAACAACTTCGGCAGCGAACGGACAGTTCGCCCGCGCAGGAAGATACATTAAAAAAAATTACAACCCGTCCCTTGTTTCTGGAATTGAATGGGCGTAGCGTTCAGCCATTCAAGGCAAATTGTGGCTGAGGGTGTGCATTTCCTGTTGGGCGAGGCAGCTTCATGCGCGCGCGCAATCCAACAAGTGCCCTGATGTCGGCAACCGTCCTCGTGGTTCAGCTTGCGAGCTGTCTCCCAGCAACCGCTAACGAACAAGTTGGCTGCTCGTCGACGGGTCCAGGGCAAACGACGTGCAGTATCACAGAGCCAAACGTCACGAGGCGACTGTCGCCGTACCCCCAGATCACGTTCAGTCCCGGGGACCGCGTGACGGTGCAGGCGGGCGGCTGCGTCCAAACCGGCGGGACGGGGTCTACCTGGAAGCGCTACGTGGATCCGTCCGGCCCTAATTCGGACCGGCTGTATCACGGGCTTATCTGGATTCCGGGTGTCCATTCGGACTTGGTGCGCATTGCGGGCGCGATCACCGGTCCGATGGTCATCCCCCCGACGGTTGATCCACACAACGCTATCCTCCGCCTAGGGTATGAGGATGACCATTACGGTGACAATGGCTATTGGGGCCACGATGATGGCACCGAGAACCAGTGCCGTGGCGTCGGAAACGCTTTCGTGACGCTAACGATCGACCACGGAAGGATAATTCCAACCCCGCCCGCGCCCTTCGACCTTGTCCATTCCGCGACTGACGCCAATGGATTCCCGCTAAACCCCAAGTGGGCATGGCAGCAACACCATCCGGGATCGCTTCCCAACGCGGACACGCAGTGCTTCCCGCTCCCGGGCGTTTTCTCGAACACCCAGTGTACTACCCAGGCCCCGTCGATCGACGTGCCTGATGGGTGGAATGCGTTTTGGTGCGCTCAGGGTGCACAGCACAGTATCCACGGACACGTGAACTGGTTGCCTGCGACCTGGGAGGGAACAGTATCGTGGGATGGTCACTCCAGTCCGGGGACCGACGACGACTACAACATCAACGTCGTGCCGCCGGCGGGAGAGGGGCTGACCGTCTCAAGCGGGGGGCATATCCACAGCGAATTTGACTCCGACGAGACCATCGACCACTTCCGAACGCCTTGGTGGAACTCCTTTCACGAGGCGGTGGATCGGGATGACGCGAGCGCACGTGCGATGATCGATGGCAAGTTCGCCATCGTGGTCGGGCTTGCCGGGCTCGATTGCGAGCACGGCTGCGCAACCGAGCTGCACCCTGTGTACGCGCTCGCGATTCACGTCAACGATAACCCGCAGGACGATACATGGGCGATCTTCGTGAGGAATTGGGGCAACGAGGGCTACTGTAGCCAGGACCAACATCCTCTCGACACAAACCGCATGGCGTTCTTGCTTCCGCGGCCGGCTGCGACCGCTGTGAACGTCGTTGCTTCGACCTTCCTGACGAACACGAGCGAGGCAAGTGGGCCTTTCGTTTCGTTGGTTTCCGGCCAGGGGGCGATCGTAGAGTTCGGGCTTCCTGATCCGGCCAAGGGGGCGCGCATCAACGGCGAGCTCCACCTCCAGTGGACCGTCACTCCCGGCGTCATCGCCGTGTTCCGGCCGCCTCTAGACACCGCAGCCGAGGCGTTGGGCCCGCATCTCGTCGAGATCGAGCAGCGCCTGGAAAATTTGGAGAAACAACTTCCGCCGGATGCACGGCGAGCGATGACCAACAGGCTGGCGCGTGCGCGGTCCTTTGACGAGGTGACGCCGAGCAAGCTGGAGGCGGCGCAGCCGAGGCTGGCCCACCCTGCGTCCACCCGCGCAGGGCCCGATCCGCACAAAGCGCAGCGCGACCTGGAACGAGCCAAAGCGATTTGCACCGCATTTCGGAGAAGCATCCCAGGAATGCCGAACGCCTGCGCGAGTGTGCCACAGTAGGGAGAAACGCCCCGCTAGGTGAAGTTTAATCGGTAACGCTCACGGGAGAACACTGCCACGAAAAGGCAAGTAACTCGCACGGCTGCCAAGATATTTGCTGCAGTCACTATGGCCTGGGCTCCGGCGGCGCAGACCGCTTCCCCAATGGAGGTCTGGAGCGGGATCTGTGGGGCAGTCGGAGGCCTACAGCCTGTTATCGCTGCGTTTTGTAAGGTCACTGACAAAGCGGTTGCTCTCGCTGGCCCGCAGGATCCGACGACGTTGCGCGATCTCTATCTCAAGGTTGTGTCGATCGAAATTGACTTGCACGACCTTGAAGGGCAGGTGGCAAACCTGTCGTTCGAGCAACGACGCGAGGAAGCGCTGGCTCTTGCGCGTGCCGTTGAGCAGGAGCGCGCGCAAGTGTATGCAGCACTTGATGTTGCTGCAGATCGACCAGGTGATTCTGCCGCTCTAGCACAGGCGCTGGCAGCGGCCCATGCGCTTGCGAGTCCCACATTCTACACTTTGCCTGGGCGCACGGTCGGAGCACTTGATAGGTTCGATCCGCGTTCCGCGTTGCCGTCCTTTGTAGTTGCCGTCGAGGTGTGGCTCGCAATTCGTGCGAGTGCAAACGAGCAGTGGACCGATGTCAGCCGGCAGGACGTCACCGGGTTTGCTGCGCGGCTGTTACAAATCACAGCTCAAATGCGGGACAGTATCCACTGTGAGGAGGCTTGGCAAAACTTTGTTCGCTTCTCTTGTCCAAAGCCAGATAAGGGTGGCCCCCATATTCCACTGCCGATGCCGAGAGATCGGAATCCGCCTGATGCCCCAAACTGTGTGCCGTCGCCGGCATGCAATCATCGACTATCTTGCACGGATGAAATGAACGCGGAGACGAACGCCACCGGCAAAACGTCAGATGGCACGTGTCCAGCGGATACTGCAGCCAACGCGCGCAGCAACCGTGCAATCCGACTAGCTGATTACCAGGTAGAAATGTACGAAACAATCGCACGACGCTGGCTGGCGGCGCCCCACTAACCGTCGTTGACGTCGCGCACCTTCTCGTTGAGCCAGAACTTGGCTCCCTCGACCCACGGCATCCTCCTTATATTTGCATGAATGCAAATTATGTGCTAGTGCAAAATCATTGGTTGTTCCAAGAATTAGACAGGTCCATGACGCTATCCACTACCGAGCGCGCCCGCAGAAAGAAGGTCGTCGAAGACCTGCTGCAGCTGGGGTATCATCCTCAGGGCTCGCGTGGAGGCCTTGCCTCCGCCACCAAGACCGCAGAGCGCCGCGAGGGCATCAATTATCCGAACTGGGTCCGTGCCGAAGAGGCGCTGAAGCGCAAGCGCAAAGAGCACTTCGCCGTCGACTGGTCTCTCTACGTCCCGCCGCAGCCCGCCGCCACCGTCACCCGCGGCTCCGATGAGGCTGGCGAGGAGCTGTCAGCCGAACAGCACGCCCACATGCGGGCAGTCGATCTGTCGTCGGAAGTGACCGACCTGATAACCAGATCCCGCTATCCCGTCATCAATCCGGAAGCGATCATCATCGACTCCTACCTAGTCCGGCGATACGACCGCAACCTGCGCGGCTACGTGACCAAGGAAGGGACGCCGCGGACCTGGATGACCGACACCCTGCGTGTCGCCCCCATCAAGGACGCCCGCAATCGGAACTTCATCTTCACGGGCGCGCAGAACGATGCGCTGCTCCACGAAGAGTTCTGGGCCAACCTCCAGGCCTATGCGGCATACCTCGACGCCGAGATCGTCGTTGGGCCGTGGACCTACGAGACCCAGTGGTGGGCCGAGAATAATCCGACCGCGCGCTCGTACTGCAACGAGCTGACCGAGTATCTGTGCTTCGGCCAGATGAAGATCGGCGACAACTTCGTGTTCTGCGGCGAGATGAACACGCTGCCGACCGCATCGCAGCCGATCTCCGACCTCGTGACCTACAGCCGCGGTCGCTGGGCTGTGTTCCCGCATGCCAAGCGGCAGCTGAAGTCAGTCCCGTCCGATGATCCGGCGGTCCAGGCGCATCAGGTCATGACGTCCGGCGCCGTGACGCGCCCGAAGGTCATCCCGCGTAAGGCCGGCGTGAAGTCGATCTTCCATCAGGTGGTGGGTGCCACCGTAGTCCAGGTCGACGAGGACGGTGACGTCTTCTGCCGGCAAATCACGGCCAACGAGGATGGCTCGTTCTATGACCTCGACGCCCATGTGGCGGATGCCGAGGTGACGGTCGGTCATCGCGTAAAGGCGATCACCATGCCGGATATCCATGTCCGCAAGATGGATCAGACCAACTGCATGGCCATCTTCGGGTGGGATCTGCGCGGCGGTCGCTCACAATATCTCAACAGCATGGTCGACGTCCTCAATCCAGAGAACGTCATCCTCCACGACATCTTCGACAACGAGGCGCGGAACCACCACCACGTCAATGACAACGCTCACAGCTATGAGATGGCAATCCGTGGCCGCGACAGCATCGAGAGCGAGGTGGAAGGCGTCTGTGACTTCCTGTCGTTGCTGGCGCGCAAAGACCGGAAGACAATCATCGCCGAGGGCAACCACGACCTGGCGCTAGAGCGGTATGTCCGCGAGGGCCGCTACCGCAACGACGGCACCAACATCCGCTACGGACTCCAGCTGGAGGATGCGTATCTAGGATACGTCGAGGAGCGCTCCTATGCGCTCGACAATGACCTGCCGGTGCCAAAGTTCTCGCTGCTGGAGCATGCCATCCGACTCAAGCGCCCTGAGCTGGGCGACATGGTCGAGTGGTGCGTCGACGGATACAGCCACCTGATCGACGGCATCCAGGTCGGCAACCACGGCTTCCGTGGCGCCAACGGCGCGCGTGGCACCGTGCGTGGCTTCGCCAAGGCCGGCCGCAAGATGTCGATCGGCGACAAGCACTCGCCGGAGATCGACGAGGGCGTCTACGTCTCCGGCGTGATGAATCTGCGCATGGGCTACAACAAGGGCCTATCGGGCTGGGCGGTGACCGTGACCATCCAATACCCAGATGGGAAGCGCTCACTCGCAACCCTGCAGAAGGGCAAGTGGAAGCCAGGGAAGCGCGTCATCCGCGTCCCGGCGCAGTCTTTGGCTGCCTAATCGTTTGCATGAATGCAAAAGGAGAATTTGAATGTCGGTAGTTGGGTTGTCAGGTTATGCGCGCTCTGGAAAGACGACCGCAGCTCTGCATCTCGAAACGAAGTACGGCATCAAGCGGCGTCACATCGCCGAGCCGCTGCGGGCTATGCTGGCCGTGCTGCTGCAGGCGAACGGCATGTCTAGCGAGATGATCACCCGCTATCTGGAGGGTGATCTGAAGGAGTCCGTGATCCCGGAGCTTGGCGTCACCTCACGCTATGCCCAGATCACGATCGGCACCGAGTGGGGCCGTGAGTTGATCAACGAGGATCTGTGGTCGAACACCTGGATGCGTGGCGTCAGGGATGGCGAGTCCGTCATGAACGACTCCGTGCGCTTCCCCAACGAGGCTGAGGCGATCCGGAAGCTCGGCGGCGTGGTCATCATGATCAAGCGCCCAGGTACCAGGCCGGCCAAGTTCAAATGGGGCAAGATCGGCGAGTTCCTCTTCGACAAGTTCGGACTGATGTGGGGCGTCCACGACAGCGAGCGCATCGACCGGATCAAACCGGATTTCATCATCCACAACGACGCTTCGATCGAGCAGCTCCAGGCTGACCTCGATTCGGTGATGGTCAAGCATTATCAGCGGGTTGTGAATAGCTCTTTCAAGCACTCGGATCGGAGCGCTGCCGCAAAGGCTGCGTTCGGACTGGCTGCCGGCTCCATGGTTCGCTGATGGAACAGTCGCCAGTCATGTCGCTGGTTGAGGTGGTGACGTCGACCTTGATCGGGTTCGGCGTCTCCGTCTGGGCCAACTACGCTGTACTGCCGCTGTTCGGTTTTCAGGTGAAGCTATCAGAGAGCTTGGCTATCACAGCCGTGTTCACCGTGATCTCGATCGCCAGAAGCTATCTTGTTCGCCGGTTTTTCGCCGTTCACCTGAAGCGGTTCGCAGCCTGGTGCCAGGTCGTCTACGACGATTTTTCGAAGATGGGACATCTCACGTAAGGGAGATTTCGCGTGGTGGCCGTATGTCTACGGAGGGTGCCAAAGATTTTTTCGTAGGGGCACCTTGAATGAGCCGCTCTCTCAATTACTTGTGACATCAAGAGCCGCAGCCGTTGGGGGGTCAGGCTCTTTAATCTCTAGCCCCCCAGTCAGCTGGCCTAATGTGCGAAGGCGGCTACCGTAAGGGACCCTCGCGCACTAGAGATGGAGGTACACCGTGTTGGTGTCACTCACTCTCGAAGCCAGCCAGCCGAGCGGTAAGACGTATCGTCTAGGCTTACGATGCAGATTGCATCTGGCTTCGATTATCGCCTTACTGTCTGGTATGGCATGACGTGAAGGCCACCCGGGGAAACCGGGTGGCCTTTTCGTTGTGATCTTCGCTCCATGAAGCTCGAAGCGTGTCGCAACTCATGGTAGCTTCCGGAAACCGGGTGCGGTACGTCGGGGGAAGATTCCCGGGAGTAGGGGCAGATGGATGCGATACGTTAGGTCGTTGCTGTTATTGGTATTGTTGGTATTTCCCCTAAATTTGTCTGTTGCGGAGCCTATGCATTTCAAGTTGACTGGCAACGGCGGTAACTGCAGTGGCTGTGAGTGGTTGCAAGCATCGGGCGAGATCACGCTCGACTCGGCTGAGCAACTCAAGGCGTATCTTGAGAGCGAAAAGCTGTCTGACTGGCAAGGCGACATCACTTTTGATTCTCCGGGTGGCAGTCTTTTCGGGGGAATCAAGCTCGGCACATTCATCCGCAAGCAAGGAATGTCGACCTCTGTTGGCGGATCGAAGCTTGCGGATGGAGCCGCCATTGATGTATCTGACCGAACTACTGGCGTGTGCGCCTCGGCTTGCGTGTTTGCATACTTGGGAGGCGTGCAGCGTACGTTCGGTCGGCTGGGTGTGCATCAATTCTATGATCCCGATGCGATCCGTGATCCCTCCGCCAAGGTGTTCACAGCGATAGACTACTCAGATCAGCAAATGATGAGCGCTCTGATTTCGGACTATGTCACCCGCATGGGTGCTGACGCGCGTCTCATGCTAATTGTCGCGAAATCGTCGCCCGCAGAGATGCATTACTTTTCCGAAGAGGAAGCCAGGGGCCTGAGGGTGACGTGGGAGCCTAACAAGTTTGACGCTTGGGCTATAGAACTTCGGAATCAAGGCGTAGTCGCATTTAGCAAAACTGCAGACCGGCAAAAAACCGTGACCCTGTTTTGTCGTGGCGACAGAATACCGCGCGCGCTCGTGACGATGCCCATCTATTATAGTGCGCAGAATACCATAAGCCTGTTCGGCGAAGCCGATTACCAGGCTTTCGGTGTGTCTGCCAGAGGTGACCGCACCAGGATTACATTCAATGGCAATGTTGTTCTTTGGGAGATCAATCTTAGCGGTGTCAATCCAAACCGGTTGAGTGGAAGTATCGGTCTGAGTGACGGCAGCATGGCCGAGGTGCGTGCCTTCGCCAGCGTCTTTACGGACATGTCAGCGGTGAATCTATCTCAGGCCGCACGCATTGCATTTCGGAATTGCATCTGATGAACAATCTGTTTCCTCCCGAGTTTAAGGCTCTCTCCGATTTCCAGGCGATGGTTGATGCTCAGGTCGAGGAGACCTTAACGCTGGAGTACAAGGCGTCTCCAGCGCTCGCTCGGGGAAGCAAGGACATAGAAGAGCTTTGCAAAGATGTTTCGGCAATGGCAAATTCTGCCGGTGGTCGAATAATTTACGGGATCGAGGAAGACAAGAAAACTCATAAGCCCGTGCGAGTGGATGAAGGCGTTAGAGACGAAAAAATAACTCGCGAATGGATCCATCAGATACTCAGCTCGAATATCCAGCCGAGGATCGAAAGGGTTCGAGTAACTCGCGTCGAACTTAGTCCTGGAGGCTACGGCTTTGTGATTGACGTCGAGCCGACCGTCAACGGTCCGCACCAAGCACCAAACAAGAAGTACTATAAGCGGTTTGAACTCGAAGCGAAGGCGATGGATGATTACGAGATAAGAGACATTCTACGCCGTGCCACGACACCACTCTTAGAAGCTAGGCTGTCTTTTGAAGCGGGCGACTATAGAGCGGTCGCCGAATTCAAAACCAAAGATCTATCAGAGCCATTCTCGCTGCGGTGTACGGTAATCAATCATTCTCCGGCACCGGCTCAATATGTCATCGTTGAGGTCTGGGTGGACGATGACCTGGAGTCAGCCTTTGCGCTGGATCCGTTTCGGGTCACTCGGTATGAGAACCATTCGATGGGTGGGCAGTTCCGTGTGTATCAGCGCACGATCGCGACTCCCTACCATCTTCCGGTCTTCAAGGAGGCAGTTCATGCCGACCACGTCGCAGATATCCCGCTCAAGCTTCCGATGAAACATCGGAATAGCTCTCAGAGCTATTTTGAGACAAGGATACAGTCGCCCGGTTTCACAAAAAGTGAAGAGTGGTTTATGAGGTGCAATAGTGGACGTCTGCACTTGCTGAAGCATAGCGGATCTTAAGACGAGCCGATTAGGTCTCGCTCTTTGATTGGCCGATGCAGACCGCTCGATCTCAGAGCTTCACGAAGTCCCCGTTGCAAAGGATCGTGAGGAACGCCCATTCCTCGGCGAAGTACGGGTGGTCGTAGTAGAGCTTCCCGCAGGTCTCGCAGATGCAGCCGCCGCTCGCCCGGTAGAAGTCCCCTTCTTCGAGGCGGGCGAGCTGTTCTGGGGTTGGGTTTGGTCGCAGCCTGAGCGGCATTCGATCCTCCTGATGAAGTTGACCATCTTGGTCCGCTGCGACCGGCGCCTCATTTGCGGTACCTGAACTCGATCGCGGGAGGATTGTCTTCGCCATAGGGAGTGACCTGAATCAGGCATTCACGGTCGTGCTCGTCGCGGTCCCAGATGGCGATCTTCTCGCCATATTTGGCGTCTGACGGCAGGATCCAGTCGGCGATCGCCTTCTTGGCTGCGTCCTCGCGTTCCGAAGCTTCTCGGAATTCGTTGGCCAGCTCGATCCTGCGCCGCGTCGCCCGCTGCAGCTCCTGGATCAGCTTCTTCCCGGCTCTCGATGCTTCCACGCCCATGATGACTCCCCTTATTCAGACAGCTTGCGAAGCTCGGCCTTCAGATTGAGCAGCTCCGCTTCGAGATTTGCCACGCGCACGTGAGCGAGCGGCTGAGGTTTGATTACGGTCGGGTTCGCCTCGATCTTCTCGCGAACCTTTGCCCAGTGTGCGAGGCACTCCTCGCTGGGCCGCCAGGACAGGTCGATCATCAACGAAACTCCGATGAGGGATGTCGGTGGCCTTTGGAGCAGATCGTGTCGCCGTTCGGCCGCTTCTCCATCATGTGGCCGGGCTCGCCGCAGATCGGGCAGCGACCGAGTCCGATCCGCTTCTCGCGTCCCTTGAACCAGTCCTCGATGAAGCGATGGAGATTCGGCGCACGTTGCGGCAGCTGCGATAGGCCCGTGCCGATGCCATCAGACGGCACCACCACGGTCTTGCCGGCGCGCAGCAGATCGTCGATCTTCAGCAGGTCGCGTCCAACGATGGCCCTGCAGGCGAGGGTGTCATCGAAAAACTCGTTGGCGTCCATGCTGGGCGACCACTTGGTGGCCACGCCAATTGCGTTGGGCTCACCGCGCATCTCCTTCGCCTGGCCGCCGTAGCCACGGCGCTGCACGTTGTCGCCGAAGACGTAGAACTTGGAGGGGTTGTCCCAGAGGTCTTTCCGGGAGATGAATTTCTGTCGGACGATCGGCATCAGGGGTGCTCCTTCGTGCCGTAGGCGCAGTCGGCGCAGTGGATGGAGCGCTTGTCGCCAATGAATTGCTCGTCACAGAGGAAGCAGCAGGGAGATGTAGTTTCCAGGCGCCCAGCCTTTCAGCTTCGGACGCTTGTCGCCGTCCCAGTTTCTGATCTCTAGTTTGTTGATCGTCTTAGATTGCTCTGTGACGTAGCACATGCGCCCCCTCTAAAATGCGTCGGTGTTCGAGGCTTCTTCTACCTCGTACTCAGGAACATCAGGAACGATGATCGGCTGTCGGCGGAGTAGGCTGACCACCAGCGGCCAGGAAGGTCCGTCCTTCGATCGGATCGGCGCCGGCACGACCGTCTTGAACGTCGGCCAGTTGCCCCAGAAGTGCGGCTCCTGAGGCTCCAGCAGGCCTGCCCAGTCCGGAATCTCTTCCGGCTTGAGCAGGCCCGGTGGCGTCACGAAGAAGAACTGATCCGAGAACAGGCGGGCGCCGCGCTGCTTGAGCGGCTGCTGCACGTTCTTCAGGAAGTCGGAGCGCGAGACCTTGATCTCGTAGCTCGTCGCCGTGCAGCCCTTCGTCGCGTTGGCTTCGATCACCCACAAGTCGATCGAGCGCTCGGCGCCGCCGGCATAGCCACAGCCGACACGCAGCTCGGGAATGGCGATGCAACCCCGGCTGTGACGCCGAGGCAGTTTCTGCTTGAACACTTCGGCGGTGTATTTGCGGTTGGTTGGCATCATTTTGCCTGCGTCGTTGCCTTGTTCGGCATGATGAGCCGACCGTTTGCGTCAACGCACGCGATAGATCTGATCGAGTGGCCAAAGTTGACCCACTCCATAGACGCAGCAAGGCATCTTTCTTTGTCCATTTCGGCCGCTGAGAAGGCGAATGCGAACGCCACGATAAAAGCGATCACGACTGCTGCTGCCAATGTGAGGAAGACACGCTCGAAGTTCATTGCCATCGACTCCAGTGACCTACGTCGGAGAAACCCACGCGCGGATGCGGTGGCGCGGATAGATGCTCTCCGCCACTCGGTGCCCGTGATTGCCGCTGATGACGATCGGGTCACCCTTCGCGGTGAAGCCCGAGACGATGCCGACATGGCCTCCGCCGCGGCGACCCATGATCACGACGGCACCGACCTGCGGCGCGATATGGCGATGGTTTTCCCAGGACAGGGCGCGATCATCGACGCCAGTGGCTCCAGTAACCTTGCGCAGGAAGGCGGAGCACCAAAGGGTGCTGCGGACACCGACCTGATGCGCCGTCTCACCGACGAACTGGCGAGCGCGCTCCACGAAGCTGCTGCCGGCGCTAAAGCCCTGCTGCAGACCATTCTGGAAGCCGCCGAAGAAGCTCCGCTCCTCCTGCTGCACGACCACCTGGTACTGGTGGTGGCGATGATGATGACAAGGACGAGCTTCAGCCGTCCTGACTGTCACGGCCAAGGCAGCGGCGCAGAGCAGCGCCGAGATTGCTCTCTTCACTTTGGTCTCCTGGTTAGGCTGCGAGGATTGCTGGTTCGCCAGCGACGTTCAGAGCTGGCTCACCGATCAGCTCGGAATTGAATTTGGTGACCTCGTTACCGAAGGCGTCCCAACCAGGGCGCACCTCGCGGGCGAAGATGTCGGCCTTCGGATAGTCGCCGGCCATCCGAGCGGCGTAGTCGTAGCCCAGCTCTGGTTTGCGAGAGTGTTCGCGGCGCGGCTCTAGGATTGCGGAACGGATGCCCTTGTCGTGGATTTTCGGCTTGCCGATCTTGCCGATCAGGAAGGGCTCATGGGCATTGCGGAGCGCGTAGCCCGTGCCAAAGGTGGGACGGCTTCCGTCCTTCACCATCTTCACCCAGACGCCGTTGGTGACGTATTTGACGCCCCAGCGCTCGAAGCACTTGATGGCTTCCAGCAGCATTGGCGCTGTGGTGTAGAGCCAGACCCACATTCCATTCGGATGGGCCAGTTCTGCGATCGGCAACGAGTAGATGCGCTCGATGTCCCAGCAATCGTAGTGCTGCTCGGCCGACTTGCCCTTCCCATCCTCCGAATAGGTCTCGAAGCGCCACGGCGGGTCGATCTTGGCGAGCCCATAGTGATATCTGAGGAGTGGGAAGAGCTGGAACGCTGTCATTTGCATTCGCATCCTTTGCATTGATGCAAATGACAGGGCGAGCGAGTCCTGTCAACTTTTGGTTTTCAATCGAGCAATCGGAGCTGCTCTGGATTGTAGATGTGGAGCGCGCCGGCCACTTCAGTAACAGTGCATTCCACGATTAGGCGTCGCTCTCCTTTCAGCGTCGTGAAATCAGAGACGATCACACCTGGCCACCTGTAGCCCTTCGTTTTCTCGACCTTGTCTCCGATCTTCATTTCGAGACCTCCGCGAGAGCGGCGCGTCCAGCTTCGGTGATCCGCCACTGCATGCCATAGACAGGGTGCTTCTCCTTCACGAAGAATCCGCACTCGGCCAGTTTGGTAGTGGTCTTGGGTTGGAAGAGGCCCCAGCCATCCGGGCGATCCGCCGCTTCCTGCAGCGCCTTCAGTTCACGTGCGTTCACTTCGATACCCTCACTTCTCCGCCTGCAGCCACCGCGGCTGGTATTGCATCGCTTCTTCGATCAGCTCGGGCTTGAGCACGTCTTCCTTGCGCTCGGCGAGGATCGCCTGGACCAGCATTGCGTCCGGCAGGATCGACATGCAGGGCTGCTTCTTGTCCTGCCGGTTGCAGGTAGGCTCCGTCAGCTTGGCCCTGACCTCGAACATCTCGCGGTCATGACCGAAGCGCTCCAGCAGCTTGACCTTGCTCATGCGGCCTTCGCGGTCGCACTGCGCACACTTCACGCGCACGGTCGGGAGGGGCCAGTCTTCAAGTCGCATCGACGCGCTCCGTGATCGCCTTCACTCTGATGCGGGGCTTCACCTTTGGTGCGCCCCAGCTCTGGACGAGATGATACCGGA
The DNA here is from genome assembly GCF_051167795.1 of Bradyrhizobium sp. HKCCYLS1011. Lineage (NCBI taxonomy): Bacteria > Pseudomonadati > Pseudomonadota > Alphaproteobacteria > Hyphomicrobiales > Nitrobacteraceae > Bradyrhizobium > Bradyrhizobium sp. HKCCYLS1011. The sequence goes on along the minus strand of NZ_JBNPTT010000011.1, from coordinate 9,132 downwards.
AGCAATCCTCTCCCTTACGCATGGCGCACTCCCGGTAGTCCCAACGCTCATTGCCGCACGGGCAGCCGCGGTCATGCGACATCGGAGTCCTCCGGCATATCGACTAGATCGCAGCGGATGCCAGCTTCGGCGAAGAACGCCTCTGCCTTGTCCATCGACACCTTCCAACGCTCCCGCTTGTCCGCCGGCATGGTCGGCGCGACCACCCGCTTGATGCCGGCCTGGATCACCACCAGAGCGCACTTGTGGCAGGTCAGGAACGGCCATGTGTACAGGGTGTAGCCGTGCAGCGGCTCGCGGGCCGTGAGGATCGCGTTGATCTCGCCATGGAGGATGATGTCGATCTTCACGTCGCGGTCGTTGAGGCGCTCCGCGGTGTCGGCGATGCCACGCGGGAATCCGTTGTACCCGGTCGAGGCGACCGTGCGATCGGGGCGCACGATCACAGCCCCGACCTGCGTGCTCGGATCCTTCGAGCCCACGGCGATCTCGCGGGCCACGCCCAGGTGATAGAGATCCCACCAGAGCTGTGACCGGTGCGGGATGGCAACGTCTGCCTTCGTCAGCGGGCGACCGTACGATCCATCGTAAGGCTTGCCGTCGAACATCAGCCGCTGGCCGGACTTATCCTTGAGGTCCTCGTGATCCCACCAGGCCATCACACCGTCTCCTTGCCGCTGAGATGGTTGTAGCCGTCGCTGTCGGTGCAGGGAGGGCACTTGGTGACGCCCTTCTTGGCGATGAAGCTGTCGATAGCGCTCATCACCTCGGGGGTGATCGGACCCCTCGCTCCGCCGGCCCTGTAGCGCGAAACAGCGCGGGCACGGGCGCGCGTCTGAGGCGACAGCATGTCTTCCAGCTGCTCGTCGACCGGCTTCTCGGGCGTTGCCGGTGGGCGTTCTACGTACTGTTTCGGAGCAGGCTCAGCGACACCCTGGCGCATGGCCATCGCCTGCTCCTTGGTGAGTCCGAGCTCGATCTCGCGGGCGGTGCGACGGAAGCGCTTTCCCTCTTTCTTAACCACAACCGGTGTTGCATTTTGCTTCTGGCCTGCAACCAGTGCAAATTCCGCGGATCGGAACTTGATCGCCTGCTCGACGGTCAGGCCGAGATCAAGCTCCTGCTTGGTGCGGCGGACACGCCTCGCTTTATTGTGGATAGGTTGTGAAACGACATGAGCGGTTTTGACTGCCACCGGAGACACGCCGGCAGTCGTGCTTTCGCGATGCTTCCTGCTCCGACTTGGAGCGCGCGCGGATGCGGCCGGATTGGCGGCCTGTTCAGATCTTCCGAGATCTGCAAACTCGACTGCGAGGTCAGGCGCGGAAACCACGCGCACCACCTCACCCTTCCGGATGAAAATTCCAGAAACACTTGATGAAATTCGGTTGAGCAACCGACTCAACATTGACACCTCCGTTTGCAATATGTATTTGCATTACACGATAAAATGCAAATGAGCAAGTTTTGTTAGGAGGCCAATTCTTCTTGCGGAACCACCCGTTCCGGGTGTGGAACCAATTGAAATTGTGGAACAACTTTGGTGGACAATTATCTCCCAAATGACAAGGTTCCAAAACTTGCATTTTCGCGCAAACGCCGCTAGTGCAAATGAATGAAGGTCAGAAGGTGGCCTGAGGATGACCGGTGTGGGGCATAGGATGAGAGAGCCTTTCGATTATCGTGGTTACGTGGTTTCGGCCCAAGATGGCCGATATTTTGCCAGCTCCGCAGACGGGGAGGGGTTCTCGATGTGGTCCTTTCACATCTTGCGTATCCTCAGAAGCGTCGACGACCTCTGGAACGCGCTTGAGGCTCTAGGTGAGGCGCCATTGTGGATCCATAGCTGTCTCGAGAAGAACATCGTGTCGATCGACCTGGATCTCGCTGAGGGCGCTGCGCCGGCAAACAACCCTGGCGCAGTTGTTCATTTCCATCCCAAGATGGATTTGCATAATTGCGGCGAGGTTCGGTTCTTCGGAGCGTAGGGAAGAAGTCCGTACTCCAGACACCTGATGGTCATATCACGAGTGCCAGTGCCGCCCGGGAATCCGATCGCGAGCTGCGGCTTTCCTTCCCGCAGCATCTGTTCGTTCCGAAACGGACCTGCCGCGGCATCGTAGAGCTTGCCGCGGCGGTTTCTTCTGACCACCGCACCTGGACGATCGATGTTGTCCCAGTCCGCCGGGTAGGGGTCGACATTGACTCCGCGATCCTCGGCCCATCCGCGAGCCAGCAGATCAGCTCCCGACATCTCCCCCTCGATGATGCAGGTGATTGTCCGGCGCGCATGGACATCGTCTAAAACGCGATACAGCCATCCTCTATCGGAGAGGTTACGGCCGCCGAACACCACGACACGGAAGTTCGCCTTCAGCAGGATCGGGTCGCCATGACAGCGATGCGGCGCGCAGAAGCAAACCAGGTCCTTGCCGGCCAGCTGCGACACGTCCAGCTCTGGGAGCTGCTCGCATTCGAAAAGGTTGCAGACCTGGTCGCGGTCACCGTGCTCACCGATGACGAATCGGTTGCCCCATGGCGAGCCGCGCCCGATGTAGATTGCACCAGGGGGAGCGTCCCCATGGTGCTTGTTGTAAACCCGCGGTGCCGGCATGCATCACCTCTTCATGTCGCAGTCGTGGCTAACCCCGTCCAGTTCGAAGTCAGCGACGCCCTGCGTGGCGGTGCAGAAGTCGAACCCCACACCATCCTTCTCGGCGTGCCAGCCGTACCTACCGCAATCCTCCTTGACCTTGATGCTGTAGGTGGTGCCCTTCCAGGTTAGGGTGTTGTTCGTTTCGTCGATCTTCACCGGCAGCTTGCGGCCATGATCCTTGCACATGTAGGTGTAGGTGGGGGCGGCCTCAGCCTGGGTGATGCCGAGAGCAAGAGCAATAAGCACAAGTTTCTTCACGTTAACCTCCAAGGATATTCTTCATCCAACTGAGCTGTTCGCCCATCTGAAGTCCTTCCATCGGAACATCGACCCTGTCAAATCTCGCGGTCAGTGGGTGCATGAGAAACTCACGATAGATTCTGGCCCGTGAGCACGATTGCCCTGGCGCCACGGATCCGGTTCGGCGATTCGATGAATGACCCGGGCGGCCTCAGGCTTGGCGGTCGGCGATGCGCTTGCCGCTCAAGGTCGTCTGCGGATCGGGCGTCCGTCGCGGCCCGATCAGACCATACTCGGCCGAGCCGCTCAGCTCCGGAGCCCAAACCGGCGCATCTCGACCTTCCGATCTACTCCAGTGATGTCCGCTCCTGGGGCTGACCCTGAACGGACCCCATCGTGGCGCGAATGGGGTACCACTTTGAGATGATCGTGCCATGGTCCACAGCGTGATATTGTAGGTCTCCAATATTGTAGGTCTCCAATCAAGGAGGAAATACTTCTAGAAGAGAGGTCTGTATGTTGGAAAGAAATCAGACGGCCATTGCAATAGCAGCCGCGATTTTCTTAACTCCGCCAAAGGGACCGCACGGCTCAGCAATGAAGACGCTCACTGCGCTCGCGGTAGCGCTGATCGCATGGATCTGGCTTTCTCATCCGGTTGTTGCGCAGCAAAATGATGACGTCATTGTGCATCATTTCGATTGGATTGTTCAGCACGATAAACAGTCATTCGTCGAGAAGACTGTGAAAGAAGCAAACACGCCTGAGGGAAAAGCCATCATAGGTGCAGTTGCGACCTATATCGGTGTCAATCCGAAGGTGACATCAATTGGGCTCGCTGCGCTCGCAGCCACCGCACCCCGGGCGGGCGTGCAGGATACGAACGGTCTCATACAATCGCCTGTGGGTTACACTATCTGCTACGCTCGCCCATCAAATCCGAATATGGGAGCAGGAGATAAGGGAATTGAGACGCACGGCGACTCGACATTCAACAGCACCATCAACCGAGTTATTCCGGGCAATAATTTTGACGGTTTAGGCTGGTCTATGACCGTCCCCTTCAGCAGAGGTGGAGATCATAGAGTGGCGGCTTCATTCGATGTTGTAATGGTCAAAGCGGTCCCCGGCTGGCAAAACGTTTACAAAAACTGCGAACTGACGGGAGAACATCCATGGCTCGCCAGGAACAATTCGACGCAGTTGAATGTCCCGTGCAATCCGGCTGCAGAGGGCGCTTATTGCCCGAAGTAAGCGCACCAGGCTAATTGCGTGCCTCGGGGGTCTGCGGCGCGCTGCATACCTCATCTGGGCCGACAAGTACGGGGAGCAATAATGAGCACACGACTTCTCTTCGCGACGGCATGTTTGCTGTTCTGTGTCGCTGAGGCTTCTGCGGAAACTTGGCAAGATGCCGGATTTGACGCCGATTGGAATGATAAAGACATTCCGCCCTATTCATGGGGTCCCACCCCAGAAGGACCACGCTGTAATCCAACGACAAAAGATTTCGTGGTCGTATGTTTTTACAATAACCCGCGACCTGAGAGCGGTGGGCGTCCGTCTTGGTGCGCGTACAAACAGGTAAGGTTAGGTGACGCGCCGGATGGTCTCGGGATACGGGGGCGCGTTTGGGTTTGTCGATGAGCCCGGCGGCCCGTCGATCCACGACCTCCAGCCATCTGCGCTGAAAAAGCTGCGCACACCCTGCACGCAAAGATTTCACAGCCGCCCGATAAGACGGCGGGCCTCGCTGGTTGCTCAATTAGTGCAACCCGCGCGAATGTTTTCGTTGCCCTGCGTGAGTCCGGTTTTCACCCAAAGGCGACTTGAGCGGACGACTGGATCGGCTAGCTTAGGACCTAAGCGATTGATTTGGCTTCACTTTCGGAAGCTCGGTCTATAGCTGGAACTACGGAACCGCGCTCCCTATATATGGAAGATGAGGTAACGACCGCATGCGCAACCCTGGCACGGCAGCCGCGCAGGCGACCGCCGTCGAGCGACCGCGCATCAAGAGATTGCGGCGCGATCTTATCAAGGCGATCCCGCGCGTTCCGAACAATAAGGCTTCACTCCAGCACATGGAGGCGAAGCACCTTACCGATCTGCTGATCGCCTACATCAATTGGCGCTCGCGCTATGTCGGTGAGCGACCCCGTACCATTTCAATCGAGCCGGCGGCTCAGGCCGACCCGCGCTGGTCGGACCACGCTGCGGCGATCAAAGCCTTCCTCGACAAGGTGGAACGGGGCGACGACCTGACGCCGCACCTTTCTATCGAGCCGCACACTCGGGGATATTCCCCTGCGGCACGCGCACGCGGCGCTACGCCGGATGACCGGTGGTCCGATAAAGACTTCCTCCTGAACGTCATGGGCTTCCACCATTTTCATCTCGGCACGGCAACGCAAAAGCGCGGGCACGTTGATCGCACCGATGATCTGATCTTCGCTGAGGTTCGCCGCGACACCTTCAAGGTGATTGCGATCTTCGACCATGACGTGTTCGACAAGGGTTCTGCCGAACGCATGCGGCTTTGGGCGCTTCACGAGAGCATCATAAGCCGTGGCATTGCGCCGGGCACGGTCGTGGTGCCTGCAATGATCGCAACTTCCGGTCATACCGTCCATGTAGTTCGATACGCTCAGGACTGCGCGCGGATCATCCGCGAGTTCGAGCCGAAGCTTGACGACTCCGAGTACGTCAAAAGCCTTTACAGCCCACCCGAGGATGCGCCAGCCACGTCGAAACTGTCGTGGGGGTTTCGGCATCTCGATCTGGCGATCTACGACGCGGCGAAGCCTGTCTTTATGATCCTCAAGAAAGGCTGGAGCTAAGCCACTGTGCGGCCACAGCTAGGAACTGCCACGATGCAGCCACTCGCACACGATGCCGTGACGATAGACCCGAGCCGGCGCAATTCGGCTTCCTGGATCGATGACGGCCAGAAATACGCCGTGATCGCGCTGAGCGTGAAACTTGATGACCCGGTGCCGATTCAGGAGATGACGCCGAACCATTGGGCGTTCGCGGATGCGCGGTTCGCTATGCCGACGCACTGGCGCGAGTGGCTTGGCACGATCCGCACCGAGGAAGTCGAGGACAGCAATCTGTTCCTGCTCAGCAAGATGCGGTCGGATGTGCCGGAAGTCGTCGATGCCGAGACTGCCGAACTAAAGCGGCACGCTGGCCACTTCTATGCCGGGCTTCTGCTCGCGAGCCCATTTTCGCCTGCACACAAGCCGGTCATGCTTGCCGGATACCGTCACCGAGGCGAAATCAACGTCCGCTCGCAGGACGACTACGATCCGGCCATTCCGAGCATGGTCCGGCACTATCCGCCCGTGACGCTCGCTGAGCTGCAACTGGCGGCCAAGATCGCCTCACAGATCGCCGCCATCGAAACCGCGTTCCCGGCCGGCGGTCACTGGCGGCTCTTTCGCGTCCTGCACTTATACCTGGAAACCCGCACGATCCGCGACAACATGGACCGGCTGCATCAATATTGCCGGTGCATCGAGGGACTGATCGTATCGGAGCCGGGTCAAGGCAGGAATCGATTTAAGAGCCGGACAGAGCTGTTCATCGGCCCTCGGCATCACACGCTGATGGGCGAGGCATATGACGTGCGCAGCGACGTTGAACACCTGTACGAGAACAAGCACCTGGAGGTTTTCGACCGCGTTGCGCGTCTTGAGTTGGTGAAAAAACTGGAGATGTTGGAGTACATCGCGCGCAGCGCGCTGATGCGCATCCTGCTTGACAGCAAGCTTTGGCCGCACTTCGCTAGTACCGACGCGCTAAAAGCATTTTGGGCGCTGAGCGAGAACGAGCGGCGGACACTGTGGGGCGCCACCATCAATCCGACCGACGCGCTTGCCGACTTCGACCCGCGTTACATCCACGATGGGCAATTAGGTGGCCCGTGATGGGCATCGCGCAGATTGAGAGCAACGATGGCAAAGGATTTTCAGCTCATCCATCTCACGGTCGATGAGGCGCGCTTGAAGGGCGCAAGCAACCGCCTGCGAAATCAGTTTGTCGGTTGCATGCACGCACACAATGAGCTGACGGTCTTGAACCGCTTGCTCATGTTCACGAAGAACGACACCGGCGACGGTGAGCTGCACAACTCAGCGCAATCGGTGCAGATGTGGTTCATGCTGCAACTCCTGGCGGCCAAGCTGTTCGAGACGTGGGTGATGCTCAATGAGCGGTTCTTACAGTCCAATCCGCCCGATGTTGTGCCGCGTCTTGAGCCCGCGCACCAAGCGAGCCTGCAATGGCTGACTGACTACTTTGGCAACGGGCAGCCGTTCAAGGACAGTGCGCTGAAGATCATCCGCGACAAGACCGCGTTCCACTATGACCGGTTCAATCTTACGGAGGCAGCCGACAACCTCGCTGCCGGCGAGAACAGTCTTTACCTCGCTCAGCATCCGGCCAACTCGCTCTACTACATCGGTTCGGCTCTCGTGTTCCGCGCCGCGTTCGCCATGATCGCTGACAAGACCGAGGGAGCAATCATCGGCAGTCACGATGAGCGCGTGCACAAAGGCACCAAGATCGCGCTCGATGATGTGAACAAGGCGAACTGGCACATGCACACCTTGCTATACGGCTTAATCGTGCTGTTGATGAATGACGTGATGGGGCAGCCGGCTGAGGACGCGCAGCAGATTCGTATCAATGTGCTGGATGCGCCTGCACCCGAGCGCGTCGGCATCCCTGCCTTCATCGACATCTAAGCCGAGCGTCGGCACATGACACCGCAAGTGCCAGTATGGGTGTCCTATGTGCAGGCGCTCGCCATCCCGATCATTGGTGCAGCCGTGGCGGCGCGGGCGCATTGATCGCGTTGGCGGTGGGATTGATTGTCGGGTTTTGGGGCCTTAGCGGACATCTGAGCGAGGCATTGTTCTGGTCCGCTTAGGGCGGCGAAACAGACGGCTCATTCATCGGAAGCTCTTGCAGTAGTCCCCGCTGGCGAAGGTGCCGGACGGGCAGGCGGAGCCCTTGATCTTCGGGTAGGCGCGTGGCGTGTCCCGATGCAGGGCCTCGCACTTGTCTCCCAGGCCGACGTAGCCAGTCGGGCAGGTACCGTGCCGCTGCAGCCGCTCGCGGCCATCGCCTGTCGGGGTCGGATAGGGGCTCTCGGCATGCGCCGACGTCGCCACGAGCATGGCGATTGCCACCATGGTTTTGGTCATGATCTACTCCAAAGAACGGATCGTGGACGGTGGGGATAGGGTACAGATTGGGTACAGATTGAACGTGAACAAAGCAAGAAGATCACGGTCGATAAAAGCCAAAAAGCCCAATAATTTCAAAGAGCAATAGGGGTGCCCTCAAGTTCGGGACGCAGGGGTCGCAGGTTCGAATCCTGCCGCTCCGACCATTTTCCACTGCTTCGAGGCCGGCTGATGTCGCCGGGCCGATATGGGCCGATTTTCGGCCAATCACTCCTCCGGCTTTCCAGTGACATGCTCTGTCGGCCGCATCGCCGGCGAAGGCCTCCGTAACCAGCGATAGCTGCGTCAAGCGGGAGGCGTGCGCTCGACCGAAACGGGCGCGCCAGGAGCAAAAGACGTTGCGGAGATCAGTCCCCTGCGGACGACCGTGGTTACAGCTTTGGCCGCGTGTCGGTCGCGGCCTCGTAAGATTGCGAGGCTTGCAGCTGCTTGACGGTCCGCGTGGCCAGGCCACAGCCGCAATCTGGCGCGTCCAATCAAACCAGAATGTCCAGACAATCCGTCGGCTCGGGGACTTCAAGAACGTCAAACAGCTCCTCGTATGTCGAAGATCGTTTGACCCGGTCCAACACCGGTTCTGGATCCTCCTCCTGATCGAAGTATTGCTCGAGGAGATCCGGATCTTTGCCGAGGTACTCGACGGTACGTTGGCGCACATCTTCGAACCGGAACTCGGGTCGCGGACGCAAGGTCACGGAGATTCGGCGAGTGCTCCCATTCATTAGGCTGATGGCTTTACGCAATATGTTGCTGCCCCAAAGGCCTAGAAATTCGATGTTTTCGATGCGCGATACTGACCCATCCCGATAGACGACGATCGCTCCAAAAAAAAGCAGAACACGTTTCTTCGGTCCGTCGGATATGGTGAAGGCATTCGTGCTGTACGGCAACACGGTGCTCGCTCTTGACCTGCCCCTAAGAATTTCCTCCAGAAGGATTTAGAGTCCGCCCTGACGAAGGACGGACAGATGAAGCGGAAGC
>NZ_JBNPTT010000010.1:0-340696 GCF_051167795.1 Bradyrhizobium sp. HKCCYLS1011 | reverse complement strand
GCTTCCGACATCTCCAATCTGCTCGATGGTATCGGCAACGGCGTGCAGGTGCTGCAGGCCGCCAACACCGGCATCACCTCGCTGCAGAAGCTGGTCGACAGCGCCAAGTCGATCGCCAACCAGGTCTTGCAGACCTCGGTCGGCTACTCCACCAAGTCCACTGTCACGACGGCTGCGCTGACCAATGCCACTGCGACCAGCCTGGTCGCGGCGTCCACCAGCGTCGTCACCGGCTCCGCCCTCCTGAACGACAACACCACGGCCGTCGCGATCACCGCCACGACCAAGCTGTCGGGCACTGCGGGCAGCGCCTCAGACGATTTGGCGACCGGATTCTCGGCTGGCGACACGCTGACCGTGAACGGCACCACCTTCTCCTTCGTCGCCGGCACCACCTCGACCGGCACGTCGATCGGCATCGGTGACACCGTCGGCCACCTGCTCTCGGCGATCCAGACGGCGACCGGCGTGAGCGGCTCGGTCGGCGCATCGGGTGCCATCACGCTGACGCCTCCGGCGGCCGGCCTCACACTGTCAGGCTCGACCGGCGCGCTGGCCAAGCTCGGTCTCACCGCGGTCGGTGATGGTCTTGCCGGCCAGACACTGACGATCGCCGCTACCGGCGGCGGTACTGCGACCACGCTCACCTTCGGTATCGGGACGGGCAAGGTCAACTCGTTGAATGATCTGAACACGGCCCTCGCAGCCAACAACCTGCAGGCCTCGGTCGACTCCGCGACCGGCAAGATCTCGATCACGACGACCAACGACGCGGCGTCTTCGACGATCGGAGCGGTCAGCGGCGGCACGACCTTCACCGGTTTGACCGTGAGCGCTCCTGTTGCCGATCCGACCTCGCAGTCCAACCGCGCCAGCCTGGTTGCGCAGTACAACAACGTGCTGGCGCAGATCACCACGACCGCGGCTGACGCCTCGTTCAACGGTGTCAACCTGTTGAACGGCGACACGCTGAAGCTCACCTTCAACGAGACCGGCAAGTCTTCGTTGTCGATCACGGGTGTGACCTTCAACAGCACCGGCCTCGGTTTGACCAACCTGACCTCGGGCACCGACTTCCTCGACAACTCGTCGGCGAACAAGGTGCTCACGGTCCTCAACAGCGCCAGCTCGACGCTGCGCTCCGAGGCCTCGACGCTGGGTTCGAACCTGTCAGTCGTGCAGATCCGTCAGGACTTCAACAAGAACCTGATCAACGTGCTGCAGACCGGCTCGTCGAACCTGACGCTCGCCGACACCAACGAGGAAGCGGCCAACAGCCAGGCGCTGTCGACCCGCCAGTCGATCGCGGTGTCCGCGCTCTCGCTCGCCAACCAGTCGCAGGCGAGCGTGCTGCAGCTGCTGCGCTGATCACTGGCCAAGCACACGACGTGGCGAAACGGCGGGGGAAACCCCGCCGTTTTTGCGTTCAGGCCTTTTTTTGCGTTCGGCATTGGCCGCTTAGGCGCGCGGCGCTCGCGAAATGGGCCCGCCGCGAAGGGGCAGGGCGGTAACAATTCGTTAAGCAAAATTTTTAAACGGCGATTAACCATGTTTTAAACGGCAGCGGTCTAAAACCGCCTGGTGAATAACTAGGAAGGTTTCACACCAATGTCCGGTATCGTCCTCTCGGCTTCAGCTCGCCAAAACCTGCTCGCGCTGCAAAACACGGCGCAGCTGCTGGCCACCACTCAAAACAACCTAGCCACCGGCAACAAGGTTAACACGGCGCTCGACAACCCAACGGAATTCTTCACCGCGCAAGGCCTCAACAACCGCGCCAGCGACATCGCGAACCTGCTCGATGGTATCGGCAACGGCGTGCAAGTGCTGCAGGCGGCCAATACCGGCATCACCTCGCTGCAGAAGCTGGTCGACAGCGCCAAGTCGATCGCCAACCAAGTGCTGCAGACCGCGGTCGGTTACGCCACGAAGTCAACCGTGACCACGTCGGCGCTCACGGGTGCGACTGCAACCAGCCTGCTCGGTGCGTCCACCACCGCCGTCACCGGCTCCGCCCTCCTGAACGACAACACCACGGCGGTCGCGATCACCGCCACGACCAAGCTGTCGGGCACTGCGGGCAGCGCCTCGGACGACTTGGCGACCGGATTCAGCGCCGGCGACACGCTGACCGTGAACGGCACCACGTTCACCTTCGTCGCCGGCACCACCTCGACCGGCACGTCGATCGGCATCGGTGACACCGTCGGCCATCTGCTCTCAGCGATTCAGACGGCCACGGGGATCGCCGGCTCCGTCAGCGGCGGTGCCATCACGCTGACGCCACCGCCGACCGGTCTCACACTGTCTGGCTCGACCGGCGCCTTGGCCAAGCTCGGGCTCAGCACGGTCGGTGACGGTCTGGCCGGCCAGACGCTGAGTATTACGCCCACGGGCGGAGGTACCGCGACCGCGATCACCTTCGGGATAGGGACGGGCAAGGTCAACTCGTTAAACGACCTGAACGCGGCGCTCGCAGCCAACAATCTGCAGGCCTCGGTCGATACGACCGGCAAGATCTCGATCACCACGATCAATGATGCCGCATCCTCCACGATCGGCACGATCAGCGGCACCGCGACGGCCTTCACCGGGTTGACAGGCTCCACGCCGGTGATCGACACCAACTCGCAGGCGATCCGCTCCAACCTGGTCACGCAGTACAACAACGTTCTGTCGCAGATCAACACGACGGCGCTCGACGCCTCCTTCAACGGCATCAACCTGTTGAACGGCGATACGTTGAAGCTGGTGTTCGACGAAACCGGCAAGTCGACGCTTTCTATCACCGGTGTGACCTTCAACATCAGCGGCCTCGGACTGTCGCAGCTGGCTTCGGGCACCGACTTCCTCGACTCCAGCTCCGCCAACAAGGTCTTGACCTCACTGCAGGGGGCATCGAGCACCTTGCGTTCGGAAGCGTCCGCGCTCGGCTCGAACCTCTCGATCGTGCAGGTCCGTCAGGACTTCAACAAGAACCTGATCAACGTGCTGCAGACCGGCTCGTCGAACCTGACCCTCGCCGACACCAACGAGGAGGCGGCCAACAGCCAGGCGCTGTCGACGCGTCAATCGATCGCGGTGTCCGCGCTCGCACTGGCCAACCAGTCGCAGGCGAGCGTGCTGCAGCTGCTGCGCTAAGCGGTCGGCACATCGTCCACATGACGAAAGCGGCGGGTGCAGGCCCGCCGCTTCTCTTTTTGGCCCGATCCATATCGGACGCGTTCGCGCGGCGCTGCTTCGTGTTGTTCCCTGGACCTTGTGCGCGAGATCGGTGCGTGGTGTTGTCGTCGTCGCTCTGCTATTAGTTGTCGAAATTTTTCGACATATCGATCGGGAATTTTCGCTTCACGTTAAGCCGCATGGCGGGCATGCCGCTTTTCGAACACAAGTCAGGCGCTTCGGACAAATATGGAAATAGCCGCTAACCATATTTTAAAGGCACCCAAAGTACAAAACCTGTGCAGTTTGGTCGTGTCTTTAGCGTCAGTCTCGGAGTAGTTGATGTCACATGCCGCACAAGCCTATGCACGCACGTCGCACACGACGGCTTCACCACGGGAGATCGAGGCGCAGGCCCTGTTGAAAGCGGCGCGGCAATTGCAGGAAGTGCAGGCCAATTGGAACGGTCCTGATCGCAACATGTACAAGGCGCTGCTGTTCAATCGGCGGCTCTGGACGATTTTCATGAGTGCGATGGAGATGGCCGACAATCCGAATCCGCTCGAGATCCGTCAGAACATCGCCAATATCGGCGTGTTCGTGCTCAAGCAGACCATCGAGATGCAGATGTCTCCGGATCCCGCGAAGTTGAAATCGCTGATCGACATCAACTGCAACATCGCGGCCGGCCTTTCGGGGCGTGGCTGAGGCGCTCCGGGTAGGAAGGAACGAGGGTCTCGTTATGGCTGACGTGATGAGCATCCTGGCGGGGGCCTACAAGTCCGACGTCTTGAGCACCGCGCGCAGCAACAGCAAATATGTCGCGGTCGACCCGACGCTCTACCAGGGCACCTGGAGCGGCAAATACGCCAACAACAAATCCTTCACGGTCACCGTGTCGGACGTAAGCGGATTCCGCGCCAAGGTGCGCTATCAGAGCGACGGAACGTCGAAGTATCAGGACGTCCTGATCAAGGACAGCTCTTTCAGAGTCGGCGACACCAAGTTCACCTTGACCGGCAACGGCAAGGCGATGGTCAAGAACGTGGTGACCGATCCTGCCTCGGGACAGACCTATCTGGACACCGCATATGCAACGCAGAGCAGCTGAGTGAAGGTCTCGGACGATCGCGCCGAGGCTGGGGAATGCGAGGGGGCGCGCTAACGCATCCGCAGCTTTGCCGGGTGGCCGCCGCTCACGCGATCCGATCGGTCGGCGGCACGCGCGGTGTCTCTTCCTTCTGCAGGTCCAGCGTGTGGAAATATGCGCGCCGGCGCAGCACGGCCTCATCGGGATATTGGTCGACCACCTCTTCGGTGTTGCGGTTGACCACCTGGAACACCATCGCTGCCGCGGCGCGATCGTAATACGCCTGATGCGACATGAAGATCTCGCTTTCGACCTGCGACGGCACGTCGTTGCGAATGGCCGTGCCCGGGTCGGCCGCGGTCACGCTCTGGCCGGGCGGCAGATCGGTCTGGACAGCGTTGCTCACCGCCGGGCTCGACGGCGGAACGACCGGCGCAACCGCAGGGGCGCCTATTGGCCTGACGCTGAAATCGGAACTCATGGCAGCCTCCTCGTGCCAGTCGAGGTAATCAAATCCCAACCTGTCCCGGGTGCAACTATGTCCGCTTTGTTTCAACGTTATGTTACGAAATAGAATGAACCAGGCGTTGCAACCACGCCTGGTATTTTAAGATAAATTGTTCATTAACGTCCGGCGACCGCTCGCGGCGAGGCGCCGCGGGCGGCTTGTAGATCTGTCGCGTGCGGCGCTGCGGTGATTGTCAGAGCGTGCGGCTGACCGCGAGAGGCGTCATCTGGCGCGGGCTCGGCGTGGCGCGCCGGCCGTTCGCGGTGTAGGTGCTCGGGACATTGCGGCGCTGGACCTCGGCATTGACGCCGCGCACGATCTTCTCCGAGATCGAATGCGCGGTGGCGAGCACGGTCAGATTGACCTTCAGCATGGCGCGGAACACGTCATGGTGGCGGTGCAGGGTGGTCAACAGTTCCGGGGCCTGCGCCTGCATGAAGGTCTGGCTGGCTTTGAGGCGGCCGACCCCGGCGACGTAATGACGCGACAGCTCGGTCTTCCTGGCGCCGAAGGCCATGGCCTCGCGCAACTTGCCGGCGCGGACCAGTTCGGTTTCCTGCTCGATGACCGCAAGCAGCTCGCTCATCGCGGTCACGAGGAAGTCGGCGAGCTCGCGCGCCTCGGTGGCGTTGGTTGCTGCCTGATAGGTGGTCTGCTTCGCCTTGGCCTGTGCCGTCATCTTGCTACTCCTCCCGGTGCGCGGGCAAGCGCGGCCGCCCGTCACTCAACTGAACTGATCAAGCCGCGCCTTGGCTGGTGACTTTCGCCTGCTGCAGGATTAGCGTGCGGAACACCTCGTCCGAGATGCCGACGCCGCCGGCCTTGGCGAAATTCTTGGAATATTGCTCGGTCAGCATCGACCGCCACACGCCGGTGCCGGGCGTATCGCCGAACGGGCCTTCGCCTTTCACGCCGTTCGTCATCTGCGAGAACATCGAGTTCAAAAACATGGCCTCGAAATCGGTCGCCGTTGACCTGGCCTTGGCCTGCGCCTTCGGCGAGACCTTGGTCAGCGCCTCCGCCAGATCGAGATCGGTGCGCGGCGCGGTCGAGCCGCCCGGGCTCGGCAGGCTGAGCGGAACGCGGCCGCTATAGGTGTCGACATAGAGCGACATCACATCACCTCGATGTCGGCTTCGATCGCGCCGGCGGCCTTGATCGCCTGCAGGATGCTGATCAGGTCGCGCGGGCCGATGCCGAGTCCGTTGAGGCCGTCGACCAGCTGCTGCAGCGAGACGCCATCCTTGACCACTGCGAATTTCTTGCCGTCCTCGGTGACGCCGACGCTGGTGCGCGGCGTGACCACGGTGCGGCCGCGCGACAGCGGATTGGGCTGGCTCACCTGCGGGCTCTCGGAAATGGTGACCGTCAGGTTGCCTTGCGCGACCGCTACTGTGGCGACGCGCACGTCGCGGCCCATCACGATGATGCCGGAGCGCTCGTCGATCACGATCTTCGCGACCAGGTCGGGATCGACCTGCAGCTGCTCGATCTCGGTCAGGAACGCCACCACATTGCCCTTGAATTCAGGCGGGATCGTCAGCTGCACGGTCGAGGGATCGATCGGCTCGGCGGACTTGACGCCGAGAAAGTCGTTCACGGCAGCCGCAATCCGCTTGGCGGTGGTGAAATCGGCGTTGCGCAGCGCCAGTCGCACATTCGGCAGCCGGTTCAGCGCGAATTCGATCTCGCGCTCGATGATGGCGCCATTGGCGATGCGGCCGACGGTGGGCACGCCGCGCACGATCTTGGCGGCTTCGCCTTCGGCCTGGAAGCCGGAAATGGCGAGCGAGCCCTGCGCGACCGCGTAGACATTGCCGTCGGCGCCCAAGAGAGGGGTGACGAGCAGAGTGCCGCCCTGCAGGTTCTTGGCGTCGCCGAGCGCGGACACCGTGACGTCCATCCGGGTGCCTTGGGTGGCAAAGGGCGGCAGGTTGCCGGTCACCATCACGGCGGCGACGTTGCCGGTGCGGATGGTGGCGCCGCGGATGTTGACGCCCATGCGCTCCAGCATCGCCTGCAGCGACTGCTTGGTGAACGGGATGTTGTTCAGCGTATCGCCGGTGCCGTTGAGGCCGACCACGAGGCCATAGCCGATCAGCTGGTTCTGGCGCACGCCTTCGATATTGGCGAGATCCTTGATCCGCGAGGTCGCGGATGCGGACATGGCCGATGATGCCAGCGCAAGCAATGCCGCGCAGGCGACCTGAAACAGGCGCGTCGAACGGATGCGTCGCATCCTATGCTCCCCTCGAACTCTCAAAATCTCAAGCGATCGCTGCGGCCACTCCCATGACCCCATGATCGGCATTAACTATGCGAGCGGCGTGCCACGCCGATGCTCGCGCGTAACTAATTGAAATGATGTGACATCAACCGGCGGCGGCCGCCGTGGTCACGCGCGTTTTGCGCGATCGAAACTGCCGCCCCGGCAGAATTTGCCGAGCCGTTTACGCGTCGTTAACCATGGGCCGGCCAAGCTCGCGCCGCATACGAGCCGCGGGAAAGACCCATGCGCATCATCGGACCGAACGGCACCACGCTGACCACCTCGACCAGTTCGACGCGAAAGACGTCGTCCGGCGGCTTCATGCTGCCCGACGCCGGAACGACGCAGGAGACGCGCGCGACGCTGGCGCCGAAGCAGACCGCCAATATCGACGCGCTGCTGGCGCTGCAGGGAATCGAAGAGGAGCCGGCGGAGCGCCGCAAGCGCTCGGTCCAGCGCGGCAGGCGCGCGCTCGACGTGCTCGACGAACTCAAGCTGTCGCTGCTCTCCGGCAGGCTCGATGCCGGCATGGCCAACCGGCTGCGCGACGCCGCCGCCGCCTTGAAGCAGTCGTCCGGCGATCCCGGGCTCGACGCCGTGCTGTCGGAGATCGAGCTGCGCGTCGAGGTCGAACTCGCCAAAGCGGGGCAGGGTTGAGCGCCCCGCCGCTCATGCCGCGTTGGCTCGGTTCTGCGCATCGTAGCGGCGCTGCGCCGCGAGCACATCCTTGAGGTGGGTCTCCGCCCAGTCGCGCAAGGGATCTACGGCGGCTGCCAGGGTCAGTCCAAGCTGGGTGATGGAATATTCCACCGTGACCGGCACGGTGGCGATGGCACGGCGCCTGACCAGCCCGTCGCGCTCCAGGCTCTTGAGCACCTGCGACAGCATCTTCTGCGAAATGCCCTCAATGGCGCGGCGCAACTGATTGAAGCGCAACGGCTCGTCGCGCAGTAGCAACAGGATCAGCACCGCCCATTTGTCGCCGACGCGATCGAGGATCTTCCGGGTCGGGCAATCGGCGGCATAGGCGTTGGCGACCTTCATGGGTTACTCCGGCGTGACCAGGTGATGTTAAAGTGCGCTCTTAACACCAGCATTCTATCCGCTATCTAGTTCC
The DNA here is from genome assembly GCF_051167795.1 of Bradyrhizobium sp. HKCCYLS1011. NCBI lineage: Bacteria > Pseudomonadati > Pseudomonadota > Alphaproteobacteria > Hyphomicrobiales > Nitrobacteraceae > Bradyrhizobium > Bradyrhizobium sp. HKCCYLS1011. The sequence goes on along the minus strand of NZ_JBNPTT010000010.1, from coordinate 332,550 downwards.
CGTTGGTTACTATCCCCCACGCATACCAGACAGGAGCTCTCATGAAAATTGCCGTCGCCGGTGCATCCGGACGGGCCGGCTCGTGCATCACCGCCGAGCTCGCCAATCGTGGCCATCACGTCACCGGGATCGCGCGGAACCCGGAGAAGATCGCCAAGCTGCCCAACGTGACCGTGGTCAAAGGTGACGCCAACGCCCGCGCCGAGCTTGCCGGATTGTGGGCCGGCCACGACGTGGCGATCAGCTCGATCCACTTCCTCCAGAGCGACGTCGAGACCCTGATCGGCGCAGCCAAGGATTCCGGCGTGTCCAGATACCTTGTCGTGGGCGGCGCGGGCTCGCTCGAGGTCGCGCCCGGCGCGCGCCTGGTCACAACCCCGTCTTTTCCGCCCCAATACAAGGCCGAAGCGGAGAAGGGGGCGGCTTTTCTCGACCGTTTGCGGCAGGAGAGGGAACTGAACTGGACCTTCCTGTCGCCCTCGGCGCTGTTTGTTCCCGGCGAGCGGACCGGAAAGTTCCGGCTCGGAACGGATCAGCTCCTGGTCGATTCGAGCGGCAAGAGCTGGATCTCGTTCGAGGACTTTGCGGTCGCTTTGGCCGACGAGATCGAGCGGCCGGCCCACCTGCGGCAGCGCTTTACGGTCGGCTATTAGCGGTGTCCAAGGGCGCCCCGCACGAGCCCGATAGATTTGCCTGTGCAAGGGTTTGGGGGCGGGGCGCCATTGCCCATTGGCATGTTGTCTGGCACCGGGCGTCGCTATATAAGGCGGCCCCGAACGGGCGTATTCCGTCCGCCGGTGCCACGACGACCCGGCGCCAGCACGTACAGATGGGCTGACCTTGGAAAAGTTGAAGAACTACAAACCTTCCGAAAAAGAGCCTTTCATGAACGAACGCCAGCGTGAATATTTTCGCGCCAAGCTGCTGGCATGGAAGGAAGAGATCCTCCGCGAATCGAAGCTCACCCTGCAGGCCCTGCAGGAGGAGAACGTGAACCATCCCGACCTGGCCGACCGCGCGTCGTCGGAGACCGACCGCGCGATCGAGCTGCGCGCTCGGGACCGCCAGCGCAAGCTGATCTCCAAGATCGACGCGGCGCTCCAGCGCATCGAGGACAACACCTACGGCTATTGCGAGGAGACCGGTGAGCCGATCTCGCTGAAACGACTCGAGGCGCGTCCGATCGCGACGCTCTCGGTCGAAGCGCAGGAACGTCACGAGAAGCGTGAGAAAGTCTACCGCGACGAATAATTGGTCGCGGTCCTGATCGGCATTGGCGAGCGCGGCCGCGTGCCGCGTTCGTTGGCATTGCAATGGCGTCAGGCCGGTCGTCGATATTGCTCGGACCAGGCGAGCATGGCGCGAAAGGTCGGCAGCAGCCCGTAGGCCGCAGCCGTCAGCTGGTACTCCACCCGTAGCGGCACCTCGGTGAACGCCGTGCGCAGCACGAGCCCATCCTGCTCGAGCTCGCGCAGCTGCGCCGTCAGCATGTGCTGGGTGATTCCGCCGATCGCGCGGCGCAGCCCGCCGAACCGTATTGGCCCGTCCATCAAGCAAAACAGGATCTCCAGCTTCCACTTGCCGGAGATCGTCCGGATCGCGTGCTGGAACGTCGCGAGCAGGGCGGGATCGGGCGTGCAAGCCATGCACCCTGCATCGGATGTCGGCTGAGCTACCGTAGTCTGGTTTTCCATACTGGTCATGAAATCCATCCGTCTTGTCTCGTCTGAGATAAGCGCTCACATCCCGGTGCCATAGGAGCTGGGCATGATGCCGGGAGCGAGGAGAGACGCGATGAGCGAGGTTTTGGTCACGGGCGGCTCGGGCTTCATCGGGGCGCATTGCATTTTGCAATTGCTGGCAGCCGGACATCGGGTCCGTACCACCGTGCGGAGCCTGACGCGGCGGGATGAGGTGCTGGCGATGTTGCGGCAGGGCGGCGCGGTCTCGACCGCCGAGCTCAGCTTCCACGCCGCTGACCTGACCGCGGATGCAGGGTGGGCCGAGGCCGTGAAAGGCTGCGACTACGTCCTGCACGTCGCCTCGCCACTGCCGTCCCACGTGCCCAAAGACGAGAACGAGCTGGTCGTGCCGGCGAGGGAAGGGACGCTGCGGGTGCTGCGCGCCGCCCGGGATGCCGGGGTCAAGAGGCTGGTCCTGACCTCCTCCTTTGCCGCCATCGGTTACGGCCATCCCTCCCGCGAGACGCCGTTCGACGAGAACGACTGGACCAATGTCGAGAGCGATGACGCGCAACCCTACGTCAAATCCAAGGCGCTGGCGGAGCGGGCGGCCTGGGATTTCATCGCGCGCGAGGGCGGCGGTCTGGAACTTACCACCGTCAATCCGGTGGCAGTGCTCGGTCCGGCGCTCGGCCGCGATGTCTCCGCCTCGATCACGCTGGTGCAGGCGCTGCTGGATGGCCGGACGCCGGCGGCGCCGCGGATCTATTTCGGGCTGGTCGATGTGCGCGATGTCGCCGACCTGCATCTGCGGGCGATGGAAAATCCCGCGGCCAAGGGGGAGCGGTTCCTGGCGGTGGCGGGCGAGCCGATGTCGATGGTCGAGATCGCGCGCGTGTTGCGCCAACATCTCGGACAGGCCGGCCGCCGGGTTCCGCGGCTGGAAATGCCGGACTGGGTGGCGCGTGCGCTGGCGCTGGTGGTGCCGCAGATGCGCGGCATGCTGCCGATGCTCGGCCGCCGACGGCGCGCCAGCGGCGACAAGGCGCGCCGCCTGCTCGGCTGGACCCCGCGGCCGAATGAGGAGATCATCGTCGCCACCGCCGAAAGCCTGCTGCAGCTCGGGCTGGTGAAACCGTGATGCGGCTGAAGCGCCGTCTGAACAGCGCGGCGGGCTTCAAACACGACACGAAGGAGCCCGCAACGCAGGATGAGACGCGCCAATAAAAGTCGTTTATAAACAAGCTGTTCACCATAAATTCTGAAAGACCGCTTTGGGCGGCTGACAGCGGGAGTTGAACGACCATGGGAGCAGACGAGGTCTTGGCCGCCGCGCAACTGATCGTGCGCGCCCGCCAGGAGAGGACTCCATTGGCGGCGCTGCCGCCTCACCTTCAGCCGCAGGATGAGGCGGCGGGTTATGAGATCCAGCATGAGGTTCACTGGCTGCTCGCCGAGCATGCCGGCGATTTCGCCGGCTACAAGATCGGCTGCACCAGCAAGGTGATGCAGGATTATCTTCGCATTCCGCATCCCTGCGCCGGCGGGGTGTTCGCGCGCGGTGTCCACGAGTCGGGCGCAGCGCTGCGCGCGGCCGACTTCGTCCGGGTCGGCGTCGAATGCGAGATCGCGGTGCGGCTCGCGCAAGACCTGCTGCCACTGGATGCGCCATTCACCATCGAGCGCGTCGCCGACGCGATCGGTGACTGCCATCCGGCGATCGAGATCGTCGACGACCGCTATGTGCAATGGGAGACATTGGGCGCACCGACCCTGGTCGCCGATGATTTCTTTGCCGCCGGTTGCGTGCTCGGCCCGGCGGTCGGGCGTGATGCGGTGGCGGACCTCGCCGCGATACAGGGCCGCGCCTTGATCAACGACGCGTTGGCCGGGCAGGGCACCGGCGCCGATGTGCTGGGACATCCGCTGCATGCGCTGGCCTGGCTCGCCAATCATCTCGCCTCGCGCGGCGACGGGCTCGAGGCCGGGCAGCTGGTGCTGACCGGCAGCCTGGTCAAGACGATCTGGCTCAAGCCGGGCGACCGGGTGCGGATGGAGCTGGACGGGCTGGGGACCGTGGAGGCACGGTTCGAGTGAGGGGACGAGGGGTACGCTGATTTTTGCGCGCTCGCCGTTATGCCCGGGCTCGACCCTGGCACTGCAGTTCACGCTCAGGCGGTCGCCGACGTCGATTCGTTTGCAAGACCCCCCCGCAAAACGAACACGGCCTCCGGCAGGGGAGCTACCGGAGGCCGTGTATACCATCACTCGTCTGCGCCTAGGTTCGCAGGCGAGCGATGTGGGAGCTCGCTAATGTGGAGGGGAGCGTCGCGGCCGTCGTCCTTGTTGAGAACTGACGTCGCGCTCGGGGCGTCCCCACCCTGACCCTCCCCCGCAAGCGGGAGAGGGGACATTGCTGTCCTGCCTCCCTGACGGAAGGAGGCCGTTAGTTGCGTTTCCTGGGCCTCAAGCCCTCGCTAGAATGGTAGCAATATATCCATCACCTGCTGCCCGTATCTTGGCTGCTGGATGTCGGTGATCTGGCCGCGGCCGCCATAGGAGATGCGGGCCTGCGCGATCTTGGTGGAGTCGATGGTGTTGTCGCTCTGGATGTCCTCAGGCCGCACGATGCCGGCCACGATCAGCTCGCGGATCTCGTAGTTCACCCGGATTTCCTGCTTGCCCTCGACCACGAGATTGCCGTTCGGCAGCACCTGCGTGACCACGGCGGCGACGCTGGTGGTCAAGGATTCCGAGCGCTGGATTGAGCCCTTGCCGTCTGAGGTCGAAGAGGAATCCTCGGTGAGGAGGCGGCCGGGCAGGATCTTGTTGGCCTGCGTAATCGTCTTCGAGCCGATGAAATCGGTGATCCCCGAATCTTCCTTGCCCGTGCGGCTGCGCTGGGTCTCGTTGGCGAAATTGGCCTGATCGGTGATGTTGACCGTCACCGTGAGCAGGTCGCCGACCTGATGCGCGCGTTGGTCCTTGAAGAAGGCACGTGAGCCGTTGCGCCACAGCGAGTTCGGCGCATAGGACACCGCCTCGGGCTTCGGCATCGGCATCTGCACCGGCTTGTAGCCGGGCTGGGCGGTCGGATTCTCGATCTCCGCCAGCTTCGGCTTCTCGCCGATCTGCGACAGCCGATCGATCGAGGAGCAGCCGCTTGCCACCGACAGCACGAGCAGGGAGCTCGACACCAGCGCGATGCGTCGCAAGCCGCTGTAGGATGGAGCATCAGACGTGTACTTCGACATGAAACTTACTCGGCTTTCGGTGTGGCGGAGGAGGGCAGTCGGTCAGGGACGGAAACGGAGGCGGTGACGTCGGCCTCGGCGGTCTGCGCCGGCTTCGGCACGGCGATGTCGACCGAGACCTGGCCGCGGCCGCTGACGCGGCCGGTGACGGTGCGCTTGGACTGCAGGTTGAGCACGTTGACGACGTCGCCCTCGCTGCCGTTGTCCAGCGCCTTGCCGCGGGTGGTGAGATAGATTCCGGCGGTCTGGTAGATGATCGTGATGGTCTGCTCGCGCTGCACCAGGTCGGGCTTGGCGAGATCGGTGGCCTTCAGCGCCTGGCCGGCGCGCGCCGGACGGCGCATCTGCATGCCGACGGCCAACTCGCGCGAGGCGGCTTCCGCACCGCCGAGCTCCGCGCGCGGGCGGCGTTCGATCACGAGATCACCGGAGCGGAGCAGCTCGTTGCGGTCGATGTTGCGGGTGAGCACAGGGACCTCGACGGTATCGATCGCCGAGCCGGTATAGCGCAGCCGCACCGGGGCAATGCCGTTGCCGCCGGCGATCTCGAAACTGACATCGAAGCGGCCGGTGCGCGGATCGAAGCGGGAGCCCGTCGGAGCCAGCGTGCCGTTCATGGCGGCATCGAATTTCAAATCCTGCACCGCCTGGTCGAAGCTGACGCTGATATTGGCGGCGTCGCCAAGGCCGGAGCGATGTTCGAGCGCCTGCGCCACCGCGAGCTCGATGTCGTGGCTGGAGAGGCTGCGCGCGAGCCGCGTCACCGCCACTTCCTTGATGTTGCGGGTGTCGACCCCGATCACCTGGTGGGCGCGGAGCACCGCGATCACCTGCGCGGTCGGCAGCACGCCGGTGGTGCCGAGATCGGGCGCGCGGTAGACCGCGACCTGCGCCGCGGCGCCGGCATTGTCGATGAGGTCGCCGACACGCACGATGTCGCCGCTGACGTTGACGGTGGCGCGCAGCACCGGGGCTGCGATCTGGTCGTCGGCGCCGCCAGCGAAAGCGGGAAGCGCGGTCGAGACCAGCAGGGCTGCGGCGAACAGCAGCGGACGCGCGGTGCGGATCGTCATGGCAGGCTCCTATTGCCTTAGCGGAATAGCGCGGTGGTGGACTGCATCATCTGGTCGGCGGCGGAGATGACCTTGGCGTTCATCTCATAGGCGCGCTGGGCGGCGATCAGGTCACTCATCTCGCTGACCACGTCGACATTGGCCTGCTCCAGGCTTCCCTGCGTGATGCCGCCATAGCCTTCCTGGTTGGCGATGCCATCTTGCGGCTGGCCGGAGGAGGGCGTGTCGGTGAACTGATTGTTGCCGACCGGCTGCAGGCCCGCTTTGTTGATGAAGCGGGTGAGCTGGATCTGGCCGATGATCTGCGAGGTGGTCGAGCCGGGCAGCGTCACCGAGACCTGCCCCTGCGCGCTCACGGTGATGCCAGAGGCGTTCTGCGGGATGGTGATGGTCGGCTGCACCGGGTTGCCCTGCGCGGTGACGATGCGGCCCTGATTGTCCATCTGGAACGTTCCGTCCCGGGTGTACTGAAAGGTGCCATCCGGCATCAGGATCTTGAAGAAGCCTTCGCCGCTAACGGCGAGGTCGAGATCGTTGCCGGTCTGCGACAACGTGCCTTGGGTCATCGACCGCGGCGTGCCCACCGTCTTCACGCCGCCGCCGAGATCGATGCCGATCGGCAGGATCGTGCCCTGGTCGGACGACTGCGCGCCGACGCGGCGGACGTGCTCGTAGATCAGGTCCTGGAACGCCGCGGTCTGCTTCTTGAAGCCCGTGGTGCGCAGGTTGGCGATGTTGTTGGAGATCACCTGAACGTTCAGTTCCTGTGCCGCCATTCCGGTCGCAGCGGTGTGAAGCGCCTGCATGTTAGGTTTCCTTCAGTTCTGGGATCAGGCCGGAACGTCGGCGAGTTTCTCGATTGCGTTCTTGCGCAGGTCGCTCTGGTTCTGCAGCATGCTGGCGATCTGCTGGTAGGCGCGCATCACTTCGACCATGTGGCTCATCTCGCCGACCGCGTTCACGTTCGACTTCTCGACGTAGCCCTGCTGGAGGGTCGACTTCGCATCCTGCTGCGGGACCGCGCCGTTGGCGGCGGAGTAGAGGTTGCTGCCTTCCTTTTGCGTGGCTTGCGGGTCGGCGAAGCTGACGACGCGCAGTTTGCCGCGGATCGAGTCGGTGTGGTTGTTGCCCTCGACCACGGTGACGGTGCCGTCGGGCGAGATGTTGATGTCGTGGTCGGTCGGCTGGAACACGATCGGGCCGCCGGTGCCGAGCACGGCGTCGCCGTTGGCGGTGACGAGCTGGCCGATATTGTTCATGTGCATGGCGCCGTCGCGGGTGTAGCGCTCGCCGTTCGCGGTCTGCACCGTGAGGAAGCCCGCGCCCACGACCGCAACGTCGAATGCATTGCCGGTGCGCTCCAGGGAGCCTTGGGTGAAGTCGCGATAGGTGCCGCGGTCCTGCACATAGGACACCCGGCGGTCGGCGCCGCGGAAATTGTCTTCATGCGCGCCCGAGGTGAGATATTCCTCGAACAGCTGCTGATCGGCCTTGAAACCGTTGCTGTTGACGTTGGCGACGTTGTTGGCAACGACATCGAGTTGTCGTTCCAGCACCATCTGCCGCGACAATCCGACGAGAAGCGCATTCTCCATCGGTCAAGCTCCCCTTTTAGCGAATCCCGAAAGCGGCGCCTCTCCCAAGGCGATCGTTAACGGGTGATCTCGAACCCGCGTCAGCTCTCCCAAGCCTTGCGGGTTCGCGTCAAAGAGAGCGAAGACCGTGCCAAGTCTGAAATTTATTAAAAATCAATCGGTTGGCGTTTTGAGGCTGGGCAAAACGCCCGGCAATAACCGCTCATCAACCATGTTTGCCCGGCAACTTTTTCCCACTGCCGACGCAAAAGAAAGGTTCCATTAACCATTACTACCGTAGCGTTCAGTCACGACAAGCGCAGGTGCGCTGGGAGCGTGTTGGTTTCGCGTCATCGAGCTTTCTGGCGGCATCGGATCGATTTCCCGAAGGGACCCGAAAGCCATGGCTGAGAACGAAGGCGCTGTAGGCGAAGCCGAAGGCGCAGCCGCTCCCAAAAGCAAGTTCAAGCTGATCGTCATTGTGGTCGCCGGGCTCGCGGTTCTCGCCATGGGCGCGGCAGGCTATTTCTTCTTCTTCGGCCACAAGAGCGAGGAACAGCACGCGGAAGCGGCGCCGCCGCCGAAGCCGCCGGCCTTCGTCGAGGTGCCGGACCTGCTGGTCAACCTGGTCGGCAATCCAGGCGACCGCGTCCAGTATCTCAAGGTCAAGGTCGTGCTCGAGGTGAAGGAGGAGAAGCAGGTCGAGGCGATCAAGCCGACGCTGCCGCGCGTCAGCGACATCTTCCAGACCTATCTTCGTGAGCTCAGGCCCAGCGATCTCAACGGCTCGGCCGGCCTGTTCCGGCTCAAGGAAGAGCTCACCAAGCGGGTCAACGTCGCGCTGGCGCCCAACCAGGTCAACGCGGTGTTGTTCAAGGAAATCGTGGTCCAGTAAGCGACGGAAGTTAAGATCATGGCGGGCAACGATCCAGTCGATCAAGATGCGATAGCCGCGCAATGGGAAGCCTCGCTCGATTCGGAGGACCCTGCCGAGGCTGCCGAAGCGGCCGCAGCCAATGAATTGACGGAATCCATGGCCCTGCAATGGGCCAAGATGGTCGAAGACGGCAGCCGCGACTTCGGCACCACCAAGAACGGCGGCGGCGAGCGGGTGCTGTCGCAGGAGGAGATCGACAACCTGCTCGGCTTCACCGCCGGCGAGGTCAGTCTCGACGACCATTCCGGCATCCGCGCCATCATCGATTCGGCGATGGTGTCCTACGAGCGTCTGCCGATGCTCGAAATCGTCTTCGACCGCCTGGTGCGGCTGATGACGACATCGTTGCGCAACTTTACCTCCGACAACGTCGAGGTCACGCTCGACCGCATCACTTCGGTGCGGTTTGGCGACTACATGAACTCGATCCCGCTGCCGGCGGTGCTCTCGGTTTTCAAGGCCGAGGAGTGGGAGAATTTCGGCCTCGCCACCGTCGACTCCACCCTGATCTATTCGATCATCGACGTGCTCCTGGGCGGTCGGCGCGGCACCAGCCAGATGCGCGTCGAGGGGCGACCCTACACCACGATTGAGACAAATCTGGTGAAGCGACTGATCGAGGTGGTGCTGGCGGACGCCGAACAGGCGTTCCGGCCGCTGTCTCCGGTCACCTTCACCATCGACCGTCTCGAGACCAATCCGCGTTTTGCCGCGATCAGCCGCCCGGCCAATGCGGCGATCCTGGTGAAGCTGCGCATCGACATGGAAGATCGCGGCGGTAACGTCGAACTGCTGCTGCCCTATGCAACCATCGAGCCGATCCGCCCGGTGCTGTTGCAGATGTTCATGGGCGAGAAGTTCGGCCGCGATCCGATCTGGGAGGGCCATTTCGCCACCGAGATCTCGCAGGCCGAGATCGCCGTCGACGCCGTGCTCTACGAGGCCGACGTGCCACTGAAGCAATTGATGCAGCTGAAGGTCGGCGACACCCTGCCGCTCGACATGCGCCCGGACGCGCTGGTCGCGATCCGGTGCGGCAGCACCACCTTGACCGAAGGGCGGATGGGACGGGTCGGCGACCGCGTCGCCATCCGTGTCACCAAGAATTTGCGCAAGCCGCATACTACGCTTGCGATGTTCGAAGGCTCGGAAGGCCAGAATAAGATGATGGAGGCACAATGAACCACTCCCTCGGATTGATCATCGAAAGCCTGGTCGCGGTTCTCCTGGTTCTGACCATCGCTTACTGCATGTTGTTGAATGCGCGGCTGAAGCGCTTGAAAGCCGACGAGCATTCGTTAAAGGCTGTGATCGCGGAGCTGATCACCGCGACCGAAATTGCCGAACGTGCGATCGGTGGTCTCAAGCTTGCGGTGCGCGACGTGAACGAAAATCTCGGCAACCAGCTCACATCCGCCACGCAGATGTCGGACCAGTTGAGGCGACAACTTGCGGAGAGCGACGCGATCGTGCGGCGGCTGTCGCGCATCGCCAATGCCGCGCGTCCCACCTCGGCTGAAGCCGAGTCGGCGCCCGTTGCCGCTCCCCAGCCTGCGCCGGCAGCTCCTGCGATGGCCGAGCCCGCGAGGGTCTCCGGTGCCCGCGCCGTGGCCGCCGCGGCGCAGGCCTTCTCCGAACGTCGAAGGTCCGGTGGCCTGGCCGCATGAAAGCGTTCCGTAATATCCGCGTCATTCCCGTTGCCTTGATCGCCGTCGCAAGCCTTGCGGTGCTGAAGGTCGCCGGCCTCGTGATCGACGGCGGCTATGTGTTCGACTACGACCCGCAGTCGACCAAACGGTCATGGGCGCAGGAGAACCTGAATTTCCCGGGCCGTGACGAGACCGATATCACCGGCGCGACGCACGGTGCGCCGAAGGAAGCCAAGGCCGAGGACCCGCCGAAGCCGGCCGCGCCGGACACCAAGCCGGAGGGCGTGGTGCTGCATCCGGAGGAGAACCCGCAGAGCGTCTCACCTGCGGAGAAGGCGATCCTGGAGCGGCTGCAGTCGCGTCGTCAGGAGCTCGACGCACGAGCGCGCGAGATCGACATTCGCGAAAGCCTGTTGCGCGCGGCCGAGCAGCGCATCCAGGCCAAGACCGAGGAGATGAAGGCGATCGAGCAGCGGATCTCGGCGGTCACCAGCCAGAAGAACGAGGCCGACAGCGCGCGCTTCAAGAGCATCGTGACGATGTATGAAGGCATGAAGCCGAAGGACGCGGCCAAGGTGTTCGACCGGCTCGAAATGTCGGTCCTGATCGAGATCGCATCGCAGATCGCGCCGCGCAAGATGTCGGACATCATGGGGCTGATGATGCCGGAGGCCGCCGAGCGGCTGACGGTCGAGCTGGCGCGGCGCGCCGGCGCTGACAAATCGTCCGAGGCCAGCGCCGAGCTGCCGAAGATCGAAGGCAAGATGCTGCCGGCGAAGAGCAATTGAAGCTGATGCTTAACGGGCCCTTAAACGCCGATCGCTAGTGTCGAAATGGCGTGATCAGTGGCCTGTCCGTCGCGTTGCGGATTTCGAACTGGAAGTAGCTGACCCATGGTGCGCACGGCTCCCGTTGGATTGTGGTCGCAGCCCCGCGCGCGGCTGCTCGCGCTGCTCGTGGCCATCCTTTGCGGCGTGGCCGTGTCGACGGCGGCACGTGCCCAGCCCGTGTCGGGAGAGGCGAGCCTTTCGGCCGCCAACGGCTATGCCCGGCTGGTGCTCAAATTCACCGAGGATGTCGGCACCGAAGTGACCACCGCGGGGTCGATCCTTCTGATCCGCTTCGATAAGCCGGCCAATATCCCGATCGACCGCTGGGTCGAGTCCGCACCCGACTACATCTCCGGAGGCCGCGGCGATCCCGACGGTTCGGCGCTGCGCCTATCGCTGTCGCGCAAGGTGCAGGTCAACACCATGGTCGCCGGCGAACGTGTTTTCATCGATCTGCTGCCCGACAGCTGGACCGGCGCGCCGCCGCCGCTGCCGGCCGAAGTCGTGCGCGAATTGGCCGAACGGGCCCGCGCGGCCGAGAAGGCGCTGCGCCTGCAGCGCGCCGAACAGGAGTCGAAGAAGCGTCCGCCGATCCGCGTCCGTGCGCTGGTGCAGCCGACCTTCGTCCGCTTCGTGTTCGAGGTCCCCGATGGCGTCGGCGTGTCCTCGGTGATGAACGAGCAGAAGCTGTCGCTGTTCTTCAGCGCGCCCCTGACCTTCGACCTGGCCGATGCCAAGATCGTATCACCGCCCAATGTCGCGGCGATCACGCAGAAGATGGAGGTCGCCAAGACGACGGTCGAGATCGGGTTGATCGGCGATGTCGATGTGCGCGCGTTCCGCGATGAGAAGACCTACAATATCGACGTCTCCTATGTGCAGCCGGACAAGCCGAAGGGCCCGACGGCGGTATTGCCGGACGCTTTACCGGCTGCAAAATCCGCAGCAGCCAATGCTGCGCCTGCGGAGAAGAAGGCCGAGTTGCTGCCGGCAATCGTGCCGCCCACCTCGGAGACGATCGCGCGCGAGATGAACGCGCAGGCCAAGACGCAAGGCACCCCTCCGGCTGCCGCCGAGCCGGCGGCTGCTCAGATGGCAGCTGCGCCGGTGATGGCGGAAACCTCGCCAAAGCCGCCCGCTGCGGCGCCGAGCCCGCAGCCGGATGCGGCGAAAGCTGAGCCTGTCAAGTCTGAGCCGTCCAAGTCTGAGGCCGTGAAAACTGAAGCGGCGAAGGCCGAAGCGACCAAGCCAGAGCCAGCGAAAGCGGAGGCTCAGAAGACGGAGCCACCGAAGGTCGATACGGCCAAGATGGAGGCGGCCAAACCGGATTCGATCAAGCCGGATGCAATGGCGCCGACACCCGCCAAACCGGCGGCCGCGGCCGGCTCATCCGTTGACAGCGCCGGCAGCTCGGCGAAGATCACGGCGCTGCGCGACAGCGAGGGGCTGCGCATGACCTTCGACTTCGATCAGCCCACACCGGCCGCGCTGTTCCGCCGCGGCGACACGGTATGGATGGTGTTCGATTCGACTAGGCCGCTCGACGTCGAGCCCATCCGCGCCAAGGGAGGCGCTGTCATCGGCGAGGTCAACCGGGTGCCGCTCGACAAGGGTCAGGCGATCCGCATCCGCCTCAACCGGCCGCAGATGCACTCCTTGAGCAGCGACGACGGCAAGGGCCGGAGCTGGACGCTGTCCTTCGCCGACAAGGGCCAGACCACGCAGCAGCCGTTGACGGTGATGCGCAACGTAACCGATCCCGCGCTCGCCAATGTGATGGTACCGCTCGCCAATCCCGGTCCCGGCCTGTTGCACCGGCTGACCGATCCGGATGCCGGCGACACGCTGCTCGTTGTCACTGCGCCGCCGCCAATCCGCGGCTTCATCAAGCGGCAGGATTTTGTCGACCTGTCGCTGCTCGATTCCATCCACGGCATTGCCGTCCGCCCGAACTCTGACGACGTCGCGGTCGAGATCGCGCCCGACAAGGTCATTCTGGGCCGGCCGGGCGGGCTGACCCTGTCCGCGATTGGCTATGCGCCGGAGCGCGCGGCGACCGCGGTGCGGCCGATGTTCGACATCGACGAATGGCGGCAGAACCAGACGCAGCCCTTCACTGCGCGGCTGGATGCGCTGATCAAGGCGTCCGCCACGGCCGAGCCGGAGCAGCGTGCCCAGGCGCGGCTGGCGCTGGCGCGCTTCTACATGGCGCGCGCGATGTATCCGGAGGCGAGGGGCGTCACCAATCTGATGATCTCGGACGGCGACCCCCGCACCGACGAAACCGCGATGCAGATGATCCACGCGGTCTCGAGCATCCTGATGGGGCGGCCGGACCAGGGCCTGAAGGACCTGGCCAGCCCGTCGATCGGCAACAATTTCGATGCGCAGATGTGGAAGGGGCTCGCTTATGCACGTCAGGGCCGATTTGCCGACGCGCGTGAGAAGTTCAAGAACGTCGAGTTCGCGATCGCCTCGCTGCCGCTCGAACTGCAGCGCGTAGTGACCACCGATGCGATGAAGGCATCGCTCGAGATCAAGGATTATGCTGGCGCCGCCAAGCGGCGCGCCGAGCTCGAGGTGATCGGCGTTCCCGCCGACATGCAGCCCGCGGTGGCGGTGCTGCGCGGCCGGCTCGCGGAGGCGATGGCGCAGGAGAAGGATGCGCTCGACGAGTACCGGTTTGCGGTCGCCTCGAACGACCGGGCCGCCGGCGCGGAAGCCAAGCTGCTGGAGATCAGGCTCCTGCAGAAGCGGAACGAGATCAAGCCGGACGAGGCGCTGAACCAGCTCGAGGGCCTGCAGGCGGTCTGGCGCGGCGATGCGGTCGAGGTGCAGACCCTGCAGATGATGGCGCAGCTCTACAACGAGACCGGGCGCTATGCCGACTCGCTTGGCGCGGCGCGGATGGCGACGCGGCTGATGCCCAATTCGGAAGTCGCGCGCAGTGCGCAGGATTCGGCCTCGACGCTGTTCTCGCAGCTGTTCCTCGCCGGCAAGGCCGACGACATGCCGCCGGTCGATGCGCTGAGCATCTTCTACGACTTCCGCGAATTGACCCCGATCGGCCGGCGCGGCGACGAGATGATCCGCAAGCTCGCCGACCGGCTGGTTGGAATCGATCTGTTGGACCAGGCGGCCGAGTTGTTGCAGTACCAGATCGACCACCGGCTCGAGGGGGCCGCGCGCGCCCAGGTCGCCGCCCGCCTGGCGATGGTCTATCTGACCAACCGCAAGCCGGAGCGCGCCATCGAGGCGCTGCGCACCACCCGCATCGCCGATCTCGCCGGCGAGCTGCGGCAGCAGCGGCTGCTGCTCGAGGCGAGGGCGAACAGCGATATCGGCCGCTATGATCTCGCGCTCGACATCATCACCAACATCGCGGGCCGCGAGGCGATCAGGCTGCGCTCCGACATCTATTGGGCCTCGCGGCGCTGGCGCGAGGCGTCCGAACAGATCGAGCTCTATTACGGCGATCGCTGGCGCGACTTCCGGCCGCTCAATCCGGCCGAGCGTGGCGACATCCTCCGCGCCGTCGTCGGCTATGCGCTCGCCGATGATGCGATCGGCCTGGCACGTTTCCGCGAGAAATATGCGCCGCTGATGACCGGCGAGGCCGACAAGCTCGCCTTCGACGTCGCCAGCAAGCCCGCGTCGGGCTCCAGCGCCGAATTCGCCCAGATCGCCAAGATGGCGGCGAGCGTCGATACGCTCGACGGCTTCCTGCGTGACATGCGGGCGCGTTTCCCCGATGCCACCGGCAAATCGCCTGACGCGAAGGATCTGGCTCGCCCCGAGCCGGATACGACCGGGAGCCTGCCGCAGATCAAGGGCGTGAAGCAGGCGGTGGCTGGCCGCTAGACTAATTCTTGGTGAGATCACCAAGCAGCGTCGAAGCGGCGCACGGTTGGGCGTTGACGCTCTCCGGACTTTGTCCTTACCTGATCCGGACGGTTCCTCATCGAGGATTAAACGGGAACGCGGTGGGGGAGACCCGATGCCGCGGCTGCCCCCGCAACTGTAAGCGGCGAGCCTTTGCCGGATGCCACTGGGTTCTTTTCTTGCCCGGGAAGGCGGCGATAGGCGGTGACCCGCGAGCCAGGAGACCTGCCGTCAGTCGTGGTCACACGCGAGCACATCGGGCGGGGTGTCCTGGTGGAAGCCGTATTGCCGCGTCTTGAGCGGGAGCGGCTTGGTTTGCGGTGACGTGCCACGTTGCCGCGAGTCCGTCGATGATCTCAGCCGTCTCTGCCGCATCCAAGCGATGCCGCTTTTTTCTCTCCTCTGTCGCGCTGTCCTGCCTGTTTTGCTCTTCCGAAAGCCCGGCGCAAAGTGCGCCGCCCAGCCACATGCTCGAGCCCGTGGAGGTGACTGCGCCGGTGTCGTCGCGGGCGCGCCGCGCGGCGCGCAGCGACACCCCGCGTCCTGCGCGGACCCATCAGCAGCGCAACGCTGCTCGCGTGACTGCAGCGCCACCTGCTGCTTCCGCTACTGCGCCCGGCGCTCCAGCCTTCGCCGCGCCGACGCTCAACCTCACCGGCACCACATCGACGGGAAGCCGTTTCGGCCTGAGCCGCCTGCAGACTCCGGCGAGCGTCGATGTCATCACGGCCGAGACCATGGCCGAGCGCGGTCAGCAGAACGTCATCGACGCCGTGACCCAGAACGCCACAGGCTTCACCGCGAGCCCGGCGCCCGGCAATGGCAGCCTCTCATTCAATACGCGCGGCTTCACCGGCAATGGGTCGGTGATGACGCTGTATGACGGCACGCGGCTCTATGTCGGCTCCGGCACGCTGACCTTTCCCTACGACACCTGGTCGTCGGAGCGTATCGAGGTGCTGCGCGGCTCGGCATCGGTCCTCTATGGCGAAGGTGCGATCGGCGGCGCCGTCAATGTGATCTCGAAGCTGCCGCTGTGGGTCCATAGCAACCAGGCCGAAGTCTCGTTCGACAGCAACATGACCCGGCGTATCGCCGTGGACAGCGGCGGCCCCGTCAGCAAGGACGTCGCCTATCGCATCACCGCCACCGCCAATGCCTCCGACGGCTGGGTTGACCGCGACAAGATGTCGAATGTCGAGCTGCATGCCGCGATCCAGGTGAAGCAGAACGAGGACGTCACCTGGACCATCTCCACGGATGATGGTGACCGCAAGCCCTCGCGTTATTTCGGCACGCCGCTGGTCAACGGCCGGCTGCTGGAGGCGCTGCGCTTCGACAACTACAACGTCGCCGACAGCAACATCCGTTATCAGGACAGCTGGAATCAGGTGAAGACCGAATGGCGGGTCGCCGACGGCGTCACGATCCGCAATGCGCTCTATTATCTCAGCAGCCGGCGGCACTGGAAGGATGTCGAGAGCTACAGCTACAATTCCACGACCGGCCTCGTCGACCGCAGTGACTACATCGAGATCTTCCACGACCAGCGCCAGGTCGGTGATCGCATGGACGCGACCTTCCGCGGCCATCTCTTCGGCATGGTCAATGAATTCGTGGCTGGGTTCGACGTCAACAACATCAGCTTCACCCATACGAACAACTCGCCCTATGGCGGCAGCTCGTCGGTGCCGCTTGACGGCTCCGAGCCCGGCGTCTTCAGCAGCCCGGACAAGACGAAGCCTGGCTTCAGCAGCACGACCAACCAGTATGGCGTATTCGCCGAGAACCGCCTGGCGCTGACCGACCAGCTGTCGCTGATCGGCGGCATCCGGCAGGACGAGCCGACCATCGCCCGCACCGACCAGGTCAACCCCGCCAACAGCTTCGAGAAGACCTATCACGCCACCAGCTGGCGCGCCGGTGCCGTCTACACGCCGATCAAGGATCTGGCGCTCTACGGCCAGTATTCGGTCGCGGTCGATCCGGTCAGCAATCTGATCACCATGCCGGCGGTGAATCGCAATTTCGACCTGTCGACCGGCAAGCAGGTCGAGATCGGCGTCAAGCAATCGTTTTGGGGTGGGCGCGGCGAGTGGACGCTCGCCGGCTATCAGATCGTCAAGAGTAATCTGCTCGCACGCGACCCAACAGACCCCACCAACACCAATCCGGTGCAGGTCGGCCAGCAATCCTCGCGCGGGATCGAGGCATCGGTCGGCTTTGCGCTGGACCATGGCTGGCGCGTCGACGCCAACACCGCTTTCCTGCGCGCGAAGTACGACGACTTCACGCAGGTGATCAACAATCTTGCCGTGAACTTCGCCGGCAATGTACCCGTCAACGTGCCGCAGACCGTCTCCAACATCTGGGCGACCTGGGCTTTCGCTCCCAATTGGTCGGCCAATGTCGGCATCCAGATCGTCGGCAAAACCTATGCGGACGCGGCCAATACGGTAGCGATGCCGGCCTACAATGTCGTCAATGCCGCCGTGCAATGGAAGCCGGACCCGAACACGACGGTGTCGTTCCGGGTCTACAATCTGTTCGACAAGGTCTACGCGACGTCGGGTGATACCAATCAGTGGCTGCTCGGCATGCCCCGCACCGCTCAGCTCGCCGTCAACGTGAAGTTCTGAGCGTGCGCCGCGTAGTGATCCGCACCGCAAGGCGGTGGCTGTATATCAGCCACCGCTGGGTCGGCATCGTCACCTGCCTGCTGTTTGTCATGTGGTTCACGTCCGGTGTCGTGATGATGTACGTCGCGTTTCCGAACCTCTCCGATAAGGAGAGGCTTGCGGCGCTGCCGGACATCGCCTGGGAGAGGGTGGTGCTGTCGCCCGACGACGCGATGAAAGCGGCAGGAGCGACGCGCTTTCCCCGCGATCTCCGGCTTTCGATGCTTGCCGATGAGCCGGTGTATCGGCTGACCAATTGGGATGGTCGGCGCCAGGCGATGTCCGCCGTCGACGGTCGCGCCATCACGGCGATCTCCGAACAGCAGGCGCTCGCGGTGGCGCGACAGCACCCCGCGAGCCGCGCACCGCAACTTGCCGAGATGGTCGACCGCGACCAATGGAGCGTGACAGCCCGCTACGATTCGTTGCGGCCGTTCTATCTGATCACGCTTGGTGACGAGGCCGGCACC
Organism: Bradyrhizobium sp. HKCCYLS1011; assembly: GCF_051167795.1. Taxonomy (NCBI): domain Bacteria; kingdom Pseudomonadati; phylum Pseudomonadota; class Alphaproteobacteria; order Hyphomicrobiales; family Nitrobacteraceae; genus Bradyrhizobium; species Bradyrhizobium sp. HKCCYLS1011. The sequence continues at coordinate 314,521 of NZ_JBNPTT010000010.1, read as the reverse complement.
GAGCTCTATGTCTCGTCGCGCTCCGGCGAGATCGCGCTCGACACCAGCCGCTCCGAGCGCGTCTGGAATTGGCTTGGCGCGATTCCGCACTGGATCTATCCGACCGTGCTGCGCAAGGACGGGCCGCTGTGGCGGCTCGTGGTTCTCTGGATCTCCGGCATCTGCCTGATCGTCGCGGTCAGCGGCATCTGGATCGGCATTCTGCGCGTCCGCCTCAAGCGGCGCGATGGGACGGGACGGATCACGCCCTATCGCGGCTGGATGGCGTGGCATCACGTGACCGGCCTGATTGCCGGGCTGTTCGTGCTGACCTGGATGGTTTCGGGCTGGCTCTCGCTCGACCCTGGCGGCTATTTCTCCGACCGCAACACCGCGCGCGAGGCGATGCGGCGCTATGCCGGCCACGATGCGCCTGATATCGCCGCGCGGCTGCCGATGCCGCGCCAGCGCGATGTGGTCGAGGCGCGCTTCGTCTGGCTGGACGGACGCCCGCTGATGATCGTGGCTACGCGCGAGGGTGTGCAGACGCCGATCGACCCCGCATCGGGCGAGGCGGTTCGACTGGCGCCGGACCGGCTGTGGGCTGCTGCGACCAAGCTGATTCCCGACGCGCATCTGTCGGAACGCCAGCTGCTTCGCGACTATGATGCCTATTGGTATGCGCATCACAGCGAGCGCGAACTGCCGGTTCTCCGTGCGGTGTTCGACGACGAGGCTCGCAATTGGTTTCATATCAGCCCGATCACCGGCGACATCCTGGGACGCACCGACCACAGTCGGCGCAGCTATCGCTGGCTGTTCAACGCGCTGCACAGTTTCGATCTGCCGCTCTTGTTGATGCACCGCCCGGCTTGGGACATCCTCGTGGTGCTGTTGTCGGCCGCAGGCGCCATCATCTCGGTGAGCGGGGTCGTAATCGGCTGGCGCTATCTGCGACGCTGAGTGTGGCCGTAACCCGCCGTGCGGGCGCAAGTAGATGCATCTCCGCGCGCCTGCTCTCGACAGATGCCGGCGAACGCGGCAATTTGCGCGTGATCAAGGCGCCGTCGGCGGAGAGCCGCATCATAGGCGTTAGCGGAGGACATGACGGGATGACCAAGCCGACCAAGACCGAAGCCGAGCTCATCGAGATGGCCAAGGCGGAGCTGAAGGCGCACGCGGACTGTCCCGACGGGATGGCGATTTCGATCCTGCGCTGGGGCACGCGGTGGGAGTTTCGCGCCAAGGCTGATCCCGGCACCGCCTCGCGGCCCGGCTATCCCGAATGCGTCGCCATGCTGGTGCAGATCGGTGATCATCTCAGCAAGCAGTATGATGTGGAGGGGTAGGTGGCACGGTCGCGTCCTGCACCGGACGAGACTCCCTACAGGCAGGTCTGAAAGCCCTCAATCGCCTGCTCGAGCCAGCTCAGATCCGAGCCCCGCGGAAACCAGGCGTCCCGGGCGATCGCCAGATCATCGACGCTGCGCGCGAACTCCAGTCCGGGCGGAAGCGCCGAGGCCAGCGCGATAGCGGCGCAGCGCGGATAGTCGCGCACACGCCATTCGGGGCGATGGGTCGGGAAGAACGCGAGGCATGGCACGTTGAACGCATCGGCCAGATGCACCATGCCGGTATCGGTCGAGACCACCCAGCTTGCATCGCGAACCAGGGCGCATAGCTGCTCCAAGCTCGTGAAGGTCGGCGCATGCACGACCTTATGCGCAAGTCCGTCCGGCACCGCGCCTTGCGTGACCACGGGACCGACGGCTGCGATCTGACGCAGGATGCTGTGGTGGATGTCGTCGGGCATGTTGCGAAGCGGCATCGACGAGCGCGGACAGACGAGCACGTAGCCCTTGGGACATGCCGCTTGCTGCGCGGTGACGCGCGGCGCGAGCCAGGTATTGCGCTTCAGGCAGGACGGAACGAGTTGCGGTGCGACGCCGAGCCGGCGCAGGAAGAAATCGACCATCGATGTCCGCTGGAAATCCGGATCGAATGCGAAATCGCGGATGTCGATCACGCCATCGAAATCTCTGGCGCCGACGAACCGCGTGTCCGGCGCCGCACGGCTCGGCGGCAAGGTGCCGATCTCAATGAAATCGGCGGCCTGGTACAGCGACTGGACCAGCGGGGGCAGAGCAGGCAGCCGGAAGAGAACGGGACGCAGCGGGATGGCTCCGATCCGTATCGCCAGATGCAGCGCCTGCAGGCCGATGATGCCGTCACCCAGCGTGCGCCCGAATCCGTTGAGGATGGCGACGCGCGGCGTCGCGGATCGCCTTTCAACGGACCTGGTAACGAGTGGTGGTACCGGGGAAGAAGCCGCGTGTTCGCATGGACGTCGCATGCCCGCAGAATGGGCGGGTGATGTTGCCGGCCGATTTCGGATCGAGCAGCGCTGGTTACGACTGAAATTCGCGCTGCTGGTTAGATCGGATGGACTTTGCGGCAGATTCGCGATGATGCTCGCATGAGCGCTGGTGTGCGCCAACCGCATCTCAATCAGATGGAGCTTTGGATCCTCAGCTCGCGTCGGCAGCTGGCCGGATTTCTTGGCAAGGACGTGTTAGCTACGACCAGCTATCGCAACGCAGACATTGCGAGCAGTCTTAAACACTGACCAACTTGGATGATGCCCGGGCGAGGTGCCCCGATAAGCACCACCCCAGACGCTCATCCCCCGTAGCTCTGCACCAAGCTTCCCGCCACCAGCGACCAGCCGTCGACCAGGACGAAAAAGATCAGCTTGAACGGCAGCGAGATCGTCGAGGGCGGTAGCATCATCATGCCCATCGACATCAGCACCGAGGCGACCACGAGGTCGATGATCAGGAATGGCAGGAACAGCAGGAACCCGATCTCGAAGGCGCGCTTCAGCTCCGAGATCATGAAGGCGGGCACCAGGATGCGCAGCGACATCTCGTCAGGGGTCGCCGGCGGCGCTTCGCCGGAGAGATCCAGGAACAGCTTCAGGTCCTTCTCGCGAACGTTCTTCTGCATGAAGCCGCGCAGCGGCACTGCGGCGCGCGTGAGCGCCTCTTCCACGGTGACCTGGTTCTCGATCAGCGGTCGCACGCCCTCGTCATAGGACTTCTGCAGCACCGGTCCCATCACGAACGCGGTCAGAAACATCGCCAGCGCGATGATCACCGAATTCGGCGGCGCCGTCGCCGTGCCCATCGCGGTCCGCAGCAGCGAGAGCACCACGACGATGCGCGTGAACGACGTCATCATGATCAGGATCGACGGTGCAATCGACAGCACCGTGAGCAGCGCGATCAGCTGGATCGCGCGCTCGGTGACGCCCCCGTTGCCTGGCCCAAGATTGATGCTGATGTCCTGGGCAGCCGCGCTCCCCGCCAGCGTACCGGCGGCAATCAGGGCGAAAAGGAACAGAACTCTACGCGGGACGAAAAGGCGCCTCACTGAGACGACTTCGGACGGCCGAGCAACGAGGCCATCTCGTCCTCGAGGTTCTCGAAGCTGCTCTTGGGCGGTGCCGGCGGCGTCGGTGGCGCGGTCTCGCTGCGGCCGGCCGGCCGGGCCGCCGGCTCCTGCGGAGCGGGTGCCGCGGCAGGCGCTTCGCCGGCTGGGCGGCGCAAGGCGGCCTCAAGGCGCTGGGCCATCTCGGCCAGATTAGCCTCGGCGCTCTGCGGCAAAGGTGGCGCGGCCGACGTCGCCGCCGGTGGCGGCGGAGGCGGCGGTGCGGCGGCACGCTCAGGCGCGCGCTCGGCTGGGCGCAGCGGTGACGGTTTCGGCGCTTCCCTGGCAGTCAGGTCCCGGGGGAGATCCCTCTCTCGGGGAAGATCTCTCGGGATCTCTCTTGCGAGATCTCTGGGAAGTTCTCTTGGCAGTTCTCTCGGCACATCCTTGGCCGGTTCCTTCGGCGGCTCCGAGGCTCTGGATGGCTCCGCCGGGCGCAGCGGGCGCGGCATGGCCGGTTCGCCGCGCAGCGAGTCGCCCCGCGGCATCAGCCGCTCGGGGCGCGGCTCCATCCGTGGCTCGCCGCGCAGCTCCTGGCGAGGATCAAGACGTGGCTCCTGTCGGGAGTCCGGCCGGCCTGAGAACGGGTCCGGAGCAAATCCCGGCAATGGCGGCTCGCGCCGCTCGGCCATCTCACCGCGCAGATCGCCGCGACGTTCGTTCATCACCGGGGCAGGGCGACGACCTTCGTCGGCAAAAGCCGGGCGCAGTGGACGCTGCGGCAGTTCGGGCATCTGCGGTTCGTGAGGCTCGTGCATGTCGGCTTTCGCCGCCTCATTGTCGGACCAGGTCGGCGCATCCGGCAACGGCGCGATTCGCGGCGGTGGCGGCTGCTCGGCGGCGACGCCGGCCCGCGGCGGCAGCTGCTCGCGCTGGGGCATGGCGCGCACGATATTGGACTCCACCACGATGTCGGTCGGGCCGCCGATCATCAGGAGATGTTCAATGTTGTCGCGGCGAACCAGCACGAGCCTGCGGCGGCCGTCGACGGCCGCAGCGTCGATCACGGCGAGACGCGGCATCCGGCCACGATTGGTGCTAGTGCCAAGCCGGCTGCCCGCGAATCGACGCACCAGCCACGCGGCAAGGCCGATCAGCGCCAGCACGGCCAGGAACGCAAAGAAAAATGTCAGTGGTGCCGGCATCTCGGTCCCCTACAAACCCCCGCTTTCATCACACATTACGCCACTTGAACACAGGGCGGTCGTAGCGAACGGGCCTGAAAGCGCAACGACGTGTTAACGACCTACGGCAGGAACTGCCGCCCGGTATCTTAATAACCTATGAATCGGCCGGGCCAAAACGACTTTCTTGGCAGAGGCTTGCGTCCCAAACTGGTGCATCCGGGCGGCCCGACACGGAAAAAGGATTAAAAAATTCATAAACCCGGAAGTTTCCCGGGGGTGCAGCGCACACCCTCTTAACTCCCCATTAACCATATGCACGGCAGATTGTGCCTAGCTTAACGGGTGGTGAAGAAGCCCAAGATTCGGAGCGGGCGCAATGTCCATCAACGATCTTCCAGTGTTGCAGGCGTTGCGTACCAAGATGGAGTGGCACCAGGAGCGGCAGCGCGTTCTGTCCGAGAACGTCGCCAATTCCGACACGCCGAACTTCAAGCCACGCGACCTGGTTGAACCTAAGTTCGATTCAACCGGTGCGCCGGCGAACAGCTTCGCCCAGCTGTCGCTGACCATGACCAGCGCCGCCCATATCGCGCCGCCATCGGGCCAGAGCACGAGCTTCGACCAGAATCGCAGGGCCGGCTTCCAGACCCGGCCGGCCGGTAACGCGGTCAGCCTCGAGGACGAGATGCTGAAGGTCTCGGCCAATCAGATGGACTTTGCCGCCGTCACCTCGCTCTACGGCAAGAGCCTGCATCTGCTGAAGACGGCGATCGGTAAGGGCTGAGGAAACGGATAGACACGGAGAACGACCAAGATGGCGAATGACCCAAGCGATTTCCTGCGTTCGATGAGCATCGCGACCTCGGGCCTGCGCGCGCAAGCCGCCCGGATGCGTGTGATCTCGGAAAACGTCGCCAACGCCGACTCCACCGCCGCCACCGCCGGCGGCGATCCCTATCGCCGCAAAGTCCCGACCTTCACCTCGGCGCTCGACCGCACGCTCGACGCCAAGGTGGTGGCCCTGGGCAAGGTGGTGCCCGACCGATCTTCGTTCCGCGTCAAATACGACCCGAGCAACCCGGCCGCGGATGCGACCGGCAATGTCAAGTATCCGAACGTCAATCCGCTGATCGAAATGACCGACATGCGCGATGCGCAACGGTCCTACGAGGCGAACCTGAACGTCATCGGCGCGACCCGCCGCATGATTCAACGCACGCTCGACATTCTCAAGACCTAGGATAGGAACGAAAGTCATGGCCTCTCCCATCTCCGCTGCGAACGCTTATGCGAATTCCGCCCGCGTGCTCGACACCGCCGGATCGGGCAACACATTCGGCAGCCTCGCCCGCGTGCGGGACATTCTCGGGCCGACGAACGGTCAGGAGAACTCCGGTCCGTCCTTCGGCGCGTTGCTAAAGGATGCGATCGGAAGCGTCGTCGAGACGGGCCGCAAATCCGATTCGCAAACGGTCGCGATGGCGTCGGGCAAGGCCAACGTCATGGACGTCGTGACCGCGGTGGCGGAGACCGACGTTGCGGTGTCGACCCTGGTCTCGGTGCGCGATCGGGTGATCCAGGCCTACGAAGACATCATGAAGATGACGATCTGACGCCGCGTCGGATCTCGAATGCAATGCACGGCCTGGCTCGCGCCGATCTCGCGCGAGCCGAGACGCAGTGATCGGATGCTCACTCGTTTGGGCGCAGTCTGTCCGCAGAGCGGCGCAGGACATTCACCGGGGAAGGCGACTACGGAATGACCGGAGCTGAAACGCTTGATGTCGCGCGCGACGCGATCTGGACGATTGTCGTGGTCTCGTCGCCCTTGATGGTGGTCGGCCTCGTGGTCGGCGTCATCGTCTCGCTGTTTCAGGCGCTGACCCAGATCCAGGAACAGACCCTGGTCTTCGTCCCGAAGATCATTGCGATCTTCGTCACGCTGCTGTTGGCCTTGCCCTTCATGGCAGACGCGCTGCATTCGCATATGATGCGGATCTCGTCGCGAATCATCGGCGGATAGGGCAATGTGCCGCGCGGCGCTGATTCCTCTCCGCGCCGCCAGGGGCCTGGACGCGCCGCGCAATGCGCATCGATATTTCATTCCTGCCGGCGCTGGCGGCGGCTTTCATGCTGGCCTTTGCCCGGATCGCCGCCATGGTGATGCTGCTGCCGGGCTTGGGCGAGACCAACATTCCAGTTCGCATCAAGCTGTCCATCGCGCTTTTGCTGACGATGATCATCCTGCCGTTGCACCGCCAAGCCTATCAGGTCGACATGACGGCGCTGACGCCGCTGTTGGTGATGATGCTGCACGAGATCATTATCGGCATCGTGCTCGGTGCCACCGCGCGCGTGACCTTGTCTGCGCTGCAGGTTGCCGGCGCCGTGATCGCGCAGCAGATGGGGCTCGGTTTCGTCACCGAGATCGATCCGACGCAGGGACAGCAGGGCGTGCTGGTCGGCAATTTCCTCACCATGCTCGGGGTGACCTTGCTGTTTGCGACAGACAGCCATCATTTGGTGATCGCAGCGCTCAGCGACAGCTACAACATCTTTGCGCCGGGCGAATTGGTGCCAAGCGGCGACGTCGCCTCGCTCGCGACGCGGGCCTTTGCCGCCGCCTTCAGGCTGGGCCTGCAGCTCTCGGCGCCGTTTCTGGTGTTCGGGCTCGTCTTCAATATGGGGCTTGCGCTGCTGGCCCGGCTGATGCCGCAGATGCAGGTCTATTTCGTCGGCGCGCCGCTCTCGATCATGATCGGCTTTTTGATCTTCGCGCTGGTTCTGACGGCGATGATGGGAACCTTCCTCGGCTATTTCGGGGGCGTCATGCACGACCTGACCCCAAGGTGAGGACCTGACGCATGGCCGGTGAGGACGATACCGCCGACAAAACAGAAGACCCGACGCAAAAGCGCCTCGACGACGCACTCGAGCGTGGCGACGTCGTCAAGAGCCAGGAGCTCAACACCTGGTTCCTGATCGCGGCGGCAACGCTCGTGCTGACGACCTTCTCGGATTCGATCGGCAGCGGGATCATGATGCCGCTACGCAATCTGATCGCCAATTCCTGGATGATTCATACTGACGGAGCGGGCCTGCTCGCGATGGCGCGCGGGCTGGCCTATGCGGTCATTGCAGCGATCGGCCTTCCCCTCGTGATGCTCATGCTGGCCGCGCTCGCGGGCAACATGTTGCAGCACCGTCTGGTCTGGTCAGGTGAGCCGCTGAAACCCACCTTGAGCAAGATCTCGCCGCTGTCCGGCGCCAAGCGGCTGTTCGGCAAGCAGGCCGCGGTCAACTTCGCCAAGGGCATCTTCAAGCTCGTGCTGCTCGGCAGCGTCATGGTGATGATCCTGTGGCCCGAGCGGATGCGGCTGGAATCCCTGCTGCATCTCGATCCGAACGCGCTGCTCGGCGTGACGCTGTCTTTGACCAAGCACTTGATGGGCTCGGTGGTCGCGCTGCTCGCGATCGTCGCGATCGGCGACTATCTGTTCCAGTACCGGCAATGGTACGAACGACAGAAGATGTCGGTGCAGGAGGTCAAGGAGGAGTTCAAGCAGTCGGAAGGCGATCCGCACGTCAAGGGGCGAATCAGGCAGCTGCGCCAGCAGCGCATGAAGAAACGCATGATGGCGGCGGTGCCGAAGGCGTCGGTGATCATCACCAACCCGACCCACTATTCGGTGGCGCTGGCCTATGAGCGCGGCATGCAGGCGCCGGTCTGCGTCGCCAAGGGTGTCGACAACATCGCCTTCAAGATCCGCGAGATCGCCCGCGCCCACGACATCCCGATCGTCGAGAACGTGCCGCTGGCGCGCGCGCTGTACGCCACGGTCGAGATCGACGACGAAATTCCTGTGGAACATTATCACGCGGTGGCGGAGATCATCGGCTACGTCATGGGTCTCAGGCGCAACCTGTCCGGGCGGCTCTAAGGCCCGTGATTCGCATCGCCCGCGCACGTAAAATACGGATAAATCATGGAATATCGGCTTGACGGGCTTGCGCTTGAGCGTCCGATTCAGGCAGGTGAGGGCGGGGGCCGCGCCGACCGGCGCGATAGCCCTGCCGACAGGTCGCGTCCTTTTGCTATGAGCGCCGAACCCGACAACGATGCGTCACAGGACCAGATGAGTCTGCCGGAGCGGTCGCGCCGCAGCGGCAGCATCCTCTTGGTGCTGTTGGTCGCTGGCGCCCTCGTGGCCGTCGCGCTGGCGCTGATGACGATCGGGCGCACCCAGGCGCAGCCCTATATCCTCGGCCTGTTGGCGCTGCTCGCCACCGTCGGCCTGTTCAACCTGTTCGCCTTCGCCGCCGGCATCATCCGCTTCGCGGACCGCGCCACCGACGACCCCGTGACGGGGCGGGTCCCCGACCTCGCGCCGGACGGGCTCGCGGTGACTGATGCGCGCGGGCACGTGGTCTATGCCAATGCCGCCTATCTGAGGATGACGGGCGCGCAGAGCGCGCAGGAGGCGCGCCCGGTGGAGCGCGTCTTCATCGGCAATCCCGACGTTTCGGAGGCCGTGTTCCGGCTGCTCAAGGCCGCCCGCGAAGGCAAGCGGCAGCAGGAGGAGGTGCGCATCGCGGCCGGCGAAAGCGGCCAGGGCCGCTGGCTGCGCATGCGCGTGCGCCCGCTCGGCGGCAGCAAGCGCGATTCGAAATACGCGGTGTGGTCGATTGCAGATATCACCCGCGACCGCGAGCGGCAGGAGGACGTGTTCCAGGAGCTGCAGCACGCGATCGAATATCTCGATCACGCACCTTGCGGCTTCTTCTCGGTCAATGCCGACGGCAGCCTGGTCTATGTCAACGCCACGCTCGCGAACTGGCTGGACTACGATCTCGCCGAGATCGGCTCCGGCGGGCTGAAGCTGGCGGACGTCGTCTCCGGCGACGGCGCCTCGTTGCTGACCTCGATTGTCGCGGTTCCCGGCGAGGTCCGGACCGAGGTGTTCGACATCGATCTGAAGATGCGTGGCGGCAAGACCATGCCGGCGCGGCTCTATCACAAGCTTGCCTTCGGCGCCGACGGCGCGCCGGGGCCGTCGCGCACGCTCGTCATCAGCCGTGCCCGCGACGAGCGCTCCGATCCCGAGCGCGCCGCCGAGGTGCGCTTCATGCGCTTCTTCGACCACACGCCGATGGCGATCGCCACCGTCGATCGTGGCGGCGCCGTGGTGCGCGCCAATGCCCGCTATGCCAAGCTGGCGCAAAGCCTGAGCAGCGACGCGGCCGCCGCCCGCTCGATCTTCCGCGCGGTCAGCCCGCGCGACCGCAATGTGTTGATCGCCGCGATCAACCAGGCCGCCGAGGGGCAGGGCGATATCTCGCCGGTGGAGGTCATGCTGGACGGGCCGAAGGAGCGGTTCGGACAGTTCTTCGTCACCGCGGTCGACGAGGACGAGCGCGAAACCGAAGCTGCGATCGTCTACATGCTCGAGACCACCGAGCGGCGCGCGCTGGAGAACCAGATCAATCAGTCGCAGAAGATGGAGATGGTCGGCCAGCTTGCCGGCGGCATCGCACACGACTTCAACAACGTGCTCTCGGCCATCATGATGGCCAATGATTTCCTGCTGAACGCGCACAAGCCGACCGATCCGTCGTTCCAGGACATCATGCAGATCAAGCAGAACGCGACCCGCGCCGCCACCTTGGTGCGGCAGCTGCTGGCGTTCTCGCGCCGCCAGACCCTGCGGCCGCAGGTGCTCGACCTCGGCGATGCGCTCTCGGACTTGACGATGCTGCTGCGGCGGCTGATCGGCGAGAAGGTCAAGCTCGACCTGGTCCATGGCCGCGACCTTTGGCCGGTCAAGGTCGACGTCTCCCAGTTCGAGCAGGTGATCGTCAATCTCGCCGTCAACGCTCGCGATGCGATGCCGGATGGCGGCAAGCTCTCGGTGCGGACCGCCAACGTTCCGGCGGAGGAGGCCGCGCAGGCCGCCTATAAGGGCATGCCGGTCGCCGACTATGTGCGGATCGACGTCGGCGACACCGGCACCGGCATTCCACCTGAGATCCGTGAGAAGATCTTTGAACCGTTCTTCTCCACCAAGGAGGTCGGCAAGGGCACCGGGCTCGGCCTGTCCACCGTCTACGGCATCATCAAGCAGACCGGCGGCTTCATCTATGTCGACAGCGAGGTCGGCAAGGGCACCTCGTTCCACATCTTCCTGCCGCGGCATCATGCCGAGCAGGAGGTCCATGCCGACCACCAGCCGCACGCCGTCAACGGCGCCGCCAAGGATGCGCCAACGGCGGACGGGAAGGCTGAGGCCAAGCCGCGGACCGACCTCACCGGCCAGGGCACGATCCTGCTGGTCGAGGACGAAGAGGGCCTGCGCGCGCTCAATGCACGGGGTCTGCGCTCGCGCGGCTACAGTGTGATCGAGGCCTCCAACGGCATCGAGGCGATGGAGGCGCTGGAGGAGCGCGACGGCAATGTCGATCTGGTCGTCTCCGACGTGGTCATGCCGGAAATGGACGGCCCGACGCTCCTAAAGGCGATGCGCGATCGCAATCCCGAGGTGAGGATCATCTTCGTCTCCGGCTATGCCGAGGACGCCTTCGAGAAGAGCCTGCCGGAGAATCAGCAATTCGCCTTCCTGCCCAAGCCCTTCACCTTGAGCCAGCTGGTCGCGGCTGTGAAGGAAACCATGACGCCGCAATAGGTTACCGCGATCTGTTCAGCGGGAATGGTTCCCCCGCGACGCAGCGCCGCAGCCATGCGGCATCGCCCCGCCTTCACTTTTGGGCGGTTCTGCCCATCTTACGGGCATCCCCATTCCGGGGATTTGGGAAAACGCAGATGAGTTTCTTGCAGCGCAAAAGCGGCGTCCTCAGGGCGATCGCCGTGATTGTTTCACTGGCGCTGCCGACGGTGCTCGCCGTTTCGGCGGCCGACGCCCGGATCGGCGGCGGCTTCAGCTCCGGCTCCCGCGGCTCGCGGACCTTCTCCGCCCCGCCGTCGACCTCGACTGCACCGGGGACGGCAAGCCCTTTCAACCGTACGCTCACGCAGCCGGGTTATAATGGCGGCTCCGGCTTTAATTCACCGGCGCGCAGTCGTTTCGGCGGCGGCATGCTCGGCGGCCTGGCCGCGGGCTTCCTCGGCGCGGGCCTGCTCGGCCTGTTGTTCGGCGGCGGCTTGTTTTCCGGCCTCAGCGGCTTCGGCTCGATCCTCGGCCTGATCCTGCAGATCGTGCTGATCGTGTTCCTGGCGCGCATGGCCATGGCGTGGTGGCAGCGGCGCAACGAGCCGGCCTATGCCGGTGCGAGCCCGCCCGGTGGCCAGCAGAGCTTCAGCTCCAGCATGGGTTTTGGTGGTTTCGGCGGCTCGAGCTCAGCCCCGCTGCAGATCCAGCCCGCGGACTATGAAGCCTTCGAGCGGCTGCTCGGCGAGATCCAAGCCGCATGGTCCAACGAGGATGTTGGCCGGCTGCGCCTGCTGACGACGCCGGAAATGGCCTCCTATTTCGAGCGCGACCTGGAGCAGAACCAGGCCCGCGGTGTGGTCAACAAGGTCAGCGGCACCAAGTTGCTGCAGGGCGACCTGGCGGAAGCCTGGCGCGAGGGCGACGCTGACTATGCGACGGTGGCGATGCGGTTCTCGCTGGTCGACAAGACCGTGGAGCGCGCCAGCGGCAGGGTGGTCGAAGGCGGCGATCAGCCTCAGCAGGTGACGGAGATCTGGACCTTCCTGCGTCACCCCGGCAGCAACTGGCAGCTCTCGGCGATCCAGCAGGCCAACTAAGCCCACACACGGAATGCATGGCAGGGCGCCGCGGAACGATCCGCGGCGCCTTTGCTTTGGAAGCAGGGGATTGTCCTGCTACATCCAGGCGCACCCGTCCGCCTTTCGAGGATTCAGCCATGCGCTACGAGCTCTATTACTGGCCCATGATCCAGGGCCGCGGCGAATATGTGCGGCTCGCGCTCGAAGAGGTGGCGGCCGGCTATCGCGACGTCGCCCGCGAGCCGGGCGGCATGGCCGCCATGACCAAGATACTCGACGCCAAGAGCGGCACGCCGCCCTTTGCGCCGCCCTTCCTGAAGGCCGGCAAGCTCCTGATCGGGCAGACCGCCAACATCCTGTTCTATCTCGGTGGCCGGCATGATCTGGCGCCGAAGGCCGAGGCCGGACAATTGTGGGTGCATCAATTGCAGCTGACGATCACGGACTTCGTGGTCGAGATCCACGACACCCATCATCCGCTCGGACCGACGCTCTACTACGAGGATCAGCGCGTGCCGGCGAAGAAGCGCACCGCGGAGTTCTGGGACGAGCGGGTGCCGAAGTTTCTCGGTTATTTCGAAGACATCCTGAAGGACAACGGTCCCTACATCACCGGCCGCCGGCTCACTTACGTCGATCTCTCGCTGTTTCAGATCGTGGACGGCCTGCGCTACGCGTTTCCGCAGCGGATGAACGCCTTCGAGCGCAGGATTCCGGGCCTGGTCGGGCTGCACGACCGCGTCGCGGCGCGACCGAACATAGCGGCCTATCTGGCGAGCGAGCGCCGCATCGCCTTCAACGAGGACGGCATCTTCCGCCGCTACAAGGCGCTCGACGCCTGAGGCCTCTGCAGCTGATCGAAAGCGGCTTTCCCGCTATCGCGCGCCCTCCGCGCTACATGTTCCGGCCGTCGATCGGCGTCATCGTCAGCCTGGCGAGCTCGATGCCGTCGATGCAGCTCACATTGAGGGCAACGACATCTGTGCCATCAGGCTTGCGGCCGCGCGCGAACACCTCGACGCCGCAGTCGATACAGAACTGATGCCGGATCGCATGTTTGTTGAACAGATATTCGCGCAGGTTTTCGTCGCCTGCGCGGAGCTGAAACTGGGCGGGTGCCACGAAGGCGAAGTGCAGGCCTTTCTTGGTGCAGATCGAGCAGTTGCAGGCGGTCACCATGGCGAGATCGCTCGTGCATTCGAACCGCACCTGGCCGCAGTGGCAGCCGCCGGTGAAGGTCTTCGCGGTCATCGGCGTTCCTCCTCGTTGCGCTGAGCCTGAGCAGCGCTGATGGCTCAATTCATCAGCCAATATGACGATGTTGACAACATATAAGCATTTACTTATGTTTCTTTCATGGCAAATCCCGCGCAGCTCACCACGGTCATGAAGACGCTCGCCGATCCGACCCGGCGGGCTGTGTTCGAGCGGATCGCGCGGGAAGGCGAGGTGGCGGCGACCGGGCTCGTGAAGGGATCGAAGGTCTCGCAGCCCGCGATCTCGCAGCATCTCAAGGCGCTGCGCGACGCAGGCCTGGTGACGGAGCGCCGCGAGGGCCGCCACGTCCACTACCGCGTCGCGTCGAAGGCGCTCGAACCGCTGGCGGATTGGCTCGATCACTACCGCGCCTTCTGGCGGGAGCGCCTCGGCAGGCTGGAGATGTTGTTGAAGGAGGACCAGTCATGAGCGAGACGCACGCGATCGTCGTCGAGAAGGTCTTGCCCTATGCGCCGGACGTGATCTGGCGGATGCTGACGGACAGCGAGCTGATCGCAAAATGGCTGATGCCGAACGACTTCGTGGCGTCAGTCGGCCATCGCTTCACCTTCAAGACCAGGCCGATGGGCGACTGGGATGGCGTCGTGCATTGCGAGGTGCTGGAATGCGAGCCGCCGCGGCTGCTGCGCTACTCTTGGCAGGGCGGTGCGGACTCCAATCCGGACTACGGCTCGAAGCTGGACAGCGAGGTGACCTTCACGCTGGCACCGGTCGAAGGCGGCACACAGCTGCGCATGGTTCATGACGGGTTCCGCTTCCCCGGCAATGCGATCGCCTTCGAGATGATGAGCCCCGGCTGGGCCCGGATCATGGATCGAATCGCATCGCTCGCAGCGGAGGCGTGACCCCGCCGCGGTTCAAACGTGCCGGAGTATCGCTCAGGCCAGGATGTCGACGCGCGTGCCCTGTCCCGGCGGTAGCGGCGGGCGGGACGCCTGCTTCTCAGCTTCGGTTTCGTCGCCGGTCTTCTCTGCCCTTGGGGCCGTGGTCTGTGTGGCCTGGGCCTGTTGCGTCTGCGCTTTGTTCGCCTCGGCGTTGACCGACGGCTGCGGCTGTTGCTGCGGCGGCGGCGAGGCGGGTGGTGATAGGGTCGAAACGGACATGGTCCGGCTCCTCGCTTGTTTGTGCCAAGCGTGACCCCCGTCAGCGAAGGTTCCGTCAATCCAATCGGTCAAATTGTCTGCAATTGGTGGTGCGGCCGCGAATGGTGAACGGGGGCCTGACCCGGTCGCAGAAAGACCCCCAGTCCTGCGGCCGCGGCAATCAGCCGTGAGGCGCCGCACCTATTGGTCCTTGCTGCGGGTGATCGTGATCGTCGACTCGGTCTTGGTTCGGGCGCAGCGCATCTCGAGGCGGCGGTAGCGGCTGGTGACGTCGTCGCCGCGGAACAGCCCGAGGCGGCTGAAGCAGCGCTTGGCCCCGCGCTCCATGTCGTCCTTCGGCAGCGTGAAGATGATCGCGGCGGTGCCGGCAATCAGGTCGATGAAGGCCGGCGGCGGCTTGCGGTCGGATTTTGCGAACAGCTGGTTGCTGAAATTCTTGGCTGAGCAGCCGAGCGTGATCTCGCGGGCTTTGGGATGGGCGAGGTAAACTGTTCCGGCTGCGGTCTGGCCGATCCGCAAACCGTCGATCTGATTCTTCAGCTCCTTGACGAGATCGTCGCAACGATCGGCTCGCGCGGGCGTGGCGGCGACCAATGCCGCCGACGCGGACAGGGCGCAAAATACGGCCGCACGCAATATGATCTTCAACATCATCATCAATACCCCCGCGCCATTGAAGCGTGCGCCCAAAGCGCATGCAAGCGCCGATCCTTCATCGCCGTGCATGATCGGGGGAAGTGTGACAAACGCGCTCCGTAAGCCACATCACAGCGGGACAAGGTCACGCGTGACGTCGATCAGCACCTGGACGGTCTCATCAAGCGCGTGGTGGACCAGATCGTGGGCGCAGGCGATGGTGCGCACGGTCCAGGCAGGATCAGTGCGCAGCCGCTCATATTGCGCAGTAAAGGGTGTCGCGCTCCAGCCGGTGGCATAGACGAAGACGCGAGCGAGCTGCGGCGGTGAGCGCGTGAGACGAAGGCTTTGCACGAAGGCGCCGAGCGGATGCGGCCGGCAGCGCGGATCGACCCCGTCGCGTGGCAGCACGGTCAGCCCGTCATGGCCGGCTTGCGCGATCACCAGCCGACGATAATCGTCGCCGGCCAAATCCCACCAGGCCTGACCATTCTCGGGAGCGAACGCATCGAGGTAGACAAGGGCTGCGAGCCGCTCGGGCGCGCGGTCCGCAACCCCCGACGCGACCATGCCGCCATAGCTGTGCGCGCAGAGAATGACCTCGGACAGGTCTTCGACCGACAACAGCTTCAGCACGTCCGCGATATGCGTTTCCAGATTGATGCAGGCGGCACGGGCGGGCGTTTCCTCAAGCCCGCTCAAGGTGAGCGCGTGGGCCACATGGCCGGCCTGCTTGAGCCGCGCCGCGAGTGGCTCATACCACCAGCCGCCGCGCCAACCGCCTGGAATGAGGACGAAAGTTGCCATGTGATCCTCCGTAGCGCCCTATCAGGGCATGTCTCGATCAGCTCTCGCGGTGAAGGTTATCAGAGCTGTCAAGGGCCAAGCGGGAGGGTTATCTGCGGCTTTCGCCCACGCGCGATTTTCGTGCTGCAAACGGCAGGAGATCACATAGGTCCCATTCGTGGCCCAGCAGCTTCCTTTTCCACCAAAAGGGCTTAGAACGGCTCTATCGCCGGGTGCCTCGGACAGGCGTTTTCCGGCCCTTCAACCCACGAGTTTCCCATGAACGCGCCCACCGCTTTCCCCGACCAGTCCAAGCCCGTCCCGCCCTACAAGCATACGCCGCTGTTTCCGCTGGGGGCCGACACCACGCCCTACAAGAAGATCACGGCTGAGGGCGTGCGGGTCGAGAAGGTGCTGGGCCGCGACATGCTGGTGGTGTCGCGCGAGGCGCTGCGGGCGCTGTCGGAAGCCGCCTTCGGCGAGATCAATCATTATCTGCGTCCCGGCCATCTGAAGCAGCTGCGCGCGATCCTCGACGACCCCGAGGCCAGCCCGAACGACAAGTTCGTCGCGCTGGATTTTCTGAAGAACGCCAATATCGCTGCTGGCGGCGTGCTGCCGATGTGCCAGGATACCGGCACCGCGATCATCATGGGCAAGAAGGGCTGCAACGTCATCACCGATGGCGACGACGAGGCGGCGCTCTCGGAAGGCGCGCGCGACGCTTATCTGCGCCGCAACCTGCGCTATTCGCAGGTCGCGCCACTGTCGATGTATGAGGAGAAGAACACCGCCAACAACATGCCGGCGCAGACTGAGATCTACGCCGAAGGCGAAGATGCCTACAAGTTCATGTTCATGGCCAAGGGCGGCGGCTCTGCCAACAAGAGCTTCCTGTTCCAGGCCACGCCGTCGGTTTTGACCAAGGATCGCCTGCTCGCCTTCTTGAAGGAGAAGATCCTCACGCTCGGCACCGCGGCGTGCCCGCCTTATCATCTCGCCATCGTGATCGGCGGCACCTCGGCCGAGCTCTGCATGAAGACGGTGAAGCTTGCCTCGGCGCGCTATCTTGATGCGCTGCCGACGCAAGGATCGCCCGATGGCAACGCCTTCCGCGATCTCGAGATGGAGCAGGAAATTCACAAGATGACGCAGTCGCTCGGTGTCGGCGCGCAGTTCGGCGGCAAATATTTCTGCCACGACGTGCGCGTGATCCGCATGCCGCGTCACGGCGCTTCGCTGCCGATCGGGCTCGGCGTATCGTGCTCGGCCGACCGACAGGTGCTCGGCAAGATCACCAAGGACGGCGTTTATCTGGAAGAGCTCGAGCATCATCCGGCGCAATATCTGCCGGAGGTCGAGCAGGCGCTCGGCGGCGAGGTCGTCAAGATCGACCTCAACCAGCCGATGAAGGACATCCTCGCGGCGCTGTCGAAGCATCCGATCAAGACCCGGCTGTCGCTGACCGGCACCATGATCGTCGCGCGCGATTCCGCGCATGCCAAGCTGCGCGAGCGTCTGGAGAAGGGCGAGCCGTTGCCGGACTATTTCAAGAACCATCCGATCTACTACGCCGGCCCGGCCAAGACGCCGGAAGGCTACGCCTCAGGCGCGTTCGGCCCGACCACCGCGGGTCGCATGGATTCCTTCGTCGATCAGTTTCAGGCCGCTGGCGGCTCGATGGTGATGGTCGCCAAGGGCAATCGCGCGCCGGCCGTGCGCGAGGCCTGCAAGAAGTACGGCGGCTTCTATCTCGGCTCGATCGGCGGTGCCGCGGCCAATCTCGCCGAGCACTGCATCAAGAAGGTTGAGGTGGTGGAATATCCTGAGCTCGGCATGGAAGCGATCTGGCGCATCGAGGTGGTCGACTTCCCGGCCTTCACCATCATCGACGACAAGGGCAACGACTTCTTCAAGGAGCTCAACCTCGGTTGAGCTCCCGCCCGAAGCGCCAATTCGAGGGCCTGCATGATCGAATGGTTCGATGACCTCAAGATCGGGATGAAATTCGAGAGCGGCGAGACGACGGTGTCGCGCGACGACATCAAGCGCTTCGCCGCCGAATTTGATCCGCAGCCGTTTCACCTCGATGAGGAAGCGGCGGAGAAGACGATCCTGAAGGGGCTTGCCGCCTCCGGATGGCACACCGCCGCGATCGCGATGCGACTTGCGGCGGAAGCTCGACCGTTTGGTCCGCATCCGCTGTTCGGCGCCGGTGTTGACGAGCTGCGCTGGCTGAAGCCGGTGCGGCCGGGAGACACGCTTCATCTCGAGGGCGAGGTGGTCGATCTCGTGCCGTCGCAGAGCAAGCCGCAAGGCATCGCGCGGATCAAATGGACCGCCTATAACCAGCACGGCGAGGCCGTGTACACCTTCAATCCGATCGCGATCGTGCCGCGGCGTCCGGCTTGATCGGCGCAGGCGCTTGCCACAGCGGCGGGGTACCCTCTCCCCTTGTGAGAGGGTGGCATGATCGAGCGAAGCGCGATCATGCCGGGTGAGGGGTCTGCCTCCGCAGAGACGGTGCGCTTGTGGAACGAACCCCTCACCCGACTGCGGATGACGCTGGTGTCGGTGTAGCCCTCTCCCGCAAGGGGAGAGGGCGCAGTCACTGGCGCTGTAGAACGACGATAGACCTTCTCCGAAAGAGGGGCACCAGAGCAAGCTACGAGATCCGTGATCGCATAAGGTAGGTGGGTGGCGAAGTGTCTGGTCAACGCATCGTCGGACTCGATGGTTTCTCGCGCGGCTGGGTCGCAGTGTCGATCGAGGGCGACCGGCGCGACGTCGCCTTTCCCGCCGACATCTCGGCCGCGCTCGCAGCCCCCTTCGCTCGTGCCGCCGTCGACATCCCCATCGGCATGACGGACGACGGTGAGCGCGATTGTGATCATCTCGCGCGTGACAAGCTCGCGCCGCACCGCTCCCGCGTCTTCACCGGCGCGCGGCGCTGGCTGTGGGAGCAGTTCGACGATCCCGATCTCGCCAACATTGAAGCGCTGAAGCGCGGTGAGACGCGTGTGTCGCGTCAGCTCTGGCATCTCGGGCGCAAGATCATGGAGGTCGACCGCTTCGTTCGAAGCCATCGCCATCTCGACATCCGCGAGGCGCATCCGGAGCTGGTCTTCCTGCGCCTGCACGGTGCGCCGCTGCCGTCGAAACATACGGAGCAGGGGGCGTTGCTGCGGCGTGAGCTGCTGTTGCGCGCCGGCTTTGCCGCCATCGATGAATGGGTCGACAAGACGCGGATCGGCACCGGTGCCAAGGCCGATGACGTGCTCGATGCTGCTGCGGTCGCGCTGGCTGCGCGCGATTGCGCGGGCAGCGTCCCCGTAGGCGAGCCGCCGCGGGATGCGCACGGCTTGGCAATGCAGATCTGGTTCTAGCGCCGCGGGCCTGCGGCGCAGCGGTCAGCGCTTGTATCCGTCGGTGCCGGTGCGCACGATCGCCGTCGAGACCGGCTGCGATCGCGGCGTTGTCGCACGGCCCCGCTGCCGCTCATCGTCATAGAGCGAGGGGCGATGCTTGGCCCGTGCAGCCGCCGCAACGGCGGAGCCGCGCCAGGCTGCGAGCATGATCAATGCCGCCCGCTCGCTCAGGCGATCGTAGAGCCGCGACAGCCGAAACACGGTCTGCACGGATTGGCCGAGCTCCGGCTTCAGGAACAACAGCACGCGCTGGAACACGGCGCCGGGCATGCCAAGCGCCTTGGCGGCGCAGGCCAGCGGCTCGCCCGTGGCGTCGTCGACCACCTGGGCCGCGATCCGGCTCGAGAGCAGCAGGCTTTCGCCGAGTTCGATCGTGAAATTCTCGACATCGGTGACGAAGGCCGCCATCTCCAGCGCTTCGATCGCTTTGGACGCGCGGTGCTCGGGAATCCTCATCGCGGGCTTGAGCGGCGTGGTGGCGAGACTCTGCAGCATCGCCGTGCGCTCGCTGGAGCCGGCGCCGAAGAACATCTCGCAGATCTCCGCGGCGTCCTTCGGCTGCATCGCGAGCCCTGACGGGGACTGATCGAGAACCCGCGGCTGCGCGGAGAGCTTTGGCAGCAGCGAGGCCGGAATTGGCCCCGCGAGCGGCAATGTTTCATCCGCAATGACCGGACGCAGTCCAAGCTTGAGCAGGATCTCGGCAGGGGTCGACGGATAGATCGCAAGGCGCGCGCACACTGCGGCGCGCGTCGTATCGTCGACTTCGTCGATCAGGCGCGTGGCGAGCTCGACGAATTGCCGCTCCTCGTCGGCCGAATGCGCGCTCGTCTGCACGTAGAGATCGGTCAACACGCGCAACAGCGTGGGTCTGATGTCGACGCCCTCGCGGCGGGACAGCGTCATCAGCCCGTCTAGGCCCAGGAAAAGCGATGATCTTGTCATGTCGGGGTACGCAACTTCGGCATTCGTTGCGATCAGACTATCCGCAGTTGTTTTAATGGGCCGTTAAGGAAAATAATTCGTGAAGATCGGCCGAAATTTCCCGGTCGCGAGTCTCCCGGTGAGACAAAGGCGCAACGCTCGCGGGTGATCTGCAACGCTGAGGAGAGAGGCCACATGTCCTCGGCGGCCGATTAAGATGCCGTTAACCACGTGCTGATCTTAATCGCACTCGTTCGAGGACCGATTGGCGGCGCCGATCCCGCCGGTTCTCTGCAAGATCTTGAGGTGATGCGCGGTCTGTTCTTCGATGTGAGACCGACATGCGGCGCCTGGTTCGTCAGTTGCGTGTGCCCCTTGGCCTTTTTGAAGTTCGTGCACGAGGGGATGAAGAGAGGACAGAACTTCGGGGCACGAGAGAGAATCTATATGGCGACCATCATCGAATTTCCGGCCGACACAGCGCGCCGCGCGCGGTCCGCCGCGAGGGGCGCGCCGCAGCAGCAGGGCATGGGGACGGTCGTGATCCTTCCCGTCGTGCGGATCGAGCGCGAAACTGCCGACACCAGCGACGATCGCGGACCGCGCGAGGGCGCCGCCCCGACCCGCCGCCGCCGTCGCCGCTGAGATCATGAGACTTGGAATGCCGGACATCTTCATCCCGGTCCGGCGCGTCGTGCCGGCTCTTGCGCTCGTGCTCACGGGCACGATGCTCAGCGCCTGCAGCGGCGGCGATTTCGGCCGCACCCGCGCCGATTTCCGCAACGACGACATGCACAAATGGATCGGTCAGGAGGCAACTGCCAGCGTCGGTATCAAGCCATCGCAGTTCCAGCTCACCGACGCCGAGCGTCAACTCCGCGATCTCGCTTATCCGCTGATCGAGCCGCCGCATTCGCGCCCCGCCTGGAAGAGCGTGTTCGGTGATTATCAGCCGTCACCCTCGCCATGGCGGCAGAAGGTGGTGTTCGATCGCACCGCCTATGGTCGCGCCTTGATCGACGAGCCGCACCGCTCGCATTCCTCCCGCTATGCGCAGCTGATGGACGACGTCCGTGACGACATCACGCGGTTCGAACCCTTCTTTGCCTCCGCGATCCGCGTCATCGACCTCGATCGCAAGCGCGACGCCAGCATGCGCTACATGAGCGAATTGTCGCCGCGCGAGAAGGACGATGCGATCGCGCGCATGCAGGAGAACTCGCTGATCGTGCAATGGGTGCAGCTCAGCCTGGAGCAGCGCATCTCGTCCTATCGCTGGGCGCTGGAGCGGCTGGTGCTGCAGGCACCCGATCCGATGGCCGCCGACGCCGATCGTCTGATCGGCGAGCTCGCGGCACAGACCGCAAACCCGCCGGTCGCGGCGCGCCCGCTGATCCAGCGTCCGTTGACCACGCGGGGTTGATAGTCTATCCGGCGTCATTGCGACGAGCGAAGCGACGCAATCCCGAGTCAAGCAGTAAGTCTGGACTGCTTCGTCGCTTCGCTCGTCGCAATGACGGGGCGGGCGAGGCCGGCCGTTAGAGGCCGTCGCCAGGCGACACCGGCCGGATGACGTTGAACGCTTCCTCCAGGAGATGCGGCGTGTGCTTGCCGGGCGCGAACTGGCAGGAGCGCTCGAAATAATCTGACAGCGCCGCGCGGAACGTCGGATGCGCGGTCTTGTCGATGATCACGCGCGCGCGCTGTTTTGGCGACAGGCCGCGCAGGTCGGCGAGGCCGTGCTCGGTGACCAGGATCTGCACGTCGTGCTCAGTGTGATCGACATGGGTGACCATCGGCACGATGCAGGACAGCGTGCCGTTCTTGGCCGTCGACGGTGTCATGAAGATCGACAGATAGGCGTTGCGGGCGAAATCGCCGGAGCCGCCGATGCCGTTCATGATGCTGGTGCCGCGCACATGGGTGGAATTGACGTTGCCGTAGATGTCGGCCTCGATCAGTCCGTTCATCGCGATCACGCCGAGCCGGCGGATCACCTCCGGATGGTTGGAGATCTCCTGCGGCCGCAGCACGATGCGGTCGCGCAGGAATTCGATCTCGCGATTGAATTCGAGCGCGGCTTCGGAGCTCAGCGACAATGCGGTCGCAGAGGCCAGATCCATGCGGCCGGACCGGATCAGGTTCAGCATGCCGTCCTGCAGCACCTCGGTGTAGGCGGTCAAATGCGGGAAGGGACCGTCGTCGAGCCCTGCCATCACGGCGTTGGCGACATTGCCGACGCCGGACTGCAGCGGCAGCAGGGTGCGCGGCAGCCGGCCCTGCCGCACCTCGTGCGCGAAGAACTCCAGGATATGGCCGGCGATCGCCTTGGAGACGGCATCAGGAGCTGCAAAGGTCGTGTTGCGGTCCGGCGCATGGGTCTCGACGATGGCGATGACCTTGTCCGGATCGCAGCGATAGGTGGTCTCGCCGATGCGGTCTCCGGGGGCGAGGATCGGGATCGGCTTGCGATGCGGCGGCAGACGCGTGCCGTAATAGACGTCGTGCATGCCGAGCAGCGCTGGGTTCATCCAGGAATTGACCTCCAGGATGACGCGATCGGCCTGGTCCAGCCAGGTCTTGTTGTTTCCGATCGAGGTCGAGGGGATCAGTCGCCCGTCCGGCAGAACGCCGGCGCATTCGATCACCGCAACGTCGAGATGGCCGAGGAAGCCGAACCAGGCGAACTGCGCGACATGGCTGAGATGGATGTCGATATACTCCATGCTGCCGGCATTGATGCGCTCGCGCGTGATCGGATCTGATTGGTAGGGCAGGCGCAATTCGATGCCATTGACCTTGGCGAGCGCACCGTCGAGTTCAGGGGCCGTCGAGGCGCCGGTCCAGACGCCGATGCGAAACGGCTCTCCGCGCGCATGGGCCCCCTCTATTCTGCGGGCAAGTGCCAGCGGAACCGCCTTCGGATAGCCCGAGCCGGTGAAGCCGCTCATGCCGACATTGGCTCCGGCGGGGACCAGCGCAGCCGCATCATCGGCCGACATGACCCTCGCGCGCAGCGCATGCGACATCACCAGTGACGAATCCATCCTCGCTACACTCCTCCCGACGCCGCAAATTCGCGGACGTTACGCGAGGGTGTTTAGGATGCGTGACAGGCCTTCGATTTGACCCGCATCAAAACGGCGTCACACGCCGGCAAGCGACGGACGGCGGATGGGAGCCTGCGGGC
This sequence comes from Bradyrhizobium sp. HKCCYLS1011, assembly GCF_051167795.1. Classification (NCBI taxonomy): domain Bacteria; kingdom Pseudomonadati; phylum Pseudomonadota; class Alphaproteobacteria; order Hyphomicrobiales; family Nitrobacteraceae; genus Bradyrhizobium; species Bradyrhizobium sp. HKCCYLS1011. The sequence continues at coordinate 290,837 of NZ_JBNPTT010000010.1, read as the reverse complement.
GGGGCGAGCGTTCGGCCAGCATGTTGGTCTTGCTGTAGCGGGGATTGCCGGTGACCTCCTCGCCGACCCAGTCCGGCAGGTGGACGATCGCGGATTCGCTTTCCAGCTCGATCTCGGCGATCACGATGCCCTCGAGAATGCCGTGATAGACGTCGACCTCCCAGATCCCGCTCTGCCCCGGCACGTAATGCCGGGTCTTTTCCAGGATGCGGCCGGTGCAATGGGCGAAGATCGCCGCGGCATGCTCGCGCGGAATCTCATACTCGAATTCCTCGCGGGAGATGCCGCCCCTTCGGCTGCTCTTGACGCACAGCGTGGTGCGGTCGCCATAGCAGCGAACACGGACCTTCACATCATGCTCGCGGGCGACGAGGCCGTCCCGCAATCGTTCGCTATGGGTGACCTGGGCTCGCCAAGTCTCGTTCTTGACCAGAAACTTACGTTCGATTTCGACGGGCATGAGGAGGTGTGGGGCCAATCACCGGCGTGACGCTTATGCCATAACATCTCATCGTCACGACGAGCTATGCAACGAATGGTGAACAGGCACCTTCGTTCACGGCAAATGCGCCAGACCCGATATCAGCGCTTGCCGCGCGGCTTTTCCGCTTTCGCCGGCGGCTCATTCTGGATGCCGCATTTGGCCGCGGCGAGCGAAGACTGCGCCTGCGGCATCAATCCTGGCTCCGCCGCCAGCGCCTTCAGCACGATCAGCCCTGTCGCCGTCGGCGAATCGATGATCAGGCGGTCGGCCGAGGTGATCTCTTCGTCCTCGGGCAGGTCGCTGTGCTGCGCTTCGGTCATCAGATCGAGCTCGATGACGCGCTTGCCGGCGGAGCGATCGTTGATCGCGTAATAGGCGATCTCGTTGCGGGTGTAGAACGACACCGATGTATAGGCCTGGCTCACGGGCACCGTGAGCTTGAGCGGGCCGTCGGACAGATCGTAGCGACAGACAGCGACCGCGAAGGCCGGGTCCATGAACGGCATCGGCGAGGTGTTGGGGTCGGTCAACGGCAGTTGCGTCACCGCATTGAGCTCGGTCATCGGCGTCAGCCGCGAATACGCGTCTTGGCTGGCGATGCGCGGCAGCGCCAGCACGCTGACCAGATGGACCACACCACCGAGCAGCACGCCGACGAGAATGGTGAACAGCAGGCGGATCATGGGCATCCCACTGTCGTGATCGACGGCATCGGCGCGTCGCGCTGCGTGCGCGTCGCAACCCCGACCGGCGTGTCGTAGAGGCGCAGCATCAGCGCGTAGCGTTCGATGCCGCCGGTCGGCAGCCAATTGCCGGAGCGCGAGCGCGAGGCGATGCGGATCTCGAAGGAGCCGTCGGAGCCGCGCACGATCTCCTGGCTGGTGAAGCCGTAGCGTTGCAGCGCATTGGCGACCAGATGACCCTTCCTGTCATAGAGGGTCAAGGTCCAGAACCGCGCCGGCGGCGTGACCCCGGAGACGAGGACGTCGCAGCGGCCGTCCAGCGCCTTCTTCTTGTCGTCGGTGGTGGCGGTGAAGGCGACACCATCGCCGGTGCCGATCGGCAGCTCGCCATTCCGGGTGATGGTGGCCCGCGCATAAGGGTCGACGTCGGAAGTGCCGGTCTTGGGGCGCGCGGTCCAGCTGCCGATCGTGAGCGTGTTGAACTCGGTGCCGCGGGTCGTCGTCATCCAGGTCGCGCCGATGCCGACGCCAGTGGCGATCAGAAGCGCAAGCAGGGTGATGAGGAGCAGCCGCACGGGATCGCTGACGTCAATTCTTGCGCGAGGCAGGCGCGGCGTCGCCGGAAGCGGTCGCCGCGGCATAATTTTCGGGGAAGGCGAGCGCGCTCGACGAGACCGGCTTGGCCGGCTTCGACGCATCGCCCGGTGCAGCCTTGTCGGCAACCCGCGCGGCGTCGTCGAGCATCTTCTCGACCTGGACCAGGATCTCGGCCCCGCGCCGGGTCAAGACCGGCGGCGGTCCCGGCTTGACCTCGAGGGTCTTCGGCGCACCCGCCGCCGAAGCCATGGCCTGGGCTGCGCCTTCTTTCGGCAGCTTCTCGCCCATGCCGACGCCGGCTAGCTCTTTGATCTCGACGCCCTCATGGGCGACCGTCATGATGTCGTGCCAGGTCTGCGCCGGCAGCGAGCCGCCGGTCATGCGGTTGGTCGGCGAATAGTCGTCATTGCCGTACCAGACTGCGCAGGTGAAGTTGCCGGTGTAGCCGACGAACCAGGCGTCGCGGTAAGCATTGGTGGTGCCGGTCTTGCCGGCGGTCGGAATGCCGTCGAGCGCGGCGCGGCGCGCGGTGCCTTCGCTGACCACGTGGCTCATCATCCCCGCCATGTCGGCGGCGACGGAGGCCGGTATCGCCTGGCGGGGCTTCGGCCCGTCGCGGTCCCAGCGCCAGACCAGGTCGCCGGCGCCAGTGCGCACTTCGAGCACCGAATGCGGCGTCACCGCCTTTCCCTTGTTCGGGAAGGTGGCGTAGGCGACCGCGTGCTCGACCACGGTGACCTCGTCAGAGCCGATCGGCAGCGACGGCGTGTCCGGCAGCGGCGCCTTGATGCCGAAGCGGCGGGCGACCTCGACGATCTTGGCGCGGCCGGCCTTGGGGCCGTTCGGCTTGCCAAGCTCGATCGACAGCTTCACCGGCACGACGTTGATCGAGCGGGTGATCGCCTGGGTCAGCGTCACCGTGCCGGAATAGGAATGGCCATAGTTCTGCGGACACCAATTGCCGATGCAGACCGGGCCGTCGACGATGGTCGAGGTCGGCTTGAAGCCGTTCAGCAGCGCGGTCGTGTAGACGTAGGGCTTGAAGGACGAGCCGGGCTGCCGATAGGCGTCGACCGCGCGATTGAACTGGCTGGCGCCGTAATCGCGGCCGCCGACCATGGCGCGGATGCCGCCGTCGAGATCGGCGACCACGGTCGCCGCCTGGGTCGCGTGATAGTCGCGGCCGAACTGGCGCAGCTGGTTCTCGATGGCATCGTCGGCGGCATGCTGCACGTTCATGTCGATCGAGGTGCGCACGACGAAGACGCGCTCGGTGTAGGATTTCGGGAAGGTGTCGACCAGCTTGCGCATCTCGTCGAAGGCATAGTCGAGGAAATAGTTCGGCGAGTTCTCGTCGCGGCGGTCGACCGCAAACGCCGGGTTGCGGCGGGCGCCGAACACCTGGCCCTCGGTCATGAAGCCGGCATCGACCAGGTTGTCGAGCACGACGTTGGCGCGGGCGCGGGCGGCCGGCAGGTTGATGTGTGGCGCGAACTTGGTCGGGGCCTTGAACAGGCCGGCCAGCATCGCGGCTTCCGCCAGGTTGATGTCGCGCACCGACTTGTTGAAGTAGAAATGCGCCGCGCCGTCGACGCCGAAAGTGCCGCCGCCCATATAGGCGCGGTCGAGATAGAGCTTGAGGATCTCGTTCTTGGTGAGCCGGGTCTCCAGCCAGATCGCCAGGAACGCCTCGTTGATCTTGCGCTCGATGGTGCGCTCGTTCGACAGGAACAGGTTCTTGGCGAGCTGCTGGGTGATCGAGGAGCCGCCCTGGCGCACGCCGCCAGCCTGGGCGTTGGTGACGAGCGCGCGCGCGGTACCGGCGATATCGATGCCGAAATGGTCGTAGAAGCGGCGGTCTTCGGTCGCGAGCGTCGCCTTGATCAGGTTGTCCGGAAAGTCTTCCAGCGGGATCGAGTCGTTGTGCTTGATGCCGCGGCTACCGATCGGGTTGCCGTAGCGGTCGAGGAAGGTGACCGCGAGGTCGGACTTCTTCAGCCAATCCTCGTCCGCGGTTTCGCGGAACGCGGGAATCGCGAGCGCCAGCAACAGCACGAGCCCGCCGAGGCCGATCGTGGCGGCTTCCGAGAACGGCTCGATGAAGACCCAGCGCTTCCAGCCGCCGACATAGAACCGGTCCATGAACGCCGAATAGCGCTCATAGAGCTCGCGGGCGCCGCGCAGCGACGAGAACAGCGCCGAATCGAACCGCGCATCGAGATCCAGTCGCCAGTTGTCGAGCCGCTTTTTCCAATCGTCTGGAATGATCTGGCGCACGGGATACCTGGTCTTTGCGAAAGCCGGTCAGCTGTCTTCGAACGCACTCAACCACCCGGCCGGGCCATCGAAGGGTCTTGCGGGACTGTTGCGGCAAACCCGTGGCGCTTGTTTCGCGCCGGGGATGACTCGATAACCTATCTAGCCGAGCAGGGGCCATAAACCAATGGCGCCGCTCATAATTTGATGGGCAGCGCTAACATCTTCTGCCCGGAACCGGCACGCCGCTCTTGCGTCCTGGTGGCAGGGCCCCCTAGATGCCGAGCCAGCTGTGACCCTCGGATTCCTGTGATGACCGCGCCGCTCAAACGTCCTTCCGGTCAGGAGGGATTTTTCTGGAAAACCAAGACCTTGGAGCAGATGTCCGAGGCCGAATGGGAAAGCCTGTGCGACGGCTGCGGGCGCTGCTGCCTGGAGAAGCTCGAGGACGAAGATACCGGCCGGATCTATTTCACCCATATTGCGTGCAGGCTTCTGGACGCCGGTCTATGTGCCTGCAAAAATTATGAGAATCGTTCTGAAACGGTACCGGATTGCGTTCGCCTGACACCTGAGAATGTCCGCACCATCACCTGGCTGCCGCCGAGCTGCGGCTACCGGCTGGCCGCCGAAGGGCGCGATCTCTATTGGTGGCACCCGCTGATCTCCGGGGATCCTCAGACGGTGCATGAAGCGGGCGTCTCCGTGCGGGGCCGTGTCGAAGGGTCCGAGGAGCAAGTCCCCGTCGACGAGCTGGAGGACCACATCGTGCAATGGCCGGTGCTGCTGCCCAAGCGCGCCAAGCTGAAGCACCGGCCCAAATAGACTGTCCAGGTAGATCCCGCCTGCTCCGGGTTGAGGAGGGCCTGCCGACTCACGGGGCCTCGTTTCGCACACGCAACAAGTCACATCACTGCGACCGGCTGCCCGATGCCGCAATGCGCCCATGCGCAAGAGCGTCTGCCGCAAGGGAAATTTATCCCTTAGATGGTTGGCTACTCAGCGAATCTGCGGGGTTCCTCCTCGCTGGCCGAACAACACTATTCCCCATGAACAAGTTTCAACGGCAGAGCCGCTACCCTGCCGCCGCCACCTCCGTGCCTGAAGACATCGCCGCCGAGCTGCCCGCGCTGCCGCCGCAGGTGCGTGCGGTCGCCGACGCGCCGCCAATCGCGCCGCCGGTGCCACTGACCCCGGCCGAGGTCCGCACCATCCTGATGAGCCTTCTGCTCACGATGTTCCTGGCCGCGCTTGACCAGACCATCGTGGCGACGGCGCTGCCGACCATCGGTCGTGAGTTCCACGATGTCGAGAACCTCTCCTGGGTGATCACCGCGTATCTCTTGGCCTCCACGGCGGTGGCCCCTGTGTTCGGCACCTTGAGCGACATCTATGGCCGCCGCGCCATGATCATCACCTCGCTCAGCCTGTTCATCGCGGGATCGGTGCTTTGCGCGCTGGCGCCCAACATGACTGTCCTGGTGCTTGCCCGCGGCCTGCAGGGGCTCGGCGGCGGCGGCATCATGCCGGTGGTGCAGACGGTGATCTCGGACGTGATCAGTCCGCGCGAGCGCGGCCAATATCAGGCCTATTTCAGCGCGGTCTGGATGGTGGCCGGCCTGTTGGGGCCCGTGATCGGGGGCTTCTTCGCCGATCATCTGCACTGGTCGATGATCTTCTGGATCAACCTGCCACTCGCGGTCGGGGCGCTGGTGCTGCTGCTGCCGAAGATGGCGCGCATCCCAGCCTATCACCGCTTGCGCAGCGTCGACTGGCTCGGGGGGCTGCTTCTGATGGCGTCCGCCGTCGTCTTCATGCTGGTCCTGAGCTGGGGTGGCCATAAGCTCGCCTGGCTGTCACCAGCGATCCTGGCGATGATCGGCGCCGCCGTGGCCCTGGCGCTTGGCTTCGTCTGGCATGCGCAGCGCTCCGACGAGCCGTTCCTGCCGTTATCCCTGATCGGCGGCCGCGTCGTGCCCTTTGGCCTGTTGATCAGCGGCTGTGCGCTCGGCGCGATGATCGGGCTCACCGTCTATCTGCCGCTGTATTACGAGGTGGTCTACCATCTCTCTGCGAGCCAGGCGGGTCTTGGACTGATTCCGCTGGCGGCGATATCGACCCTTGGCGCAGCGATTGCCGGCCGCACCATGGCGCGGGTCAAGCACTACAAGCGGGTTGCGATCGCGGGCACCATCACCGCAGCGCTGGCGGCGACGGCGATGACGCTGATGACGCCCTCGCTGTGGACGCTGGTGGCGCTGCTTTCGGTGTTCGGCGTCGGTCTGGGGACGCCGTTTCCGATCTGCGTGGTCGCGCTGCAGAACGCTGTGCCTCGCGCCCAGGTCGGCACCATCACCGGCGCCATGAACTTCTTTCGCGCCATGATGTCCTCGTTCACGGTTGCCGCCTTCGGTGCAATCCTGCTGATGGCGCTCGGCGCCGACGTCTCTCTGGCGGAGGGCGCGAGCGGCGCGGTCACCGGGATTGCAGCTGCCGATATGGTCCACGCCTTCCGCTACGTCTTCGGTGCGGCCGCGGCGATGCTTTCCTGTGCCGCCGTCTGCATGATCCTGATGGAGGAGCGGCCGCTCGCCGGCCCGGCCGTACCGCCGCCGGCGATCGAGATGGCGGAGTAGCCCCACCACTCACGTGCCCGGCCGTGACACCTCCGTCTCCTTGCTGGTGATGAACTCCAGCAAGACGGGAATGCCTTCCTTGGTCTTGGCGACGCCGCGCATGATCGCGGGCACGATGTCGTCCGGCTTGGTGACGCGCTCGCCATAGCCGCCGAAGGCGCGCGCCATTGCGGCGTAGTCGCCGGAAATGTCGGTCGAGCGGTACTTCTCGGTCGACACTGGCATCACCTTCAGCTCGATCGCCATCGAGAAATTGTTGAGCAGAATGGACATGATCGGGATGCGCTCGCGGACCGCTGTCTCGAAATCCATCCCGGTGAAGCCGATCGCCGCGTCGCCCCAGACATTGATGCAGAGCTTGTCGGGCGCGGCGAGCTTGGCCCCCATCGCGAGCCCAAGTCCGTAGCCGAGCTGGGTGGTCTTGCCCCAGCCAAGGTAGGAGAGCGGCTGGGTCGCCTTCCAGAACGGGGAGAGTTGGTCACGCGGACTGCCGGCATCATGAGTGATGATGGTGTTTTCGATATCGACGGTGTGCTGAAGGTCCCATAGCACGCGATAAGGATTGAGAGGCGCGTCGTTGGACGTCAGCTTCGGCAACCACTTCTCGATCCACCCCTTGTTGATGGCCGCAATCTCGGTGGCGATCGCAGATGCATCCCGATCCGATGGGACCTGCGGCTCGATCTCCGCAAGCAGTGCATCGAGCACGAGGCCGGCATCGCCGACCAAGCCGATCTTGGCCTCGACGTCCTTGTTGAGATGATTGGGATCGAGCGTGGCATGAATGATGGTTTTTCCTTTCGGCATCGCGACGCCGAAATTGGTTTCGGTGAAGGAGCAGCCGATGCCGAAAATCACGTCGGCGTCCTTCAGGAATGTCGCCACCGCGCGCGGCACCGCGAGCCCGCCCGAGCCGAGGGACAGCGGGTGCGTCTCCGGAAATGACGACTTGCCGCCGAGGCTGGTGGTGACGGGGATGGCGAGTCGTTCGGCCAGCCGCTTCAATTGCGGCCAGGCCCGCGCGTAATGCACACCCTGGCCGGCATAGAGCACCGGACGCTTGGCGCCGATCAGCAGTGCGGCCGCCTCCCTGACATGGACGGGATCAGCGCCGTAGCGCGTGCGCAGGACCGGGCTGTAGTTCAGTGGTTCCGGCACCTCCTCGTTCCACATGTCGGAGGGAATCTCGACGATCACGGGGCCGCCGCGGCCGTTCTTCAGCTTGGTGAAGGCGCGACGGAAGACGTTGCAGACCTCGCTCGCCAGGATAATCGCCTCGGCCGATTTGGCGAATGGCCGCATCGCCTGCGATGAATTGAAGTTCGGCTCGACCTGCGACAGCCGCCGCGCATAACCCATCGGCAGCACCAGCACGGGCACGGACTCGCCAAAACACTGCGCGACGCCGCCCATCGCGTTCTCGGCGCCGGGACCGTGCTGCATGCAGAACGCACCGATCTTGTGGCCTGACGTGACGCGCGAGATCGCGTCGGCCATGTGCAGTCCGATCCGTTCCTGCCGCACCATCACCGGGCGGATGTCGGCTTGCGCCGCAAATTCGATCAGATGATTGACGGGATAGCCGGTGAGGATCTCGATGCCTTCGCGCTTCATGATCTCCGCGATGGCGGCGCCCAGTTTCATGGTGATGTCCTCCCGATGTTCTGTCGCGGCCAATGTCGTGCCTGGCCTGAGAAGACAATTGGATCAGGAAAAGGGGCTGCGGTATAGCCGTCCGGGGACATCAGCCCATGCAGGGGACGCGCCAGCGCTAGTCCGCCAGCGCGCGGCGCAGCCGCCGGACGATCACGCCGCGGGCACGGTCGTCGGCGGCTTGTTCGATCCGCGCGTTGATATCGAGCATGAGCTCGGACATCTCATTGTGCCAGTCGAGCCGGGTGACAGCCTCCGGCGCGAGCCGGCGCCGATGGGCGACGTCGAGCGGCGTCGGCACGGCGGTTGTGAGTTCATAGACATCGTCGAGCAAAGGCTCGAACAGCTTCGCCGACGGCAGGATCCGCTCGGCGACGCGCGCAGCGAGCCCGGAAATCGCGGCGTCTTCGCCATGGACCAGGAATAGACCGCGGGCTACGGGACGGCGAGCTGAGATCCAGCGTGCGATCTCGCCTCCGTCGGCATGACCGGAATAGTCGTCCAGCGTGCGGATGCGTGCGGCGACCTTGATCTCCTCGCCTTGGATACGCACGGCCTTGACGCCGTCCTGCAGGAAGCGGCCGAGCGTACCGTGGGCCTGATAGCCGACCAGAAGCACGGTCGCGTGATTGTTCCACAGCCAGCGCTTCAGGTGATGACGGATGCGGCCGGCATCGCACATGCCGCTGGCGGCGATGATGATGTGGAAACCGGTGAGTCTTGCAATCGATTTGCTCTCGTCGACCGTCTCGGTGAAGTGCAGATGTGGCGAAGCGAGCAGGCGGCTGACATCGACGCTGGTATCGAGGCTTGCGGCATGCTGACGGAATACTTCGGTGGCCCGGATCGCCAGCGGCGAGTCTAGGAAGATCGGAGCTGGCGGAATCGCGCCGAGCTCCATCAGCGCGACCAGATCGACGATCAGTTCCTGTGTGCGCTCGACCGCGAAAGCCGGAATCAGCAGCGCACCATCGGCGGCCGCGGCGTCGCGCACCTCTGCGGCCAGCCGCTCGCGCCTGAGCTCAGGCGTGGTGCGCTCGCGGATGCGGTCGCCATAGGTGGATTCTGAAATGACGTAGTCGAACCCGGCCGGCGCCTGCGGATCGGGCTGCAGCAGCTTGGCGTCCGGACCGATGTCGCCGGACGCCAGCAGCCGGAGCGAGGCGCCACCGCGACCTTCGCCGGCGATCTCGATCTCGATCGAGGCGGAGCCGAGCAGGTGGCCGGCGTTCCAGTAGCGGGCGCGCACGCCGGGGATGACATCGGTCCAGGTCTCGTAGTCGATTGCCTGGAAGGCGCGCATCGCAGCCACCGCGTCGGCCTGGGTGTAGATCGGCGTGACGTCGGCTCGGCCGCGTGTGGCATTCCGGCGGTTCAGCGCCAGGACCTCCTGTTCCTGGATGCTGCCCGCGTCGGGCAGCATATAGGAGCAGAGATCGATGGTGCCGCGGGTCGCGAGGATTCGTCCGCGAAAGCCTTCCTTCACCAGCTTCGGGAGCAGCCCGCTGTGATCGATATGGGCGTGTGTCAGCAGCACCGCATCGATGTCGGAAGGATGGAACGGGAAGACGCCGTAGTTCAATTCCTTGAGCGTCTTCTGGCCCTGAAACAGGCCGCAATCGATCAGCAAATGACCGGCATCGGTTCGCACCAGATAGCAGGAGCCGGTCACGGTATGCGCCGCACCGCAAAATCGAACTGTGACGCTCATGGTTTGCGCTCCCGAAATGCCGATCTCGCCGTCACCGAATGCCGCCCTCGCGCAGAGGCGTCGCACCAAGTGCGTAGCCGTCATCCGTCCTCGCCGCCGCTGCGGCGAGATCGTGCGAGGACGGATCGCAGGCGAACACGCGATACAGCGGCTCGCCCTGTTGGACCGGGTCGCCAATCTTCTTGAACAGGCGGATGCCGGCTCCTTTGTTGATCGGCGCGCCGGCGGTACGGGCCAGTCGGTTGAGCCGCAGGCAATCGATCGCGGCTATGACGCCGTCGCGCTCGGCTTTGACCTCGAAGACAAGATCGCCGAGCCGGCTCTCGCATTCCGGCGGCCCCTGCGCGTCGATGATCTTCTGCATCTGCCTCATGGCCGCGCCGCTGTCGAGCAGGTCGCGCGCCCGGTCATAGCCGGCGCCGCCTCGCAATTGCGGATCGTATTCGAGCAGATGTGCGGCGAGCCGCAGCGACTTCTCCCTGAGATCGGCCGGTGCGGCCGGATCGTTGGCGAGGACCGCCATCACGTCTCGCGCTTCCAGTACCGGACCGATCCCGTTGCCGATAGGCTGGCGGCCGTCGGTCGTGATCACCTCGACCGTGATGCCGAACCGGTCGCCGACGAATTCGAACAGCTTGCGCAGCCGCATCGCTTCCGCGCCGCTGGTCAGCTTCGCGGTGGGGCCGACCGGCAGGTCGATCAGGAGATGCGTGGAGCCGGCGGCAAGCTTCTTGGACATGATCGAGGCGACCATCTGCTCGCGGGTGTCGAGGCTGAGCGGACGCTCGACGGAGATCAGGATGTCGTCCGCCGGCGACAGGTTCACGTGCCCGCCCCAGACCAGGCAGCCGTTGCAGGCGGTGACGATCGATTTCATTTCCTCGGCGCCGACATTGACCCGGGCCAGCACTTCCATCGTATCGGCGGTACCGGCCGGCGAGGTGATCGCGCGCGATGACGTCTTCGGGATCGGCAGCCCGTGAGCGGCGACGATCGGCACGACCACCATCGAGGTGCGGTTGCCGGGAATGCCGCCGATGCAGTGCTTGTCGACGACGATGGGCTCGTTCCATTTCAGCTGCGTACCGGCGCCGGCCATGGCGCGGGTCAAGGCCAGCAGCTCGCCAGAAGTCATGAAACTCGCAGAGCCGATCAGGAAAGCCGCGATCTCCATATCGGAGTAGCGGTAATGAGAGAGGTCGTCGATCACGGCGGCGATCGCCTGGTCGCTCAAGGTCTCGCCACGGATCTTGGCACGAACGGCCTCCAGGCTGTCGGGCGGTGCCGCAGGCGAGACCACCGCGAGCGTGCCGACCGGCTCCGCAAAGCGGCGTAGCGCCGGCTCGGACAGGCCGATTTCGTCCGGCCCGACCAGATTGTCGTCGTCCGTGATCAGGAGCGTGGCAAGCAGGAGGCGCGAATCGCAGCGCAGCTCGACTCGGCTGAAGCCGCGGAAGACCTCGGCGCGCAGCGCCTTGGACCGCCGCGAAATCACCACGACGTTCTCCCGCCCGGTGTCTAGGGCGACGCTTCGGATGCGGAGCTGTGGACGAGAGGTATCGGCGGTGCTCATGGAGGACAACGGGATCAGGAGCGTCCTCCATACGTCGCCGGCTCCAGAACCTCTTGACCCAGATCATGCCGGCGCAATCGGCGCCGGATGTCACGGAATCTTCGAAATATCGGCTGATCTATTCGATCAGGTTAACTTATTGTTCAAGCCGATCGCAGAGGGTCGATGGACTGAAGACCCTCCATTTTGGACGTGCGACGATTGCGCGCGAGACGATTTTGACCCGTCGACGGGAGTTTGGAATGCGGCAGATGATTGCGAAGTTCGTCAACGATCAGGCCGGCGCCACCTCGATCGAATATGCGATCATTGCAGGCATGCTCAGCATTGTCATCCTGGCAGCGGTCAACGGCGTCGGCTCGACGCTGAGCAGCAAGTTCGCGTCCGTGAACAGCTCGCTCAAATAGCGCGCTGGCGGCTGATCTGAACAATGCCGCCGCTCAGCTCGCCTTTCGGGTGCGGGCGGAGGTGCGGACCGGCCGTTCGGCCTTCTTCGGCTCCTGCTTCTCGGCTTGCTTCTCAGTCTCTTTGGCCTTCTTGCCGCTGATCGGCAGCAGCATCTCACGCTGACCTTCGGCGCGCTTCTTCGCCTTCTTGGCCTTGGACTTCGGAGCAGGGGCCTCCTTCGCCGCAGCGGCAGCCGGTGCTTCACCCGAACTGGCGAGGCTGCGCTTGAGCGCATCCATCAGGTTGATCACGTTGCCGCTGGTCTTCGGCGGCGCCTTGGCGGCGATCGTCACGCCGCTGCGTTTCTTGTTGATGAGGTCGATCAGCGCCGCCTCATAGTGATCCTCGAATTTGTCCGGCTCGAAATCGGCCGATTTCTTCTCGACGATATGCTGCGCGAGATCCAGCATCTCCTTGGTGATCTTTACATCCTGGATGTCGTCGAAATATTCGCGCTCGCTGCGCACCTCGTAGGGGTAGCGCAGCAGCGTCCCCATCAGGCCCTTGTCGAGTGGTTCGAGCGCAACGATGTGCTCGCGATTGGTCAGGACGATGCGGCCGATCGCGACCTTGTTCATGCTGCGGATGGTCTCGCGGATCACCGCGAAGGCGTCATGGCCGACCTTGCCGTCGGGGACCAGATAATAGGGGCGGATCAGGTAGCGGCTGTCGATCTCGCTGCGCGGGACGAATTCGTCGATCTCGATGGTGTGGGTCGATTCCAGCGCGATATCGTCGAGCTCGTCCTTGGTCACCTCGATATAGGTGTCGGTGTCCACCTTGTAGCCCTTGACGATGTCCTCGCTGGCGACCTCCTCGCCGCTCTCCGCGTCAACCTTGGAATATTTGATACGATGGCCGGTCTTGCGGTTGATCTGGTTGAACGAGACCTTTTCGGACTCCGATGTCGCCGGATAAAGCGCGACCGGACAGGTCACGAGCGACAGCCGCAGAAATCCCTTCCAATTGGCGCGCGGGGCCATGACCTACTCCGAACCAGGTTACTCCGAACTCGACCGTTCAGGGGATCGTTAGCAAAAGGACGGTCCGAAAGGATAACACCCAACCCCCCGGATTCAAGCAAGGCTCCTGGTCGAATCTTGCATTGGCGTTAACTCGTCGCACCTCGGAGCGTGCCGGAACATCGTCTGGTATCGGACGTTGCACCGAGCACACCGAGACGAAATCGCCTTTGCAGATACCATGGAGCTGAGCGTCATGGCCACCAGACGACAGTCGCAGATCGTCGAAACCCCGACCGAGGCGCGCCAGGGCGAGCCTGGCCCGTCGGTCCTTGCGATGCTGGCCATCTCGACCGGACTAGCCTTGTTGATCCTCGGTCTGATCTGGTTCGTGTTCTTCCATACCTGAGCGAGCAAGGCGGCGCCGGCCGACCGGCGCCGCCGCACGCGCAGCATCCGCTCCGGGGCGGTCGCGGCGTGCGCACTTCAAAAGACCGGGGGGTGAATGCGCGCATTGAGGTCGGAACCTGCGCCCCCCTTCTCAGCCGTCAATATCCGACCATGTGCGCGCTCCGCAGCTGCCCGGATGCGCCCCGAGGCCTTCCCGGAGGCCGCTTCCACGGTCTATATCCTCCGAAGATATCTGCACGATATCGGGTGCGCCGAACCCGCGGCGCGGCTTTGATGACCAAAAAGTAAGGTCGGCGCGACGGTTCCGTTCATGGACGGTTCACGGCATTCCGGCTCATCTTGAGGGCACAAAAATCGTGCAGTTCACCTGTGGAGGCAAGCGTGCGCCTGCTCGTTGTCGAGGACGATCCGGATCTCAACCGCCAGCTGACGACGGCGTTGACCGATGCCGGATATGTGGTCGATCGCGCTTTTGACGGCGAGGAGGGGCACTATCTCGGCGATAGCGAGCCCTATGATGCTGTCGTGCTCGATATCGGCCTGCCGAAGATGGACGGCATCTCGGTGCTGGAGGCCTGGCGGCGCAATGGGCGGGCAATGCCGGTCCTGATCCTGACCGCGCGTGACCGCTGGAGCGACAAGGTCCAGGGGTTTGATGCCGGGGCCGACGACTATGTCGCCAAGCCCTTCCATCTGGAGGAGGTGCTGGCGCGCATCCGCGCGCTGTTGCGGCGCTCCGCCGGCCATGCCCAGAGCGAGCTGACCTGCGGCCCGGTGACCCTCGACACCCGGACCAACAAGGTCACCGTGTCAGGCAATCCGGTCAAGATGACCTCGCATGAGTACCGCCTGCTGCAATATCTGATGCACCATGTCGGCCGCGTGGTCTCGCGCAGCGAGCTGGTCGAGCATCTCTACGATCAGGATTTCGACCGCGACTCCAACACGATCGAGGTCTTCGTCGGTCGCATCCGGAAGAAGCTCGATGTAGACGTGATCCAGACCGTGCGGGGGCTCGGCTATCTGCTCACGCCGCCGCCATCCACCGGGACCTGATCGCGTGCGAGCGTCGTTGCGGGTGGCCGAGCATCGCCGCTTTCGCTAATTTGCCCTCATGCGCCAAAGTTCGCTTGCCACCCGGCTGTTTCTGTCCGCGACCGCGTGGCTCGTCGTCATCCTCGCGATCACCGGCATCGTCCTGTCCTCGGTCTACCGTAATGCGACCGAGCGGGCCTTCGACCGCAGGCTCAACCTGTATCTCCGTACCCTGATTGCCGAGGTGGCAACGCCGGACGATCCTCCTGACCGCCAGTTCCAGTCGCTCGGCGAGCCGCTATTCGAGCTGCCGCTGTCCGGCTGGTATTGGCAGATCGCGCGCACGGATGGCGACAAGCCGGACGTGCGGGCCTCCCGCTCGCTGTGGGACAAGAAGCTGCCGAAGCTCGACGACGAGGGGATCGAGCTGTCCGCGGCCGGTATTCGGATCGGCTATGTCGAGGGGCCCGAGAACCAGCAGCTGCGGATGGTCGAGCGCCCGGTCGATCTCGGCGCCGATGGCAAGTTCCTGGTCAGCGTCGCCGGCGACGCATCCGAGATTTTCGATGAGACCCGCAGCTTCGACTATTATCTCGGTGGCACCTTCACCGCGCTCGGCATCGTGCTCCTGCTCACCACGCTGTTTCAGGTTCGCTATGGTCTGGCGCCATTGAAGCGGATTTCGGAGGGGATCGCCGATATCCGCTCCGGGCGCGCGGAGCGGCTGGAGGGTGAGTTTCCGGTCGAAATCGCGCCCCTGGCGCGCGAGACCAATGCGCTGCTCGAGGCCAACCGCGAGATCGTGGAGCGCGCGCGCATGCATGTCGGCAATCTCGCACATGCGATCAAGACGCCGCTCTCGGTGATCGTCAATGAAGCTGCCGCGCATCGCGCCGAGCCGTTCGCGGCCAAGGTGATGGAGCAGGCCGATGTGATGCGCGACCAGGTCACCCATCATCTCGAACGGGCCCGGCTTGCCGCGCGCGTGACCATCGTCGGCACGGTGACCGAGGTGGCGCCGGCGATCGAGGCGCTCCGGCGGACGATGGAAAAGATCTATCGCGAGCGCAGCATCGTGGTCGAGGCCACGACCGATCCGAACATCAGATTCCGCGGCGAACGGCAGGATCTCGAGGAGATGGCCGGCAACTTGGTCGACAATGCCTGCAAATGGGCCTCGTCCCGGGTTTCGATCGAGGCTGCGGCGGTGCCGCCGGCGCAGGCCGGCGCCGCGCCGATGCTGCGGATCATCGTCGACGATGACGGGCGCGGGTTGTCGGCGGCCGAGCGCGCCCAGGTCTCGCGCCGTGGCCAGCGATTGGACGAGTCCAAGCCGGGGTCGGGGCTGGGGCTGTCGATCGTCAGCGACCTGGCTGCGCTCTATGGCGGTAGTCTGACGCTGTCGGATGCGCCGATCGGCGGCTTGCGGGCCGAATTGAGGCTGCCGGCGATCTAAGCAAATGCAATGACCCTAAAGGGGTTCTTAATACCGCGGCCCCTATGCTGAGCGAACGGGGACGCGCTTGGTGCATCGCCCGCGTTGAAGTGCATGCCGGCACATGGTTCAGACAGCTCAAGAACGGTTAAGGGAATATCTCGGCCAGCTGCCGGCGAATGCGCAGGCGCTGCTGATGCGGGAATTCGAACGGGCGATCGAGCGCGGGCAGGATGTGGCCGTCGCGACGCTCGTGCTTGAGCAGCTGCGCAAGGTGATTCGGACCGACAGCCCGGCACGCACGGACAGCAAGCCCGCGGCGCCGGAGCGGCGCGAGCATGGCGACGCGCCGCGACGCCTGTATCGCCCGATCGAGCCGTTTCTGACCGATAGTACCGGATCAATCCGGCCCGGGCAGATCCGCAGGTCCTCGCTGATGCCGGTCTGGCAATGGCTCGGCCGCGAAGGCGCGCCGGAGAAGACCCGCGACTACGAGGATGCGATATCGGCCCACGGCGAGAATTCGCGCGAGGCCGAGGTCGCCTGCCGGAAGCTGCAGCTCGCCGCGGCCGAGGCGCTGCTCAAGCTGGTGGGGCCGAACGCGACCGGCGACCGCCAGCGCGCGTTGGCCCGCATCGGCACGCCGACCGTGATCGAGGATCTTCTGCCGATCGCGCTGGTGCTGCAGAACCGCGAAGCTCTTGACGGTCTCAATGGCCGGCTGCCGGGCATGATCCGCGCGCTCGGGGATTCCCAGATCGCCTCGGTCACCGAGGCCATCAACGTGCCCTCGCTGCAGACGCCGCAGATGCTGCCCTTCGCGCTATCGCTGGTGACGCAGCGGCTGGTCGCGCCCTGGCAGATCATCCGGCTGGCGATCAAGATCGCCGCATCCGATGACGAGATCCGGGTGGCTGCGACTGCCTACGGCGTCGCGGTCACGATGGCGCTGCACGATCTGGCCAGCCTGGCGGCGGGATTGCGCGCCGACATCCGGCGCGGCCATTTCACCAATCTCGGCGATACGCTGAAGACCCTGCACGACGGCGTCCGCGGCCTGCGCACCGAGCTCGATCTGCGCAGCGAATCGACCTGGGGCAAGCAGCTCACCGCGATCCGGGCCGACATCTCCAATGCGCTGCAGTCCGAGATCGACAGCGTCCCCGGCCGCGTCCGACGCATCCTGCGCCAGCGCGCCGACAAGGACATTCCGCCGGGCGCGGGGGTCGACACCAGCGAAGTCGATGAGGTGGCGGCGCTGATCGAGTTCGTGGCGGTCTGCCGGACTTATGCGAGCGAGCTCGCGATCAACGAGGTGACGCTGCGCACCTATTCCGACCTGCAGCAATATGTCGAGAAGGCCACCGAAGCGCTGGTGCAATCGCTGCGATCGGGCGACGCCCGGGCGCGCGCCTATCGGCAGTCGCAGGTCTCCGCCGCCATCAAGTTCTGCGACGTGCTGTTCGGTCACGACTACGCCGCGCTGATGAGCCGGGCCGCGGACAATGCCAAGAGTGGCGAACGCAAGACGTCGCGCGCCGGCTAATAGTTAACACGCGATTTAGCACGACATCTTAGCACGACCGACTGGAACAATTACCGGTTGACCGCGGCGTGTTCTCGCGCGTACGTACGCAGTTGTTGGCAAACAACTGATTTTAATTACGATCATGATTTCCGTATTGAATTTCGTCGAACTCGAAAACCGCGTTGTTTCCGTCACCTATCGCAACCTGATGGTGAAAGCCAAGGTTGTCCTGGTCGATCGAGCAAGCGGGACCCAATTGGCCGATCCGGTCACCACGATCACCTCTCCGATGCCGGTCGGATCCTTGCGGATCCGGCTGCCGGCATCGGTCAAGCCGGGAACCTATTTCCTGATGGCGTTGAACGGTCATGGCGACTATGTGGCCAAGAGCGCCGAGTTCGAGCTCGCCTAACTACGTAGTGTTCCTGAGTTTTTTGGGTTTTCCCGCTGCGCTACCAAGCGGCCAATTGTGAATTGCCGCAAGCAGCGGCGCTGGCTAAAAGCGGCGCACGGTTGCTTGCCGGTGAGCGCCGCTGGAAACCCCGCCTGATGACCCCTTGGTTCGTGTTTGCGCTGATGACGGCCGCGGCGATCTTCGCCGTCCTGCTGCCCCTGGGGCTCGGCGCGCGCAAGGCTGCCAGCGGGGAGGAGGTCGCGGTCTACAAGGACCAACTGGCGGAAATCGAACGCGATCTTTCCAGCGGCCTGATCGGCAAGGCTGAGGCGGAGGCGGCCCGCGTCGAGATCGGCCGCCGGCTGCTTGCGGCCGCGGACCAGGCGCAGGATGCGCCGGCCGGCAACAGTCTCGGCATGCGCCGCATCGCGGCCGTGCTGGCGCTGATCGGCCTGCCGGTGGTCGTGCTCGGCGTTTATCTGCCGCTCGGCTCGCCGCTGCTGCCCGATTTTCCGCTGGTCGCGCGGACGGGACCGTCGAACGGATCGCAGCCGCTCGAGGCGCTGGTGAATCAGGTCGAGCAGCATCTGCAGAAGAATCCCACCGACGCGCGGGGCTGGAATGTGCTGGCGCCGGTGCTGGCCCGGTTGGGCCGCCCCGACGATGCGATCCGCGCTTATCGCAACGCGATCACGTATGGCGGCGACAAGGCCGCGCTTCGGGCCGATCTCGGCGAAGTGATCACGGCGAGCGCCGGCGGCGTGGTCACCGCCGACGCCAAAACCGAGTTCGAGCGGGCGCATGCGCTCGACGCCGACGAGCCGAAGTCGAATTATTTCCTCGGCCTTGCCGCCGAGCAGGATGGACGCAAGACCGACGCTGCGGCGATCTGGCGGGCGATGCTTGCCAAGGCGCCGGCGGACGCGCCGTGGCGGCCGCTGGTCACGGCCTCGCTCAAGCGGGTTGGCGGCGGCGAGGCCCCGGCGGGCGCCGAAGCCCCGGCGCTTCCCGCCGAGACCATGGCTGCTGCCAAGGCCATGAATGACGGCGATCGTGAGGCAATGATCCGCGGCATGGTGGATCGTCTTGCCACACGGCTGAAGCAGAATGGCGACGACGTCGAGGGATGGTTGCGGCTGGTGCGCGCCTATATGGTGATGGGGGATGTCGACAAGGCCAAAAGCGCGTTGTCGGAGGCCCGTCAGGCGGTTGCCAATGATGCTGAGCATTTGCGGCAGCTCAACGAGGGGCTCAAGGCGCTCGGCTTGGATGGATGACGGGGTAACTCCCGCGGTCAGGATATTGGGATGACACGCAAGCAAAGGCGGTTGACGATCATCGGCGGTGCGCTCGCCGTGCTCGCGGTGGCGGCGGCGCTGGTTCTGAATGCGCTGCGCGACTCCATCGTGTTCTTCTCGACCCCGACCATGGTCGCGGAAAAGCACATCGGGCCTGGCCGCAGGTTCCGGCTCGGCGGCCTGGTGCAGCCGGGCTCGCTGGTGCGCGGCCAGGATCTTGCGGTCACCTTCGAGGTGGCCGATGGCGGGGCCAAGCTGCCGGTCGCCTACAAGGGCATTCTCCCGGACCTATTCCGCGAAGGGCAGGGCGTGGTCGCCGAAGGCGCGCTGGATGCGAACGGCGTGTTCAAGGCCGACACCGTGCTCGCCAAGCATGACGAGACCTACATGCCCAAGGAGGTCGCCGACGCCTTGAAGAAGCAGGGCCATTGGAAGGACGATTACGGCAAGCCGGCCGCCGCCAAGGACGCCGCTAAGCCGGCCCCGGTCTCGATGCGCGACGGCGCCGAGCGCACCGCAGGAGCGACGCAGTGATTGCAGAGGGCGGACATTATGCGCTGGTGCTGGCGCTGGGCCTGGCGCTGATCCAATCCACCGTGCCGTTAATCGGCGCGCGCCTGCGTGACCCCGCGCTGATGAATGTCGCGCGCTCGGCGGCGCTGGCGCAGCTCCTGTTTGTCGGCGGCTCGTTCCTGGCGCTGGTCACGCTGCACGTGACCTCGGACTTCTCGGTCGTCAACGTGGTCGAGAACTCGCACTCGATGAAGCCGCTGATCTACAAGATCACCGGCGTCTGGGGCAATCATGAGGGCTCGATGCTGTTGTGGGTGTCGATCCTGGCGCTGTTCGGCGGCTTGGTCGCGGCCTTCGGCAACAATCTGCCGCTGTCGCTCCGCGCGCGCGTGCTCAGCGTGCAGGCCTGGATCGCCAGCGCCTTCTATCTCTTCATCCTGATCACCTCGAACCCGTTCGCGCGGATCGCCAATCCGCCGCTCGAGGGCCGCGATCTCAATCCGATCCTGCAGGACATCGGGCTCGCGGTGCATCCGCCGATGCTCTATCTCGGCTATGTCGGCTTCTCGATCTCGTTCTCCTTCGCCATCGCCGCGCTGATCGAGGGCCGGATCGACGCTGCCTGGGCGCGCTGGGTGCGGCCCTGGACCCTGATGGCCTGGATCTTCCTCACGCTTGGCATCGCGATGGGCTCCTACTGGGCCTATTACGAGCTCGGCTGGGGCGGCTGGTGGTTCTGGGATCCGGTCGAGAACGCCTCCTTGATGCCATGGCTCGCCGGCACCGCGCTGTTGCATTCGGCGCTGGTGATGGAGAAGCGCAACGCGCTGAAGGTCTGGACCATCCTGCTGTCGATCCTGACCTTTTCGCTGTCTTTGCTCGGCACCTTCCTGGTCCGCTCCGGCGTGTTGACTTCGGTGCATGCCTTCGCCACCGACCCGACGCGGGGCGTCTTCATCCTGCTCATCCTCTGCGTCTTCATCGGCGGCAGCCTGACCCTGTTCGCGGGGCGCGCGGCGTCGCTGAAGCAGGGCGGATTGTTCGCGCCGATCTCGCGCGAAGGCGCATTGGTGCTCAACAACCTGCTGCTCACCACCGCCTGCGCCACCGTGTTCGTGGGCACGCTCTATCCGCTGATGTTGGAGGTGCTCACCGGTGAGAAGATCTCGGTCGGGGCGCCGTTCTTCAATCTCACCTTCGGTCCGCTGTTCGTGCCGCTTCTGGTCGCAGTCCCCTTCGGGCCGATGCTGGCCTGGAAGCGCGGCGACCTGCTCGGCGCCGCCCAGCGGCTGCTGGCGGCTGGCATCGTCGCGCTGGTCGCGATCGCCTTGGCCTGGGCCTGGGCGCGTGGCGGCAGCGCGCTGGCGCCGATCGCGATCGGGCTCGGCATCTTCGTCATCGCCGGCGCGGTGACGGATCTTGCCGAGCGCATCGGCCTGTTCAGGATGCCTGCGAACACGGCGTTGCACCGGGCGCGCGGCCTGCCGCGGGCGGTCTGGGGCACCGCCTTCGCCCATGCCGGCCTCGGCGTGGCCCTGATCGGGATCGTCTGCGAGACCACCTGGAACAGCGAACTCATCGGCACCATGCGTCCGGGCGACGTCAGGGGGCTTGCCGGCTACGAGATCGCATTCAACGGCATGAGCCAGCGTCAGGGCCCGAATTTCAACGAGCTGATCAGCTCGTTCTCGGTCAGCGTCGACGGCCGCCGGATCGGCGTGATGACGCCGTCGAAGCGCAGCTTCACCACCCGCGGCATGTCAACGACGGAAGCCGCGCTGATGACGCGCGGCGTCAGCCAGCTCTACATTTCGCTCGGCGATACGACCGCCGACGGCGGCATCGCGGTCCGCGCCTATCACAAGCCGCTGGTGCTTCTGATCTGGTTCGGCCCGGTGCTGATGGCGTTCGGCGGTCTGCTGTCGCTGTCCGACCGGCGCCTGCGCGTCGGCGCTCCGCAACCGGCGCGCAGCCTGCGCGGCCTGCAGCCGGCGGAGTAGCAACCATGCGGCGGATGTTCCCGGCAGCGGTCCTGATGCTCGCTCTGTTGGCGTCGCCGGCGGTTCATGCGGTGCAGCCGGACGAGATCATGGCCGATCCGGCCAAGGAGGCGCGGGCGCGCAATCTGTCGCGCGAACTGCGCTGCATGGTCTGCCAGAACCAGTCGATCGACGATTCCGAGGCGCCGCTGGCGCGCGACCTCAGGCTTCTGGTGCGCGAGCGAATCGCGGCCGGCGACAGCGACCATCAGGTGATCGACTTCCTGGTCGCCCGCTACGGCCAGTTCGTGCTGCTGAAGCCGCGCTTCGAGCGCGAGACGCTGGCGCTCTGGCTGCTGCCGCCCTTGGTTTTGCTCGGCGGCGGCATCGCGCTCTGGCTGCAGGCGCGGCGGCGCGGACAGCGCGCCGTCGATGCGACGCCCCGTCTTTCCGCCGAGGAGGAGGCGCGGCTCGCCGCGTTGATGTCGGCCGAAGGCAAGCCGCCGCTGTCGTGAGCGGTATTGCGCGGCGCAATGCGCGCAACGGAGGGCAGCTCCGTGCTCGCCACGCGGCTGAACTTACCGCTTATTTTACCTTTCTCTGGAACTTTGCGGGCTATGCGTTCACGTAGCTCTGAGCAAAGCCGATGTTCTCCAACAGCAATCTGACGATCCGCTTCCTGGTCGGAGGCGTGGTGGCGTCTCTTCTGTTCCTGCTGGCGATCGGCGGCGGCACCGGTTTCATCGCGGTGCTCTATCTGAACAACCACATCACGAGCCTGTCGTCGGATTTCGCGAGCCTGAGCGGACCGGCGCGGGAGCACGCGACGCTGATCTATCAGCAGGCGCAGTCGGCCTTCTCCTATTTCCTGATCGCCTGCGCCGCGATTGCCGTCTTCGCCTGCACCGTCTGCCTCATGACCTATGCGGCCGTGCAGAACGGCATCCTGCGGCCGCTCGCGGCGATGGTGCGCGCCATGCGCGACGTCGCCGATCAGAAATTCGAAACGAAGATTCCAGGCCTCGGCCTGTCCAATGAGATCGGCCTGCTCGCGAGCGCGCTCGAAGTGTTCAAGACCAACGGCATCGAGCGGCAGCGCCTGACCGAGCGCGAACGGCAGGAGGCGCAGCGCCAGGGCGAGCGCTCGCGTTATCTCGATGGCCGCATCGAGACCTTCAACGGCATGGTGGCCAACGTCGTGGGCAGCGTTGCCTCCTCGGCTGTGCGGCTGAAGAGCAATGCCGAGACGCTGTCGCGGGCGGCCAACGACACCTCGACCAAGGCCAACGCGGTCGCGGCTGCGGCGAGCCACGCCAATCGCAGCGTGCAGACGGTCGCCGGCTCGACCGAGGAGATGACGCAGTCGATCGGCACCATCAGCCGTCGTGTCTCCGATGCCACCCAGCGCGCCGAGGGCGCGGCGTCGCAGGCCGAGAAGAGCAAGAATACGATTCACGCGCTGTCGGATGCGGCCGAGAAGATCGGCGCCGTGGTGCAGCTGGTGCAGGCGATCGCCTCGCAGACCAACCTGTTGGCGCTCAACGCCACCATCGAGGCGGCGCGCGCGGGCGAGGCCGGCAAGGGCTTCTCGGTGGTCGCATCAGAAGTGAAGAACCTGGCCGATCAGACCAGCAAGGCCACCGACGAAATCTCCTCGCACGTTGCCAGCATCCAGGGCATCACCGCGGAGACGCGCGGCGCCATCGACGGCATCTCGACCACGCTGTCGGAGATCAGCGCCATCATGTCCGGCATCGAGGTCGACACCTCGCAGCAGCGCAACGCCACCCAGGATATTTCGAAGAGCGTCCAGGAAGCCGCGCGCGGCACGCTGGATGTCTCCAACCACATCGCCCAGATCACCTCGACCTCGGCCGAAACCGGCAAGATGGCCAACGACGCCCGCGACGCCGCCGGCGAGCTGTCGCAGCAGGCCGAGACGCTGAAGCGCGAGGTCGACGCGTTCATCATCAGCGTCAAGGCGAGCTGATCCGACTATCCTCGGTGTCATCCCCGCGCAGGCGGGGATCCAGTACACGCAGGAGGTCGTTGTGATCCGAGAAGCCGCGGCATACTGGATTCCCCGCCTTCGCGGGGAATGACAGGGGAGACTGTGGCGCGAGTTCGCGCCATATCGACATGGTCCCCCACGCTCATCTCTAACCCGCTATTAGCAAATGTCGCGCATTGTGCACGCTGCTCAGCATTCATCGCAGGGCTGGCGATCGATGCTGCAAGAAGGGCGCCTGGCGACCTCGGCTCGCTTGGCTGCCTCCGCGTCTCATAAAAATAGCGGACAGTGGGTGGAAATGGTGGGCTTCCGTTTGAAGATCAGAGGGCGTCTTTACGCCGGCTTTGCAGCGCTGGTGGCCGTGGGCGTGATCATGGCGGCCGTGGCGGTCTGGAACCTGTGGGCCGTCCGCGACCAGGTCGCCAACCTGTCGACGCTCTCCGACAGCACGGCGCGGATCCTGCAGATCTCGAACCATTTGCAGGCGATCCAGCGCGCCAACCTGCGCTATATCCATGATGCGAACGAGCCCGCGCTCAAGGAGGCCGCGGACCGCGAGACCGCGGCGACCGAGCTGCTGCAGGCGGCCGCGAGCGGATCTCTGTCCGCGGAGCGGCGAAAGCTCTACGACGATCTCCTCGGTGATATCGCCAAGATGCGGACGCAGCGCGACGCGCTGCAGGACGCGGTCAAGCAGACCAAGACCGGCCGGGCGACCCTGCTGCCGGGAGGCGAGGACCTCGCCGCCAAGTCCGCCAAGCTCGGCATCGCCGCGCGCGGCTCCAAGGACGCCGAGATCATGACGGCGGTCGCCGACATCGAATCCCGGCTCCAACTGGTGCGGATCGCAACCTGGCGTTTCCTGGCCTTGCGCGACACCAAGTCGGCCTCGGCCTTCCGGGCGGGTGTCGACAATGTCGAACAGCGACTGGCTGCGCTCGAGAGCGCGACGCCGCCGGCGAACGTCCAGTCGGCGATCGCGCCGGTGAAGGCGTCGCTGGAGCTCAACAAGAACGCGTTCGAGGCGACCGCCGCCGCGACGCTCAAGTCCGAGGACATCTACGCCAACAATATCGAGCCGCTGATCGCCAAGAGCATCGACAAGCTCAAGGCGGTGGAGAGCGGCTTGAATGCCGAGTATCGGAGTTCGCGCGCGACCGCTGAGAGCGCCATTGCCAGCACGACGTCGCTGCAAATGAAGGTCGGAGCCGTCGCCATCCTGTTCGGCTGCCTGGTCGCCTTCCTGATCGCCCGCGGCATCGTCGGCCCGCTGGCGTCGATGACAACAGCGATGGGATCGCTCGCGAGCGGCGACGTCGCCGTCGAGATCCCCGGAAGCGGCCATCGCGACGAGATCGGCGCCATGGCCAAGGCGATCCAGGTGTTCAAGAACAACATGGTCGAGACCGAGCGCCTGCGCGCCGAGCAGAAGGACGCCGAGGCGCGGCAGGCCGCGCAGCGCAAGGCCGACATGGTCGCCCTGGCGCAGCAGTTCGAGCAGGCCGTTGGCGACATCGTCGGCGCGGTGTCCTCGGCATCGAGCCAGCTCGAAGCCTCGGCCGGCTCGCTGACCACCACGGCCTCGCGCGCCCAGGATCTGTCGACAGAAGTGGCGGCGGCGTCGCAGGAGGCCTCCGCCAACGTGCAGGCGGTCGCCTCCGCCGCCGAGGAGCTCTCGTCTTCGGTCAGCGAAATCTCCCGCCAGGTGCAGGAATCGGCGCGCATCGCCGGCGAGGCGGTGGCGCAGGCGAGCCGGACCAATGAGCGCGTCGGCGCGCTCTCGAAGGCCGCCACGCGCATCGGCGACGTGCTCGAGCTGATCAGCAGCATTGCCGGCCAGACCAATCTGCTCGCCTTGAACGCCACCATCGAAGCAGCGCGCGCTGGCGAGGCCGGCCGCGGCTTCGCCGTGGTTGCCTCCGAGGTCAAGGCGCTGGCCGAGCAGACCGCGAAGGCCACCGGCGAGATCGCCCAGCAGGTCTCCGGCATCCAGGCCGCGACCGAGGAGTCGGTCGGCTCGATCCGGGAGATCGGCAGCACCATCGGGCGCTTGTCGGAGATTGCGGCGGCGGTCTCGGCGGCGGTGGAAGAGCAGGGCGCCGCCACGCAGGAAATCTCCCGCAACGTCCAGCACGCCGCCAGCGGCACGGCGCGCGTGTCGAACAACATCGGCAACGTCCAGCGCGGCGCCTCCGACACCGGCTCGGCCTCCTCGCAGGTGCTGACGGCCGCGCGGTCGCTGTCGGCCGAAAGCAGCCGCCTGAAGCGCGAGGTCGACGCGTTCATCATCCGCGTGAAGGCGAGCTGATGGTCGCGCGTGCTACATGCTCCGCTGTTATCCCCGCGTAGGCGGGGATCCAGTACGCCGCAGCCTCTCGATCTATCGCGACTCTCTTGGAGTATTGGATCGCCCGGTCGAGCCGGGCGATGACGGCCGAGGTTGTAAATAACAGCCTGCTACTATCTCCGTCATCGCGAGCGCAGAGAAGTGATCCAGCCTCATGCGGATAGCGCGGACGAGCGCAGCGCCATCTACGTGCTGCATATCTCGCCCTGTCATTCCCGTAAGCGAATGAGCCCGGAATCCAATAACCACTGGTCGTCACGGTGAGCAAAGATTGCCGATGAAGCTGCACCGACCGCTGGTACAGTTGGGTGGCTACTGCCGTCGACCAGCTTTACTTTGATAAACCTAAAGAATTTGCGTCCCGCCAATGTTTCTTTGTATTGTGCTACTGTATTCGCCTCAATCCTCTTTCTTGCCCTCCTTCCCTTCCGGTGCAAACAACGCGATGGCCTCCCAGACACTTTTCCCGTGCAGCGCGGCGACGGTGACCGAGAACGAGACCAGTGGCGGAATGCCAACGAAATAGCTAAGGGTGCCCGAGATTATCCCGGCCAATCCGAGTTCGGCTATCACCCTCCCCGCCTTGTTTCCGTTGTCGTGCAGCCAACCCACGAAACCTTCGGTCATTGAGTGGGCGGCTTGCACTGCCTTTCTTAACAGATCGGCCTGTTCAGCAGGGTCCGCGACCTCCGTTGATTCGTGAACTGTATTCGCAAGGTCTTCAAATCCGGTTTGTAGCCCTTGGAGAACAGCCCGAACGACCTCGTAGCCGGCGAGCGCAGCCGGTTCGTTTGGAATCTTGGTGGCGAGGTTCTTTAGCTCGCGCCCGATGGACTGAGCAGCGAAACGTGCTATCGCTTCAAAATGTTGCGGATCGCTCTTAATACGTGAGACCACCGCTTCTACGGCCGGGTTCGGAATGACCTCGGCGGTCGCGGTCATGCCGACCCGTGCGACTATGGTTCCGGCCAGCCCAACTGCCTGAACACCTTGCAACCGTCCTGGTTGGTTCGCCTGCGTGTCGGTCGGTTCAGAAGCAGAAATATCCAGCTCTACGGACGTCTCTCCACGCGGTTCTGCAAGCGCCTGTAGTGCTTTGTTCACAGTTCCGAGTTCGTGCTCCCATGCGTCGTCCGAGAGAGCTGCCCAGCGAAGTTCAACTTGGCCCTGAGAGAACTCTCCAGAAAGCCGAGCGTCGTACCATCGCGTCCAGACTTCCCAGCCTTCATTCTCAGTCAGGAGACGGTGTCTCAATTCCCCCCAAAGCTCTTGAATCCAATCCGGCATCTCTCCTGGCCACAGCTTTGAAGTGGCCAAAGTTATCGGGCTGAATCTCTGATCGAGCAAGGTTGCGTCCGTCCCAATGGCCCCAAGCATTGCGTCGAACGCCGCTCGTCCTTTCGCTCCTGCGGAGTCCAACGCGTACTCAAGGGCTGTCGTCGCCCGCGCTGAGGTCTCGTTGTTCGGCGCCACTATAGCTGCCAGCGCATATGCTGCAGCGCGCTCCGGTGGCGGCAACTGGAGACTGCCGAGCCCCCCAAGTGCTCTGCGCGCCGCATCATTAAGCACGTCATGTCCGCCGGGAAACGCCGAGGCACTCCACGCGGTGGCTACAGCTCGAAAAACACGTAGGAGCGTTCTGCGCCTAGTAATTCGACTTCCAGTCGGACCGAACGCGAGAGAGAATGTAGGCACGGCTCTGAGGGCCGCGCGACAGGTCAACACGATAGCTGCGTCGGCAGGCCGCGTTCGGAGCCATTCCTCTCGTTTCTCGGCAGTGTCGAGTTCCGAGTCCGATCCAAATTGGCCCACACTGAAGGGCACCTCAAACAGCCCTGGACTCTCTGCCTTGAAGGGGCCAGGAACCTGTGCCTCGAACGGCCCGGGGATCTGCGGCTCGAATGGGCCCGGGACCTGCTCTCGATCATCGTTGGAAGCCATGACCTAACTCTCGCAGGAGGCCTCAATCAAAGCCTCGTTAAGAAGCGGGTACACCTGTCCCAAGGCCCGCGTTCAGAATATTGAGCGCTCCAGTGGCAACCAACGAGCCTGCTGCCCCACTCAGACAGTTGCGCAGGTCCGTGAGCAGGCCCTTTACGAAGCCATGATCAGACTGCGGATACGCGATTGCCTTCTCCAATGCGTTCAGCCGGTCATCCAAAGTGGGACCATGGGCGTCTGCCGCAACCAGTTCATCACGGTGCGCTCGCAATTGGGGAAGCATTGAATTTATCTGCTCGGTGTTGAGACCGCTTATCGCGATGTCGCCCGACACGTTCCCGTGGCCCAAATTACCAACGAGCGAACCAATGTGGCCAATGTTTATCGTTGTGGCCGTGGCCTGCGCCTTTTCTTTCTCAGCTCGGTCAAAGCTATCCTCTGTCCCCATGATCCCCGTCTTCTCCAAGGTTAAGGCCCAATCCAGCACCAGCGTGCGCACGCGATCCAGAATGCGCCTCAGCTCGCTTGGCGAGACCTGTAGATAGTAGTTCCACCCATGCACGCCATTCGAGCGGTCTAGTTTCTCCCGAATTTTATCGGAGTAGCCGATTTGCAAAGTGTCGCCCGACGCCGTTGAAGTGAGCAGCGCCTCCAAGGCCGAGACAGGTTCGCGGACGGTCTTCCAAGAGAGACCGTCGACGTAGCCACCGATAGGCATGGGCCCTCGGTAGGGGTTCACAGCGATAGGCGTCCCGTGGACGCTTCGGTAGTCTGGTGGGGCATCGCTAGCATATCCGTTCAGCTCCTGGTCCACCCACTCCTCCACGCTTGGCAAGCCAAGTTTGGTCGCGACGAACTTCACTCTGCGAAGGAGGTCGTTGACAGGAGTGTCTTTGTCCAAAGCCGCCTGCTGCAGCTTTTCAACTATCGTCGCCATCAATCGCCATCTCGGTCGCGCATGGGAGCGCAATGGAGAACTAGGGTCCGGAGATTCGTGGATCACCAAAAGTAGAGGCTCGGCCGAGGTTCGCCTAGCCCACGCGCGAGATATGCAATACGGAATCGGAGGGATTCCTAAACGGCGTTTGTCCAAAATCTAAACGGACGTATGTCAGTTTTGACAGGGCCAAGCGAGGCTAGCTCGCAACCGCGGCCCGCCGGGCAAACCACCACCGCATTTCCAAACCCCGTCAAGCCCTTCGGAAAAACATAAATCGCTTGGTGCGATCCCCAAATCACCAGTATCCTCCGGCTGTTCCGTTCCGCTGAGGGGGCGTATCGCGATCGTCACGGACGTCGGATTCGGAATGCGATGGACGCGGGCTGCCGCAGCGGGGCTTTCGCTTCGCCGACGAACGGCACGACCGTGGACGTGAAATCGTGTGGTCCTGGCCTCCCGGTGCTGAGGCCGAGTCGGTGGTGATGATCCGCCGATGATGGGGGCAAGAGAGCCGGTCCCCAAGGAGAGCGCGTATAAGCGTTAACACCGTCGCGCAGGGAAGGCCGGGTGTGTTCGGCCAGACCTGTGGTTCCTACCCCGTGCATTTTCTCCCGCACGGGGGCCACGGGCGCGGCCAGCGCCCGGCCTTCCCTGTGCCCTCTGTCCTGGAGAGGGCGACGCGACAACCAAAGCTCGGGTGCGGAACGCGCCGCGAGGGGGCGGACGTATGTCGTGAGATGGCTGTTTGAGATTGTGGATCGGTGAGCCGCGGGCGGATAGTGCAGCGTAATCCGCCGCGGTGCGGCCTGGGCTGGCGGGTTACGCCTTCGGCTAACCCGCCCTACGCAGTTGTGAAGCGGATAATGGCACTGGCGTCATTGCGAGGCGCGAAGCGCCGAAGCAATCCAGAGTCGCGCGCGCAAGGGCTCTCTGGATTGCCTCGCTGGCTCGCAATGACGGAGATGACGGCCAAGGCCGCAACCTCCAGGAGACATTGCCACGGGGGTGCCTTGGCCGTCTCACGGGGAATCTACGGCCTGCGCCATTCTGACGCAGGCCTATGTCGGTCCATTACAGAAGTTTAACGCGTTCGCCAGCACGCCGTAAGGCGGGACTCCCCATTTTCATCCCTGAACGGTGCTTCACCTCAGCACGTCACAAGTTTCCCTTTCTGGAGAAAGCCGTATGACCGAACGTCCGACCGATCTGTCCTCCCTCCCATCCTACCGCAAGTCGCGGCTGTCCCTGTTCTCGGCGCGCAAATTCGCGCTGATGGCCTCGGTGGTTGCGGGGCTGGGCGTCGCGGCCTATGGCCTGAGCCCGTCGAACGGTCCGGTGGACCTGTTCTCGAGCCCGGCGCATGCGCAGGTGGCCAATGAGGTGAGCAAGGTCGCCCGTCCGATCGGTTTTGCCGACATCGTGGAGCGGGTGAAGCCGTCGGTGATTTCGGTCAAGGTCAACATCAACGAGAAGGTCGCCAAGGACGACAGCGGCAACGATGACGATTCGCCGTTCCAGCCGGGCTCGCCGATGGAGCGCTTCTTCCGCCGCTTCGGCGGTCAGGATGGTATCCCAGGCCTGCGCGGCAATGGCCGCCGTGCCATCACCGGGCAGGGCTCCGGCTTCTTCATCTCGGCCGACGGCTATGCCGTCACCAACAACCACGTGGTCGACGGCGCCAGCAAGGTCGAGGTGACGACCGACGACGGCAAGACCTATAGCGCCAAGGTGATCGGCACCGACCAGCGCACCGACGTCGCCCTGATCAAGGTCGAGGGTGGCTCGAACTTCCCGTTCGCCAAGCTGGCCGACGGCAAGCCGCGGATCGGCGACTGGGTGCTGGCAGTCGGCAACCCCTTCGGTCTCGGCGGCACGGTGACGGCCGGCATCGTCTCGGCGATGGGCCGCGACATCGGCAACGGTCCGTATGACGACTTCATCCAGATCGACGCGCCCGTGAACAAGGGCAACTCCGGCGGTCCGGCCTTCAACGTCGATGGCGACGTGGTGGGCGTCAACACCGCGATCTATTCGCCGTCCGGCGGCAGCGTCGGCATCGCGTTCTCGATTCCCGCCTCGACCGTGAAGAGCGTCGTGGCGCAGCTGAAGGACAAGGGCTCGGTCAGCCGTGGCTGGATCGGTGTCCAGATCCAGCCGGTGACGCAGGATATCGCCGACAGCCTCGGCATGAAGAAGGCGGAAGGCGCGCTGGTCGCTGAGCCCCAGGCCAGCGGCCCGGCCGCCAAGGCCGGCATCGAATCCGGCGACGTCATCACCTCCGTCAACGGTGAGTCGGTGAAGGATGCGCGCGAGCTCGCCCGCACCATCGGCGGCCTCGCGCCGGGAACCGCGGTCAAGCTCAACGTCCTGCACAAGGGCCAGGAGAAAGCGATCGACCTCACGCTCGGCAAGCTGCCCGACAACATCGAGGCCAAGGCCGATACCGGCAACGACAACAGTGGTCCGACCCGCGGTACCGACGTGCCGAAGCTTGGCCTGACCGTGGCACCGGCCAACAGCGTGGCCGGCGCCGGCAAGGAAGGCGTGGTCGTGACCGAGGTCGATCCGAAGAGCGCGGCAGCCGAGCGCGGCTTCAAGGAAGGCGACGTCATCCTCGAAGTCGCCGGTAAGAATGTGAGCTCGGCGGGCGACGTGCGCGATGCGCTCGCCGCGGCCAAGAACGACAACAAGAACAGCGTGCTGATGCGCGTGAAGAGCGGCGGCCAGTCGCGCTTCGTCGCGGTGCCGATCGCCAAGGGCTAAGTGGCGCGTCAGGCTGTTCTTTCGAGACGGAGGAGATCGCCGGCATGTTGCCCCCGCGCCGGTGGGCTCCTTCGGGGGGCGGGCTTCATGCCCGCTCCCTTAAACCTTCCGTTGGACAACGCCCCCCTCCGTCGGAAGGAACTCGGGCGGTGAAGTCCCCCCAAGCTTCACCGCCCACCTTTCTTGACTTCGTCTGCCTCGATTAACCCCCTGGCGCGGGTCGCCTTGCACCGAAACGGCGGCCGCGCCATGTAGATGGAAGCAGAACCCGTGACCGGCCCCGTTTCCGAAATGCGCCTGTTGATCATCGAAGATGACCGCGAGTCCGCCGATTATCTCGTGAAGGCGTTTCGCGAGGTCGGGCACATCGCCGATCTCGCCAGCGATGGCGAGGAGGGGCTCGCGATGGCCGAGACCGGCGACTATGATGTCCTGGTCGTCGATCGCATGCTGCCCAAGCGCGACGGGCTGTCGCTGATCGGCGTGCTGCGCGACAAGGGTGACCGGACACCGGTGCTGATTCTGTCCGCGCTCGGCCAGGTCGACGACCGCATCAAGGGCCTGCGCGCCGGCGGCGACGATTATCTCCCGAAACCCTATGCGTTTGCAGAGCTGTTGGCCCGGGTCGAGGTGCTCTCCCGCCGCCATGGCGGCCCGGCCGAGGAAACGGTCTACCGCGTCGGCGATCTCGAGCTCGACCGTCTGTCCCATCGGGTCGCCCGCGGCAAGGACGAGCTGACCTTGCAGCCGCGCGAGTTCCGGCTGCTCGAATACCTGATGAAACATGCCGGACAGGTGGTGACCCGCACCATGCTGCTGGAAAACGTCTGGGACTATCACTTCGATCCGCAGACCAATGTGATCGACGTGCACATCTCGCGGCTGCGCTCCAAGATCGACAAGGGCTTCGAACGCCCGCTGCTCCATACCATCCGCGGCGCGGGGTACATGATCCGTGACGGCCTTCGGTAAGCTGATCCGAACCACCGCGTTCCGGTTGACGCTGGTCTATCTGGCGCTGTTTGCGCTGTTTGCGGCCTCGCTGCTCGGCTATTTCGCCTGGAACACCCGCCGCCTCATCACCGAGCAGATCTCGACCACCGTCACTGCCGAGATCAGCGAGATGATCGACATCTACTCGCGGCGCGGCCTGCACGGGCTGGGGCTCACCATCGAGAGCCGGGCGCTGCGCCCGGGCGCCAATCTCTACCTCGTCACCACGCCGACGGGGCAGGCGATCGCCGGCAATGTCGGCTCGCTTGCGCCCGGCGTGATGGGCTCATCCGGCTGGTCGGAGACGTTCTACCGGCGCTTCGATGATCGCGGCGAGGAGAACCATCGCGCGCTGGTCTATGTCACCCAGCTCAGTAACGGCTTCCGCCTGCTGATCGGGCGCGACCTGGAAGAGCGCAGGCGGATGTTCGGCATCGTGGCCAAGGCCGCGCAATGGTCGGTGCTGGTGGTCGTCGTGCTCGGCATCGGCGGCGGCATCTTCGTCGCGCGCCGGGTGCTGCGCCGGATCGACGCGATGACCGGCACCACGCGCCGGATCATGGCAGGCGACCTGTCGGGCCGCCTGCCGGTGGGGCGCAGCGGCGACGAGCTCGATCGTCTCGCCGAAAACCTCAATGCGATGCTGGAGCGGATCGAGGCGCTGATGACCGGCCTCAAGGAGGTTTCCGACAACATCGCGCATGATCTGAAGACGCCGCTGACGCGCTTGCGCAACCGTGCCGAGGAGGCGCTGGCGAAGTCGCGCACCGAGGGCGAATATCGCTCCGCGCTGGAGCGCACGATCGAGGAATCCGACGGCCTGATCCGCACCTTCAATGCGCTCTTGATGATCGCGCGCGCCGAGTCGGGCCAGGCGCGCGGCGACATGGTCGATTTCGACGCCGCCGAGGTTGCGAATGGTATTCATGAGCTTTACGAGCCGCTCGCCGAAGACGATGGCATGGTCCTGCGTGTCAAAGCGGTGGCGGCGCCGCTTCACGGCAATCGTGAGCTGATCAGCCAGGCGCTCGCCAACCTGGTCGAGAATGCGATCAAATACGGCAAGCCCGCCGCGCTGCCGCTCGGTGCCGAGGCGGCGGCTGTTAGCAAAGAGATCTGGATCGAGGCGCAGCGCCAGGGCGATCAGGTGCTCCTGAGCGTGACCGATCGTGGTCCGGGGATTCCCGAAACCGAGCGTAAGCACGCTGTCGAGCGTTTCGTGCGTCTGGAGGCCAGCCGCACCCTGCCGGGTTCCGGCCTCGGCCTCAGCCTGGCGTCGGCGGTGGCCACCCTGCACGGTGGCGAGCTCCGGCTTAGCGACGCCAATCCCGGCCTGGTCGCAACCCTGCTGCTACCTGCCGCCGCAGGTCTTCCCGCAAGGCTTGCAGCTCAAACCGCGGATGTGCCACAGAAGGCCGCATGATCTCATCCGCGCCGGGACACGCGGACGGAAACATGCTGGCCGCGCGCTTCGTGACCGGCCTGCATGTCCGTACGCCCGTCAAAGCCGAAGCTCGCCTCAATGACTGGCTCGCCGAGCTGGAGCCGGCCCAGGCGGCCGGCTTGCGGTCCTTGCTCGGCGAGGGTATTGCGCGAACCATCCTGCTCGGCATCGCCGAGCATTCGCCTTATCTCTTCGACCTCATCCGCGCCGACGCCGCGCGGTTGTTGCGACTGCTGCGCAGCGAGCCGCAATCGCATCTTACCGGTCTGATCGAGGCCACCTCGCGCGAGGTATTTGCCGCGGCCAGCGAGGCCGACGTGATGCGCCTGTTGCGGCGGATGAAATCCGAGGCCGCGCTGCTGATCGCGCTGTGCGACATTGGCGGGGTCTGGCCGGTAATGCAGGTCACGGCGGGGCTGACCGACATTGCGGTGAATTCGGTGCAGATGGCGCTGCGCTATCTGCTCCGGCAGGAAGCCATGCGCGGCAGGCTTCTGCCTGAGGATGCCGAGCGCCCGGAAGCAGGCAGCGGCCTGTTCGCGCTCGCCATGGGCAAGATGGGCGCAGGCGAGCTCAATTATTCCAGCGACATCGACCTGATCGTGTTCTTCGATCCCGAGGTCACGAATCTGGCGCGCGACCTCGAGCCGCAACCGTTCTTCGTGCGGGTGACGCAGGCGATGGCGCGACTGCTTCAGAGCCGCACCACTGACGGCTACGTCTTCAGGGTCGACCTGAGGCTGCGGCCCGATCCCGCTTCGACGCAAGTGGCGATGTCGACCGAGGCCGCGCTGCACTACTACGAGCGGGAGGGGCGCACCTGGGAGCGCGCCGCGATGATCAAGGCGCGCGTCTGCGCCGGTGACGTCGAGGCCGGCGAGGCGCTGCTCGCGGAGCTTTCGCCGTTCGTCTGGCGCAAGCATCTCGATTTCCAGGCGCTTGCCGATGTTCACGACATGAAGCGGCAGATGCAGGTCTATCGCGGCCAGAGCGAGATCTCGGTCGAGGGCCACAACGTCAAGGTCGGTCGCGGCGGCATCCGCGAGATCGAGTTCTTCGCCCAGACCCAGCAGCTGATCGCGGGCGGCCGTCACGCGGACCTGCGCGTCCGCCAGACCCTGCAGGCGCTCGACGTGCTCGCGGCCAGCAACTGGATCACCGATCAGGCCCGCGACGAGCTGGCTACGGCCTATCAGTTCCTGCGCCGGGTCGAGCATCGCTTGCAGATGATCGCGGACGAGCAGACCCACAGCCTGCCCGAGGATCCAGAGGCGGTGGAGCGGTTCGCCCAGTTCTTCGGCTACGAGAATCGCGACGCCTTTGCCAAGGACCTGCTGTTCCAGCTCGACATCGTGCAGGGCCACTACGCGAAGCTGTTCGAGGGCGATCCCACGGGAACGGCGAGCCTGCCGCCGGTCGAATATGGCGTCGGCCCCGAGGAGCCGCGGCTGCTCGAACATCTCGTCACGCTCG
Source organism: Bradyrhizobium sp. HKCCYLS1011 (assembly GCF_051167795.1). NCBI lineage: Bacteria > Pseudomonadati > Pseudomonadota > Alphaproteobacteria > Hyphomicrobiales > Nitrobacteraceae > Bradyrhizobium > Bradyrhizobium sp. HKCCYLS1011. Next base: position 255,330 of record NZ_JBNPTT010000010.1, on the reverse strand, counting down.
GCTTCCGTGATCCCGTTACGGTGGCGAAGACGCTGCAGCAATGGCTGGCAGGCGAGTATCGCGTGTTCAGGACCGAGACGACGCGTGCAGCCTTCACCGATTTCGTGCCGGCGCTGATCGATTGCCTCGCGCGTGCCGACGAGCCCGACCGCGCGGTCGCCGCGTTCGACCGCTTCCTGCAGGCGCTACAGCGGGGTGGGCGGCTGATCACGCTGCTCGGGCAGAACCGCGATCTGGTCGCGCTGGTGGCGCTCGTGCTCGGCGCGGCGCCGCGGCTCGGCGACATGCTGGCGCGGGCGCCGCAGCTGATGGACGGGCTGATCGATCCGCGCTTCTTCGGCGCCATGCCCGACAGGCGCGAATTGTCGGAGCGGCTTGCGGCGACACTCGCGGACGCCGGAACCTACGAAGAATTTCTCGATCGTCTCAGGCTGTTCGGCCAGGAGAGCCTGTTCCTGATCGGAACGCGCATCCTCTCCGGCACGGTGTCGGCGCAGCAGGCGGGCCTCGCTTTTGCGGACGTCGCCGAGGGCATCGTGCACACCGTGCACGGCCTGGTCACCGAGCGGTTCGCCGCCCAGCACGGCCGCATCAAGGATCAGGAGACCGGGATCATCGCGATGGGCCGGCTCGGCGCGCGCGAGATGACCGCGTCCTCCGATCTCGACCTGATCCTGCTCTACGACTTCGATCCCGATGAGCCGGAGTCGGATGGCGAGCGTTCGCTGCAGGGACCGCATTATTTCGCCCGCTTCACCCAGCGGCTGATCTCGGCCTTCACCTCGCGCACCAATTACGGCGTGCTCTATGACATCGACATGCGGCTGCGTCCCTCGGGCCGCGCCGGGCCGCTGGCCTCGCATATCTCGTCGTTTGCGCATTATCAGGAGCGTGAGGCCTGGACCTGGGAGCACATGGCGCTGACCCGCGCGCGGGTGATCTCGGCCTCACCGGCGTTTCGGGCCCGGATCGAGGAGATCATTCAGACCGCGCTGCGGCGGCCGCGCGATGCTGCGGCGATCGCGCGCGACGTCGCCGACATGCGGCGCGCGATCGCGATGGAGAAGGGCGAGGGCGATCTCTGGAATCTCAAGCAGGCCGCCGGCGGCATGGTCGATATCGACTTCATCGCGCAATATCTGCAGCTCGTGCATGCCGCCAGGCTGCCTGAGATCCTCGACGTCTCTTCGCTCCAGGTGCTCGAGAACGCTGAGCGGCTGGAGGTGTTGCCGCGCGCGGATGCCTATATCCTGCGCCAGGCAGCGCGTCTCTATCAGGATCTCACCCAGATCGTCAGACTCTGCGTCAGCGGCAAGTTCAAGCCGGAGCAGGCCGGCGAGGATCTGCTGCGCGTGATGGCGCGCGCCGGCGACGCGCCGGATTTCTCGGCGCTGGAGGCGCGGGTGCGCGAGACCCAGGCCGAGGTCCGCAGGGTGTTCGTGGCGCTGCTGGAGGGCTAGCCGGGACTACAGCATGATCCGGAAAAGTGCGAAGCGGTTTTCCCTCGCGACAAACGCGGAACGCGTTTGCGCGGAGATCATGCTCAAACAATAACCAAAAGCGCGATGATGATTCATCCTAATCTCATCGCGCTTTTGAGGATGTGGCAGCCCGAGCCGGCAGCACGAGCAGCGCGCCGGCCACCGCCATGGCCGCCAAGGCGGACATCGCAAGCGACCAGTGGATGCCGATCGCACTGCCGACCAGGCCGACCGAAATGCCGCTGAAGGCCCGCAGCCCCAGGCTCGCCATGTTGAACAGGCCGATGACGCGGCCGCGCATGTCGGTCGGCGCGTTGAGCTGGACCAGCGTCTGCGCCATGGCATTGAACGACAATTCCAGAAAGCCGGCCGCAAACAGGAACAGCAGCGCCAGCCCATAGCTGTGCGACAGTGAAAAGACGATGAGCGCGGCACACCACGACAGGGCAAGTAGGATTGCCGTGCGGGGCCGTGGCGGCAGCAGCCCGCCTCCTTCCAGAACAAGCCCGGCCAGCAGGCCGCCGGCTGCATCCGCCGCAAGAAGCATGCTGTAGGAAACTCCGGGATCGCCATGACCAAGGTCGTTGGCAAAGCTCGGCATCTGCGAACTATAGGCGTTGCCGACGAACAGGGATGCGGCGCCCGCCAGCAGCGTCATCGAGACGATGACAACGTGCGGTTTGATATCGCGCGCCGTATGCACGATGTCGGCAAGCCCTCGCACCGCCCGGCGCGGCGGTACCGTGCCGGTCCGGAACCGCGGGCCATAGGGCGCTTTGATGAGCCAGAGGATCAGCGGCAGGTAGAACACCGTGTTCAACATGATGCCGTGCGCCGGTCCGAGCCAGAGCAGGATCGCGCCGCCCACGGCCGGCCCGACCAAGACGCCGAGATAGCGCGCCATGGCGTTGAGCCTGACAGCGCTTTCCAGGTCCGCCGGGCCGACGATGTCATAGAGCAGCATCTGATTGGGCGTCTGCCACAACACGCCAGCGCAGCCGTGGATCACCAGGATGAGCATCGCCTGCCACATTTGCAGCGATCCCGTGACAAAGAAATAGCTCCAACTGAGCGAGGCCAGGATGAACAGGCCCATGCCGGCCTGGATGACGCGGCGCGGATCGAACCGGTCCGCGAGCGCGCCTGACGCAACGGAGAACAGCAGGAAAGGCAGCCAATGGGACACGATGGCGAAGCCGCCGAGCGCCGGGGAGTGGAATTTCTGAAACACCACCCAGTAGCTGATCACGTGCTCGATATTGTCCGCCATCATGGACAGAACGTAGGTCGTGAACTGGGCCTGGAAGTCGCGATGGCGGAGCGCCGCGAAGGATCGCTTGGCAGGCGGCGCCGCGCCAGCGGCGGCAAGATTGGCTTCGGTCATGAGGTCGAGGGGATTGTTGCGGCATCGAACGGATGGTCGTTCGTGAAGCAATTTGTAGGGCAGACCGAGCCGGAGTCGAGAACGAGCACGTCCCATGAGGGGCAGGTCTCTCATGCATATTTGGCCTGGGATCGCGTCACATCCGTCTGAGATCGCGCTCCGGCAGATCTGGACGCTGGGATACGACGTCCGGACCATCAATGTCCGGACGTCCAATAGTCTGGTTTTCCGCAGACAATGGACGGTCCCTGCCGATGATCATGCCGGATGTTCCCACCACCATGAAAGCCTGGCGGCTCGATCGGCTGGGCGGCCGCCTGAGCTACGATGAGGGTCCCGTGCCGGACGTGCGGCCAGGCAGCGTCCTGGTGAAGGTCGAGGCGAGCGCGCTGATGACCTACATGAAGGCGTATATCGAAGGCGGCCTGCCGTCCTATCATGCGCCGGACGGCTGCTTCACGCCGGGCGGCAACTGCGTCGGCATTGTCGGAAAGGTTGGCAAGGACGTCTGGCACCTCAGGCCGGGACAGCGCGTGCTACTCTCCTCCTTGTTCCAGGCGACCGAGAATGTCCCGGACCCCGCACGGATTCTGATCGGTGTGACCTCTTTTGGCGGCGTCAGCGAGACCATGCAGGCCGATTGGCCCAACGGGACGCTTGCCGAATATGCCTTGCTGCCGGCCTCCGCTGTGGTGCCGGCCGATGGCTGGGATGACGTCGCGCCCATGCGGCTGGCGGCGGCCACCCGCTTTGTCGTGCCCTATGGCGGTTTCGTTCGGGGACGACTGGCTGCGGGCGAAACCGTGATCGTCAACGGTGCGACCGGCGCTTATGGCAGCGCCGCGGTGCTGCTGGCGCTGGCGATGGGGGCGGGACGCGTGGTCGCCGCGGGCCGCAACGCGGACAAGCTTGCAGCACTTGCCGAGCGCGGCGGCAGGGCGGTGGTTCCGATCGCTTTGAGCGGCGATATCAAGGCCGATGCCGAGGCGCTGCGCACGGCAGCAGAAGGCAGCGCTGATCTCGCGTTTGACATGATCGGCGGCGCGCAGGACCCGAACTCCACGCTCGCGGCGCTGCACGCCTTAAGAAGCGAGGGACGGCTGGTGCTGATGGGCAGCCTGATGGTCGATCTCCCGGTGCCCTATCTGCAGGTCATGATCCGCAGCATCAAGCTGATCGGCAACTTCATGCATCGGCCGGGGGCGTTGAGGAACGTGCTGGCGCTCGCACGCGCGGGTCACCTTGATCTCTCGGCAATCAAGCCGAAGCCTTTCCCGCTCGCCGACCTCCTGCCGGCCATGGAGGCTGCCGCTACCGCAGGCAGTTTCGAGCAGATCGTGATGTGTCCCTAAGACGCGCATGCAAGGAGATCTCATGCCTCGAACCTTTCGTCAGTGCTATGCAAGGCCGATGCAGGACGATGTGCTCGAACCGGATCAGTTCGAGCTGCGTGAGAAGCCGATTCCCAAACTCGCGGATGGCCAGGCGCTCGCGCGCATCAAGCTGATCAATGTTCATTCCAATGTCAGGATGCGGATGGCGCTGGGCGCGATTCCGCTCGGCGGCACGGACCCTGCCAACTATGCCTGTGCCGAGATCGTGCAGTCGCGCGACCCGGCCTTCGATGAGGGCGACATCATTGCCTGTCAGGCGCCATGGCAGGACTATGCCCTCGTCAGCAGCCGGGATGCCGCGATCGGATATGGCGCAGCGAACGAGGCAACGAAGGCGCTCAATCGCACCAACTCGCAATGGACCTATGTGTTTCGGCCGTCCCTGGTGCAGGCATGGTCGCCGGACGTTCTGATGGATGTGTTCGGGACCTCGGGCATGACCGCCTGGTTCGGGATGCAACAGTGCGGACCCATCCTGCCGTCGGAAACCGTCGTCGTTGCCGGCGTGACCGGATCGGTCGGGTCGCTCGCGGCGCAGCTTGCCAGCGCAGCCGGCGCCCGCGTGATCGGTCTGGCCGGCTCCGCAGCGAAATGCGCCTGGGCGCGAGACACGCTCGGGCTGACGGACTGCATCGATTATCGCGCCTCCGATCTGGCCGAGCGCATCCGCTCCGTCGCGCCTGATGGCATCGACGTCTATTCCGACGGCGCGGGGGGGGAGACCTGACCAGGATCGTCGTCGCGGCCATCAACCATCGTGGGCGGCTGTTGTCCTACGGAACGACCTCGTCGTTCTACGCAGCGCGTGTGACGCGCCCGACGCAGAGGCGATCGCTGCGCCAGACCTTCGGGATTTCTGACGATATCGAACGCATGCTTGTCGAGCGTCAGATCAGGTCCGAGTGCTGGATCGTGGATGCCTTTTATGGCGAACGGCTTGCGGCCGAGGATGAACTCTCGCGCCTGCTCTCGAGCGGGGCACTGAAGCCGGTCAACACGGTTGTGGATGGGTTCGAGCGGCTTCCGGAAGCGATCGCCGGTCTATACAAGACGATGCGCGTCGGCAAGCTGCAGGTCAGGTTCGGCTGAGCAGCAGCTCCGTTCCGAGATCTCCGCATGGATACTCTGTCCGACATTCTGAATGTGCTGACCGTCGAGCGCGCGGCACAAGTCCGTTTCGAAAGCCGCGGCGCTTACGCGATGCGCTTCAAGGGCGTCGATCACATCAAGTTCGGCGCCGTGGTCGAGGGACATGGGTTGCTCCACGCGGAGAGCGCTGTCGAGCCGATCGTGCTCGAACCCGGTGATTTCTATCTCCTGACTGATGGCAGGCCGTACCGTAGCGGCGATCCGGCCAAGGCGCGTGAGATCGACGGCGATGCCTATTTCGCCGCCTACCGCGATGCTGATGGCATCGTCCGGTTCGGCGACGCTCCGCCCGACAAGGTCGTGATCGGCGGCAGCGTGCGTTTCGATCAGGAGGGGGCCACGTGGCTACGTGGCGCTTTGCCGCCGGTCATTCATATCAAGGGATCGGCTCCGACCGCGACAGCGCTGCGAACCACACTCGGCCTGCTGGCGCACGAAGTCGGCAGCGGCGCGCCTGGCCAGGGCATCGTGATCGACCGCCTGACCGATGTCCTGTTGGTCCATGCACTGCGGGCGCATCTCGCGGCGTCCGGAGCCGCGGGCACGGGCTGGCTTGCCGGATTGGCCGATCGCCGGATCGGCCGGGCGCTGCGCAGCTTCCACGCCAGCGTCGACGGGGTCTGGACGGTCGAGCGGCTGGCGGCGGAGGCTGGGATGTCGCGGTCGGCCTTTGCCGCACACTTTCGCGCGCAGGTCGGAATGTCGCCGATCGACTATGTCGCGCGCTGGCGGCTGCATCGCGTCCGCCGTGCCCTGATCGAGAGCGATCTGCCGTTTGGCACGATCGCCGCCCGCAACGGATACGCCTCGCGCACATCCTGCAGCCAGTCGTTCAAGAAGCTGTTCGGCTATCCGCCGCTGCAGGTGCGGTCGCACTGAGCCTGCAGGCGTTGTGTCCGGCCGTGCGGCAAGGCGCCCGCAGTTGGCGGGGTCTCAGGCCTTTTCCTTCGCGGCCTGCTTCAGCGTGGCGATCGCCTCGAATACATCGGGATCGAGGCCGGCACCGCCGGCATCGTGATGGGCGAAGATCGACTTGCGCATGCGCGGGTCCCAGAACTTCTTGATGTGCTCGGCGACTCCGGCAGCCGTCTTGTCGCGGCCCTGGGCGTGAAAGAACTTGCCGATCTGGTTGGCCATATAGATCAGGCGATCGTGGGTGTCATGCGACATGCATTGTATCCGCTTGGCTGGATCGCGCGTCTGCATCGATAGCGGCGGCGATCCGTTCGGGGTGGGTGAAGATCTCAAAACCGTCGTTGCGGGCCACCGCCACCAGCGTGATGCCGGCGGCGTCGGCCGTTCGTATCGCGAGCGCGGTGGGCGCGGAGACCGCGACCACGACCGGCGCGCCCATCGCGGCTGCCTTCTGGACCATCTCGACCGAGACGCGGCTGGTCAAAAGGACGATGCCATCGTGCGCCGGCGTGCGGGCCTGTGCGAGGCTACCCGCGAGCTTGTCGAGCGCGTTGTGGCGGCCGACATCCTCGCGAAGGGAGACGATGCCACGGCCTGCGGTCCAGAACGCCGCAGCATGCACGGCGCGGGTCTCATGATTGAGCTTCTGCAGCGGCTCGATCGAACCGAGCGCCGCCATGATCTCGCGTGGGGAAAAGCGCCGCCCAGTCGGGACCGGCGAAGGTGGACGGACCGCCTCCGCAATCGAATCGATGCCGCAGAGGCCGCAGCCGGTGGGGCCGGCGATATGGCGGCGGCGTTCGGCCATGCGCGCGGCGAGTTCGGGCTTAAGCCACATCCTGATCTCGACGCCGTCATCGAGCGTGACGATCTCGAGCGAGGTGATGTCGTCGCGCGAGGCAACGATGCCTTCGTTGAGGCTGAAGCCGATGCCGAAATCGGCGAGATCCTGCGGCGTCCCCATCATGACGGCATGGGTGCCGCCATTATAGGTCAGCGCGATCGCGGTCTCCTCCGGCACGCGACGGGTGCCTTCGCTGAAGGCTCCGTCGCGCCAGACCAGACGATCTGCGATGCGCACCGCATCCGACATCAGCTCACTCCGCGGCTTCCACGACGGGCGCGATCCGGCGTGAGTTCCGGGCCTGCTCGTCATAGGCCTTCTGCCAGTCCGACGGACCGTTCGACGGCGAGATCTGCACCGCCGTGACCTTGTATTCGGGGCAGTTGGTGGCCCAATCCGAATAGTCGGTGGTGATCACGTTCGCCTGCGTCATCGGATGGTGGAAGGTGGTGTAGACCACGCCCGGCGCCACGCGTTCGGTGATCAGCGCGCGCAGCGTCGTCTCACCGGCGCGGCTGGCCAGACGCACCCAGTCGCCGTCGCGGATGCCGCGCTGCTCGGCGTCGTGCGGATGGATTTCCAGCCGGTCCTCGCCATGCCAGACCACGTTGTCGGTGCGCCGCGTCTGAGCGCCGACATTGTACTGGGACAGGATGCGCCCGGTGGTCAGCAGCAGCGGGAAGCGCGGTCCGGTCCGTTCGTCGGTCGCGACATATTCGGTGACGACGAACTTGCCCTTGCCGCGCACGAAACCATCGATATGCATGATCGGCGTGCCCTCGGGCGCCTTCTCGTTGCAGGGCCACTGCACCGAGCCCATTTCCTCCAGCTTGGCGTAGGAGACGCCGGTGAAGGTCGGGGTCAGCGCCGCGATCTCGTCCATGATCTCGGACGGATGGCTGTACGTCATCTCGAAGCCCATGGCCTTGGCCAAGCCGATGGTGACCTCCCAGTCGGCGAGCCCGTTGCGCGGGCTCATCACCTTGCGCACCCGCTGGATGCGGCGCTCGGCATTGGTGAAAGTGCCGTCCTTCTCCAGGAAGGTCGAGCCGGGCAGGAACACATGGGCATAGTTCGCGGTCTCGTTCAGGAACAGATCCTGGACGACAACGCACTCCATGGACGAAAGTGCCTGGACGACGTGGCTGGTGTTGGGATCGGACTGCAGGATGTCCTCGCCCTGCACGTAGAGGCCCTTGAAGGTGCCCTCGATCGCGGAGTCGAACATGTTGGGGATGCGCAGGCCCGGCTCAGGGTTGAGCTTGACGTTCCACATCGCCTCGAACTGGTCGCGCACGGCGTCGCCCGCGATGTGCCGGTAGCCCGGCAGTTCGTGCGGGAACGAGCCCATGTCGCAGGAGCCCTGCACGTTGTTCTGGCCGCGCAGCGGGTTCACGCCGACGCCGCGGCGGCCGATATTGCCGGTCGCCATCGCCAGATTGGCGATCGCGATCACGGTGGTTGAACCCTGGCTGTGCTCGGTGACCCCCAAGCCGTAGTAGATCGCGGCATTGCCGCCGGTGGCGTAAAGCCGCGCCGCGCCGCGCAGTTCCTTCGGATCGACGCCGGTGATGAGCGCGACCGCCTCGGGGCTGTTCTTCTCCTGGGCAACGAAGGCGGCCCAATCCTGGAATTCGCTCCAGTCGCAGCGCTCGCGCACGAAGGCCTCGTTGACCAGCCCTTCGGTGACGATCACATGCGCCATCGCGGTCAGGACCGCGACATTGGTGCCGGGCATCAGCGGCAGATGGTGATCGGCCTTGATGTGCGCCGAGCTGACGAGATCAGTGCGGCGCGGATCGACCACGATCAGGTGTGCGCCCTGGCGCAGACGCTTCTTCATGCGCGAGGCGAACACCGGATGCGCGTCCGACGGATTGGCGCCGATCACCATCACGACGTCGGTGTCCTCGACCGAATCGAAGTCCTGGGTGCCGGCCGAGGTGCCGAAGGTGGTGGCAAGGCCATAGCCGGTCGGCGAGTGGCAGACGCGGGCGCAGGTGTCGACATTGTTGTTGCCGAAGCCGGCGCGGATCAGCTTCTGCACCAGATAGGTCTCTTCATTGGTGCAGCGGGAGGAGGTGATGCCGCCGATCGCGTCGCGGCCGTATTTCTGCTGGATGCCGCGCAGCTTTTGCGCGGCGAAATTGAACGCCTCGTCCCACGACACCTCGCGCCAGGGCTCCGCGATGGTCTCGCGGATCATAGGCTTGAGGATGCGTTCCTTGTGCGTCGTGTAGCCCCAGGCGAAGCGGCCCTTGACGCAGGAATGGCCGCGATTGGCCTTGCCGTCCTTGTACGGCACCATGCGCACCACTTCCTCGCCGCGCATCTCCGCCTTGAAGGCGCAGCCGACGCCGCAATAGGCGCAGGTGGTGACCACCGAATGCTCGGGCTGGCCGATCTCGATCACGGACTTTTCGGTCAGCGTCGCGGTCGGGCAGGCCTGCACGCAGGCGCCGCAGGAGACGCATTCGGAGCCCAGGAAGCTCTCGCTCATGCCCGGCGACACCCGGCTGTCGAAGCCGCGGCCGGAGATGGTCAGCGCGAAGGTGCCTTGCACTTCCTCGCAGGCGCGGACGCAGCGCGAGCAGACGATGCACTTGGCGGGATCATAGGTGAAATAGGGGTTCGACTCGTCCTTCGGCAGCCAGGCCGGATTGACGTCGCCCTTGGCTTCCGCGAACACATGGTTCTCGCCCTGATAGCCGTAGCGGACGTCGCGCAGGCCGACAGCGCCGGCCATGTCCTGCAGCTCGCAATCGCCATTCGCCGCGCAGGTCAGGCAGTCGAGCGGATGGTCGGAGATGTAGAGCTCCATCACCCCCTTGCGCAGCTTCTTCAGCCGTTCGCTCTGGGTGTGCACGACCAGCCCCGCCGCCACGGGCGTGGTGCAGGAGGCCGGGGTGCCATTGCGGCCCTCGATCTCCACCAGGCACAGCCGGCAGGAGCCGAAGGCGTCGACCATATCGGTCGCGCACAGTTTGGGGATCTGCGTGCCGGCCTCCATGGCCGCGCGCATGATCGAGGTGCCCTCGGGGACCGTGATGCTCTGACCGTCGATGGTCAGCGTCACCTTAGCCTCGGACTTGGAGCGGGGCGTGCCGTAGTCGGTTTCCTGGATGAGCGACATGGTGATGTCCTTACTCTGCAGCCTGCAGGCGCGGCTGCTGCGGTCCGAAATCTTCGCGGAAATGTTTGAGCGCTGACAGCACCGGGTAGGGCGTGAAGCCGCCGAGCGCGCAGAGCGAGCCGAGTTTCATGGTGCTGCAGAGGTCTTCGACCAATGCGATGTTCTCGCCGACGCGGTCGCCGCGACGGATCTTGTCGATGGTCTCCACGCCACGGGTCGAGCCGATTCGGCAAGGCGTGCATTTGCCGCAGGATTCGATGGCGCAGAACTCCATGGCGAAGCGCGCCTGCTTCGCCATGTCGACGGTGTCGTCGAACACGACGATGCCGCCATGGCCGATCAGGCCGTCACGCGTGGCGAAGGCCTCATAATCGAACGGCGTGTCGAACAGCGCGCGGGGGAAATAGGCCCCGAGCGGCCCGCCGACCTGCACCGCTCGCACTGGCCGTCCGGTGAAGGTGCCGCCGCCGACCTCGTCCACCAGTTCGCCGAGCGTGATGCCGAACGCCGTTTCGAACAGGCCGCCATATTTGATATTGCCGGCGAGCTGGATCGGCATCGTGCCGCGCGAGCGCCCCATGCCGAAATCGGCATAGGCCTTGGCGCCCTCGTCGAGGATGAACGGGATTGCCGCGAAGGAGAGCAGGTTGTTGACCACGGTCGGCTTGCCGAACAACCCATGGTGCGCCGGCAGCGGCGGCTTGGCACGGACGAGCCCGCGCTTGCCTTCGAGGCTCTCCATCAGCGCGGTCTCTTCGCCGCAGACATAGGCGCCGGCGCCCATGCGCACTTCGAGATCGAAGGAGAAGTTCGAGCCGGCGATCTTGTCACCGAGCAGGCCGGCTTTCCTGGCGATCGCGATGGCTTTCGCGGTCGCCGCGATCGCGTGCGGATATTCGGAGCGGCTGTAGATGTAGCCCTTGGTGGCGCCCACCGCGATGCCGGCGATCGTCATGCCCTCGATCAGGACGAAGGGGTCGCCTTCCATCAGCATGCGGTCGGCGAAGGTGCCGCTGTCGCCTTCGTCGGCATTGCAGATGACGTATTTGCGATCGGCTGCCGTCTGCGCCACCGTCTTCCACTTGATGCCGGTGGGGAAACCCGCGCCGCCGCGGCCGCGCAGGCCCGAGGTCGTGACCTCGGCAATGATCTCGTCAGGTGTGAGCGTCAGTGCGCGGGCCAGCCCGCGATAGCCGCCATGGGCGCGATAGTCGTCGAGCGAGAGCGGATCGATGATGCCGCAGCGGGCGAAGGTGAGGCGGGTCTGCCGCTTCAGCCAGGGGATCTCTTCGACCGCGCCGAGCCGGAGCGGATGCTGACCACTGGAGACGATGGCATCGAGCAGCGAGGCCGCATCGGCCGATGTCACCGGGCCGAATCCGATCCGGCCTTCCGGGGTCGCGACTTCGACCAGCGGCTCCAGCCAATACAGGCCGCGCGAGCCGGTGCGGACGATATCGATGGCGAGGCCGAGTTGGAGCGCCGCCGTATGCAGCGCCGTCACGACCTCATCGGCCCCGACCGCAAGCGCGCCGGCATCGCCGGGAACGTACAGACGCAGGCTCATCGCTGGGCCTCCGAGACGAGCGTATCGAGCCTGTTTTCGTCGAGCCGCCCGACCAGGCGACCGTCGAGCATCGCCGATGGCGCGGTAGCGCACAGCCCGAGGCAGTAGATCGGCTCCAGAGTGACGCGCTGGTCCGCGGTGGTGTTGCCCAGGGCGATGCCGAGCTTGGCCTCGGCGCGTGCGGCGAGCGCGTCGCCGCCGGCGGCCTGGCAGGCCTCGGCACGGCACAGTTTCAGCACATGGCGGCCGGCCGGTCGGCTGCGGAAGTCGTGGTAGAAGGTAAACACGCCGTAAACTTCCGCGCGCGACAAATTGAGCGCGGAGGCGATCATCGGCAGCGCCTCTTCCGGAACATAGCCGAACGCCTCCTGGAGCGCGTGGAGGATCGGCAGCGTCGCGCCCTCCATCTGGCTGTGTTCGGCGATGATGTCGGCGCCGCGCGCCGCCTCCCAAGGTTCGTAGACCGGCGTCATTCTTGTCCCAATCGATGTTGCTGGCTTGGCTTGATGAGAATTGGAATTGATCCAAATATCAATAAAGCAGTCCCGTGCTGCGATAGCGAAAGGCAATCGAAGCGTCGCTAAAATTGGACGGAAAACAGGCGCTTAGCGGTTCTGCGTCGCAGCTTTGCCATGTTGCGACCGCGTTCGCCATGGTAATGAAACCAGTGTAGGAAGAGCGCTCCGCACCACAACTTCCCGGAAGGCCTCATTTTTGATCGATAAGCTCGAACTTCTGCTGGCGCTGGCCAAGGAGCGGCATTTCGGCCGCGCCGCGGAGGCGTGTGGCGTCACCCAGCCGACCATGTCGACCAGCATCAAGCAACTGGAGGAGATCCTCGGCGTCATGCTGGTGCAGCGCGGTTCGCGTTTCCAGGGATTTACGCCCGAGGGCGAGCGGACCCTGGACTGGGCGCGGCGCATCGTCGGCGACTTCCGGGCGATGCGGCAGGAGATCAACGGGCTCAAGGATAAGCTGTCCGGCGAGATCCGGATTGCGGCGGTGCCGACTGTGCTCGGCATGGTTGCATCGCTGACGACGCCATTCCGGGCGCGTCATCCGGACGTGCGGTTCCGGATCATGTCCTGCACCTCGGCCGACGTGCTGGGTTTGCTCGAAAATCTCGAGGTCGATGCCGGGCTGACCTATATCGAGAACGAGCCGATCGGGAAGGTGCGCACCATCCCGCTCTACAACGAGAGCTATCGGCTGTTGACCGCGCCGGACGCGATGTTCGGCGATCGCAACGAGGTGACGTGGAAGGAGGTCGGGCAGGTGCCGCTCTGCCTGCTGACGCCCGACATGCAGAATCGCCGCATCATCGATCGCGCACTCCGTGCGGCCGGCAGCGAGGTGACGCCGACCCTGACCTCCAATTCGCTGCTCGTGCTGTACACGCATGTGAAGACCGGCCGCTGGGCCAGCGTGATGCCGGCCAAGCTCGCCGAGACGCTGGGCTTGGCCGACAAGGTCCGCTCGATCCCGATCGTCGATCCCGTGATCAACTACTCGATCGGGCTGGTCATCCCCCAGCGTGACCCGATGACGCCGCTGATCGCAGCCCTGGTGCAGGTCGCCCGCGAGGTCGCGCCCAGTTTGCAGGCGTGACGAGCCGCGCGGCCGCGCCTCAGGCGTGCCGGTGCAGCAGGGGCACGATCAGATCGATCGCGAGCGCGGCGGTCACCGCGACGGCGCCGACGGCGAACAGCGCCGTGTAGTTCCCGCCCGTTCGCGCGAAGGCATAGGACAGCCCGTAGGCCCCGACGGCCTGAAACAGCGCGAAGCTCGTGGTCGCCTGTCCCCATGCAGCGCGCTGGTTGGCGCTGTTATGGGGGATGACCTCGTGGATGCGGCCGAGCACCAGCGGCACGATGCCAGGCGTGAAGGCGCCGACGATGACGCTGGAGACGATCAGTGCGGCCGGCGTCACCGTGAGCGCGGGCAATGCAATCGCTACGGCCTCGATCAGGAAGGCGGCGCGCAGCGTCGGGCCGAAGCCCGCGCGGTCGGCGACATGTCCCGTCAGCAGCGGGCCGATCATGGCGCCGATTCCGTACAGCACCCAATAGTCCGATCCGGCCGAGATGCCTTGTCCGAGCCCGCGCGCGACCAGATCGACCAGGAATACCATGTGCGGCACCAGCGCCACCGCGTTGAGGCCGTATTCCGCGCTCAGCAGCAACACCAATGACGACTGTTTGCGCGATCTGGATTGATGACCGGCAGGCGCTTGTGCGCCCCCTATATCGGACGGCCAGGCCCGCCAGCTCACGAGCGTCAACAGCGCCGAGAGCGCGCCGAGCGCGTACCAGGTCTGCGTCAGTCCCTGCTGCAGGAGCAGTGGCACCAGCGTGCCGGACGCGGCAATGCCGAGGCCGACGCCAGCAAAGATCACCCCGCCGACGATGCCCCTCTTGTCAGGCGGAGTGTGCGGCAGGATGGTTGACGCCGCCAGCACCATGATGACGCCACCGGACAACCCGGCCAGGACCCGCCAACCGAAAAACCATGCGAATGACAGCGGCGACGCGCAGGCAATGCAGCAGAGCGAGGCCAGCACCATTATGGCGCGCAGGCTGAAGACCGCGCCGATGCGCGCGGCCAGCGGACGCGCAAGCACGGCACCGCCGAGATAGCCGGCGAGGTTGGCCGCGCCGAGATACACCGCATCCGATGGCGCAAACCAATGCGCCGCGATCAACGCCGGGATCAGCGGCGTGTAGGCGAAACGCGCCAGCCCGAGGCCGACCAGCGACGCGCAGAAGCCTGCCAGCGCCAAGGGCCACAGCGGTGCGCGGGCGCGGTGATGTGCTCTTGGCTCAGGATGACGGTTGAGATGGATGCTCGACATGGCATGGTGCTAGCCGTTCCGAGCACGCGCGAAAAATGGTTTGCTGTGATGAGAGCCATCGCTGGCCGCGATGGCGCGGCATGTCGGCGGAGACGCCTCGTTCGCCTCACGCCCCCGTCACGCGCCAGATGCAATCGCCGACATCGTCGGCGACGAGCAGCGAGCGGTCGGGGCCGAGCGTGACGCCGACCGGCCGGCCATAGGAGGCGCGCTCGTCGGGCGCGAGGAAGCCCGACAGGATGTCGCGTGGCGGACCGGATGGGCGGCCGTTCTCGAACGGGATGAACACGACCTTGTAGCCACTGAGCTTGCTGCGGTTCCAGGAGCCGTGCTGGCCGATCACCATGCCGTCGGGAAAGCCGGGCAGGTGGCCGGCCGGCATCCAGCACAGGCCGAGCGAAGCGGTGTGGCCGCCGAGCGCGTAGTCCGGCTGGATCGCCTTGGCCACCATGGCCGGGTCCTGCGGCACGCGATCATCCACCGTCTTGCCCCAGTAGCAATAGGGCCAGCCATAGAAGCCGCCCTCGCGCACCGAGGTCAGGTAATCGGGCGGCGTCTCGTCGCCGAGGCCGTCGCGCTCATTGACCACGGTCCAGAGCACTTTCGTGGTCGGCTCGAAAGCGAGGCCGACCGCGTTGCGCAGGCCCGAGGCGAAGATGCGGCTTTCGCCGCTGGCGATATCGAGCTCATAGATGCAGGCGCGGCCTTGCTCGACCTCGAAACCGAGCTCGGCGATATTGGTGAGCGAGCCGACGCCGCAATAGAGCTTCTTGCCGTCCGCGCTCGGCAGCAGGCTGCGCGTCCAGTGCCCGGCGGGCTTGAAGGTGGTGAGCCGCCGTCCTTGCGCGGTGATCTTGTCGGCCCCGGCCGCATAGGGAAACGCGACGATGCCGTCGGTGTTGCCGACATAGAAGGTGTCGCCGATCAGCGCCATGCCGAACGGCTGGTTCAATCCTTCCATGAAGGTCGTTTGGACTTCCGCGACGCCGTCGCCATTGTCGTCGCGCAGACGGGTGATGCGGTTGGCGCTGATGCCGAGCGCGGCGGCGCGGCGCATCGTTGCCTGCATCGCGTACTGAAAGACGTTTCGGGGCGGCGTGGCGACCTGCGTCGCCTCGGCGACGAGGACGTCGCCGCTGGGCATCACGTTGATCCAGCGCGGGTGCTTCAGCCCGGTCGCGAAGGCATTGACCTTGAGCCCCGCTGCCGTCGTCGGAACATGCCCGGCGCTCCAGCCCTGCGCGGTCGGCATCTTCAGGGTCGGGAGCGCGCCCTGCGGCTTGGCGGTGGGGATCTCCGGTTGCTGGCCCCAGGCCGGCTTCGGCGTGTCGCCCTGCAACCGCCGCCACTGCAGCGCCGCACCACCCACCAGCGCGACACCGCGCGCGAAGATGCTGGAAAAACTCATGGGATTCCTCTGTCGATTTTCTGCGCTCTGGCGTCCCGGCCGATCAGGCGCCGCCGATTAGACGCATTGTCGATCTGCAAGTCTACCGGCCGAACGCGCCGCCAATCGCATAGCTCCGTCGCATGCCGCGGAGATGACAGCCGGCGCGTGGTGGCGCGGCAGCTTCAATACTCCGCGAAGGCCTCGCGCATCACCGTCTCCTCCTGGCGGATGCGCAAGGTGAGCGGTACGGCATAGACGATCAGGCCGACAATCAGCGTCGCGAAGGCGTGGAGCGTCAACGCATAACCGATCAGCTCGGGCAGGATATTGAGGAAATAATTGGGGTGACGCACCGCCCGGAACAGCGGATGGGTGACCAGTCGATGATCGCGCGCGATGAACAGTTTCACGGTCCAGAACCGCCCGAGCAGCCGCGACACCACGAACAGCATCACCGCGCCGAACAGGTAGACGGCGAAGCCTGCCGCGCTGATCGCGTCAAAGGCGGCTGCGCGGACAATGCCCTCGACCGTTGCAGCGAGATAGAATGCAACGTGGGCGATGGCGAGCCAGCGCGACACTTGAGCGCCATATTCGGTGGCGCCTTCGGCGCGCAGGCGCTTTTCGTTTCTGATGGAGACCGCGAGCATCGCGAAGCGATACGCAAAGGCGGCGACGATGAAGAGATAGATCACGCTGACAATCCGATGGTTTGGATGCGCAGCCATAATTGCTGATCCATCGGATCGTCAATTGTCATCTGCGATGCTCGCGCAACAAGCCGCTGCGTCACGCCATCGGGGGAGGGCTGGTCCAGCGCTCCTGCGCCTGCGGATCGCTCCAGACCGAGCCGATCGGCTGCAGCGTAACCCACGTCTCGGCGAGCTTGCCGTTCTCGATGCGGTAGCTCTGCAGGCCCGCTCGGGTGCAGATCTTTCCCTCGCCCTGATCGGTCCACCTCATCGTGAACCGATACCAGGCCCGATTGCCATGGAACGCATGATCATAGACGATGATCCGTATATCGGGCCTGGCCTGTCTCAGCTTGGCGAGCTCGGCTGCATAGGCCTCTCGGGTCACGGTTCGGTCGCCGGCTTCGTCATGCCTGATGTAGTGCGGGCAGACGCATGCGGAGACGAGGTCGAAGCGTCCATCATGCCAGACCTGCTCCCATCGGTCGAACAGGTCGCGGAGCGGCGTCGGCTCGGTCATCATTGGACCTCATCGTGAAGCGAGGCGCCAAGGATCGTGCGCGCCAGCTGCGCGTGAAAAGTGGCTTATCCGGCAGTCGCGTCAAGCCGCAAATATGTGCAGAGAGGCCTGCGTCGAAAATGCGGAGATCGTGCGCGTTTCAACGCGCGTTGTCTCTCCGAAATGGCAACGTCGTTGCATCAATCTCAGCCGTCATCACCCGCGAAAGCGGGCGATCCAGTACGCCGAGACGTCTCTGCTAGTAACCGCTGTCTCTGGAATACTGGATCGCCCAGTCGAGCCGGGCGATGACGGTGGGCGTGGGCGTATTGAATCGCAGATCAGACCAAGCTCGGTCCGTCCAGCTCACGCTGCAGCGAAAATCGCTGCAGCGGCCTTGTAGGCGTCGCGGGGCAGGGTCACGCGCACCACCGTGCCGGATTCGAGCTTGGAGCGCAGCCGCATCGAGCCGCCGTGCAGTTGCGTGAGCGAGCGCGCGATCGCAAGCCCCAGGCCTGAGCCGTGATAGGTCTTGGTCATCTGGCTCTCGACCTGCTCGAAGGGCCGCCCGAGCCGTGCCAGCGACTGCGGCGGGATGCCGATGCCGGTGTCGGCGATGACGAGCACGATTCTGTCGCCGAAGATGCGGCTGCGCATGGTGACGCGGCCGCCGTCCGGGGTGAATTTCACGGCGTTGGAGAGCAGGTTGACGACGATCTGCTTGGTGGCCCGACGATCGGCGATGATCGGAATGCTGCCCGCGATGTCGGCATCGAGCACCAGGCTCTTGTCCTGGGCGCGCCCGGAGACCACGCGCAGCGATTCCGCGAGCGTCTTGGAGAGGTCGAGCGGCTCCATGTCAAGCTTCATGCGGCCGGCCTCGATCTTGGACATGTCGAGGATGTCGTTGATCACCTCGAGCAGATACTGACCCGAGGTCAGGATGTCGTGGCAGTATTCCTGATACTTCTCCGAGCCGAGCGAGCCGAACATGCCGCTGCCCATGATCTCGGAGAAGCCGATAATGGCGTTGAGCGGCGTGCGGAGCTCATGGCTCATATTGGCGAGGAATTTGGATTTGGTCTGGTTGGCTTCCTCGGCGCGGTTCTTCTCCTGGGCATATTTCTCGGCGAGGTCGGCCAGCTCGATTGCCTGCCGCTCCAGCACCGCCTGCGAGCGCTGCAGGTCGATCACCGTGGCGCGCAGCCGCAGATCGTTGTCGACCAGTTTCTGCTCGTGCTCCTTGATGCGGGTGATGTCGGTGCCGACCGAGACATAGCCGCCATCCTTGGTGCGGCGCTCGCTGATATGCAGCCAGCTGCCGTCGTCGAGCTGCGCCTCGAAGGTGCGGGCGCCGGGAAGGTGCGGGCCGCTGTCATGCAGCCGGGTGCGGACCTCCGGCATCTTGCCGACCTCGATCACCGTCTCATAGGAGGTGCCGGGAATGACCGCCGACTCCGGCAGCTTGTGCAGCCGTTGGAAATGGGAGTTGCAGAGCACGAGCCGGTTGCTCGCGTCCCACAGCACGAAGGCCTCGGGGATGGTCTCGATCGCGTCGCGCAGCCGCAGGTCGGCTTCGACGGTCTTCTCGGCGAGGCTCTTCTGCTCGGTGATGTCGACGGCGATACCGATCAGGTGCAGGCCGGACTCCGTTGCGCCCTGGCCGAGCTCGCAGCGCACGCGCAGCCAGATCCAGTGGCCGTCGGTATGCCGCATGCGGAAGCTCTGGTCGATCTGGGCGATCTCGCCCGCGACCAGCTGGTCGGCGATCGCAAACAGATCGATGTCGTCGGAATTCACCAGCGCATTGACCTCGCCGAAGGTGAGGAGGTCGCTGCGATTGTTGAGGCCGAGCATCGCGAACATCGAGTTCGACCAGAAGATGCGGCCGCGCGACAGGTCCCAATCCCACAGCCCGCAGCGGCCGCGGTTGAGCGCGGTGTCGATGCGGCCGCGCACCGCGTCGTTGATGAGATCGCCTTCGCGGGCGCGGGTGGATTGCCAATGGAAGGCGAAGCCGAGGATCAGGACGACGAAGCCGGTGGTGGCCGACAGCGTCACCGAGAGCGCGGCATCCGATCCCCAGATCGGCTCGAGCTTCTCCTGGATCACGACGACGCGGCCTGGCAGCGCCTTGATCAGCTGCGAGATCGCGAGCGCGCTACGGCCGTTCGGCAGGATGATCTCGGTGACGGTGCCCTGCAGGCCCGGTGTGGCCAGCAGCTGTGCCGTCGAGATCAGGTCGAGGATGCGGTCGTTCTCGCCGAGGCTGGAATCGATCGGAACCCGCGCAAGAATACGGTGATCGGCGCCGGTGACGATGACATGGCGGCCGGCGGCGATACCCCAGGCCGGAATGAGATCCGGCAGCAAGGTCTGCAGACGCTCGATATTGCTGATGCGGTCGGGCCGCGTCGACAGATGGCCGATCCGGTCGGCCAACAGATCGGCGACGGCGGCGAGGTCCCGCTTGTTGGCTGTCCGCTTCTGCCGGCTCTGGTCGAGGACCTGCACGAAGGCGCCAAGGCAGATCGTGACCAGAAAGGCGATGATCAAGGTTGGGACGGCACGACGCAAGACCGGCTCAGCGGTCAACAGCCTTTGATAGGCTGGTTTCGCAATCGACTGCGCCAACCCTTTGATCGAGTCAGAAGATTGGACATACGCGTTCGCGGCATGCGCACGCGCCATGCTGAAGACCCCCGCAAAACTTCGATGAACACCTAAGTTTCGAAAGAGCCCCCAGCACTTCCGAATCAACCTGATTTGAATCCAGTTTTTGTGGCCTGTCGAGAGTCAACGATTTGGTTAAGGCGAATAAATCTTATCCAATGAGGAATCGCGGTGGCGAAAAGCCGGCCGAACGAGTCCGAAGCGGGAACGTCGTGTGACGTTCGCTTCAAGCATGTGGCGGTTCTGCGTGGCTGATGACACGTTTCACGCTGGGGAAGGCGCGACGCAGGCTGCGTTCGATGTGATCGACATTGTCGTGCACCTTGAGCACGCTCATCGACGGCGCCGCGCGGCAATGGAAGTTGACGATCTCGCCGGCCTCGGTGTTGCGCACGCGGACGTTATGGACGTCATAGACCTCGGTCTCCGCCGCGAAGCGCTGGAGCGCCGCGGCGATCTCGCTGACGCGGTCGGGGGCGGCATCGGCACCGAACGGCAGCTCGGGCTCCAGCGGCTCGATATGGGTATCGACCTCGACATCAGCGCCGAATTCGTCGCGAATGCTGACTTCGAGCCGATGCGCGATGTCATGAGCCGCCATCAGGCTCATATTGCCGTCGACCTCGAGATCAATGGCTACGATCAGCTGTCCGCTGACGTCGTGCACGGTCACGTGGTGGATGGCGAGGCCGGAGTTGCGCGCGATCACCATGATGCGTTCGCGCACGCTCTCATTGCTCAGCGCCACCGGCACGGTGGTGAAGGTGACGTCGGCGCCCCCGAGCCTGGCGTCGACGGCGGCCTGGGCCTTGCGCTTGATCTCGTCGATCCGATCGATCGGATAGGTGCGCGGCACCTTGACCGTTGCGTCGACGAAATGCGTGGCCCCGACCAGCCGGACCCGCAGCCGCTCGATCTCGACCACGCCCGCCACCGAGCGGATCGCGCCACGCGCCTTGTCGGCAGCGCCTTCAGGGGCGCGATCGAGCAGTGTTTCTACGGTGGAGCGGGCGAGCCGGAAGCCGAGGACGGAGATCATCAACGCGACCGCGATCGCTGCGGCCGCGTCGCCCCACCAGAAGCCGAGCGCGGACAGCCCAAGGCCGATGATGACTGCGATCGAGCCGAGCACGTCAGATGCGAAGTGCAGCGCGTCCGCCGCCAGCGCCTGGCTATGCGTCTTGTGCGCGGCCTGGTGCAGCGCGCGTGCCCGCCAGAAGTTCACGGCGATGTCGACCAGCAGCACCAGGAACGGAATCGCCGAGATGATCGGAGCAGGCGCGGCCTCCCGCAGCCGGCTGTAGGATTCGACCAGCACGCCGCCGGCCAGCACGTAGAGCAGGGCGATGACGCCGAGCGCCGACAGGCTTTCCAGCTTGCCATGCCCGTAGTGATGCTCCTCATCGGCCGGGCGATCGGAGACGCGGACCACCATCCAGGTGATCACGGTGGCCACGACGTCCACCGCGCTGTGCAGGGCCTCCGAGATCAGGGCCAGGCTGCCGATGATGACGCCGACCACGAGCTTGGCAGTGGCCATGCTGGCGCTGGCGACAATCGAGATTGCCGCGACGCGGGTCTTGCCGTGGTCGGTATGGGCGAGGGCATCCGTCATGGGCGCGGATTTAGCAGCCCGTTTCCGGCGTTGAAAGCCGGGATCGCGCGGGAAGCCACCTATTCCCCGCGCATTCCGTTTTTTACTGCGTCTAAATGTCAGAAGCGCGTTGTCACAGCGTCACGACGATCTTGCCGAGATGCTTGTTGGCTTCCATGTGCGCGAACGCCTGGCCGATGTCGTCGAAGGCGAAGACGCGATCGATCGGCAGCCGCAGCGTGCGCGATTCGACCGCGTTCCAGATATCGGTTTTGACCGCGTCGAAGATCTCGCGGATCTCCTCGATCGAGCGCGTGCGGAAGGTGACGCCGATATAGGTGATGCGTCGCGCCGCATGCAGATCGAAGTTGAAGTCGGCATGGGTTCCGCCGAGGCGGCCGACATTGACGATGCGGCCCTTGACCTTGGTCGCCGCGAGATTCTGGTTGGCCACTTGGCCAGAGACCTGGTCGATGATCAGGTCGACGCCCGCGCCATCGGTTGCCTTCAGCACCTCGTCGACCCAGGCCGGATCTTTGGAGTCGATTGCAAGGTCGGCGCCGAATTCATTGAGCCGGCTGCGCCGCGCCGGATCAGTGGAGGAGCCGATCACGCGGGCAGCACCCTTGAGCTTGGCAATCTGCATCGCCATCAGGCCGACGCCGGAGCTTGCGCCTTGAACCAGCACGCTCTGGCCGGGCTGCAGCGCGCCATTGGTGACCACGGCGTTGTGCATGGTGGTCAGCGCGATCGGCAGGGTCGCGGCCTCGTCGAAATTCATGTTCGACGGTGCGTGCAACAACCGGCCGTGATCGGCGAGCGTATATTCGGCGAAGGCGGCCGCACCAGATCCCATCACCTTGTCGCCGATTTTGATGCCCCTGGCCTCAGGGCCGAGCTCGGCCACTTCGCCGGCCCATTCCATCCCGAGCACGGTGCCGACACCACCGGCCGAACCATGGACATGGCCCTTGGTCATGCCGAGATCGGCGCGGTTGAGGCCGCAGGCCCGCACGCGGACCAGGACCTGCGTGCCTTTCGGCGTGGGCTTCGGAACGTCTGAAATCGCGGCGCCATTGGCGCCGTAGACATAGGCCTTCATTGAGCTTGTCCCTGTCAGGCGAGAGGAGCAGGGACTCTACTGCGGCAGCCTCCAATGCACACCGGCCAACACGGCATGGCGACTGCACCAATCGTTGATCGGTGCAGCCCGCGCACGGAGGTCAGCGCTCGCTCACGCGGCGACGGCTGCGGCCTCGTCGAACGCCGCCGAGACGTCGCGCATGCTGATGACGCCGGCGAGCGCGAAGTCGTCGATCACGGGGAGATGCCGGATGTGATGCACGTTCATCAGATGGCGGACGTGATCGAGCGTATCGGTGGTGCTGCAGGAGATCAGCCGCTGCACCGAGATCAGTTGCGACACCTTCATGGTCACGCCGGCCGCGCCATGTTCGGCAACGGCGCGGACCACGTCGCGCTCGGTGAACATGCCGACCGCCGTATTGCCCTCGGTCCGCACCACGTCCTTGACGACGAGGGCGCTGATGTTGCTGGCGCGCATCAATTGCGCGGCCACGCCAACGGTCTCGTTCATCCGCACTGTAACCACGCGCGCTGTCTTGTTGCGCAGGATGTCTCCGACGTTCACGGCACCCTCCTTGGTTTATTGATATTGGACGGATCAAATTCTGGTATACAAAATGCCAGTTGTCAATTGCTTTGGCAGGGAATTCATGACCGAGAAGTCTTTGAGATAACGTCAATAATGCTGTCGGACTGTCTGGTACATTTGGAATAATAGCAAAGGAGGTGAGTTTCTGGCATGCCAGAGCAGATGGTGAGCATTGAATTGATCGTTTGAGCGCTCGCTGCGACGGCATGAATTGCCGCCGCATATCGGCCATGAGCCCTCAAGCCAGGGGCGCTCTCTACAGCTTCACCACGACCTTGCCGAAATGCGATCCGGCCCGGAGATGGGTATACGCTTCGGGGACGTCGTCGAAGCCATAGATGCTGTCGACGATCGGGTGGATCGCGTGTTCGGCCAGGAAGCGATTCATCGCGGCGAAATGTTCGACCGATCCGACGGCGACACCGATGATGTCGGCATTCTCCCATTGAAGGCGCGCGAGATCAGGCTTTGGGCCGAACCCGGTCAAGACGCCAATCTGAACGATCTTGCCACCCGAAGCGACCGATCGGATGGATCGGTCATAGGTCGCGGGACCGCCGAGTTCGAGGATATGACTGGCGCCTTGGCCATCCGTGGCTTTCATGACGGCGACATCCCAGTCGGGCGTGTCGCGGTAGTTGATGAGGATGGAGGCTCCCAGCGCCTTGGCGCGGTCGAGTTTCGCGTTCGAGGATGAGATGACAACGACGCGTGCGCCAAGCGCCACGGCGAACTGAAGGCCGAACAGCGCGACTCCGCCGGTCCCCTGAACGAGCAGCGTGTCGCCCTTTCTCAAGCCTCCGCGCGTGACGAGGCCGTGCCAGGCCGTCACAGCGGCACAGGGCAGGGTCGCCGCTTCCATCACGCTGAGATGCTCCGGCACGGTAACCAGCGCGGTGGCCGGTAACACAATGTACTCTGTCAGGAGTCCGTCCAGCGTGCGGCCACCGTGCGCTGACGCAACATAGCCGGATTTGAATGACCCCGAGATCCAGTCGCGAAAGAAGGAGGCCGCAACGCGGTCGCCGACATGCCATTGCGTGACGTCCGAGCCGACGGCATCGACGACCCCCGCGCCGTCAGAGAGCGGCACGCGGCCGTTGAGGTGGCCTTGGCCGGCCGAATCGAGGGTCAGGAGGTCGCGGTAGTTGAGACTAGCCGCCTCGATCCGGATGCGAACCTCGCCCTTGGCGGGTTCGGGCTTGGTGACGTCGGCACGCACAAGGCTGCCGACGCCGGCATCGCCGTGGAGATGATAGGCTTTCATGGTCGCTCCTTTGCAGGGGTCTTCACTTGCAGGAGCACAGTCTGTAAGGTCTGACAGCACTGTTAGGGTCAAGAGGTTTCGGTGAAGATCGGTGAACTCTCCCGGAGGACGGGGATCAGCGTTCGCATGCTGCGCTACTACGAAGAGGAGGGGTTGCTTTCTCCGCAGCGAACCGATGCCGGCTACCGCGACTATGGTCCAGCGGAAGAGGAGGTCGTGCGCCGGATCAAGGTGCTCGGCTCGGCCGGGATGACGCTTGAAACGATCCGGCAGCTGCTTCCGTGCGTGCAGAACACCCGGCCGGATTTTACGCCGTGCAACGAGCTGCGCAGGATACTCGCCCAGCAGGTCGGCCTGATCGATGACCGCATCGACATGCTCACCCAGAGCCGGACCATCCTGGCACGCTTCCTGTCGAGCGTGAACTGATCGCTCTGCCTGGCGTCGACGAAGGGAAGCGGCGCATATAAAAAAGGGCGCACCAATGGTGCGCCCTTTTTTGTTCAAGCGGCGAGCGGCTCAGGCCGTGCGCGCATCCTTCGCGGCCGGCTCGGTTGCGGTCGCCTCGTTGCCGAGAATGAAGCTCCGCCGCAACGGCTTGATCACGAACAGCGCCATCAGCGCTGCCGTCGCATTGAGGGCAACCGCGACGACGAAGACCGCCTGCCAGCCATAACTGGCGGAGATGACGCTCGCCAGCGGCACCAGCAGGGATGCAGTCCCCTTCGCGGTGTAGAGCATGCCGTTGTTGGTGGTCGCGTATTTGACACCGAACGTATCGCCCGAGGTCGCCGGGAACAGGCTGTAGATCTCGCCGAACACGCCGAAATAGACCGCGGTGGCGAGCACGAACACGATCGGGACGTGACCGTAGGTCGAGAGCGTCAGCAACATCAGGGCTGCGGTCCCGAACGCGATGAACATCGTGTTCTCGCGACCGATCGTGTCGGAGATGAAGCCGAACAGGGGGCGGCCGAAGCCGTCGAAGATGCGGTCAAGCGAGATCGCAAAGGTCAGCGCCGCCATTTCGAAGCCGGCCAGGCTCACCGGCGTGTTGGCGATCTTGAAGTCATGGGCGATCGGCGCGATCTGCGCCGCCGTCATGAGGCCGCCGGAGGCCACCATCACGAACACCAGATACATGATCCAGAAGATCGGGGCGCGCAGCACCTGAGGCGGTGTGTAGTCGATCTTGGTCTGCGGCAGGTTCAGCTGCTTCTTCCGTGCAGCCACCACGACCGACGGCGGGCGCAGGAAGATCGCCAGCACGAACACGATCACGCCCTGTCCGATGCCGAAGGTGAGGAAGGCGCTCTGGTAGCCGCTGGAGGCGATCATGCTGGCGATCGGCACAACGGTGAGAGCGGCGCCGGCGCCGAAGCCGGCGGCGGTGGCGCCGGCGGCGAGGCCGCGGCGATCGGGAAACCATTTCAGCGCATTGCCGACGCAGGTGCCGTACACGGCTCCCGCGCCGATGCCGCCGACCACAGCACCGGCGTAGAGCAGGGTCAGCGAGTCAGCATTGGCGTTGATGATCCAGGCGAGCGCGATCATGACGCCACCGAACATGATGACGATGCGCGGGCCATATTTATCGACGAACCACGCCTCGACAGGGACCAGCCAGGTTTCCGTGACCACGAAGATCGTGAATGCAAGTTGGATGGCCGCGCGACCCCAATGATATTTCGCATCGATCGGGTCGACGAACAGCGTCCAGCCATATTGCAGGTTCGCGATCATCGCCATGCAGACGATGCCCATCGCGAGCTGGAGCCATCGAGAGCCACTGTGTTGTACTTGCTGTGGTGCTTGGGCGGGCGGTGCCGCCCTTTCACTGGAAACCATGAGTCCTCCCATGACCGCGCTCTGTTGTGGTCGAAACCGGTGCAGGCGGGTTTGTCGTTCGCGCGTCGTTGTATACTGGTATAATATATTCCAGCGCGCAACATCGACTTCAGCTGCGGTGCAACACGAGCGCCGTAGCAGCCTACGGTAGTTTTTGCGTAAGTCAAAGAAAAGGCTCGGCAAATTGCCGAGCCTTTGATTCATCACGTCGGGCTGCTTTATTATTGAGCGGTTCAGCCGGTCCGTCTGTATGTGCCGTCTATGGTGGATTTGGCGACGACCACCTTGCGCCAGGGCTTGAGCACCGCGATTGCAAGCAGGGACGCCAGGATGTTGGCGCCGGCGGCAATGACGAAAACGCGGTCCCAATGGCCGGTCGACTGCTGCACATAATTGGCGAGCGGGACCAGCAAGGCGGCCGTGCCCTTGGCGGTGTAAAGCAGGCCCGCGTTGGTGGTGGCGAATTTGGCGCCGAACGTGTCGGTGCAGGTCGAGGGGAAGAGGGAGTAGATCTCGCCCCAAGCGAAGAACACCAGGCCTGAGAGAATGACGAACCAGACCGGATCGTGGCCGAACATATAGAGCGCCCAGATGCCGATGCCTTCCAGGCCGAAGGCGATGAACATGGTGTTCTCGCGTCCGATCTGGTCGGAGATCCAGCCGAAGAACGGCCGCGTCAAGCCGTTGAGCACCCGGTCGATGGTTGCCGCAAAGGTCACCGCCGTCATCGTCATGCCGATCAGGGTGACGGGGATGTTGTCGACCTGCCAATCGCCGGCGATCGGCTTGAGGTTTGCCGTCACCATCAGGCCGCCGGCGCCGACGATCACGAACATGAAATACATCAGCCAGAAGATCGGCTGATGCAGGACTTCGGTCGGATTGTAGTTGCGCCGGCTCTGCACCAGGTTCGCGTGCTGCGCGACGGCGGGGACCTGGCCTTCCTTCGGTGCAAACAGGAAGAAGGCGAGGATGACGATGATGAGGCCCTGGCCCAGCCCGAAATACAGGAATGTGGTCTGAAAACCAGAGTCGCGGATCATCGCCTGAATGGGGGCCACGGTGAGCGCGGATCCGGCGCCGAAGCCTGCCGCGGTGATGCCTGCGGCGAGGCCGCGCTTGTCGGGAAACCATTTCAGCGCGTTGCCGACGCAGGTGCCGTAGACGGCGCCGGCGCCGATGCCGGCGACGATCATGCCGAGATAGTAGCCGTTCAAGGTCGCGGCCTGGGCGTTGATGGCCCAGCCGGCGGCGCACAGGATGCCGCCCACGAGAACGACGACCCGGGGACCGTATTTGTCGACGAACCAGCCCTCGACCGGCACCAGCCAGGTCTCGAACAGCACGAACAGCGTGAACGCCCATTGGATCGAGGCGCGATCCCAGCCGAAGGTCTTGGCGATGTCAGGGACGAAGAAGGTCCAGCCGTACTGATAGTTGGCGATCATCACCATGGCGGCGACGCCGACCGCGAGCTGCGTCCAGCGATAGGCTTCGCTTGCTCGCGCCGATGCGGGAGCCCCCGCGTGAACCACGTCTGTCATTCGTCCTCCCATAGCGCTTCTCGGTTGGCGCGCCTGGGGTATCCTCTTATGCCTCATCCCGAGGCATCAAGCGCCGACCCGGACACAGCGCCAATTTGCCGCACAGCTGTCAATCGCTCTTTGGTTGAGCCTGTCGCGCCGCGCTTGAGGGAGAACGAAAAAAATGGCCCCGGGAAAGCCCGGAGCCATGAGTCGGGAGGTTTGCGTGGTTGCCTTGGCCGCAACGGCGGCCGGAGCATCAAAGCCCGAAATAGGGGAGGTCGCCGTTGCGGACGGCGGCGCGGGCGCTCGCCATCAGGACGCGATCAAGGGTTGCGATCATGCGGCCGATCAGGCTCACGGGCTGAACAAGGGGGAGGGCGACGGTCTTGGCCATGGTCATGTCTCTCAATCAAGTTGCACTGTGTGACGCTGATTGAGCATAATCTACGTATACCAGATGCCAGATACAACGGATCTTATTGCATAGCACCATTATCTGTTTTGCGATGCAGCACATATGCGACGATTTGGATTTCCAATCGATTTTAGAGTTTTCGATACGAAAAAGCCGCCCAAAGGACGGCTTTGCGCAACTTTTGTTCGTGGTGGTACCGGAGGCCTTACTCGGCCGCCTGCTTGCGCGGCGGGTCCAGCGCGCCGGAGTCGTGGATTTCGGCCACCTGATGATCGCTGAAGCCGAGCACCTCGCGCAGGATCTCGTCGGTGTGCTCGCCGAGCAGCGGCGACCGCTTCACGTCGGCCGGGCTGTCTGACAGCTTGATCGGGTTGCCGACGGATAGGTATTTGCCGCGGGTGGGGTGGTCGACCTCGACCACGGTTCCGGTCGCGCGCAGCGACTGGTCCTCGGCCAGTTCCTTCATCGACAGGATCGGGCCGCAGGGGATGTCGAATTGGTTGAGGATATCCATGGCCTCGAACTTGGTCTTGGTCGTGGTCCACTGCTCGATGCGGGCGAAGATCTCGTTCAGGTGCGGCAGGCGGGCTGCCGGTTTGGCGTAGTTCGGGTCGGTCTTCCAGGTCGGCTCGCCGATCACGTCGCAGATCTTCTCCCAGACCGGGGCCTGGGTGATGAAATAGATGTAGGCGTTGGGGTCGGTCTCCCAGCCCTTGCACTTGAGGATGCGGCCGGGCTGGCCGCCGCCGGAATCGTTGCCGGCGCGCGGCACGCTGTCGCCGAACGGCACGCCTTCGCCGAACTGGCTGTATTCCTTCAGGGGTCCATGGGCGAGGCGCTGCTGATCGCGCAGCTTGACGCGGCAGAGATTGAGCACGCCGTCCTGCATCGCGGCCGTGACGCGCTGGCCGCGGCCGGTCTGGGTGCGCTGGTAGAGCGCGGTGACGATGCCGAGCGCCAGATGCAGGCCGGTGCCGCTATCGCCGATCTGGGCGCCGGTCACCAGCGGCAGGCCGTCGTAGAAGCCGGTGGTGGAGGCGGCGCCGCCGGTGCACTGGGCGACGTTCTCATAGACCTTGCAGTCTTCGTACGGGCCGGGGCCGAACCCCTTGATCGAGGCGACGATCATCTTCGGGTTGATGCTCTGGATCTTCTCCCAGGGGAAGCCCATGCGGTCGAGCACGCCGGGGCCGAAATTCTCGACCAGCACGTCGCACTTCTTGATCAGCTCGGTCAGCACCTCCTTGCCCTTCGGGTTCTTGGTGTCGAGCGTGATCGAGCGCTTGTTGTGGTTGAGCATGGTGAAATACAGGCTGTCCACGTTCGGGACGTCCTGCAGCTGGCCGCGGGTGATGTCGCCGACACCCGGACGCTCGACCTTGACGACGTCGGCGCCGAACCAGGCCAGCAACTGCGTGCAGGTCGGTCCCGACTGAACGTGGGTGAAATCGAGAATACGAACGCCCTCAAGCGCCTTGGTCATGTGTCTCTCTCCGTAACTGAATGGTCATCCCGCGCGAGCGGGCGTTGATGCCGGCGGGTTGCCTTACTTCTTCTTCAGAGCGCTCTGCGGGTTGAGGTTGCCGATGCGGCCGCTTTCGGAGCCCGCGGCGGGATCGATCACCGCGTTGATCAGGGTCGGCTTACCCGAATCCATCGCCGCGTTGACGGCGCGCTTCAGCTCATCGGGGCTCGTCGCGTTGACGCCGACGCCGCCGAAGGCTTCCATCATCTTGTCGTAGCGCGCGCCCTTGACGAACACGGTGGTCGCAGGATCGTCACCGCCCGCATTGACGTCGGTGCCGCGATAGATGCCGTCATTGTTGAAGATCACGACGCAGACCGGCAGGTTGTAGCGGCAGATGGTCTCGACCTCCATGCCGGAAAAGCCAAACGCGCTGTCGCCCTCGATCGCCAGCACCGGCTTGCCGGTCTCGACGGCGGCCGCGATCGCCGTGCCCATGCCGATGCCCATCACGCCCCAGGTGCCGACGTCGAGCCGCTTGCGCGGCTGGTACATGTCGATGACGCCGCGGGCGAGGTCGAGCGTGTTGGCGCCTTCATTGACCAGGATCGCGTCGGGACGCTCCTTGATGATGGTGCGCAGCACGCCGAGCGCGCCGTGATAATCCATCGGCGAGTTGTTGTTCATCAGCCGCGGCGCCATCTTGGCGACGTTGTCCTCGCGCTTCTTCTGCACCGCGCTGGTCCATTCGACCGGCGCCGCCGGCCAGTTCGCCCCCATCGCATCCACGAAGGCGGAGACGACCGAGCCGATGTCGCCGACCACGGGCGCTGCGATCTCGACGTTGGAGTCCATCTCCTTCGGCTCGATATCGACCTGGATGAACTTCTTGGGCGCATCGCCCCAGGTCTTGCCCTTGCCATGCGACAGCAGCCAGTTGAGCCGGGCGCCGATCAGCATGACGACGTCGGAATCCTTCAGCACGGTCGAGCGCGCCGCGCCCGCGCATTGCGGGTGCAGGTCAGGCAAGAGGCCCTTGGCCATGCTCATCGGCAGGAACGGCACGCCGCTCTTCTCGACGAAGGTCTTGATCGCCTCGTCCGCCTGCGCATAGGCGGCGCCTTTGCCGAGGATGATCAGCGGACGTTTTGCGCTCTTCAATACGTCGAGCGCACGCTTGACCGCCGACGGGGCAGGGAGCTGCGCCGGCGCCGGGTCGATCACCTTGACCAGCGACGCCGCGCCGGCCTGCGCGTTCATCACCTGGCCGAACAGTTTTGCCGGCAGGTCGAGATAGACGCCGCCGGGACGGCCGGACACGGCGGCACGAATCGCCCGCGCGAGGCCGATGCCGATGTCCTGGGCGTGCAGCACGCGGAACGCGGCCTTGCAGAGCGGCTTGGCGATGGCGAGCTGATCCATCTCCTCGTAGTCGCCCTGCTGCAGATCGACGATCTCGCGCTCGGACGAGCCCGAGATCAGGATCATCGGGAAGCAGTTCGTGGTCGCATGCGCGAGCGCCGTGAGGCCGTTGAGGAAGCCGGGCGCGGATACGGTCAGGCAGATGCCGGGCTTCTTGGTGAGGAAGCCGGCGATCGCCGCGGCGTAGCCCGCGTTCTGCTCGTGACGGAACGAGAGCACGCGGATGCCCTCGGCCTGCATCATGCGACCAAGATCGGTGATCGGAATCCCCGGGACGTTGTAAACCGTCTCGATCCCGTTCAGCTTCATCGCGTCGATCACCAGATGGAAGCCGTCGGTGAGCTCATCGTGGGTGTCCGGGGCCTCGGTCTTGATCGCAGTCTGCGCCATGCGCCTCATCTCCCTAGTCTTGCTGTCGAAGGCGCAGGTGGCGTCTTCTCTTGTTGAACCGTCAGTTGAATAGCTAGTTGAATAGTTCTTGGCCGTGGGTCTCGACATAGGTCGCAAGGCCCAGCGTGTGATCGCGCGCGCGCTTCTCCGCGAGCTCGGTGTTGCGCTCTTCCAGCGCCTCGATGATCGCGAGATGCTCGGGCAGGGACGCAGCAATACGGTCGGCGCGGTTGATGGTCAGCTGCCGATAGCCGCGGACGTGCAAGAGGATGTCGTTGGTCATGTCGACCAGGACCGGCGACTCCGACAGCGAGATCAGCGCCTGATGGAATGCGATGTTCGCCTTGGAGTATTCCTCGATGTGATCCTGCGGCAGGCGGTCCGGACCGAAATCCTTGAAGAAGTCGCGCAGCGCCGAGATGTCCTTCTTGCGCGCCGTGGTGGTGATCAGCCGCGCGGCCATGCTCTCCAGCGCGGCCCAGGCGCGAATCATGTCGACGATCTCGTTCTTGGTCCGGCGCACCACGATGATGCCGCGGCGCGGCACGGTCTTGACGAAACCATCCTGCTCCAGCATCGCGATCGCTTCGCGGATCGGCGTGCGGCTGACACCGAGGCGCTCGGACAATGCGCGCTCGTCGAGCATCACAGGTTCCGGCGTCGCATAGATGTCCATCTTCAGGATGGCTTCCTTCAAGGCCTCATAGGCCTTATTCTTGAAGCTCGTCTCCGGGGCGATGCGAGCGATCGCGATGTCGGCCTCGGCCATCAGCGGTAATGCCTTGGTTGGTTTTTGCGTCGACAAGACCAATCTCCTCTGCTGCGGGAGATGTCTTCATACAGCAATTTTACGGTCAAGTTTTTGGCATGCCAGATGCCAGACTGTCAAGCTGGGTGATTTTTCAGCGTTTCCACATCTTCGCTGCGCTTGACAAAGTTTGCTTCTGGCATACCAAATGCCATAAACGTGTGCCCCCCAGGAGGAAGCCCTATGTCTGATGCCGCGATGCCCAACGCAAAAGCCACGATCCGCGATGTTCTCGATCGGGTGAAGGCGGATAAGCGGACCAGCCTGACCGCGCCGGAAGGCAAATTGGTGTGTGATGCCTATGGCATCCCGGTGCCGAAGGAGGGGCTGGCGAAATCGGCGGCCGAAGCGGCCAAGATCGCTGGCGATATGGGTTTTCCGGTGGTGATGAAGATTGTCTCGCCTGACATTCTGCACAAGACGGAAGCGGGCGGTGTCATCGTAGGCGTCAAAACCGCCGATGACGCGCAAAAGGCGTATGAGACGATTCTCGCGAATGCGAAGAAGTACAAGGCCGACGCCAAGATCGAAGGCATCCAGGTACAGCAGATGCTGACCGGCGGGACCGAGGTGATCGTCGGCTCGATCACCGACGGCTCGTTCGGCAAGCTGGTGGCCTTCGGCCTGGGCGGCGTGCTGGTCGAGGTCCTGAAGGATGTGACCTTCCGTCTCGCGCCGGCGACCAAGGACGATGCGCTGTCGATGCTCGACGGCATCCAGGCACACGAGATGCTGAAGGGTGTCCGCGGCGGCGAGCCGGTCAGCCGCGAGGCGCTTGCCGACGTGATCGTCAAGGTCTCGAAGCTTGTCAGCGATTTCCCGGAGATCGTCGAGCTCGACCTCAACCCGGTGTTCGCCACCAAGGCCGGCGCCATCGCGGCCGACGTCCGCATCGTGGTCGATTTCGACTACAAGCCGCGCCCGGCGCCGCGCTCGAACGAAGAAATCGTCACCGCGATGAACCGGATCATGAAGCCTTCGGCCGTCGCCGTGATCGGCGCGTCCGCCGAGGACGGCAAGATCGGCAACTCCGTGATGAAGAACCTGATCAACGGCGGCTACAAGGGCCAGATCTATCCGATCCATCCGAAGGCCCCCGAGATCCTCGGCTACAAGGCCTATAAGAGCGTCAAGGACGTGCCCGGCGTGATCGACACCGCGGTGTTCGCGATCCCTGCCAAGTTCGTAGCTAGCGCGCTGACCGAGTGCGGCGAGAAGCAGATCCCCGGCGCGGTGCTGATTCCGTCGGGCTTCGCCGAAGCCGGCGCGCCAGAGCTGCAGGCCGAGATCGTCGAGGTCGGCAAGAAGTACAACATCCGCCTGATGGGGCCGAACATCTACGGCTTCTACTACACGCCGGCCAATCTCTGCGCGACCTTCTGCACCGCGTATGACGTCAAGGGCCATGCGGCGCTGTCGTCGCAGTCCGGCGGCATCGGCATGGCGATCATCGGCTTCTCCCGTTCGGCCAAGATGGGCGTCTCCGCGATCGTCGGCCTCGGCAACAAGTCCGATATCGACGAGGACGATCTGCTCGCCTTCTTCGAGCAGGACCCGAACACCAATTTGATTGCGCAGCACTGCGAGGACCTGAAGGACGGCCGCGCCTTTGCTGAGGCCGCCAAGCGGGTGTCGAAGAAGAAGCCGGTCGTCGTGCTCAAGGCTGGCCGCACCTCGGCCGGCGCGAAGGCAGCCTCGTCGCACACCGGCGCGCTCGCCGGCAACGACAAGATCTACGAGGACGTGCTCAAGCAGTCCGGCGTGATCCGGGCCCGCAGCTTGCGGCAGCTGCTGGAGTTCGCCCGCGGCGTGCCGGTGCTGCCGACGCCCAAGGGCGAGAACGTGGTCATCATCACCGGTGCCGGCGGCTCGGGCGTGCTGCTGTCGGATGCGGTCGTCGACAACGGCATGTCGCTGATGGCAATGCCGCCGGACCTCGATGCCGCGTTCCGCAAGTTCATCCCGCCGTTCGGCGCGGCCGGCAACCCGGTCGACATCACCGGCGGCGAGCCGCCGATCACCTACGTCAACACGGTCAAGCTCGGGCTCTCCGACGACCGTATCCATGCGCTGATCCTCGGCTACTGGCACACGATCGTGACCCCGCCGATGGTGTTCGCCCGCAACATGGTCGAGGTGAAGAAGGAGATGGAGGCCAAGGGTTTCGTCAAGCCGATGGTCGCCTCGCTCGCCGGCGACGTCGAGGTCGAAGAGGCCGCCGAATATCTCTACCAGCACGGCATCCCGGCCTATGCCTATTCGACCGAGCTGCCGGTCGAGGTCTTGGGCGCGAAGTACAAATGGGCGCGCGGGGCAGGGCTGCTCTGAGCTTACTGTAAGCTATCAACGGCCACTGACGCCGCTCCGGTTGGAACCGGGGCGGCGTTTTCTTTTCGCGCGGCGTCCGCCGGGCTGGAGACGCGCTCGGACGGCCAGCGTAGCGCGATGCTTCTCAGGATTATCCGACCTTCGGCGATACCGGCGTGCTCACGGACATTGCAGACGGCCGAAACTCGCGATCGATGCGGCGGCAGGCGCACGATCGCGCGGGCGACTTGACGTTGATCGCGAGCGCCACCGGAACCGCCGCGGCCGATAGCCGTTTATCCCGGCCAAGGAGGAGGTTCTCGATGAAGAAGCTGTCGTTCGCGCTCGCGGTGTTTCTGTCGACTCTGCCGTCATTCGTCTTCGCCCAAGGCCATATGGGCACGCCTCAGGAGCAGCGGGCATGCTCACGCGATGCCAAGCACTTCTGTCGGACACAGCTCGGCGACGACAACGCGGTTCAGCAGTGTCTGATGCAGAACCGCGGCAAGCTGAGCAAGAGCTGTTCGGCGGTCTTCCAAAGTCACGGGATGTAGTTTTCACATCGCTGCACCAGGCAAAAATAGTGGAGGCCGGGGCGGCACCTTTGTTTGAAGCATCGGGCCGGATACGGCCCGATGCTCGCTTTTTTCCGACAGCGGGCGACCAGCGCACGCCTTTCTAAGTTGCAAAACGGCTGAACCCGGACGTCGCGACACGCAGGCCCAAATGCTCAAATCGGCCGAAAGCTAGGCCTGACCTGGGTGATGGCGACGCCGGAGATCGCGAGCAGGCCCCCGACGATCAACCTGGTGGTGATACGGTCGCCGAGGAAAAGCACGCTCGACAGCAAGGCGAACACCGGAAGAAGGAGGCCGAAGGGGGCGATGCGGCCCATGGAGCAGCGCCCGATCAGCCAGAACCAGAGGCCAAACCCGACGATGCCTCCGATGAAAATCGTATAGGCGAGGGCCAGCCAACCCCATTCGTCTGCCGTGACGAGGCTCGTCACTTGTCCATATTCAAGCAGCAGCGACATCAGCATGACCTGCGGCACCGTGAGCAGCGACGACCATGCCATCAACATCAGGGGATCAAAAGGGCCATAGCGTTTGGTCAGGACGTTGGACACCGCGAACGCGAAGGCAGCGCCGATCACGAGCAGCAGGGGAAGCGCGTTGGCCGCCCCACCGGGTTCTGCGGCCAACACGACGACGCCGACGAATGCAAGCACCACGCCGGCTGATGTGGTGAGCGACGGCCGCTCCGCGAGCAGCGGCCAGGCCAACAGGACGGTGAAGGGCGTGGCGAGCTGATAGGCGACCGCCGATAGGCTGCCGGAGCCGAGCCCAAGGCCGACATAGAACAGCCCGAAGTTCAGGCCGCCAAGGAAGAGCGAGATCGCTGCAACAGGGCCGACCTGTCGGCGCGTGGGCCGTTTGACGAATGGAACAAGCAGCAGCGCGATGGCCAGGAAGCGCAGGGCGAGGAAGAAGAGCGGAGGAAATTCCGCAACGCCCACCTTGATGGCCACGAACTGATAGCCCCAGAGCAGGGGAACAGTGACCGCGCAGACGATCTGGATGGCAGACATGGCATCTTTCCTTTCAAGACCGATCAGTCCAAATATAAGCGTGCCAAAGGAGCTGAGGCGCCTTTGGGAACTTACTTGATGAAGCGGTCGAGCAGGGCGTCGGCGGTGGCCTGCGATGTGGCCCGTACCGGTGCGGTCTTGCCGACCACGCGCAGCCCCTCGACGAAACAGACAAGCATCCGGGCGGCACTTGATGGCTCGACACCATCGGCCAGCTTGCCCGCCGTCTTCGCACGGGACAATGCATCCGACACCTTGGTTTCCATGGCTTTGAAAAAGCCCGCGACGCGGCGGTTAACCTCAGCATCCTGGCCCGCCAATTCCATCGCTGTGGCCACCAGCAGGCACCCGCGCCGCCCGTTGGCACCGCTGGTGCGGTCAACGTAGCCGGCAAGGAAGGTGCGCAAGCCCTCGAGCGGATCGTTGCGGGGATCGAGCTCGCGATCCATTCGCGTGACCGCATCGGCGATGTAGCGATCAAGCGCCCGCAGGAACAGCGAGTGCTTGTCACCGAAGGCGGCGTAAAGGCTCCCGCGCGAGAGCTTCGTTGCACGAAGCAGATCCGGCAGCGCGGTGGCGTGATAGCCGCGCGACCAGAACACCCCCATCGCGCGTTCGACCGCGGCGTCCACGTCGAAGGTTCGGGGACGCCCGCGTGGCAACTGCACTGGGGTCTGGCGGCTCATGACTCATATATGAACCAAACGGTCTTGAAATTGCAAGGGGTCTTGAACTGTCCGATCTGGCTCAATCTCGAGCGAAGCCGAGCTTATGAGCAGTCGTGAGACGCGTGGCGTCGTGCTTTATCTGGATCGATCGGCCTTTGCCTCGGCTCGTCCCAGTCGAGCCGTCTCGGAAGGTGTCTCGCCGTAAGCTGCACGATATCGGGCGGCAAAGTGCCCCATATGGGTGAAGCCCCACTTCAGCGCCACATCCTTGATCGGCAACAGATTCAGCGGCGAAGCCAGCTCGGCCTGCACCGCCTCCAGACGGATCTCGCGTAAGTAGGCGAGGGGTGTGGTGTTCCGAAACCGGCGAAATCCATATTGCAGGGATCGCACGCCGATCCCGGTTGCGTCGGCCACTTCGCTCAGGGTCAGCGGCTGGTGCATGTTGGCACGCATGAAATCGACCGCCTTCATGATCTGACGCGATGTGGCGTCCGTCAGATGGGGCTGCGCGCGATTGCTCAGGCGGTGTGGGAAGTTCAGAAAAACCAGCCGCAGAACGGCTTCGCCGAGCAGCGCCATCGATTTTTCGGACCGTAAGCGCGCATCATGCATTCCGGCGCCGATGGCATCGCCCAACGCGCGGAGCATTCCTCCTGCCGGACTGGCGAGATCAAGTCGCGGAATAAGCTCGCTGCTCCGCAATGTGGCGCCCTCGAAAATAGCGGAGAGGGTTTTTTGCACCGCAGCCGGCTCGAATTCGAGCGTGACGTGCCCGTGCTTGCCGCGACCGGAGTATGAGATCGAGCTGACGTCCGGCACGCTCAGCGCGAGCGCGCATTGCCGATCGATTGCGATAGTCCGATTTCGAATCCTTGCATTCACGGTTCCCGAGCTTGGCAGCACCAGGCCTACTCTCTCCTTGCGCTGTGCAAACCGGCATGTCCAGTCGATCTCGGACTCAACCTCCCACCAGGAGAAGCTGCGTGTCGAAGCAAATCTGCCTCGCCAACGAAATGCGCTTTGGCCGCTGTTGAGCTCGATTCGTGCGTGAGGTGCGAGCTGGTGGAATGTACTGAGAAATGTCTCAAAGCTTTCATCACGACTGGAGAGATCGCTAAACATGAGGTCTCGCCGTCTCAAAATGAGGTATCCGCCACGCAGGCTTGCTGAAATTCAATCCCAAACGCGCAGTCTTGTCCAGTGAGCGCAATTCTTCCCCCAATAGGTGTTTCGCTGAAAAATTCCTGGCCCTAGGATCGTCGGACAAGTCGCTCGAAAGCGTCAAGCCTGTTCGATGAGGGAGGAATTCATGCCGGGCATAAAGGGCGTCGCAAACCTATTCTTATTAGCTGTACTCGCAATACTCGCCTGCCTGGCCGCGTTGCCGAATCGTGCGGTTGCTGAACGGCCGATATCGCTGCCAACCACTTGCGCGCAGCTGCCGGCCAAACTCTTGGGCGGCAATATCAAATATGCGAACGCACAGATCGTGCCGGCCAATACAGCGCCCGGACCGCAGTTCAACAACTTCACCGGCACGCCCCCGAGCTCGGTGAAAGTCCCGGTCGCCTATTGTCTCGTGGTGTTGAGCTACAGCAGCACCCCTGCGAACGATCCGACGCCGCAGAACATCACCGTCTATGTCGGTCTCCCCCTGAATTCGCTCGACGGCGGCACAACCGGTTCTACCATCGATGCGCCCTTCAACTTCGCCACAGTGGAGGGCAACTGGAACGGTCGAACCGAGGGTCAAGGCGGTGGTGGTTGTACCGGTAATACCAACGTCAATTCGGCGGGCGCTGTCGCCAACGGCTTTGTCGGATCGGGCACCGATGGCGGGCACGGCAATCCGACTAACGATCCTAACAACACATGCCAGCAGGGCGTTCTCAGCCTCGGGCACCTGAACAAGCAATATATCGACGATTGGGTTTACAGCGGTCCTCAGCAGGAAATCCTCTGGTCGAAGAGAGTTGCCAGGCTGTATTACGGCAAGGCGCCGCTCTACAACTACTGGAATGGCTGCTCGACAGGCGGGCATCAGGGCTTCGCATTGGCTCAAACGCTCGCCGGTGAGCTGGACGGCATCCTCGCCAATGCGCCCGCGATGTACTGGACGCGTTTCCAGACTGCGCAGATGTGGGGTCAGATCGCGATGTTCGACATCGCGGGCGGGGTGATTGCGGGCGGCAAGCTTGCGGCCGTCCAGAACGCGGCGATCGCTGCGTGCGACAAGAATGATCGTGTGCAAGACGGCATCATCGACGATCCGCGGACCTGCACGTTCAACGCAAAGGCCAATATCTGCGGTCAAGCCGGCGCGCCGGCTGCTCCGAACTGCCTGACGCCCGCGGAAGCCAACGCAGTCAACGTCATGTGGGACGGACCGCGCAACGATTCCGGCAAGAGAATTTGGTTCCCGATCGATCGCGGCACCGACTTCAACTTCTGGGATGGAAACGTGCCGTTTGGGCTCGCCCCGGTGCAGTTTGGATGGGATCTGGCAAATCCGGCTTACTACAATGCGGGCTCTTTCCCGGGCAACTATCCCGGCTTTTGGGGCAATGTCGCGCTGAATTCTGCGACGCAGCCCGCCGGTGCGGTCACGACCTACGCTGCGGTTGCCCAGGCCGGCTCGAACAGTGTCGCCGATCGCACCGACACGTTCGACGACCTCGATGCATTCAAGGCAAGCGGCGGCAAAATGATCACGGTCCTCGGTACAAACGACGGCCTGATCATGCCGCGCGGTGTGATCAACTATTATCGCGTCATGGCCAGGCGTTACGCCGAGAGAGGCGATCACGATCGCTTCGCAGATGCGGATGATTTGGAGGGATTCCGCCACGATCCGTCCGGTCGGTTCCGGGGAATCCAGAAGTTCTACCGCCTGTTCCGCGCGCCTGGTGTCAGTCACTGCGGGCTCGGCATTCTGAACCACGGCAGCCTCGGACCATGGCCGCAGGGCGGCGCCGACTTCAATGCCGTCATCAACTGGGTCGAGCATGGTGTTGCACCGAGCCAGGTGATCGGGTCGGGCAACACGGCGGCGCCTGCGTTCATCTCGGGGTCGCCGACGACGCTGACACGTCCGTTGTGCCCTTACCCGCAAACCGCGGTGTATAACGGCTCGGGAAATGTCAACGACGCTGCGAACTGGCACTGCGACGGCGACATGGAGAAGAACACGCCGGTCGGTGCGCCGCTGTCGGGGCCACCAGGTCTGCCGGTTGCGTGTTACGACGTGCTCGTCAAGTACAAGCACGAGGTCAACGGGCCGCTCGATTTCGAGGGCAGTGGCGTCGACCCGGCTTCCTGCCACGTTCCCGGACCTTGATGAGGTTCAAACCAGCGGAGCAGCAATCGCAGGGTTGCTGTCTCCAAGAGCGGCAGAACAGCAGGCGTGCGCAGTGCTGCGCGCGCCTGTTTTGTAGACCACGGGGACTGCTTTCCATGATGTATCCGATCGGATCGGTCGCGAAGACGAACGGCCTGCGCATGCTGACAATGGTTGCGCTTGCCCTCGGGTTGGGGACGCACGCATTTGCACAGCCGCCGTCAACAAATCCAACAGCGGCACAAGTGACGCTGGTTCCGAACGCGGGACCGGCGCCACAGACAGCGCCGGCTGAAACGGGGCAGAGCGGCCAGCCGATGCAGCTGATTTCTTCACCTTGGGCCAAATACTGCACCAAGGGTCTGACGGAACAATCATCCGAAATCCGGGCCAAGGAGGTCTGCTTCACGGCCGCAGACGGCCATCTGACATCAGCCCAAAAGCTCGTTATCGCGCTGCTGCTGGAGCAGGAGGGCAGCGATACGAAGCTGCTGCGCGTCACGCTGCCCTTGGGCGTGGCGCTGGTCCCGGGGACCCGCATTGTGATTGATGAGAA
This sequence comes from Bradyrhizobium sp. HKCCYLS1011, assembly GCF_051167795.1. Taxonomy (NCBI): domain Bacteria; kingdom Pseudomonadati; phylum Pseudomonadota; class Alphaproteobacteria; order Hyphomicrobiales; family Nitrobacteraceae; genus Bradyrhizobium; species Bradyrhizobium sp. HKCCYLS1011. Next base: position 214,486 of record NZ_JBNPTT010000010.1, on the reverse strand, counting down.
GGAGGCGATGACGGCGCCCTACATCGCCTGCCTGCCGAAAACGGGTTGCATGGCGGATTACAAGGCCGAGGCTGGTTTGATCGAGAAGCTGAAAACAGCACGAACTCTGGCGATCCAGGCCTTCGACAAGGGCAAGCCGATCAGCTTTACCTTGCCACTCGCAGGGTTTGCGAAAGCCTATGAGGGGCCGGCCGGCGATCCCACCGGCTTGAATGAATTCCAGGAAGGCCTGCCAGACGAACTGCAAAATCACTCCGGGGATCATCGAGACACGCGCGAGGGCAGGTGACAACAGAGCTGCGGTGACAGTGCGCTGGGCTGCATCCCTAGCTGGCGTTGCCCGGCGGGCAAATCACGTGTCTGCCATCGCACCGGTTCTGGCTTGCGGCGGCGCCTCACAGCGCAGAAAAGCGCCCGCGTGGAAAAACTCATTTGTCGAGACGGTTCAATGCGAAGCGTCCGGCGAGGTTCGCCCAGGCAAAAATTTCGCTTTCGTTTTTACAGAAATCGTGGATCATGTAGGTATCCCGCCTTGAGGAGAGGGGCGTTGCGCGCGATCGTCACGACACGTGAGGCGGGGATGCGGTGGCCGTGACTGCCCTGGCAGCGTGTTTGTTCGCGCGGACGAGTGGGGCGGATGCGGACGTGAAGTCGTGTGGTTCTGACCTCCCGGTGCTGAGGTCCGCGCAACGCGCAAGCGTTGTCGCGACGCGATGAAGCTTCGCTTCACGCGGACGGGGGCAATCAAGCCGGTCCCCGGGGAGATCACGTATAAGCGTTAAGACCATCGCGCAGGGAATGCCGGATGATTTGGCTGCACCTGTGGTAACTGCCGCCTGCTTTTTTGCTGCAGGCGGGCCATAGGTGAGGCCTTCACCCGGCATTCCCTGCGCCCTCTCGCTTTTCGAGGGCATTGTGATCGCAGCACTTGGGCGCACTCCGCCGCGAGACCGCGGACGCGCATCCGCTGCTGTTTGAAACGTGGATAGGATAAGTATGAAGACTCTTTTCAGCGCATTCCGGGGCGCGCGGAACGCGCGAGCCCGGAATCCATACTCCGCGGCAGATATTGTTGAAGCAGGGTAGATATGAGAACGCGCCCTAAGAGGCGGCCTGTGGTTATGGATTCCGGGCCCGCGCTCCGCGCAAGCAGCTGTGCTGTTTGTCGCACGCGCGCCCGGGAATGACGATGTGGCCAAAGCTTCGTTGATCATCGCTGCGTGCAAGTGGCGCCTAATCGCTTCTTTTCGCTCCGGGTCCGCGGGGAAAGATAGCTGACTGCGAGAGAGGCGTGCTGCGACCGTCATCCGCTTGAGGTCAGATTGTTCCCTGCGCTTGATGAACTTTACGCCACATGGAACCCGGAACCGCAGGCAATCCTTCGTTGTTGAACGGCATCTTCAAACACACTGGAGGAGAAGATGATGAGGACCCGTCTTGCCGTTTCACTGATCGCGGCTTCGCTGCTGACCTCGGGCGCAGCGCTTGCGCAGTCCACCACCGTCGAAGGCGCGCATAATGGTGCTGAGGCCGGCGGTGCGGTGGCCGGCCCGCTCGGTGCGATGGTCGGTGGCACCGTGGGCGCGGCTGTCGGTGCCGGGCTGGAAATCCCGAACGCCGTGATCAACTCGATCGATGAGGAGCGCGCGCCCTCGGTTGTGGTGCACGAGCGCGTCGTGGTCGGCGAACCGCTGCCGGATACGGTCGTGCTGCGGCCGGTGCCACGCTATACCGAGTATCGCTATGCCGTGGTCAACGATCGCCGCGTGATCGTCGATCCGCGCACCCGCCGCGTGATCAAGATCATCGACTGATCCCACGCTGTTCGTTCGACTGAACATGAAGCCCCGCCGCTTGGAGCGGCGGGGCGTTTCATTGGTGTCGGCCGAATTGGTGTGGGCTAAGCGGCTGCAGGTCGCAGCTGGGCGGCCACCCAGTCGAGCGTGGCGGCGAGCAGGAAGCCGGCACAGGCGGCGAACGCATCGACGAGGAAATCCTCCAGGCGGGCATGACGGCCCGGTGCCCAGAATTGGGCGATTTCGAGTGCCCCGATCAGGACCAGTGCGATGGTGATGGTCAGGAGACGCTGGCTTCGATAGGCGAGGCCGAAGGCAAGGCCGACCAGGATGAAGGCCAGCGCATGCTCGCCATCCTGGCCGAGATGGGAATGGGGCCGCAATTGCGGCGGACCAAGGGTGGCGAAGGTGACGGCGGCCGCGAGCAGCCAGGCGGATAGGCGCAAGAGAATGGTCATGCGTTCCCATAGCACAAAAGGGGCCACGGAGCCGCATTCACGGAATTTGAATTCCGCGTGTGATTAACGCGACAGCCGCGTCAGAGTGGTTGCCGGACGCCCAAGCCCTGCATGAATCGCTCCCGGATCTGCACGGGATCGCGCCGCGTTGCGCCCACTCCGGGCTTGTCGTCGATCCGCGCCGCGATCAGGGTCGGGCCGGGGGACGCGAGCGCCTGATCGACCAGGCGCTCGAAATCCTCTTCATCCGCCGCCCAGCTGCTTCTTGCGATCCCGCATCCGATCGCGATCGCGACGATATCAGCGTGTCGGGCGGGAGTCGGCTGGCTGCCGGTGATCTGGTAGATGCCGTTGTCCATCACGATCATGACGAGGTTGTCCGGCGCAAGCGTCGCGATCGTGGTCAGACAGCCCAGTTGCGTCAACAGCGAGCCGTCGCCTTCGAGCGCGACGACGCGCCGCTTCGGCTGCGCCAGCGCGACGCCCAGGGCGATCGGAAAGGCGAGCCCCATGCTGCCGAGCATATAGAAGTTCTGCGGCCGCTGGCCGGTGGCCCAGAGATCGAAATTGGTGTTGCCGATGCCGCCGACGACGGCTTCCTCATGCTTGAGCTTGGCGACCAGGCGCGAGGTGAGATCGAACCGGTTCATCACCTTGGTATTGCGGGCAGGGGCGTTCGTCATCGGCGCGCTCATTTCTCGAAGACCTTGCCGCCGGTCAGAAGCGGCGAGAGGATCAGCGCCACCGGGGCCTGGGTCGCGACCGCCTGCTTGATCGAGCGATCGACGGTGAATTCCAGCTCGTCGAGCCGGGTCATGGTGTGATGCTCCATCGCCAGCGAATCCAGCACCGGCCGCATGGTGCGGCAAACCAGCGACTGGCCGTAGTTGAATTCGCCCAGCGTGCCGCGCTCGGAGACGAACATGACGAGTGGGATCTGGCAGGGCACGACCAGCGAGGCCAGCACATTGGCGAGCGTCGCGAAGCCCGAGGTCTGCATCAGCATTGCGCCGCGGGCCCCGCCCATCCAGGCGCCGGAGAGAATGCCGACGGCTTCCTCCTCGCGCGCGGTGGCGAAAGTGGAGAAATAGGGATCGGCGTGCAGGGCCGCGATCAGCGGCGTCAGGACGCGATCGGGGACGTAGGGCACCAGCCGGATCTCGTTGCGCCTGAGCGTGCGCAGCACGATCCCGTGCCAGCTGTCTTCGTTTGTTGTGGCGAGCGCAGGGTTTCCCTCGGCGGCCATCCTTGTCTCCCTGTGTTGCCGCCGAACTTGACGCAGCAAGCGGGATTGTCAACATGCGCTGCTGCTGACGTGCCTTGCGCCTGAGACGGCGGATGGCGCGGATCGAAGAACAAACAACATCAAACAAGATGGCGCCAAGGGGAGGATACAGCTTGAGCAGATGGTTTGGAGTCGCCGCCGCAATCGCGGCCATGCTGGTCACGGCCGGAGGCGCATCGGCGCAGAGCACTTATCCGACCAAAGCGGTGCACCTCCTGGTGCCCTATGCCGCGGGTGGCGCGGTCGATGTGCTGGCGCGTACGCTCGGCGACGTCGTCTCCAAGCAATGGGGCCAGTCGGTGATCGTGGAGAACCGGCCAGGGGCGGGCGGCGTGGTGGCCTCGCAGGCCCTGGTCGCATCGGCGCCGGATGGATACACCTTGATGGTGGTCGCGAGCGGTCATCCGACCAATCCGTTTTTGTATCCAAAACTGCCCTACGACACATTCAAGGATTTCACGCCGGTGACCTTGCTGGCGTCGTCGCCGAACATCCTGCTGGTGCGGGCGGACTCGCCGTACAAGACGCTCGCCGACGTGATCGCGGCGGCGAAAGCCAAGCCCGGCAGCCTGTCCTTTGGGCACGCCGGCATCGGCACCTCGCAGCACCTGGCCGGCACCTTGTTCAAGAGCATGGCCAAGGTCGACATCGAGCCGATCCCGTACAAGGGTGGCGCGCTCGCGATCAACGATCTGTTGGGCGGTCAGATTCCGCTGTCCTTCAACAACGGCCCCGAGGCGGTCGGTCAGCTCCAGGCCGGCACCGTCCGGGCCTTGGCCGTCACCACCGCGACCCGCGCCTCGTTCCTGCCGGACGTGCCGAGCATCGCCGAAGCCGTGCCGGGCTATGACACCGAGGTGTGGTGGGGGCTGTTGGGGCCGCGCGGCATGGCGTCCGATCTGGTCGAGAAAATCTCGCACGATTTCGTCGCCGCTCTCAACACCGACGACGTCAAGCAGCGCCTCGCCAAGCTCGGTGCGACCCCGATCGGCAGCACGCCGCAAGTTTTCGACGTCAAGATCCATGCCGATTATGACAAGTGGGGACCGATCATCCAGGCCGCCGGCATCAAGGCGGACTGAGGCGGGTGCCCGGCTCGGGGCGGTTTGTCGGCGAGGGCCGACGAGAAGATTTTCGTCGTCCCGGGCTGCCGGGGAGCAATAAACCTTCTGCCGGCGAGGGCGCCGGCGACGCAAGTTTTGCTATTTTTCCCAGCCCCTCGACGGCTTTCTCAAGTGAGGCCATTTCTCCTTTTGCGCCAGGGATTTGCGGGCGATCGCTCGCACGGCGCAAAGGGGAATTTCGATGCGTCGCTTCAATTCATTGCTGCAGACCACCGGAAGCCGCGTGCGCCGCGCTGTCGCGCAGTTCGTCGCCATCGCCGCGGCCAGCCTTCCGGCTGCCGGCGCCTGAGCCCTGCGGTTCCAGGCCGCATTATTAAATATTTCGGCGGGTCTGATATCGCTCAACACTCTTCCGCAGAGCACGCTAACATGGGCCGGCGAATACCTGAGCGGAGGGCGGTTCCATGTCACGCTACGTCGTCAAGTTCATGAAAGACGTGCTCGGCGAAAATGGCCGGGAATGTGAGATCTGCCAGAGTTCCGTCGAGATCGATGCGGCCAACGAAAATCTTGCGGCCGAGCTTGCCAAGAAGAAATTCTGCGAGATGCAGGCATTGCGTGACTGGTCGCTGCACGCCGACCGGATCCAGGTGAAATCGGCGGATTACCCCTCCTGATCGAACCGCGCCGATCGGTTCAACGGCCGGGAGTAGGCGGCTCAGTCGCGCCTGACCCGAGTGAACGCTGCACCATCACCGTGTCCGACCAGCGGCCGTAGCGGAAGGCAACGGCCGGGAGAAGCCCGACCCGATTGAACCCAAATCGCTCATGGATCCCGAGCGAGGCGGTGTTATCAGCATCGATATAGCCGATCATCTGCCGGAAACCGGCTGCCGCGCACGCGTCGATCAACGCCTGCATCAGCAGCCGGCCGACCCCGCGGCCGAGATGCTCATGATGCACATAGATCGAGTGCTTCACGGCGAAGCGATAAGCGGGGCGTTTCCGGAACGGCACCACATAGGCATAGCCGACAACCTCGCCGCGGAAGGTGGCGACCAGATGCGGCAGACGGTTGTTGCGCAGGTTCTTGCGCCGCTGCCTGAGATCGTCGGGCTCCGGCACGCCGGAATTCTCGGTGGCCTCTTCGATGCCGCGGCGGATGTGGCGGCGATAGATCGCAAGCATCGACTCGACGTCGTCGTCCCGCGACGGGCGGACGAGCACCGGCGGCTCGGCATTGATGGCTGCGATCATCGCTTCCATCGGCACAGGCTCACTCGGCGGCGACGTAGGTATAGAGCCTGACGCGGCCGGCCTCGTCGACCTCCTTGTAGAGCCCCTGGATCTCGACGTCGAAGCCGGGGAAGGTGTTGAAGGCCTGCTCGAACATCTTCAGGTAATCGATCATCGGCTTGGCGCGTTCCGACAGACGCTCGCCCGGCACGATCGTGGCAATTCCTGGCGGGTAAACCACGAAGGGCGTGGTCGCGATCCGTCCGCCGATCCTGTCGATCGGGAGATAGTCCACATCGTTGCGCATCAGGCAGCGCGCGGCCTCGCGAGGCGACATCGCAATTTCAGGCATATGCTCGGGCAGGAACTGCTTGGCCTGCAGCGCGCTCACGTCGCTCTCGCGGTAGAAGCGATGCATCTCGGCGCAGAGGTCGCGCAGCCGCACCTTGCCGTAGCGTGCGAAGCGGCGGCGGGTGAATTCCGGTATCGCATCCTCCAGCAGCACGTTGTCGTCGTGCAGCTTCTTGAAGGCGACGAGGCCGCTGATCAGGGTGCCGGCCTTGCTGGCCTCGACCCCCGGCGTCACCAGAAACAGCAGCGAGTTGAGATCGTTCTTCTCCGGAACGATGCGATTTTCCCGAAGATATTGCGCGACCACGGGGGCGGGCACGCCATGCTCGGCATAGCCGCCGGTCGCGCGGTCGAAGCCTGGCGTCAGCAAGGTCAGCTTGTTCGGATCGGTCATGGCGAAGCCGGGGGCGAGATCCGGGAAGCCGTGCCAGCTGGTCTTTTGCGAGCTGATCTTGGGATTGAGCTGCCAAAGCGATGCGTCGGTCGCGAGCTGATCGGTCGAGATCGCGTCCCAGGCGACGTCATGGACGCCGCCGGGGCTTGCGGCATCCGGAAGCGCCACGCGGTCCGGCACGAAAGGCTCGAAGAACCAGCGCCGCGCCGGATCCTTTTCCTTCTCCTCAAATTCCCGGCGCATCGCCCGGATCTTCTTGCGCAATTCGATGCCGAGCCGGATCGTGTCGTCCCACAGCACCTCGCCGGAACGGCCCTTCATCATCTGCGCGCCGACATCGAGCGAGGCGAACAGCGGGTAGAACGGCGAGGTCGAGGCGTGCTGCATGAAGCTTTCGTTGAAGCGCCGGTGCTCGACCCGCCGGCGCTGGCCCTTGATGTGACGATCCTTGATGTGGATTTGCGAGGCCTGGGAGAAGCTCGCGAGCTGCTTGTGGGTCGATTGCGTGGCGATGATACCCGGCGCATCCGGTCCCAACTCCGACAGGCCCATGGCGAAACGGCCGGCATAGAGCGGGTGGAATTTCATGAACCCCGCCCAGGCCTCGTCGAACATGATGTACTCGCAGAGGTGGCCGATGCGCTTCAAGATCATCTCGGCGCTGTGGATCGAGCCGTCATAGGTGCACTGCTCGACCACCGCGACACGGAACGGGCGCTCCTTGCGCCAGGCGTCGGGATCCTTGACCAGCGGGTTGTTGCGGATCTGCTGGCGCAGATGCTCCTCGTCGAGCAGGTCCCAGCGCATCGGGCCGATCAGGCCCCAGGCATTGCGCACCGTCGGGATGTAGACTGGAATGCCGCCCGAGATCAGCAGCGCGCCGTGATGAGCGGCCTTGTGGTTGTTGCGGTCGAACAGCACGAGATCGCCGTCGGTGACCAGCGCGCCCAGCACCACTTTGTTCGAGGTCGAGGTGCCGTTCAGCACGAAATAGGTCTTTTCGGCACCGAAGATCTGCGCCGCTTCCTTCTGCGCCCGCAATGCCGGCCCCTCATGGGTCAGGAGGTCGCCGAGGTCGAGCACGGAATTGTCGAGGTCGTCGCGGAAGACGGCTTCACCGAGATGCTCGACGAACACCCGCCCGATCGGGCTGCGGCTGTAGAACACGCCGCCATTGTGGCCCGGGCAGGTCCAGAGCTGGTTGCCTTCCTCGGCATAGTCGACCAGGGCGCCGAAGAACGGCGTCTTCAACGTCTCCGCATATTGCTTCAGCCGGCTGATCAGGTTCTTGGCGATGAAGGGCGGGGTCTCTTCCGACAGGAAGACATAGCCGTCGATGAAGTCGAGCACCTCGACCGGCAGATCCTCGAATCGCTTGCGACGAATCAGCAGGATGATCGGAAAATCGAGGCCGCGCCGGCGCATCAGGTTGATCAGCGCCGCGGTCTTGCCTTCCAGGCCCTTCTTGCCCCAATCGACCACCATGCAGCCGATCGCTGCATCGGTCTGCACCGCGATCTCGGCATCCTCGAGCTTGCGCGCCCGCACCACCTCGAAGCCGGAGCGCTGGATTTCTTCGATGATCTGGTTGAAGCGGACGCCGGCGAGGTCGTCGGCCTCGAACACCGGAGCCGCGAACAGGAAGGTGAAGCGTCGGAAGTAATCCATGCGGGTCTGCCAGGTTGGGTCGGGAGGCCAGCTGTCGGCGTATTCCATGACACTTAAATGACAGTATAAAGTGCCATCGGGGCCGGCGCGTTCAAATCAGCGGGTATGAACGCTGCTTGTCACGCCGCCGCGCCGATGGCAATCGTGCCAGTTCGATTCTTTGCCATGGAAGTCGCCGTGTTGCCTGATTGGATTAATGTGAGATGTCCAGCTCCCTCGGAGGGCCATCGCGAGGCGGCGCTTGCGCGCCAGTCACAGCTGACCAAGCCACTGGGTGCACTCGGACGGCTTGAGGAGGTCGCCGTCCAGCTTGCGGCGCTGCAGGCGACCGATAGGCCGGGCGCGGATCGGGCCCCGATCATCCTGTTTGCCGGCGATCACGGCATCACGGCCCGTGGGGTCTCGGCCTATCCCTCCGAAGTTACCGTGCAGATGCTGCACAACTTTGCCGGTGGCGGGGCCGCGATCTCGGTGCTGGCGCGCACGCTCGGCTGTCCGCTCGAGCTCGTCGATGCTGGCACATTATGCGAGGAGCCGATCACGGGCGTGATCGTCGATAAGCCCCGCGCTGGCGCACGAGATTTCAGCATTGCGCCAGCACTGACCTCCGAAGAGGTGGCGTTTGCGCTTGCCTGCGGGCAGCGCGCGATCGCACGTCAGGCGGAACGCAAACCGCACCTGGTGCTTCTGGGCGAAATGGGAATCGGCAACACGACCTCGGCTGCGGCCATTGCGGCGGCGCTGCTCGGCTGCGCCGCGGATGGTATCGTCGGCGGCGGCACCGGGCTCGACGGGGAAGGGCGATCGCGAAAGGCGCGCGTGATCGCCGATGCGCTCGTGCTGCACGGACTTGAGGTCGGCACCCCCGTGCAGACCGTGCTCGCGACCGTCGGCGGGCTCGAGATCGTGGCGATGACCGGGGCGATCATTGCGGCTGCTCAAATGGGCATCCCGGTTCTGATCGACGGCTTCATCGTGTCGGTGGCTGCCCTTGCTGCCGTCAAGCTCAATTCCTCATGCCGTCCCTGGCTGATCTTCTCGCACCGCTCGGCGGAACGCGGTCATGGGATCGTGCTGGACGCCCTCGGTGCGCGGTCGCTGATCGACCTCGATTTGCGGCTCGGTGAGGCCTCCGGTGCGGCCGCCGCGCTGCCGCTGCTGCGGCTGGCCTGTGAGCTCCATAATGGGATGGCGACCTTCGCCGAGGCCGCCGTGTCGGGCCGCACGAGCTGATGCGCATCGATCTCCTGCGGCATGGCGACACCGGCCGCGATGGCTATCTCGATGGCCGCACCGATCCTCCCCTGAGCCAGACCGGCTGGCAACAATTTGCCGCGCAGACGAAAGATCGAGATTGGAAGCTCATCGTAAGCTCGCCGCTGGCGCGGGCGCGCTCCGCTGCCGAGGATTGTTCGCGGCGAATGGCCATACTGCTACAGATCGATCCGGATTGGCGCGAGCTCGATTTTGGTCGGTGGGACGGCCGCGAGCGTTGCGAGATCGCGACAGAGCCCGGCGATGCCGCCTTGCTTGAGGCTTTCTACGCGGACCCCGCTGCGTTCACCGCACCTGAGGGTGAAAGCTGGACCAGCCTCCGGCACCGCGTCCGGCGCGCGCTCGATCGGCTGACCGCGAATCCCGAGCTCTCTCCGGTGCTCGTCGTCACCCATGGCGGGGCGATTCGTGCAACGCTGTCGCTCATCTTAGGTTGGCCGCTGCAATCGCTGTGGAGTTTGCGCATCAAGCCCGCCACGCGTATCACGCTCGAGGTCGGGCGCGGCGAGGACGGCGCGCTCTGGGGCGAACTCGTCGAGATCACCCAGCCATGAGCCTGCGTGAATTCTGGATCGCGCTGCAGTTCCTGACACGGCTGCCGACGCCTCGCATCAAGGATGCTGAGGCAGGCGATCTCGCGCGTGCGGCGATCTACTTTCCTGCGGTCGGAGTCGTTATCGGTATCTGCCTGGCGTTGATCGCCCGCATCCTCCGCGGCAATGATCCTTGGGTGATCGCGCTGGCTGTGCTCGCGGCCTGGATCTGGATCACCGGGGCGCTGCATCTCGATGGGCTCGGCGACGTCGCCGATGCATTCGGCGCGTCGCACGGCAAGCCCGATCGCTTCATCGATGTGCTGGGCGATCCTCATGCCGGCAATTTTGCCGTGGTCGCGATCGCGCTGCAGATCGCGGCGAAACTCGTGCTGATTGCGCAATTGCCGCCGACGCTCGCGCCGTGGGCACTGCTTGTTATTCCGGCTTGGGCGCGCTGGGGCACCTTGCTCTGGAGCAGGCTGCTCCTATCGTTGAAGCCGGGGCTCGGTGCAAGCGTCGCAAACAGTGTCGGCTGGTTGATGATCGGAGTCTGGGCTCTGGCGCTCGTTGTTCTCGCCATGTTCGGCGCGCGCCCGACGCTCCTCGCCGTCATTGTGATCCCGGCGATCGCGCTCTATTGGCAATCGCGGCTCGGTGGCATCACCGGCGATGGCCTCGGCGCCAGCGTCGAGGTGACGGAGACCTTGCTGCTGTTCGCCTGCGCGCTCAGCGCGTAGCCAGCGCATCCGTAAGGCGCTGCCATTCCTGCTCGCAGCCGGGCAGGCCGAAGCGCAGCCACGCTGGGTTATATGAAAATCGCCGGACATGAATGCCATGCCGCGCGAGCCGGTCGGCGAGATCTGCGGCGCTCATGCTCTCAACCAGCCTGAACAGAGGCGACCCACAGAGGGTTACAGACCCGGAACTCAGCGGTGTACAACCTGCAGCGCTCAGCAACGCATCGAGGCGTTGGCCGTCAAGCGTCAAGCGCGCGCGTGCTTGTTCCAGCCACCGATCGTCGCCTAAAGCTGCGGTTCCGATCGCAAGCGCTGGCCCCGAGACAGCCCATGGGCCCAGCGCGCGATGCAGCCGATCGGCCATGTCGACGGAGGTAATGGCAAAGCCAAGTCTTACCCCTGCGAGTCCGTAAGTCTTGCCGAAGGAGCGCAGCACGAGGGTCGCCGGCGGAAGATTGGAAGTCAGGCTTGCCCGCACGGGACACAAATCAGCAAAAGCTTCATCCACGACCAGCAGGCCATTGCGGCCCGCGAGCACCGCGCCGAGTGCGTGAAGCGTGGCGCGCGGAAGCAATCGTCCGGTCGGATTGTTGGGATTGACGACCACGGCGACGTCGGCCTCTGCCAGTGCATCGATTTTGTCGACAAGGCGAACCTTGTGTCCGCAACTGCGCCAGCATAACGCGTGCTCCTCATAGGTCGGTGCGAGCACTGCAACGGAGCCGGATGGACGCAGGCGAGGGATGATCTGCAGCAGAGCTTGTGTGCCGGGCGCGGCGACGATGCTATTCAGCGCGCGTACGCCATAGCGATGAGCGGCCGCGGCCAACAAGGCTTGTTCGTCCGCCTTGGTCGGCAATCGCGACCAGGCATCGGCGGAAAGCGGCGGGACAGGATAGGGGATCGGATTGATCCCGGTCGACAGATCGATCCAGGGCTTGGGCGCGTCAGGATAAAGCCGACTGACCTCGTCGATATTGCCGCCGTGAACGACCGCTTCCGATGCGGTTCCTGGCGTGCTAGTCGCTCTGTCGTTCATATCAGGCCTTCGATTGGAGCTCGATGTTTCTCGCCGTTGCGCTCGCTGCGTTGATCATTGAGGCGCTGTTCGGCTACCCGCAAGCGCTGGTGCGCCGCATCGGCCATCCCGTGATGTGGATCGGCGCGCTGATAGCATGGGCGGACCGGCACTGGAACCGCGCATCGGACTCATTCACCCTCCGTCGCCTCTGGGGCGCCGCGTTGGTACTCCTGCTCATCATGGCGGCTGCATCCATTGGGCTGGGGCTCACGGCAGCGGCGCGCTTGGCATTGCCTGAACCATTCGCGACCGGCGTCTTAGGGCTCCTCGCCAGCAGTCTGCTGGCACAGCGCAGTCTTGGTCAGCATGTCTCGGCGGTCGCCTCAGCGCTTGAGAAGGAGGGCCTCGTCGGCGGCCGTCGCGCCGTGTCGATGATCGTCGGCCGCGACCCTGAAAGCCTCGACGAAGCGGGTGTGGCGCGTGCCGCGATCGAGAGCCTGGCCGAGAATTTCTCCGACGGCGTAGTCGCGCCGCTGTTCTGGCTCGCCATCGGCAGCCTGCCGGGCATGCTGATCTACAAGGCCACCAATACCGCCGACAGCATGATCGGCCATCTGTCGGAGCGTCACCGCGCCTTCGGCTGGGCGGCCGCGCGGCTCGACGATCTCATCAATCTGCCGGCCTCGCGGCTCTCAGCGCTGTGGCTGGCGCTTGCGGCCATTGCCATCCCCCGCGCGTCAGCGCGCGATGCGATATCCGCGGTCTGGCGTGACGCGCACAAGCACCGCTCGCCCAATGCTGGCTGGCCGGAAGCCGCGATGGCCGGCGCGCTCCGCCTGCGGCTGGCCGGCCCGCGGGTCTATCACGGTGAGATTGTCGAAGACGCCTGGATGGGCGAGGGGAGGGCGGATGCCAAGGCGAGCGATATCAGGCGCGCACTGCGGCTCTACCGAGCCGCCTGCGCCGTTCAGGCGCTGGTTGTTGTTGCTGCGCTGGTTGCGGTGATCTCTATCTGGCGGTGACCGAGAGCGTGGACCGGCGTGCCAATTCCAGAATGCGGTCGATATCGAGGTGCCGTTCAAGATGCGCGGCAAGGGCGTCGAGCGTGGCCTCGACCTCGGCGTCATAATCCGCCACCGTCGATACGGCACCGAGCGTCTCCAGCCATCGCTTGCGCAGGCCATCGTCGCTGAACAACCCGTGCACATAGCACCCCGCGACACGGCCGCTGGCATCGACCGCGCCGTCGCTGCGGCCATCATCGAAGGTCAGGAATGGCCTGATGGTGTCAGCGCCGGTGGTTAGGCCGATATGCATCTCATAGCCGCGAAAGCGCGTGTCGCCGTCGTGCAGTGAGCCGCCGACCTCACGCAGCGCCTTGTCCGAGGTCAGCACCGTCGCCACGTCGAGCAGGCCGAGCCCGGGGACCATGCCGGCCGGCCCCTCGCGGCCATCGGGGTCGCTGATGATCTGGCCCAGCATCTGATAGCCGCCGCAGATCCCGAGCACCCGTCCGCCACGGCGGATGTGGGCGGCGAGATCGATATCCCAGCCGGTCTGCTGCAGGGCAGCCAGATCGGCGATGGTCGCCTTCGACCCCGGCAGAATGATGATGGCGGAGTCTCCGGGGATTGGCTCGCCTGGACGCAGAAACTGCAGCTCGATACCGGCTTCCAGCCGTAGCGGGTCGAATTCATCGAAGTTGGAGATTCGCGGGTAGGCGAGCACGACGATCTTGGGCAGGCCGCCTTCTCCCGATCGGTCGCGCGACGGCAGTCCGAGTGCATCCTCAGCCGGCAGCCGTTGCGCCTCATTGAAATGCGGCACGAGCCCCAGCGCCTGCCAGCCGGTCCGTGCCGCGATGTCAGCCATCCCGCTCGCAAACAATGCGGGATCGCCGCGGAACTTGTTGACGAGAAAGCCTGCGATCAGCGCGGCATCCTCGGCTGCTAGCACGGCCTTGGTGCCAACCAAACTGGCGATGACTCCGCCACGATCGATGTCGCCGATCAGCACGACGGGTAGGTTCGCGGCGCGGGCAAAGCCCATATTGGCGATGTCGCCGGCGCGAAGGTTGATCTCCGACGCCGAGCCTGCCCCTTCGACCAGCACGATATCAGCGTCGTCAGCGAGATGTGAAAAACTGTCGAGCACCGCAATCATCAATTGCGGCTTCATGGCCTGATAGGCCGACGCCTTGGCGTTGCCGATCACGCGGCCCTGCACCACAACCTGCGATCCGATCTCGCTCTGCGGCTTCAACAGCACCGGGTTCATATGGACGGACGTCGGGCGCTTCGCCGCGCGCGCCTGCAGCGCCTGAGCGCGGCCGATCTCACCGCCATCGGCGGTCACGGCTGCATTGTTCGACATGTTCTGCGGCTTGAACGGCGCCACCTTGAGCCCGCGCAATGTCAGCGCGCGCGCAAGGCCTGCGACGATCAGCGACTTGCCGACGTCGGAGCCGGTGCCCTGAAACATGATGGCGCGCGCGACCATGGGCTTAGAACTCGATGCCTTCCTGCGCCTTCACGCCGGCAGCGAAATGGTGCTTCACCAGGTTCATCTCGGTGACGAGATCGGCGGCATCGATCAACTCCGGCTTAGCATTTCGGCCGGTGACGACGACGTGCAGGTCGGGACGGCGCGCACGCAACCTTTCCACGAGCTCGGCAATCGGCAGATGATCGTAGCGCAGCGCGATGTTGAGCTCATCGAGAATCACGAGCCCGATGGAAGGATCCGCCATCAGCTCCTTCGCCTTGGCCCAGGCGCGCTCGGCCGCAGCGACATCGCGGGCGCGATCCTGGGTTTCCCAGGTGAAGCCTTCGCCAAGCGTATGCCACGAGACCTGGTCGCCGAACTTTTCGATCGCCTTGCGCTCGCCGGTCTCCCACGCGCCCTTGCCGAACTGCACCACGCCGATGCGGAAGCCACGGCCGAGCGCGCGCAGCATCAAGCCCCAGGCTGCGGTTGATTTGCCCTTGCCCTTGCCGGTGTGAACGATCAACAGACCCTTCTCGATGGTCTTTGATGCGACCTCGGCGTCCTGGATCGCCTTGCGGTTCTCCATCTTGGACTTGTGACGCGCATCCTCGTTGCTTTCACTCATTCTGATATCCTCTCGATGCGCTATTTCAATGTCAGCGGCAGGCCCGCTGCCATCAGGATGACGCGATCGGCCAGTGCCGCGATGTCCTGGTTGAGGCGGCCCTGCGCATCGCGAAACGCACGCGCCAGCGCGTTGTCAGGCACGATGCCAAGCCCGACCTCATTGGAGACGGCGACGATCGGCCCCTTCGCCTGGGCTATTGCATCGACGAGCTCACCGCAAGCCGCGGCAACGTCGCGGCCGGCCAGCATGACATTGCTGAGCCAGAGCGTGAGGCAGTCGATCAGAACCGGCGTCTTGGCACCGCCATTTGCCACAATCGCCGCTGCAAGATCGAGAGGCGCCTCGATCGTCGTCCATCCCTCGGCGCGACGCGCTTTGTGCTCAGCGATGCGCGCGGTCATTTCGGCGTCGAAGGCCTGGGCTGTAGCAATATAGACCCACGGCGGTTCGGCGGCCGTAATCAATCCTTCCGCGTAGCGGCTCTTGCCGGAACGGGCACCGCCCAGCACCAGGGTCAGGCGCGGCAGGGCTGGGTTGGGCGGGGAGGGCGGCATGAGGTCAGGATTCCGATTGACGGGCTTTGTCCCAATCCCGTATCTAACAGATGACGGTTCTCCGAAAGGAGAGATTTAGGGAACGCGGTGCGGGTGCAAGCCCCAGGCCGCGGCTGCCCCCGCAACTGTAATCGGCGAGTGCGAGGCCTTATGACCACTGGGAAACCGGGAAGGTGGTCTCGCGCGGCGACCCGAGAGCCAGGAGACCTGCCGTCGACATTGCTGTTGGCCGACCCGTCGCGCGGGGAGTCGCGATGCAGGGTTCTGATCCCGGGGGCAGTCCGGGATGCCGTCGGGCGCAGCGTATCGCACGAACCCATCCGGTTCGGGCATCGACGGAGACGGCCATGAGATATCCCATTCGCATTGCGTTTGCAGTTGCAGCTTTGGCGCTGGTCGCCGCTGATCCCGCGTCAGCGCATCACATGATGGGCGGCAAGCTGCCGCAGACCTTTGCGCAGGGCCTGCTCTCCGGCCTCGGCCATCCCGTGATCGGGCTCGATCATTTCGCGGCCATCATCGGCGCCGGCATCATTGCGGCGCTGATCGGCCGCGGCTTTGCGCCGGTGCTGGCCTTCACGACGGCGATGATCGCAGGCGTGATGCTGCATGTGGCGCGCGCGGACATGCCGGCCGCGGAGCTGCTGGTCGGACTGTCGACAGCCGCGATCGGCCTGTTGATCGTTCTCCGCAGCGGCTTCGGCGTGCTGCTGGTCGCGATCCTGTTCGCGCTCACCGGCCTCGTGCATGGCTATGCGCTGGGTGAATCGATCGTCGGCGCGGAAAACACGCCGCTGGGCGCTTATCTCGCCGGGCTGCTGGTGATCCAGAGCCTGATCGCCGCAGGCGCGTTCGCAGCCACTCGCTTCGTGGCTGCGCGCGGCGTGTCGTTCGGATCTGTCGCGGTGCGGACCGCGGGCGCGGCCATTATGTTGGTCGGTGGCGCTGCGGCTGCCATGGCTGCCGGTCTGGCTGGCTAGTTGATGACCAATACATCCCCTGACGCGACGACACTGTTCGTCTGCGTCACCTGCAAGACGCAGACTGCGGAGCCTGTGTCCAGTGAGGAGCCGCGCGCGGGCGCGCGGTTGCTCGAGGCGATCCATGCCGTTGCTGGCGAGCGGCGCGACGGAGTGACCGTCGTGCCGGTCGAATGCCTCTCGAACTGCAATCGCTCCTGCACGGTCGCGGTCACCGCGCCCGGCAAATGGACCTATATCGTCGGCGCGCTCGATCCGGACGCTCATGCCGATGATGTGCTGGCTTTTGCCCGGCTGCATCAGCGCCATGAGGCCGGGCTCCCGCCGTGGCGGGAGCGGCCCGAATACGTCAGAAAGAACACGATCGCGCGCGTGCCGCCGCTGCCGCGCTCATCCGAAGAGGCTTCGCTGCCATGAAATCTTTTGCAAAGACACCGTGCACCATCGTCACCGGCTTCCTCGGCGCCGGCAAGACTACGCTGGTGCGCAACCTGATCGAGACCGCGAACGGCCGCCGGCTCGCCATCATCGTCAATGAGTTCGGCGATGTCGGGATCGATGGCGATATCCTCAAGGGCTGCGGCGTGCCGGATTGCCCCGAGGATCGTATCGTCGAACTGTCGAACGGTTGCCTGTGCTGCACAGTCGCCGACGATTTCGTGCCGGCGCTGAAGAGCCTGCTCGATCAGAAGGAGCCGCCCGAGCATATCGTGATCGAGACCTCCGGCCTCGCGCTGCCGAAGCCGTTGGTGCAGGCGTTCAACTGGCCGGAGATCGCGACCCGCGTCACCGTCGATGGCGTTGTCGCTGTCGTGGACGGGCCGGCCGTCGTTGCCGGCCGCTTTGCCGACGATCCGGAGGCGCTCGCCGCACAGCGCGCGGCGGACACGTCGCTCGACCACGACAATCCGCTCGAGGAGGTGTTCGAGGATCAATTGCTCTGCGCCGATCTGGTCGTCGTGAACAAGAGCGATCTGATGACGGATGTTGAGCGAAAGACCGTCAGCTCCGAGATCGCGACAAAGGTGCAGCGCGCGGTCAAGGTGATCGCATCCGAGCACGGCAAGCTGTCGGCCTCTGTGCTGCTTGGGCTGGGTGCTGCAGCGGAAGGCGATCTTGCGGCGCGCCCCTCGCATCACGACAACGAAGCCGAGCACGACCACGATGATTTCGAAAGCTTTGTTCTGGACGTGCCGGCGCAGGCCTCGCCCGAGGCGCTCCTGGCCCGTATCGCCGATGCTGTGGGCGCGCATGACGTGCTGCGCGTCAAAGGCTTTGTCGAGGTTGCGGGCAAGCCACTGCGGCTCCTGATCCAGGCGGTCGGCAATCGCATTCAGCATCAGTTCGAGCGGCCCTGGCGCGCCGGCGAGGAGCGCCAGGGACGGCTGGTCTTCATTGGCGAGCGCGGCCTCGACGTGGCCGCGATCAAGAGCCTGGTCGCAGGCTAGGCGAGGCCGATGCATCTCCTGGCGACATCAGGTGCCGCGCTCGACGACCTCGAACAGGCCGTGGATCTCGCGCAGTCGCCCGCGGACATCGTGGTGCTGTCGTTTTCTGACAGCGATCTCTCGGCATTGGCCGAGGCATGGCGGGCAGGCGCAGAAGAGTTGCCGAGCTTGCGGCTTGCCAGCCTCAAGCGGCTCAAGCACCCGATGTCGGTCGATCTATATCTCGACCGCGTCGTCGTGGCGGCGCGTGCCGTCGTCGTGCGTTGCCTCGGCGGTCTCGATTATTGGCGCTACGGGCTGGAGCGCCTTGCCGCACTGTGCCGGAGCCGAGGCATCCTGCTTGCTGTTCTCCCCGGCGATGATCGCACGGACGAGCGCCTGGATGCGCTCTCCACTTTGCCGCTCGACGTCACTGCGCGACTCTATGGCTATTTGCACGAGGGCGGCGTGGCCAATGCGCGCGAGGCGTTGCGCTATCTGAACTCGCTGCTCGGACGTCCGACAGCATTCGCCGAGCCTGTCGCAATCGGCTCTGTCGTCGGATTCGTCGCTGGCCGCGGCGCCGTTGCGACCGAGGAGCTGTGCCTTACCCGCGACACCAGTCCCTGCGCCCTGATCGTGTTCTATCGCGCGAGCCTGCTCGCCGCCGACACCGCGGCCATCGCAGCCCTGCAAGTCGCGCTTGAAGCTGAGGGGCTTGCATCTGTCGCCGTCGCCGTGACCAGCCTGAAGGACCCTGATGTTGCGGACGGATTGGAGCGGTTGGTCGCGGCACGACGGCCCTCCGTCGTGCTCAATGCCACCGCATTCTCGGCGTTGCGCGAGGATGGCACCACCGCGCTCGATGTTGCCGATGTGCCGGTGCTGCAGATCGTTCAAGCCCAAAGCAGCGAGCAGGCCTGGGCCGCATCGGCACGCGGCCTGTCGCCGACCGACCTCGCCATGAACGTGGTGCTGCCGGAGCTCGACGGGCGGCTGCTCGCGCGCACCATCGCGTTCAAGGGCGAAGCGCCCCTCGACGAGCGGCTCGAATTCGGGGCTATCAGCTACGTGCCGCAGCCCGATCGCATCGCTTTCGTCGCGCGACTCGCGGCGGGCTGGTGCCGTTTGCGGTCCACGCCGGCTGCAAAGCGCCGGCTCGCGCTGATGCTGTCGGATTATCCGGCGCGCGGCGGCCGCCGCGGCTATGCCGTCGGCCTCGATACATCGCAAAGCGCGGCCGAGATCACCCGCCTTCTCGCCGAGCAGAGCTATGATCTCGGGGCGGCGCTTCCCAGCGCGGCCGACATCGAAGCCTTGCTGAGAGGCGAGGCCGCCGAGCTTGCCGTGCCCATCGCGATCTATCAGCAGACTCTCGCGGCCTTGCCGGACGATTTGCCGCGCGAACTTGCGCAAGGCTGGGGCGCGCCCGAGTCCGATCCGGCCTTTGTCGATGGCGCCTTCCGCTTCCCGGTGCTGCGCGCCGGCAATGCCCTGATTCTGCTGCAGCCCGATCGCGGGGCGCACACCGATCGCAAGGCGGGCTATCACGACACCACAGTGCCGCCGCGCCATGCCTATGTCGCGCTCTACGCGCATCTGCGCGAAGCCGAGCGGATCGACGCGCTGGTGCATCTTGGTGCCCATGGGACGCTGGAATGGCTGCCCGGCAAGGCGCTGGCGCTATCGCAGAGTTGCTGGCCGGAGGCCGTGCTTGGACCGCTGCCGGTGATCTATCCCTTCATCGTCAACAATCCGGGCGAAGCGATGCAGGCCAAGCGCAGGCTTGGCGCGGTGACGCTCGGCCATCTGACGCCGCCGCTGTCGCAGGCCGGCTTGCACGGTCCGCTGCTCGAACTCGAAGGCCTGGTCGAGGAATACGCCGAAGCCGATGGGCTCGATAAGCGCCGTGTGAGCCTGCTGGAGGACGAGATCGTCGCGCGCGCCTGGGCCAATGGTCTGGCTGCGGATTGCGGCCTGGAGCAGGGTGCAAGCGGACGCGAGGCGATCGCGAAGCTCGATGCGCAGCTCTGCGACATCAAGGAGCTCGCGGTGCGCGACCGTCTGCACGTGTTCGGCCGTGCGCCGGATGACGCTGCAATCGGACTGCTCGGTGATGCCATCGCCTCCGCCGGTGGAGAGCATGATCGCAGCCGGATCGATCTGGCGATCCGCGACAGCGCACGCGCCGAATGCGCAGCGCTGCTCGCCGCACTCGATGGCCGGCGCGTGGCGGCGGGCCCTGCGGGGGCGCCGAGCCGCGGCCGGCTCGACGTGCTGCCGACCGGGCGCAATCTCACCGCGATCGATCCGCGCGCGATTCCGACCCGCACGGCCGCCGTGGTCGGCGCCCGCGCCGCCGACGAGGTGATCCGCCGCTATTTGCAGGACCATGGCGAGTATCCGCGCGCGCTGGTGCTCGACCTCTGGGCCTCGGCCTCGCTGCGCACCGGTGGCGATGATCTCGCGCAGGCGCTGGCCTATCTCGGTGCGCGACCGCGCTGGGACCTCAATTCCAACCGCGTCACCGGCATCGACGTGCTGCCGCTGGCTGCGTTGGATCGGCCGCGCATCGATGTGACCTTGCGCATCTCGGGCCTGTTTCGCGACATCTTCGAAGCGCAGATCGCGCTGTTCGATCTCGCCGTGCAGACGGTCGCGGCCCGCGATGAAGATGATGCCGACAATCCGCTCGCAGCGGCGAAGCGGCGCGGCGACAGCCTGGCGCGGGTGTTCGGCGGCGCTCCCGGCACTTACGGTGCCGTGACTGCGAGCCTTGTCCTCGGAACGGCGTGGGAGAACCGCGAGCAACTGGGCGAAGCCTACCTCGCAGCTGCAAGCCACAGTTTCGGCGGTGCGCATGAGGCTGCGCAAGACGAGGCAGCCTTCCGCGACCGCGTCCGCAGCGCTGATGCGCTGGTGCATCCGCAGGATGACCGCGAGCGCGATCTGCTCGATGGCGAGGAGGTTGCCGATTTCGCCGGTGGCTTCGCGGCCGCGGCAGCCGCGCTGGGCGCCTCGCCAGCGCTCTTGCATCTCGACACCAGCCGGCCCGACGCGCCAAAGGCGCGCGCGATATCCGAGGAGATCGCGCGCGTGGTGCGCGGGCGGCTCACCAATCCGCGCTGGATTTCCGGCATGCTCGCGCATGGCTATCGCGGCGTCGCCGAGATCGCGCAGGGCGTGGACGCGCTCTATGCTTTTGCAGCCACCTCGGACACCGTGCCTGGCCATCTGTTCGAGCTGACTCACGCGGCCCTGCTGAGCAACGCGTCCGTGTGTGAGGCGATGCTGGATCGTAATCCGGCGGCAGTGGCTTCCATCGTCTCGCGCCTGGAAGACGCGCGACGCCGCAGATTGTGGGTTCCGCGCCGCAATGCTGTCGCGGATGAGCTCGCTGCGATCGCGGCACGCGCGAGCCGCGCGGAGGTGAAGACATGACGGGCTCCGTCGCCATCAAGGGATGGTGTCCCGGCGCACGACGGCCGATGCAGAGCGGGGACGGTCTCGTCGTGCGCGTCAGGCCGCATGCCGGCAGCGTGCCGCTTGGCGCGCTCGCAGCGCTGGCCGATGCGGCTGCCCGGTTCGGCAACGGCCAGATCGACCTGACGCGGCGTGCCAATCTGCAGCTTCGCGGGGTGACCGCCGAGACGCTTGCACCCTTGTGGAGCGTGCTGGCGTCGCTCGATCTGCTCGACGATGATGCCGAAGGGGAGGCGATCAGGAACGTCGCCGTCAATCCGTTGGCCGGGCTTGATCCGACTGAAATCCTCGACATGCGTCCGCTTGCGCGCGCGCTCGAACGCCGGTTGGCGGCTGATGCAGGGGTACGGCGGCTGCCGGGCAAATTCGGCTTCTTGCTCGACGGTGGCGGACGTCTTCCGTTGCTGCAGCTCGAGGCTGATATCCACCTGGTCGCTTGTGGTGACGCATCGATCGCAATCGGACTTGACGGTCCGGACGGGCTCGAATGGCTTGGCGCAACGGCTGCTGCGGACGCCGACGCGATTGCCGTTCGGCTCGCGCTCGCCATCCTGAAGCAGAGTCCGACCGGCCGGGCGCGCGCGTTGCCATCCGAGGCGGTCGCGGTCATTCGCGCCGAGCTTGGCTTGCGGCCGCTTGATCGTTCGATCGCGAATGTCAGGCAGGTCGGCTCGCAAGCGCGTGGCCTGATCGCGTTCGCCAACGGTACTTATGCAGTTGGCCTCGGAGCGGTCTTTGGCCGTCTTGATAGCGAGGTCACGTCGGAACTCGCCGGCGAATTGGCCCGCCTTGGCATTGCCGAACTGCGCCTCTCGCCGTGGCGAACGTTCTATGCAGGGATTGTAAACCGCGCGGATGGCGAGCATCTGCTCGCTTTCGCGCGCGGGTCTGGTTTCATCGTCGATGACGCCGATCCGTTGACGCGCATCGACGCCTGTTCGGGCGTCGGATGCTGCAGCTCCACGACGCTCGCGACGCGCCAGCATGCGCGCGTGTTGGCCGACATGGCCGAGCGCACCGGCTTTTCCGGCACGCTGCACGTCTCTGGCTGCGCCAAGGGCTGCGCGCGGTCGGCGCTCGCGGACCTGGTCTTCATCGGTGATGGTGACCACTACCGGGTCGTCCGCCAGGGAACGGTGAAGGACGGCGCGTTTGCTGAATTGGACCCGGCCCAGATCGCGACAGCCGGCCATGCGCTGCTGATGCAGGAGAAGGGCGCTCATGTCTGACGCGCGCGACTATATCCGCGATGGCGCCGAGATCTATCGGCGCTCCTTTGCCACGATCCGCGCCGAGGCCGATCTGTCGCGCTTTCGCGGATTGGAAGAGAAGATCGCGGTGCGCATCATCCATGCCTGCGGCATGGTCGAGATCACCTCCGATATCGAGATGTCGGAGAGCTTTGCAGCGGAGGCGCGGGCGGCGCTGAACCACGGCGCGCCGATCCTGTGCGATGCCAAGATGGTGGCGCAGGGCATCACCCGCGCGCGGCTTCCGGCCAACAATGAGATCGTCTGCAAGCTCGACGATCCGCAAGTCGCCGCGCTGGCGACGCGGCTGGGCACCACGCGGTCGGCGGCGGCGCTGGAATTGTGGCGTCCGCATCTGGCGGGCGCGCTGGTCGCGATCGGCAATGCGCCGACCTCGTTGTTTCACCTGTTGGACATGCTGGACGCTGGCGCACCGCGGCCGGCGGCTGTGATCGGCACCGCCGTCGGCTTCGTCGGCGCCAGGGAATCCAAGGAGGCGTTGGCCGCCGATGGCCGCCTGCCTTATCTGATTGTCAGGGGACGCAAGGGCGGCAGCGCCATGGCCGTGGCCGCGGTGAATGCGATTGCGAGCGATGCCGAATGAGCCTGCTCGACACCATCGCCGGCAGGGCTGAGGCCGGAACACTCTACGGCATCGGCGTCGGTCCCGGTGACGTGCGCTACCTCACCTTGCGCGCGGCCGGATTGGTCCGCTCGGTCGATGTGGTCGGCTTCTTTGCCAAGCGCGGGCTTGAAGGAAACGCTCGCCGTATCGTCGCTCCCTTGATGGACGCATCGCGCCACGAACTGCGACTGGAATATCCCGTGACCGAGGAAGTGCCGGTTGCGGACGCCGCCTATCAGGCCGAGATTGCCGCCTTCTATCGTCGCGCCGCCGAGAGCATTGCCGCGCACCTGCAGGCGGGCCGCTCGGTCGGCCTGCTCTCCGAAGGCGATCCGTTCTTCTATGGTTCGTTCATGCATATGTGGCGGCGGCTCGATCGCGATTTCCCGGTCGAGGTTGTGCCTGGCGTGACCGGCATGTCCGGCTGCTGGACCCAGGCGAACGTGCCGATCACTTGGGGTGACGATATCTTGTCCGTCTTGCCTGGCACGCTGGCCGAAGACGTCCTGTGCGACCGGCTGCAGCGCTGCGAGGCGGCTGTCATCATGAAGGTCGGGCGCAACCTGCCGAAGGTGAAGCGCGCGGTGACAGGCGCCGGGCTGCTCGCGCGCGCGCTCTATGTCGAGCGCGGCACCATGGACGGGCAGCGCATCGTGCCGCTGTCGGCATGCGACGACGAGCGGGGACCCTATTTCTCGATGGTCCTGATCCCGGGCCAGGGACGTCAGCTATGACGGGGACGCTCACGGTAGTCGGCCTCGGCCCGGGACGGTCCGAACTCATAACCCCGTCCGCGGCAGACGCGATTGCGCGCGCGACCGACCTGGTCGGTTACGGGCCCTATCTCGATCGCATCGCAACGCGGGTGGAAGGCCAGCGCCGCCATGCGAGCGACAATCGTGTCGAGCTTGAGCGTGCCCGGCACGCGCTTGAGCTTGCTGCAGGCGGCAGGTACGTCGCGGTCATCTCGGGCGGTGATCCCGGCGTGTTCGCGATGGCGGCGGCGGTGTTCGAAGCGGTCGAGGCCGGTCCGTTAGAATGGCGTCGACTTGATATCAAGGTTGAGCCCGGCGTGACCGCCATGCTGGCGGCCGCCGCCGAAGTCGGCGCACCATTGGGCGGCGACTTCTGTGCGATCTCGCTGTCCGACAATCTGAAGAGCTGGGCGACGATCACGCGCCGGTTGGAGGCGGCGGCCGCCGGCGACTTCGTCATCGCGCTCTATAATCCCGCCTCGAAGGCACGTCCTCATCAGCTCGGGGAGGCCTTTGAGATCCTGCGTCGGACAAAGCCGTCTTCGACGATCATTGTGATGGTGCGCGCAGCCGGGACCGGCGATGTCAGCCGCACCGTGACGACGCTTGGCGACGTTGATCCGTCGCAGGCGGATATGCGCACGCTGGTGCTGATCGGATCGTCGGCGACCCGTCTCATCAGTCGTGACGGCAAGGCGCCCTGGATCTACACGCCGCGCCGCGAGACGGATCATCCGTGATGCGCGAGCAGCGTCTTCAGCCAGCGCAGAGCGGCCTGCGCGCCGTCGAGGGGCACACCGCCCGGCTTGTCGGGACGCGCGATCATGACCACGGGAATCTGCAGCCGGCGCGCGGCCGCGATTTTTGGATAGGTCGCTGCACCGCCGGAGTTCTTCGAGACGACGGCTTGAATGCGTTCGCGCCTCAGAAAGGCGTCTTCGTTGGCATCGTCGAACGGTCCGCGCTCATAGACGAACCGGATGTCAGGCGGCAGCGGGACGTCGCCGGGCGGATCGATGGTGCGGGCGATATAGTGATGCTGAGGCGCCGCGCCGAAAGCGGCGAGCTCGAGCCGGCCGAGGCTGAGAAAGACGTGCGCCGGCTCGCCGCCGAGCGCAGCCGCGGCGTCTTGCGGCGTGTCGACCTCGATCCATCGGTCGGCATCCTCGCGGCGCCAAGGCTCCCGGACAATCGAGGCCAGAGGGAGCGACACCGCACGGCACGCAGCGACCGCATGTGCAGAGATTTGCGCGGCGTAGGGATGGGTGGCATCGATCACGGCGGCGATGGCGTTGTCGCGCAGCCAAGCCTCCAGTCCGGCGACGCCGCCGAAACCGCCGATGCGCGTCGGGATCGGCTGCGGCTTTGGCGAGGTGGTACGGCCTGCGAGCGACAGTGTCGGCTGGAACCGGGCATCGCCGGCCAGCAGGCGCGCCAGCTCCGAGGCTTCGGTGGTGCCGCCGAGAATGAGAATGCGCATGGAGGGCGTTGTCCGTGATGAGCTCCGGCGCAACTTGCAACGCGACGCGCTGGCTGTCCATCATCGGCATCGGCGAGGATGGCGCCGATGGTCTATCGCCGCTCGCGCGCCGGCTGGTCGCGAGCGCCTCGCTTGTCGCCGGTGGTGCCCGCCACCTTGAACTTGCGCGCTCCCTGATCACGGGTGAGCAGCTGGCTTGGCCGAGCCCCTTGCATCTTGCGTTCGATGAGATCGCAGCGCGGCGAGGCGAGGCCGTGGTCGTGCTCGCCAGCGGCGATCCCTTCAACTATGGGGTCGGCAAGCAGCTTGTCGCGCGCTTTGGCGCCGATGAAATCCTATGCCTGCCGCAACCATCCGCTTTCAGCCTGGCCGCAGCCCAGCTCGGCTGGGCACTGCAGGACGTGACACAAATCAGCCTGCACGGCCGGGCGCTCGAGGGCATCATTCGTCATCTCAGTCCCGGTGCGCGGATCATTGCGCTCTGCTGGGATGGTTCGACGCCAAGGAAGCTTGCGAGTTTGCTGTCGTCGCGCGGCATGGGCGGCTCGCGCGTGACAGTGTTGGAGGCGATGGGCGGACCGCAGCAGCGCCTAAGCAGCGCGCTCGCTGCGGATTTTGACCGGTCGGATATCAATGCGCTGGCAACGGTCGCTGTCGAGGTGGTCGCCGATCCCGATGCGCCGATTATCAGCCTTGCGCCGGGTCTTGCCGACGAGCTGTTCGAGCATGACGGGCAGCTGACCAAACGCGATATCCGCGCTGTGACGCTATCGGCGCTCGCGCCGCGGCCGGGCGAATTGCTGTGGGACGTCGGCTTGGGCGCCGGGTCGATCGCGATCGAGTGGCTGCTGCGTCATGGGTCGCTGCGTGCGATCGGGATCGAGGCGCGGCAGGATCGTGCCGACCGCGCGGCGCGCAATGCGCTCGCCCTGGGTACGCCTGACCTCAAGATCATCGTTGGCTCGGCACCGGCTGCGCTGAACGATCTGAACGCGCCTGATGCGGTCTTCATCGGCGGCGGCATCTCCGACGAAGGTGTGTTCGAAATCGTGTGGTCGCGGCTGAAGCCGGCCGGCCGGCTGGTCGCGAATGTGGTGTCGCTTGAAGGCGAGGCGCGGCTCACAACCCTGTTTCAACAGCATGGCGGCGAACTGGTCCGCATTGCCATCGCGCATGTCAAACCGGTCGGCAGCATGCATGGCTGGAAGCCGGCGATGCCGGTGACGCAATGGCGGGTGACCAAGCCATGATTGCGCTTGGCATCGGCTGTCGTCGCAACGCATCGGCTGACGACATCGCAGCGCTGATCGTCGAGGCTCTCGCTGCGGCCGCGCTGCAGGTTGACGCCATCGAAGTTGTCGCGACCGAGAGCGCGAAGGCTGAGGAGGCTGGTATCATTGCGTGCGCGCGTCGGCTTGGACGCCCGCTGGTCGGGATCGTCGCGAGTGAGCTCGCCGGCGTCTCGCATCTCGCGGCGACCAACAGTGCGCGCGTGCAGCATCTGAAAGGCGTACCATCGGTGGCGGAGACGGCCGCGCTGGCTGCTGTTGGCGCGCATGCGCGCCTGCTCTTGCCGCGCATTGCTAATGCATCCGCGACCTGCGCGCTGGCGCAAGGCGATGGGCTCGTTCGTGCGGGAGGGACGATATGACCGTGCATTTCATCGGTGCCGGCCCTGGCGCGCCGGACCTGATCACGGTGCGCGGCCGCGATCTGATCGCGCGCTGTCCGGTCTATCTCTATGCCGGCTCACTGGTGCCGAAGGCGCTGCTCGATCACTGTCCGCCCGGCGCGCGCATCATCGACACCGCTCCGCTGTCGCTCGATGAGATCATTGCGGAAATGGCGCGCGCGACCGCCGCTGGCGAAGACGTCGCGCGGCTGCATTCGGGCGATCTGTCGATCTGGAGCGCGCTTGGTGAACAGGTGCGACGGCTAGAGCAGCTTGGGATTCCGTTCACGGTCACGCCCGGCGTGCCGGCTTTTGCTGCCGCTGCTGCCGTGCTTGGGCGCGAACTGACCTTGCCGGGCTTGGCGCAATCCGTAGTGCTGACGCGGACCTCAGGCCGGGCATCGCCGATGCCGGAGAGCGAGCAGCTCTCTTTGTTTGCGCAGTCGCGCGCGACACTCGCGATCCACCTCTCGATCCATGTGCTCGACAAGGTCGTAGCCAAGCTGTTGCCGCATTATGGAGCGGACTGCCCCGTCGCTGTCGTTTATCGTGCAAGCTGGCCGGAGCAGCGCATCGTCACCGGCACGCTCGAGACCATTGCCGCGATCATGCAGTCGGATCCGGTTGAGCGCACCGCATTGATCCTGGTTGGCCAGGCACTGGCGGCGCAGGATTTTCGCGAGAGTGCCCTCTATGACGCCGATTATCAGCGGCGTTTTCGCGGGAGAGGCGAATGATCTGCGCCGCTCGACTGTCCGACCAGCTGCCCGGCGCGATCGAACACGACGACATCGAGCAAAATGCCGTCGTCGCCGAGGGCACGGCGCGCCGTGCTCCATGCCGCGTGCGCAACGACATCGCCTGCAGGGAAGTTCAAACGCTTGGCTTCGTCGAGAACCTGCAGCGCGGTGTTCGCGCCGCGCGCGAGGGTCACAAGCGCATCAGGCGCGTCCGCGTCATGCAGTGTCTCCGCAAGCCAGGCAAGGTCGACTTCGCCGGCACGCGAATGCAGGTCGAGCAGGCCCTGGCCGAGCTTCGTCATCTTGGCGAAGCCGCCGGCGACGGTGATGCGCGCAACCGGATGACGGCGCAGATATTTCAGCATGCCGCCGACGAAATCGCCCATGTCGATCAGCGCGGCATCGGGCAGCCGGTAGAGCTGCTGCACGGCTTTCTCGGAGGTCGTACCTGTCGCGCCGGCAATGTGAGTAAGCCCCGACGCGCGGGCGACGTCGATGCCGCGATAGATCGAGTGGATCCAGGCGGCGCAGCTGAAGGGAATGACGATACCGGTGGTGCCGAGGATCGACAGGCCGCCGATGATGCCGAGCCGCGGGTTCAACGTTTTCTTGGCGAGTTCCTCGCCGCCTGGAACGGAAATCTCGACGGTCACGTCGTCTGGCCCGTTCAGCAGCGCCGCAGCTTCGCGGATCGATGCGCTGATCATCTGCCGGGGCACCGGATTGATCGCGGGCTCGCCTGGCGGCAGCGGCAGACCCGGCTTTGTCACGGTGCCGACGCCTGGGCCAGCCCGGAAGACGATCCCCGAACCGTCCGGTCCAACTTGCACGGACGCCTTGATCAATGCGCCGTGGGTCACGTCCGGATCGTCGCCGGCATCTTTGATGATACCAGCGGTGGCGGTACTCTCGTTGCCCTCATGCATGGCGACCGCAAAGCTCACGCGCTGACCGCTGGGCAATGCGATCTCGACCATCGCGGGGCAGGTTCCAGTGACCAGCAACTCATAGGCCGCGCGCGCAGCCGCGGTGGCGCAGCTGCCTGTGGTCCAGCCACGCTTCAGGGGTCGTTCCGGCGCTCCCGCGGTTTCGGTCATCACCGATCGCATAGCACAGTTTGCCGTGTTGGGACGGTACCGTAGCCATGACCTCGGCGGCACCAAAGGGGCTGATCCTCGCCGCGCCGCGCTCCGGCGCCGGCAAGACCACGGTCGCACTCGGGCTGATGCGGGCGCTGGCCCAGCGCGGAAGGCAGATTCAGCCATTCAAGTGCGGGCCTGATTACATCGATCTCGCCTTCCATTCGATGGCGGCGCGGCGGACGAGCTATAATCTCGACTGCTGGGCGATGACAGCGCCGCAGCTGCGCCGGCTGGCACGCGACACGGCGGCCGATTCCGATCTGGCGATCGTCGAAGGCGTCATGGGCCTGTTCGATGGCGCGCCGGCGGAGGGTCGGGCGGGCAGGGGATCCGCGGCCGATCTGGCCACCTTGTTGGGCTGGCCGGTGGTGCTGGTCGTCGATGTCTCCGGCCAGACCGAAACGGCCGCGGCCGTCGCGCTCGGCTGCGCCCGCTACCGCGAGGACATCACCATTGCGGGCGTGATCCTCAATCGGATCGCCAGCGAACGGCATCGCGCCCTGATCAAACCTGCTTTCGATCGCGTAGGTCTCAAGTTGCTGGGGGCCTTGGCCCGCGACGAGCAACTCGTGCTGCCGGAACGTCACCTCGGCCTGGTGCAGGCGCAGGAAATCGGATCGATCGAGACGCATCTTGATCGGCTCGCGGACCGGATCAGCGAATCCTGTGATCTCGATGCCATCAGCGCATTGGCGCGGCCCATGCTAGTTGAGCCGCGTGATGACCAACCGATCGGTGCTGGGATCAAGCCACCGGGCCAGCGGATCGCGCTGGCGTCCGACGCCGCGTTCTCGTTCAGCTACCCGCATCTGATCCGCCACTGGCGTGAGTCCGGCGCCGAGATCATCACGTTCTCGCCACTCGCCGACGAGGCGCCTGATCCATCCGCGGATGCGGTGTGGTTGCCCGGCGGCTATCCGGAGCTGCATGCCGGACGCCTGGCCGCTGCGCGACGCTTTCTTGGCGGCCTGCGCCATGCGGCCGACAGCGGCGCGTGTATCCACGGCGAATGCGGCGGCTACATGGTGTTGGGGAACGGGCTCGAGGATGCACATGGCGACCGCCATGCCATGGCAGGCCTGCTGTCGCTCGAAACCTCCTTTGCGAAACGGCGCCTCCATCTCGGCTATCGCCGCGCGCGGCTGCTTGCTGCTTGCGGACTGGGTCAACCCGGTGCGATCGTCCACGGACATGAATTTCACTACGCGTCGATCTTGGCCGAGGCTGACGAGCCCCTGATCGATTGCCGTGATGCGGCCGGCAACGCCATCACGGAGCGAGGGGCGCGTCGCGGATCAGTCAGCGGATCGTTCCTTCACGTCATCAGTGGAGAAGCGCCATGAGTGAAACCAAGCGCAGTGAGACGAAGCGCGATCCGCCGCAATTCGATGCGGCGTTCAAAGCTCGTTTTGCGGAGCTGGTGCGGTGGCGGCGTGATGTGCGCCGCTTCCGATCGGCACCCGTGAGTCCGGACTTGGTCGAACGGCTGATCGCGCTCTCATGCTACGCGCCGTCGGTCGGCTTCAGCCAGCCCTGGCGCTTCGTGCTGGTCGAAGATGCGGAGCGCCGCGCAGCAATCGTGGCCAATTTCAAGGCGGCGAACCAGGCTGCGCTCGAGGGCTATGACGGCGAACGCCGTGCGATCTACGCGCGGCTGAAGCTGGAAGGGCTTACCCAGGCTCCGGTGCATCTTGTGGTCTGCGCCGACGAAGCGGCCGAGACGGGCCATGGCCTCGGACGCAAGACCATGCCGGAGATGTTGCGCTATTCCGTCGTCGCCGCAATCCAGACCTTCTGGCTCGCGGCGCGGGCCGAAGGGCTTGGCGTCGGATGGGTCTCGATCCTCGATCCCCACGCGGCCTGCAGGTCGCTCGACCTGCCGCCGCATTGGAGCCTCGTGGCCTATCTGTGCGTCGGCTGGCCGGAGGAGGAGCATGACGATCCCGAGCTGGAGCGTCATGGCTGGGAGGCGCGGCTGTGCGATGCGGCGCTCAAGCCGCTCAGGCGTTGATCAGGAGGCGAGCGCGAGCG
The DNA here is from genome assembly GCF_051167795.1 of Bradyrhizobium sp. HKCCYLS1011. NCBI lineage: Bacteria > Pseudomonadati > Pseudomonadota > Alphaproteobacteria > Hyphomicrobiales > Nitrobacteraceae > Bradyrhizobium > Bradyrhizobium sp. HKCCYLS1011. The sequence continues at coordinate 183,411 of NZ_JBNPTT010000010.1, read as the reverse complement.
GCGGCGCCTCGACGGCCGGTGCAATCGGTTTCGGCGTGGCCGCGCCGGCGAGTTGGAAACGCGCGCCGTGCAGCGTCACCGTCAGCGGAATGCCGCGGAAATCGTCATGGAAGGCGCGGATGCGCCGCTTCATCTCGGAAGGTGCGATGTCGGCAGGCATGTCGCACATCGCGGCGTACATCTGCTTCGTGCTCTTGATGCCGCTCCAGGCGATCGGCAGCACCGCCAGCGGCGTGCTTTCGCAGGCAATCTCGCGCGACATGCGCCAGAACAGGTAAGCGAGCCGCACGAAGGCCATCTGCTCCAGGCCGCGCACATCGACACCGTCGGGGATGTCGAACTCTTCGACGCCGACGATGGCGCCGCAATCGACCCGCGCTTCCATCACATGCGCTACCGCGCCGAACTGTTTGGCGCCATCGTAAAGTGCGAAATGCGCCGGCGCCCAGCCCGGATAGTCCGCCGGACCCGGATGGAAATTGTAGGCGCCGTACCCAAGCGCATCGAGGATGTGCGCGGGGACGATGACGCCCGTCGTGAACGCGACAAGACGCGCGTCAGCGAGCACCTCGGGTTCGATAGCTTCGAGCTCCGCCAAGCTGACGGCGCACCGGAACGACAGCGCCGGATTGTGCGCCTTGAGCAGTTCGGTCAGCGCCATCTGCTGGTCGCGGCTGCCGGTCAGAACAATGATCGTCTTGAGCATATGGATGTTTCCGGATTCAGCGCTGATAGCGCGTTACATTGACGGACCGGCCTTTGGTCTCCGACGCGGCGAGCGTGCGGAACAGATCGTTCGGCAGCTCCTGCGCGGGATCGATCTCGACCACTTTGTTGTGGGCGAGGAATGCTGCCTCTCTTGCGACACGCACATCGTCCTGCCATGGGCAGAGCGACACCTCGAGCCGTGCGAAGCCGCCGCAGTCGGCGGTGAACGCGCGCGTCACGGCCTGGAGGCTCGCCGCGGTGGCACGCGCGCCCGCCGCTTCGACATCGCGCAGGATCACCGTGATCGCTTTGTCCGATGTGGCCGTCGAGTTCAGCACGATCAGCGAGTCCCGTGCGCCGCTACGGCCGGCGCGCCGCGCCCTGCGCACTGCATCGGCAAAGTCAGGATCCGGGCCGAGATCGGCGGTGGTCGGTGCGAGGTTATGGACGACCGTCGCGCGCCTGGCGCCGGCTTCTCCCGCCACGGCGTGATAGGGGCGGGGCAGCCAGACGGTGTCGAGCGGCATCTGCGACGATGTCAGGCTCCAGGCCTGGTCGAGCAGATAGCCCTCCCAAACGGCGACATAGGAATGGGTCAGCTCCTGCCAAGTCAGCAGCATCGCTTCGGCGGCTGTCGAGCGGCCGAAATACAATGTGCGCGTTGACATCTCCCAGCCGTTCCATTTGTGAACCGCGAAATCGCCGTCCGCTTCGACCAGCAGGGACGGCAAAGCCTGCAGCATCGTATCGGCATCGACGAACAGCAGCGGCTCATCGTGTCGTTTCCACATGCGCAGGATGAAGTCGGCCTTTTCGGATGCGAGCAGGCGGTCGTCGTGAATGGTATCGATCGCCTCGATGGTGAACGGCAATCCGAGCCGATCGAGCGAGCGTTTCAGGTGATAGGCTCTGATTTCGCCGAGCGCACGCGGATAGCAGGACACCACGCGCAGTGCCGCCGCGTTGATCGGATCAGCCGGCGGCCGCCAGCGCAGGCCGCCCCACCACAGCGCATGCGGGCCATCGGCACCGCACGCCCCTACAGTCCCGAATTCGGTCAGCTTCGACTTCAGGAAATCGAACGCAGGATTTTCGCCGAAGGGGATGACGACCGTGGTGTCCGAGGTCAGCGAGCTATACAATAGCTCCGCGCCCGCACCGCTCGGCGGGTCGATCACGACGACGACGCGGCCTTGTCCGGCATGCGCGCCGCTTCCCCACACCGCGGCGGGACCGAAGCTGCGCGCCAGCCAGCTGAGCCGGCGCAATTGAGCAGCGCCGAGCTTCGCTCCGTTCGACAGCAGGAGCTGCGCGAGTTTGGTCGTGGCGTCGCTGGTCCGGTCCGTGGTGCTGCGCATCATGCTCCATTCTCCTTCCAGCTCAAACGGATCACGACACGAAATCAGGCGGATCCATCATGCCGTTGGCGCGGCACCTTGCTCGGCGAGCTGTGATGAGAGCATTCTCCAGGCAACGACGTCCGGCGCGGCCTGCGGCGCAAGGATTCGATCATGGCTGAGCGAGGTCAGGGCGACGGTGTAGACGCTGACCTCGCCATGGAGGGCCGCGACCGGAATGATGAGGCTGCCGTCCTCGGTCAGCGCCTGGTACTGGCGGCCACGGCGCTCGAGCTCTGCAAACACCAGCCTGTCATCGGAAAGTGCAGCCACGTCGGGCGACACGGCCGCATCCGCAACGGTCGCTCCGGTCTGAACGACAACGCCATGCAGGATTCCCGCCTGGGCGAATTTGCCGAGCGGGAGCACGATCATTGCGACGTTCATCGCGCGCGATACGGCAATGCGCAGCCTGACGTCGCCGAACCCTGTCCGGTGGACGGTGATGGATTCCATCGATGCGGAGCCATCGGCCTTGAAGAGTCCAATCTCAAGCGAGCCGCAGGCCGCCTCGCCGAACACGTCCGCCGGCAGCCGGTTGGCGCCGAACAGCGTGTACAGATAGGAATGAGCGGGCGAGATCGCGGCGAAGCTTCCGGCGAGCCACATCGGCAGGTCGCGGACGGCGCACGCGAAGCCGAGGCCGCGCGCAATCAGCTGATTGTCGACGGATGGGCGGTCGATCAGCGGCTGCAGCGTCTCAGTGCCGAGATTGACGTCGTGTTGGAAGTCGCCGAGCAGGGCGAGCTCATCGTCATCAGGCAGCATCAGCAGACGTGCAAGCGTCGCAGCCGTCCAACGTGCCGAGGCATCCGAAGGCGCGAATGGCTGCAGCCGATAAGTTGTGGCCAGGTCTCGCGCTGCCGCCGCAAACGCGATCGCCCCAGCTTGGACCTCGGCAATCCGGGCGAGCTGGTCAGGAGGAATCGGATTGGGCTCGTGCAGAACGGTGCCATCGCGATAGTCGCGGACGGAGCCTTCCGGGGAGCTGCAGAGCTGTTCCAGCAGCGACACGTTGCGCAGCAACGCGCGCTTCATGTGCGGGGTCACGATGAGATCCGAAATAAGACCACAGACACTGTCGCCGCGGGCAAGATCATGGAATGCGTCGTCAAGCGTGAGCAGATAGATGCCGTGCAGCCTGATCTTGATGCCTTCGCGATCGAAGACGCGGCGCAGTGCCTTCTGCACGCTGCCGGAATAGCCGAGGTCGACTAGCACGAGATCGGTGCAGGAGCCGAAATCGGGAATCGCGTTGCGCAGATAGGTGAGCAGCCGCGACCGCATGCCAGCGGCGAGCTCGGCGCTCTCGCGGCGGCTTATGAGGTCGGGGAGGGCTTCTGCAAGTTGAGCGCCCTTGACCACGCCGTTCGGACTCCGGGCGAAGAAGTCGGCCACCGCCGCGGGCAGGATCTTGGTGATGCCGGCAAAGCTGTGCGCATCGATGGCCGGTATCCTGTCGAGCAAGTCGCGAAGCGGCTGCAGCGTATCGGCTGAGGCGATCATCGCCACACGGCGGTTCACCTCGACATAGTGCGCGTCAGGCTCATTTTGCCGGATGCGATGCGCGAGGAAACCGTCGCGCCCAAGAAAGGCGATGGAGACCGTTCCACCACTCTTGCGCAAATCGTTGCAGCGGGATTCGACGAAGGCATCGAACGCAGCCATCACCGGACCGACCACGGTCATGCCGAGGTGGCAGGCGGCAGATCTTTCTGCGGTCTGAGCCGCAACCACGCGCCGCAGGGTGCGGATGCCATGGTCCAGCCGGGACGGCCGGCCCGGCGACAACAGCTCGAACAGCGAAGCTTCTCTCTGCAGCTTCGACGCCAATTGAGCGCTCGCCTGCGGATAGTGGCGCGGCCGAATGCCGTGCCGGCGCGCCCCCTTGATGTCAGCCCGCTCATTGTCCCCGATATGAAACGACCTCTCCGGGTCGATCTTTTGCTCGGTCAGATATTTGGCGAACAGCTTCTCGCTCTTACTGTGGCCGTGCTCGCACGAGGCGTACAGAAAATCCCAGCTGAGATCGGGGCGACAATTGCGCAACAAATGGGCAAGCTGCTTCGTGCTCCAATACGTGTCCGAGATGAAGCCGACGCGGAAGCCCTGACGTTTCATTTCCAAATATTGCTGAAGCATTTCCGAATTTGCGCGACAAAGGTCGAGCTCGGCGCGGAACTCGGCGACGGCAAGATCGTTCAGCGCCTCGCGATCGAGGCCGAACAGTCTGAAAGGAAAGAAAGAATAGATATCCGCGATGCGGACCTCGGCTGATCCGCGCTTTTCTTTCGCCTCGTTGCGGGCGCGTGCTTCGGCGCTGATGCGATGTTGAACGAAATTCTCTGCAACATTCGGATGCGTTTCAGACAAACCGGAGAGCTCATAAGCTCTTTCAAAGACGCCGTCCGGCGTGGTGCAGGCGCGTACTATAAAAGTATCAAAAACATCGAACGAACACGCAGCAACAAACTTCGCTCGACGCGCTGCGCCGACCGTTGCGACTTTCATTTGCGAAATTCCCCGCTCCCTATGCTATCAACGGTCGGGGATGCGAAATCAGGCGCTCACATTTCAAAAAATTCATGGCGCGATTCAAAAAACAACGCGCACAGCGACTGACAGATTCAAAAAATCGGATAGGTTCAAAATGATGATTCGGAAAAAATTGCCGGGTGCAAAAGATCGCCGCGCGCGAACCTCTGCCCAGCGCAACTGATCATCTTTGGCTCATGTGCTTGCGGCGTGAGCCGCGTCAAGTTCGCGTAACAGCTGCGTTTCCTGCTGTATCTTTGCTTCCAAACGAATGTCCTGCGATGCGGACTAAAACCTATGCTCGGTCTCTGATTGGATGGCGGCGGCACGCTGTCCGGCATTTTTTGCCCGCAGGTGGGCAAAACATTCCTCATAACCCTTTGAAAAATAATGAAAATAGTTCGCCTGACTTGTTCGCTTGCGGCGTTCAAGGGGTGGAAGCGGTTTGGAATGTGCGCTTTCGGCGCTGCGGGTTGGAGATTGGGGAATGAGCTACGCGCTTGATGTCTGGGCTCCTGCCGACTGTGAGGCCGCCAAGGAGCCGGCCTCGTCCGAAGCTGCGACGGTGCCTTGGCAAGAGTCGGCTGCGATCGTGCCGGACAGTACGCCTGCTTTCGATGGCGGTGTGTTCGACGAGGACAAGGAACTGCTCGATCGACTGGCGACGGGAGATGAGGCGGCTTTTCGCGATCTCGTCGAGCGCCACATCGACCGAGCCTACGCGATCGCCTTGCGGATCGTCGGCAACGCTGCCGATGCTGAGGACGTCGTGCAGGACACGATGCTCAAGGTCTGGACGCATCGGGGTCGCTGGCAGCACGGCCGCGCGAAGTTCTCGACCTGGCTCTATCGCGTGGTGAGCAATCGCTGCATCGATCTCCGGCGCAAGCCGCGTACCGAGAATGTCGATGTCGTTCCCGAGGTGGCGGACTCCAAGCCCGACGCGAGCAGCGTCATCGAGCGCGCCGAGATGAAGGATCTGCTGGAGGCCGCCATGCTGCGGCTGCCCGAGCAGCAGCGCCTTGCGGTGATCCTGTCGTACCACGAGAACATGAGCAACGGCGAGATCGCCGACGTGATGGACACCACGATCGCCGCGGTGGAGTCTCTGCTCAAACGAGGCCGTCAACAGCTGCGCGAATTGCTGCGCCGGCACGAGCGCGACATCCGCGGCGCGTTTACCGACTGCTAACCATAATCTCCGCGGCGACAAAGATTTCTCGCCTGATCCTGGCACGCCTCCCCGTTTGATCGGGCAGACGGGGCTGATACGCACCGTCAGTCCTTCCACGATGCGGCGTATCCAGCCGATCACTCAGGAGTCTTCACCGTGCCCGCAATTTCCACCAACATCGCAGCCAACTCGGCTGTTCGCTACCTGAACGTCAATTCCAATCAGGAAACCAGCGCGCTTTCGAAGCTGTCGAGTGGCTCGCGCATCACTTCGGCGTCCGACGACGCTGCCGGCCTCGCGATTTCGACCCGCATCTCCTCGGACATCACGACGCTGCAGCAGGCCGCGACCAACACTGCGCAGGCGACCTCGATCCTGCAGACCGCTGACGGTGGCGCCTCCAACATCAGCGACATCCTGTCCCGCATGAAGTCGCTGGCCTCGGAATCGGCTTCGGGCACCACCACCGACTCCAGCCGCGCCTACATCAATTCGGAATTCTCGCAGCTAACGAGCGAAATCGACTCGATCGCGAGCGGCACCCGCTACAGCGGTCAGAGCCTGCTCGACGGCACCAGCGCTTTCGCCGGTTCCGGCGTCTCGGTCATGGTCGGATCGTCCAGCTCCGACACCATCACGATCTCGCTGTCAAACCTCACGACGGGCACGTCCGGTCTCGCGATCTCGGCGCTCAACGTCACCACCCAGAGCGGCGCGACGAGCGCGCTGACCGTGCTGGACTCGGCCATCGACAAGGTTTCGTCGGCGCGCGCCGACATCGGTGCGCAGGAATCGCGCTTCAACTTCAGCTCCGACTCGATCTCGACGCAGACCCAGAACCTGCAGTCGGCCAACTCGGCGATCAAGGACGTGGATATCGCCTCGGAGCAGGCGACGCTGTCATCGGCCGAGGTGAAGACCCAGGCCGCCGTGTCGGCAGAAGCCGCGGCGAACCAGATGCCGCAGTATCTGCTGAAGCTGCTGGGCTGATCGACGATCTTCCGGGCCGGCATGATGCCGGCCCGGTTCTTCCCATGGCGGGCCAGCAATCATGACTGTGAGCAGCACGACCTCGAGCACCAGCAGCACGTCGTCATCATCCTCATCTTCGAGCTCCAGCTCCCTCACGACCTCAGGCACCAGCACGACCAGCACCATCGATTGGAGCGCCCTGATCCAATCGGCTGTCAACGCCAAGCTCGCTCAGGCGACGCAGATCAGCACCAGCATCACCGCCAACCAGGCGAAGATTTCCGCCTACCAGTCTCTCCAGACAGATCTCAGCACGCTTTCATCCGGCTTGGCCTCTCTCGCCACCTCGGTGGTGAACCCGCTCGCCACCAACGTCTTTGCAACACGCTCGGCGACGCTGACCGCGAACGGGGACGTGAGCGCCTCGTCGGTCCTGTCGATGTCGGTCAACAATGGTGCCGCGACCGGCGATCACACGCTGACCGTCAGCCAGATCGCGACGGCGCAAAAGGTTGCTGGCAGCAGCCAGTCGACTGAGACCGACGCCCTCGGCTATTCTGGCGCGTTCACGATCGGTCTTTCCGGAGGAAGCACGGAGAGCATCACGGTGACCAGCGACATGTCGCTGCAGGACATCGCAGATGCGATCAACGCGCAGACCTCCACAACGAATGTCCAGGCAAACATCCTGCAAGTCTCGACCGGGTCTTATGAAATGGTGCTGAGCGGGACGCAGGACGCCGCCGATATCACCTATTCAAGCACGTCCGGCGACGACATTCTGAACAAGCTCGGTGTGACCGACAGTTCGGGTGCGTTCTCGACAGTGATGCAAACGGCGCAAGCGGCGGAATTCACCCTGGACGGCGTCTCACTCACCCGCAACACCAATGACATTTCGGACGTGCTGAGCGGTGTGACCTTCGACCTGCTGCAGCCCACCCCGAGCGGAACGTCGGTCGGCATCAGCATCGGCACGGATACGAGCCAGATCCAATCTGCTCTGGAAACCTTCGTGACGAACTACAATGCATTTCGCGATGCCGTCATCGCCCAGCAGTCGACCAATTCGGATGGGACGGCGTCATCGAGCGCGGTCCTGTTCGGCGACGGGACCATGCGCGACATCATGGACCAGCTCCAGAGCGTGCTGAGCGCGTCGGTCGGCGGGATGACGATGGCCGATCTGGGACTCTCGTTCAACGAGAAGAATGAGCTTCAGCTCGATACCGGCACCCTGTCGACGATCCTCAGCACCAATCTGAGTGGTGTGACCACGCTGCTCTCAGCGCAGACCAAGACGTCGTCGAGCCAGCTCACCGTTGTCAATACAGGAACCTCGCCACAATCATTCACGCTCGACTTGACCGTGGATTCGTCAGGCAATCTCAGCTCTGCATCGGTGGGAGGAGACAGCTCTCTGTTCACGGTCAGCGGCAACGCCATCATCGGCAAGTCCGGCACGGCCTATGCGGGCATGGCCTTCACCTATAGCGGTTCGACATCGCAGTCGATCACGGTGACCTCGACCCAGGGTCTTGCCACGCAGATCTATCAGATCGCAAACCAGGCCTCGGGGAGCAGCGGCTCCTTGCAGACGCTGATCGACAACCTGACGACCCAAGACAATACGCTGACCAGCAAGGTCAACGATATCGACAGCGCTGCTGCCACGTTTCAGAGTCAGCTCGAAGCTCAATATGCGAAATACCAAGCCGCCATCGAGAGCGCCAATAACACCCTGACCTACCTCAAAGCTCTTCTCAACTCGAATTCGAGCAACTAATGACCCAGAGTTCGATGGCCTATCGTGCCAACCAGGCCTACCGCGGCGCGGCTGTCACAGTGTCCCCGCTCAAGGCGGTGATCATGCTGCTGAACGGTGCGACCATGTATCTGCAGAAATCGTTGCAGGCGCAGGATGCGCGCCGTTTCGAGGAGGGGCATGAGCACCTGACACGGGCCACCGCGATCCTGCGCGGGCTGAGCCACCATCTCGACTCGGTCCGTGGCGGCGCGGTCGCGGAGAAGTTGTTCAGGACCTACAATTCGCTGATCCTGGCATGCTTGCGTTCGTACGGCCGTCCGCATATGCGAGAGAACTTCAGCCGCATCATCGCAAGCATCGCTGAACTCCGTGAGGCGTGGGAGGCGGTCGATGCCGCAAGCAGAAGCGGACGCCCGCCCGGTGATTCGGCAGGCCGGCGCTAAGCCGACCGAATCGTCGGTCGCTCCAGTCGAGCGAATGGCATTGTAAGCCATCGCCGCTTCTTCCTAGGATCCAGCACAGGCAGTAGATTGGTAGAAATTCATCCTATAAGTGCATTTTGGTCGGTTTTAATGCACATCATTGTGCATATGAGCCTACGAATCTACGCGCGGTAACGGTATCATGTTGCGGTCTATTGCCGCAACCGATTGATATTAATTTCGTCTTGCTCTCGAATGGTTTATGACGGCGCCGGGGACGCTGGATTGAGCGGACGATGGACGTCAGGGAATTCGAGGATCTGATCGACCGGCTGGGAGAAGATCTCTCCGGCTGGCCTGAAGCGCAGCGCCAGGCTGCGGTCGAACTTCTGGCTTCGTCTCCCGAAGCAAATGCGCTGCTCGAGGAGGCACGCACCTTACGCCAGGCTCTGTCTGCACCGCCGGTCAGAGCGCCCGCAGGTCTTGCGGACCGGATTGTCGCTGCGGCCGGGCGGACGAAGACCGCCGCGCCTGCAGAAGAGCAGCCGGTCCAAGCGGCCGACGCATCACATCCGGGCTGAATTTTTCCGCTGAGCTGAGACCCTGGGGAGAGGGCGGCGCGATGCCGCGTCACTCCGGCGTTCGTGTGGCTTTGTCCTTGCGGGCGCGGCACGGCTGAATGCCAGGCCAAAGCCTTGGGCCGACTTTGATCTCCGCCACATCTGCCATCATGCCGTGACCGGACGGGTGCCCGCCCGCCGATCTCCACCGAATCCTGCGAGCCGATTTTCGATCCGATGCCGTGGCTCTGGCTCATCGACCGGCCTACGTCAGATCGCCCGCACCCGGCGTTTTTTGCCGCCTCTGCACGGCGGCGCTGCGGCAAATTCTGCCGTCTAATCAAGTAATTCCGTCGAATCTTTCTGCGCCTGAATTGGTTGCGCCGACCGTTTGATCTGCAAACGCCACCACGATCGCGAGCTTGCGATGCAGCCGCTGCATCGCGCGCGGCGGGCAGATCTGGAGTTTGTCATGACGGTTTCCGCGACGAGTTCATCGAGTTCAGCCGCCTCGTCCTCCTCCTCATCATCCTCATCATCCTCCTCATCATCCTCGTCGAACTCGACGCTGAGCACGCAGGACTTCCTGTCGCTGCTCGTCAGTGAATTGCAGAACCAGGACCCGCTGAATGCGACCAGCGTGACCGACTTCATCAATCAGATGACGTCTTACGCCAATTTCTCCGAGCAGCAGGCGATCAACACCAGCATGAGCTCGCTGGCGAGCTCGTTCTCCAGCCTCGTGACGCTCAATTCGGTCAACTACATCGGCCACACCGTCGTCGCGAAGACCGATACGGCGACCCTGTCCAACGGGTCCGCGACCTTCGGCTACTCGCTGTCGTCGGCCGCCTCCAATGTCTCAATCTCGGTCAAGGACTCGTCCGGCAATACGGTCTGGACCGGCACCGGCACCGGCAATTCCGGTTCGAACTCGTTCACCTGGGACGGCAAGGACTCGTCCGGCACCCAGCTCAGCGATGGCGGGCAGTACACGATCTCGGTCACGGCAACCAACTCGGCCGGCACCTCGGTGCTCAACTACACGACCATCACGGGCACCGTGACCGGCATCGACACCTCGACCAGCACGCCATCGCTCACCGTGAACGGCGTCTCGGTCAGTGCCGCAAACATCATCGGCGTAACCTCCTGACAGCATTAATCGGAGTGGACTATGAGTCTTTCTGGAGCACTTTCCTCGGCGATTTCCGCGCTCAATGCGCAGAGCTCGTCGCTCGCGATGATCAGCGACAACATCTCAAACTCCGATACGACAGGCTATAAGACCACGTCGGCTATGTTTGAGCAGCTCGTGACGGCATCGAGCAGCAGCCAGTCCTACTCATCCGGCGGCGTCTCCGTATCGGGCCGCTCCAACATCACCCAGCAAGGTCTGTTGGCGTCAACCACCAACGCGACCGACGTCGCGATCCAGGGCTCGGGCTTCTTTGTCACAGCCAACTCCACGACGGCGGGGGGCGACACCTTCTATACCCGAAACGGCGCCTTCACGACCGACAATGTCGGCTATCTCGAAGACAATGGCTACTATCTGGAGGGCTGGCGTACCGATGCGAGCGGAAACATCACCGGGACGAGCCTCGAGCCGATCAACACCGAGGTTGCCCTGACCAATGGCGGGGCAACAACAAAGACCTCCATCTCGGCGAATCTGCCGGCTGACGCAACGACCAGCTCGACTTTCAGCAGTTCGACCACGGTCTATGACTCGCTGGGAGACGCGCACACGCTGAACATAAACTGGACCAAGACCGGGAATAACACTTGGACCGCCCAGATGTCCTCGGCTGATGGAACCGTCAGCACGACGGCTCCGGCATCGGACACCTATGACGTCACGTTCAACACGGATGGATCGCTGGATACTGTAACGACCGCGGGCCAATCGACGTCCAACCCGCTCAGCATCACTTGGAACAACGGCGCCGCGACGAGCTCGATCACGATGGACTTTGGGACCACCGGCGGTGGCACCAACGGTCTGACCCAATTGTCGTCCGGAAGTACGAGCCCAGATGTCAGCAACTTCAAAGCGAACTCGGACGGCATATCCTTCGGCACGCTGAGCAGCGTCTCGGTCGGCAAAGACGGCGTCGTCGATGCGACCTATTCGAACGGGCAGACCATCCCGATCTACAAGATAGCAGTCGCCACGTTCGCTGATCCGAACGGCTTGGTCGCGCATAGCGGCGGTATGTACACATCGACCGCGACGTCCGGCGACGCCACCTTGCAGACATCGGGTGAGAACGGCGCCGGCACGATCTACGGTAGCGAATTGGAGTCGAGCACGACCGACACCACGGGTCAGTTCAGCAACATGATTTCGGCTCAGCAGGCCTATTCGGCGGCATCGCAGGTCGTGTCCACGGTCAACAAGATGTTTGACACCTTGATCTCGTCGATGAGGTGAGCATGGCCGATCCAAGGAAGGAGCGGGCCGGCGAAGGCGAAGCGCTGTTGCGGCGGTTGCGGCGGCTGAAGATCCGCGCAGCGGCTGCCGGCACTGCCGATCGTCTGGAGCTGCTCGCACTGATCGACGATATCGAGACGGTGCGTCGCAAATTGTTGCGCGAATGCGCGCAGCTCGACGAGGAGCGAAGGCTGGCGACGGTCAGGGTCGCTGCGTTCAACACTTACGCGCGCGTGGCGCGCGCGGCCGGCGCGCCGCAACGGCGCGGTCATTGACGACGATACGGGAGCGACAAGATGAAACCAGCAGTCCAGGCCGTCCGCAGCGGAGCCGGCGACGAAGGCGTGAGGACGTTGATTGCGTTGATCGACGAACTGATCGTCGTGGTATCGGAGGAGAACGCCGAGCTGGCCAAGGGCCTGCCGGCGTCACGGTCGAAGCAGCTCGACGACAAGAACCGGCTTGCCGGATTGTTCGAGCAGCGTGTCGCGGAGTGCGCGGCCAGGACGGCAAGCCTGGACGTGCAGGACCAGATGCTGCGGGAGCAGCTGATGGAACGGATTCTCAATCTGCGTCTCGCGATGGATGAGAATCTGATGCGGCTGCGCGCCGCGATCGAGGCGAGCAACCGCCGGATCGAGGCGGTCATGCAGGCGATCCGCGAGCAGATCGCCAGTGTCTCGCCCTATGGGTCGGGCGGCCGCCGCGCGACGCGCGCGATGTCGTGCGGGACTAACGTTCAGGCTTGAGCACCGTAGAGGCGGGGGAAAGCGATGTCGCTCGATGTTGCAAGACTGATCGCGTTCAGCGGGATCATGGCGACGGAAACGCAGATCAGCGTGGCGTCGTCGAACATCTCGAATGCCGATACCACGGGCTACACCAAGAAGACGGCAAATCAGTCTGCAAACGTGACTGATGGCGTCGGCACCGGGGTAACCATCACCGGGATCAGCAGCAACGTCGACAAGCTGCTGTTGAAGTCCCTGATTGGCGCCACCTCCGACCTCGGCTCCGCCGACACCACCAATAACTACATGACTGAGCTCGAGCAGCTGTTCGGCACTGCCAACAGCAATGGCACGTCGACCACCGGGACGTCGCTCGCCAACTCGCTATCCTCGCTCGAATCGGCGCTGTCCTCGCTGGCCAGCTCGCCCTCGAGCGTCTCGCTGCAATCGGCCGTCGTGAGCGCGCTCGACGACGTTGCCTCGCAATTGCGTGATACGTCGAGCGGCATCCAGACGCTGCGGTCCAACGCCGATCAGGATATCGGATCTTCGGTCACCAGCATCAATAGCGATCTGAAGCAGATCTCAGATCTCAACGTCGATATCAGGAAGATGGGCGCGGCCGGACAATCGACCGCGGATCTTGAAGACGAACGGAATTCCGCGCTGCAGGATCTCTCGTCGTACATGAACGTGAGCTACTACACGGCGTCGAACGGGGATCTGCAGGTCTACACGTCGTCGGGCCAGGCGCTGGTCGATTCCTCGGCGCATACGCTCAGCTATTCGACCTCGGCGAACGTCACCGCGTCGACCAGCTATAGCTCGGGCGGCTTCAGCGGCATCACGGTCAACGGGGTTGATATCACCTCGCAGATCACCTCCGGCAAGATCGGCGCCTTGGTCACCTTGCGCGACCAGACGTTGCCGGCCGAACAGTCACAGCTCGACCAGCTTGCGACGCAGTTGAAGTCGGCGTTCAATGCGGTCACCAACGGTGCATCCTCGGTGCCGGCGCCGAGCAGCCTGACCGGGACGTCGACGGTCGCCAGCACGGATGCTCTGTCGGCCACCGGGACGGTCCGGATCGCCGTCACCGACCAGAGCGGCAATCTGGTCTCCTATCAAGATTTGGATATCTCATCCTATTCAACGGTCGGCGATCTCGTCACCGCACTGAACGGGATCTCCGGTGTCTCGGCATCGATCGATTCCAGCGGACATCTGGTGGTCAGCTCGACCGCCTCCGGCGATGGCGTGGCCATCAATGACATGACGAGCGCGGTCAGCGGGGCCGGCTTCTCGGACTATTTCGGGATGAACGATCTCGTCACCGGAACCGGCGCCTCGGATTTTGCGGTCCGCAGCGATATCCTGTCGGGCGCGGCCGGATTGCCGACGGATACAATCGACAGCTCTGCGACTCTCACGACGGGCAGTCAGGTGTTGAGCTCCGGTTCGGCGACCGTCATCAACAGCCTCTACAGCGCGCTGACGGGATCGCGCAGCTTTTCCGCTGCAGGAGGTTTGAGCGCCACCAGCGGTTCTTTCGCCAATTACGCCGCGGCGATCGTGGCCAATGTCGCCAGCAAGGCGTCAGAGGCCTCCTCGACCTATACGGCAAAGGAGACCGCGCAATCCACTTACGCGAGCTCGCTATCCTCCGAGACCGGCGTCAATATCGACGAGGAAACCGCGCGGGTCAGTTCGCTGCAAAACAAATATGCAGCGGCATCGCAGCTGCTCTCGGCGGTCAACACCATGTTTTCATCGCTCATCACCGCGATGCAGTCGGGTTAGTCTGGACAAGAGAATAGTGCCATGATGATGCGGATCGCCACTTTTTCCAACACGGAGCAGATGATCTCCGGCGCGCTGCGGACGCAGGCGACCATGGCCGATATGCAGGTCCAGGAGGCTTCAGGTCTGAAGTCGGAATACCTCGCCGGCTACGGCGCCGAGACCCAGCACGTCGTCAACCTCCAGGTCTCGGTGACGCGCGCGCAATCCTACATCGACGCCGCGACGCTGGCCGACAACAAGGCGCAAGTGATGTATTCGGCAGTAGGCCAGGTCTCGGAGGTGGTGAACCAATTGAAGAGCGCCCTCAGCGCGGCCACCACCGCCAGCGGCACGGAAGTGGCGTCGGCGATCAGCACGGCGCAGCAATTGTTGCAACAGATGGGCGGCATTCTCAACACGCAATATGACGGCGAGTATGTGTTCAGCGGCGCCAAGACCTCGACTGCTGCGGTCGATCTCTCAACCTTCGGCTCGTCGGGGGCGGGCTCGCTGAGCACGCCGGATACCAGCTACTATCAGGGCGACAGCGAACTCGCCTCGGTCCGCGTTTCGGGTGGTCAGACCGTGACGTATGGGATCACCGCCGACAACTCCGCCTTTGAGGAGGTGATGCGGGCATTGAAGTTCGTGGCCAACAGCTCGACCCTGTCGAGCAGCGATATCTCCAGTGCGCTGAGCCTCGCCGATAGCGCGGTGGACGATGTCGCGACGGTTCAGGCAAAGCTCTCCAACGCCACCTCGCAGATCGAGGACGCAAAGTCACTGCAAACCGACTTCAAGAGCTACGCCGAAAGCCTTGACAGCGATCTCACCAGTGTCGACGTGGCGTCAGTCACGGCCCAGCTTTCAACCTATCAGGCGCAGCTCACCGCATCCTATACGGCAATTTCCAAGATCCAGAGCCTCAACCTGGCGAGCTATCTCCGATAAGGGCGTCGCTCGGCGTGGCGGTTGTCGAGAGCATCCAAGAGGCGCAGCCGCTGCCGCGCGTTCCGCCCGACCCGTCGGACGATCACGACATCACGATTCCGGTCGCCTTCGATCTGGATCCGTAAGCGGCGATACGGGACGGCTCCGCCGTCACGCCATTGTCATCCGTGCTCGATAGGTACACCAGTGGGGCGGTATGCCGGTTGCAGTGCAAAGCGGCAGCGGATGGGGCAGCGTCGGTGTCCGATTCAAATATCAGATCGCTGCGGGAGGCTCTTGCGGCCGAATATGAGGGGCTGACCAAGCGTTTGACGCGCCGTCTTGGCTCCGCCGACTTCGCTCGTGAGGCGCTGCACGAGACTTTCCTCCGTGTCGATCGCGTTTCCGATGCTGTCGAGGTTCGCAGCCCGCTCGACTATCTGTTTCGGATGGCGCTCAACGTTGCCCGCGACAGACGCAAAGGCGATCAGCAGCTCTTGAGCGCTGCAGATGTCGAGACGATACTCGATCTCGCCGACGATGGACCTGATCCCAGTGCGGTTGCGGCGTCGCGGATCGAAATGGCGGAGTTCGAGAAGGCGCTGGCGGAATTGCCGGCTCGCCGGCGCGATGTTTTCGTTGCGGCCCATCTCGATCAGCAGCCGCACCGGGAGATTGCCGACCGTTTCGGGATCAACGTTCGGACGGTCGATTTCGACTTGCAATATGCTATGGAGCACCTCAGCCAGCGCCTCGGCCGTAAAATCCTTCGCCGTTTTGGACCAAGGGCAAAGCCGCAGGCGCGGGATTAGCTTCAGTAAACTGCCGCCGCGGTCGACCAAAGCAACGCGAGCCGGGTTGGCCGCGCCGAATTCCTCGTAAAAAGCTTTGCATGACTGGTTCCTGTCGCAACAAACAGCTTGAAAAGCCCGCCGGCGCAATGTTTTCGATTCAGTCCAGCCGGGCGTGGATCGTCTATTGATCAGAACGAGCGCGCTGTGATCGGGAATGCCGCCGCTTGCCGGCGGAGGGAAAAGAGCGACCGGCTTTGACTGCACGCAACGAAATGCCTTCAGAACTGGATCCGTTGTTGCGGCAGGCCCTTGCCTGGGTCATCCGCCTGCATTCGGGTGAGGCGACATCGGCGGACGCGGCCGCCCTGGCCTTGTGGCGGCAGCGCAGTCCTGAGCATGACGCCGCGTTTCGCGAAGCCGTCAGACTGTGGCGTAGTCTCGGCGACGCCGTGCGAACACTTGCCGAACAGAACCTGCCGGCTGCTGGCGGCCGTACCGTGGCGCGCGGGGCCGCCACGAATTCAAGCTTGAGTCGCCGCGTGCTGATCGGGGGGGTGACGGCTGCCGCGGCCTCGTTGGCCGGGGCGTATCTGGTGGCACGACCACCGCTCGGGTTGTGGCCGTCCTGGCAGGAATTGTCCGCAGACTATCGGACCGCCAAGGGCGAGCGGCGTCGCATCACCCTGGCCGACAACGTCGCGCTGACGCTCAATACCCAGACCAGCATCGCCATTCGATCGACGCCGGACCGGCCGTCGGTCGAACTCATCTCCGGTGAGGCTGCGGTGCAGGCGGCAGGCGAGGGGGCCGCGCCGGTCGTGATCGGCGCAGCCGGCGGCCTGATCAGCGCACGCCAGGCGAGCTTCAACGTCAGATGCCTCGAGGGTGTGGTCTCGGTGTCGTGTGTCGATGGCCAGGTCGAGATCGAATGGAAGCGCCAGCGTGCTGTGCTCGCCGGACATCAACAGCTCTCATATTCGGCGCAAGCCGGGCTGGCACCGGCCTCAAATGCCGATGTCGAGCAGATGCAGGCCTGGCTGAATGGCCTGCTGGTCGTCCGCGACTGGCCGGTCGATCGGCTGGTCCAGGAAATCAACCGCTACCGGCCGGGCAGGATCGTCATCATGGGCGGATTAGGTCGGCGTATGATCTCGGGTACCTTCCATCTCGATCATCTCGACGATTTCATTGCGCAGGTCCAGAGCCTGTTCGGCGCCAGCGTGCGAGCGCTGCCGGGCGGCATTGTTCTGTTGAGCTGAGTCCGATCGAACGGGCGCGGTTGGAGACCGGGAAGGAGGCGGACATGAGGCGGGCGTCGGGATTGTTGCTCAGCCGTCCAGGCTCATCTGTTGTCGCGATGAGCTGCTGGTTATTGTGGTCCTTCAATGCAGCACTGGCGCAGGACTATCAACCGACCGCGAGTGCGCCGGCGCACTGGGGTGCGTTTGCAAAGCTTGTGACGCGTCACTTCGAGGACGGCATCAGCGCCGATGACCAGGTTTCAAATCGGTTTCGGAGCTATGTGCTCGAACACCGTGACAAAGCCGACGGCCCGCCGCAGGTTTTCACGGTCCAGGCCTGGGTCGGCCCGCATGGCACGATCGAGAAGGTGGCCTTTCCGTCACTGAAGAACGCGCAGGCCGACGGGGATCTGCGCACCATCCTCACACGTGGAACGGTTGGCGTGTCTCCGCCACCTGATCTTCTGCAGCCCCTGAATCTGCGGCTCTCACTCAATATAAAGTAGTTTTGAGAAGCAATTCTGCGGGCTCCATTCGCGCGCTCCCATGGAGGGAGTGCGATTAGCCGTTGCGCAAATATCACGATCCGGCTGCGCGCTTCGCTGCCGCGCACACATTCGTTAAAATTTCGATTCAGTCTCGCCCCGCTCCAATCGTCTTCTGAACAAAGACACCATGAACGCGGCATCCCGCTGCGGGTTCATGCGCGTGTCCGGGAGACGAGCGAGCGTCCGTGCAGTCTGATCGGGATTTCAAGCGTGGCGGATTCGCGTCCGCCCGAACGGCGGTGCTTTGCCTGAAGCCGGCGCTGATGGTGCTGGTCGGCGGCCTTGCCGCCGTCGCGCCGGCATCGGCAGAGACGGCCGCACCGGCGCAAGGCGCGCAAAAGCCTGCCAGCTCGGCTGCGCCGGGCGCGGCTGCGCCGCAGCAGCCGTTGGCACATTTCGATATCGACGATTTCGCGGTTCAGGGCGCCGACAAGCTGCCGGAGATCGACATCGAAGAGGCGATCTATCCGTTTCTCGGGCCGAACAAGACTTCGGAGGATGTCGAGAAGGCGCGGGCCGCGCTGGAGAAGGCCTATCACGACAAGGGCTTTCAAACCGTCAGCGTCGCCGTGCCGCAGCAGAACGTGAACCAGAAGGTCGTCGTGCTCAAGGTGACCGAGCTCAAGGTCGGGCGGCTGCGCGTCAAGAATTCCCGCTACTTCGATCTCGACAAGATCAAGGACAAGGCGCCTTCGCTCAAAGAGGGAACGGTGCCCAACTTCAACGACGTCACCAAGGACATCGTTGCGCTCAACCAATGGCCGGATCGGCGCGTCACCCCGGCCTTGCGCGCGGGCGTGACGCCCGGAACCGTCGATGTCGACCTTAACGTCGAGGACAAAGCGCCCATTCACGGCAGTCTCGAAGTCAACAATCGGCAGTCGCCGAACACGACTGCAACGCGCGTCAGTGCGACGGTGCACTACGACAATCTCTGGCAGCTCGGCCATTCTTTCAGCTTCACCTATCAGGTCGCGCCGGAGCGTCGGAAAGACGCGGAAGTCTTTTCCGCCTCCTATCTCGCTCACACGGACATCGACTGGCTGAGCGTGCTGCTTTACGGCTTGAAGTCGAGCAGCGACGTCGCAACGGTCGGCGGCACCAATATCGTGGGCCCTGGCGATATTATCGGCGGCCGAGCGGTGATGACGCTGCCGAGCCGAGACCATTTCTTCCACACCTTATCGGCCGGTATCGACTACAAGCATTTCGACCAGACAACCATGCAGCTCGGCTCCGCCAACTTCGGCTCGCCGGTCACGTACTATCCAGTCGTCGGCACTTACGGCGCGACGTTCCAATATGAGAAGTTCACCACCCAGTTCAACGCCACGCTGACCTACAATCTGCGCCCGCTGTCGAGCGACCGGCTCGCGTTCGACGCCAAGAGGTTCGATGCCTCGCCAAGCTTCACGCATTTCAACGTCGACCTGTCGCACACCCAGGAGCTCCCCGAGGGCTATCAGTTCTGGGGCAGGCTGCAGACCCAGATCGCCGATGGGCCGCTGGTCTCGAGTGAGCAGCTCAGCGCCGGTGGTCTCGATACCGTGCGCGGCTATCTGGAGTCCGAGGTGCTTGGCGATGACGGCGTGATCGGTAACCTGGAAATTCGCAGCCCCGATATTGGCGCGATGCTGCAGAAGCAGATGAAGGACGAGACCGGCAAGGGTACGCCGCTCTTCACCACCTTCAACGAATGGCGGATGTTTGCCTTTGCCGACATCGGCCATGTCAACGTTCAGCGCACCTTGCCGGAGCAATTCTCACAGTTCGACCTGTGGAGCTACGGCCTGGGCTCGCGCTTCAAGCTCTTCAACTCGATCAATGGCGTAGTCGTGCTGGCGGTCCCGATGGCAAACCAGACCTATACCCGCGCGGGTGATCCGCGCGTCAATTTCCGGCTTTGGGGTGAATTCTGATGATGCTCGGATGGATTGATAGGCTTCGGGCCGGGCCGTGCCTGGCGGCTGCGGCAAGGAAAGCCGTGAGCACACTCGTGCTCGCGGTCGTCGGGGCGACGCTGCTGTCGGCCTCGCCGGCGAAAGCGTGGTGGAACGACGAATGGCAGCTGCGCAAGAAGATCACGATCGACGCCAGCGCAGCCGGCGCCAACATCACCGATCCGATCGGCACCACGCCGATCCTGGTGCGCCTGCATCCCGGCAATTTCCGCTTCAGCGCTACCAAGGACGACGGCAGCGATCTGCGCTTCGTCGCCGGCGACGACAAGACCCCGCTGAAGTTTCATATCGAAAAGTTTGATGCGCTGCTGGGTGAGGCCCTGGTGTGGGTCTCGGTGCCGAACCTGCAGCCCGGCGCCAAGACGGAGCTCTGGCTCTACTACGGCAGCAAGAAAGCGGTGCCCGTGGCCGATGCCAAGGGCACCTACGATACGGACCAGCAGCTTGTCTATCATTTCACCGAACGCGGCACGCCCGCGCTCGACTCCACGGTCTGGGCCAACAATGCGCAGGGCGTCGGTCAGCCCTCGGACGGCGCTCTGATCGGCACCGGCCTGCGGCTCGATGGCGCAACGCCGCTGACCTTGCCGTCCTCATCGTCGCTCGCGATCGCGGGCGATACGACCGGTTGGACCTGGTCGGTCTGGGTCAAGCCGGCTGCGCAGCAGCCGAACACGGCGCTCTATAGCCGCCGCGACGGCGGGAACGGTTTCGTCATCGGCCTCGACGGCGGTGCGCCGTTCGTCGAGATCAGCAATGCCGGTGCCACGCAGCGCAGCACCACCGCTGCGCCGATCCCGGTCAACTCCTGGCACCACATCGCCGTCGTCGCGGGCAGCGGCAAGGTAACGCTTTATCTTGACGGCAACGCTTATGCTGCGCTGGACGCGACGCTGCCCGCGCTCAACACGCTTGCTTTCGTTGGCGGAGACACGGCCGCCTCCACCGTGGCTCCCGCGGCGGCGGCGCCGGCATCGACATCGCCGGCGCTGTCAGCCGACGGAGGCACAGCGACGCCGCCTGCCGATGCGAGTGCAGGGGCCGCGCTTGCACCAGCGGCGGCCGCAATGGCGGGCTTTGTCGGCGATATCGACGAGTTTCAGATCAGCAAGGTGGCGCGACCTGCGGGCTTCATCCGCCTTGCGGCGATCGGCCAGGGGCCCGATCAGGGCAAGCTGATCTCGTTCAGCGTCGACGAGGAAACCGCAAGCTGGCTGTCCGGCTATTTCGCGGTGATCCTGAAGTCGGTCACGATCGACGGCTGGGTCGTTATCGGCATTCTGCTGGTGATGGCTGCGATCAGCTGGGTGGTGATGCTGGACCGCGCCTCCTTCCTCGGCCGACAGTCGCGCGCCAATACGCGCTTCCTGCGCAGCTACCGGGACGTCGATTTCGATCTGACCCTGCTCAGTCACGGCACCGAGCAAGAGGTCGCAACGCTCGGAGGTCGGCTGAGGCCGCGCGATGCATCGACGCTGCGTTCATCCTCGCTCTATCGCATCTACCACGTCTGCGCCGACGAGATCCGCCGCCGCTCCGCGCGCACGCCGGCGCTGGTGCTGTCGGGAAGCTCGATCGCCGCGATCCGCGCCGCGCTCGACGGCGCGGTCGTCAAGGAGATGCAGCGGCTGAACCGGATGATGGTCATCCTGACGATTGCGATCTCCGGCGGACCGTTCCTCGGTCTGCTCGGCACCGTCGTCGGTGTCATGATCACCTTCGCGGCGATCGCCGCGAGCGGCGACGTCAATGTCAACGCGATCGCGCCCGGCATTGCGGCTGCGTTGGTCGCAACCGTTGCCGGCCTCGGCGTCGCCATCCCGGCGCTGTTCGGCTACAACTATTTGATCTCGAAGATCAAGGATCTGAGCAGCGACCTGCAGGTCTTTGTCGATGAGCTCGTGACCCGCATCGCGGAAATCTATTCCGCCGATCGGCCGGATCCGGTCGACCATCGGATGGCCGCGGAGTAGGGGCGATGCAGGTCCAATCCGATTCCAAGCCTTACGACGACATCAACATCACGCCGATGTTGGACCTCGCTTATGTGCTCCTGGTGATCTTCATCATCATGACCACGGCGACCGTGCAGGGGCAGAAGGTCAACCTTCCGAAGGCATCTGCCGCGCCGAGCCTGGCGACACAGACCACCAAGGCCATCACGGTAGCCAACGATGGCAAGATTTTCCTCGACACCATTCCGGTGACGCTGCCCGAGTTGGAGCAGCGGCTGATCCAGCAAAAGGCGCTGACGCCGGAATTCCCGGTTGTGCTGCGCGGCGATGCCCAGGCCCAGTATCAGAGCGTGATGGACGTGCTCGACCTGCTGGGGCGCATCGGCCTCACGCAGGTCGGCCTGGCCACCAAGCCGCTTGTCAAATAGAGGGTGATACGGACCGATGCGCAGTCCATTCCATCACACTCCCATTGGTCACAAGGGCCTGCATGACGGCGTGCTGGTGCAGATGCGTCACGCATTGTTGCGTACGCTCGCCAGATTCCGGCCGGCCGTGGTGAGCACCGTCGCTATCGCCGCTGCAGTCGACGCTCATGTCGAGCCTAGCGAGGCGGCGGTGCTGGCGTTTCCAGTCCGCGGCGAGGCGTTGCTGGTGAATCTCGCCAGCACGCTGCGGGAGCGGGTGATGCGGTCAGACGCTGCGGATGATCCTTTTCTGATGACGATGTCGCGCAGCCCGCGGCCGCGGCTGTCGATCGATCGCGATGCCTATGTCGAATTCCACGCCGAAGACTCGACCTTCCATTTGAAGATCGATGCCATTCCGGCATCGCGGCTGACGCTGGAGACGCCCGAATTCACCATGCTGGTGAAGTTCGTCCTGCAATATCTGGCCGAGCGCCATGGTGAGCCCGACCAAGGCGGGGGCATGGCGTGAGCGGGCGCAGAGACGAGTGGGAGCTGGAAGCCGAACCCGGTGAAGTCAAGAGCCGCGGCTTGCGCAACTTTTTCGCCCATCCCGGCCTGCGCTACGGCGCCGCACTCGTGGTCGTCGTGCTGCTGGTCGCGAGCGCGGCTTATTCGCTGTTTGGCGGCGACGAACTGCCGCCGCCGCGCCAGATCCATGAGATCACGATTGTCAACATCACGCCACCTCCACCTCCGCCGCCTCCACCGCCGCCCGAGCAGAAGATGATCGAGCAGCCGAAGGAAGCGGAGCAGAAATTCACGGAGGAGAAGCCGCTCGAAAAGCCGCCTGAGAAGGAGCCGGTCAAGGAAGCCAAGAACGAGGACCCGCCCGGACCTCTCGCGCTGGACGCCAAGGCCACCGGGCCGGGTGACTCGTTCAATCTCGGCAGCAAGGTCGGCGGCAGTCCATTTGGAGGCGGCGGGGGCGGCAGCCGCTGGGGCTGGTACTCCTCGCAGGTTCAGTCGCAGATGGAGTCCGCGCTGCGCGGCAACAACAGGACACGGAATGCGGTCCTGCAGGTCGGCATCCGGTTGTGGGCGGAAGGCACCGGCCGGGTCAGCCGGGTGCAGCTGGTGTCGTCGACCGGCGACGCCGAGCTTGACGCCGCGATCCGCGACGAGCTGGCGCGCCTGACGCTGCGCGAACCTCCGCCCAAGGACATGCCGATGCCGATCGTCACCCGCGTCATCATGCGGCGGCCGACCTGACGATTTTGACTAACAAGGACGACGAGTAAAAGGACAGGGGACCAATGGTTGACTTCACTTCAAACGCACGCCGGCGCTCTTTGATGCTCGCCGTTTCGCTGGCTGCGCTTGCATGCGGTGCGCCCGCGTTTGGCCAGGGCGATCAAGTGTCCACCGCACAAGCCGACAACAAACGGCCGAGGCTTTCGGACGCAAGGCCGACCTCGCCGAACGCGACGATCAATCTCGTCAACCTGCTGGTGAAACAGGGCGTCATCACCGAAGAGCAGGCTGCGACACTGATCAAGCAGGCCGATGACGAGGCCTATGTGGCACGGCAGGCGGCGAAGAATGCATCCGCCAAGGCGGACGAGGCAGCGAAAGCGGCCAATGCCGCGGCATCTGCGGCCGAGCCGCCGGGCACGCGCCACGTCACCTACGTGCCGGAGATCGTCAAGCGCCAGCTGCGCGAGGAGATCAAGAAGGAGGTCATGGCGACGGCGGAGAAGGAGAACTGGGCTTCGCCTGGTCTCTATCCCGAATGGGCGCAGCGCATCCACTTCTATGGCGACTTCCGCGCCCGCTATCAGGGCAGCTTTTTTCCGAAGGGCAACGATCAGCAGGATGCGTTCAATTTCAACGCGATCAATACCGGATCGCCCTACGACATCAGCAGCGGCTATAACTTGCCGACGTATAACGCGTCTCAGAATCGCAATCAGGCAAAGCTGCGTGCCCGACTCGGCATGGACGCGGATTTGACCAACGGCTTCAATGCCGGTTTGAGGATTGCCACCGGCTCGGATAATTCGCCGGTATCGACCAATCAGACGCTCGGCGGCGGTGGCTCGAACTTCTCGAAATATTCGCTCTGGCTCGATCGTGGTTACCTGACCTACCAAAACTGGAATCAGGATCTCGTCGCCTCGGTCGGCCGCTTCGACAATCCGTTCTGGTCGCCGACTGATCTCGTCTGGTATCGTGAGCTTGGATTCGACGGCGTGGCGCTCCAGGGGAAGTACCAGTTCTCCGAGGATTTCACCCCGTTTGGCGTGATCGGGGCGTTCCCGCTCTTCAACACGGACTTCAACGCCGGAACCAATCTAAATTTTAATGACTCGAAGTTCCCGAGCCACGACAAGTGGCTATACGGTGCCCAGATCGGTTTCGCTTCGCGCTTTGATCCGGTGCATCAGTTTCGAGTGGCTGCTGCATTCTATGACTTCGACAACGTCCAGGGACAGGCATCGTCGCCGAATTGCTTCGTGCAGTCGAGTTCCGACGTTTGCGACACCGATCAGACTCGGCCGCTTTTTGCGCAGAAGGGCAACACCTACATGCTCTTGCGCAACATCGACAACAGGACGTCGAACAACAATTTCGGAAATGCGCTTCAATTTCAGTATTTCGGATTGCTACAAAAATTCAGGCCATTGGTTGCGAGCGGCTCGGTCGATCTTGGCGATTTTCACCCATTCCATATCGTAGTCGACGGAGAGTTCGTC
Source organism: Bradyrhizobium sp. HKCCYLS1011 (assembly GCF_051167795.1). Lineage (NCBI taxonomy): Bacteria > Pseudomonadati > Pseudomonadota > Alphaproteobacteria > Hyphomicrobiales > Nitrobacteraceae > Bradyrhizobium > Bradyrhizobium sp. HKCCYLS1011. The sequence continues at coordinate 158,333 of NZ_JBNPTT010000010.1, read as the reverse complement.
TGGAACACAGCCTTCGATCGCAATTTGACGCTCGCGGGCGCGGGACTTCCGAGCGCGACCGGCATTACAGTGCCTGGGATGGCAATCAACAATCGTGCCGGAACCGCCGACGGAAAAACGGTCGGTCCCTTCGACGGCGGCGACAAAGGTTGGATGGCGCGGGTCACGGTCGGAAACCGGGAGATCAAGCATTTCGGCGATTGGAATGCGCATGTCGGCTACAAATATCTCGAATCCGACGCCACGCTCGATGCGTTCACTGATCCCGATTTCGGCCTCGGCGGCACCAACCTCAAGGGCTATTTCATCGGTGGCAATGTCGGCCTTAGCGAGAATGTCTGGGCGTCGCTGCGCTGGATGAGCGCCAATAATATTGGCGGCGTGCCTTACGCGGTCGATGTGCTCCTGGTTGATCTCAACGCGAAGTTCTGATCATGACGATGCGCATCATCCCCCTGACGATCGCCGCTGCCGTTTTGTGTTCGCAGATCACGATGGCGCGCGCGGAAACCGAAGCCGACAAGCTGCGCGAGGCGTTGCGCGCGGCGACGCTGCAGACCCGGCAACTCGAAGACCAGCGCGCGCAGCTGCAGGCCAAGCTCGCCGAGGCGGAGCGCGAGAAGGCGGCGGCGAAAGTGCAGATCGAGGCCGCCAAGGCCGAGGTCCGTCAGGTCGAGAAGCAGCATCGCGAGGCGGTGGAGGAGTTCAACCGGCGGCTCGCCGAGCGCGACGAGACGCTGGAGAAATGGAAGAGCGCGTATGAAGAGGCGGCCAATGTCGCGCGCGACAGGGATGCTGCGCGCGCCAAATTCGAAAGCGAGGCCACGGCCTACAAGGCCTCGACCAAGGGTTGTGTTGCCAAAAATACGCAGCTGATCAAGGCCGGGCAGGAACTGCTCGGTCGTTATCAAGGTGTCACGATCGGTGACACACTTGTAGCGCGAGAACCGGTGCTTGGGCTTCGCCGCGTCGAAATCCAGAACGGCATTCAAGACACCAACGACAAGTTCCTCGATCAGAAGGCAGCACAATGAGTCACTCTCGCGATGTCAGCGCTTTCCGTTTGGTTCGCCTCGCCGCCGTCACGAGCGCACTGACCTGCGTTCCGATGGTCGTGGTGGCGCAAAGCGCTGTCCCGAACCGCCCGGTCCAGGCTCAACCGGCCGTAAGGCCGAAGCCCGCTGCTCCGGTCACGGCCGCGACGGCGCCGCCGGCCACGCAGGGCGCTGCGACCACGCTGGCCCAGGGCGCGGCGAGTGCCAAAACGAATGATGATGTGATCGCCCGCGTCGGCGCGACCAACATCTCGGCGGATGAGATCCGTGCCTATGTCGCTTCGCTCGGCCCGCGCGAGCGCGCCGCCGTGAGCCAGGATCCCGCGCTGCTCAGCCAGGCCGTGCGGCTGATGCTGGCCAACCGGCTGGTGCTGCAGGAGGTTGTGGCCAAGAAGTGGGACCAGCAGCCGAACGTTGCCGAACAGCTGCAACAGGTGCGCGACAACGCTGTCGTTGAGCTTTATCTCCAGTCGGTATCAGCGCCGCCGGCGAATTTCCCGAGCGAGGACGACCTGCAGAAGGTCTATGACGCCAACCGCGCCTCGTTCCTGGTGCCGCGGCAATTCGAGCTGGCGCAGATCTTCGTGCCGTTGGCGAAGGATGCCGACAAGGCGGCCGAGGACAAGGCGAAGAAAGCCGTCGACGAGGTCCAGCGCAAGCTGAAGGCGCCGGCCGCCGACTTCGCCGCGATCGCCAATGAGGTCAACGAGGCGGAGAATGGCGGCGAGCTTGGCTGGGTCCCCGAAACTCAGATCCGCCCCGAAATCCGTCCGCGCGTGATGGAGCTCGCCAAGAACATGGTCTCGGATCCGATCAAGCTCGACGACGGCTGGCATATCATCAAGCTCAACGACACCAAGGCGTCCTACACGCGGACGCTGCCGGAGGTGCGCGATGCGCTGGTGCAGCAGATCCGCAGCGAACGTGCAACGGCGCTGCGTCGCGCTTATGTGGCCGAGCTCCTGAAGCAGCACCCACCCGTCATCAACGAGCTCGCGCTGTCGAGCCTCGTTGGCGAACAGTCCTCGCCTGCGAGATAGCCGCACGATGCCAACAGCGCCGACCGCACCAGCCGAGCTGATGCTGACCCCGGACCGCCTGCGCGCGCTGCTCGAGGCGAGCGGCTTCGGCAGCTCGATGACGGTCGCACCCGGGCGGCATGTGCTGGCGGTCGGATGCAGCATCGTGCTGCAGTTCGGTGACGAGTTCGTGCGCGACGAGGCCGGCGTCCGGAAGATCAAGGTCAAGTCCAGCATCGTGATCAATGGTGATGAGAGGCGGGCCGACCGGGTGACGCGCTGGGAGATATCCAGATCCATGCCGGCGGTGGCTGAGGACGAGCGTTTCGGCATTGTGGTGGAAGCGGATCTGTTGCTCGGCAGTGTCGTGCCGCTCGAGGACCGGCTCATCAGCAGCGAGGAGGCGTTGCGCCATCTGCGGCAACTGATCGCGGACCTGCAAACAACCCTGCGCGGCCTGCCGGTGAACGACAGACTCGGTGAGGATGCGCGGTTACCGAGCCTGCGGATCGAGGCCCGATTCAGCGGTGACATCGTGGTCGGTCGTTCGGGCGTGGTGCAGATCCCTGCAAACGGGCGGCGGCCGGCCACGCCTCGGACGACCGCGCAGCATGTCCGGCTGGGCATCGCCACATGCGACTGTCTGGCCGAACAGGTCCTGCCGGACATCCTGCGCGCCGTGCAGGCGGTGATTGGGGCGGACAACCGGGCTCGAATCCCACTGCAGCATGAGGCAAACGGCTCCACATGGCCGCAGCAGGTGACCTTGCCGGAGACCTTGCAATGAGGTCGGAGACATTGATCCGCCGACCGAAGAACCGCAATCCACCGAGCTGAACGACGCTGACGGAGTTTCCGATGTCCGACACCACCTTGACCAAGCTTTCGCTCGAGGGCCTGCGCGACCTGTTTCAGCTCGCCGGCTATCGCGTCGAGAGCTTGACCGATCCGGTCGCCAACATCCCTTATCTGCGCTCCGCCACCAACGGCCTGGCGTTCGACATCCGTCCGGGCAACCCCGCGCCCGGCGACGAGCAGAGCTTTGTCGATGTGGCGCTGATCGCGGTGCTGCAGGTGCAGGGCGAATTGCCGCTCGATGTGGTGAACCGCTGGAACGCAAGCCGTCGTTTCGCGCGCCTGCAATTGAGCCCGCCGTTCCTGGCACTTTCGCTCGATTTCTCGCTCGCGGGCGGGGTGACGCAGACCTATGTGCGCGCGCAGATCGAGATCTGGGATCATCTGATGCAGCAGCTCGTGAGCTTCCTGCGCGAGGAGCTGGCCGTTCTCGCCAAAGCCAGAGCGCCTGCCGCGCAAACCGGCAACGCGGCTGCGGCGCAGCCTCCGACGACGAGCACGCAGCGGATCGTGGAGCCCGACGCGCCGCGGGCGGTTCAGTAGTGGCATCAGAGCTGAGTGCGGAGCGCTGATGAGGATGCAACGGGGGCCGCTGCAGGCGAAGGGCGAGCGAAGCGACCGCAGCCGGTCCATGGTCGCGAGGTTGATCGTGCTCGCTGCAATGATTGCCACGCCGCTCCGCGCTGAGCCGGGCAATGCCGATGTCTCCTCGGCCAAACCCGAGGCGTCGGTCGCCGCCAAGCCGGAGGCTCCGGCAAACCAAGGCGATGCGCAGTCCTATTATCGGGCGCTGATCGCCAAGGAGGCGGAACAGCAAGGGCTGGCGCCGGCGATCGCCGAGGCCGTGATGGCGGTCGAGAGCGGCTTCAATCCGAATGCGATCGGCGGCTCCGGCGAGATCGGGCTGATGCAGATCATGCCGTCAACCGCGCGCATGCTCGGCTTTTCCGGCAGCAATGCCGAGCTCGCGGCGCCCGAAACCAATGTCCATTATGGCGTGACCTATCTGGCGCAGGCGTGGCGGCTCGCCGGCGGCGATCTCTGCACGGCTACGATGAAATATCGCGCAGGCCATGGCGAGACGCGCTTCTCCTATCTGTCGGTCGATTATTGCGTGGCCGTGCGCGCAAAGCTCGCGGCGCGCGGCTTTCCGCTGACCGGCAGCGTGCCGGTTGCGACCTTTGGTGCGCCGGGCAGCGTCGGCGTGAGAACCGTGAACGGCGGTTGCGGCCGCAGGTGTCTCGGTGGTGGCGCGGTGGGTCGCGTGGACCTCGCCGCACTGAACAGCAAGCTGAGCACGCTGGTGATGCAGGTTCGTGGCGGGAGGTGACGATGCAGCTCTCCGCGACAAGGCTCGCGATCGCCGTGGCGGTGTTGGTATCGGCAACGTCGAGCTCGGCCCGAGCGGAAGAGCCGCGGTCCTTGCCGCCGGTGACGGTCGATGCGCCGCCCGCAAGTCCGCTGCTACCCAGCCCTTCCAACACCGGTACGCCGACATCCACGCCCTCGGTCCCGGGCGGGGCACAGGCCGGCAGTGGTGGTGGCGACAAAGGGCGCTGTGCCGATGCCAAGGGAGAAGCCGACACTTCGTTCGGCTGCATCAATGAGCGGCTGAAGCGCAAGGTCGACGAGGTCAATCCGGTCTACAACACGCCGCCGATCGACGCGAAATCATCGGACCTCAAGGTCGGCACGGTCAACATCCCCGCCGTTCAGCAGCAATATGGCAGGAATTTCGGGCATTCCGTCGTGCCGTATCGCCCGACCGTCATCTATCCGTCGGGGATGGGACGGCACTGAGCGCCACCAGCAACTCATCGGACCGCTCCGCCATCATCATGTGGCCGGCGCCTTCAAGTACGATGGTGCGCGCCTGCGGGATCGCGGCGGCCAGCATCTTGCCGGCCTTCGCCGGAGTCATCATGTCCTTCTCGCCAAGGATCAACGTGGTCGGCACCTTGATCTTGCCGGCCGAATTCAGCGCGTCCTGATAGTTGTTGCAGGCTGCGAGATCGGAAAACAGCACGCCGGGCGGACAGCGCCTCAAGGTCGCTTGCGCCGTGCCGTGCATCCACAGGCCTGGCGCGCGGCTGCCGCCGAGCTCGGCGCTGTGGCCCAAACCCCAGATCGAGACCATGTCGATCGCGGTCTGATCATTGGCCTCCGCTGCCTTGAGCAGATCAGGTCCGACCGTCATGGTCGCGGCGGTACCGACCAGGCTGAGCGCGCTGACACGTGCCGGATGCCGTGCCGCCGCTTCGAGCGCGATCAAGGACCCCATCGAGTGGCCGATCAGATGCGCCGGCCTGGCGCCGGCCGCCTCGAGCAGCGCGACGATCCAGTCCGCCATCTCGGCAATGGTCTTGAGCGCCGGCCCCGCGGAGTGTCCATGCCCGGGAAGGTCGGGCACCAGCACGGCGAAGCCGTGATGGGAAAACCAGCGGCTTTGCAGCGCCCACGCGGAATGGTCGAACCCGGCGCCGTGGATGAACACGACCGCGGGCAGGGTGGCGTCGAAGCTGCGGCCGCCGGTCGAGACGAACGCTTCATGGCCATCAACGGAAAGCTGCATGGCTCACACCTTCTGCGAGGCGCGCAGCGCCTGTCCGAGATCGTCGATGATATCAGTCGCCGCCTCGATGCCGACCGACAGCCGCACCAGCTCCTCGCCGATTCCTGCGGCTTTAAGCTGCGCGGCATCCATCTGCTGATGCGTGGTGCTGGCGGGATGGATGACCAGCGTCTTGGCGTCGCCGACATTGGCGAGATGGCTGATCAGCTTCAGGCTCTCGATGAACTTGCGCCCCGCAGGCCGGCCGCCCTTGATGCCAAAGGAGACGATCGAGCCGGCGCCGCGCGGCAGCAACGTCTTGGCAAGCAGATGATCCGGATGGGTTTCAAGCGTCGGATGCGCCACCCAGTCGACGGCTTTGTTCGTCTTCAGGAATTCCAGGACGGCGGACGTGTTCTGCACGTGGCGCTCCATGCGCACTGGCAGCGTCTCGACGCCCTGCAGCAGATGGAAAGCGTTGGTCGGCGACAGGCAGGCGCCGAAGTCGCGCAGGCCTTCGGTGCGGGCGCGCATGATGAAGGCGGCCGGCCCGAACTGCTCGTCGAAGATGATGCCGTGATAGCCGGCATAGGGTTCGGTCAAAACGGCAAATTTGCCGGAGCCGCGCCAGTCGAAATGACCGCCGTCGATGATGACGCCGCCGATCGCGATGCCGTGGCCTCCGAGCCATTTGGTCACCGAATGCATCACGATGTCGGCGCCGAGCGCGATCGGCTGGCTGAGATAGGGCGTGGCGAAGGTATTGTCGATCAGGAGCGGAATGCCGGCGGCATGTGCGATCTCAGCGACCTTCGGAATGTCGAGCACCTCCAGCCCTGGATTGCCGATGGTCTCGCCGATCACGAGCCGCGTCTTCGGCGTGATCGCCGCACGGAAGGCGTCGTGATCGCGCGGCTTCACGAACGTGGTCGTGATGCCGAAGCGCGGCAAAGTGTGCGCGAGCAGGTTGATGGTGCCGCCATAGAGCGAGGCGGAGGCGACGATGTGGTCGCCGGCGTTCAAGAGCGTGGCGATCGCCAGGTGCAGCGCGGCCTGTCCGCTCGCGGTGCAGATGGCACCGACGCCGCCTTCGAGCGCGGCCAGTCGTTCCTCGAGCACGGCCGTCGTCGGGTTGGAGATCCGCGTGTAGATATGCCCGGCGCGCTCCAGATTGAACAGCGCGGCCGCGTGCTCGGCGTCCTCGAACACGTAGGACGTGGTCTGATAGATCGGCACCGCGCGGGCGCCGGTGGCGGGATCAGGATGCTGGCCCGCATGCAGGCTCAAGGTCTCGAAGGCGGGCGGTTTCGGCGGCGGCATGCTGGACTCGCGAATTCGAGGGACCGGTCAATCATCCCTTCTGCCATAAATTTCAGCAGAGCGTCAGGGGCGGCACGCTTCAGTACCGCCCCCCGACCGATCACTCGCCCGCGAAGCGCTGCGGAAACAGGCCGGCGGCAGCTATAGCGGCGACCGGCAGGCGCGGGCTCGGCTTCTCGCGCTCTTGCAGTTGCGGCGGCAGATGCGCGCCATCACCCTTGCGGCCGACGGCCACGGCGATTTCCACGACGAAAGGCTCCGGCACCTGAAGCGCCTTCTGCGCGGCGTCGACGTCGAAGCCGCTCATGCCGTGGCTGGCCCAGCCGGAGAGGGCGGCCTGATGGGCGAAATTGGCCCAGGCGGCACCGGCGTCGAAGGAATGGGTGCGCGTGGGGGTGGGCTCGGTCTTGCCCAGGGGCGTGAACGTCTTCTTCGACAGCACATAGACCAGCGCGGCGGCGTGCTGGGCCCAGCCGCGGTTGAATTCGACCAGCGGACCGAGGAAGGTGTCGAATTCCGGTGTACCGCGCAGCGCATAAAGGAAACGCCATGGCTGCGAGTTGTAGGAGGAGGGCGCCCAGCGTGCCGCCTCGAAGAAGGTCAGCAACTCGCTTTCCGGGATCGCTTCGTTGCTGAAGCCGCGCGGCGACCAGCGGTCGACGAACAGGCGATGCGCCGGATGGTCGGTGGTCCGGTCGGTCGGCGGGATGAGATGGGACGTCACGGTGGTCTCCTTCAGTCTAGTCTACGTCGGCACGATGAATGCCGGGGGCGGAACTCTCTATCACGCGGGATCGCCTCATGGCGCTCTGGGTAGCCAGATTTTGATCGCTGACGTATCGAGCTTGGCCGGCAACAAATGCTCTGCGAAAAAGGCATCGGCGATCTTCTGCTGCTCGGCGAGGCCGGCAGGTGTCACCGCACCGACCCGGTAGGAGCGGTGGCTGTTGGCTTCCTCCACCGTGGCGGCATCGATCCCCCACAGACCGGAGAGCAGGTTCGCGGCATCGCCCGGATGCGCCTTCACCCATTGCCCGGTCTCGACCAGCTTGGTGAAGATCACGTTGAGCGCATCGGCGTGGCCGTCGGCATAAGCGGCGGATGCGAGGTAATAGCGCTTGTAGCTGGCGAGCCCATCCGAGCCGTCGGCCAGCACGCGCGCGCCGGACTGCCTGATGACGCTGGTGAGGAACGGGTCCCAGGCGATCCAGACATCGACGTTGTTGCTGACGAAGGCGGCGCGGCCGTCAGCCGGCGGCAGATAGGCCGGCATGATGTCCTTGAAGCTGAGGCCGGTGCGCGCGAGCGCGGCGAGCAGCAGATAATGGCTGCCGGCGCCCTTGGTCACCGCGACCCTCTTGCCTTTCAGTTCGGTCAAGGTCTTGATCGCCGACGCCGTCGGCACCAGGATCGCCTGCGCCGAGGGCGAGGCGGCTTCCTCGGCGACATAAGCGAGCTTGGCGCCGGCGGCCTGGGCGAAAATGGGCACGGTGTCGGCGACATCGGCGCCGAAATCGATGCTGCCGATATTGATGGCTTCGAGCAGCGGCAGGCCGCTGGAAAACTCATGCCAGGTCACCTTGATCCCGAGCGACGCCAGCGCCTTTTCCAATTCGCCATTGGCCTTGAGGATCGCGGTCAGGGTCGATGATCGCTGATAGCCGATGCGGATGTCCTCCGCGGCCGCTGGCCTGGGGACGGACACGAACAGCGCCAGGATAGCTGCAAACAGCCCGCTCAGGATGAGATTAGGCCGCATGCGAGCAGCCGATGCGATGGATCTGAGAGCGGACATTATGGGGATCTCCCGGCAGGCGTTGAAGTCGGTTTACCAGCTTGTCATGGCATCATTTGCAGGAGCGGTCCTGCCAGCGCAATTTCACTGTTCGGCGCAAGAGGAGAGCAAAATTCTTCATCGGGCGGCTGCATCAGAATGATGTTCTTGTGAGCGGTCGCCAAGCCAAATCTGCGGGCCAAGTCAAATGCCTTGAAAGCAAAACAAATTCGATTTTTGCGCGCAAATCATCTGTCGTCGGCGCAACTCAGACGACTTCGGAAGCTTGGCGGCCAGCGCCTCGAACAGCAGGTCACTTGCAGATTTGATCTCCTTCGGGGGGCGCCCTGCATGAAAAAAGTGTCAGCACGCCGTTCGACGCAGCCCAAATCGCCCGAGCCGCGACATCGACATCGATCTTGAGCCGTCGGTCTTGAGCCGCCGGTCAGAGCGAAGCTGGATTGCTTTGCGGAGCCTGACATCCGGCCGCGCTTTGGGCGGACCGGGTGGCTCGCAATGACGCCTCCGCCTCACTCCGCTGGCCGGGCCAGCCATTTCCGGAAGAATGCGATCATCTCGGTGTCGAACCGCGCGTAGAACGCGGCGCGGTCGAAGCGGGGAGGATCCACGCAGAGTTCGGGCCGCTGCCTCAGCAGTGCTGGTGAACAGGGCGCCAGGAACGAGAAGTGCCAGGAGTTCGGAACCACGCGATAGTCGTGTGGAGCCGAAAGGTTTGCGTCGACGGCGGCCACATCGTGAGGAAGCACGCCGTCACCACCATACTCCGAGGCCCACAATTGAACCGGCACCTTCACCGACGCGAGGCTGTCTGCGCCCAACGTGACGGCGAGCGGATCGGCAATGACGATAGCCTTGATCCGCGGATCGTGCGTGGGAGGCTCGGTGGGGTATTCCTTCCGCAAGATCTGCGCGCAGGCGTGGCTCGCCGAATGCTGGCAGATCGCGGTGGCTTTTGCCCAGTCCGGATTGGCCCCGACTGCCACGAGGCCGGTGTAGCCGCCGCGGGAGAAGCCGAATAAACCGATCCGTTCGCGATCGATCGCCGTGCTGACGGGAGACGCGAGCAGCATGAAATCGATCAGGCGCTTGATGTCCTGCGGCCGTTCGACAAAGACGGACAGGTCGTCCGAACGGCTGAGATCGGACGAATTGTCACCAGGGTGACTGATGGCCGCGACAATGAATCCGGCCTCGGCGAGCACTTCACCGGTGTGATGATGGCCGGCGAAGTTGCCGCCCTTGCCGTGCGACACGACGACCAGCGGCAGCTTGTCGCCGAGCAACGGACAATCCTTCACGCCCGGCAAGGTGAAGGGATCGAGACGAACCTCTCCCGGCGGCTCGGCGCAAGGATACCACATTGCGCCATGAATCGCCGGACCATCGGCGTCGGCGGGAATATCAATCGATCGGAGGCCAGCAGCCTGCGCCAGCGTCGCCGTGAGGCAGAAGCCCGCGATGTACAGGAATCTGCAGAATTGGTTGGAAGCGGACATCGACGTCTCTCCCTGTTACACAAGGGCTGCAGATCTACGGCACCTGCTTGATTTGCCCTGAGCCCGACACGTGCGAATTGATCCGCGCCACGGCGCCATGCAATCTCACCACCGCACTGCCGGAGACGGAGATATCGGCGTCCTGGCGCGGCGCCAGATCGACGTTCCCGCTACCGTGAATCTGCGCGCTGGCTTTGTCCGCGATCAGCCCGCCAAGATCTGCGCGTCCGGAACCGGCGGACTCGAGCGAAACCTCCTTGGCCTCCCCGCTGGCGATGACGCTGCCGCTCCCGTGGAGTGCGATGCGCAGCACGTCCTGCCTGCTGTCGGCGAGCTTGAGACCGCCGCTGCCGTGGATGTTCGCGGTGGTCTTCTGGGTGGTGAGCCGTCCGAGATCAGCCCGGCCTGAGCCAGCGGCCTCGAGCGAGACCTCGCGGACCTCCCCGCTCGCGGTGACGTCACCGCTGCCGTGCATGGTGATCTGCAGCACATCCTGCTTGACGTCGGAGAGATCGAGTTGGCCCGAACCGTTCAGCGTCCATGCCGTGACCGCGGGGCCGGAGAGGTGGACGACGAGGTCCTTCGCCGGAGAACAATCGACCAGGTTGTCCCATTCCACCGTATCCCACTCCAACGTGCCATCGTGCAGGCGCACGTGGCTGACCAGGTCGGCGTCACCGCTGACGCTGGCCTGTGGCTTGGGTCCAGGCTGGAAATGCACCTGCGCCGGAATCTTGATCTTGACCATTTCGCTGCCGGGCCAGTCGAGATCGACGGTGCGGCGCTCGCCCGCGCCGGTCTTGTTCGCCGATGCGCAGCTGCGCATCGTGCCGGCCCAGGATCGGTAGTCGCCATCGATCCAATCCGTTGCCGAAGTCAGAACGATGAATATCCCGCACGCCGCCGCAATGCTCAGCGACACCAGCGCAATCCTTATGAGACGTTCGTTCATGGTGCACCTCTGATCCTAACTAATCGGGTCCTGTTCCGGCTTGAGCAGCCGATAGTGTAGCCGGGCGTAGTTTCCGAGCATCTTCACCGCACCGTTGAGCGCCAGCAGCAGCAGCGCGCCGCCCCCGACGCTGCCGGCGATCAGTCCGATGCCCGCCACCGCGCGCAAGAGCATCGCGGCGATCGAGGCGAAGTGCCCGATCTTCACCAGGCTGAGCAGCAGTCCGATGCCGACAATGCCGAGCACGAAGACGATGAGGCCAATCACCAGCATGACCAACATGACGGCGAACAGCAGCGGGAGCAGGACCAGGATGTCGACCGTGGCCAGGCTCCCGAGCGCCAGCAAAGCGGCGGCGGAGTTACCCAGACTGCGGCGATTTTCCCAGTGGCGCAGCCCGGTTTCGGCGCGCAATTCGCGCGCCAGCCGGCGCGGATCGCCCAGCGCTGCCGCGACATCGACCTCACTCCGCCCGGCGGCCTCGGCTTCATCGAAATAGGACATGTAGTCGGCGATGATATCGTCGACCTCGCGCGCGGGGAGCCCGGCGAGCCCGTCATTGAGGATGGTCAAGAAGGCGACGCGGTTCATCAGCGTTCTCCCAGCAACTTGTTGACGGCGTCGGTGAACGTTCGCCACTCGCGTTTCTGCGCCGTGAAGGCGGCGCGGCCGGCCGGGGTGAGGCGATAGTATTTGCGCGGCGGGCCGCTGTTGGATTCGGCAAGGCGGGTTTCGACCAGCCCGTCATCCTGCATGCGCCGCATCAGGGGATAGATCGTTCCTTCTCCCATGCCGACGCCGGATGCCAGCGCGCTGGCAATCTCGTAGGCGTAGCTCTCGCCGCGCGCCAGCAACGCCAGCACGCACAATTCGAGCGCGCCTTTCTTGAGCTGGATCTGGTTCTGTTCGGTCATGGCAGCGGTACGGCCCTGGCCAGGTGGCCGGAAGAATATATTGCAAGGTATCTTTTATTGCAAGGTACAGATTTATGAAAGGTAGCGGCGGTCGCGGGAGCCGCGAGCGCGCTGGTGTGGCTGGCTGGTGCCGCGCGCCGATGCATCTCATCCGCCGCTCGACCCGACGAGTTCCCGTGCGCCGCCTCCGCAGCCGGAACTTGACTTTCCGTGGTGCGTTTTTGCTTCCCATGATTTTCTGCGAGAGGGTCACGTGAGCAAGCCGCTGCCAATGTCCGTTTGCGATCGCAGGACGGGGCGTGTGTTCGAGGAGTTCCTGGTCGACAGCGCCGCGACCTATGAGAGCAAGCCGCACCGCTTCTTAACGCAATGGGGGCAATCACAGCCCGTGCTGGACTGGCTGATCGCAGCCTATCAGGACACGTCCTTCAGCGTGCGCAAGATCGGGCCCTTCATTTCAGCAACACCGCGAAGGGCATCGAGACGTTCGTCTGGCTCGGCCAGCCGATTGCACACGGCCTGCGCGTTCCGTCGCACATTCATCCGTTGAACCGGAGGCTATTTGATGTGCCGCTGGATTGCCTATCGCGGTGAGATCACTGCGTTCGAGCCTTATGTCACCGAGCCCGAGCATTCGCTGGTGGCGCAGAGCCTGCGTGCGCTGGAGTCGACTGCAGGCACCAATGGCGATGGCTTCGGTCTCGGCTGGTATGGCCATCATCCGGAGCCCGGGCTCTATCGCGAGACCCGTCCGGCCTGGTCGGACGAGAACCTGCGCTATCTCTGCCGCCACCTCCAGTCGCATCTGTTCTTCGCCCATGTTCGCGCCGCGACCGGGACCGCGGTGACGCGCCAGAACTGCCATCCCTTCGCCTGCGGCCGCTGGCTGTTCATGCACAACGGCTTTGTCGGCAGCTGGAACAGGCTGCGCCGCAAGATCGAGGCTCTCATTCCCGATCCGCTCTATCCGTCGCGGATCGGGACCACGGATTCAGAGGCCGTGTTTCTGGCCATTGTCGGTGCCGGCATCGAGCAGGATCCGCTGGCGGCGACACGCGATGTGCTGCGTACGCTCTGCGAGCTGGTCAATGAGGACGGTCTGCGCGAGCGATTGCGCTTCACCTCGGCGCTGTCCAATGGTCAGGACCTATTCGCGTTTCGCTTCGCCGAGAATGACAGCGCCAACTCGCTCTATTTCCGTGAGGACGGCGAGCAGGTGATCGTGGTGTCAGAGCCCTACGACAAGGAACCGGCTTGGACAGAGGTGCCACCGGACCATGTGTTGGTGGCTCGCGCACGGAAGCGTGCCGAGGTAGTTCCGCTCTTGGCGCGAAATTGTGTTGCGCTTCAAGGGGAACGCAAGCGTTCACAACGGGTTATCGGGCGCACTTAGTCGAACAGGCAAGTCACAGGAGCTCGATCCCCCGCGATGTGCGGCATTTGTGGTGAAGTCAGAACCGATGGGCAGATCTCGTTGGCCGCACTGGGCCGCATCAACGATGCGATGCAGGCGCGAGGGCCCGACGCGTCGGGCCTCTACGTGCAGGGTGGGATGGCGTTCGGCCATCGCCGCCTCAGCATTCTCGATCTGTCCGCGGCAGCTCAGCAACCGATGATCGATGCCGAGCTCGGACTCGGCATCGTGTTCAACGGCTGCATCTACAATTTCCGCGAGCTGCGCGCAGAGCTCGCGGGCAAGGGCTACCGGTTCTTCAGCGACGGCGACACCGAGGTGATCCTGAAGGCCTATCACGCCTGGGGCAGGGATTGCGTGCGCCGCTTCAAGGGCATGTTCGCCTTTGCGCTGTGGGAGCGCGACAGCGGCCGCGTGGTGCTGGCGCGCGACCGGCTCGGCATCAAGCCGCTGTACTATACGCAAGCGCCGGGCGCATTCCGCTTCGCCTCGTCGCTCACCGCGCTGCTCGCGGGCGGCGAGGTCGACACCGCGCTGGATCCGGTGGGCTTGCATCATTTCTTCAGCTTTCATGCGGCAGTCCCCGCGCCGCGGACCATCCTCCGCGGCGTGAAGAAGCTCGAGCCTGCAACGCTCCTGACCATCGAGCCGGACGGGCGGGAGACACGCGAGCGCTATTGGAGCTTCAGGGTCGGCGAAAGTCGGCCCACTGATCGCCGCCTCAGCGAACAGGAGTGGGTCCACGCGCTGACAGAAGCCATAACGCAGGCGGTGGACCGCCGCCGCGTCGCCGACGTGCCGGTCGGCGTGCTGTTGTCCGGGGGCCTCGACAGCTCGCTCCTGGTGGCGCTGCTGTCCCAGCTCGGGCATCAGGACATCAGGACGTTCTCGATCGGGTTCGACGCAGTCGGCGGGCACGCCGGCGATGAATTCCGCTACTCAGATATCGTCGCCAACGCCTTCGCGACCAGCCATCAGCAGATCCGGATTCGGGCCGACCGCGCGCTCGACGCCTTGCCCGGCGCCATCGCCGCGATGTCGGAGCCGATGGTGAGCCACGATGCGGTCGCGTTCTATCTGTTGTCGTCCGAGGTGTCGAAGCGGGTCAAGGTGGTGCAGAGCGGGCAAGGGGCCGACGAGGTGTTTGGCGGCTACAGCTGGTATCCCGCGTTTCTGTCGGTCAATGATCCGGTCGATGAGTATCAGAAGGCCTATTTCGACTGGGGCCATGCCGATCTCGCGCGGCTGCTGTCGCCGGACATGATCGACGAGGATGTGAGCCTGCAATTCGTCGAGCGCTTCTTCGGCGATTGCGATGGCGCTTCCGCGATCGACAAGGTGCTGCAGATCGACACCGAGATCATGATGGTCGACGATCCCGTCAAGCGGGTCGACAACATGACCATGGCCTTCGGTCTCGAGGCGCGCGTGCCGTTCTTGGATCACGAGGTCGTGGAGCTAGCGGCGCGCATGCCGGCGGGGCTGAAGGTCAGGGACGGCGGCAAATACGTCCTCAAAGAGGTGGCGCGGCGCTGTGTGCCGCACCAGGTGATTGATCGGCCGAAGGGCTATTTCCCCGTGCCCGGCTTGCGCCACCTGCGTGGTCCGTTCCTCGATTTCGTCCGCGATGTCTTCGACGCAGAGCCGGCGCGGACGCGTGGGCTCTACCGGCGCGATTTTGTCGACCACATGCTGCAACAGCCCGAGGCCGAGATGAGCCCGAAGGGCCACTCGCGACTCTGGCAGGCAGCGCTCCTCGAAGCCTGGCTGCAGACACACAACATCTAATTGGATGGGATTTGATAGATGGGATTCGATCCGAAAATACTCGAAAGGCTCCGCCTCGGACTGAGCGACGACGAGCGGCACCTAGTGATCCGTTCGGCGAGCGGGCGGGAAGAGGCGAGCGAATATTCGTTCGGCATCGAGGAGGAATATTTCCTCGCCGATGCCACGACCCGCGACGTCGAGATGCGCACGCCGGATGATCTCTTCAACGCCGCGAACTGGTCGACCGGCGGCCAGGCGATGCGGGAAATGCTGCAGTCGCAGCTGGAAGTCGCCACCAACGTCCATGTCGACGTCGGCGACGCCAGGGAGGAATTGAAATTCCTGCGGCGTGAGGTCGCGACTGTCGCCCGCCAATACGGGCTGACCATTCTGGCCAGCGGCACCCATCCGACGGCGGCGTGGCTGCGCTCGCAGCCAAGCCCCAAGCCCCGCTACGCCGAGATGATCGAGGACCTCCGCAGCGTCGGTCGTCGCAACATGCTGTGCGGGATGCATGTCCATGTGCAGCTGCCGGACCCCGACCGGCGGTTCGCGGTGATGCGCGCGATGATCCCCTATATTCCGCTGTTCATCGCCTTGTCGACCTCGTCGCCGTTCTGGAATTCGCGCGAGACCGGTCTCAAAGGCTATCGGCTCGCGGCTTACGACGAGTTGCCGCGCACCGGCCTTCCCGAGCTGTTCACGTCAAAGGACCAGTACGACCGTTACGTCGCGGCACTCACCAGGTCCGGCGTGATGCCGGACGACAGCCATATCTGGTGGGCGATGCGACCGGCATCGAAGCATCCGACGCTCGAACTGCGCGCGCCCGATGTCTGCACCTCGGTCGACGATGCCATCGCGATTGCCGGGCTATACCGCGCGCTGGCGCGCCACCTCTACCTCCACCCCGAAAAGGCCAACGAGGTCGGCAATGTGGAGCGCGCGATCGCAGTCGAGAACAAGTGGCGGGCGCAGCGTTACGGCACCGACTGCCTCCTGGTGACCGAGGACGGTCCGGTAACGGGGCAGGAGATGCTGGTCAGGCTGATCGAAGAGATCATGTCGGATGCCGAAGCGCTCGGCTGCGTCGACGAGCTTGCACGCTGCCAGATCATCATGCAGCTCGGCAGTTCGGCCGATTTCCAGATCCAGGCCTATCGTGATGCCGAGGGCGACCTCGCAGCGGTCACGCGATGGATCGAGGCGGCGACATTGTCGCAGCTGCCGCGGCCACAGGTTCTGGCGGAGGCGGCGCGCTGATACGAACACGGTCTGCCGCGGCGTTCGGCGTCGCGGCAGAGCCGCACCAATGCAGCTCTGCCAGGGCTAGTGCGCTAGTGCGTGTTCGACCGCTGCCATTTCTCGAGATCGATATCGGGGCGGTCAGGTGCGAGCTGATCCTTCTCCGGATTGCCCTGCCAGGGCTTGTCGGTCTGCTTGTCGTTCGGCCAATCCGTCTGTTGCCTGGGATCGTCCTTCGGTGTCTCCCTCGGATCGTTCTTCGTGGTGTCCTTGACCATGCTCTGCTCCGCGCTCGTCATCAGGAGTTCTGGAGCGAACGCGTGGGCGGAGACGGCGTTCCGCGGCGCGTCGCTGATACTGCGCAAGCTTTTGGATTGCAGGTTATCCTATGATGTTGGTGGTTATACCAGTTGCGCTATGATCATCGACGCACGGATGGATGCGCCATGGGCGCTCGGCAGAAGAACGAACGAGAGAACAACAAGCGGAGCCGAGGCACGTATGGCGCTGGGTTGATCGGCGGCATCCTGCTGATAACGACTGGCGCTGGAGCGCTGGCAGACGAGGGCACTCCACCCTCGCTGCCAGCGGCTCTGCACGAGCAATAGCTAGTTCCAGCTCTTGATCCGACCCCGTTCCATGCCGATTTGATAGGCAACCGCCGACCTTCGGTGTCGGCGGCTTATTCATCCCTATAGCATCGGACCCGCATGGTTTCCGCCAGAACGCGAGCCTTCAAGATTCTTCACGAGTTCGAGCAGGCGCAAACGGAACTGGTCGGCAAGGCGGTGGCGCTCAGCGACGGCAAAGCGGGAACTGTGGAACATGTGTATCTCGACGAACTGCACGGCTTGCGGATCTCGATCCGGGGCCATGACGGTCGCTGGCCGGTTTCGACCATCAAATTCGCACAGCGGTGACGAGACTCGTCGCTGGCCTCAAAGTCGCTGCACGTAGCTGGAATGCCTGAATCCTAATCGGTGCCAGTTGCTGCGCCCTCTCCCCTTGCGGGAGAGGGCAGCTCCAGCGGAGCCGCAGGCGCGATCGGATGAGGGGGGTGCTACGCATCGAAGCTGTGAGTGCGCGGAGAGAGACCCCCGGCTGCGCGTCGCGCAGCAATCCTCTCCCGCAAGGGGAGAGGGTTGCACCGCAATTGCTGCAAACCTCTCGTAACCGATGTAGCTCATTTGGAAGCGCCGAGCTCCCGCGCCTTTTGTTTGAACTCGTCCTCGATGTCTTCGGCCTCGGCGCCTATCATGCAAGGGTCTATGAGGCGTTCCAGGCGCAGCAATTCGATTGGCTATGCGGTTCCTCGATCGGAGCCGTCGAGGCGGAGCACGCCTTCAGCGAGGCTGATGGGATCAGGCTGGTGCGACGAAACTCAGGATGATCCGATCGCCGCATCGTGGCGGCTCGCTTTTGGCGCCCGCGCGGCGGTCCGGTGCGTCGGCGCGTTCGATTGAGCCTTCTTGAGGGCCTTGATGAATAGCACCACGGCCTGCAGCATCTGGCTGCTTTTCACGACGTGCTTGGAGATGAGCCTGTCGCCGGAGCGGCGGATCGGCGCGGCCTGACGTGCCACGCGTGAATCCGGCCTCAGCTGCGCGGCGATGCCGGTCGGCCCGACATCGATCCTGGTGATGCCGAGCGCGCGGCAATCGAGTCGGAGCGCGGCCATGGCAATGAGGTTCTTCACCTCCGGCGGAACGGGGCCAAAGCGAATTTCGATTTCGTCTTCGATGTCGCCGAGCTCGGCCGGGCTCTCGACCCTCGCCAGCCGCGCATAGATGTCGAGCCGTGTCGCTTCGTCCTGCACGTAGCTTGCGGGGAGAAGCGCGGGCGTGTCGATGTGCAGCTCCGGAACCCACATGTCGCGGGCGTGCCGCGGCCGTGCCTGCAGCGCTCGCGCCAGCAGGTCGTGGTAAAGCGCGGGGCCGAACACATGGACCCGGCCGGACTGTTGGTCGGACAGGAGGTTGCCGGCGCCGCGCAGGTCGAGATCGCGCGCGCCGATCTGAAATCCCGCGCCCGGCCGGCTCAGCTCCAGCAGCGCTGCGATCCGTTTCTCGGCGTCCTCGCCGGGTTCATCGGTGAGCAGATACGCATAGGCGCGCGTGCCGCCGCGCCCGACCCGCCCGCGCAGCTGATGCAGCTGCGCAAGGCCGAAGCGTTCGGGCGCGCAGATCAGAATCGTGTTGGCGCGGGGAATGTCGAGCCCGTTCTCGACGATATCGGTGGCGAGAAGGACATCGGCCTCACCTCCGACGAACTGCATCATGCGCGCATCGATGTCCCGTGCCGCCATCCGTCCATGAATGACGACCACGCGCAGTTCAGGCCCGGTGTCGTGCAGCCGCTCCGCCATGGGGCCGAGATCCTTGATGCGCGGACAGATCACGAAACTCTGGCCATGTCGCCTGTGTTCGCGCCGCAGCGCCATTGCCAGCGTGGAATCGAGCAGGGGCGAAACCTTGGTGATGATCGGGACCCGCTGTACCGGAGGGGTGGCGATGACGCTGACATCGCGCAGGCCGGCCATCGCGCTTGCCATGGTGCGCGGGATCGGCGTGGCGCTCATGGTCAGCGTGTGGACGCCGGCACGCAGGGCCGACAGCTTGTCCTTGTCGGCCGCACCAAAGTGCTGCTCCTCATCGATGATGACGAGGCCGAGATCCGAAAACGCAATTTCCTTTCCGGCCAGCGCATGGGTGCCGATCACGATCTTGAGCGAACCGTCGCGAAGCTGTTGTTTGACGACGCGCGCCTCAGTGGCGGGTGTGAGCCGCGACAGATGACCGATCGTGATGCCGAAAGGCGCAAAGCGCTTTTGGAACGTCTCGACGTGCTGGCGCGCGAGCACCGTGGTCGGAACGACCAGCGCCACCTGCATGCCCGCGAACACGGCCGCCGCCGCGGCGCGCAACGCCACCTCGGTCTTGCCGAAGCCGACGTCGCCGCAGACGATGCGGTCCATCGGATGGCCGGAGGCGAGGTCGTTCAAGACGTCCTCGATCGCCGCTGTCTGGTCCGGCGTGGCGTAATACGGAAAGCGCGCGACGAAGCGCTCGTACTCCGCGGTCGGCGGCACCAGCCGCGGCGCCTTGGCCTGCTTCCGCGCCAGGATCGCCTCGGACAGGATTTGCGCGGTGCGATCGACCTCGCGCTCGGCCTTCAGGCAGCGCGCCGCCCATGACTGACCGTCGGCATCATCCAGTGCGACCCCGCTTGGGTCGTGCGCATAAGGCCAGATCAGCGCCAGCTCGGCGGTCGGCACCAGCACAGCTTCGTCATCCGCGAAGACAAGCCGCACCATCTCGCGCGCGGAGAGATCGGCCGTCGCCACCTGCTCGAGCCCTTGCAGCACGGCCAGCCCGCGCTGCAGATGAATGACGGCGCTGCCGAGCGTCGGCCGTGTGGTCGCTTCGGTGAGGTCGGCATGTTGCCGCGCCATCGGCTGCAGATGGTGCGCCCTGCTGCCGAGGATGTCAGCTGCTGTAATGACGAGCAGCGGGCGCGCGGTTGCGGTTCTGAACCCGGCATCGAGGTCGATCAGCAGAGAGGTGACCTTGCCCGGCGGCGGCCGCGAGGCGCCGTGCCAATCCGCCGCGCGCGATGTCTTCAGACCGGCGAGACGCTCCATGTGCTGGAGGTCGCGGTCCGTGCATGCAGTGAACATAAGGCGTGCGCCACGCCGTCTGGCCTCGGCGATGAAGCGGCGCAGCGACGTCGGGGCCGACGGCTCGCGGGAGAAATTCGGGATCGCAGCGATCTCGGACAATGCCGGCAGCGCCGCGGCGTGACGCATCGCCTGCTGCCATTCGCCGCGGCTGATGAAGGCGGCCTCGCGGCTCCGCGCGTCGCTGCTATCCTCGATCACGGCAAGCTGCGCGTCGGCACGCGCCGGTACCTCTGCATCCGCAATGATCTTCACCTTATCGAGGTAGGAAAACACGCTGACGCCATTAGTGGTCTCGCCGACAAGGTTGCGCTCCGACATCGGATCGAGCACCAGCGCCTCGAGGCTGACCAGGTCGGTCTGATTCACCGGATCGAAGCCATGGATTCCGCGGATCACCCCGTCGCCATGTTCGATCCGCACCGGACCCAGCGCGCCGGCCGGAAACAGCTCGATGGTCTGGCCATGGCACAGCACGCCGCCGGGGTAGTCGGCGGGCTCATCGAGCTCATAGCCTGCGTCCGCGAGACGACGCCGGAGCTCATCCACCGCGATCGATTGCCCGATCCTCAGGCGCAGGCCGGCGTGCGACCACGCTTGCGGCCGCGGTACCCGCGGCAGCATGGCATCCACGGTGGCGATGAGCAGAGGCGGGCTCGCGCGCGCAGCCAGCCGACGCAAGACGCTGGCGCGGCGGCCCGCGATCTCGCGCGACGGTTCGACCTCGTCGAAAGGAAGCGTGTCAAAGCGCGGCAGCACCAGCACGTCGCAGGCCGGGTCCAATGCGTGCAGGATCGCGCCAAGGCGTTCGGCGCGGGCTTCATCTTTGGCGACAAAGACCAGCCCGTCCGAGCCAGCGTTGCGCCAGGTCGTCAGCAGATGAAGGGCGAGCAGCCCGAGCGGTGCCGCGGATGATAGCGCCTGACGTCCTTGCGCTGACCGCACGCGCGTGCCGGCTTTGGCAGCCTGTCCCGAACTCAGCGCGTGTGCGGATTTGCCCATCTTGAGGGAAACACGAAGATGACAGCTGAGTTCCGGCTAGGGGACCGCGCCTGCAGTGGGCGCAAATGTCAGAGGTGGATGGATCGCGGTTGCCGTCGGGATGACCTATAGGAACCAGCCTCCGGCTAGTCCATTGAATTCGTATGGACCCTATGCAAGCAGCCGGCGAGCCGCGCTCATTCGTATTGATGCCGGCGCAGAATCCGGTGACCAATTTCCTGGCAGATATCCGCGCAAGAACGTCATCAGCCGCGCGGGAGATATGCGAAGTCGTCGCCGACCATGCGGATTGAGGAAATCACAACAGCTGCCGCGCTGGAATGGCTGCGGCCGGATTGGATCGGCTTGTGGCAGCGCGCGGTCACGGCCGGGCCATTTCAGCATCCCGATTGGCTGTTGTCGTGGTGGCGCTGGCTTGGCGGCGGCCAGCTGTTCGTGCTTGCGGTGCGCGATGGGGCGGAGCTGGCCGCGCTGGCGCCGTTCTACATCACCACCGAGGCGGCCTCAGGCGAGCGGCAGCTGACGTTGCTGGGCAACGGCGTCAGCGATTGCTGTGACGTGCTGCTCGATCCCGGACGAAGCGGCGCCAAGGCGGCGTTGGCGGAGGCGCTCAAGACCCGCAGTGCGGGCTGGACCAGCTATGATCTTCGCGACCTGCCGCCGGACTCGGCGCTGCTGTCGATCTTCGGCGACGAACCGGAGGCATCGATCTCGCGCGATACGCCGACTGTCGTCGTCGATCTGCGCGGAGGGGCGGAGGGAAGCCTGCTTTCGCCGCGCATGACGGCCGATCTCCGCCGCTGCCGGAGGCGCGCGGAAGAGATTGGAGTTCTCAGCATGGATTTTGCGTCGTCCGAGGAGCTGATCGCGCGTGCGATGGATGTGCTGTTCGCGCTTCATCATGCGCGATGGCGTGCGCGAGACGAAGCCGGCGTGCTCCATGGCTCCGAGCGTGAAGCATTCTATCGCGAGGTCGCCGCGCGCTTTGCGCGGCACGGCTGGTTGCGCCTGTTGACGCTGTCGCTCGGCGATCGCGTGGTGGGTGCGAGCTTCGACTTCCAGGTCCGAGGTCGGGCCTATCACTATATCGGCGGGTTCGCCCCGGAGCTTGGTATGCTCGGGATCGGCAGCCTGATGCTGCAGCAGTTGATCGCGCGGGCGATCCGCGATGGCGCCGGTGAGTTCGATTTTCTGCGCGGCGAGGAGGACTACAAGCGGCGCTGGGGTGGCGTGCCGCGACCACACTATCGGATCAGGCCAAAGCAGGTTGCGGAGACAGCGCGGAAAACGGAGGACAAGCATGCCGGCGCCGCCTGACCGCACGGCCTGCGGCTTTCGGCTCGGCATCGCGGCCGACATCCGCAAGCTCGAATGGGACGGCACGTTCACGGCGCACCGCGCCATCATCGCACAGGCCTTTGCTGCCCAGGCGGCCGGCGAGGGGCTGGTCCTGATCGCCGAGGTCGATGACGATCCGGTCGGCCAGCTCTGGGTCAGATTTGCAGGTGCCCGCCTGCCGCGCCTCTGGGCGTTGCGGGTGCTGCCATCCTATCAGGGGGCCGGCCTGGGATCGCGACTCCTGGAGTTCGGCGAGGCCGAGCTGGCCAGGCGCGGCTTTGCCGCTTGCGAGATCGGTGCCGAAAAATCCAATCTGGCTGCGCAGCAATTCTACCAGAAAAGGGGCTACAGCATCAGTTACGAGCAGGTCGAAACCTATTCCTACACCACGCCGTCGGGCGAGCGATGCGAGGGTGTGGCCGATCAGTGGATCCTGCGCAAGGCGTTGCGTCTGTTCAAAGCCATCATTGCTGGGGCGGATCGAGGCCGAGCCGCTCATGGACTTGCGGACGCACGGCGTGCCAATGCGCAAGCCGGACTTCAGTCGCCGGCTTGCCGTAATAATCCCACGGCAGAACCCGCGTATTCAGGCCGACGAAATGCGCGCCCGAGCGGCCAAGCTCGGGATCGTGCGGGTAGAACGGAGAGCAGATCGTGACCTCGCTGGTCTCGACCAGGATGGGCGCGCCGAGGTGATCGAGCGCGGCAATCTGCAGCCCTTGCTCGTCCAGCTCGGAACGCAGCGCCACCGGCTTGCTCCGGAGAACCCGTTCGAGGCCGCGCTCGAACGCGGTGGCCGGGCCGAGGCCGCGGATGCCGGAGTTGCGCGCAATGGGCGCGCACAGATCGGTGAACTGCCCGAACGCCGCCGCGACATCGGCGGCGATCAGGCTGGCTGTAGCATCGCCTGAGCGCAGCCATTGCGTCATCGCCGGCGGGATACGCCAGAGGATCACATCATTGTCGAGCGAGAGCTCGAACTGATTAGGAAAGGCGCGTAGCGGCAGTAATTTCCACGCCACGCCCTCGGCCATGCCATCGCCCAGATAGGCGCGAAGCAGCGGTGGAATATCGCCGTCGACCGGCAGCCATTGCACCGCGTCGGCAATCGCTCCGACCCGTCGGCGCGCCTCGTCGACGGGAATGGTGTTGACGTAGATGCGGTACGCGGCCTCGCTGCCGAACAGGCGCATCGCGCCATGGATCGACAGCCGCAGCGCGTCGAAGCCGGCGGGATTGACGTCTCCGATGGTCCAGCGAATCCCGAGCGGCGGCATCATCCGGCCTCGACGAGTTGTTGATAGAGTTCGAGATAGCGGTCGGTCATGCGTGTGCCGGAATAACGCTGCTGCGCGACGCGCCGGCATTCGGCCGGATCGAGCGCGTCGACCCTGCGGAGCGCCTCCGTCATGGAAGCGACGTCGTCGACCAGAAAGCCGGTGCGTCCGTGCTCGATCGTCTCGGCAAGTGCGCCATTCGGGAAGGCGATGACAGGCGTCCCGGCCGCGAGCGCCTCGCGTGCCACCAGCGAGGCCGTCTCCGGGATCAGGCTCGGCACCAGCACGCAACGCGCCGATTGCAGCAATTGCCACTTCCGCAAGCCGGACACGGCACCGATCCATCGCCGCGTGGCGTCAAGCCTGGGGACAATCTCGCGCTCGAAATAGGCGATGTGCTCGGGAAAGTCGCTTATCGTTCCCGCGAGCAGGAGCTCGACGTCCGCAGCCTTGGCCGCATCGAGCGCGAGGTGGAAACCTTTCTCGAAGCAGATGCGTCCCAGCGTCAGTGCGAATGATGCTTTCGGCCCGGCCGGAATCTGCGGCGCATCGACACCGTTCTCGATCAGGCCGATGACGCGCGAATGCGAGCCCAACGCCTGATGCTGATGTTGCGACACTGTGTTGAGCCAGGTCCGGGGGCGCTTCGGGTTCAGCACGCTGTGCGAATATGAGCTCAGCGGAAGATGCAGGGTGGCGAGCACCGGCACGCCGGGCGCCGGGAGATAGTTCTGGAAGTCCACGCCATGCAGATGCACGAGATCGACACGGGCGTTGTCGACGGTGTGCCTGATCATCATGCGCAGGAAGTCGTGCGCTTGGTGCCAATCCTGCTCAGAGATCGGTTGTGCAGGCCGGGGGACGGCGACGAGATCACCCCACGTCTGCGATCCCTCGGCTGCGATCACGATCGAGCGGTACCCGGCGCGTGTCAGCGCATGATCAATCGACGAGAGGATCTGCTCCGCACCGCCGACCGGGTCCGGACCGACCAGGGCGAAAGGAAATGCCACGCTCAGGATGGTCAGCTTTCTCACTCGACCACCTCGCAGCCTGACAGCAGCGGCCGCGCGAGGGCCCGCCATTTCGCCGCCGTCATGTCCCATCCGAAGCGATCGTAGAGTGCGGCTCCCGGCGGCGGGGCTCTCGTAAAATCATAATCGGGCGCAGTCCGATAGCGCTCGATGCCGGGATCGAACCGTGACAGCACCTTCGCCTGCGATGCATAGGCTGCGAGCGCATGGTGCTTCAACTCATGCACGTCTGGCGCGAGCCTGACCGTGACGTCATGCGACTGCGGCGCGGGGCAGAACGCCCCCGTGTGCATCCCGCCATCTCTCAGGTGATAGGACGCAAACTCGAAACGCGCCGGCGCTGTCTGCGCGCCGGCTTGAAGCTCTGCGCAGGCGCGCTGCACGATGAGCGCCGCCGTGTCGTGATCTGGATGGCCGCCTTCATACGGGTGAGTGAATACGAGAGCCGCGTGACGTAGTTCGCGGGAGATGGCGTCAATGAGATGCCGCGCGAAAAAGATGCTGTCCTGATCGGGGGCGCCGAGCGCGATGCGCGGGCAACGCAGGCCGAGAGTCGCGCATGCGCGATGGGCTTCCTGCTCTCGTACTGTTGCATAGGCTGAGTTGCCGGCGAATCCGAGCCGGCGTGCATCGGCGCCGCTCGCAGGCGCACCGTCGGTCAGCTGGATGACAGTCAAATCCCGGAATGTGCGCAGCCGTCCGCCCATGGCCAGGACCTCGTCGTCGGGATGCGCAACTACGAGCACAGCAGGCACATCGATCGGTCTGGCGCTAGCGAGCCTCGCGAGCACGTCGGATACGAGCAGTTCCATCGATTCGTGTCGTTTGTCACATTTCGCGATTTGCGAGACTAAAGCGTGGGCAGAGCAGCCGTTCCTGCGGTTGGTCCGAGGTGCAACACATGTTGGTCCGGTAGATGATGTGATTTGCCGTTACAAAGAAGGGGTAGCCTCCCTAATTCCCATTTACCTATGTTGGTGCAGGCGGTTAGCTGAACTGTAAAGTCAGTGTAGTTGACGGCGTATATCGGTTTTATCAGCATGGATGTCGAAGTACGGAAAAAGCGGCGCCGCCGCTTTAAACAGGCGCTCCCACTCGGTGAGCGTCTGCTGCAATCGGCGCGTGAGGCACGGGACGAAGCGAGACAACTGCCGCCCGGCGTGGATCAGGCGCGGCTGTTGAGGCGTGCGCGCGAAGCTGAGGCGATCGCGCAGCTCGAGGAATTTCTGCGCGGACCGACGCGATACCCGCCGCGACGGTGAAGGGCTCCACGCCGATCGGAGCTTTGGCTCACGAGGCCGTGGCGCTCCTTGAACGAGCGGATCGGCTGCAGAGAACGCCGGTGTGCGTGATCTAAATCTGTTACAATTCTCGGATCGTTCCCAGCCTTTTGGAAATCTTTCTTTGGAAATCTTTCTCCTTGCTACGCTCCCGCAAAAGGCGCAGCCTAGGCCATCATCGGCAGGATACCCCTCCGTGGGCGCCGGTGGCTGAGAGACCAGTTGTGCTCCCGCCTGCAGAGCGAGGAGCATCCCGATGGCCCGGGACGGCGACGACGTCGAGCGCGACCAATATCTCAGCGATATCTATCAGATCATAGACCCGATCGAACGGACTCGCGCCGTGACGACGAGATCGGTCCAATTACTCCGCGCGAGCTCACCCGACACCTTCCTCGGCCGCCGCCGGCTTGAACCGATTCCCACGGAGCATGAGAAGGGAAGCGCAGATGGGGCGATGCCGGAGCGGAGCGGCGATGAGCCTGGGCCGCGCTCGTACGACGATTCACAAATAGTTCAGCAATGATACGCCGGCGACCAGGATGATGAATCCCGTCATCGCGGTGATCACGAAAGAACGCTCAACGATATCCATGTCACAACCCCAGCTGCCCGTTGCAGCCAGATATCCACAAGCAGGCGCGGGCCGCCTTAAGCCAAGTGAATCGGCCAGTGAATTGGTGGTGAATTTTTGTTGAATATGCGCGCTGAGCGAGGATGCTGATGAGCGGCATCTCTACCGCTGCAAGGCGTGAGGCAATGACAGGCGCTTGGCCTTGAGGCTGGCGCCGTTTGCTGCGCCCGCGTGGCAGGGCCTGACCGTTCTGGAGGGCAGGGCTCAACGCTCCTTCAGCAGCTCGGCAAGACCGTCTGCGACGGCGAGAACGTCGAGCGGCTTCTCCCAGAGCGGAACGTCCGCAAACTCGGGGCGGATCGACGACTTCTCATAGCCGGTCGTAAAGACGAAACGGATATCGCGCGCGCGCAGCGCGCGGGCGAAGGGAAAAATCATTTCGTTCCTGAGATTGATGTCGAGCAGCGCGGCATCGATCGGTTGGCCGGAACGCAGGATGGTCTGGGCGTCGAGCACCTCCGAAACCGGCCCGATCACGTCGGCACCGCGGCGCTTGAGTTCGCCGGCGAGATCATCCGCGAGAAAATACTCGTCCTCGACGATCAGGATGCTGCGCCCGGCAAGTGGTTCCGATCCGGTCCGTGTGATAGGCCTGCTTTGTCCCATGAAGCCCTCCGTCTGGTCGGCAATAGGAACGTCTGCTGAGTCCGAACCTTGTTGGCAAACGGGGTGAAATGTCCTGCGTTCCCGCTCCGTGGCAAATGAGGATCAGAGTGTGCCCAATCGTGACATCATTGTCATCGGCGGCTCGTCCGGGGCAACGGCACCGCTGAAGGATATTCTCGGGCGCTTGCCGGTCGATATGCCGGCTGCGGTCTTCGTCGTGTTGCACATCCCTGCTCGGGGGATCGGGATCTTGTCGACAGTTGCAGGCGCCGCGGGGAAGCTGCCGGTCAGGCAGGCGGCGAATGGGCTTCCCATCGAGCATGGAACCATCTATCTCGCAGCCCCGGATCATCATCTCCTGATCGCAGACGGTCGCCTTCTGCTCGGTCGTGGACCGCGCGAGAACATGGTGCGCCCGGCCATCGATCCGCTGTTCCGCTCCGCGGCGCTGCATTACGGGCCTCGGGTCATCGGCGTCGTCCTGAGCGGTTTTCTATCAGATGGTGCGGCAGGGCTCAACGCGATCAAGCGCTGCGGCGGCTTGGCCGTGGTGCAGCAGCCGACGGATGCAATAGCGGACGAGATGCCCCGGCGGGCGTTGGAGGTGAGTTCCGTCGATTTTTGTATTCCCGGGGCTGACATCGGCGATGTGCTTGCCCGGCTGTCGAAGGACCAGGCCGGCACGGCCGGGCCGGTGCCGCCCGATGTCAGGCTAGAGGTTGAAATTGCCGCGGGCGAGCGGATCGACAGCCAAATCCTCAGCGGGCTCGGTACGCCTGCGGCGCTGACCTGTCCGAGCTGTGCGGGCGTCCTGTCGCGCCTGACGGTCGACAAAACACTTCGGTTCCGCTGCCAGGTCGGCCATGCCTCTACCGCCGACGTGCTGGCCAAGGAGCAGGAGATCCGGGTTGACGAGGCCATGCGCGTCGCCTTGCGGATCATCGGAGAACGCGCTGAACTCGTATCCCGAATGGCCGAGGACGCGCGTCAGTGTGGCCGCAGGGCGATCGCAGAGATGTATGAGACGAGGGCGGTGGAGTATCGGGGATATGCCGACATGATCAGGCAGGTCGTGCTCCAGTCGCTCGATCCGTTGCCGACACAGGGGTGATCGGGATGACGCAGGCGGAGCCTTCTCCCTCCAGCGTGCAAACGACGCTCGAGATCTGCGACGAGGAAGATCAACTGCGCAAGAGCAACGCCGAGATTGCGGCGGGCTGGGCCCGGCTTCGCAGGCAGGAATGCCTGCTCCGGGACTTGAAAGCCGCCGACAAGCCGGTCCAGGAAGCCGAGCGCTTGGCGGCATTGCTGCGGGACACTTTGACGGAGTGGGAGCGGCACCGGACCCTGATTGAACGACGGATCGCCTATCTCAGGGAACGCCGGGCACAGGGATCTTAGATCCTGATGGTGAGGGCGCGGCCGCGCATCTCCGGACGATGCTTCAGATCGCCGGGAAAACCATGAGCCCCCGAAGCTTCTACAGCCCTCCGCGATGGCCCAACTGACGCGGGCCACGGGTCAAGTCAGGGACTCCAGATCGACGGGGCGGGCATCGCGGGGAGGCAGTTTCAGAAACTGCAGGCCGGTCCCGGACCACGCAAATGCACAATTGTGGCCTGTCGCGAAATTCCTGATGCGGCCGACCGCGACGTCGTTGAAGCCGAACATCCGCTCGACGTCAGCCGTGGCCAGATGCAGGCCCTGGCCCGGAACCAAATGGTCCAGTTGCATTTGCAATAGGGGTAGAGTGAGTGGCTCGGCCATGACATTGGAAGGTTATACGGCAGGGTGTCCATTGCGCTTGCGGTAGATCAAGCGGATCGCTCCGCCGCGATGCGTGGCGGACGGCTCGGGTCCGTGTCCCCGGCCTCCACCAGCGATAATCCCCGGCTATTCCGCTCGCATAGTGATTGGGCTAATTTGCGCCTCGCTCCGACTGAGGCGCGAATGATATACGGCAAGCCATGACAAGTGTTGGTGAATCTCAATCGGCGGAAGCCGCGCCCAAGGGACGACGGCCGCTGATCATCGGTGTTGGCGCCTCGCCCAGCAACACCGGCAGCCTGGAGCGTTTCCTCACGAAGCTGGCGCTCGCCGACGATCTCGCGGTCGTGCTTGTGCTGCAGCATCGGGAGGCGCTGGACGAAAGATGGCTGCGCGGCGTGCTGCAACCGCTCGAGAGCATCACGCTGAAGGATCTGGAGGACGGGACGGAGGTCGACGGGCAGACCGTCTATCTCTGTCCCGCCAACATGATCGTCACCGTGCAGGGCGACCGCTTTGCCGTGCGTTCGGCCGAGCAGGCGCCCGGCGAGCGGGGCACCATCGACAGTTTCCTGGTCTCGCTGGCCGAGGACCGCGCCGAGCAGTCGATTGGCGTCGTCCTGTCCGGAACCGCCGGCGAGGGCACGCTCGGCGTTGCGACGTTGAAGGATCACGGCGGACTCGCCATCGCCGAGCGCATCGCGGGCAACGAGGACGACGATCTGAAGGACAGCAGCACGCCGGCCGCGATCGCCGATTTCGTGCTGCACGCCGAGGATATTCCCAACCACATCCAGGTCTATGCCCGGCACTTGCGACGGCTGCAAGAGCGGCAGGGGTTCGACGAGGTGCTCGCGGCAGCCGCGAGCTCCCTCAGCCGCATCGCCGACATCCTGCGCAACAAGACCGGCAACGATTTCCACGGCTACAAGCAGAACACCTTCCTGCGTCGGGTGCAGCGCCGGATGCAGGTGGTGCAGATCGACGAGATCTCGGCCTATGTCGATTTCCTGCGCAACGACAAGGACGAAGTCCAGTACCTCTTCAACGACCTCCTGATTGGGGTCACCGAATTCTTCCGCGACAAGCGGGAATTCGAAGTGCTCGAACAACAGATCATCCCGGAGATCTTCGAAGGCAAGCAGGCCGGCCAACAGGTTCGCGTCTGGGTGCTGGGCTGCGCCACCGGCGAGGAGGCCTACTCGATCGCCATCCTGCTGCGCGAACATATGGCGAAGCTCGATTCGCCTCCGTCCGTGCAGATCTTCGCCACCGATATCGACGGCCGCGCGCTAGCCGCGGCACGGGTCGGGCGCTACCGGACCGACATCGACGCCAACATCTCGCCGGAGCGGCTGGCGCGCTGGTTCGTGCGCGAGGGCGACACCTATTGCGTGGTGAAGGAGCTGCGCGAGATGTGCATCTTCTCCCAGCACAATGTCATCAAGGACGCGCCGTTCTCCAAGCTCGACCTGGTGTCGTGCCGCAATCTCCTGATCTATCTGAATGCCGAGCTGCAGAACCGGGTGATTCCGCTGTTTCATTTCGCGCTGCTGCCCGGACGTTTCCTGTTCCTCGGCAATTCGGAGAACGTGACGCGGCATCCGAAGCTGTTCGCGCCGGTCGACCGCCGCGCCCGGATCTTCAAGAAGCTCGACACCGGCACCCGTCTGCCGCCGGAATTTCCCATCACCACGGCCGCCGGGCGGACACCGGTCGAGCTGCCGCCGGTCCGCAGCTTCGGTCCCGATGTCGGGCTGGAGCGCAGGGCGCACCGCATCGCCGAGCGCTACGCGCCGGCCTATGTCATCACCGACGGCAATTTCCACATCCTGCATTTCTCCGGGCGGACCGGCCGCTTCATCGAGCCGACCGCGGGCACGGCCACGCTCGACCTGCTCAGCCTCGTACATCGCGATCTCCGCCTGGAGCTGCGGACCGCCCTGAGCCGCGCGCGCGAGACCAATGAAGCTGTTCAGGCCGATCAGGTCCAGCTCGGCGTGAATGGCCACACCGTCGGCGTCGACATCACGGTCGAGCCGATCGAGGACTCCCCGGAAGGACATCGCAACTTCATCGTGCTGTTCAAGGACGGGCCGTTGCGTCCGCCCCTCGCAGCATCAGGTGGCACAAATTCGCTGGTGCGCAGCGAGCATGTCGAACGTCTCGAAAGCGAACTGCGGGCCACGCGCGAACGGCTGCAGGCCACGATCGAGGAGCTCGAGAGCACCAACGAGGAGCTCAAATCCTCCAACGAGGAATATCAGTCGCTGAACGAGGAGCTGCAGTCGGCCAATGAGGAGCTCGAGACCTCGCGTGAGGAGCTGCAATCGGTCAACGAGGAGCTCACCACCGTCAATGGCGAACTTGCCCATCGGGTCCAGGAGCTGACGCGCGCGACCAGCGACCTGAAGAACTTCCTGGAAAGCACGCAGATCGCCACCGTGTTCCTGGACAACGACATGCGGGTGATGAATTTCACGCCCGCGATCACCCAGGTGCTGCATCTGGTGGAGACCGATATCGGCCGCCCGATCGCGCATATCAAGGCAAGGATTCCCATCGAGGAGCTGTACGATGACATCCGGCGGGTGCTGCGGACGCTCGCCAGCGCCGAGCGCGAACTGACCGCGCCCGACAGCGGCACGCGCTATATCGTGCGCATGCTGCCCTATCGCAGCATCGACAATTTCATCGCCGGCGTCGTCGTCACCTTCTTCGACGTCACCGCGATCACCCGCGCCGAGGAGCGGCAGCGTCTTCTGCTCGCCGAGCTGCAGCATCGTGTGCGCAACACGCTCGGCGTGGTGCGCTCGATCGCGCGCCGCTCCGCGCAGACGAGCTCGACGGTCGAGGAATATGCCGCGCATCTCGACGGCCGCCTGAGCGCGCTGGCGCGCACCCAGGCCGCGGTGACGCGCGATCCGGAGGCGGGGGTCGACCTGGAATATCTGCTCGCCGACGAGCTGATGGCCTATAATGCCCGCGAGGGCGAGCAGGTGCGGATCTCCGGCCCGGCCATCCGTTTGCAGCCGAAAGCGGCCGAAACATTGTCGCTCGCGATTCATGAGCTGGCAACCAATGCGGTCAAGTATGGCGCTCTCAGCCAACCTGTCGGACGCGTCGAGATCAGTTGGCGCATCGACGAGAGCGTCAATCCACCGGAACTGATTTTCGACTGGCGCGAGAAGGGAGGACCATCCGTGAAGTCGCCGAAACGAAAAGGATTTGGGACGGAGATTCTGGAGCGAACTCTGGCCTTCGAATTCAAGGGGACGGCATCGTTGCTCTTCAGTCCGTCCGGCGTGCATTTCTCGATCGCAATGCCTTTGAGCCGGGCCATCGTCCAAAGCCCGGCTCTGGCCAAATAACATGAGCATGGGGCGCACGGGCGACCGGACGGCGGACGTCGTCATCCGCCGCCTGAGCGTATTCCGCAAGATTTCACCGCAGACGGCGGCGGCGCTCGACGACGCCATTCGCGGCCGCATCACCACCGCGGTCGCCGGACAGGAGCTCGTCACGGAGGGCGATCCGGCCGACCGCCTGCGGATGATCCTGTCGGGCTGGGCCGCGCGCTACAAATCGCTGGAAGACGGGCGGCGCCAGATCGTGAATCTGGTCCTGCCTGGCGAGACCTGCGATGCCCAGATCTACCTGCTGAAACACATGGATCATTCGATCTCGGCACTGACGCCGGTGGTCTATGCGGAGATCGAGCGCGAACGCTTCGAGGCGCTGATCGCCGCCGATCGTGTGCTCGGCGAGGCCTTCTGGTGCGAGACGCTGTCGGACGCGGCGATCCAGCGCGAATGGACGCTCAATCTCGGCCGTCGCGACGCCTATGAGCGGGTGGCGCATCTGTTGTGCGAGGTGGTCGAGCGGCTGCGGCCGGTCGGACTGCTCGACGGCGACAGCTGCGCCTTTCCGATCACGCAGACGGATCTCGCCGATGCGACGGGATTGTCCGTCGTCCATGTCAACCGGACGCTGCAGGAATTGCGCTCCGCCGGCCTGATCGTGCTGCGCGAGCGGACGCTGACGGTTCACGACCTGAAGGCGCTCAAGGAGGCGGCCTTGTTCACCCCGGACTATCTGCACTATCTCGCTTTGAGCTAAGTGGTTCGCCGACGAGCTGGTGCTTCCACGCCTCAAGCGCCTGACGCAGGACTTCGACGAGGTCCAAGGCGACCGGGGAGGGGCTGCGCTGCGGCGGAAACACTGCAGCGAATTCGAAGTCGATCTGGGGCAGGAAACGCCGCGCCACGACGCCGCGGCCGTCGAACTCGCGCGCGGTGAACGGATCGCAGATGCCGACGCCGAGCCCGGACGACACCATCCCGCACATGATCTCGGACAAGGTGGTCTCGACCCGCAGCACGCGGCGCACATCGACGCGATGGAACACCTGGTCGATCACATGCCGGCTGCTGGTGCCGGCCGACAGCGACACGAAGGTCTCGCCCTCGAAGTCACGCGGCTCCAGCGTGGTCTTCGCCGCCAGGTGATGGCCGGTGGGGAGCACGGCGACGCGCGGCAAAGCGGGAAGGCGGATGCTGGGCAATCCCGCATGCGCGATCGGCACTTCGGCGAAGCCGATGTCGCATTGGTGGTTCAGCACCCAGTCGATCACGATCGGTGAGATCACGCCGAAGAACGCGAGATTGAGGTTCGGCCGTTGCGTCAGGAAGGTGCCGGCAAGGCGCGGCAGATAGCCATTGGCCAATGCGGGCAGGGCGGCGACGCGCAGCGTGCCGGTGCGCCGGCCGCGGATCTCTTCGGCCGCCGCGGTGATGCGCTCGAGCCCGACGAAGGACCGTTCGACCTCCATGTAGAGCGTGGTCGCAGCCGCGGTCGGCACCAGCCCGCTGCCGCGCCGCTCGAACAGCTCCATCTTCAACAGCGCCTGGAAGTCGCGCAGCAGCCGGCTGACCGCGGGCTGCGTCACCGCCATCAGTTTCGCGGCTTCCGTCACGCTGCCGGTCAGCATCATCGCCCGAAAGGCCTCGACCTGCCGCGAATTGATCCGGGCCATTCAGGCGCCACTCCATAACATTTCGGCATGAGAAGGGTGCCATTATTCATTGGACGACGGAAGAGTGCGCTGCGATCTTTTTGATCAGATCGAGCGATCGCCCGTTTTTTGTGCGGTGCCACCAAAGGCAGAACGCAATCAACGGGAAGTCTCTCATTTTGCGGTTTCTTATTACCGGCAACGACGCCAACTGGAGAGATCGGTGGACATGAAGCATCTCAGCCGTCTGACCGCGGTCAGCCTTGCGGTCAGCCTTGCAGCCAGTCTTGCAGTGCTGGCCACGAGCACTCAGGCCCTGGCCCAGCAGACGACGCTCTATGTCGCCGGCTATGGCGGCTCATTCGAGAAGACGATCCGCGACGAGGTCATCCCCGCTTTCGAACAGGCCAATGGCGTCAAGGTGGAATATGTCGCCGGCAACTCCACCGACACGCTGGCCAAGCTGCAGGCGCAGAAGGGCAACCAGCAGATCGACGTCGCCATTCTCGATGACGGCCCGATGTATCAGGCGATCCAGCTCGGCTTCTGCGACAAGATCACGGGCCTGCCGAGTGCCGAGCTCTACGACGTCGCGCATTTCAAGGATGATCGCGCGGTCGCCATCGGGCTGGTCGCCACCGGGCTGATGTACAACACCAAGGTGTTCGCCGAGAAGGGCTGGGCGCCGCCGACCTCGTGGAACGACCTGAAGGATCCGAAGTACAAGCAGCAGCTCGTCATTCCGCCGATCAACAACACCTACGGCCTCTACGCGCTGTTGATGCTGGCCAAGATGAATGGCGGCAGCGAGTCCAATGTCGAGGCCGGCTTCAAGATCTTCAAGACCGACATCAATCCGAACGTGCTGGCCTACGAGCCGTCGCCGGGCAAGATGACCGAGCTGTTCCAGTCGGGGCAGGCTGTCATCGCGGTGTGGGGCTCGGGCCGGGTGCAGAGCTTTGCCAATACCGGCTTTCCGGTTGACTTCGTCTATCCGAAGGAGGGCGCGGTGATGCTGCTCACCACTGCCTGTCCGATCGCCAAGCCCAACGTCTCGCCGTTGGCGTCCGCCTTCATCAAGCAGCTGCTCGACCCGAAGATCCAGCTCGTGATGCTCAAGGAGTACGGCTATGGCCCGGTGGTGAAATCGGTCGTGGTGCCGTCAGGCATGGGCACGATGGCGCCGATCGGCGCCCGCGCCGCCAACGTCTATGCGCCGGACTGGACCATCGTGAACGACAAGCGCGAGGAATGGACCAAGCGCTGGAATCGCGAGGTCGAGCGGTAAGCAAGGGGCGTCTATTACGATCCCTTCGCCGCGGCGGTGGTCTACTCCCTTGACGATGATCACCTCCGCCTCGCCGGCGGCAGTCTACTCCCTCCCCGCAAGGGGGAGGGGAGTCCACCGTGCTCTCGGCTACAGCCTTTTTCGCCCACCACCCGGATAACTACATGTCCTTCCTCGAGCTTGACCGCGTCGGCAAATCCTTCGGTCCGAACACGGCCGTCGAAGAGTTCAGCCTCACGGTGGGCAAGAGCGAGTTCGTCTCGTTCCTAGGTCCCTCCGGCTGCGGCAAGACCACGACGTTGCAGATGATCGCGGGCTTTCTCGATCCGTCGCAGGGAGCGATCCGGCTCGAAGGCAAGGACCTTGTCGCGATCCCGCCGGCCAAACGCGGGCTCGGCATCGTGTTCCAGAGCTACGCGCTGTTTCCGCATATGACGGCTGCCGAGAACGTCGCCTTTGGCCTGGAGATGCGAAAGGTCCCGCGTAAGGAGCGCGACGAGCGCGTGCGCGCTGCGCTCGCGCTGGTCGGGCTCGCCGGCTACGAGGATCGTCATCCCCGGCGCATGTCGGGCGGCCAGCAGCAGCGGGTGGCGCTGGCGCGCGCGCTGGTGATCCGTCCGAACGTGCTGCTGCTCGACGAGCCGCTCTCCAATCTCGACGCACGGCTGCGCGAGGACATGCAGATCGAGCTGCGCCAGATCCAGCGCAATCTCGGCACCACCACCATTCTCGTCACCCACGACCAGATCGAGGCGATGTCGCTGTCCGACCGCATCGTCGTCATGAGCAAGGGCCGGATCGAGCAGATCGGCACGCCGCAGGAGGTTTACGAGCGGCCTGCCTCGGCCTTCGTCGCGCAGTTTCTCGGCAAGACCAATGAGTTCGTAGCACACGTGGATGTCTCGGGTGCATCGGCCAGACTGATCGCGGGCTCCTGGAGCGGGCCGGCGCCAGCCGGGGTCTCAGGCGCGGCCACCATCAGCATCCGGCCGGAGCGGATCAGCTTCGGCGCGAGCGGATTATCCGCGCGGATTCTGAGCCGCATCTTCCAAGGCAATCACTGGCTGTTCCAATGCGAGACCGAATGCGGCCCCGCGATCGTGATCCGCCAGAATGACGGCCAGACGCAGCCGGAGCAGGGCGAGGCGGTGCACCTGGTCTGGCAGGCTGCCGACATGAGCGTTCGCCCCGTGCGAGGCGGCGCATGAGCGCGGCCGTCACCACAGCTCCCGCGCCGGCCGAGGCCGGCGAGACGCGCGCCGCCCTGGCGCTGGCGCTGCCGGCTTTGATGCTGTTCGTCGGCGTGGTCGTGATCCCGCTCGCGATGACCGTGATGCTCTCGTTTCACGACTGGGGCCAGTACAAGGGCATCGAGCCGGTCTTCATCCTGAAGAACTGGCAGGAGATCGCGAGCGATCCCTACTACGCCGAGATGTTCTGGCGGACGTTTCGTGTGGCCGTGCTCGCCACGCTGATCACGGCCGTATTAGGTGTGCCCGAAGCCTATATCCTGCACCGCATGAGCGGCCCGTGGAAGGGCTTCTTCCTGCTCGTCATCCTGGGCCCGCTGCTGATCTCGGTGGTGGCGCGCACGCTGGGCTGGGCGCTCTTGTTCGGCGGCAACAACGGCCTCGCCAACAAGCTCCTGATGTCGCTCGGCCTGATCAGTTCGCCGGTGCGCTTCATGTTCACCGAGACCGGCATGGTGGTGGCGCTCGCGCATGCGATGATGCCGTTCATGGTGCTGGCGGTCTGGACCGCGCTGCAGCGGCTCGATCCGCAGATCGAGAATGCGGCGGCCTCGCTCGGCGCCGGCTCGTTCACCGTCATTCGCCGCATCATCCTGCCGCAGATCATGCCGGGCGTCCTGTCCGGCGCGATCATCGTGTTCTCGCTGTCGGCCAGCGCTTTCGCCACGCCCGCCATCATCGGCGGCCGGCGGCTGAAGGTGGCGGCGACGCTCGCCTATGACGAGTTTCTCAACACGCTGAACTGGCCGCTCGGTGCCGCGGTCGCGGTGCTGCTGTTGATCGCGCTGGTGCTGATCGTGGTCGGCAGCAATGCACTGATCGAGCGGCGCTATCAGGAGATGTTCCGATGAAAAGGAACGGACCGATCGCGCTCGCCTTCCACGCGCTGTTCGTCGTCTTCATGTTGGCGCCGATCGTGGTGGTGTGCTGGGTCGCCTTCACGCCCGAAGGATTCCTGTCAATTCCGACCACCAATTTCTCGCTGCGCTGGTTCAGGACCATCGCGGCCTATCCGGAATTCGTGCACGCCTTCGGCGTGAGTTTGTGGCTCGGCGCGCTGTCGTCTTTCGTAAGCCTGTTGTTCGCGGTGCCGGCGGCGCTCGCCATCAGCCGCTATCGCTTTCCCGGACGCGAGGCGCTGTCGGCGTTGTTTCTGTCGCCGTTGATGATCCCGCACGTCGTGCTCGGTATCGCGTTCCTGCGCTTCTTCACCTCGGTCGGCGTCGGCGGCACGTTCCTCGCGCTGGTGATCGCGCATGTCATCGTCGTGTTTCCGTTTGCGCTGCGCCTGACGCTGGCGGCTGCAACCGGCATGGACCGCCGAATCGAGATGGCTGCGATCTCGCTTGGCGCCGACGGCTGGACCATGTTTCGCCGCGTGATCCTGCCCTCGATCCTGCCGGGCCTCATCAGCGGCTGGGCGCTCGCCTTCATCCAGTCCTTCGACGATCTGACTATGACCGTGTTCCTGGCCGCGCCCGGCACCGAGACGCTGCCGGTGCGCATGTTCCTCTACATCCAGGACAACATCGATCCGCTGGTGACCTCGGTATCGGCCAGCGTGATCGCCATCACCATGACCGTTCTGATCCTGCTCGATCGCTTTTACGGGCTCGACCGCGTGCTCACCGCCAAAGGCGGCGAGAGAGGCGACGCGGGACGATAGGAGACACTATGAGGAAAGACTACGACGTCGCCGTCGTCGGCGGCGGACTGCTCGGCTCCGCGATTGCCTGGGGCCTCGGCCGGCTAGGCCAGCGCGTCGCCGTGCTCGACGAAGGCGACATTGCCAAGCGCGCCTCGCGCGCCAACTTCGCGCTGGTGTGGGTGCAGAGCAAGGGGCTCGGCATGCCCGCCTATACCGGCTGGACCGTGCGCGGCTCGCAGGCCTGGCCGAAGCTCGCCGACGAGCTCAAGGCGCAGACCGGTCTCGATGTCGCCCTGCAGCAGAATGGCGGCTTTCATCTCACCCTCGGCGAGGCGGAGTACGAGCAGCGCACGCAGCTCGTTGCGCGCATGCATAACCAGACCGGCGCCGCCGACTATCGCATGGAGATGCTGCCGGCGAGCGAAGTGAAGAAGATGCTGCCGCTGATCGGGCCGGAGGTTTCCGGCGGCAGCTTCTGTCCGTTCGACGGCCACGTGAATTCACTGCGCACCTTCCGCGCCTTCCACACCGGCATGAAGCGGCTCGGTGTCGACTATCTTCCGGAGCGCGCCGTCAGCGCGATCGCGGGTGATGGCGGCGAGTTCAAGCTTGCGACGTCGCAAGGCGAGATGCGCGCGGCGAAGGTTGTGCTTGCAGCTGGGAATGCCAACCAGACGCTGGCGCCGATGGTGGGCCTCTCCGCGCCGATGGGCCCGACGCGTGGCCAGATCGTCGTCACCGAACGGACCATGCCGTTCCTGCCGCATCCCTTGACGACGATCCGCCAGACCGACGAGGGCACGGTGATGATCGGCGACAGCAAGGAGGACGAGCTCGACGATCGCGTGCAGAACCATCCGATCAATGCCGTGATGGCCGATCGTGCGCAGCGGATGTTTCCGCATCTTGCGCGGCTCAACGTGGTCAGGAGCTGGACCGGCATTCGCGTGATGCCGAAGGACGGCTTCCCGATCTACGACCAGTCCGAGACCCATCCGGGCGCCTTCGTGGCCTGCTGCCATTCGGGCGTCACGCTCGCCGCCAACCACGCCTTCGACATCGCGCGGATGGTGAAGGACGGGACGCTGGAGCCGGAGCTGGTCGGCGCGTTCACTGCGAAGCGCTTCGTCAACGACGCTGGAGCTGGCGGCAGTGGCTATTACTAGGACAAAGCGGCTCGATACGGGCGC
The DNA here is from genome assembly GCF_051167795.1 of Bradyrhizobium sp. HKCCYLS1011. Taxonomy (NCBI): domain Bacteria; kingdom Pseudomonadati; phylum Pseudomonadota; class Alphaproteobacteria; order Hyphomicrobiales; family Nitrobacteraceae; genus Bradyrhizobium; species Bradyrhizobium sp. HKCCYLS1011. Next base: position 118,943 of record NZ_JBNPTT010000010.1, on the reverse strand, counting down.
GGAGATGACGATGTTCAAACGGGCTGAAGGTGACACCAGGAGATCGGTGACGATCCATGTCGAGGGCAGGGCGATCGAGGCGCGCGAAGGCGACAGCGTGTCGGCGGCGCTGCTCGCCTCGGGCCTCGATGCGCGGCGTGCCACTGCCGTCAGCGGCGCGAAGCGATTGCCTTATTGCATGATGGGCGTCTGCTTCGACTGTCTCGTTACCATCGACGGCGTCGGCAACCGCCAGGGCTGCCTGGTCCCTGTCGCGGACGGCATGCAGATCGAGATCCAGAAGGGCAAGCGGGAGATCGGCAAATGAGTGCGCCGAAACGAGAGCAATACGACCTCGTGGTCATCGGCGCGGGCCCGGCGGGCCTCGCCGCGACCGCGAGCGCGGCCGGCGCGGGACTGTCGACCCTGCTGCTCGATGAGAACGCCGGCCCCGGCGGCCAGGTCTGGCGCGCGATCAGCTCGACGCCGGTGACGCGGGAGGCCGTGCTCGGCGCCGACTACTGGTCCGGCGCGGAGCTCGCGAAAGCCGCGCGCGACAGCGGGGCCGAGATCATCCATCGCGCCACCGTCTGGAGTCTCGACCGCAATCTCGAGCTCGGCGTGTCCGTCGGCGGCGGCTCGGCCTTCATCAAGGCCAAGCGTGTCATCATCGCAACCGGCGCACTGGAGCGGCCGTTTCCGATTACAGGCTGGACCTTACCCGGCGTGATGACCGCGGGCGCGGCGCAGACCATGCTGAAATCTTCCGGCCTGGTGCCGGACGGCCGGACCATCATCGCGGGGCAGGGGCCGCTGCTTTGGCTGTTGGCGGCACAGATCCTGCGCCTTGGCGGCTGCATCGATCGCGTGCTCGATACTACGCCACGCGCCAACTACATGGCCGCGCTGCCCCATGCGTTCGCCTTCATGACCTCGCCCTATTTCATGACGGGTCTCGCGATGATGCGCGAGGTCCGGGCCAAGGTGCCCGTCGTCAAAGGCGTCACCGAGCTTGCCGCTGCCGGCGATGGCAAGCTCGCGAGCGTCAGCTACGTCGCTGGCAGCAAACGCGAGACGCTGCCGGCAGATCTCCTGCTGTTGCACCAGGGCGTGGTGCCCAACGTCAATCTGGCGATGGCGGCCGGGGTCGAGCATCGCTGGAACGAATTGCAGCTGTGCTGGACGCCGGTGCTCGATGCCGACGGCAACAGCTCCGTGCAGGGGATCGCGATCGCCGGTGATGGTGCAGGGATCGGTGGCGCGCAGGCCGCGGTCTGGCGTGGTCGGATTGCCGCCCGCGCCGCAATTGCAGCGCTTGCACCCACGGCACTGGCAAAGCTCGATCCGATTGCCGCTCTGCGCACCGGGCTTGTCCGCGCCGAGCGCGGCCGCGCCTTTCTCGATACGCTGTTTCAGCCGCCAAAACAGTTTCGCATTCCCAAGGGCGACACCATCGTCTGCCGTTGCGAGGAGATCACGGCCCAGGACATTCTCGATTCCGTCGCGATCGGCGCGACCGGTCCGAACCAGCTCAAGGCCTATCGCCGTACCGGCATGGGCCCGTGCCAGGGCCGGCTCTGCGGCCTCACCGTCACCGAGCTGATGGCGGAGGCGCGCGGCAAGAGCCCGCAGGAGATCGGCTACTACCGACTGCGTGCGCCGGTGAAGCCGATCATGCTGTCGGAACTCGCGGCCTTGCCGAAGAGCGACGAAGCCACCAAAGCCGTGGTGCGCGGATGATCATAACAAAGGATGCCATCATCATCGGTGGCGGCATCCATGGCTGCTCCACCGCTCTGCATCTCTGTCTCGCCGGGGTGAAGCCCGTGCTGATCGAGAAGGACTATGCCGGCCGTCATGCCTCCGGCGTGAATGCCGGCGGCGTGCGCCAGCTCGCGCGCGACGTCGCTGAGATTCCGCTCTCGATCCGCTCGATGGGGATCTGGGAAAACGTCGCCGACCTGGTCGATGACGACTGCGGCTTCGAGAGCCACGGCCAGGTGCTGGTCGCCGAGAACGAGGTCGAGCTCGCGGCGTCTCGCGCGCGCGTGGCTGACCTGAATGCGCGCGGGTTCACCCATGAGGAGCTGATCGACGGCGCCGAGTTGCGCCGGCTGGTGCCGGCTGTCGCCGAGAGCTGTCCCGGCGGCGTGGTGTCACGGCGTGACGGTGCCGCACAGCCGGCGCGCACCACGACAGCCTTCCGCCGCAAGGCCGAGGGGCTCGGCGCGAGGATCATCGAAGGCGTGGCGGCGGCCAATGTGCGCAAGGAGGACGGCCTCTGGCGCGTCGATGTCGGCGCGGAGACCTATGCCGCGCCGGTGCTTGTCAATGCCGCCGGGGCCTGGGCCGGACGCATCGCAGCCGCGCTGGGCGAGCCGGTGCCGGTCGAGACCATCGCGCCGATGCTGATGATCACCTCGCCCGTCGCTCCCTTCATCGATCCGGTCGTGATCCTGCGCGGGCGTAAGCTCTCCTTCAAGCAGTTCAAGAACGGCACCGTGCTGATCGGCGGTGGCCATCTCGCCATGCCCTATCAGGATCGCAACGAGACCGTGCTCGACTGGCGCAAATTGTCCGAAAGTGCGGGCACGGTCTCCGAGCTGTTCGCGGTGATGCGCAACGCGACAATCGTGCGCGCTTGGGCCGGCATCGAGGCGCGCATGCGCGACGATATCCCGGTGTTCGGCCCCAGCGCGATTCACGACGGGCTCTATCACCAGTTCGGCTTCTCCGCGCACGGCTTTCAGCTCGGTCCCGGCGCCGGCGCCGTGATGGCCGAGCTGATCGTCAACGGCGGCACCCAGACCCGGATCGGCGGTCTCAGCATCGCCCGCTTCAGCAACCCATCCCCTTCACCATCCACATGAGGACATGATGACCATCACCCGCAAGATCCGCTCGGCCATCCATCACCGCATCGTCGAGGCCAACGGCTTCGTCTTCATCGGCGGCACCATCGCCGACGACACCAGCGTCTCGATGGGCGAGCAGACCCGCAACATTCTCGGCAAGATCGACGGCTTCCTGAAGGAGGCCGGCACCGACAAGTCGCGGGTTGTCAGCGGCCAGATCTTCGTCACCGATTTGTCGAAGAAGAAGGAAATGGACGTGGCCTGGACCGAGTTCTTCGGCGACGATCTGCCGACCCGCGCCACCGTCGGCGTCGCCGATCTCGGCGGCGGCGCGCTGATCGAGATCGTCGTCACAGCGCTCAAGGGCTAAGCGGCGAGCTTACCGCACCCAATGCGCCGGCGAGCGCGAAGCTCCAACAGGAGAGAGCGGATGGCCTCGACCATCCGCTCTCCGCGCGCTGAGGGTCTCGCGACCGAGGCTTAGTCGCGATCAAGATTGCCGGTGAGCTGTCGAATCTGATTCTCGACACGGTCGCGGATGGCGTCGTAGTCATAATCGCGGTCGCGGTTGCGATCGCAATCGACTTCGACCGGCTGGGCAGTCGCCGAGCGCAGCTTGCCGCGGATGTGGTGGCTTTCGACCGGCAGGTCGAGCACCACGCTGTCGCCGGCCGCGATGCGGCCGAGCGTCACGATCAGCTCATCGTCGACCATGTTGTGCGTCTCGTCGATCGGTCCGGAATAGGAGCCGGCCTCCAGCACGAGCTGGGCGCCGTTCAGCGCATATTGTGAACGGTTCTTGACCTTCAGCTTCAGCCCGTTGCCCTGGTGATGGATCAGCTGCACCGCAACCTGGTCGCCGAGATCAGGCTTTTCGATGGTCCATTTGTCGAGCAGCACGGAGGGGCCGTCCTGGCTCGGCGTGACCACCTGGCCGGTCGCGGGATCGATCACCGTGTCCGGCACCGGATCCTTGATCGGCTTGCCATAATAATCGCGACCGTAAGGCGCCGGGGAGGCCGTTGTGGCCGACGAGGTCGCAAGCAACGGCTCGCTGACCTGGTAGTGCGTCAGCTTGTTGCCGTCGACCACGATATGGCCGAAGGAGAATACCTTGGCCTTGAAGTTAACCGTGATCTTCGGGCCCTGGCCGGCGCCGCTGACGAACGGCTTCATTTCCGCGGTGGTGAGGTGGGTGTCGAGCCAGGAGGCCGGCCCTTGCGGATAGGTGTTGCCGTCGCCGACCTGCACGCTGCCCGTCGCCGAATCGTCCTGGTCGAGACCGGAACCTGAGCCGCGCGGGTTGACTTCGTCGCCGTCGAAGTCGCGATTGCCGCCTGCGCCTTCGACGACATGGAGGACGCCGTCCGGCACGCGCGTCTTCACGCCGTCGAACGCCGTGTCGATCGACACCGCCTCAGGTCCGGTGGCGGTCGGAACGCCTGCGACGGTGGCGCCGGCGCGCAGCGGGAATGTGCGCTGATAGTTGTGCTCGTGGCCGTTGTAGACGATGTTCACGCCATGATCCTCGAGCAATTTGCTGATCTGACGCATCTGATTGTTGCGCAGCGTGGCGTAGCCCGAGGAGAAGGCCGGGTGATGATAGACCACGATCTTCCAGGGCTTGTTCGAGCCGTCCAAATCGTTGATCAGCCAGTCGCGCAGGATCTTCGGATAGGCCGGGAATGCCGCCGGCGGATTGGCGTAGACCGCCGAATAGTCGAGCTGGCCGTTGAACACATGGGGATTGGAGTCGAGGAAGACGAAGTGGGCATTGCCGTAATCGAACGAGTAGTTGCTCATGTGGTCGATCTGGCGCTTGATGCCACGGCCGGCATCGACGGCGGTCGAGGCACGGAAAGCCTCGGCGGCGGCCGGCGAAGAATAGCTGGTGCCGTTGTAGGAGAATTGGAAACCGGTCTGGCTCGAGCTGTTGGTGTTGCCGTTCAGCACAAAGCCCGGATCGACGCCCGCCGGCCCGTTCAGCGGGAACGAGTAGAGATTGTAGTAGGCAAGCGCGTCGCCGCCGCCGGTCTGGCCCTGATAGAGGGCCGCGCTCGATGTCGTCGCCAGCATGTTCACGTAGTCGCCGCTTCCGCCGACGTCGTGGTTTCCGACCACGATGTAGTTCTGCAGCGAGCGGATGAACGGAGCGCCGCGGTCCACGCTGTCGACGTCGCTGTTCCAGACCGGCATCCAGTAGTCGCGATAGCTCTGCTCCGAGCCGGTGTTGTAGACGTTGTCGCCGGTATTGAGCGCGAACTCGCCGGACGGCCGTGCCGGCTCGCCCGGCAGCGTGATCTTGCCCGAATTGTACATCAGATGGACGATGCGGGCGAAATAGTCGGTCAGCATCGTTGAATTGGCTTGTGTTGGGAAGAAGCCTTCGTCGCCCATCACCATGAACGAGAATTTGCTGCCGGTCTTGCGGGTCAGAAATTGCGCCTGGAATCCGCCGGCGGGAAGACCGGGGCCGGTCACGCGATAGGTGTAGGCCGTGTTCGGGTTCAGATTGTGCAACACGGCCGTGTAGGTGGTGTGCGCGCCATAGGCACCCGGCGGCACCGGCAGCGCCGGATCGGCGGCAAGATAATTGTCGACGATGCGCGCGTGGGGCTGCACGGTCGAGAGCTGCCGGGGCGCAATGCCGAACTGGACCTGATAGGCCGACGGATTCGGCACTTTCTCATCGGTCTGCCAAGTGACGACCACCTGGTCGCGTCCGCCGAGCGGGCCGAGATCGCCGGGCTGAATGTAGGGTGCGTAGGTGACCTTCGCTGCGAGCGCAGGGGAGGCGAGCACGAGCGCGGCAAGCGAGATGGACGCCAGCGCAAGGCGCCGACGTGAATTGAGAGCAGGCATGGACAACTCCTGAGGAGCCAAACGGCGACGGGGACAGTGCAGGAATGCGCGAGAAAATCGCGGGCGTGCTCTAGGGTTTCGGCGTCACCGGGCGATGACGACCTTACGAAAAGTTCATTAACTGCGGATGGCCGTTTGATGATGGAATCGTTGCACGCACATGTGTGACAATTCGTGGTTGATCAGGCGCCATCCGGCTTTTTGGCGATTTGGCAAAAGCTTAAGCCTGGCCTGCGCCGCCGCTTTCGGCGTCTCGCATCACAACCTCAGGCTGGCTGTTTCCAAGACATCGCTGCCGTCGGCGCGGAGGCTCCAACGTGCACTTGTTGCGAAGCATTCCCGTGTCGCCGTGACCAGCAATGGCACGTCGAGGGTTCATGCCGATCTCGCGGTCCGCCGCTACCATCTGCATATCCAACTGGGACGCGCCTTCAATCGCGCCAGCCGGCCATTCATCGACGACTGCGCAGGGCGCCAGGCGATACGCCATAAGCCGATTTGATGGCATGCGACAGGCTGGAGCTGTCGGGAAATCCGTTGCGGAGCGCGATCGTCGTGAGCGGCGTTGCCGCGGACGGATCGCTCTCGATCTCGCGTTTCGCCTGCGCCAGCCGGACCATGCGGATGAACGCGGCGGGTGTCACCCCGCTCTCGGCGAAACGGTTATAGAGCGAGCGGCGGGACAGGCCGAGGTCATGCGCCAGCCGCTCTGGCGTGTAGCTGGGGTCGGCGATGTTCTGCTGGATCAGCGAGCGCGCCCGGTACAGGCTCGGGGCGATCTGGTCCGACGGCGGCTCCAGGGGCTCGCGCGTCGCGGAACGGGTCACCAGTTCGAACAATGAATGCACCGCGAGTTCGCTGGTGCTGTCATGACCAGGCTGGCGCAACAGGGCCATCAAGCCGGCGCGTGCCGCCGCGGCCGCGTTGCTGCAGCCGAGGCGCAACTCGGTCGCGCCACACTCGACGAGATCGCGCCAGGTCGGATCGGCGCCGCGATGGACTCGCAGCACCAAGCATTCGTAATCGTCGCTGCCGGTCAGAACACAATCCGAAGCATGGCGCATCAGCAAGGCCTGGCCAGCCTTGATCGACAGCCGCCTGTTGCGGTTCTCAAAGGCCATGGATCCGCTCAGCTGCCAGATCAGCTTGACGGTCTCGCCGAATCCGAGCGCATTGGCCTGTGCGATCGATGCTTCGCCGGTCCACTTACCGGAACGGAGATAGGTGATGTGATGGGCGCCGATCCGGCGATCGGAAATCTCGATGATGCTGCGCGGCGGGGCATCGAACAGCACGTAAGGAAAGGCTTGAGCGAGACGTTCGCGAAGCCCTTTGCCGAGCTGGCGCGCGTTGTTCACCCGTGCCTTCCGATCCAACGGCAAGCCGTCGGACTCGACGGCTGAAACACGGGCATCTTGTTCGAGCATGTGCGACCTGACTCACGCGGCCGGTGATGATGACAGGTGCAGATCGTTGCCTCAGTTTTGATCAACCGGCAAGCCAATTCCATGAGAGCAACGGGTGCCTCGATTGCGAAGGGCGGCATCAAAATATGCACGCCTTGACAATCCGCTGCACGAGGTGACAAGCGGCCTTGGTCGCGCCGTGATCAATCGGCGGCAACGCAACTTCGAAGAGGTGGTGATGATGTATCACGATCGGCGTTGCCTGCAGAATCTGCCGAAGCACATCGGCAAGAGCAGCAACTCGGAAGCAGGGGCCGATTTGCTCGACGATGTCGTGGTCGTTACGGACGATGGCGATTTCCGTGACCGCGTCATCTCCTTTCTCGACGGGCGCGTTCGCAGCCTCTCGCCGGCACAGTGGTCGGATGACCTGGCGTCGCTGCTCAAGCGCGAGCCGCTGGGCCTTGTTCTGATCGATCTTTGGCCCGTGGTCGCGGACCGGCTCGACCAGCTGCGCTGGATCAGGTCGCAGGTCGCCGTTCCCATCATTGCGACCGGAAGCCGGCTCGAGGCCGCCGACCGCATTCTGGCGCTGGAGCTTGGGGCCGACGCCTGTATCGCGAAGACAAGCGAATTGCAGGAGTTCTGGGCGACCGCGCGCGCCCTGCGCCGTCGCGAGTGCTTGGCGCGCCAGACCTATGCTCCTGCCGCCGAACGCGGCGTCGATCGTTTCAACGGCTGGACGCTGAACCGCGCGTCGCGCGCGCTGATCGATCCCGAGGGCAAGACAGTGACGCTCAACCGGACGCATCACGCGCTGCTGGCGGCGTTTCTCGACGCGCCGGGACGAACCTTGACGCGGCTGCAGCTGTCGCAGGCGACGCGCCTACGCACCGACATTTCCGACCGGACCATCGACGTGCAGGTGCTGCGACTTCGGCGCATCCTGGAGAGAACATCGGCCGAGGGTCCCGTCATCGAAACCGAGCGCGGCGTCGGCTACCGGTTCGTCGCGTCCGTCCAGCGCGACGACGGCCTGCTCCGCAAGCCGCGCTGAACGCGCATCTCCAAACGATCGGACCAGGGGGCGCGGATCTGGCGCTCGCGCTCCTACCTGCCGCGCGATCGCTGTTCGGAGCTCCGCGCGTGGCGCGCTTCAGATATTCGCTAAGCTCACGGCGAGCGCGCGCTGCGAATTCTGACCAAACTACATGAGAAAATAAGTTTTTCAGCCCTTCGAATCCGAGCTTCGCTTTCAGGAACGCTGCGACAGCGAGCGAACCTCGGAAAGCGGGGCTTACGCCTTGTTCGACAGGAATCCCCGCAAGATCCAATTGTAGCTCTCCGGCTGCTCCAGCATCGCCAGATGGCGCGCCTTGGGCATCACGACCAGATGCGCATTCCTGATCCCGCGCTGAAGCGTGAGATGGCAGTCGAGCGTCACCTCGTCCATTTCCCCGGTGAGCGCCAGGGTCGGGACATCGATCGCCGCAAGCGAGCTCTCCCGGTCCCAATCCCGCAACGTGCCGGTCACGGTGAACTCATTGGGGCCGTTCATCGCCGCATAGGTTCTCGAGGTCGAGATGTTCTCGATCGTCTTGGCGAAGCGGTGTGAAGGCCAGCTGTCGTGATAGACATGGGCGTCGAGAAACGCCTGCACGATCTCCTGATATTCGAGCGTGTCGGTCTTGCCGGCGGCTTCCAGCTCACGACGCCTGGCGTCGAGCCCGCCCGGCATCCGCGACAGCAGCTGCAACGCGCCGGCCACGAATTGCCGCGTCGAGGCCGAGGTTCCCGCGAGCACCAGCGCCTCGACCTTGGCCTGGTCGCCGCGCTGGGCGAGATATTCCTGCGCCAGCCATCCGCCCCAGGAATGGCCGTAGAGAATGACCCGGTCCAGGCCGAGATCGGCGCGTAACAGGTCGATCTCCTGCACGAAATGATCGACGGTCCACAGGGCGGCCGAATCAGGCTTGTCGGAGCGGCCGCATCCCAGCTGGTCATAGAAGATCACGGGACGTTGATCGGCGATCGCCGACAACGGCTCGAGATAATTGTGTCCGGCGCCCGGGCCGCCGTGGAGCAGCAGCAAGGGTGTGCGCGGGCCGGCGCCTGCGATCTTCCACCAGATCCTGCCATGGGGAGTCTGCGTGGTGCCCTCGCGCGCACCCGCAACCGTCGTGGCCGCCAATGCAGCTGCGGTCGGCAATGCGGCCGCGCCCAGGAGAATTTCTCTTCGCGTGATGGTCATGACGCTGTCACATCGCACAGCGTGGGTTCGGTTCGAATCTGTGCGAGCTGCAACTTAGTGCGTGGCCGCGCATCCGCAACGCGGATCGGGCTACAAATGAAACAGATGGATGCGTTGCCCGGCTGTTGATGTCGGCTTGATGCGTTGGGGCCACGGTCCGAATGGCACAGCAGGCCGCGTCCACCTTGTCAGATCCAGGTGTAACCACCCCGCTTACAGCGGCAACCGTTTTCCGGATGCTTGAAATCGCTCGGTCATTCGCAGGCTTCAGAACGTCACCATCCACCACGCGATGGAGAGCTACCAATGACTCGCATCCCGCAAAATGGGGACAGATCCAGGCACAGGCTGATGAAGACGTTCCTGCTGGCGATGTTGCTCAACGCCCGTGCCGCGGCCGCCCAGACGGTGACACCGACTGTGATGCCGCCCGCGTCCGTGACGATGTCGGACCCGTTGTCGCCGCGCACCGCACCGGTCGGCCACCGCCAGCCCGGCGTGAAGGACGTGACCTTCGACGAGGCCAGCATGATCGAACGCATCGATGCGGAGAGCGCGGCGCTCGACCGCAAGCTCAGGATCTGCCGGGGATGCTGAGCGGCGAGGCACTGCGCCTGCTGCCCCGGCGATGGTCCCGCCGGGGCAGCGCGCCCCTCATGGCCCGTATTGCGGGGCCGGCATCTCGTTGAAGTCGTGCTCATCGGCAACGCAGGTGAAGTTCGCCGCGACGCTGGTGCTGCCGCTGCCATTGTATTTCGCGACCTTGGGGAACAGGCAGAGTGGCCGCGTCATCTGCACGCCCTGCGCAGGCGTGTCGTTGACGAACTTGGTCGCCAGGATCGTCTCCGGCGCGACGCCCTTTTCGACCCAGTTGACGAGCGGGGTGAGCGCGTCGAACGTGTTCGGCCCGGGACCGCCCGAGCAGTGATACATGCCGGGGGCCATGAACAGCCGGGCGTAGCTTTGAGTCTCCCTCAGCGCGGGATCGTCAAGGCCGAATCGCGCGGGCTGCGCGAAGCCGCGGCCGTCGCGCACCAGCGCATTGAAGTAGTTGATGCTCTCTTGCGACGGCAGCAGCGGATCAGCCCAGCCGTGATACATCAACAGCTTGCCGCCATGTTCGCGGAACTCGCTCAAGTCCGTACTGGTCGCGTTCAGCACGCCCTCGAGCTGAGTGTCCACCGTCTTGATGTCGTGGTGGAAGTCGAAATTGGCAAAATTGGTCGGGCTGGTCGGAATGCCGAAGCTCGCGCCGTAGACCCAGTAGAACAGGCCATCGAAGGCGGGCTCAGGAAGCTGCTCGGAGAGGACGAGCCCGAGCGCCAGCACGTTGTCGGACTCGGCGCCAGGCGCGACGCCGGGAACGACGATCTCCTTGGTCACGGGATCGACCGTGCCGACATAGTAGTTGCGCATCGTGGTGACCTGGTCTGGGGTCAGACAGGCCGGCGGCACCTCGCCGCCCTTGCATTGCAGCACCTTGGGATCAAAGCGGCAGTCGCGCGGATCGGTCAGGAACTGGTCGGTCTTGGCGCCGCCGTCCTGGCCGACGCATTGCGCGATCACAGCCTTGTTGATCACAGGCATCTGCGCCGGCAGGATGAACCGCGTGGCGCTCGCATGGGCGTCTTGCCACAGCGACAGCGCTCCCATGTGCAGGTGTGTGCGGTTGAAGGCGGCGGCCCCGGCGACGATGCCGTCATAGTCGCGCGGGAAGCGCTGCGCCTCCATCAGCGCATTCTGGCCACCGGTCGAGCATCCCGCGAAATAGGCCCGGTTGGCGCCTTGCGGATAGAACGCTTTGACGACCTCCTTGCCTCGCACCGTCATTAGGTGGATCGCGCGATAGCCGAAATCCTTGATCCGTTCGGGGTGTCCGAACAGTCCGGTCGACGGATTGGCCGGGTCGCCGAAGGCTGCGGCGAGTTGATTGCCCTGGTTGCCGTCGGAGCCGCAGAACAGCGGATTGCAGCCGGCTGAGCCGGTGCCGAGATCGGTGTTGGCAGTGGCGTAGCCGGTCTGGATACCGATCGCGAGCTCGGAATAGGTGATGACGCCTTGAAAGCCGCCGCCGCCGGTGCCGAGGAAGCGTCCGTTCCAATTGTTCTCCGGCAGCCAAACCTCGATCTTGATATTGGAGTCGGCCGTCGGCGTCAGCGTCGCAGTCACGCGGCAGAACGGCGGCAGCCCGGTGATCGGCGCAGCGCCCGGCGGCGTGAAGGTCCCGCCGGTGACATCGGTCGCCGAGGTGATCGTGGTGTGCACCAGGTTGAGCGTCTGCAGATTGGTGCACGGCGACGCCGCCGCAGGCGTACTGGCCAGCGCGAACAGGGCCAATAGGCCCGACCCCGCCCCGACGAGATAGGCTCGATGCATGATAGTCCTCCCCGGATCATTATGTTGTGTAGGACGATCATGCTAACCCGCGCCGCATAACCGGTCGATGACCATCTGAGGTTGCTGCGATGCGAAACGCTGGTGTGCCAGGTGAGGGAGCAGGTGAGGGAGCTTATCAGCTGCCGATCCCGTACCTGCGCGTCAGGGCGCCGCGGCCGAACCGAAGACGGCACGCGCCCGTTAGGCGCGCCTGCTGTAGACCTACTGACGGATGCTCGATCAGGCCCGCCCTTGGCGTCCCATCACCAGGCCGTAGACAAACAGCAAGATGATCGAGCCGACAATCGCGCCAATGAAGCCTGCGCTCTCTCCAGGTCTGTACCAGCCAACGGCTTGGCCAAGGTAGGTCGCGACGAACGCGCCGACGATTCCCAAAACCGTGGTGAGGATGAAGCCCTGGGGCTCTAACTTGTCGCCGGGCATGATGAATTTGGCGATCACTCCGACAATAAAGCCAATGATAATCGTCCAGATAATGCCCATACATCTCCTCCGTTGGCTTCGGCAGCAGACTTTCCGGGATGGAGATCTGCTGGCTGTTCCTACCCTTACTCGACGCTACTACCCGACGCGATCGACCGGAAGTGGGTGCCACCAGCTTCGGATCGCACGGGCACACGCTCATAGCGCAGCGAACGACCCCGGCCTCCGTTGGGGGGTGGATGGCCGGGGTCGCCGAGGGCTGCGGCGCGCAAAAGGGGGCTTGAGCGCGCCCGCAAGGTACAGATGGGCAGCAGCGCCTGACCTAGGTTTGATTTATGTCAACGATTCCCACCGCTCTTAGGGCTGCAGAAGAAAGGGGATCGGGGAAGGCTTTCACCGTCATTGCAGCAGGTCTGGAGCTACAGATGTGGGTCCTGATGTACGTCTTTTCCTACTCAGTCAGTCCAGCGGCGACAAACGATCGGGCGGATTGGAGGCTTATGCCAACGGTGGTGTTTCAAGAGTTCCCAAACGAAGAACGATGCAGAACCGCCAAATCGACGCTCGAGGGCAGCCTCAAGGACGCAGGGGCGAGACTGAGAAGTGGTCTGGAGGACTTGAAGAGCTTGGGCAAGTCCGACCCGGCCCAGATCATCATTGCCTATAATGTGGAATGCCTTCCAAAATGAGAGGCGGCTGCTGACAGTTGGTGCAACCTGCCGCCGCCGCTGTTCACGCGCTCACAAGCTTGTGTCCTCGTACTTTGTCAGAGCTCGTCAAAGAGAGTGCATCCCGGCTTCGCATGGTTACCGGAGATCGCCGGCGAATGGAGCTAGGTCCTACTCAAGTCGCCCGCAAAGCGCTTCCCGGCTGGCTCAACTTCTGAGGCGCCCGCCGGGATACTCCTACGCTTGTTGCGTTCACAAGAACGACCCCTGTGACAGCAACGATGGTTCTTAACGTCCCGCGGTCTGGGCCGGCTGCATGACGTTACCGACAACGTATTCACCGATCTTCAGACCCATATCCGTGCCGACGCGAGTCGAGAATCGGTAGTGGAAGCCAGCACAAATGCGAGCATTTGCAACCTCATCGGCGAAAGCCGTCATATTGGTGTAGCGATGGGTCACGCCGGGCGCAGCAGGACTCGTGATCGCGATCTCCGGAATGTCCTCGGTTCCGAGTGCCGCCTTGACAATGCCCGCGATCGTGCCGCTGAGGATGCAATGCGCGCAGGGGTATTCCGGGTGCATCGGCGTATTCTCGATCGGCTGCCAGCTCGCCTCGCGCTCCGTGAGGTCGTTGCCATCAATATCGCCGTTGCGAATGGCCGTGATTGGGCGCCAGAAGTTGTAGTGATACTTGGCGTCGAACACAGCGATGAGCGCATCGTTGAGGCCGACAGAGGCGAGCGCCATGAACCGCGCGCTTTCGCTGATACTCATCTTTTTGGCAATGACGAGCTGACGTACGAAGGGATGATAAGCGGGTGGACCAACCATGAGCCAGAACCGGGCGTTCTCTGTCTGTTGAGGCGAACGCTTTGCACTGGTCCTGCCGCCATAGTCCTTGATCTCGTTGTAGTCGGTTGCCCATTCCTTGCTCGACAGTGCAACCGGCGCATCTGGCCGGAATTGCGATGCCGAGGTCATGGCAAACGGCTTCACCTTCGACCAATTCGAGCCCGCGGTGATCGCGGTCGGCACATACACGCCCGGCGACGTTCTAGGCCGGTACTCGTCGACGGCATCATGGCCATCGTTTGCGCGGGCATCCAAGATCTTGGCAGCAACGGCCAGGCCGAGTTTGACGCCATCCGCTTTGGCCGCGTCATCGTCACGAATGGACGCGAGATAGCTCGCGAGGGCGTCTTTCATCGCGCTTGCGGATTTTGCATCAATCGCCGCCAGGATTGTCGCCGCAGCGGCCGCCGCTGCGGCGTCCTTCGAGGTGGCGCGGTCCGCGGGTAGTTGCACGACATATGGTTGGTAGCGTCGCTCGATCGAATTGACTGCATCGAACATCGCGGCGTGGACCATTCCCATTGTTCGCTCTGCTGCGTAGACCGTCTGCGACACGCCAGCGGCCCCCGCGGGCATGACGACAGCGACGGCCTTCTCGTCCCAGTCGGTGATGACGTTCGCGCTTGCCGAAATGGAAACGCCGATGGCAAGCCAGGCACTTGGTATGATGGCGGATGCCAAATGGCTCAAACGCATGTGTGCCTCCTTGAGCCTGTTGCAGATGTGGGGGAGATCACGCAAGGCCAGACGGCCGTGACAGCGCGCGAGCGAATGGTGCCGCCCGGAAGCATAAACAAAGTTATGTCGTTCGGTCCGGTGAGTCGCCATCTGCTTCCCTGCCAGAACTGACGACCTTGCGCTTGGCTTTAAAATATCACAACTCGGGTAAGCGGTAATGTGAACCTGTTCACGTCGCGGCGTTTGGTCGCGAGCACGGAAACAGCAGGGGGTAATGGAGGCCGGCGACGCCGGAACATCAATGGGCTAGACGGTCTGAGTAAGGCGACGTGATTCATTGCATTGCTTGACGTCGCAGCTGCTAACAAGCTGATATGAGCAGCGTGCAGCGCCAGCAATGGATCGGCTTTCATCTGCCCCGGAGTTACCGTGCGGGATCATGCTCCCAACGCCTTGCGGATTCTCTGCGACAGCTCCGCTTTGCGATAAGGCTTTTTCAGCAAATTGACCCCGGGCTCAAGATGCCCCTCCTGCGAGATCGCGTTGTCGGTATAGCCTGACGTGTAAAGCACTTTCGTCCGGGGGCGACGCCTGAGAACCGCATCCGCCAATTCTTGGCCATTGATTCCACCGGGCATGATCATGTCGGTGAACAAGAGATCGAATTGAGCACCTTGGTCGACGAGCGCCAGTGCTGCCGCTCCATCGTCCGCGACCAGCGTCTTGTATCCCAGGCTGCCAAGCTGGGCGATCGCACAGCCACGCACCAGCGCGTCGTCCTCCACCACGAGGATCGTCTCGTGCCCACCGAGCACTGTGGGCGCCGCCACCGATTCCGCTTTCATCACGGACTGCCCTGCAAATCGCGGCAAATAGAGCTTGACCACCGTCCCGCGGCCTTCCTTGCTGTCGATGGTGACTGTTCCGCCGGTCTGCCGCGCAAATCCATAGACCATGCTCAGCCCCAATCCAGTGCCGCGGCCAACGCCCTTGGTGGTAAAAAATGGCTCGAACACGCGATCACGGATATCGGCGGGGATACCTTGGCCAGTATCGGCGACCGCAATCACCACGAACTCGCCGGGCTTTATCTCGCCATTGTCGGGCACATCGGCGTCGTCAAATCGCGCATTGGCAGTCTGCAGCGTAAGCTTGCCGCCGTCGGGCATGGCGTCGCGGGCATTGACGGCGAGATTGACGATGGCGGCCGAAAGCTGTGAGGGGTCGGCAAGCGCGAGCCAGGCCTCGCGCGCGAGCACTGTTTCCATTTCAACGTGCTCGCCCAGGATCGGTCTGAGCAGCTTGGTCGTCTCGGCCACGAGGTCGTTGACATCGATCTCGCACGGCTCCAGCGGCTGGCGGCGCGCGAAGGTCAGGAGTTGCGAGGTGATCTTGGCGCCACGCGTGGCCGCATCATCGATGAGTTGGGCAATCGCAGCGAGTTGTGGCCGGTCCGCCACGCCGTCCTGAATGATGTCGATCGTGCCGGTAATAACGGTAAGGACATTGTTGAAGTCGTGCGCAACACCGCCTGTCAGCTTTCCGATTGCATCCATCTTCTCGGATTGGCGCAGCCGTTCCTCCGCCACGCGCTGCTTGGTCAGGTCGGTTGCGGTTCCGCGATAGCCAAGGAAACGACCGTCCGCGGCAAAAACGGGTTTGCCGTTGACGCTGACGTGCCGCGGCCGGCCGGCCCGATCGCGGCTGAGATACTCGAAGTTCCGGAACGGCTCATGCCGATCAAGCATGGCCATGTGCTCACGCCATCTCTGCGGCTCGGCCGTGGTGTCGGCCGCCGCATCGATCCGGCGCTTGCCGATCACTTGCTGCCGATCCAAACCGAAAGCGCCGAACTCCGACGAGAGATAGGTGAAGACGTGGTCCGGTCCGGTCTCCCAGAACCAGTCGGACGCGGTCTCGGCGTAATCGCGAAATCGTTGTTCGCTCGTATGCGCGTCCGCTTCCGCCTGCCGTCGAACGACAAGGTCGCGCTCGAGCTGCAGGTTAACCTGACGGAGTTCGCCATAGGCGCGCTCCAGCTTCGCACACATCCCGTTGAACGATTCAATGACCTTGTCCAGTTCATCGGCCGCGTGCGGCTGCCGCCGGTCCAGACGGAGCGGCGCAGGTGGCCGCGCCAGATTGTAGCCGCTGACAAACCCCGCAATGGCGGCGAGGTGGCGGGTAACCAGCCAGTGAAACACATAAAGGATGAAGAGCGAGACAAGAAATGTCTTGGCCGCCTGGCTCGCCAGGATCACCAGGGCCCTGGTCATCAATTGTCGATATACCTCAGTGAGCGTCGCTTCGACGTAGAGCACGCCGATCTGGCGATTAGCTCCGTGCATCACGTAGTAGACGGGATACTCGCGGGCTATGATTGACCTTGTGGACCGCTCGCCGACCGCAAAGCGGATCGGATTGGACCGATCGGCGATTTCGCGGATTTCGGCTGCCCGGATGTCGGGCAAGCGGAGAATCCCGTCGAGCTGCAGCTTCAACTGGTTTTGGTCGAGATTCCAAAGGCTCTGGCCGAGGCTGCCGAGATAGCTTCGGCCGATCTCGTCGAGCCGCGTCTCGATGATACTGACCTCCCGGTCGTAATCCAGGTAAAGCTGGACGGCTGTCAGCACCAGCGTCACGACCGAGCTGAAGAGCAGGACGGCCGCGAGAAGCCGGAAACCGATACTGCCGCGAAACGCTTGGATCCGCTCGGCGAGCCGCGGTCCAAGCAACAGGTTAGCGAGCGATGACTTGATCCTATTCAGGTCATCGTCCTCCGCAGCAGGCGCAGTCACGCGCTTGCCACCGAAATCACTGTCCTGGCCCATGCACCACTCCACCAAGGACTGCGGCACATTCCCAGTTCCGGCGCGCACGTCGCCGCCACAGCAGCGGTTACCTCCGCGTCTATCGACCTGACCTTCATGTCCCCGTTGCCGGCGCCCTGGCGAAGGCTGATCATTGGCGGTAAATTTGCGCCCGGCACCGGGAAGCAGGCCGAGACTAGCACCCCCATGCCAGAAGAGTATCGGTGAAAGTTGCCGAAGGGCCGTGCGTGGGCGCAGCCGGCGGATCGTTGCGGCAGTTCGCCCACAACTACCTTTGGTAGATCGCCTCGATCTCAGAAACCCGGTCGCGGGGACGATCAAGGAAACGCGTCATGTGGCGAATGATCTTCCTTTGCCTGTGGATGCTTCTGTCCGGTATGCCCTGCCGCGCGCAGTCCGTTATCCGGCTGGCGAGAATAGCCGACATCCCTGATCAATATGTCGGCGGCGAACTCTTGCGGGCGGTCTACGCGCGGTTGAACATCACTGTCCAGTTCGAGGACGTCCCCGGCAAGCGCGCCTTGGCGCTCAGCAGTGCCGGCGAGCTCGACGGGGAAATCCAGCGTATCGCTGATCTCTCGCGCGATTATCCGACGCTGGTGCAGATCTCACCACCGATCAACTATATCGAGCCGTCGGTTTTCACGACGACGCTTCATTTCGATGTTCGCGGCTGGGATTCGATCAAGGACTACAGCATCGGCATTGTGCGCGGCGTCGGCTCCTCCGAAGCCGGCACGCGCGGCATGAGCCGCGTCACAGCGACCACCAGCCTGGAGAACATGATCGAGATGCTGGATGCCGGCCGTTTCGACGTGATTGTCACCGATCTCTTCAGCGGGCTGGTCGCGGTGAAAAAACTGAAGCTACAATCGCATATCCATCCGCTCTCGCCGCCGATCGCGCGAATTTACATCTACCATTACCTGCACGAACGGCATCGCGAGCTCGCCATGAAGGTCGGAAGGGTGATCGAGGAAATGGACGCGAGCGGCGAACTCGCCCAATTGCGCGCCTCGTTGATCAAGAAGTATCTCGACCAACCCTGACCGGAGGTGCCAGCGCAATGATTGTCCTGCGGCGGCCGCGAGTTCGGCGATGGTGATAGGCTCACCATGGGAGAGGAGCCGCAGCAGTGCTCGGTAAAGCCCGGGTGTCGTGCGGCGCTTGCGGCTTGACCGACACTAGCGACCAGCCGATCGGAGAGATTTCCAGATGCGGGATTGGCATGCACGGATGTCTCTCCTTCTCGCAATAAAGAATGCCGGAGGTAGGCGGTGGATCAGCGAAGCCTGTATAACGTGGCTCACTTACCCTCGGCAGCAACGAGCCGCGCCGGACCCGCCGGAGCGTTCGGCCTGGATAGGCGGGCACGGTACCGAACCGTAGGAACAGAATACGCAACAATCGCCTGCTTTCGGCCGTAGCCTCTCCCCACAACCGGTGCACTCATAAAAGAACTGGCAGGCGTCAGTCGGCATGGTCTCCGACTTCGCGGTGGCGCAGCGCGGGCAGGTAATCACGGATTCCAAGATCATGGCATCTTCCCAAGGCATGTAGCCGATATCGGAGGCTCCGGTCGGATAAGCAAAAACAGTCGATTTGAGATCAACAGCATCCATGCGCTACCTCCACGCAGCACCTGCGCCGGTGCTTCCGAGAAACACGGCTGTCGCCCCGAGAAAGTACGGTTGCTAGGGCGAAAGCTGAGTGAAATTCTCAATCCAAGCGCCGCTGATCCCGAGACTGAACAGAACCACCGGCAGGATGCAGCACGACGAAGCGGCGAGCGCGCCCAGCAAGCCGCCCGCAGCCATCAGCGTCGTGCCGTGCTCTGAGCCGCCGACAATGGGCTTTAGCTTGATTGTCATGACAAGGCTACATCCTGTAGCGACTACTGGATCAAGGAGTTTTCCATGGGCGCGATCACGGGTCCGCGAGCGGACGGGCTGGCGATAGGCAAGCTGTCACAGCTTACCGGCGTGAACATCGAGACCATCCGCTACTACGAGAAAATTGGTGTGCTGCCCGTCCCCTCGCGCGCTGAGAAGGGGTGTCGTTTGTACGGTCCGATGGAACGGCGCATCGTCGCCTTTTGTGCGCCCCTCGCGCGAGTTGGGCTTCTCACTCGACGAGGTGCGCGCCTTGCTGCGGCTCGGCGGTCCTGAAAAAGCCTCTTGCCGCGAAGTCCGGGAGATTGCTGCGCACCACCTCGACGACATCCGCGCAAAAATCAATGACCTCCGGAAGCTCGAACGCTTGCTGACCAAAACCATCGCACAATGCACGGGCACATGGCTCCGGAGTGCCCGGTGTTGGATATCCTCGATGTCCAGCGCTGAAAATAGTAGTTGAGCCGCGCGAGGTCGGCTTCTCGGCCCCAAGCCGACCAAACCTTCGAAGACGCCGGCTTCCGCTCTTCAGGAACGAGCGGACTTCGATCCATTGGTGGTTCGAGATTGCGCGAGCGACACAAATCATCCCAGATCGCGTGCGCCAAAACACGAAGTTCGCCAGCGATTTCAACGCGACTCGGCGTGTCCAGTCCTGCCGCGAAAAATTTCCTTGTTTCGTATTTCCAGAAATTGTGGTTGTCTAACGATATCCCGCCTCATCACGGAGGGGCGTTGCGCGCGATCGTCACGACACGCGAGGCGGGGAGGCGGTGGCCGCGGACATCGGAAGCGCTCGTTGAGTGCGGACGGACGGTGCTTTGCGGACGGTGAAGTCGTGTGGTCCTGGTCTCCCGGTGCTGAGACCTGCGCGATGCGCCCTTGGCGCATCGTCGCACGCGATGATGCTTCGCATCACGCGGACAGGGGCAAGAAAGCCGGTCCCTGGGGAGATCACGTATAATCCGTCAAACATCGCGCAGGGAATGCCGGATGCTCGGCTTGACCTGTGGTGACTGCCGCCTGCTTTTCTTGTTGCAGGCGGGCCATGGGTGAGGCCTTCACCCGGCATTCCCTGCGCCCTCTTCATCAGGAGGGAGCCCGATCGAAAAGCTCGGACGCGACATTGCGCCGCGAGGATGCGAAAGCATGCGTGTTCACCGGTCCAACGGAATGAAAGCGGAACTCCATTGGATGGTGCGGACCAACCATCGCGCGGCAAGCGGATTGCATGTGAGGCGTCATCTGCAGCCCCATACGCCTCGCGCAATCGCCCATGCCGAGGTCACGGCCGCACGCGGATTGTCACGCCAATCGTCCGCGACTATGAAAGATCATCCTGGCCGAAGCGGCGCGTCTCCGCGTCGGTACGCCCATTGAGTGTTCGCTATGCATCTCTCCCATGATCCCGCGGCAGCCGCGGCGCCACAAATCTCGTTCGACCAGTTTCTCGCCGTCGACATCCGTGTCGGCACCATCGTCGCGGTCGAGCCGTTCCCTGAGGCGCGTAAACCGGCGCTGAAGCTGTCGATCGATTTCGGCCCGGCCATCGGCATCAAGCGCTCGAGCGCGCAGATCACGCAGCATTACGATCCGGCGACGCTGGTCGGCCGCCAGGTTGCGGGCGTGGTCAATTTTCCGCCGCGACAGATCGGCAAGTTCATGTCGGAGGTGCTGACCTTGGGCTTTCCGGACGAGCAGGGCAATGTGGTGCTGTTTGCGCCCGACCAGCGCGTGCCGAACGGCGGGCGCCTGTTTTAATTCCTTCAACCGCAAGTCACAAAAATCGTGGATACCACTGTCGCTCGTGCTAACCTGATGCTCCCAAACGTGGGCTCACGGATGTCGTTACGACAGCTGCACCTCCTGCAAGCCCCGATGGGCGGTACCTTGGTGCCGGGCGGTGCCACGTTCCGCGTATTCGCGCCGCATGCCAAGACGGTCTATGTCTCCGGCGACTTCAACAATTGGGTTCAGGACGACAGCTGCCGGCTGTCACCGATCGGCGCCGGTTATTGGGCGGTCTTCATCCCCGGACTGAAGGATGGCGACCCCTATATGTACTTCATCGAAGGGGCGGGCTCGGCCGGCTACAAGCGCGATCCGCACGCGCGGCTGTTGACCGTCGAGCCGCCGTTTCCGGTCTGCCATTCGGTGCTGCGCAATCCGCACGCCTTTCCCTGGCACGACGTGGATTTCAAGCCGCCGGCCTTCAACGAGCTCGTCGTCTACCAGCTTCATGTCGGCACTTTCGACATGAAGGCGGGCAATCCCGACGGCTGCTTCTTCGACGTGATCGAACGGGTGCCGCATCTCGCTTCGCTCGGCGTCAACGCCATCGAGCTGCTGCCGATCCAGGAATTCCCGACCACCTTCAGCATGGGCTACAACGGCACCGACCTGTTCAGCCCGGAGACGGAATATGGCGAGGCCGACGCGGCGAAGCTCGCGGCCTATGTCGACAGGACCAACGAGATCCTGGTGAAGGCGGGGCAGGCGCCTTACGAGAGCGCGGACCTGCTGCGCCATTGCGACGACCAGCTCCGCGCGCTGGTCGATGTCTGCCACGTCCACGGCATCGGCGTGCTGTTCGACGTGGTCTATAACCACGCCGGCGGCGGCTTCGACGAGAACAGCATCTGGTTCTTCGACCGCCAGCCGTATGGCGACGCCAATGACAGCCTGTATTTCACCGATCAGGGCTGGGCCGGCGGGCAGGTTTTCGCCTATTGGAACGCCGACATCAGGCAGTTCCTGGTCGACAATGCGCTGTCCTTCTATCGCGACTATCGCGTCGATGGCCTGCGCTTCGACGAGGTCAGCGTGATGGACCGCTTTGGCGGCTGGGCCACGTGCCAGCAGCTAACATCGGCGCTGCGTGCCGAGAAGCCGGAGGCGATCCAGGTCGCGGAATATTGGCCGGTCAATCCCTGGGTGGTGAAGGAGCACGCCGAAGGCGGCGCCGGGTTTGACGCGACCTGGAGCGATCGCTTGCGCGAAAGCGTGCGCGCGGCGGTCCATGCTGCAGCCGCCGGCCGCAATGCGCCAGTCCCGATGCAGGCCGTTGCGGAGGCGATTGCGGACGACAGCCTCGGCAGGCGCGCCCGCGCGGTGCATTCGATCGAGAACCACGACATCGTCTATGCCGGCCGCGAGCCGCGGATCGCCCGGCTCGCAGACAGTCTCGATTCCCGCTCCTGGTATGCGCGCAGCCGCAGTCGCGTCGCGACCGGTCTGTTGTTGACCGCGCCCGGCATTCCCATGCTGTTCATGGGCCAGGAGCTGTTGGAGGAGAAGCCGTGGAGTGACACGCCGCATCCGGATACATCGATCGCCTGGGCGCGGCTCGATGGCGGCGACGCGGTGACGCAGGATTTCCTGCGCTTCACGCGCGAGCTGATCGACCTTCGTCACAAGCTCAAGGCGTTGTCGGGTGAAGGCAGCGGCATCGTCCACGTGCATGATGGCAATCGCGTGCTCGCCTTCGAGCGCTGGGCGGCAGGCTCAGATGATGCGGTCATGGTGGTCGTGAGCTTGAACGAGACCGCGTGGACCGATTATGCGATCGGCTTCCCGGCCGGCGGCGTCTGGCACCTGGCCTTCAGCAGCGAGGATTATGAAGAGGGCGCTCATCCTGCCGAGGATCGCGAGGTGATGGCAAATGGTCCGCCGATGCATGGCCGTCCCTGCTCGGCGCATCTGACGATTCCGGCCAACGGGCTCTTGGTGTTCGCTCGGTGGTAGGCGTGGCCGGCGGTGTCACACGATCAGCCGGCCCTGCCGCTCCGCGATCCCGATGATCGCTTCGGTACCGGAATTGAAGTCGAGCCGGTCGGCCTCGATGCCGTCCGAGAAGATCACGCCGTTCTCCGGCATCAGCGAACGCAGCCGCAGGATGTCATCGGTGCCGAGGCTGCCGCAGACCAGGCCCACCTGCGAGCTCCGGCTCGGGAACGGCTCGCGCACCGCGAACCGCAGCTCGCGTGAATCCCAGGGGAGAGCGTCGTAATGCGCCGCTGCGCCCGAAGCACCGAAGCTGCCGGCAATCGCGAGCGAGCCGGTGACGATGCTCTTGAACCAGGCGGTCGAGCCAAGCCCGGTGGCGACGATCAGCCCGCTGGAGGATTGCCGCTCGTGCCGCGTCGCGGTGGCGATCTCGTAAACAGCGGAGACATGCGAGCGCGCGCCGATGAAGAGGTCGTTGACGGCATGGAGCACCTGGCCGTCGGAGAGGCTCGCCTTGGCCATCGTCACCGCCTTCGCCGCGCGCTTGTCCGCGGCGACCTCCGGCAGCAGGGCAGGGAGATCGTTCGGCTTGAACGGCAGCAGGATGCCGTCATGGCGGCCGGCATCCGGGTTCAGCCCGAGCAGCGGCTGGCCATCGAGATATTTCATGGTGTTGGCGACCACGCCGTCCTGGCCCAGCGCCACCACGATGTCATGGGGGCCGAAGATGAAGTTGGGCAGGAAGCCGCGGTCGATCACCTGGTAGCGGCCCCATCGTTCGAGCGTCTGCACCGTACTGAGGCGCGCGGCCTGGTAGATCTCGTGCTCGCGCTCGTAGTCGGAGAAGTCGGCGCCGAGGTGCTCGACATAGAACTTCGCCTGCTCCGCGGTGAGGAACCTCGCGATGAGGTCCTCCAGCCGCGTCTTTCTGACGACCAGCACCACCTTGCGGTCATTGGCGGCGGACACGGGCGGCCTCCCGGTCGGTCGGAGCAGGCTTGTCCATCAGCGCGTTCAGAAGCTCGGGCGAGACGTTCAGTTGCCCGATCTTCTCGGCCTTCTCGGCCAGCCCCGAGAACGCCTGCGCGATCAGCTGCCCCGGCTGCATGCCGGTCGCGGCCAGCGCCTGGACCACACGGGTGTCGACACCATCGAAGATCTTCATCAACGCGCCGACGCGATAGGCCTCGGCCTCCGCGAGGGTACGGGTGTTGGCCGCGTTGAGCTCGACAAAGTCCTTGCGCCGGCCTTCCAGCGCGATGTCGGCGACCATGCCGGCCTCGCGCAGCTCGTTCTGCTTGGCGGCGACGCTGGCGTCCGCATCCATCTGGGTCTCGCGGATGGAGCGCTTCTTCTGCTCGACCGCAATTTCCGTATCGAGCTCGCTCTCGCCGATCGCGCGTTCCTGCTCGACCGCGAAATTGCGCCGGGCAAAGATCGCCTCATCCGCCGTTTTCAGGATCGCCTCGCGCGCCTCCGCCTCCAGCGCCTTCGCCGTTTCGGGCGTCGGCTTCACGGCGCGCACGGAGACGCCAAGGATCTCGAGTCCCAGGGCCTCGATGTCGGCGCGGCTCTTGAGGCCCAGCGCGATGGTGCCCGCGATGTGGTCGGAAGCGCGCAGCGCCTCTCTCAGGGTCATGTCCTTGACCGCCTGCTGCGCCAGCACCTCGACCGCTCCGAGAATGCGCTGCGGCAACTTCTCAGGATCGTCGGACTCATACGTCTTGCCGTCCGCCTTGAGGGTGAAGTTCAACATCGCGGCCGCCTTCTTCGGCTCGCTGATCCGGTAGGTGACATGTCCCTGGATCGTCAGCGTCTGAAAATCGCGTGCCGTCTCCTGGAAGATGAAAGCGGCGTCGCGGCTGCCGATCGGGATCGCGACCAGGGAGGTGACCGGGCCGTAATAGAAGGTGGAGAGACCGGTGCCTTCCTCCGTGACCTGGCCCGCGCGGTATTTGAGGAGGTAGGTGGTGGGTTGAGCCTTGATGAAACGAATGCCGAACATGGCGGCCTCCATAAGTGCGTCACGCCAACTAAGTAAGTTGGACAGTACAACTAAGTATGCTATTGTCAAGCGGCAAAGCGAAGAGGTTCAAAGGTGGCGGAGAGGGCGGGGCAAAAGGCCCAGGGGAGTGGCGGCCGGACGGCGGGGTTGGATTTCCCGCGGCCCCTGACCACGGTCGATGTCGTGATCTTCACGATCCGAAACGACGCGCTCCACGTGCTCCTGGTGCAAAGGGGCGCGGGCGAGAACGAGCCGTTTCCTGGCGCATTCGCCTTGCCCGGCGGCTTCGTCGATATCGCCAGGGATCGCGACCTCGAGGCTTGCGCGTTGCGGAAGCTGAAGGAGAAGACCGGCGTGGTCAGTCCCTATCTCGAGCAGCTGGGAAGCTGGGGCAGCGCGGCGCGCGATCCCCGCTTCTGGTCGGCGACGCACGCCTATTTCGCGCTGCTTCCGGCGTCGATCGCGGACCGCGCGCTGGCAGCTGATGCGCAGTGGTTTCCGCTGGCCGGCGAGCGCGTCAAGCCGAAGCTCGCCTTCGATCATGACGAGATTCTTGCGGCCGCCGTGCAGCGGCTGCGCAACAAGGTCGAATACACCTCGCTGCCGGCCTATCTGATGCCGGAGGAGTTCACGCTGCCGGAGCTGCAGCGGAGCTATGAGATCGTGCTCGGCCGTCCGCTGGAGAAGAGCGCATTCCGCACCCGCATGCTGTCGGCGGATCTGATCGAGCCGATTGCGAAAATGCGCAAGGGGCCGAACCGGCCGGCGCAGCTCTATCGGCTGAAGGCAGCGAAGGAGCCGGTCTATTTCGCGCGAACCTTCAATCCGCCGGAGTGAGCCGGAGCCAGTCGTGAGCGATGCCCAGAGCGGCCGGCCGCACATCGAGACATGTGGCCGGACGCCTGCCAGGACGGCGATGGCAGGGGAGACAGCGCCGCCAAAGCCAATTCAGGCCGAGTAGTCCAGCACCAGCGACGTGCTGCTCGCGTTCGAGGACGATGTGCCGTTCGCGCCGTAGGAGGACGAGGAGGAGTTCTTGCTGGTGTCCTGCAGGGCGGCCAGCAGCTTCTTCAACAGGTCCGCGATATCCGAATCCGTGCTCGACGACGAAGACGAGGATGACGTCGAATCCGTGCTCGAGCTGCTACCAGTCGAGGTGCTGTCGCTGGTCTGGGCGCTAGCCGCTCCGCCGGGGCCGCCCGAGAACGTGTTGGCGAACACGTTCTTCAGTTCGCTGGCCTGGTCGGAGGTGAGCTTGCCGGCCGAGACCTCCTTGTCGATCAGGCTGTCGATCTTGGACTGCATGTCCTGCGGCGATGGCGGCGTGCTGGAGCTTGCGCTCGAGCTCGATGATGAGCTGCTCGCGCCGCTCTTCAACGCGGAGTCGATGTCGTCGAGTGCCGAGGATAAAGCGCTTTGATCGGATGAGCTCACTTTGCCGGAGGAGACCTCCTTGGCGAGCTCCTGCTTCAAGAGGTCGAGCGGCGAATAGGCAGAGGTCGAAGTCGCAGAGATCGATGTCATGGCTTGCTCCCAGTGGTGACACTCCAAACTGTGAGCAGGTAAAATCGTGCGACTTAATGAGCTCTTGCGCCATATTTCCCGATATTTCCGGCCGCCGATCGAACACACAATGAAGCAAGAAAATTCTCCCACGTCCGTGGAATTACGTGCGGCTTAATGTGACGCACGCGGATACGGACCGTCCGCTCTGGCGGTGGAGCTGAACTAATTAGCACCAAGTTGATTCGGGTGGTGTGCGCCACCACGCGGATAAAGCGGCATCCCACATCGCCATCTGCTCGGGCCAATGAGGATGATGATACCGTATGCTGAGAAGAGAGAGCCATTGTAGTTATCGCAGTCCTCACAACTGAGAGAAAAATTAACGCGAATTGAGCACAAATTGCCGATCGGCAAATTTGACCATGATTGGATACCGACACATGAAGCTGCTCGCCGGTCTTTCGATCCGCACCATTCTCGGTCTCATCATCGGCATCCTCGCGCTGCTCCTCGTCGGGAGTCTCGGTGTCGGCCTCACCGACTCGTTCGGCCGCCATCAGGCGGCTCAGCGGGTGGCGCAGCTCGCCGGAGCCGACCAGCACCTGTTCGCGACATTGATCGGCTTTCGCCTCGAGCGCGGTACCTTCCTCGCGACCCTGGTTGCGGAAGGAGCGGCCGATGCAGCTGCCGATGCACGGATCGCAACCAATCGCCAGATATCGGATGCGGCCTATAACAATGTGCGCGACGCGATCTCCGCATTTGCGGATCCCAGGATCGCCGGCCGGCTCAGTACGCTCGTTGCGACGCATGACCGGCTTGCATCGCTGCGCTCCGATGCGGAGCGCGCCATTCACCAGCCGAGGGCGTCGCGCGATACGCAGGTCGCGGACGCCTTCCGCAAGGCGGCGCAGGATTATCTCGACGCCATTCTCGCGCTGGCAGCTGACCTTGAAGAGACCCTCAAACTTGTCGATCCCGTCGTCGACCAGATGGTCAACGTCAAGCAGTCGGCCTGGGCGGCGCGCAACTTTGGTGGCCTGTTCGCGGTGCGCATCGAGAACGCCGCAGCCTCCGGCAAGCCATGGAGCCCGCCTGACATTGTGGCCGGTGCCGAGGATGTCGGACGGCAGGCCCAGGCATGGAGCCAGGTGCTGATGGCGGCCGCGCGGCCGGATGCACCGGCTGCGCTGATCGACGTGGTGAATCGCTCCAGGCAGCCCGATGCGCAAGCTTTGGCCGAGCAGCAGGCCGCCTACGTCAAGGCGCTGCGGAACAATCAGACGATCGACATCAAATTCGCTGACCTCTCGAAGCTCAATACGGCCATCCTGAACTATAGCGTCGAGGCCGCCAACGCCGCGCTGGCCGAAATGGTCGCCGCTGCGGGACGGCAGATCAGTGCAGCGCGCGCGAGCCTTCTTGCCGATATCACGATGATGGTTGTAGCGATCGTGGTGGCTGTCGCTGGCCTGCTGGTCGTGCAGCGCCGCATCTCCGCGGCCATTCTGTCACTGACGGCCGCCATGAGGCGGCTTGCCGATCGCGATTATTCCGTCGAATTGGTCGGCCTCGACCGTCGTGACGAAGTCGGCGAGATGTCGCGGACCGTCGCCGTGTTCAAGGAGAGCATGATCGCAGGCGACCGGTTGGCCGGCGAAAAGGCAGCCGAGCAGGAGCGCAAGGAGCGGCGCCAGAGTGCGGTCGAGAGCTTGATCAAGGCGTTCGAGACCACGGTGACGACCTCGCTGCAGACGCTTGCCTCGGCTTCGAACGAGCTGAATGCCACCGCGCAATCGATGTCGGCGATTGCCGACCAGGGACGCTCGAAAGCGTCGTCGGTGGCGAACGTATCGGAACAGGCGTCCGGCAATGTGCAGATGGTTGCGGCAGCGACGGAGGAGCTCTCGGCCTCGATCGCCGAGATAGCCCGCCAGGTTGCGGAGTCGACGGCAATCGCGGGTGCTGCCGCCATGCAGGCCGAGAAGACCAATGAGGAGGTGCGCACGCTGTCCGATGCGGCTCAGCGCATCGGCGACGTGGTCGCATTGATCAGCGGCATTGCCGAGCAGACCAATCTGCTCGCCCTGAACGCAACGATCGAGGCGGCGCGGGCTGGCGAAGCCGGCAAGGGCTTCGCGGTCGTCGCGGCCGAGGTGAAGACCTTGGCGAACCAGACCGCGAAAGCGACCGAGGAGATCACCGCGCAGGTCACCGGCATCCAGGGGGCCACGCGCTCGTCTGTTGATGCGATCCAGGCGATCAGCAGCACGATCCAGCGGGTCAATCAGATTGCCTCCGCCATCGCGGCTGCAGTCGAGGAGCAGGGCGCAGCGACACGCGAGATCGCGCGCAATGTGCAGCAGGCCTCCGAAGGTACGACCGAACTGTCTCGACACATTGTGGGTGTGTCGCAATCCACCACTGAAACCGGCAGTGCGGCCGGAGAGGTGCTGGATTCGGCGAAGACGCTGGCCCTGTTGTCGTCGGACCTGCGTCGCGATGTCGATCAGTTCGTAGGTCAGCTGCGCGTGGCCTGAGCAGAGAGGCGCCAATCAGTCGCTGGCCTGATCTGCGCCCAGGCTCCGCCAGGCCTCCTGCCGCGGCGCGTTCGTCGCACCGTTCACGCGGAACGGGCTCGCGAAGATCGCGAACTGAGCCTCAGCTGGCGTGAACGCCGGCCAGATACTTTCATCATCGGGACGACCTTGCTCAGCAAAGCGCAGGACGCAGGCCTGCAGCCGCGCTGCGACCTCGATGTCCGCCAGGGTCATCGGACCGCCCGGGCGTTGCAGCACCGGACGATCGACGAAGTCGGGCAAGTGCGCCCATAGGCACGCGTTGTCGGCGCCATGCGTCGGTCCCTGCGATAGGAAAGGGGCCAGGGCGGGGCGGTGGTCGAAACGGCTCAGCCAGACGCGCCCGCCCGCTTCGTGGTGCAGCTCTGCAAGTTCGCCCATCGGCCGGTGCCACATCGCATCGGACGACAGCGCTTCGTAGGGGTCTTCGTCGGCCCGCGCGGTCGCGCGATAAGATGCAAGCAACCGATCCCAACCGTCGTCACCGAATTGTGCACGGATGCGGCCTTCCGTCACCCGGATCATCGCAGCGGGCGGGTCGCTCTTCAGGAACATCACCATCTCGTCGCGACAGGAGCCGAGCCAGAGGTTCTGCTCGCGCAAGGCGCCAGCGCTGATGGCATCGCGCGGATCGCGCGGGATCACCACGCCGTCGAGCACCGGGCCGAACAACGTTCCGTGGGCGGTGCGACTGGCGACCTCGCGACCGACCGTTTCGGCGGTGTCCAACAGCCGCGCCACCGGCACATCGCGGATAGCAGCCGCATCATGCGGCGCGAGTTCGAGGGCTGCCAGAAATCGATCGGCGATGTCGTCGGCCTGCGCCGCCGGCATGATGCCGCGCCCGGGCACGCTGAAGGCAACGCTGCGTCGGAAATGGCCGCGCGCCTGCGGCAGCGTCATCATCGTCACCACCAGTGACGCGCCGGCCGATTGTCCGAGCAGGGTGACGTTATCAGGGTCGCCGCCGAACGCGGCGATGTTGTCGCGCACCCAAATAAGTGCCGCGAGCGTGTCGGTGACGGCGAGATTGTTGGCCTCTGCAAGCACCCCGCCGAAGGGGTGCAGCTGCAGGAAGCCGAGCGGGCCGAGCCGGTAATTGATCGTGACGATCACGGCGGGACCATGCTTGGCGAGGAACGCGCCATCATAGTCGGAGCCGGCGCCTGTGATGAAGGCACCGCCATGGATGAAGAACAGCACCGGCAGTGGCTTGGTGACCTCGGCCGGCGTCCAGATGTTCAGGGTGAGGCACTCGGCCTCGGCATTGCCGGCGATCAGTCCGCGTTGCGGGGCGACGGGACCGAACGCCGTGCAACGCAGCGGTGTCTCCCAATTCGGCACGGCGGTCGCGCGTCGGAAGCGCTCCGCCTGCGCGAACGGAATGCCTTTGAAGGCGCGCACGCCGCGCTGAGCTGTGCCGATCACGCCGCCGCTGCTGGTCTGGACCAGCGGCGACGGCGCAACGGTGTCAGCCGATGACGGAAGCAGCTTTGCTGTCATGATTGATCAACTCTGGGGCTTTCTTGCCAAGATCCTCGATGCCCACGCTGTGGGTTTCGCGCGCGGTGGCCGCGGCCGCCGCCGAGATCACGCAGGCGCAGGCGATGAAGATCGCGACCGGAATCCATCCGGTGGGACCATCGCCGAGCAGGCTCTGGCTGATCACCGGCGTGAAGCCTGCGGCCAGGAAGCCGAGTTGGGTGCCGATCGCCGTGCCCGAATAGCGCACGCGGGTCTCGAACATCTCGGCATAGAAAGACGGCCAGATCGCGTTCGGTGCGGCGTAGATGATGCCGGACAGGATCAAGGTTGCCGCAAGAATCTTGGCCGGCTCGGCCGAGGTGATCGCCATGAAATAGGGGAAGATCAGCACCGCGCAGCCGAGCACGCCGCCGATGAACACCGGCTTGCGGCCGATGCGATCGGCGAGAATCGCCCACAGCGGCTGGGTCAGCAGCGCCGTCGCATTGGCCAGGACGCCGGCCCACAGCATGGTCGTGCGCGGCACGCCGAATTTGCTGGTCGCATAGCCGAGCGCAAACACCGCGGTGACCGTGCTGACGGTCGCGATCAGCGCGCAGACGATGACGCGCAATACGTCAGGCCAGAAATCGCGCAGCAGCGCCACCACCGGAAACCGCGCAACCTCGTTGCGGGTCTTGATCTCGGAGAAGGCCGGCGTCTCCGGCATGGTCCGGCGGACCAGATAGGCAACGACGAGCACGACGAAGGAGAGCAGGAACGGAATGCGCCAGCCCCAGCTCAGGAGCTGCGCCTCAGGCAGCGTCGACACCGGGATGAACACCAGGGTCGCCAGGATCGCGCCGGCCTGGGTGCCGGTCAGCGTCCAGCTGGTGAAGAAGGCCCGACGCCCGCCGTCGGAATGTTCGAGCGTCAGCGAGTTGGAGCCGCTCTGCTCGCCGGCAGCGGACAGGCCCTGCAACAGCCGCAGCAACGTGAGCAGGAGAGGGGCGGCACTGCCGATCATGGTGGCGTCCGGTAACAACCCGATTGCGAGCGTCGATCCGCCCATCAGGACCAGCGTGACCACCAATACCGTCTTGCGCCCGACGCGGTCGCCGAAATGGCCGAGAATGACGGCGCCCACGGGCCGCGCGATATAGCCGATGCCGAAGCTCAACAGCGCGAGCACCGTGCCCGTGGCAGGGTCGACATTGGCAAAGAACACTTTCGGGAAGATCAGGGCGGCGGCGGTGCCGTAGATGAAGAAGTCGTAGTATTCGAGCATGCTGCCGACGAAGCTGACCACGGCGGCGCGCTGCGGCAGGCGGTCCTTGGGCGTGACTGGGCTCATGTTTCCCCTCTCGGTTGTTGTTTGCTGCATTTGGCCCAGAGAGCCAGCGCGAGATCATTTTTGGGACCGCGCCAACCATCCGGGTTGCATTCTTGATGAGCGAACCATAATGTACGAACTAGTTCGTTTCAAGTCCGTTCGTTCGCGGTGACGGGCATTCGCTGCAGGGCCCCACGATCGATCCAAATTCGCTAATGTTTAGAGGGTGATCATGTTGGAACGGACCGCCATGGAGCCGAAGCCGAGCCGGCGAAAGAACGACCCGGATGCGACCCGCCGCAACATCATCGATGTCGCGACGACGGAATTCGCGACATCGGGCTATTCGGGCGCACGGGTCGATGCCATCGCGGCCAAGACCCGCACCTCGAAGCGGATGATCTACTATTATTTCGGCGGCAAGGAGCAGCTCTATCT
Source organism: Bradyrhizobium sp. HKCCYLS1011 (assembly GCF_051167795.1). Classification (NCBI taxonomy): domain Bacteria; kingdom Pseudomonadati; phylum Pseudomonadota; class Alphaproteobacteria; order Hyphomicrobiales; family Nitrobacteraceae; genus Bradyrhizobium; species Bradyrhizobium sp. HKCCYLS1011. Next base: position 86,795 of record NZ_JBNPTT010000010.1, on the reverse strand, counting down.
GGCTGTCCTGGAGGAGGCCTATCGCAGCATCCGCGAGCTGGAGGAGAGCCTCGACACCCGCAATTGCAGCGCGGTCGAGGCGATCAGCCGGCTGGTGGAGGCGACCTTCGAGCACGATTCACGCAACCCGAACTTCATCCGCCTCGTCAGCATCGAGAACATCCACCATGCCAAGCATCTGAAGCACAGCGCGCAGCTGCGCGAGATCAACGCCAGCGTGATCGCGACCTTGCGGCGGATTCTTGAGCGTGGCCGTGTGGAGGGCGTGTTCCGGCGCGATGTCGACCCGATCGACCTGCATCTTGCGATCAGCTCGTTCTGCTTCTTCCGCGTCGCCAATCAGTACACGTTCGGTGCCTTGTTCAATCGCGATCTTGCGGAGGCCGAAACCAGCATGCGCAACAAGCAGCAGATCGTCGATATGGTGCTGGCCTATCTCGGCGGCGAAGGCGGGACCGAAGCGGCCCAGCCCGCAATACCTGTGTCCTCGGCCCCGCCGCAACCCCATGTTCTCACCGGCCTGATCGGCGCGCCGATCAAGCATTCGGCGTCGCCCGCGATGCATGAGGAGGCAGCCAGCGCGCTCGGCCTGCGCTGTCACTATCAGCTGATCGAGGTTGCCGGCGCTGACCGGGAACGGCTGCGCGGCCTGCTGGACAGTGTCAGGCAGATGGGCTTTGCCGGCGTCAACGTCACGTTTCCCTACAAGGAGGCCGTGGTCGAGCTGCTCGACGAACTAGCGCCGGAGGCGAAGGCGATTGGCGCGGTCAATGCCGTTGTCGTGCGCGAGGGCAGGCTGGTCGGCCACAACACCGACACGACCGGCTTTGCGCGCGCCGTTGCGCCGCTGGTCACGGCATCAGGCCGCGGGCCGGTGGCTCTGGTCGGCGCCGGCGGGGTCGGCAAGGCGATCGCATTTGCGCTTGCAAGCCTCGGTGTGAGCGAGCTGCGCATCGTCGATGCCGACCGCGCCAAGGCGGATGTGCTGGCGGCGCTGCTGCGCGACCATCCAGGCGTCAGCGTGGCGGACAATGTCGGTGCTGCACTGCGCGGTGCCGTCGGGCTTGTCAACGGCACGCCGGTCGGCATGCTGCCGAACCGTGACAGTCCGGTGCCGGACACGCTGCTGCATGCCGGGTTGTGGGTGGCGGATGCGGTGTATTCGCCGCTGTGGACGCCGCTGCTATCGGCCGCTAAGGCCAAGGGCGCGCAGGTGATGAGCGGCCGCGATCTTGCGATCTATCAGGCCGCCGATGCCTTCCAGCTCTTCACCGGCATGGCGCCCTCTGCGGACGCGATGGCGCGGGCCTTTGATGGCGTGATGGCGAGGCGATACGCGGCGGCATGATTGGCGTAGGGTGGACAAAGGCGCGGAGCGCCGTGCCCACCGCGATGTCGAGTACGCATAGAAGTGGTGGGTACGCTTCGCTTTGACGACCCTACGAGACAAGAGACAGGAAGGACGTCGCTATGAACCAGCGCTCGATCGCCACGGTGTCCATCAGCGGCGCGCTTGACGAGAAACTGCGCGCCATCGCCGCCGCCGGCTTCACCGCGGTGGAGATCTTCGAGAACGATCTGATCTCGTTCGGCGCCCGGCCACGCGAGATCGCTAAGCTCTGCGCCGATCTTGGGCTCATCATCTGCGCCTATCAGCCGTTCCGCGATTTCGAGGGCATGCCCGAGCCGCAACGCGCGCGCAACTTCGTGCGCGCCGAGCGCAAATTCGACCTGATGCAGGAGCTCGGCACCGATCTGCTGCTGGTCTGCAGCAATGTCTCGCCGCTATCGCTCGGCGGTATCGACCGAGCGGCGGATGATTTCCGTGCGCTCGGCGAGCGCGCCGCCAAGCGCGGCCTGCGCGTCGGCTATGAGGCGCTCGCCTGGGGGCGTCACGTCAGCGACCACCGCGACGCCTGGGAGATCGTGCGGCGTGCCGATCATCCCGCTATTGGCATCATCCTCGACAGCTTCCATACGCTCGCGCCCAGATTCCCTGAGCGCACCATCCGGTCGATCCCGGCCGACAAGATCTTCCTGGTGCAGCTCGCGGACGCGCCGCGTCTCGAACTCGATGTCCTGTCCTGGAGCCGCCACTTCCGCTGCTTTCCGCTGCAGGGCGACCTGCCGGTGACCGATTTCATGCAGGCCGTGCAGGCGACTGGCTATGCCGGGCCGCTGTCGCTCGAGATCTTCAATGACCAATTCCGGGCTGGCTCCGCCGCGCGGACCGCGGTCGACGGCATGCGCTCGCTGATCCTGTTGGAGGAGGCGCAGGCGGCTGCGCCGGCGGCCATGTCCACGGCGCTTCCGCCCAAAGCGGTGAGCCGCGGCGTCAGCTTCATCGAATTCGCGGTCAACGAGTCCAACGCGGCCGCGCTGGCGTCGCTGTTCAGTCAGCTCGGCTTCCGCAAGACCGGGCAGCATCGCAGCAAGGCGGTGGAGCGCTGGTCGCAGGGTGCGATCGAGCTGGTCATCAACGCCAATCCGACCGGCTTTGCCCATTCGCATTATGTCACGCATGGGCCGGGCGTCTGCGCCATTGGCCTTGACGTTGCCAATGCCGGATCCGTGATGGCGCGTGCCGAGGCGCTGAAAGCCAAGACCTTCCACCAGCCGGTCGGGCCGGGCGAACTGGAGATTCCGGCGATTCATGGCGTCGGCGGCAGCCTGCTTTATTTCCTCGACACCGGCGATACGAACTGGGACGTCGACTTTGTCACCGTCGAGCATCAGGACGCTTCCGATCGTCTCGCCGCCGTCGATCACATCTCGCAGTCGATGCCGCATGAGGAGATGCTGTCGTGGCTGCTGTTCTACACCGGCATTCTCGATCTCGCCCGCATGCCGCAGCTTGAGATTGCCGACATCAGGGGCCTCGTCCACAGCCAGGCGCTGATCAATGGCGATCGCAGCCTGCGCATCATCCTCAACGGTTCCCAGGCGCGGCGGACACTGTCGGCCCGCTTCATCGACGAATTCTTCGGCTCCGGCGTGCAGCACATCGCCTTTGCCTGCACCGACATCTTTGCCACGGTGGCGGAGTTGCGGGCGCAGGGCGCCGCGTTCCTCGATATCCCCGATAATTATTACGACGATATCGAGGCCCGATATGACCTCGCCCCCGCCACGATCGCGGCGCTCCGCGCCAACAGGATCCTTTACGACCGGGACGGCGAGGGCGAGTTCTTTCAGATCTACACCCGCGCCTTCGAGGAGCGCTTCTTCTTCGAGATCGTCGAGCGGCGGAACTACAACGGCTTCGGCGCAGCCAACGCCGCGATCCGGCTCGCCGCCCAGGCGCGCGAGGCGGCCGCAGCCGACATTCCCTCGCTATGAGGCGACCGGCCTGCCCATTCCGTTGAAGGCACGCCGTATCACCTCGCCAGAGCCGGCGGGATGGCGGCATGCCGACAGCGCAGTGCTCTTGGTCTGAAAATGGTGTATCCGCGAGGGAAGCTTCGCGGGGGGATGCTCGGTGTTCCCGCGACAAGGAATAAGGCTCCCGGAGGAAGGTTCATGTCGGCTCTGCCGCTGTCTGGCATCAAGATTCTCGATCTCACGCGCGTGCTTGCAGGTCCCTTGTCCGCGCAGATGCTCGCCGATCTCGGCGCCGAGGTGATCAAGATCGAGCGGCCCGGCACCGGCGATGACGCCCGCGCCTTCGGCCCACCTTACCTCAGAGATCCCGAGGGCCAGGTCAACAACAACAATTCCTTCTATCTCTGCGCCAACCGCAACAAGAAGTCGGTCACGGTCAACATCGCCTGCAAGGAAGGCCAGGAGATCATCCGCGAGCTCGCCAAGGACTGCGACGTCTTCATGGAGAACTACAAGGTCGGCGACCTCAAGCGCTACGGCCTCGACTATGAAGCGATCCGCGCGGTCAACGCGGACGTGATCTACTGCTCGGTGACCGGCTTCGGCCAGACCGGGCCCTATGCGCCGCGCGCCGGCTATGACGCGATCTTCCAGGCAATGGGTGGCTTGATGAGCGTCACCGGTCACATGGACGGCGAGCCGGGGGCGGGGCCGATGAAGGTCGGCCCGTCGATCGTCGATTACATGACCGGCATGAACACCTCGATCGGCATCCTGGCTGCGCTCTACCATCGCGATGTCAATGGTGGCGGCGGCCAGCATATCGACGTCTGCCTGTTCGACACCGTGATCGCCTCGCTGTCGCATTACGCCCAGATCTACCTCATCAACGGCAAGTCGCCGCCGCGCCGCGGCACCTGGGGCAATGGCGGCATGCCGGCCGGCGTGTTCCGCTGCTCCGACGGCGAGCTGATGCTGGTGGTCGGCAACGACGCGCAGTTCGCGCGCACCTGCGCCGTACTCGGCGCGCCGGAACTCGCGACCGACCCGAAATTCGTCAAGAACAACGACCGCGTCGTCAACGGCAAGGAGATCATGGCGATCTTCGCCGGCCTGTTCCTGAAGAACACGGTGCCGCATTGGCTCGATGAGCTGGAGAAGGCCGGCGTGCCCTGCGGCCCCGTGAACGACTTCGCCCATGTGTTCGCCGATCCGCATGTCCGCTCGCGTGGCATGGAGGTGAAGGTCGATCACCCGTTCGAATCGAACCTGTCGCTGATCCGCAACGCGCTGACCTTCTCGGAGACGCCGGTCACCGACTATCGCGCGCCGCCGCTGTTGGGCGAGCACACCGAGGAGATCCTGTCAGGCGAACTCGGCTACGATGCGGGCAGGATCGCGGCGCTCAAGGCGCAGGGCGCGATCTAGTCTGGCTGTCGGGCATGCTTCGATCGCTTCCGAAGCATGATGGCGCGGTGCGAGGCTAGCCTGTCGTCTCCTGACAAGCGGAGATGACAGATGAAACGCGAAGCGCTGCGGGTCGAGCCGATCTCGTCCTTTCTCGAACGATGGAGCACGGTCCGGGCCTCGCCGGTGACGCGGGCCGGCAACATGGTGTTCGTCTCCGGGCTGCCGCCGTTCGATCCCGACACCGGCGAGCTTGGGCACGTTGCGATCGACGTGCAGACAGAGCGTGCGCTGGAACAAATGAAACTATGCCTGGAGGCGGCCGGCGCCACGCTCGACAATGTGATGAAGTGCAATATCTACTGCACCTCGTCGAAGTATTTCGGCGCGGTGAACGCGGTCTATGCCCGCTATTTCCAGGACAATCCGCCGGCGCGGATCTTCGTCTGCATCCCCGAATGGACCGGGCCGTTCGACATCGAGATCGACTGCATCGCTATGATCTGAGAGGCGCAAAAAATAAGCAAGGCGCGCGTCGGCGTTACTGCAGCTGGCGCGCCGGCTTGGCGGCAGCCGAGGGCAGGGATGTCGGCCTGCCGCCCGTCAGCGCCGTTGCGGCAACAGCCACCACGCGCTCGACCACGGCCTCGACGTCGTCGACATCGCATTTGCCGTCCGAGAGCTTTTGAAGCCGTTCGCTGTCGCGCACTGTCTGTTGCGCCATGGCGAGCGCGAAATGCAGTCCCCAATAGAGCTCGACCTCGCCGCAGCCGGGCAGGGCGCGCGCCATCGCGGCGATGAACTTGCGCAAATGATCGATCTCGCGGTTGCGGATTCGGCGGATCGGCGGCACCGATTCAATGTTGACGCGGATCATGAAGCGCGCAGCCGTGGAGCGCTCGTTTTCCGGCCCCAGGCAGCCGCGCAAAGTGGGGCCGACCAGCGCCCGCAGGATGTCGCTGATCTCGGCACGGCCGCCGCCTTTCTCTTCCGCCGCCCGTAATTCGCGCAGGCGTTCGCGGTTGAGCGCGATCGAGCGCGTCACGAACAGTTCGGCAATCAACTCGTCCTTGGAGCCGAAATGGTAATTCACCGCGGCGAGATTGACGTTCGCCGCCGCCACGATGTCGCGCAAGGTCACGTCGGAGAAGCCGCGTTCGGCATAGAGCCGCTCGGCGGCAGTGAGGATCGCGGTGCGGGTCAGATCGCTGGCCATGGCCTCAGAACGACGGCAGTTGCTTTTCAAACATTTGTATGAAACTATCGTTTGAGGCGGCCGGAATGTCAAGGCGAGGGATTTCGCGAGGCGGCATTTCGGCGCTGCAGCAGCTCGCATCGTGATCGGCGCCTGCAACAAGAGGCTTGCGGCGCGCAGGTTGCGGACGAACACTGCGGCAAAACAAGCGAGGAAAGACGAGAAGGAGGGCCCGATGGATTTCACGATGTCGGCGAAGCAGCAGGAATGGCTGGAGCGCGTACGTAGCTTCATGACCAAGCATGTCCGCCCGGCGGTGCCGATCTACAAGCAGCAGGACGCCGAGGGCGACCGCTGGAAGGTGATCCCGATCCTGGAGGAGCTGAAGGCGAAGGCCAGGGCGGAAGGGCTGTGGAACATGTTCCTGCCGCCGTCGGAGCATGAGGACGACGAATTCCGCGGCGCGGGCCTCACCAATCTCGAATATGCGCTGCTCTCCGAAGAGATGGGCCACATCTCCTGGGGGTCAGAGGTGTTCAACTGCTCGGCGCCGGACACCGGCAACATGGAAGTCTTGATCCGCTACGCCAACAAGGAGCAGAAGCGCAAATGGCTGCGGCCGCTGATGGATGGCGAGATCCGCTCGGCCTTCCTGATGACCGAGCCTGCGGTGGCCTCGTCCGATGCCACCAACATCGAGACCCGCATCCAGCGCGATGGCGATCACTATGTCATCAACGGCCGCAAATGGTGGTCGTCCGGCGTCGGTGATCCCCGCTGCAAGATCGCGATCCTGATGGGCAAGACCGATCCGTCCGCCGCCAAGCATCAGCAGCAGTCGCAGATCCTGGTGCCGCTCGACACGCCCGGCATCAAGGTCGAGAAGATGCTGCCGGTGTTCGGCTTCGATGACGCACCGCACGGCCATGCCCAGGTGCTGCTCGAGAACGTCCGCGTGCCCGTCAGCAACCTCCTGCTCGGCGAGGGCCGCGGCTTCGAGATCGCGCAGGGCCGGCTCGGCCCGGGCCGCATCCATCACTGCATGCGCACCATCGGCAAGGCCGAGGAGGCGCTAGAGAAGATGGTGAAGCGGCTGATGTCGCGCACCGCCTTCGGAAAGAAGATCATCGAGCATTCGGTATGGGAGCAGCGCATCGGCGAAGCCCGCACCAACATCGAGATGACGCGGCTTCTGTGCCTCAAGGCCGCCGACATGATGGATAAGGTCGGCAACAAGACCGCGCAGCTCGAGATCGCCATGATCAAGGTCGCCGCGCCCAACATGGCGCTCAAGATCATCGACGAGGCGATCCAAGCCTTCGGCGGCGCCGGCGTCTCCGACGAGGCGGGCCTTGCCAAGGACTATGCCGGCATCCGCACGCTGCGGCTCGCCGACGGTCCGGACGAGGTGCACAACCGCGCCATTGCCAGGCTCGAAATCCGGAAGTATGCAAACACGAACCACTGAGTGAGAACGGAAGAGCGTCGCTAACGCTCTTCCGTCATTCCGGGCGATGCTAGCCGCCAAGGCAACGAAGCTGCTCTGCGCAGGGCATCGGGCCCAGAATGAGCAATAAGAAAGACAGGGAGCCTCATCTTGGCTGATGCCGTGAGGAAGGACGAAGAATATTCCGGCACCAAGCCGGTTGAGGAGCGGCATCGCTTCGACGAGGCCAAGCTCGCCGCCTGGATGGCGGAGCATGTGGAGGGCTTTGCCGGGCCTTTGACCGTGCTGCAGTTCAAGGGCGGCCAATCCAACCCGACCTATCGGTTGAACACGCCGACGCGGTCCTATGTGATGCGGCGCAAGCCGTTCGGCAAATTGTTGCCATCAGCGCATGCGGTCGACCGCGAGTTTCGCGTCATATCCGCGCTCGGCAAACAGGGGTTTCCGGTCGCGCATGCCTATGCGCTCTGCCAGGACGATTCCGTCATCGGCGCGGCCTTCTACATCATGTCGATGGAGGAGGGCCGGGTGTTCTGGGATCCGACCCTGCCGCATGTCGATGCCGATCAGCGGCGCGCGATCTTTACCAGCAAGATCGAGACGCTGGCCAAGCTGCACATGTACGATCCCAATGCGATCGGGCTCGCCGACTTCGGCAAGCCAGGCAACTATTTCGCGCGCCAGGTCGACCGCTGGACCAAGCAGTACCGGGCGTCCGAGACCGAGCACATCCCCGAGATGGAGAAGCTGATCGAATGGCTGCCGCGCACGCTGCCCAAGCAGGAGCGCGTCTCCATCGTGCATGGCGACTACCGGCTCGACAACATGATCTTTCATCCGACCGAACCGCGCGTAATTGCGGTGCTGGACTGGGAGCTGTCGACTCTGGGCGATCCCATGGCCGACTTCACGTATCTCCTGATGCAATGGTTGATGCCGGGCCTGGAGGGCGTCGACCCCAGGCCGCTCAATATCCCGACCATGGAGGAGGCGGCGCAGATCTATTGCGACGCCACGGGCGTTCAGATGCCCGACCTCAACTGGTATCTCGCCTACAACATGTTCCGCCTCGCCGGCATCACGCAGGGCATTGCGGGGCGCATCCGTGACGGCACCGCGGCCAATGCGAAGGCGATCGAATCCGCCAAGCGCACCGTGCCGCTGGCGAAGGCCTCATGGGCTTACGCGCAGAAGGCGGGAGCGGTTTGAACAACACGAGGGCGCGGCCGATGGCCGCGCTTGTTTTGCCGCGCCGCTTTCGAGATCATCGCGCCGTTCTCGTGTCCCGGACGCGGTGCAGCACAAAGTGCTGCACGGCAGAGCCGGGACCCACTGACGTCGCCGACGCTTCAACGAATGTTTACGTGCTCGGGCTTCGAGGATCGACTCGAAAGATTCGAGATGGACGAGCGGGGTCACGCCGTCGTGCCGCCTGAAGCTTTCAAGGTCCCAGCTCTGCGGTGCGTCACTCCGTGCCGCACCGCGTCCGGGACACGATATCCATTGTTCAATGCTCGGCTGTGACTGAACGAGGCCTGACCCGCTCAGCGGCCTCCACCTCCACCACCACCACCTCCGCCACCCCCGCCGGCATTGGTCATCGACGTCGTGTAGCGCGGGTCGCTCTGCTTCATGTAGGTCGGCGAAATGTCGCGACCGCGGGAACGACTGATCGAGGGCGACACCGTCACCGCGCTATCGCCACAGGCTCCCCACGAGACCAGGTCGCAAGGTGAAAGGTAGAGCTGACGCGCATTGGCGCCTGTTATCGGCGTGGCGCTCGCGGCAATGACGCCGATCAAGGCAACGAGGGGCAATCTTGATTTCATCGACATGTGATCCATCCTTCGGTTCGGCGAAACCGGAATGGTCCGCTTGCGGGGTTCGACGGCCCGGAAAAGAAGGCGGTTCGGGGACAGGCGCAAAAATAATCCCCGGCGCGCGCATTGCCGCTTGAACCGGATCGCTGCTCGCGGCGACATGGCGCGGCCAGTCACGCCGGGATACGAGACGGCGGGGTCGGAGCGCCACCTAGATTTGCGTCTCTGAAGAGTGCTGCCGAGGTGCTCTGGGTCCCGGCTCTGCAGTGCGTCACTTCGTGCCGCACTGCGTCCGGGACAAGATATCGGTCATTCCGTTCTTTGCGCTGCGCCTTTCGCGCGCCGCTCTTGTGTCCCGGACGCGGTGCGGCACGAAGTGCTGCGCCGCAGAGCCGGGACCCAGTCACGTCGCCAAAGTGTTCAGCTCGTTGGTCAGATCACGCCAATTGGGATTGTCTTGCTCAATCAGCTTGAGCTTCCACGCACGTCGCCAACGCTTCAACGAATGTTCACGCGCTCGCGCTTCGAGGATCGAATCGAAAGCTTCGAAATAGACGAGCAAGGTCACGTCGTACTGTCGCGTGAAGCCGGGTACGAGTTTGGCTTTGTGCTCCGTCATGCGGCGGACAAGGTCGTTGGTCACTCCGACATAAAGAGTACCGTTTCGCTTGCTCGCGAGGATGTACACGAAGAAGGGCATGTCGGGACGGCCGTTCGGCGGAGAGTGTGCTATCTAAGATTGCATGTCTGAACAGCGCCGCCAAGGTCTTCTGGGTCCCGGCTCTGCGGTGCGTCACTTAGTGCCGCACCGCGTCCGGGACAAGATACCGGCGACCGGAATCCATCCGTCCGCATGCTGTGTCGGCGGATGACGCGAGGATGGATTTGCGCGCCTTCTCTTAGTTGGGCGCATCGCAGTTAGCTCAAGCGCGCCGCAACGCCTCAAGCCCGTCCGCCTTCTCGCATTGCGCGATCAGTCTCTCGATCATCTCGGCGCAGCGTTCGAGCTCGGCGATCGCGATGAACTCGTCAGGCCTGTGCGCCTGGGTGATCGAGCCGGGGCCGATCACCACCGTCGGGATGTCGGCCATCGCCACATACAGCCCGGCCTCGGTGCCGAACGAGACCTTGATGTTGTCGTTGCGCCCTGCGAGCGTCTTGGCGAAGGTCACCAGCGGGTGATCGGCCGCCATGTCGAGCGCGGGATAGTCGAGAATGTCTTCGAAGTCGATGCCGCTGTCGGGATGGCCGCGCCGCATCGCCGGCTCGATCTCGCTTTTGGCCCAGGCGACGATCTCACTGGTCAGCTGTTTGGCCTCGTGCACGCCGAGCCCGCGCACCTCGAACTGCAGCTCGCAGCTGTCGGGCACGATGTTCAGCGCGGTGCCGCCGTGGATTACGCTGCTCAGCATAGTGGTGTGGGCGACCTCATAGAGCTCGTCGCGCGTGCCGTGGGCGGCGATCTCTCGCGCGCGGCGGCGTACCTCGGTGATCAGGTCGGCGGCATGTTCGACAGCATTGACGCCCTGGGGCGCCAGCGCCGAGTGAGAGGCAAGGCCCCGGAAGATCGCGCGTAGCGCATGCTTGCCCTTATGCCCGATCGCGACCTGCATCAGTGTGGGCTCGCCGACCAGACAGGCGAGCGGCTTGACGGAGAGCTTGTTGATCTCGTCCAGCAACGGACGCACGCCGACACAGCCGACCTCCTCGTCATAGGACAGCGCGAGGTGAATCGGCGTAGCTAGCTTGGCGCGCGCCACCTCCGGCACCATGGCGAGGCACACCGCGACAAAGCCCTTCATATCGGCGGCGCCGCGGCCGTAGAGCCGGCCGTCGCGCTCCACCAGCGTGAACGGATCGGCGCTCCAGTCCTGACCCGTCACCGGCACCACGTCGGTGTGGGCGGAGAGCACGATGCCTGGTGTATCGGCCGGGCCGATCGTCACCCACAACGCGGCCTTCTGGCCGGTGTCATCGGTGATTCGCCGTGCAGTGATGCCGAAGCCGGCGAGATAGACTTCGACATAGCCAACCAGCGCGAGATTCGATTTGTCGCTGACGGTGTTGAAGCCGACGAGGTCGGCCAAAAGCTTGCGAATACGATCGGTACGTTCACTTGGCATGGCAGTCTGGAATTGTGATTGTCGCGGCTCGTCAGGCCGAGAGCGGCGGTATCACCACGCCGAGGCCAGCCTGCCGTCGATTATCACCGATCGGAGGTGTGAAGGGAAGCTGACGATTACCGCGCGCCCGATGCTGACACGCGGCTGTGCCGGAATATGGGACCGAGGACTGCCGTCTCGTGACCTTCTGACACGTGCGGGCGAAGCGGCCAAGCCGCTGCTCACAATTGCGCCGTGGCCCGCTCCTCGTTGGCGAAGATCTTGAGGATTTCATCTGCCGCCGAAAAATCAGACGTGCTCTGGCCGAGCAGGCGCGGCAGGAAGGCGCGTCGGCCTGCGATCTGGTGACCACCGCCGTCGATCCGGTAAAGCGTGACGGGCTTGCCGGATTGGCAGGACGTCCAAGTCACCTTGGTCGTTGTCGTTGCGTCCGACCAGCCGCGACCCGGCACCACCTGCTCCTCATGCGCCTTGCAGCCGTTGCGGCGGATGAAGAGCTCTGCGGTGCGTTTCACGCTCCAGACCTCGCCGCGACCTCCCGAGAAGCCGACGCCGCCGCCCTGATAGGGCACCATCGGGTCATCGGTACCATTGATCATGACGAGCGGCAGTGGCGGCACATCACAGGGCGCGATGCCGGCGGGCATGTTGGCGATCACGGTGCCGATGCCATGAAACAGATCGCCTGCCTTGCAGGCCATGGCGAAGCTCATCATGCCACCGTTGGAAATGCCCGCCAGATAGATATGGCCGGGCAGGGCGATGCCATCCACAACAAGGCGTTCGACCAGCGCGCGCAGGAACGCGACGTCGTCGGCGCCGCCGGGACCTCCGGCCCGTTGGTCATTCCATTGGCGGTCGAGCCCCTGGGGAAAGACGGCCGCGAAGTCGTTACGCGCCGCAGCCTCGGCAAAGCCGGAGACGCGGATGGTGCTTTCGGCCGTCATGGTCGCGCCGTGCAACACGATGACCGTCGGCTGCGGTCCGCGGCGTGAGGCCTGGACGATGGCCCTGCGCGGCCCGTCGCGGCTCGGAATGACAATATCGGTGCTGCCTGCATCGGTGCTGCCTGCGGCACTGGCGACCACCGTGCCCGCCCAGAGGCCGATCGCAAGCCCGATCGTGACGAGACGCTTCGACAGCGATTGCGTCGCGCGAGCGGTTGGATCCGACAGCAGGCGGAAGGTCATGGCGAGGTCTCCAAGATGATTGCGAACTTATCCTGGGGAGCACGTCACGTGCGCGCACATAAGCGTAACAAATTGTATCGCGTTGGTAGCTCTCGTCGATGACATCGAGATTTTTTGATGTGTAGTACCAGCTGATCCCCGCGATGCTCTGGCAAGCATTCTGTCTGCCACCATATCTCACGCCAGGAGAATGATCATGATCCAGCAGCTTCGCATCTACGAGATCTATGAGTACAACAAGGCGGCGTTTCATGCGCGCTTTCGCGATCACGCCGCCCGCATCATGCGCACGAAATACGACTTCAAGTTCGTCGCGATGTGGGAGACCACGTTCGGCGGTCGCACCGAGTTCGTCTATGTGCTGGAGTGGCCCGACGAGGCGACGAAGATTGCAGCCTGGTCTGCGTTCATGGCCGATGCCGAATGGACGGAGATCAAGCGGGTCACGCATGCCGAGCATGGGCTGATGGTCGGGACGATCGAGGACCGCCTGCTGAGGCCGGTCGACTATTCTCCCGCGCAAGGACGAAGTCTGGTGCCGGGCGGCTAGGGGTTGGACCGGAATGGCATGGCCGCGCAGCTACCACTGCTGCGTCGATGAAGCGCAGACTGTCGTTGCGGCCAAGCGCGCTCTCCCGCGCGCCGAGCCGGGCTCCATAACCACGGCCATCATGTCACGGGTGCCTGGCAGCGAGCTTCCTCGAGAGACTCCGCAGTATGGGTCCCGGCGTGCGCCGGGACGACAGCGGAATACGTGGCAGCTGCCGCAGGACTACACCGGCTTGCCCGTATACGGCATCGAGGCGGTTAGGCCGCCGTCGACTGGAAACGCCTGGCCGTTGACATAGGACGCCTCATCGCTGGCAAGGAACAGGGCCATCGCGGCGATCTCGTGGGGCTGGCCGGCGCGCTTTAAGGGATTGAGCTGGCCGATCTTGCCCTCGGTGCCGCGCTCCTTGGCGCCGTCGAAGATCGGCTTGGTCATGCCAGTCTCGATCAGCCCGGGACAGACCGCGTTGATGCGCACGCCGGTGCCGGACAGCGAATAGGCCGTGGTCTGCACCAGGCTGATCACGCCGGCCTTGCTCGCCGCATAAGGATGTCCCGAGGCGCCCGCCTTCAGGCCCGCGACCGAGGCCGTGCAGACGATCGCGCCGCGCTGCTGCCGCACCATGTGCGGGGTCGCATGTTTGACCGCGAGGAACGGGCCGATCAGATTGACGCGCAGGACCTCCTGCCAATGGTCGACCGTCTGCTCGGCGATCGGCTTTAGCCCGCCGGAGACGCCGGCATTGGCCCAGATCACGTCGAGCCGGCCATAAGTTGCGACCGCGCGGTCGATGAAGCCGATCACGTCCGCCTCCGAGCCGGCATCCGCGAGCACGGCCTCGGCGACGCCGCCCTGCTGCTTGACGAGATCGACCGTCTCCTTGACGCCGTCCGTGCGGTCAACCGCGATCAGCCTGGCGCCTTCCTTCGTGAACATGAGCGAGGCGGCGCGGCCGATGCCGCTGCCCGCGCCGGTGATGATGACGGATTTGCCTTCGAGGCGGCCCATGGTTTCCTCCTGCTTCGTTCTATCCAGGCGCAGTCCGCGCGATGGAATTCAAACGCCGTTTCAAACATGCTTCAATATGCGAAGCTGCTTGAGACGGCTTTGTCACTCACGTACAGCCACAAGGCTGGAGAGGGAAGGGTGATCCTCATGTCGGACAATCAGGACAGACCAGGCGTCGTCACCACGCGCTGGTGGTGGGTGCGCCATGCGCCGGTCCGCGACGACGGCGGCAACATCTATGGCCAGACCGATATTGCCTGCGACACCAGCGACCGCATCGTGTTCGAGGCGGTGGCGAAGATCCTGCCGCGCAGTGCGGTCTGGTATGCGAGCAATCTGAGGCGCACGCATCAGACCGCGGAGGCGATCTGGGCTACCGGCTTTCCGCAGCCGGCTGTGATGGCAAAGGAGGCCGCCTTTGCCGAACAGAATCTCGGCCAGTGGCAAGGCATGAATCGCAAGGCCTTCCTGGCCAGCCAACCGGCCGGCAGCAACTGGTTTGCCGCGATCGATCAGCCCGCGCCCGGCGGCGAGAGTTTTTTGGATCTCTACAATCGCGTCGTAGCCGCGATCGCGCGGATCAGCGCTGAACAGGCGGGCAGGGATGTGATCGCCGTCGGTCATGGTGGCACCATCAAGGCCGCGGTCGGCCTGGCGCTCGGCGGCCTGGTCGAAAAGGCGCTGGCCTTCGATATCGACAATTGCTCGGTCACGCGGCTCGATCATATCGCCGCCGGTGACAACAGCACTTGGCGCCTGCCGATGGTCAATCAGCAGCCCTGGATGGCCGACGTCGCGCACGCCGCAATGCATCAGCCGGCCGGGCCGGAGGTGACGACCAGCAAGCTGGCGTGAAGCGCGCGTGACCGGAAGCTGAAGGAGTGAAGGATGGGGCGGATTGCCGGCGCAGCCCTGATCACAGCTGTCATCGCCCGCGAAGGCGGACGATCCAGTAATCACCGGCCATCGAGTCTCACGACCGCCGCGGCGTACTGGATGCTCCGCCGGAGCCTGTCTTCGGGCGGCGCTACGCGCCGACCCGGGGGCGGAGCATGACGGCGCTGAAGGTACACAACTAGTCTCATTCAAATAGGCCAAGGAGGAAACGACAATGACCCTATTCGACATGACCGGCAAAGTCGCCGTCATTACCGGCTCGACCCGCGGCATTGGCCTTGCCATCGCCGAGCGTATGGCCGAGCACGGCGCCAAGGTGGTGATCTCATCGCGCAAGGCTGATGTCTGCGATCAAGTGGCGAAAGAGATCAACGCGAAATACGGCGCGGGGAAAGCGGCCTCGGTCGCGGCCAACATCTCCAGCAAGGAGAACCTGCAGCATCTGGTCGACGAGTCCAACCGCGTCTTCGGCAAGATCGACGTGCTGGTCTGCAACGCCGCGTCGAATCCTTATTACGGTCCGCTGGCTGGCATCTCCGACGACCAGTTCCGGAAGATCCTCGACAACAACATCGTCGCCAACAACTGGCTGATCAGCATGGTGGTGCCGCAGATGATCGCCCGCAAGGACGGCTCTGTCGTCATCGTGTCCTCGATCGGCGGCCTCAAGGGCTCGACCATCCTCGGCGCCTACGCGATCTCGAAAGCCGCCGACATGCAGCTCGCGCGCAATCTCGCCTGCGAATACGGGCCGCACAATGTGAGGGTGAACTGCATCGCGCCGGGCCTCATCAAGACCGATTTCGCCAAGGCACTGTGGGACAATCCGGACAACCTGAAAGCCTCGACCTCGCGCACACCGATGCTCCGCATCGGCATCCCCGACGAGATCGCGGGCGCCGCGGTGTTCCTGGGCTCGGCCGCCGGCAACTTCATGACCGGCCAGACCATGGTGATCGACGGCGGCGCGACGATCAGTTGAGGGGCACTCTTAGTCAGGCCGGTGGTGCCGCCACACTCATAACTGTCGTCCCCGCGAAAGCGGGGACCCATAACCACCGGCCGGAATGTGACTAGCAACTGGTAGCGACATTCCACGAAAGATCACGCGGTATGGCGACGAGCGCGAAGCGCTCGCGCCGAGGTCCCGGCGTTCGCCGGGACGACGGATGTGGTTGCCGCCTTAGCGCGGCAAACTTGGTAGCGTCCCGCTCGCAAGGACAACAGCGGCTCCGCGGCGGCCAGCGTCACTCCACCGCCGCATACACCACATCGCGCACCAGCGTGCGCAGGTAATCGCGTTGGCCGGGGCCTTGGGCCATGAACACGCAGAACAGCTCCTCCTTCGGGTCGATCCAGAAGAAGGTGCCGGCGATGCCGCTCCAGAAGAAGGTGCCGGCCGAGCCGGGGAAGGGCGCCAGCCCCGTTTGGGTCCGCACGGCGAAGCCGAGGCCGAAGCCGTGACCGGGCGACAGGATGCTGCCCTGGATCCGACAGCCGGGAGGCAGATGGTCGGAGGCCATCAGCTCGACGGTCTTGCGGCCGACCAGCCTGACGCCGTCCAGGGTGCCGCCGTTGAGCAGCATCTGGCAGAAGCGGGCATAATCCATCGTGGTCGAGACCAGTCCGCCGCCGCCGGATTCCATGGTCGGGCGCTCGAGCATGTTGAAGAGCTGCGTCGACTCGCCGGTCCAGGGATCGGTCGCGAACGGCTCGGCGAGGCGGCCGGCATTCTCCGGCGCGGTGAAGAACCCGGTCTCGGCCATGCCGAGCGGCGCCAGGATGCGCTCGGTGATGAAGCTGCCCAGCGGCTTGCCGGAGACGACCTCGATGACGCGGCCCAGGATGTCGGTGGAGCGGCTGTAGTTGAACTCGGCGCCCGGCTGGCAGATCAGCGGCAGACCGGCGACGATCGTGGCGTGCTCCTCATTGCTGAGCTTGCGGCTGCGCACCCGCGACTGCTGGTAGCGCTGGTGCACAAGGCCGGTGCCGGTGTGCTCATAGGCGAGCCCCGAGGTATGGCGGAGCAGGTCCTGAATCGTCACCGGCCTTTCGACCGGGATCAACTCCAGTTCGCGGCCGCCAATCTCGACCCCGACCTTCGGGTTCGCAAACGCCGGGATGAATTTGACCAGGGGATCGCTGAGCAGGAGCTCGCCGTCTTCGACAAGCATCATGGTGCCGAGTGAGACGATCGGCTTGGTCATGGAGAAGATGCGGAAGATCGAATCCTTGGCCATCGGCGCGGCGGACGCCGGGCTCTGCCGGCCGATCGCATCGAACCAGCCGACCTGGCCTTTGCGGGCGACCAGTAGGGTGACGCCGGGCACGGTTCCCTTGTCCACCTCCCGCTTGAACGCGTCGGAGGCCCGCTGCAGACGGGCGGGCGACAGCCCGAGCTGCTCAGGCCTTGCATGCGGCAAAGGCGGCGTGTGGAGGGAAGACGAGGGGCGGGCGGCTGGCGCGGTCATGGGCTCTCCCGGAAGGCTTGTTGTCGGATTGCATCAAGTCTGGCCGAGATGCCGTGGTTTGAACAGCGGATTTGCCCCACTGCGCCCTTGCATTGGGGGCTGCGACTATGCTTCAACCGGCGCGAACCGCCGACGCAGTCGCGGTTCGCTAGGAGTGTAGCTCAATTGGTAGAGCACCGGTCTCCAAAACCGGGGGTTGGGAGTTCGAGCCTCTCCACTCCTGCCAGCGAGATCAAGCACTTAAGCCGCAAATCCAAGAACGGCATGAAGGACAGTGCGCGGCGCGCGTGATCTGCCCATATCTTGACCTTTGCGCGGTCTGACAGTAGATATCGCGCAACCTGCTGCCGGCCCGTCACAAAAGCGGATTTCCGGCGCGGCTTTTCACTCCCCGAACAATCGAGCCCGCACTCCGGCTCATCTCTCGACACGAGGGTGGGCTGAAGATGGCTGTTCAAGAAGACTGTTCGGATTCCTTGCAAACTCTTTAATCGTCCGAAGACCTGATCGTCTGAAGACCATGTGGACCCCACGACGATGGCCACCAGCCCGTTCAAATTCCTGCAGGAAGTGCGCTCGGAGACCGCCAAGGTCACCTGGCCAAGCCGTCGCGAGACGATGATCACCACGATCATGGTGTTCGTGATGGTGGCGCTGGCCTCGATCTTCTTCTTCGCCGCCGATCAGATCATTCGCTATCTCGTCACTTTGGTATTGGGCATTCACTGATGGCGACCGCAACGCAGACCGCTGACAAGCGCTGGTACATCGTTCACGCCTACTCGAACTTCGAGAAGAAGGTCGCGGAATCGATCCGCGAGCAGGCCAAGCAGCGTGGGCTCGAGGAGCTGTTCGAGCAGGTGCTGGTCCCGATCGAGAAGGTCACCGAGGTGCGGCGCGGCCGCAAGATTGACGCCGAGCGCAAGTTCTTCCCCGGTTACGTGCTGGTGAAGATGAAGCTGACCGACGAGGCGTTTCACCTGATCAAGAACACGCCCAAGGTGACCGGCTTCCTCGGCGCCGAGAACAAGCCGATGCCGATCTCCGAAGGCGAGGCCATGCGCATCCTGAATCAGATGCAGGAGGGCGTGGAGCGGCCGAAATCGACGGTCTCGTTCGAAATCGGCGAGAATGTCCGGGTTGCCGACGGTCCGTTCGCTTCGTTCTCCGGCGTGGTCGAGGAGATCGACGAGGCCCGTTCGCGGCTCAAGGTCGCGGTCTCGATCTTCGGCCGCGCGACCCCGGTCGAGCTCGAGTTCAACCAGGTCGAGAAGATCGCCGGTTGAGCTGGGGCAGGGCGCGCGCCCTGCTTGAGGCTTTCCTTTTCGCCCGATCTCGTGTATCGGGCGCGCATCGCTCCCGGCTTGGCGTCGGGGGCATTCCGCTCGTGGGAGGCACGGCCGGCATTGCCAAGCCGGACCAAGCGTGCCGCACCACGGTCCCAAACCATCGCTTGAGGGTCTGTTGAGCCCTCGGCGGGTGTCCGCAACAGGCAAAATCGCGGACGCATTGGAGATTGAACAATGGCAAAGAAAGTAACGGGATACCTGAAATTGCAGGTCCCGGCCGGGGCGGCGAACCCGTCGCCCCCGATCGGCCCCGCGCTCGGTCAGCGCGGTCTCAACATCATGGAGTTCTGCAAGGCGTTCAACGCCCAGACCCAGAAGGAAGAGAAGAACACCCCGATCCCGGTGGTCATCACGATCTATGCGGACCGGTCCTTCACCTTCGAGATGAAGACCCCGCCGATGTCCTACTTCTTGAAGCAGGCCGCCAAGATCCAGTCCGGCTCCAAAGCTCCGGGCCGCGACAAGGCCGGCAAGGTGACCAAAGCGCAGGTGCGCGAGATCGCCGAGAAAAAGATGAAGGACTTGAATTGCGACACCGTCGAAGCGGCCATGAAGATGGTCGAGGGCTCGGCCCGCTCGATGGGTCTGGAAGTTGCGGGGTAAGGCGCCATGGCGATCGGAAAACGCTTGAAGAAGGCCCGCGAGGGGATTGACCGCACGAAGCTCTACGCGCTTCCCGAAGCGGTCAAGATGATCAAGGAGCGCGCCAGCTCCAAGTTCGACGAGACCATCGAGGTCGCGATCAATCTCGGCGTCGATCCGCGTCACGCCGACCAGATGGTCCGCGGCGTGGTGATGCTGCCGAACGGCACCGGCCGGACGCTTCGCGTTGGCGTGTTCGCGCGCGGCGCCAAGGCCGACGAGGCGAGGGCTGCCGGTGCCGACGTGGTCGGTGCGGAGGACCTGGTCGAGAAGGTGCAGGCGGGCAATATCGATTTCGACCGCTGCATCGCCACCCCCGACATGATGCCGCTGGTCGGCCGTCTCGGTAAGGTGCTCGGCCCGCGCGGCATGATGCCGAACCCGAAGATCGGCACCGTGACCATGGACGTCACCGGCGCTGTGAAGGGTGCCAAGGGTGGCTCGGTCGAGTTCCGGGTCGAGAAGGCCGGCATCATCCAGGCCGGCGTCGGCAAGGCCTCGTTCGCCGAGGACAAGCTGGTCGAGAACATCAAGGCGCTGGCGGACGCGGTCGTCAAGGCCAAGCCGGCTGGTGCCAAGGGCACCTATGTCCAGCGCGTCGCGGTGTCCTCGACCATGGGCCCGGGTGTCAAGGTCGAGCCGGGCACCGTGCTCGCCTGATACGGCGCGACATTGTAGAGAGATTGCGAGCGGGGCCAGGCAACTGGTCCCGCTCTTGCTTTAGTGGGGCGCCATGAGTGGGCGCCGTGTGAACTGCGCCAGACTGAGAGCGCCATGCCTGACAAAGTCCTGATCTATTCCCGTCTTCCGCGATCCATGACCCAGCGCTTCGCGGCGCATTTCGACCTGCTCGATGCCGTTGGCAAGCCAGTGGAGGAGATGTTCGCCGCGGACGAGTTGGCGCAGGTTCGGGCGCTGATCACAGCCGGCGGCACGCCGCTGCGCGCGGCCGACATGGACAAGCTGCCGGCGCTTAAGGCCATCATCTGCTACGGCACCGGCTATGATGGCGTCGACCTCAAGGCTGCAGCCGCGCGCAACATCGTGGTCGGCAACAGCCCGGGCGCGAATGCGTCGTCGGTCGGCGACGTTGCGATGATGCTGTTGCTGGCGACGATGCGGCGGCTCCCGGTCGTCGATCCCTATGTGCGCAGCGGCGACTGGGCCGCCGCCAAGCCTTCCCCCCTGATGAAGCCGCCGATGGGCCTTGCCGGCCGCAAGGTCGGCATCTATGGCATGGGCGAGATCGGCCGCAAGATCGCCGCGCGTGTCGCAGCCTTCGAGGCCGAGGTCGGCTATTTCAGCCGCACGCGCTACGACGACCTGCCGTATCGATATTTGCCGAGCCTCGACGCGCTCGCCGAATGGTGCAGTGTGTTCGTGATCGCCGTCCGCGCCGGCACGGATACGAACCATGTCGTCAATGCCGATCTCCTCGCCAAGCTCGGCGCCGACGGCTACGTGATCAACATCTCCCGGGGCTCGGTGATCGACGAGCCGGCACTGGTTGCTGCCTTGAAGAGCCATGCGATCGCAGGTGCCGGCCTCGATGTGTACGAGACCGAACCGCATGCCCCGAGCGAACTGACGAAGCTGCCGAACGTGGTGCTGACCCCGCATATCGGCGGCAATACGCAGGAGTCTCACGTCGCCATGCAGGCTTGCGTGCTGGCCAATCTCACGGCGTTCTTTGCTGGGGAGAAACTGCCTTACGAGGTGAGATGCACGTCATAGTCATCGCATTGCGACTATTCGCCGATGCCAACCCAATCAAACGCAATTGGCTCGATTTAGTTCCAGCAGCGGCTCAGAAATATTCCGTTACTTCCCACGGCTCTGTGAGTTGCGAGTCATTCTAAGCTGCCTCTAAGTTTCCGCCCCAAAGTGACTGCTGGAGAGCAGTCGCCGGGTTTCACGAAAGAGCGGCAAATGGCAGCGTTCACTCTTAAGATCAACGGGCGCGAGCATC
The DNA here is from genome assembly GCF_051167795.1 of Bradyrhizobium sp. HKCCYLS1011. Lineage (NCBI taxonomy): Bacteria > Pseudomonadati > Pseudomonadota > Alphaproteobacteria > Hyphomicrobiales > Nitrobacteraceae > Bradyrhizobium > Bradyrhizobium sp. HKCCYLS1011. Next base: position 65,406 of record NZ_JBNPTT010000010.1, on the reverse strand, counting down.
AGATCGATGTCGACCCCAACACGCCCTTGTTATGGGCCATCCGGGACAATGTCGGCCTGACCGGCACGAAATATGGCTGCGGTGTCGCCCAATGCGGCGCCTGCACCGTTCATCTCGATGGGCAGACCGTGCGGTCCTGCTCGCTGCCGGTCTCCGCGGTCGGCAAGAGCGAGGTGACGACGATCGAAGGCCTGAACAGCAAGGAGGGCGGCGCGGTTCAGAAAGCCTGGGCTGCGCTCGACGTTCCGCAATGCGGCTACTGCCAGTCCGGCCAGATCATGAGCGCCACTGCGCTGCTGGAGCTCAATCCGAAGCCATCCGATCAGGACATCGATCTTGCCATGAACGGCAATCTCTGCCGGTGCGCCACCTATGTGCGCATCCGTGCCGCGATCCATGCGGCCGCGAAATCGCTGGAGGGCTAAGCCATGAATGCGCATGTGAAGCCCGCGACCGAGCTGTCGCGTCGTTCGCTGCTGAAGGCCGGTGCTGGCCTGGTGCTCGGGGTCTATGTCGCGCGGTCCGGGATCGCCTTTGCCGAGGACGCGCCGGCGGCGAAGTCGGTCAATATCGTGCCGAACACCTTCCTCGTGATCGGAAAGGACGACACGGTCACGGTGCTCTGCAAACACATCGAGTTCGGGCAGGGACCGTTCACCGGCATGGCGACCCTGGTTGCCGAGGAGCTCGATGCCGACTGGGCGCAGATGCGCGCCGACCACGCGCCTTCGAACCCCGTCCTGTACAAAAACCTGCTGTTCGGGGTGCAGGGCACCGGCGGCTCGAGCGCGATCTCGAATTCCTATGAACAGATGCGCAAGGTTGGCGCAGCCGCGCGCGAGATGCTGGTTGCGGTGGCGGCGGACGAGTGGAAGGTGTCGGCCGGCGAGATCACGGTCGAGAAGGGCGTGATCAAGCATGCTTCCGGCAAGCAGAGCGGCTTCGGCGCATTTGCCGAAAAGGCCATGCAACTGCCGGTGCCGGCCAATCCGAAGCTGAAAGACCCGTCCGAATTCAAGCTGATCGGCAAGGAAGGGGCGGTCAAGCGCCTCGACACCATCGCGAAGTCGAACGGCACGGCGGAGTACACGCTCGACATCCATGATCCCGGCACACTGACGGTGCTGGTGGCGCGGTCGCCAAGGTTCGGCGGCAAGGTCGCCTCGTTTGATGCCTCCGCGGCCAAGGCAGTGCCGGGCGTCGTCGACATCAAGGAAGTGCCGAATGGTGTTGCGGTCTATGCCGAAGGTTTCTGGCCGGCCAAGACGGCGCGCGACCTGCTCAAGGTTAGCTGGGACGACAGCAAGGCCGAGAAGCGCGGCACCGGACAGCTCCTGGACGAGTTCCGGGCGCTCTCGAAGACGCCCGGCGCGCTGGTGAAGCAGGAGGGCGACGTCGAGGCCGAGATCGCCAAAGGCGGCCGGCTGCTCGAGACCGAGTTTGTCTTTCCGTATCTCGCGCACGCGCCGATGGAGCCGATCAACGCCTTCATCGATTGGAAAGGTGATACGGCGTCCGCCCGCTATGGCAGCCAGTTTCCGACGCCCGACCACGCGGTCATTGCCCAGGTCCTCGGCCTGGACATCAGCAAGGTCGAGTTGAAGACGATCCTCGCCGGCGGCAGCTTCGGCCGGCGCGCGCAGCAATCGACGCATGTTGCGATGGAATTGGCGCAGGCGGCCAAGGCGATCGGACCGGGCCGGCCGATCAAGCTGGTCTGGACCCGCGAGGACGACATGCGCGGCGGCTACTACCGGCCGTTCGGCGTTCACCGCATGCGCGGCGTCGTGCGTGACGGCAAGATCGTCGCATGGGCGGACACCATCGTCGGCCAGTCCATCATGAAGGGCTCGCCGTTCGAGGCGATGACCATGAAGAACGGTCTCGACTCGACGGCCTACGAAGGCTCCAACGACATCCCCTACGCGGTGCCAAATTTCCGCTGCGACCTGCATCAGGTCGATGTCGGTGTGCCCGTGTTGTGGTGGCGCTCGGTCGGTCATACCCATACCGGCTATGCGGTCGAGTCTTTCGTCGACCAGCTCCTGGAAGCGGCCGGGCAGGACCCGGTCGAGGGGCGGCTCGCCATGATGGCGGACAAGCCACGGCATGCCGGGGTGCTGAAAGCGGTGGCTGAACTCGCGAACTGGAAGGGCGCCAAGGTCGAAGCCGGCCGCGCCCGCGGCGTCGCCGTGGTCGAGAGCTTCAACACCTTCGTGGCCCAGGTCGTCGAGCTGTCGATGGGCTCCGAGGGACCGGTGGTGCACAAGGTCTGGTGCGCGGTCGATTGCGGCGTCGCCGTCAATCCGGACATCATCCGCGCCCAGATGGAAGGGGGCATCGGCTTTGCGCTCGGCCACATCCTCTACGCCCAGCAGACCCTCGATGAGGGCGTGCCGGTGTCCGGCAATTTCAACACCTATCGCTCGCTGCGGATCAATGAGATGCCCGAGATCGAAGTCGTGATCGTGCCGTCGACCGAGAAGCCCAGTGGGGTCGGCGAGCCCGGCGTTCCGCCGCTTGGACCGGCGGTCGCCAATGCGATGGCCAAGCTCGGCCTGCCGCGACCAACCCAGCTGCCGATCCGGCCGGGAGACACGGCATGAGCCTGCTCAGGACTGGAGCCGCGGCGCTGCTCGTCGGCAGCCTCGCGGCTGCGGCGCTGGCGTCATTGTCAGGCTTGCAGCGCGCCGACGCGGCCCCTGAAGCCGCTCGCGTCGCCGGCGGGTTGAAGCCGGTGTCCGACTTTGCCCAGATCAAGAACAAGGACGAGCGCGCGGCCGCGCTGTTCGAGGAAGCCGGCAAGGTGCTGCAGTCGCCGCGCTGCATGAACTGCCACCCGGCCGGCGACCGTCCCACCCAGACCGACCGGATGATTCCGCATCAGCCGCTTGTGGTCCGTGGTGAGGCGGGCATGGGCGCATCTGCTGGCCTTGCTTGCACCACCTGTCATCACGAGGCCAATTTCGATGCCGCCGGTGTGCCCGGCAATCCGAAATGGCAGCTCGCGCCGATCGAGATGGCCTGGCAGGGCAAGACGCTGGGTCAGATCTGTACCCAGATCAAGGATCCGAACCGCAATGGCGGCAAGAGCTTGGCTCAGCTGGTTCATCATATGGCTGACGATGAGCTGGTTGGCTGGGGCTGGCATCCGGGCGCCGGGCGGACGCCTGCGCCGGGCACGCAGCAGCAGTTCGGCGAGCTGATCAAAGCCTGGGTCGATGCCGGCGCGGCCTGTCCGAAAGGATAACCAGGCTGAGCGTCAGCCCGGCAGCGGTGCGTGTCGCAGCTTGTCGGGATTGCGGACGACATAGATCGCGGCGATCTTGCCCTGTTCGCCGTCGATCGCCATGCTCAGCGTATGGTCGATCTCGTCGTCGATAAAGACGATGGCGCCCGCGCTTCCGTTGATCGTCTTCGGCTCCATCCGGATGTCGCGACCGGCGTTCTTGCCGGCTATCCCGATCAGGAAGCGGATGATCTTCTGCGCCCCGCGGATCGGGTTGAGCGCCGCGGTCTTGCGGCCGCCGCCGTCGGTGATGGCGATCGCGTCGTCGCGCAGCAGCCCCGCCAGGGCGGAGACATCGCCGCTGGCCGCCGCCTCGCAGAACGCACGCAACAGGGTGGCGTGCCTTTCCGGCGCGGTTGCGAGAGGAGGGTGGTTGTCGCGCACCGCGCGCCGGGCACGCGCCGCCAGCTGCCGGCAAGCCGCCTCGCTCCGCTCCAGCATCCCGGCGATTTCACCAAATGGCCGGTCGAATACGTCGTGCAGCAGGAAGGCCGCGCGCTCGAGCGGCGACAGCCGATCGAGCGTCAGCAGTAGCGCAAACGACAGATCATCTGCGAGCTCGGTCGCGGTGTCGGCGGAGAGGCCGTCGGCGTCGAACACAGGCTCGGGCAGCCACTGGCCGACATAGATTTCGCGCTGTGCCTGCGCGCTCTTCAATCGGTCCAGGCACAGTCGCGTGACGATGGTGACGAGCAGCGCTTCCGGGTTGCGCGCATCCTGGACGGACGCAAAGCGGAGATAGGCGTCCTGCACCACGTCTTCCGCATCGCTGCGGCTGCCGAGCATGCGATAGGCGAGCCCGAGCAGCCGCCCGCGGTAGGGCGCGATGGGATCGGAATTATGCGGCTTGCTTGACGACATCGACCTGGTCACCCGCCACCGTGACGCGGCGGCATTCCTTGGCGAAGCCGAGCGCCAGCTTGAGCATCGGGAACATTCGGCCCAGTTGCAGTCCCATCGAAAGCTCGATCACGCCCTTGTCGCCCCAGCGTGCGCGGACGGCATTGCGGTACGTTTCGTCCTCGATCGACCGGCGGATGACCGCGTCCGAGAAATGGAAGCCAAGCGCGGTGTCCGGGCTCATTGCGCCCAGGTCGCGGCGCAGCACGGCCTCGATCTGGCCCTTGGACATGCCGGCCTCCAGCGCCATATCGACCGTCAATTGGGTGCAGGGACCGCAATCCTCCGCGAGTGCGCCGGTGATCTTGGCGGCGAACGCCGCATCCACCGGCACCACCTCGCGATGCTCGGCCGCCTTGATGAGAGGTGCGAACTTGAAGAATGCCGCGGGTGCCTCCTTCAGGATCATCTCCGCATAGCTGGTGTCATAGCCGTAGCGTCTGCCAAAAGAGCGCAGCATCCGCCGCGCAATAAATGTCCGCATGGTTTGCTCCTCGGTTCCGGGGTAAAAGGCCGCGGGAAGCGGCCCGTTCGGCTCCAGACGAACGGAAACGGCCGGATGTGACGCGGGCGGCTCAAATTTCTTCCGGGACGGGTGGCTACCCCCAAACTGGTGCGAAATTTGCTCTTGGCAAGCCGGCGCAGACCGGCTAAGAACCGCCCCCTGGACGTGCTGGCTTGGCTGGCACGTGCGCGCTCGCATTCCGAATAGAGACGAATAGGAGATCATTCCTTTCAGGACGTCCCTTGCGGATCCCCGAAAGGACGGATGGCCATTCTTTGTTTTTGGCGTGCGGGTGAGGGGTCCTTCGGCTTGCCGAGTGGCCCCGATCCTGTCCGAGACTGCAGGCGCCCGCGAGGATATGCAAATGTCCTCCACGGCTTAATCAGATGGCCTGCATAGACGGGTGAAGACCGGATTTCTCGCATCACGCTGCCCTTCGGGTGGTAGGTGCAGGTTTGGTTCGAACCTCGACACTCCGTCTCCCAACCGGGGCGGAAGGGCAGGCTATTGAAGTCGTCGTGCCGCCCTGCGTGTCCTCTGAGGTTCTCAACCGAGGTCAGGTTTGGCGGGACGATGGGTGCAATCCGGCGGTCCCGCTTCAAAGGCGAAGGCCGCCAACCGGAGAGAGCTTGCTGTGGAACGAGCGGCAAAGAAAGAGGCGGTCGACCAGCTGCACGAGGTCTTCAAGGCCACGGGCGTTGCGGTCGTCGCTCATTATTCCGGCCTCACCGTCGCCCAGATGCAGACTCTGCGCAAGCAGATGAGGCACGCGGGTGCGTCGGTGAAGGTCTCGAAGAACCGTCTCGCCAAAATTGCTCTTGAAGGCACGGACGTCGTCGGCATCGGTCCCCTGTTGAAGGGGCCGACCGTGATCGCAACTTCGAGCGATCCCGTCGCGGCGCCCAAGGTTGCCGTCGAATTCGCCAAGGCGAACGAAAAGTTCGTCATCCTTGGCGGTTCGATGGGTAAAACCGTCCTGAATGTCGACAGCGTCAAGGCGCTCGCCTCGCTGCCGTCGCTGGACGAACTGCGCGGCAAGCTCGTCGGCCTGATCCAGGCTCCGGCGACCAAGCTCGCTCAGCTCTCCACTGCGCCCGCGAGCAAGCTCGCGCGGGTCATTCAGGCTTATGCCTCAAAGGGCGAAGCGGCCTGACGCCCTTCGCAATCCCTCGACAATCTGGTTTCGAACCAACCATCTTAAGGAAATAGATCAATGGCTGACCTGCAGAAAATCGTCGACGACCTCTCCAGCCTCACCGTTCTCGAGGCTGCCGAGCTCGCCAAGCTGCTGGAAGAAAAGTGGGGCGTCTCCGCTGCAGCCGCAGTGGCCGTGGCCGCTCCGGGTGCTGGTGGCGGCGCTGCCGCTCCGGTGGAAGAGAAGACCGAGTTCACCGTTGTCCTGGCTTCGGCCGGCGACAAGAAGATCGAGGTCATCAAGGAAGTTCGCGCCATCACCGGCCTGGGCCTGAAGGAAGCCAAGGACCTGGTCGAGGGTGCGCCGAAGCCGGTCAAGGAAGGCGTCAACAAGGACGAGGCCGAGAAGATCAAGGCCCAGCTCGAGAAGGCTGGCGCCAAGGTCGAGCTCAAGTAACCGCAGGTTACGTGAGCGAAGATCCCGGGCGAGCGACAGCGAGACCCGGGATCTATCGCCTAAGGTTTCGGTGGTCGGGTGACGGAAGTCCTCCCGGCCATCGCGTCCAAGAGACGGTAGCGGTATCCGGCGCCGGGGCCCGTGACGTTGCAAGAGGCGTGCAAAGGGATCGCCCGATGCGCGTAACACACGAAAAAGTGTTGGGATTTGGGGGCTTGCCCCTCGAATCTCGACTATGGTCGCCCCATATTGGGTCGGCAGCACGAAAAGCCGGTGGCGCAGGGAACGGCGAGGTGTCCCGCGCGGGCCGTTGGGAGATAGGCAATTTCGGGCTTTTGCAGTCCGTGACGAGATGGTTCTGACGAGCGGGTGCGCGTTTGCGCCTCGCGCGTCGTTTTGCGTTTTGGTGGTCTGAAGAACGAAGTTGGGACGTTTTGGTTCCGAGCCTCGCGCTTCCGACCTTCGAAATGGATCGAAATTCAACCCGAAAGGCGGTGGCAGCCGCCGTTTCGGAAGGTCCGCCCCTCCGGGCGACGAAATGAGAGGCCACGATGGCGCAGCAGACATTCACCGGTCGCAAACGCGTTCGCAAGTTTTTTGGACACATCAAGGAAGTCGCGGAGATGCCGAACCTCATCGAGGTTCAGAAAGCGTCTTATGACCAGTTCCTGATGGTGGACGAGCCCACCGGCGGGCGGGCGGACGAGGGCTTGCAGGCGGTGTTCCGCTCGGTGTTCCCGATCTCCGACTTCTCGGGCACCTCGATGCTGGAATTCGTCCGCTATGAATTCGAGCCCCCGAAATATGATGTCGACGAGTGCCGTCAGCGCGGCATGACCTTTGCTGCGCCGCTCAAGGTGACCTTGCGCCTCATCGTGTTCGATATCGACGAGGAGACCGGCGCCAAGTCGGTGAAGGACATCAAGGAGCAGGACGTGTACATGGGCGACATTCCGCTCATGACCATGAACGGCACCTTCATCGTCAACGGCACCGAGCGCGTCATCGTTTCGCAGATGCACCGTTCGCCGGGCGTGTTCTTCGACCATGACAAGGGCAAGACCCATTCGTCGGGCAAGCTCCTGTTCGCCGCCCGCGTCATTCCCTATCGCGGCTCCTGGCTCGACATCGAGTTCGACGCCAAGGACATCGTGTTCGCGCGCATCGACCGTCGCCGCAAGCTGCCGGTGACGTCGCTGATGTTCGCGCTCGGCCTTGACGGCGAGCAGATCCTGTCGACCTTCTACAAGAAGATCATCTACAAGCGCGCCAAGGATGGCTGGCGCGTGCCGTTCGACGCCAACCGCTTCCGCGGCTACTCGACCAGCAACGACCTGATCGACGCCGACACCGGCAAGGTCGTACTCGATGCCGGGAAGAAGCTCACCGTGCGTGCCGCCCGCCAGCTCCAGGAGAAGGGGCTGAAGGCCTTGCGCATGGGCGACGAGGAGGTGCTCGGCAACTACATCGCCGAGGATCTCGTTAACCCGAAGACCGGCGAGATCCATGCCGAAGCGGGCGAGGAGATCACCGACAAGCTGATGAAGCTGTTGAACGAGCAGGGCTACAAGGACCTGCCGCTGCTCGACATCGACCATGTCAATGTCGGCCCCTACATCCGCAACACGCTCAATGCCGACAAGAACATGACGCGCGAGGACGCGCTGTTCGACATCTACCGCGTGATGCGTCCGGGCGAGCCGCCGACGCTGGAGTCCGCGCAGGCGATGTTCCAGTCGTTGTTCTTCGACGCCGAGCGCTACGACCTGTCCGCGGTCGGCCGCGTCAAGATGAACATGCGCCTCGAGCTCGATGCGCCCGATACCCAGCGCACGCTGCGCAAGGAAGACATTCTGGCGGTCATCAAGACGCTGGTCGACCTGCGTGACGGCAAGGGCGAGATCGACGACATCGACCATCTCGGCAACCGCCGCGTCCGCTCGGTCGGCGAGCTGATGGAGAACCAGTACCGCATCGGTCTGCTCCGCATGGAACGTGCCATCAAGGAGCGCATGTCGAGCGTCGACATCGACACCGTGATGCCGCAGGACCTGATCAACGCGAAGCCGGCGGCAGCCGCGGTGCGCGAGTTCTTCGGCTCCTCGCAGCTGTCGCAGTTCATGGACCAGACCAACCCGCTGTCGGAGATCACCCACAAGCGGCGCCTCTCGGCGCTTGGCCCGGGCGGTCTGACCCGCGAGCGCGCCGGCTTCGAGGTGCGCGACGTGCACCCGACGCATTACGGCCGCATCTGCCCGATCGAGACGCCGGAAGGTCCGAACATCGGCTTGATCAACTCGCTCGCGACCTTCGCGCGCGTCAACAAATACGGCTTCGTCGAGACGCCCTACCGCAAGGTCAAGGACAGCCGGGTCACCGACGAGGTGGTCTATCTGTCGGCGATGGAAGAGGGGCGCTATCGCGTCGCGCAGGCCAACGTGCCGCTCGACCCGAAGGGCCGCTTCACCGAGGATCTCGTGGTCTGCCGTCATGCCGGCGAAGTCGTGCCGATGACGCCGGACAAGGTCGACTACATGGACGTGTCGCCGAAGCAGCTGGTTTCGGTGGCCGCGGCGCTGATCCCGTTCCTCGAGAACGACGACGCTAACCGCGCGCTGATGGGCTCGAACATGCAGCGCCAGGCGGTGCCGCTGGTTCGCGCCGAGGCACCGTTCGTTGGTACCGGCATGGAAGGCGTGGTGGCCCGTGACTCCGGGGCCGCGATCGCGGCGCGCCGCTCGGGCGTGATCGACCAGATCGACGCCACCCGCGTCGTCATCCGCGCCACCGAGGATCTCGATCCGACCAAGTCGGGCGTCGATATCTACCGGCTGATGAAGTATCAGCGCTCCAACCAGTCGACCTGCATCAACCAGCGTCCGCTGGTGAAGGTCGGCGACATCGTCAAGAAGGGCGACATCATTGCCGACGGTCCGTCGACCGACCTCGGCGAACTCGCGCTTGGCCGCAACGTGCTGGTCGCGTTCATGCCGTGGAACGGCTACAACTTCGAAGACTCGATCCTGCTCTCCGAGCGGATCGTGAAGGAAGACGTCTTCACCTCGATCCACATCGAGGAGTTCGAGGTGATGGCCCGTGACACCAAGCTCGGCCCTGAGGAAATCACCCGCGATATTCCGAACGTCTCGGAAGAGGCGCTGAAGAACCTCGACGAAGCCGGCATCGTCTATATCGGTGCCGAGGTCCGCGCCGGCGACATCCTGGTCGGCAAGATCACGCCGAAGGGCGAGAGCCCGATGACGCCGGAAGAGAAGCTGCTCCGCGCCATCTTCGGCGAAAAGGCCTCCGACGTCCGCGATACGTCGCTTCGCGTGCCTCCGGGCGTGCAGGGCACGATCGTGGAAGTCCGCGTGTTCAACCGCCACGGCGTCGACAAGGACGAGCGTGCGCTGGCGATCGAGCGCGAGGAGATCGAGCGTCTCGCCAAGGACCGTGACGACGAGCAGGCGATCCTCGACCGCAACGTGTACAGCCGTCTTGCCGACATGCTGGAAGGCCGCCAGGGCATCGCAGGCCCGAAGGGCTTCAAGAAGGACACCAAGATCTCCCGCGCGGTGCTCGACGAGTATCCGAAGTCGCAATGGTGGCTGTTCGCTTCGCCGAACGACAAGCTGATGGCCGAAATCGAGGCGATGCGGAAGCAGTACGACGAGTCGAAGAAGGGGCTCGAGCAGCGCTTCCTCGACAAGGTCGAGAAGCTGCAGCGCGGTGACGAATTGCCGCCCGGCGTGATGAAGATGGTCAAGGTCTTCGTCGCGGTGAAGCGCAAGATCCAGCCCGGCGACAAGATGGCCGGCCGTCACGGCAACAAGGGCGTCGTGTCCAAGATCGTGCCGATCGAGGACATGCCGTTCCTGGAAGACGGTACGCACGCGGACATCGTGCTCAATCCGCTCGGCGTGCCCTCGCGCATGAATGTCGGCCAGATCCTCGAGACCCATCTCGGCTGGGCCTGTGCCGGCCTCGGCCGGCGCATCGCGCAGACCGTCGATGCCTATCTGTCGAAGCAGGACATCAAGCCGCTGAAGGAGACGTTGAAGCGGATCTACGGCGAGGACGAGACCATCCGGACGCTCAACGACAATGAGCTGCTCGAGCTTGGTCACAATCTGAGCCGCGGCGTGCCGATCGCAACGCCGGTGTTCGACGGCGCCAAGGAGAGCGACATCGAGGAGATGTTGAAGCTCGCCGGCATGGACGCCTCCGGCCAGTCGACCGTCTATGACGGGCGCACTGGCGATCCGTTCGATCGCAAGGTGACGGTGGGCTACATCTACATGCTGAAGCTGCACCATCTCGTCGACGACAAGATCCACGCGCGTTCGATCGGTCCGTACTCGCTGGTCACCCAGCAGCCGCTGGGCGGCAAGGCCCAGTTCGGCGGCCAGCGCTTCGGCGAAATGGAGGTGTGGGCGCTCGAAGCCTACGGTGCCGCCTACACGCTGCAGGAGATGCTGACCGTAAAGTCGGACGACGTCGCCGGCCGTACCAAGGTCTACGAGGCGATCGTCCGTGGCGACGACACGTTCGAGGCCGGTATTCCGGAATCGTTCAACGTGCTGGTCAAGGAAATGCGCTCGCTCGGCCTCAACGTCGACCTGCACAATTCCAAGATGGGACCGGCGCCCACGTCGGAAGCCGCCGAGTAGTTCAAGACATCAGGCCCGGCCGCCTTTGACGGCCGGGCGTCGGCGCTCTTGTCCGCGGGTCAGGGCAGGGCGCCGTCTTTAAGAGATTTTCGAATTTGCTGCCGACCCCCGATCGGCATGCGAGGAGAAGACGATGAACCAAGAAATCATGAATCTCTTCAATCCGACGACGCCGGCTCAGGTCTTCGACCAGATCCGGATTTCGATCGCGTCGCCAGAGAAGATTCTGTCCTGGTCCTACGGCGAGATCAAGAAGCCGGAAACGATCAACTACCGCACCTTCAAGCCCGAGCGCGACGGCCTGTTCTGCGCCCGCATCTTCGGGCCGATCAAGGACTATGAGTGCTTGTGCGGCAAGTACAAGCGGATGAAGTACAAGGGCATCATCTGCGAGAAGTGCTCGGTCGAGGTGACGCTGTCGCGCGTCCGGCGCGAGCGCATGGGCCATATCGAGCTCGCAGCGCCGGTCGCTCACATCTGGTTCCTGAAGTCGCTGCCGTCGCGCATCGGCCTTCTGCTCGACATGACGCTGAAGGATCTCGAGCGGATCCTGTACTTCGAGTACTACGTGGTGCTGGAGCCGGGCACGACCCCGCTCAAGGACCGCCAGCTGCTGTCGGAAGACGAGTATCTGAAGGCGCAGGACGAATACGGCCAGGACAGCTTCACCGCCATGATCGGCGCCGAGGCGATCCGCGAGCTGCTGCGCGGGCTCGAGCTTGAGAAGCTCGAGGCGACCTTGCGCGCGGAGATGCAGGAGACCGACTCCGACATCAAGCACAAGAAGCTCGCCAAGCGGCTGAAGATCGTGGAGGCGTTCCGCCATTCCGGCAACAAGCCGGAATGGATGATCATGACCGTGGTTCCGGTGATCCCGCCGGACCTGCGGCCGCTGGTGCCGCTCGACGGCGGCCGCTTCGCGACCTCGGACCTCAACGACCTCTACCGCCGCGTCATCAACCGTAACAACCGCCTGAAGCGGCTGATGGAGCTGCGCGCGCCCGACATCATCATCCGCAACGAAAAGCGCATGCTGCAGGAGGCGGTCGACGCGCTGTTCGACAACGGCCGCCGCGGCCGCGTCATCACCGGCGCCAACAAGCGGCCGCTGAAGTCGCTCGCCGACATGCTGAAGGGCAAGCAGGGCCGCTTCCGCCAGAACCTGCTCGGCAAGCGCGTCGACTATTCGGGCCGCTCCGTGATCGTCGTCGGTCCCGAGCTGCGCCTGCATCAGTGCGGCCTGCCGAAGAAGATGGCGCTCGAGCTGTTCAAGCCGTTCATCTATTCGCGGCTCGACGCCAAGGGCCTGTCGACGACCGTGAAGCAGGCGAAGAAGCTGGTGGAGAAGGAGCGGCCCGAGGTCTGGGACATCCTGGACGAGGTGATCCGCGAGCATCCGGTGCTGTTGAACCGCGCGCCGACCCTGCACCGCCTCGGCATTCAGGCGTTCGAGCCGGTCTTGATCGAGGGCAAGGCGATCCAGCTGCATCCGCTGGTTTGCGCCGCGTTCAACGCCGACTTCGACGGTGACCAGATGGCCGTGCACGTTCCGCTGTCGCTCGAAGCGCAGCTGGAAGCGCGCGTCCTGATGATGTCGACCAACAACATCCTGCATCCGGCGAACGGTCAGCCGATCATCGTGCCGTCGCAGGACATCGTGCTCGGTCTCTACTATCTCTCGATCATGCGCGAAGGCATGCCCGGCGAGGGCAAGTCGTTCGGCGACATGGCCGAGCTCGAGCACGCCCTGCACGCCAAGGTCATCCACCTTCACAGCAAGATCAAATATCGCTGGGATGGCATGGACGAGACCGGCAAGATGGCCAAGCGCTGGATCGAGACCACCGCGGGCCGCGTGATGCTCGGCAACGTGCTGCCGAAGCATCCGAAGATTTCGTACGAAATCATCAACAAGCTGATGACCAAGCGCGAAATCTCCGGCGTGATCGATCAGGTCTACCGTCACTGCGGTCAGAAGGAGACCGTGATCTTCTGCGACCGCATCATGGCGCTCGGCTTCTACAACGCCTTCAAGGCCGGCATCTCGTTCGGCAAGGACGACATGGTCGTGCCGCAGGGCAAGTGGAAGATCGTCGATACCACCCGTACGCTGGCGAAGGATTTCGAGCAGCAGTACAATGACGGTCTGATCACCCATGGCGAGAAGTACAACAAGGTCGTCGACGCCTGGTCGAAGGCGACCGAGGAAATCGCCAAGGCGATGATGAAGGAGATCTCGGCGACCAAGAAGACCGCGACGGGCGCGGATGCCGACATCAACTCGATCTACATGATGGCGCATTCCGGTGCGCGCGGTTCGCCGGCCCAGATGCGTCAGCTCGCGGGCATGCGCGGCCTGATGGCCAAGCCGTCGGGTGAGATCATCGAGACGCCGATCATCTCCAACTTCAAGGAGGGGCTCTCGGTGCTCGAATACTTCAACTCGACCCACGGCGCCCGCAAGGGCCTCGCGGACACCGCGTTGAAGACCGCGAACTCGGGCTACCTGACCCGCCGTCTGGTCGACGTGGCGCAGGACTGCATCATCACGCAGGACGATTGCGGCACCAAGCTCGGCATCAAGATGCGCGCCATCGTCGATGCCGGCACGGTGGTGGCTTCGCTCGGCTCGCGCATCCTGGGCCGTGTCCCTTGCGATGACGTGCGTGACCCCTCGAGCAACACCGTGCTGGTGAAGGCTGGCACGCTGATGGAGGAGAGCCATGTCGACGCCATCCAGCAGGCCGGCGTCCAGGAGGTGAAGATCCGTTCAGCTCTGACCTGCGAGCTCGTCAACGGCATCTGCATGATGTGCTACGGCCGTGATCTGGCCCGCGGCACCCCGGTCAACCACGGCGAGGCCGTCGGCGTCATCGCCGCGCAGTCGATCGGTGAGCCCGGCACCCAGCTGACGATGCGCACCTTCCACATCGGCGGCGCGGCGCAGCTCAACGAGCAGTCCTTCGTCGAATCGAACTTCGAAGGCAAGGTCGTGATCAAGAACAAGGCCATCGCCCGCAACAGCGAAGGCCATCTGATCGCGATGGTGCGCAACATGGTGGTGTCGATCGTCGATCCCGACGGCAGCGAGCGTGCGACGCACCGTATCCAGTACGGTTCGCGCATGCATGTTGACGACGGCGACATGATCAAGCGCGGCCAGCGCATCGCCGAGTGGGATCCTTACACCCGCCCGGTGCTGTCGGAGGCCGAGGGTACCATCGACTTCGAGGATCTGGTCGAGGGGCAGTCGATCTCCGAGACGCTCGACGAATCGACCGGTATCGCCAAGCGCGTCGTCATCGACTGGCGCTCGACGCGTGGCGGCGCCGATCTGCGTCCAGCGATCGTGGTCAAGGGTAAGGACGGCAAGGTGCTGAAGCTGGCCCGTGGCGGCGATGCCCGCTACATGCTGTCGGTCGACGCCATCCTGTCGGTCGACGTCGGATCGACGGTCAAGTCGGGCGATATCCTCGCCCGTATCTCGACCGAGAGCGCCAAGACCCGTGACATCACCGGCGGTCTGCCGCGGGTGGCGGAGCTGTTCGAAGCGCGCAAGCCGAAGGATGCGGCAATCATCGCGGAAATCGCGGGCACCATCCGGTTTGGCCGCGACTACAAGAACAAGCGTCGCATCTCGATCGAGCCGATGGACAAGACCGAAGAGGCGCGCGAGTACCTGATCCCGAAGGGCAAGCACATCCATCTGCAGGACGGCGACATCGTCGAAAAGGGCGATTTCATCGTCGAAGGCAATCCGGCGCCGCACGACATCCTGGCGATCAAGGGCATCGAGGAGCTCGCGGCCTATCTGGTCAACGAGATCCAGGAGGTCTACCGGCTGCAGGGCGTGCTCATCAACGACAAGCACATCGAGGTGATTGTCCGTCAGATGCTGCAGAAGATCGAGGTCACCGACCAGGGCGATACCGACATGATCGCGGGCGAGCAGGTCGACAAGATCGAGTTCGACGCGACCAACGAGAAGGCCAAGGAGGAGGGCAAGAAGCCCGCCACCGGCACCCCGGTTCTGCTCGGCATCACCAAGGCGAGCCTGCAGACCCGGTCGTTCTTCTCGGCGGCATCGTTCCAGGAGACCACCCGCGTCCTCACGGAAGCGGCGGTCAACGGCAAGATCGATCCGCTCGAGGGTCTCAAGGAGAACGTCATCGTCGGCCGCCTGATCCCGGCCGGCACCGGCGCCTCCATGGCGCGAATCCGCGAGGTCGCCGTGAAGCGCGACAAGCTGATTCTCGACGAGCGCGAGAAGCAGGCAGCCATCGTGCCGGCCCAGCCCGAGCCGCAGCCACAGCCGTTGGCGCTGCCGCCGGCGGAGTAGCCGTAGATCTACGGGGTGCGCCTCGGCGCACCCCGCAAGTCATTCATCAAGCGGAGAAAAGGCCGGCTGTCGCCGGCCTTTTCGTGACATTTTATTGTCGTGTTGCAGAGGCGCATCCCTGTTGTTCATCTTCCCTTCAGGCAAAAAGGCGCTTCTGAGGACCATCTGATCCGCCATGATGATTTCCTCCGACCACCACGACGCGCGCCGATTTGCTTGAGCGCAAAGCTTGTGCGGACAGGTTGGGCTATGGCCGATCGAGCCCCGAGGGTGGCAAGACCCCCTGATATCGATGACCGGCGACGTTATGGACGCCCGGAGATAGCGGAACGCTGATGCTTGACCTTGCAATTGTAGGCGGTGGCCCCGGCGGGCTCATGAGCGCCTGGTACCTCCGGAAGAAGTTGGGCGACCTCTGCAAGGTCACGATCTTCGAAGCATCCGACCGGCTGGGCGGCAAGATCGTCTCGCGCAAATTCGACACTGCGCCGGCGATGTACGAGGCGGGCGTCGCCGAGATCTACGACTACTCGATGACCGGCCCCGATCCCTTGCGCGAACTGATCCAGCATTTCGGCCTGCAGACAATCCCGATGGATGCCATGCAGGTTCAGCTCGACGGCGATCTGCTCGACGACGTTCCGGGCCTGCGCCGCAAATACGGACCGAAAACTGCGGCTGCGGTCGAGGATTTCCGCAAGCGCTGCACCGAGGTGATCTCGCCGGTCGAATATTACGAGGGCGTCGGCGCGCACGACAACGAGCACCCCTGGGCCTACATGACCTGCGAGCAGCTGCTCGACAAGGAGGTCGAGGATGCCACGGCCAAGCGCTTCTTCAAGGTGATGGCGCGGTCCGATATCGCGACCGAGGCCCACAACACCAACGGGCTGAACGCGCTGAAGAATTTCGTGATGGATATCGACGGCTATATCGGCCTGTATTCGATCCAGAACGGCAATGAGCAGCTGATCGAGTGCCTGCGCTCCGAGGTTGATGCCGATATCCAGCTCAATCATCGCGTGCTGAAAGTCGGCAAGACCGACTCCGGCCGCTATCGGATCAACATGATGAACGGCAAGGGGCCGGAGACGCGGGAGTTCGATCTCGTGCTCGTCTGCCTGCCGCATTCCTGGCTCGCCACGCTCGGCTGGGAAGGCGAGAGCCTGCGCAAGTCGATGGTCAAGCACGTCTCCTATTTCGACCGTCCCGCGCATTATCTGCGCGTGTCGATCCTGTTCGACGAGCCGTTCTGGGGCGACAAGATCCCGGGCTCCTGGTTCATGTCGGAAGCATTCGGCGGCTGCTGCATCTACAACGAGGGCTCGCGTCACGATGTCGGCAGGCACGGCGTCTTGAACTGGCTGATTGCCGGCTCCGATGCGCTCGCCTTCGCCAACCTGTCCGATCAGGAGCTGATCGACGCCGCGTTGAAGTCGCTGCCGGCGGCCCTCGGTGATGCCCGCGCGCACTTCATGGAAGGCAAGATCCATCGCTGGCTGTCGTCGGTGAATGCGCTGCCCGGCGGCCTGCCGGTGCGCGACGTCATGACCAATCACCGGCCCGAGCCGAAAGACCATCCGGGCATCGTGGTGGTTGGTGACTATCTTTTCGATTCGACCTTGAACGGGCTGCTCGACTCCTCGGACGCGGCGACCGACATCATCCTGACCGAGATGATGCGGCTGCGTCGGGCTCGCGCCCAGGCGGAGACGCCGCTCTCGGACAAGATCGATCGCGATTATTTCGAGAACTATCGCGGGCAGGGAGCTTACAGCGAGGCGTGGCGGCAGTTCACCGACCCGGCCTATCTGCTCGAGCTGATCAAGATCGTCTGGAACCGGGCCCGCGGCTACAAGCTCTTGGTGGCGGGATCGGCGAGCGGCGAGCTGGTGGGGGCGCTGCGCGACCGCGGCATCGATGCCTGGGGCATCGAGAACAACCGCTATATTCACGGCAAGACGCCGAAGGCGCTCAAGAAGTTCAACAAGCTTGGCTCGATCACCGACATGCCGTTCAAGAACGGCGAGTTCGACTTCGTGTTCGAGACCAGCCTGTGCCACCTGGGCGAAAAGCAGGTGCCGCGCGCCATCCGCGAGTTCAACCGCGTGATCAAGACCGGGCTGGTGTTCGGTTCGATCACCTCGGACATGGCGCCGGCGCTGATCGACCGCTACGATCTCCTGCGCGGCGTGAAGAAGCTCGGCACCTGGTGGGAATGGTCGGAATTGTTCTTCGGCAACGGCTTCGACCTGTCGATGCATCGCCGCGACTGCGCCGATGAATTGTGGACGGTGACACTCGCCGCCAACAAGGGGCCGGGCCAGTGGTACGCCGACGCGGACAGCCTGCGCTATTCGTTCTTCGACAAGGTCGAGGTCGAGGACGAGGACTAAGGCGGCCGCGAGAGTCGCAACGGCCGCATCGACGGCATTGTTCCGTATCATGGGAGCCGGGCGAAACCCTCGCCCGACTGTGCCGATTGCGTGACAGCAACCGGCCGCCACCGCCCGCAATGTGGCGCAAAGCCGCGGGAGCGCTAGCTGCGGCCGGACGCAGGTGTTAAAGCCGGGACGCGCGAGTCTTCTCAGGTCAGGCCGTGCAGCATCGGTTGGTTCAATGGCGCCCAAAAGTTCAGTGTCGGACGGTCGGCAACCCGCTTCCAAAGGCGATCCCGCCGAGGACCCGGACAAGCTCGTCGCAGCCAAGACCGCCGTCGCCAAACCGGGAGCCCCCCGGGCCGAGGGGGCCAAGGCGCCATCTGCGGGCAAGCCCGCGCCGCCGCCCGATGATGACGATGAGGACGACGAGGAGGAAGACGAGGCGGGCGACGAGGACGAGGAAGACGACCTCGACGAAGACGACGACGAGGATGATGAGGATCTCGTCGTCTTTACCGCCCGGGAGGCCGCCGGCGCGTTAGCGACGATCTACGGCTTCGTCGCGCCACTGCTCGCCAAATACAAGAAGATCCTGGCTTTCGTCACCTTGGGCGTACTGGTCGAGACGCTGTTCAACGTGATCATGCCGCTCAGCCTGAAATTCCTGATCGACGATGCGCTCGGCGAGGAGGATTTCGAGGCGCTCTATCGCATCCTCGGCGTGCTCGCGGCCGCCGGCATCTTCACCTCGATCGTCGCGGTCCTGTACGAGCGCTGGGACGCCCGGCTTGCCGCCTGCGTCATCTCCGACGTGCGCACGCGGCTGTTCGAACACGTCCAGAATCTCCCTGCGGCCTTTTTCCAGCGCACCAAGCGCGGCGAGATCCTGTCGCGCTTTTCGGTCGACATGTCGGCATTCGAAGGCGCGGTAAAGAGCTTCTCGAGCAGCGCGGCGCTGCCGTTCTTCGAGCTGATCGCCGGCATCATCCTGATGCTGTTCCTGAACTGGCAGCTCGCGGCGGTCGCGCTGCTGGTGTTTCCGATCACGCTGATCGGTCCGCGGATCCTCACGCCCAAGGCGGTGCAGGCCAATTACGAGCAGAAGGTCAACGAATCGTCGTTGCTCGGCGTCATCCAGGAGAACATCGCAGCGCAAGCGGTGATCAAGGCCTTCAGCCTGCATCGCAGGGTGTTCGGCTGGTTCACGCTCCGCAACGATGCGGCACGGCAGCGGATGGCTTCCGCCATCTTCCTGTCGACCATGGTCGAGCGCACCGTGACCATCGCGGTCTTGCTGCTCCATTTGGTCGTGCTGGCGCTCGGCGCCTATCTCGCCACCAAGGGCCAGATCACGATCGGAACCTTCGTCACCTTCGAAAGCGCGTTCTGGGAGGTGTCCTACAACATCGCCCATGTGATGCATTTCATCCCGGTCTCGATCTCGTCCGCCGCGGCCATCCGGCACATGCAGGAGCTCCTGGACGAGCCGACCCGGGGCGCCGACCGCCCCGGCGCGCCGGACCTGCCGCGCATCAGCCACGACATCACCTTCGAGCGCGTCACCTTCCAATACGAGGGCAGCGAGGCGCCGGTGCTCGACAATCTCAGCCTCAAGCTCGACGTCGGCAAGCGCATCGCGATCGTGGGGCCGAGCGGCTCCGGCAAGAGCACGCTGCTCAATCTGATCCTACGGCTCTACGTGCCGGACGAGGGCCGCGTGACCATCGACGGTGTCGACATCCGCAAGGTGACCCGCGATTCGCTGCGTGGGAGCATGGCGGTGGTGTTCCAGGAGAACATGCTGTTCAACATGTCGCTGCGGGAGAACATCCGGCTCGGCAAGGAGGGCGCCACCGACGCCGAGGTCGAGGAGGCCGCCAAGAAGGCGGAGATCCACCGCTACATCATGAGCCTGCCGCAGAAATACGACACCCTGGTCGGCGAGCGCGGCGACACGCTCTCAGGCGGGCAGCGCCAGCGCATCGCCATTGCCCGGGCGATCATTCGCAATCCGTCGGTGCTGCTGTTGGACGAGGCCACGTCGGCGCTCGACCAGACCACCGAGGCTGCCATCAACCGCACGCTTCTGAAGGTCGCCAAGGGCCGGACCATGATCTGGTCGACCCATCGGCTGACATCGGTGGTCGAGATGGATGAGATCATCGTCATCTCCGGCGGCCGCGCCATCGAGCGCGGCACCCATGCCGGGCTGCTCGCCAGGAACGGCGTCTATCGCAAGCTCTGGGACGACCAGGGCCACGTGCCGCAGATGGCCGCCCAGGCCGTTGCGGACGGCGGCGAGGACGACGAGGAGGATGACGACGAGGCGTGAGCGGGTGGTCGGTCGGCCATTGGCTGAGCCAGACACGGCGCCGCGAGGGAATCGATTGGCCTGTGCCTCGTCGGAGAGCTTCTCGGTGCGAGATTCGGCGGGCAGGCGGGATGCGGATCGGCCGGGATCTCGGAAACTTTGGCGCAATGCAGCATTGCAGCGACGATTGGGTCGCAGGCAATCGCCGACGATCGGAATGTCCTTTCGCTGGTTCTCTCTTGCCTTGCGGAATGCAAAGAAGGGCTTATCTCTTTGGTAAATCGGGATAATCTCAATCGAAACGAGACCCGATGCGGGCTGTCTCGTAAGCCCGGCCGAGGGAGCGAAGGGCGGCGCGCGGCGCCGGCCGAAAGCTGAGGCGCCAGAGGCCTTTCTTCTGGTCTCTTGCAGCATCGTTTTGCTTGACTTGGTTATTTACCGCTTATAAAAGGCGCCCACTTAACGACAGGCGGTGAGCTTCGCCAGCGTCGGTACGGACCACCCATCCCGCTCAGATAATGGGCCGCTCTGAAAAGAGCAGGGACGGGCACCACCCTCGACGAATGCCGCTCAAACGCTGTCGATTATAGCTAGGCAATGCCAGGACGATTTTAGTTCTCTTGAGCATGTTCTCTTGAGATCAAACTCGGATGCATGACCTCGGTAAGTGGCTGGACGGCTCGCGCTGACCGGCTCCGACTGCGGTCCTCTGTGGCGTCAAGCGCTTTCCGTTCAGCAATGAGCGGTTGGCGTGTTTTCGCTTTGCGCGGGTATTTTCTGCGCTGGGCGGCCGGTGAGGCGGGGAACCTCAGACAGAATTTGCGGGCGTCGCGTGAGGCGGCTTCCGTGTGAACGTTGAGAAGGGTGAAGGCCAAGATGCCGACGATCAACCAGCTGATCGCAAATCCGCGCGTCGTGCAGAAGTCGCGCAAGAAGGTGCCGGCGCTGCAGCAGTCGCCGCAGAAGCGCGGCGTTTGCACGCGCGTCTACACCACGACCCCGAAGAAGCCGAACTCGGCGCTCCGCAAGGTCGCCAAGGTGCGCCTGACCAACGGCTTCGAGGTGATCGGCTACATCCCGGGTGAGGGCCATAACCTGCAGGAGCACTCGGTGGTCATGATCCGCGGCGGCCGCGTCAAGGACTTGCCGGGCGTGCGCTACCACATTCTCCGCGGCGTGCTGGATACCCAGGGCGTCAAGAACCGTAAGCAGCGCCGTTCGAAGTACGGCGCGAAGCGTCCGAAGTAAGACGTTCGAGATAAGCGGGAACAGAACACAATGTCGCGTCGCCATTCAGCCGAAAAGCGTGAAGTTCTTCCGGATCCGAAGTTCGGGAACGTCATCGTGACCAAGTTCATGAACTCGGTCATGTATGCCGGCAAGAAGTCGGTCGCCGAAGGTATCGTCTACGGCGCGTTCGGCCTCATCGAAGCCAAGACCAAGCAGAGCCCGCTGACGGTGTTCGAGCAGGCGCTCGAGAACGTGATGCCGACCATCGAAGTGCGCTCCCGCCGCGTTGGCGGTGCGACCTATCAGGTGCCGGTCGAAGTGCGTTCGACGCGTCGGCAGGCTCTGGGAATTCGTTGGCTGATCTCGGCGGCGCGCGATCGCAACGAGAAGACGATGACCGAGCGGCTTTCGGCGGAGTTGCTCGACGCTTCGAATAACCGGGGGAACGCCGTCAAGAAGCGTGAAGACGTGCACCGCATGGCGGAAGCCAACCGCGCCTTCTCGCATTATCGCTGGTAACGGCGACCCGAACGGAAATTTAGGAACAGGTCCATGCCCCGCCAACATGCCATCGAGGACTACCGCAACTTCGGTATCATGGCGCATATCGACGCCGGTAAGACCACGACCACCGAACGCATTCTCTACTACACCGGCAAGAGCCACAAAATCGGCGAGGTGCATGAAGGCGCCGCGACGATGGACTGGATGGAGCAGGAGCAGGAGCGCGGCATCACGATCACGTCGGCCGCGACCACTGCGTTCTGGAACGGCAAACGTCTGAACATCATCGACACCCCCGGTCACGTCGACTTCACCATCGAGGTCGAGCGTTCGCTGCGCGTGCTCGACGGCGCCGTGTGCGTGCTCGACTCCAACCAGGGCGTCGAGCCGCAGACCGAGACCGTCTGGCGCCAGGGCGACAAGTACAAGGTGCCGCGCATCGTCTTCGCCAACAAGATGGACAAGACCGGTGCCGACTTCTTCAAGTGCCTGGCCGACATTGTCGACCGCCTGGGCGCGAAGCCGGTTGCGATCCAACTGCCGATCGGTGCGGAAAACAACTTCAAGGGCGTCGTCGACCTGGTGAAGATGCAGGGCATCGTCTGGAACGACGAGTCGCTCGGCGCGAAGTTCGACTACGTCGACATCCCGGCCGACCTGGTCGACCAGGCCAAGGAATATCGCGAGAAGCTGGTGGAAGCCGCCGTCGAGCTCGACGACGACGCCATGGCCGCCTATCTCGATGGCAAGGAGCCGGACGAGGCGACGCTGAAGAGGCTGCTGCGCAAGGCGGTGCTGACCGGCGCGTTCTATCCGGTGCTGTGCGGCTCGGCCTTCAAGAACAAGGGCGTGCAGCCCTTGCTCGACGCCGTTGTCGACTATCTGCCGTCGCCGCTCGACGTGCCCGCGATCAAGGGCACCGACGACAAGGGCAACGAGATCGTGCGCAAGGCGGACGACAAGGAGCCGCTGTCGCTGCTCGCGTTCAAGATCATGGACGACCCGTTCGTCGGCACCATCACCTTCTGCCGCATCTATTCGGGCATCCTGCAGAGCGGCACCGGCGTCGTGAACTCGACCCGCGAGAAGAAGGAGCGGATCGGCCGCATGCTTCTGATGCATGCGAACAACCGCGAAGACATCAAGGAAGCCTATGCCGGCGACATCGTGGCGCTGGCGGGCCTCAAGGAAGCGCGCACCGGTGACACGCTGTGCGATCCGACCCATCAGGTGATCCTGGAAAAGATGGAATTCCCGGAGCCGGTGATCGAGATCGCGATCGAGCCGAAGTCGAAGGCGGACCAGGAGAAGCTCGGCATCGCGCTGGCGAAGCTCGCGGCGGAAGATCCGTCGTTCCGGGTGTCGACCGATCAGGAGTCCGGCCAGACCATTCTCAAGGGCATGGGCGAGCTCCATCTCGACATCAAGGTCGACATCCTGAAGCGGACCTACAAGGTCGACGCCAACATCGGTGCGCCGCAGGTGGCGTTCCGTGAGCGCATCACCAAGAAGGCCGAGGTCAAGTACACGCACAAGAAGCAGACCGGCGGTACCGGTCAGTTCGCTGAAGTGTCGATCATCGTCGAGCCGAACGAGCCCGGTGGCGGCTACGTGTTCGAGTCCAAGATCGTCGGCGGTGCGGTTCCGAAGGAATACATCCCCGGCGTCGAGAAGGGCATCGAGAGCGTGCTCGGCTCGGGCGTGGTCGCCGGCTTCCCGGTGGTCGACGTCAAGGTGGCGCTGGTCGACGGCAAGTATCACGACGTCGACTCCTCGGCGCTGGCCTTCGAAATCGCATCGCGCGCGGCCTTCCGCGAGGCGCTGCAAAAGGGCAAGTCGGTTCTGCTCGAGCCGATCATGAAGGTCGAGGTGGTGACGCCGGAAGACTACACCGGTTCGGTCATCGGCGATCTGAACTCGCGTCGTGGCCAGATCCAGGGCCAGGACATGCGCGGCAATGCCAACGTCATCAATGCGATGGTGCCGCTCATGAACATGTTCGGTTACGTGAATAACCTGCGCTCGATGAGCCAGGGGCGCGCAACCTTCACGATGCAGTTCGACCACTACGCGGAAGCGCCGGCCAACGTGTCGGCAGAAGTCCAGAAGAAGTTTGCCTGATTGTCGTTAGCTCAAGTTAGCGACTGAACGGAGAGTCAAATGGCCAAAGCAAAGTTTGAACGTAACAAACCGCACTGCAACATCGGCACGATCGGTCACGTCGACCATGGCAAGACCTCGCTGACGGCAGCGATCACCAAGATCCTGGCCGAGACCGGCGGTGCGACGTTCACGGCATACGACCAGATCGACAAGGCGCCGGAAGAGAAGGCCCGCGGCATCACCATCTCGACCGCGCACGTCGAGTACGAGACCAAGAACCGCCACTACGCCCACGTCGACTGCCCCGGCCACGCCGACTACGTGAAGAACATGATCACCGGCGCCGCCCAGATGGACGGTGCGATCCTGGTCGTGTCGGCCGCTGACGGCCCGATGCCGCAGACCCGTGAGCACATCCTGCTCGCCCGCCAGGTCGGCGTGCCCGCGCTGGTCGTGTTCCTCAACAAGTGCGACATGGTCGACGATCCGGAGCTCCTGGAGCTCGTCGAGCTCGAGGTCCGCGAGCTGCTCTCGAAGTACGAATTCCCGGGCGACAAGATCCCGATCATCAAGGGCTCGGCGCTGGCCGCTCTCGAAGATTCGGACAAGAAGCTCGGCCATGACGCCATCCTCGAGCTGATGCGCAATGTCGACGAGTACATTCCGCAGCCGGAGCGTCCGATCGACCAGCCGTTCCTGATGCCGGTGGAAGACGTGTTCTCGATCTCGGGCCGCGGCACCGTGGTGACCGGCCGTGTCGAGCGCGGCATCGTGAAGGTGGGCGACGAAATCGAGATCGTCGGCATCCGTCCGACCCAGAAGACCACCGTGACCGGCGTCGAAATGTTCCGCAAGCTGCTCGATCAGGGTCAGGCTGGCGACAACATCGGTGCGCTGCTCCGCGGCACCAAGCGCGAGGAAGTCGAGCGCGGCCAGGTGCTGTGCAAGCCGGGTTCGGTCAAGCCGCACACCAAGTTCAAGGCCGAGGCTTACATCCTCACCAAGGAAGAGGGCGGCCGCCACACCCCGTTCTTCACCAACTACCGCCCGCAGTTCTATTTCCGCACCACCGACGTGACCGGTGTCGTGCACCTGCCGGAAGGCACCGAGATGGTGATGCCGGGCGACAACATCGCGATGGAAGTGCACCTGATCGTGCCGATCGCGATGGAAGAGAAGCTGCGCTTCGCCATCCGTGAAGGCGGCCGCACCGTCGGCGCCGGCGTCGTCGCCTCGATCATCGAGTAACAAGCGATAGGGAATGGCGAGTGGCGGGTGGACCAGATCCATACGCTACTCGCTACTCGCCACTCACTAGAGAAAGCATACGGCAATGAACGGCCAGAACATTCGCATCCGTCTCAAGGCGTTCGACCATCGTATCCTCGATACGTCGACGCGGGAGATCGTGAACACGGCGAAACGCACCGGCGCCCAGGTTCGCGGACCTATTCCGCTGCCGACCCGCATCGAGAAGTTCACCGTCAACCGTTCGCCGCACGTCGACAAGAAGAGCCGTGAGCAGTTCGAGATGCGCACCCACAAGCGCCTGCTCGACATTGTCGATCCGACTCCGCAGACGGTCGATGCTCTCATGAAGCTCGATCTGGCCGCCGGCGTCGACGTCGAGATCAAGCTCTAAGTTTTTGGATTCACGTCCGCAATTTGTGGACACACAGAAGAACAGGATGCACGCCGATGCGCTCCGGAGTGATCGCACAAAAGGTCGGGATGACGCGGGTCTTCACAGAGGCCGGCGAACATATCCCCGTGACCGTGCTGAAGCTCGGCAACTGCCAGGTGGTTGGTCACCGCACCAAAGAAAAGAACGGCTATGTCGCGCTGCAGCTCGGCAGCGGCAGCCGTAAGACGGTCTACATGCCGAAGGCCGAGCGCGGTCAGTTCGCCGTTGCCAAGGTCGAGCCGAAGCGCAAGGTCGCCGAATTCCGTGTCAGCGAAGATGCGCTGATTCCGGTCGGCGCCGAGATCCAGGCCGATCATTTCGTCGTCGGCCAGTTCGTCGACGTCACCGGCACCTCGGTCGGTAAGGGCTTCGCCGGCGGTATGAAGCGCTGGAATTTCGGCGGTCTGCGCGCCACGCACGGCGTGTCGATCTCGCACCGTTCGATCGGTTCGACCGGTGGCCGTCAGGACCCCGGCAAGACCTGGAAGAACAAGAAGATGCCCGGTCACATGGGCGTCGATCGCGTCACCACGCTCAACCTGCGGGTGGTGCAGACGGATGTCGAGCGCGGCCTGATCCTGGTGGAGGGCGCGGTGCCCGGCTCCAAGGGTGGCTGGATCTCGGTGCGCGACGCCGTGAAGAAGCCTCTGCCGAAGGAAGCGCCGAAGCCCGGCAAGTTCAAGGTCGCGACCGAGCAGGCTGAAGCGCCGGCCGAGCAGGAGGGCGCATAACATGGAACTGAAAGTCACGACCCTTGAGGGCAAGGAAGCCGGCTCCGTCCAGCTGTCCGACGCCATCTTCGGCCTCGATCCGCGCCAGGACATCATTGCGCGCTGCGTGCAGTGGCAGCTGAACAAGCGCCAGGCCGGCACCCACAAGGCCAAGGGCCGCGCCGAGATCTGGCGCACCGGCAAGAAGATGTACAAGCAGAAGGGCACCGGCGGTGCCCGTCACGGCTCGGCCCGCGTGCCGCAGTTCCGTGGCGGTGGCCGCGCCTTCGGTCCGGTGGTGCGTTCGCACGCCACCGATCTGCCGAAGAAGGTGCGCGCGCTGGCGCTCAAGCATGCGCTGTCGGCCAAGGCCAAGGACGGCGACCTGATCGTGCTGGAGAACGCCACGCTCGAGGCCGCCAAGACCAAGGCGCTGGTCGGGCACTTCTCCGGCCTCGGCCTCACCAACGCGCTGATCATCGACGGCGCCGAGCTGCATGGCGGGTTCGCCAGCGCGGCCCGCAACATCCCGAACATGGACGTGCTGCCGATCCAGGGCATCAACGTCTACGACATCCTGCGCCGTCAGAAGCTGGTGCTGACCAAGGCGGCGATCGATGCGCTGGAGGCGCGCTTCAAATGAAGACCATCGATCCGCGCCATTACGACATCATCCTCTCGCCGGTCGTGACCGAAAAGGCGACCTACGCCTCGGAGCACAACAAGGTTCTGTTCAAGGTCGCCGCCAAGGCCACCAAGCCGCAGATCAAAGAGGCGATCGAGAAGCTGTTCGACGTGAAGGTCAAGAGCGTCAACACGCTCGTCCGCAAGGGCAAGACCAAGGTGTTCCGCGGCCATCTCGGGTCGCAGTCGGACTCCAAGCGCGCGATCGTGACCCTTGAAGAGGGCCACCGCATCGACGTGACCACCGGGCTATAAGGCTGCACTGCCATGGCATTGAAGACATTCAACCCCACGACGCCGGGCCAGCGCCAGCTGGTGATGGTCGATCGCTCCGCGCTCTACAAGGGCAAGCCGGTCAAGGCTCTGACCGAGGGCAAGCTGGGAAGCGGCGGCCGCAACAACACCGGCCGCATCACCGTGCGTTTCCGCGGCGGCGGCCACAAGCAGGCCTACCGCAACGTCGATTTCAAGCGCGAGAAGGTGGACGTTCCCGCCACTGTCGAGCGGCTGGAATATGATCCGAACCGCACCGGCTTCATCGCCCTGATCAAGTATCAGGACGGCGAGCTGGCCTACATCCTGGCGCCGCAGCGGCTTGCGGTCGGCGACACCATCGTCGCCGGCAACTATGTCGACGTGAAGCCCGGCAACGTCATGCCGCTGGGCAACATGCCGGTGGGCACGATCGTGCACAACATCGAGGTCAAGATCGGCAAGGGCGGTCAGCTGGCGCGTTCGGCCGGCACCTACGCCCAGATCGTCGGTCGCGACCAGGACTACGTGATCCTGCGCTTGAACTCGGGCGAGCAGCGCCTGGTGCACGGCCGTTGCCGCGGCACCATCGGTGCGGTGTCGAACCCGGACCACATGAACATCTCGATCGGCAAGGCCGGGCGCAAGCGCTGGCTGGGCCGTCGCCCGCATAACCGCGGCGTCGCCATGAACCCGATCGACCACCCGCACGGCGGCGGCGAAGGCCGTACCTCCGGCGGTCGTCACCCGGTCACTCCGTGGGGCAAGCCTACCAAGGGCAAGAAGACCCGCACCAACAAGTCGACCGATAAATTCATTCTCCTCAGCCGCCACAAGCGGAAGAAGTAAGGAACGCCGGACATGGTTCGTTCAGTCTGGAAAGGCCCGTTCGTCGAGGCGTCGCTGCTGAAGAAGGCAGATGCGGCGCGTGCGTCCGGCCGTCATGACGTGATCAAGATCTGGAGCCGCCGCTCGACCATCCTGCCGCAGTTCGTCGGGCTGACGTTCGGCGTCTACAACGGCCAGAAGCACGTGCCGGTGGCGGTCAACGAGGAAATGGTCGGGCACAAGTTCGGCGAGTTCTCGCCGACCCGGACCTTCCACGGTCACTCCGGCGATAAGAAAGCCAAGAAAGCCTAAAGGGTAGGCCTAAAGAGACAGGCCTTAGGGATTTAAGCGATGAGCAAACCAAAGCGCGAACGGAGCCTCCCGGACAACGAGGCCAAGGCGGTCGCCCGGATGCTCCGGGTGAGCCCGCAGAAGCTCAACCTGGTCGCCCAGATGATCCGCGGCCGGAAGGCCTCTTCTGCGCTCGCCGACCTGCAGTTCTCGCGCAAGCGGATCGCGGTCGACGTCAAGAAGTGCCTGGAATCGGCGATCGCCAACGCCGAGAACAACCACGATCTCGAGGTCGACGATCTCATCGTGTCGGAAGCCTTCGTCGGCAACGGCATCGTCATGAAGCGTTTCTCGCCGCGCGGCCGTGGCCGTTCGGGCCGCATTTTCAAACCATTTTCGCAGCTGACGATCGTCGTTCGTCAGGTCGAGGCGAGCGCGTAAGCGCTGGGAGAATACGATGGGTCAAAAGATCAATCCGATCGGCTTGCGTCTCGGCATCAACCGGACCTGGGATTCGCGCTGGTTCGCCGGCAAGGCCGAGTACGGCAAGCTGTTGCATGAAGACGTCAAGATCCGCGAGATCCTGCACAAGGAGCTCAAGCAGGCGGCTGTCGCGCGCATCGTCATCGAGCGTCCGCACAAGAAGTGCCGGGTGACCATCCACTCGGCGCGTCCGGGCGTCGTGATCGGCAAGAAGGGCGCCGACATCGACAAGCTGCGCAAGCGGGTCGCCGACATCACCTCGTCGGACGTCGTCATCAACATCGTCGAAATCCGCAAGCCGGAGCTCGACGCGACCCTGGTCGCGGAATCGATCGCGCAGCAGCTGGAGCGCCGCGTCGCCTTCCGCCGCGCCATGAAGCGCGCCGTGCAGTCGGCGATGCGTCTGGGCGCCGAAGGCATCCGCATCAACTGCTCGGGCCGTCTGGGCGGCGCGGAAATCGCCCGCATGGAGTGGTATCGCGAGGGGCGGGTGCCGCTGCACACGCTGCGCGCCGACATCGACTACGGCACGGCGACCGCATTCACGACCTTCGGCACCTGCGGCGTGAAGGTCTGGATCTTCAAGGGCGAGATCCTCGAGCACGATCCGATGGCGCAGGACAAGCGGATGGCCGAGGGCGACGGTGGCGGCGGTTCGCAGCGCTCCCGCCGCGACGCGGCCTGATAGACGCCGCGAGAACATAGGTTTGAGGGCTAACAGCCATGATGCAACCAAAGAAAACCAAGTTCCGAAAGGCGCATAAGGGCCGTATCCGCGGCGTTGCGTCCTCGGGCGCGACGCTGGCCTTCGGCCAGTTCGGGCTGAAGGCCATGGAGCCGGAGCGCGTCACCGCGCGCCAGATCGAGGCCGCCCGCCGCGCGCTGACCCGTCACATGAAGCGCGCCGGCCGCGTCTGGATCCGCGTGTTCCCCGACGTTCCGGTGTCGAAGAAGCCGGCCGAAGTCCGCATGGGCTCCGGCAAGGGTTCGCCGGAATTGTGGGTGGCGCGGGTCAAGCCGGGCCGGGTGATGTTCGAGATCGACGGCGTGAGCAACCAGATCGCGCGCGAGGCGCTGCTCTTGGCGGCCGCCAAGCTGCCGATCAAGACGCGCTTCGTCGAGCGCATTGCGGAGTAACGGACATGGCCGAGATGAAAGTTTCCGACATCCGCGCGATGAGCCCCGACCAGATGGAGGATGCCATCCTCAATCTGAAGAAGGAGCGCTTCAATCTGCGCTTCCAGCGCGCCACCGGGCAGCTGGAGAACACCTCGCGTCTCAAGGAGGCGCGCCGCGACATCGCCCGCATCAAGACCATCGCCGCGCAGCAGCGCGCCAAGACCAAGTAAGAGGCTCGACACATGCCGAAACGGACCCTTCAGGGCGTTGTCGTCAGCGACAAGCAGGCCAAGACCGTGGTGGTGCGCGTCGACCGGCGCTTCACCCATCCGATCTACAAGAAGACCATCCGCCGCTCCAAGAACTACCACGCCCACGACGAGAGCAACGAGTTCAAGCCGGGCGACACGGTGTGGATCGAGGAGAGCCGACCGATCTCGAAGTTGAAGCGCTGGACCGTGATCCGGGGCGAACACAAGAAAACCGCCTGAGGCGGACCGGCCCGTAACGGCCGGTTTCGCATTCGGGAGCAAGTCAAGGCGCGACTGTCTCGCGCGAGCATTTAAAGAGGACGAGGTGCATCAATGATTCAGATGCAGACCAACCTCGACGTGGCCGACAATTCCGGCGCACGCCGTGTCATGTGTATCAAGGTGCTTGGCGGCTCCAAGCGCCGCTACGCCACCGTCGGCGACATCATCGTGGTGTCGATCAAGGAAGCGATTCCGCGCGGCAAGGTGAAGAAGGGCGACGTCATGAAGGCCGTCGTGGTGCGCGTCCGCAAGGACATTCGCCGCGCCGACGGTTCGGTGATCCGCTTCGACCGCAACGCCGCCGTTCTGATCAACAACCAGTCCGAGCCGGTCGGCACCCGTATCTTCGGGCCGGTGCCGCGCGAGCTGCGCGCCAAGAACCACATGAAGATCATTTCGCTCGCGCCGGAGGTGCTGTGATGGCTGCCAAGATCCGCAAGGGCGACAAGGTCATCGTGCTGACCGGCCGCGACAAGGGTCGCACCGGTGAGGTGTTCGAGGTGCGCCCCGACGCGGGCACCGCATTGGTGCGCGGCGTCAACATGGTGAAGCGCCACCAGAAGCAGACGGCGCAGCAGGAGGGCGGCATCATCTCCAAGGAGGCGCCGATCCAACTGTCCAACATCGCGTATCTCGGCAAGGACGGTAAGCCGACGCGCGTCGGATTCAAGGTTCTGGCAGACGGCAAGAAGGTCCGCGTCGCCAAGAGCTCGGGAGCAGAGATCGATGGCTGAGACCGCTTACCTGCCGCGCCTGCGCGCGGAATATGATCGCAAGATCAAGAGCCAGCTGACCGAGAAGTTCGGCTATGACAACGTCATGCAGGTGCCGCGGCTCGACAAGGTCGTGCTGAACATGGGCATCGGCGAGGCCGTCAACGACCGCAAGAAGGCGGAGACCGCTGCGGCCGACCTGTCGCTGATCGCGGGCCAGAAGGCCGTCGTGACCTATTCGCGGGTCGCGATCGCGACCTTTAAGCTGCGCGAGAACCAGCCGATCGGCTGCAAGGTGACCTTGCGCAAGGCGCGCATGTACGAATTCATCGACCGCCTGGTCAACGTCGCGCTGCCGCGCGTCCGCGACTTCCGCGGCCTGAACCCGAAGAGCTTCGACGGCCGTGGCAACTACTCGCTCGGCATCAAGGAGCACATCATCTTCCCCGAGATCGATTTCGACAAGGCGGGGGAGAGCTGGGGCATGGACATCACGGTGTGCACCACCGCGCGCACCGACGACGAGGCACGTGCCCTTCTGACCGCATTCAATTTCCCGTTCCGGCAGTGAGACGCTGAGTTCGAGCATCTCAAACGCGGATACCTAGGAGCCAAGCATGGCAAAGAAGAGTTCAGTCGAGAAGAACAACCGGCGCAAGCGGATGGCGAAGAACGCCGGTCCGAAGCGCGCGCGGTTGAAGGCGATCATCGCCGACAAGAGCAAGCCGATGGAGGAGCGCTTCGCCGCGACCCTGAAGCTGGCGGAAATGCCGCGCAACTCGTCGACGACCCGGATTCGCAATCGCTGCGAACTGACCGGGCGTCCGCGCTCGAACTATCGCAAGAACAAGCTGAGCCGCATCGCGCTGCGCGAGCTGGGCTCGAAGGGCCTGGTTCCGGGCCTCGTGAAGTCGAGCTGGTAAGGAGGGTCGCTCATGTCAACGCACGATCCCATCAGCGATCTGATCACCCGCATCCGCAACGCGCAGATGCGTTCGAAGTCGAAGGTCTCGACCCCCGGCTCGAAGATGCGCGCCAGCGTGCTCGAGGTCTTGAAGTCGGAAGGCTACATCCGCGGCTATGCCACGGTGGAGCATCCGTCGGGCCGCAGCGAGCTCGAGATCGAGCTGAAATATTTCGACGGCGAGCCCGTGATCCGCGAGATCGAGCGGGTCTCGAAGCCCGGCCGGCGGGTCTACACCTCGGTGAAGAACCTGCCGCGCGTGAACAACGGGCTCGGAATTTCGGTGTTGTCGACGCCGAAGGGAATCATGGCCGATCATGACGCGCGTGACGCGAATGTCGGCGGTGAAGTTCTCTTCACGGTGTTCTAAGAAGGATTTGGGCCATGTCACGTATTGGCAAGAAGCCAGTGGCGGTGCCGTCCGGTGTGACGGCGAGCGTCGACGGCCAGACCGTCAAGATGAAGGGGCCGAAAGGCCAGCTTCAGTTCATCGTCCATGACGATGTCGAGGTGAAGTTCGAGAACGGTCAGGTCAAGGTCGCCCCGCGCGCCGAGACCAAGCGGGCGCGTTCGCTTTACGGCACCGCCCGGGCACAGATCGCCAACCTGGTCGAGGGCGTCACCAAGGGCTTCGAGAAGAAGCTCGAGATCACCGGCGTCGGCTACCGCGCCGCGATGCAGGGCAAGAACCTGCAGCTCGCGCTCGGCTACAGCCACGACGTGGTCTACACGATCCCGGAAGGCATCACGATCACCGTGCCGAAGCCGACCGAGATCACCGTCACCGGCATCGACTCGCAGCGGGTCGGGCAGGTCGCGGCCGAGATCCGTGCCTACCGTCCGCCGGAGCCCTATAAGGGCAAGGGCGTGAAGTACGCGGGTGAATTCATCTTCCGCAAGGAAGGCAAGAAGAAGTAACGGAGCCGGTCATGACGAGAGCCAAGGTTACGAATGCCCGGCGCAAGCAGCGCGTCAGGCTGTCGCTGCGCCGCTCCGCAGGCGGCCGTCCGCGCCTGTCGGTGTTCCGTTCGTCGAAGCACATCTACGCGCAGGTCATCGACGACCTGAAGGGCGAGACGCTCGCCTCTGCGTCGTCGATGGAGAAGGAGATGCGTACGGTCGGCAACACGGGTGCCAACATCGATGCCGCCAAGGCGGTGGGCAAGCTGCTCGCCGAGCGCGCGGTGAAGGTGGGCATCAAGGAAGTCGTGTTCGATCGCGGCAGCTATCTCTATCACGGCCGTGTCAAGGCATTGGCGGATGCGGCGCGCGAGAGCGGGCTGAGCTTCTAAGATTTAAAACGGATACGGGCTCTGCGCCCTTTTGAGAGATCGGATAGCACCATGGCAGGTGAACGCGAACGCGGCGGCCGCGAACGGAGCAAGGAGCGCGAGGAGCGCGACAGCGAGTTCGTCGACAAGCTCGTCCACATCAATCGTGTCGCGAAGGTCGTGAAGGGCGGTAAGCGCTTCGGCTTTGCCGCACTCGTCGTGATCGGCGACCAGAAGGGCCGGGTCGGCTTCGGCCACGGCAAGGCGCGCGAGGTGCCGGAGGCGATCCGCAAGGCCACCGACTCCGCCAAGCGCAACCTGACCCGGGTGGCGCTGCGCGAGGGCCGCACCCTGCATCACGACATTTTCGGCCGCCATGGCGCCGGCCGCGTCTACCTGCGTGCCGCTCCGGCCGGTACCGGCATCATCGCTGGCGGTCCGATGCGCGCGGTGTTCGAGACGCTCGGCATCCAGGACGTGGTCGCGAAGTCGATCGGCTCGTCGAACCCGTACAACATGGTGCGCGCGACCTTCAACGCGCTGAAGCATCAGGACTCACCGCGCTCGGTCGCGGCGCGTCGCAACATCAAGGTGTCGACCCTGCAGGCTCGTCGCGTCGGCGGCGATGCCGAAGCTTCAGCCGATTAAGGTTGGGCCGACTAAAGACAGCGCGCGGCTGATGCTGCGCATCTCGGAGTGAAGACGATGGCTAGCGCCAAGACGATCAAGGTCGAGCAGATCGGTAGCCCGATCCGCCGCCACCACTCGCAGCGTTCGACCCTGATCGGGTTGAAGCTCAACAAGATTGGCCGGGTCGCCGAGCTGCCGGATTCGCCGGAAGTTCGTGGCATGATCACCAAGGTTCAACATCTCGTCCGCGTCGTCGACGGGAAGTAAGTTCGAAGGAGAAGGGCCATGAGGCTCAGCGAGATCGCCGACAATTCGGGCGCGCGCAAGAAGCGCATGCGCGTCGGCCGCGGCATCGGGTCGGGCAAGGGCAAGACCTCGGGTCGCGGCGGCAAGGGCCAGACCGCGCGCTCGGGCGTGCGCATCAAGGGCTTCGAGGGCGGCCAGATGCCGATGCATCGCCGTCTGCCGAAGCGCGGCTTCAACAACGTCTTCCGGCTGGATTTCGTCGAGATCAATCTCGACCGCGTCCAGCAGGCGATCGACGCCAAGAAGCTCGATGCCGGCAGCGTCATCAATGCCGAAGCGCTGGTGAAGTCTGGTGCGCTGCGTCGTGCAAAGGACGGCGTCCGGCTGCTGGGCCGTGGCGAGCTCAAGGCGAAGGTCAACATCGAGGTGCATGGTGCCTCGAAGTCGGCGATCGCTGCGGTCGAGAAGGCCGGCGGCACCGTGAAGATCCTGGCGCCCGCGCCGGCCGAAGGCGGCGAGGCGGCGTAACATCTGCGTCATCGCTCTGCCTTAAGCGTGAGCAGCGCAGGCAGGGCGATAGACAGAATGAACCTGCGCACCAAATAATATCCGGCGCTTGCCCGATCTCGTGAGCCCTCGCGGGAGGAGTGGCGGGTAGGGCGGCGGGAGAAAGCCAAAGATGGTCTCAGCAGCGGAACAACTGGCGGCAAACATCAACCTTGGCGACTTTGCCAAGAACGAAGAGCTGAAAAAGCGCATCTGGTTCACCCTCGGCGCGCTGCTCGTCTACCGCCTCGGGACCTACATTCCGCTGCCCGGCATCGATCCCGCGATCTGGGATTCGGTGTTCCGCACCCAGGCCGGCGGCATTCTCGGCATGTTCAACATGTTCGCCGGCGGAGGCATCCACCGCATGGCGATCTTCGCGCTGAACATCATGCCGTACATTTCGGCATCGATCATCATTCAGCTCCTGACCACCGTCTCGCCGCAGCTGGAAGCCTTAAAAAAGGAAGGCGAGGCCGGCCGCAAGACGCTGAACCAGTACACGCGCTACCTCACGGTGATTCTTGCCGCTGTGCAGTCCTACGGCATTGCGGTCGGGCTGGAAGGCGCCGGCAACGTCGTCAGCGATCCCGGCCTGTTCTTCCGCCTGTCCACCGCGATCACCCTGACCGGCGGCACCATGTTCCTGATGTGGCTCGGCGAGCAGATCACCTCGCGCGGCATCGGCAACGGCATTTCGCTGATCATCCTGTCCGGCATCGTGGCCGAGCTGCCGTCCGCGCTCGCGAACATGCTCGAGCTCGGCCGCCAGGGCGCCATGTCGACCGGCGTGATCCTCGTGGTGATCATCATGGCGGTCGCCGTGATCGCCTTCATCGTGTTCATGGAGCGCGCCCAGCGCCGGCTCCTGATCCAGTATCCGAAACGCCAGGTCGGCAATAAGATGTTCGAGGGCCAGTCCTCGCATCTGCCGCTGAAGCTCAATACCTCCGGCGTGATTCCGCCGATCTTCGCCTCGTCGCTGCTGCTGCTGCCGACCACGGTCGCCAATTTCAATGCGGGGCGGGGACCGGAGTGGTTCCAGTGGATCACGACCCAGCTCGGCCATGGCCGGCCGCTGTTCCTGATCCTGTATCTGGCCCTGATCCTGTTCTTCGCCTTCTTCTATACCGCGATCGTGTTCAACCCGACCGAGACCGCGGACAATCTGAAGAAGCAT
Source organism: Bradyrhizobium sp. HKCCYLS1011 (assembly GCF_051167795.1). Taxonomy (NCBI): domain Bacteria; kingdom Pseudomonadati; phylum Pseudomonadota; class Alphaproteobacteria; order Hyphomicrobiales; family Nitrobacteraceae; genus Bradyrhizobium; species Bradyrhizobium sp. HKCCYLS1011. The sequence goes on along the minus strand of NZ_JBNPTT010000010.1, from coordinate 29,449 downwards.
GGCGGCTTCATCCCGGGCATCCGGCCGGGCGAGCGCACTGCGGAATATATCGACTATGTGCTGTCCCGGATCACGGTGATCGGCGCCATCTATCTGGCAATCGTTTGTTTGATTCCGGAAATTCTGATTTCCTACGCCTCCGTGCCGTTCTACTTTGGCGGCACCTCGCTTCTGATCGTGGTCAGCGTGACGATGGATACCGTGGCGCAGATTCAGGGTTATCTGCTGGCCCATCAATATGAAGGCCTGATCAGGAAGTCGAAATTGCGGGGGCGGCGCCGCGGCTAGGGGTCCGGCGTCAACCCGGGAAACCAACAAGCCAAGAACAAGGTGCGCGGGACGGTCGCTCACCGTGTGCCGGGGGGCGAATTGAAATGAGACTTATTCTTCTGGGACCGCCAGGATCGGGCAAGGGTACGCAGGCACAGCGTTTGGTCCAGCGCTACGGCATCGTCCAATTGTCGACCGGTGACATGCTGCGGGCGGCGGTGGCGGCAGAAACCCCGATCGGGCTGAAAGCCAAGGACATCATGGCCGCCGGTCATTTGGTACCGGACGAGGTCGTGGTCGGCATCATCGCCGACCGGATCGAGCAGCCGGATGCCCATAACGGCTTCATCCTGGACGGCTTTCCGCGCACGGTGCGGCAGGCCGAGGAGCTCGACGAGCTGCTCCAGACCAAGCAGATGACGCTGGACGCCGTGATCGAGCTCAAGGTCAACGAGAGCGTGCTCCTGGAGCGCGTGGAGCGCCGAGCGGCGGAGATGCGGGCCCGCGGCGAGGCCGTGCGGCCGGACGACACCCCGGAAGTGCTGACCAGACGGCTGGCGAGCTATCGCGACCAGACCGAGCCGCTGATTCACTATTATTCCGACCACCGCATGCTTGCCACCGTCGACGGCATGATGTCGATCGAGGAGGTCACCCAGGAGATCGAGCGGATTCTGACGGCGGTCGGTGCCGGCGGCACCAGCCGCGCCGCCAAGAAGGCGACCTCCTCCAAGCGCAGCCCCAAAACCGCTAACGCCAAGACCGGCAAGGCCAAGACCGCTAAGGCCAAGGCTGGTAAGGCCAAGACTGGTAAAAAAGCTGTCAACAAGGCTGCAGCCCGGACGGGCGGCAAGACAGGGGCGAAGGCGGCGGCAAAGTCCGGCACGGGCCGAAAGGCGGCCAAGAAAGCTGGAAAGGCGGCCAAAAAGGCCAGGAAAACGGTAAAAAAGACCGCCAAGAAGGCGACCAAGCGCGCGGCGGCGGCCGCCAGCAAGGCTTCCAAGGGAACGCGGAAGACCGCTGGAAAGGCTGTAAAAAAGCAGCGAAAAGCGAAGTCAAGAGCCTAGGAGCGGTTGACGACAGCCGTATGAATCCCTTAATAAGCCCGCATCCAAGTCGGATAGTTTTCAAAAAGATGCCGGGCCCCACGAATCGAGGGGTGGGCGTCTTGTTCGCGTTTGCGGACGTCTGCCCGAGATAGCGAGAAGGAAGGCCGGTCCGCAAGCGAGATCGGTGACAGGAGAGAAGTCCGTGGCCCGTATTGCCGGTGTCAACATCCCGACCAATAAGCGCGTGCTGATCGCGCTCCAGTACATCCATGGCATCGGCCCGAAGATCGCGGCCGACATCATGGACAAGGTCAAGATTGCCGAGGATCGCCGCGTCAATCAGCTGAGCGACCAGGAAGTCCTGCAGATCCGCGAAGTGATCGACCGCGACTACGTCGTCGAGGGTGACCTGCGGCGCGAGACCGGCATCAACATCAAGCGGCTGATGGATCTCGGCTGCTATCGCGGCCTGCGTCATCGCCGCGGCCTGCCGGTGCGCGGTCAGCGCACCCACACCAATGCGCGCACGCGCAAAGGTCCGGCCAAGGCGATCGCCGGCAAGAAGAAGTAATCTGGCGCGTAGCGAATGGCTGACGGCGAGTAGGGCAGAAACCCTATTCGCCACTCGTCATTGGCTTTTTCGGTGTAGCCGCTGGCATGACGGCGGCGTTGAGATCGTGAGAAAGGTACCTATATGGCTAAGGAAGCCGGACGCGTTCGCCGTCGTGAGCGCAAGAACATTGCCTCTGGCGTCGCGCATGTGAACTCGTCGTTCAATAACACCACCATCACCATCACCGACGCGCAGGGCAACACCATTGCCTGGTCGTCGGCGGGCACGATGGGGTTCAAGGGATCGCGCAAGTCGACCCCCTATGCCGCGCAGGTTGCGGCGGAGGACGTCTCCAAGAAGGCCCAGGAACATGGCATGCGCACGCTCGAGGTCGAGGTCGCAGGCCCGGGTTCGGGCCGCGAGTCGGCGCTGCGTGCGCTGCAGGCTGCGGGCTTCACCGTCACCTCGATCCGTGACGTGACGACGATCCCGCATAATGGCTGCCGTCCGCGCAAGCGTCGGCGGGTGTGATGTGAAGGAGGCGGGCCGCAGGTCCGCCTCGTTGTGCTTTTGAGCGATTTGATTGCCGCGCGATCTGATGCGCGGGTCTCCAACGCCAGCCGTTCAGACCGCGAGGGCTGGCCCGTATGGGTGAAACAGTGACGATCCAGAAGAATTGGCAAGAATTGATTCGGCCGAACAAGCTCCAGGTCACGCCGGGATCCGACGCGACCCGTTTCGCCACCGTGGTTGCCGAGCCGCTGGAGCGCGGCTTCGGCCAGACGCTGGGCAACGCGCTGCGTCGCATCCTGCTGTCGTCGCTGCAGGGCGCCGCCGTGCAGTCGGTACACATCGACGGCGTGCTGCATGAGTTCTCCTCGATCGCGGGCGTTCGTGAGGACGTCACCGACATCGTGCTGAACATCAAGGACATCTCGATCAAGATGCAGGGCGAAGGCCCCAAGCGCATGGTCGTGAAGAAGCAGGGTCCTGGTGCCGTCACCGCCGGTGACATCCAGACCGTGGGCGACGTCGTCGTGCTCAATCCGGAGCTGCAGATCTGCACGCTGGACGACGGCGCCGAGATCCGCATGGAGTTCACGGTCACCACCGGCAAGGGCTATGTGCCGGCCGAGCGCAACCGTCCTGAGGATGCGCCGATCGGCCTGATCCCGATCGACAGCCTGTTCTCGCCGGTCCGCAAGGTCTCCTACAAGGTCGAGAACACCCGCGAGGGCCAGATCCTCGACTACGACAAGCTGACCATGACGATCGAGACCAATGGCGCGATCTCGCCGGAGGACGCCGTGGCCTATGCCGCGCGCATCCTGCAGGACCAGCTCAACGTCTTCGTCAACTTCGAAGAGCCGCGCAAGGAAGTCGCGCAGGAGATCATCCCCGATCTCGCCTTCAACCCGGCCTTCCTCAAGAAGGTGGACGAGCTCGAGCTGTCGGTGCGTTCGGCCAACTGCCTGAAGAACGACAACATCGTCTATATCGGTGACCTCGTGCAGAAGTCGGAAGCGGAGATGCTGCGCACCCCGAACTTCGGCCGCAAGTCGCTGAACGAGATCAAGGAAGTGCTGGCTCAGATGGGGCTGCATCTCGGCATGGAAGTGCCGGGCTGGCCGCCGGAGAACATCGACGAGCTCGCCAAGCGCTTCGAAGATCACTACTGATTTTCGTCATTCCGGGGCGGTGCGCAGCATCGAACCCTCAGGTGCGCAGTTGCGCACCGAGAATCTCGAGATTCCGGGCTCGCCTCTTCGAGGCGCCCCGGAATGACTGACCCGGGCGAACGCAGGCAGCCCACCTGAGCAGATGTCCGACGAACCGTCGCGGCAGATTGAAATGAAGGACTAAGACAATGCGTCACGGCAAGGTTCATCGGAAGCTCAACCGCACCGCCGAGCACCGCAAGGCGATGTTCGCCAACATGTGCGCCGCGCTGATCAAGCACGAGCAGATCGTCACCACGCTGCCGAAGGCCAAGGAGTTGCGGCCGATCGTCGAGAAGCTGGTCACCCTCGGCAAGAAGGGCGGCCTGTCGCTGCGCCGCCAGGCGGCGTCGGAGCTGCGCGACGAGGCGATGACCAAGAAGCTGTTCGACGTGCTGGCGGCCCGCTACAAGGACCGCAACGGCGGCTACACCCGCATCATCAAGGCCGGCTTCCGCTACGGCGACAACGCCGCCATGGCGGTGATCGAGTTCGTCGATCGCGACGTCGATGCCAAGGGCCAGGATTCCGGCCCGGTCCAGGAGACCTCGGAAGCGGCGTAAGCTTGCTCCGATCCAGGATTTTTGAAAGCGGCGCCTTCGGGCGCCGCTTTTATTTTGAGGATCAGCTCTGCACACAGCGCGTTGGGTGTCGGCGCTGCGCCATCCCACATGCGTTCGATTGCACAACGGGAGCTGCTCATGCACATCGACCTCTCAGGAAAGATTGCCCTGGTCACCGGTTCCACCGCCGGCATCGGCCTTGCCATTGCCAAGGGGCTCGCCGCCTCCGGCGCCGAGGTGGTCGTCAATGGGCGCAGCCGGGATCGCGTCGACGCCGCCGTGGCCCAGCTCAAGGCCGCGCATACGGGCGCCAAGGTCCGCGGCATTGCCGGCGACGTCGGCACGATCGAGGGCTGCAATGATCTGGTCACGGCGCTTCCCGAGGTCGACATCCTCATCAACAACACCGGCATCTACGGGGCGCAGGATTTCTTCGAGATCTCGGATGAGGAGTGGAGCCGGTACTTCGAGATCAACGTGATGTCGGGCGTGCGGATGGCGCGCGCCTACATGCAGGGCATGCTGAAGCGCAATTGGGGTCGCATCGTCTTCATCTCCTCGGAGTCGGCGCTGAACATCCCGACCGAGATGATCCAGTACGGCATGACCAAGACCGCGCAGCTTGCGATCTCGCGCGGGCTCGCCAAGCTGACGCGCGGCACCGGTGTGACCGTCAATTCCGTTCTTCCCGGGCCGACGCTGTCCGAGGGCGTCGAGACCTTCGTCAAGGATCTCGCGCGCCAGAACGGCCAGTCGGAGCAGGAGGCGGCGGCGAATTTCGTCAAGCAGCACCGTCCGGGCTCGCTGCTGCAGCGCTTCGCCAGCGTCGACGAGGTCGCCAACATGGTCGTCTATGTCGCCTCGAAGGAGGCTTCCTTTACCAATGGGGCCGCGTTACGCGTCGAAGGCGGCCTGGTCGATACCATCGCTTAGCTCCGGTGCCCGGGGCGGCGGCCTGTCCGATCTCCGTGGTCGCGCTGGACCGCCGTCCGATTTTCGTCGAGGGTATTGTGCCGGGATACCCAGCGAATCGAAGCTGATGACCTTGATTTCTCCCCGCCGGAAGCGGCGGCTCAAGCTGATCTCCGCGCGCTGGCAGCGTCGGGTGCTGTTCGTGGCCGGTGGCCTCGTCGTTGGTGCGGCCGCGGTGGCGCTGGCGAAGCTGGCCGACGAGGCGCAACTCGCCTTCAGCTGGCTGTTGTCGCTGTCGCGCTATGCGGCGCTGCTGGTGACGCCAGCGGGCTTTGCGCTGTCAGTGTATCTCACCCGGCGTTTCTTCCCGAACGCGCAAGGCAGTGGCATTCCGCAGGCGATTGCGGCGCGCCATCTCTCCGACACCCGCGCGCGCAACGCCTTGGTCTCGATCCGCATCGCGATCGGCAAGATCGTGCTGACGCTGTTGGGCCTTCTTTGTGGCGCGTCCGTCGGCCGCGAAGGCCCGACCGTGCAGGTCGGCGCCTCCATCATGTTCGCGCTCGGCCGGCTTTCGCCGCGGCGCCAGCCCGGACTGATCCTGGCCGGTGCGGCGGCCGGCGTCGCTGCGGCGTTCAATACGCCGCTGGCCGGCATCGTGTTCGGGATCGAGGAGATGAGCCGCGCCTTCGAGACCCGCACCTCGAGCCTCATCATCGCGACCGTCATCGCTGCCGGCCTGACCTCACTGGCCCTGATGGGCAACTACACCTATTTCGGCTCGACGCCGATCGCGCTCAGTCGTGGCGCTGACTGGCTGGCGATCCCGCTCTGTGGGGTGCTTGGCGGAGCGATGGGCGGCCTGTTCAGCCGCATCCTGATCACCCTGGCGCGGGGCTCTGCCGGTCCGGCTGGCCAGGCCATCAAGCGCTACCCGCTGGTCTTCGCGCTGTTGTGCGGCTTTGCCGTTGCGCTGTGCGGCCTGATCTCGGGTGATACGATCTATGGCACCGGCTATGCACAGGTGAAGGCGGCGCTGGAGACCGGCACGCCGCTGCCGCAGAACTTTGGCCTCCTGAAATTCCTCGCGACTACCTTTGCTGCGATCAGCGGCATTCCCGGCGGCATCTTCGCGCCGTCGCTCGCAGTTGGCGCCGGGCTCGGCGCCAATGTCGCGTCGCTGTTTCACGATACGCCACTGGCGCCGATCCTGCTGCTCGGCATGGTGTCCTATTTCGCCGGCGTCGTGCAGGCGCCGATCACCGCCTTTGTCATCGTCACCGAGATGACCGACAATCACGCGATGGTGGTGCCGGTCATGATGGCCTCGCTGATCGCCTACGGCACCTCGCGACTGATCTGCGAGGAGGGGCTCTATCATGCCCTCGCCAAGGGCTTTGTCGCCAAAGCAGAGCAGGGATGAACTAATAAGCAAGACTCGGACGCAATGCGCCGCGAGAATGATCTCGTATTCCTCAGCCGTCATCGTCCGCGAAGGCGGACCATCCGGTACGCCGCGGCTTATCGCTCGAGCACCGAGGCCGCGGGAATACTGGATCACTCGCCTCGCGGGTGATGACGGCGCATCTAATTGGCGACCGCGCTATTTGAAAAGCGCTCCTACCACCCCTCCAGCACAATCTTGCCGCGGGCCTTGTTGCTTTCGATCAGCGTATGGGCCCGCTTGAGATTGGCGGCGTTGATGGTGCCGTAGTTGTCGCCGAGCGTGGTGCGGATCACGCCCTTGTCGATCAGGTCGGCGACGTCGTTGAGCAGATTGTGCTGGGCGATGATGTCGGGCGTGGTGAAGGAGGAGCGCGTGAACATCGATTCCCAGTGGATCGAGATCGCCTTGCCCTTGAAGGCGGTGGCGGCGAACTCGGTGGGATCATCGATCAGGCCGAACTTGCCCTGCGGCGCCATGAACTCGATGATCTGCTTGTAGTGCTGGTCGGTGTGGGTGAGGCTTGCGACCAGTTCGACCGGCGGCAGCTTCAATGCCTCGATCTGCGCCCTCATCGGCTGGTTGTGATCGATCACCGCATGCGCGCCGAGCTTAAGGCACCAGTCGCGCGATTCCGGCCGGGTCGCGGTGGCGAGCACGGTCAGCCCCGTCAGACGCCGTGCGAGCTGGATCAGGATCGAGCCGACGCCGCCGGCAGCGCCTGTGATCAGCAGCGTGCGTGCATCGAGGCTCTTGCCGGGGACAGCGCCGAGCCGATCGAACAAGAGCTCCCAGGCCGTGATCGAGGTGAGGGGAAGCGCGGCGGCTTCGGCAAAGGACAGGCTCTTCGGCTTGCGGCCCACAATCCGCTCGTCGACCAGGTGGAATTCGGAATTGGTGCCCTGGCGCAGGATCGAACCGGCATAGGCCACCTCGTCGCCCGGCTTGAACAGCGTGACCTCCGGGCTGACCGCGTCGACCACGCCGGTCGCGTCATAGCCGAGGATCTTGACCTCGCCCTCGGGCGGGGCGGCGCGCTTGCGGACCTTGGTGTCGACCGGATTGACCGAGACCGCCTTCACCGCCACACGGATATCGCGCCCCTTGGGTTCGGGCTTGGCGGCTTCGACATCGATCAGGGCGTTCGCATCCTCGATCGGCAGGGATTTCTTGTAACCGACGGCCTTCATCGTGAACCTCCGTTTCGAATGGCTCGTAACGCGCTAACTGTCCTGTTGGCATCATCTGCACAAGTACTGTAAAAACAGGGAACTAGTCCCCGTTTGGATACTATTGGACGAATCTCGATGAAACGGCGCGATTTCGGGCGCAGGCCCGGCTGTGCGGTGGAGGCCACGCTCGATCTGATCGACGGCAAGTGGAAAGGGGTAATTCTCTACCACCTGCAGGAGGGCTGCCAGCGCTTCGGCGAGCTGCGGCGGCGGATGCCCGGCATCACCCAGCGGATGCTGACCAAGCAGCTGCGCGCGCTGGAGGAGGATAAGCTGATCATCCGCACTGTCTATGCCGAGGTGCCGCCGCGGGTCGAATACAGCCTTTCGGAGGTCGGCGAGACCCTGCGGCCGGTGATCGACATCCTCAAGGCCTGGGGCGAGAGCCACCAGGAACGGCTGTCCTGCGCGCCCGTTCACGACGAGATCGTCAAAACGCCTCATCCGGCGGCATAACCTTGGCCGGTCTCCCTGTTCCGCCTATATCGAAGGCATTCAATTCCAGGATTCTCCGAATGACGTTGATCAGAACTTTCGCTGCACTGCTGCTCTCGGTGCTGGCTGCGGCTCCTGCGCTGGCGCAGGAGCGCCGCGTGCCGTCCTCGCCGGCCGAGATCAAGCTCTCCTATGCGCCGATCGTGCAGCGCGTGCAGCCCGCAGTCGTCAACGTCTATGCCGCCAAGATGGTGCAGAACCACAACCCGTTCCTGGATGATCCGATCTTCCGCAAATTCTTCGGGCTGCAAGGCGGGCCGCAGGAGCAGATGCAGCGTTCGCTCGGTTCGGGCGTGATGGTCGATCCCTCCGGCCTTGTGGTTACCAACGTGCACGTGATCGAGGGCGCCGACGAGGTGAAGGTCTCGCTGTCGGACAAGCGCGAATTCGAAGCCGAGATCATGCTGAAGGACACCCGCAGCGACCTGGCGGTGCTCAAGCTGAAGAACGTGAAAGAGAAGTTCGCGACCCTCGACTTCGCCAATTCGGACGAGCTGATGGTCGGCGACGTCGTGCTCGCGATCGGCAATCCGTTCGGCGTCGGCCAGACCGTGACGCATGGCATCATCTCGGCGTTGGCGCGCACCCAGGTCGGCATCACCGACTACCAGTTCTTCATCCAGACCGACGCGCCGATCAATCCCGGCAACTCCGGCGGCGCGCTGGTCGACATGACCGGGCGGCTCGCCGGCATCAACACCGCGATCTATTCGCGCTCCGGCGGTTCGCAGGGCATCGGCTTTGCGATTCCAGCCAACATGGTGCGGGTCGTGGTCGCCTCGGCCAAGAGCGGCGGCAAGGCCGTGAAGCGGCCCTGGCTCGGCGCCAAGCTGCAGGCAGTGACGCCTGAGATCGCCGAGAGTCTCGGCCTGCGCTCGCCGACCGGCGCGCTGGTCGCAAGCGTGGTGCCGAACAGCCCGGCGGCGCGCGCCGGATTGAAGGAATCCGATCTGATCACCGCGATCGACGGCCAGGCCATCGAGGACCCCAACGCGTTCGACTATCGCTTTGCCACCCGTCCGCTCGGCGGCAGCGCCGAAGTCGAGGTGCAGCGCAGCGGCAAGCCGGTCAAGCTCGCGATGCCGCTGGAGACTGCACCGGACGGTGGCCGCAACGAGATCGTGATCAGCGGCCGCTCGCCGTTCCAGGGCGCACGCGTCGCCAACATCTCGCCCGCGCTGGCCGACGAGCTGCATCTCGATGCCGATACCGAGGGCGTCGTCATCGTCGAGCCGGGCGACGGCACGCCGGCCGCCAATGTCGGCTTCCAGAAGGGCGACATCATCATGGCCGTGAATAGCCAGCGCATCGGCAAGACCGCGGAACTGGAGAAAGCTTCGCGCGACACCGCCCGCGTCTGGCGCATCACGCTGCTGCGCGCAGGCCAGCAGATCAACGTCACGCTCGGCGGATGAGTCCGAAGCGCCCCCAGCAAGGACCAAGTCTCTTCGCTGCGGCGGGGCTGGAGCAGGATGCGCCGCGTCCGCTCCCCGAAAAGCTGCGGCCGCACAAGCTGTCCGACGTCGTGGGCCAGGATCACATCCTCGGCCCCGACGGCGCGCTGACGCGCATGCTGGAAACGCGCACGCTGGGCTCGCTGATCTTCTGGGGCCCGCCGGGCACGGGCAAGACCACGGTGGCGCGGCTTCTGGCCGATGCCACCGAGCTGCATTTCGAGCAGATCTCGGCGGTGTTCTCCGGCGTTGCCGATCTGAAGAAGGCGTTCGATGCGGCGCGGGCGCGTCGCGAGACCGGCAAGGGCACGCTGCTGTTCGTCGACGAGGTGCACCGCTTCAACCGCGCGCAGCAGGATTCTTTTCTGCCCGTGATGGAAGACGGCACGGTGGTGCTGGTCGGCGCCACCACGGAGAATCCGTCGTTCGAGCTCAACGCGGCGCTCCTGTCGCGCGCCCGCGTGCTGGTGTTCCATTCGCTCGATGCTGCCGCGATCGAGAAGCTCTATGCCAATGCGGAAGCGGTCGAGGGCCGCAAGCTGCCGCTGGATGATGAAGCGCGTGCCGTGCTGATCCGGATGGCCGACGGCGATGGTCGCGCCGCCTTGACGCTCGCCGAAGAGGTCTGGCGCTCGGCGCGCAAGAACGAGATCTTCAATGCGGCGCAGCTGCAGGAGATCCTGCAGCGCCGCGCGCCGATCTACGACAAATCGGCCGACGGTCACTACAATCTGATCTCGGCGCTGCACAAGTCGGTGCGCGGCTCCGATCCCGATGCGGCGCTGTATTACTTCGCGCGCATGCTCGATGCCGGCGAAGACCCGCTGTTCCTGGCGCGCCGTATCGTGCGCATGGCGGTGGAAGACATTGGCCTTGCCGATCCGCAGGCGCTGGTCATCGCCAATGCCGCCAAGGATGCATATGACTTCTTAGGCTCTCCCGAGGGCGAGCTCGCGATCGCCCAGGCCGTGATCTATGTCGCGACCGCGCCGAAATCGAACGCGGCCTACAAGGCGTTCGGTGCGGCCAAGCGGGTGGCGAAAGAGGGCGGTTCGCTGCTGCCGCCCAAGCACATTCTCAACGCGCCGACCAGGCTGATGCAGAACGAAGGCTATGGCTCCGGCTATCAGTACGACCACGACGCGCCGGACGCCTTTTCGGGCCAGGACTATTTCCCCGAGAGCCTTGGTCGCCAGCACTTTTATGATCCGCCGGAACGCGGTTTCGAGCGCGAGATCAGGAAGCGGCTGGAATACTGGGACCGCTTGAGAAAAGAGCGCGGCGATTGAACCTTTCCGCACGTGTCCGCACCAAATTTATGGCACATCCTCAACTTAGAGTAGCGGTGTCATCGCGCTCTGAGCGCAGTGCGATGGAATTTTGAGAACCCGATTTTTTCTGTGGGGTGTGGCCCAATGACGGGAGGCTGCGACCATGGTTTTCACACGCAAGAATGTTTGGCAGCTCGGCGACACCTGGGCTGATCCGATCCTGTGGTACGCGCGCGGCGTCAAGGCGATGAAGGCACGCGCGCTCAATGATCCCACCGGCTGGCGCTTCTTCGGTGCGATCCACGGCATCGACCGAACGCTGTGGACGCGGCTCGGCTATCTTTCCGAGCAGGACCACATGCCAAGCAAGCATGACCTCCAGACCTATTGGAACCAGTGCCAGCACGGCAGCTGGTACTTCCTGCCGTGGCATCGCGGCTATCTGCTGGCCTTGGAGGCGGTGATCCGCGACGCCGTGGTCCAGGCCGGCGGCCCGAAGGACTGGGCGCTGCCGTACTGGAACTATTTCAAGCCGGACCAAAACAAATTGCCGCCCGCCTTCGCCTCGAAGGATTGGCCGGACGGCACGGGCGACAATCCGCTGTTCGTGGAGCAACGCTACGGTCCGGACAATAATGGCACTGTCTTCGTCCCGATGGACCAGGTCGATGAGAACGCGCTCGGCGATGCCAGGTTCGTCGGCGGTGCGGATGGCGGCAGCCCGGGCTTCGGCGGCGTCAACACCGGCTTCAGCCATGGCGGCAATATCCATGGCGGCATCGAGACCCAGCCGCACGACATGGTGCATGGGCTGGTGGGCGGCGGCAATCCGGATACCAACCTGCCGGGGCTGATGTCGGATCCCGACACCGCGGGGCTCGATCCGATCTTCTACCTGCATCACGCGAATATCGATCGGCTCTGGGAGGTCTGGAACGAGACGCCGACATCGACCGGCGATCCCACCGCGTCCAAATGGGTGAAAGGTCCCGCCAGCATCGGTGAACACGCCTTCGTGCTGCCGATGCCCGGCGGCAAGAGCTGGACCTACACGCCTGGCGAGATGAAGAGTCTCTCTGAGCTTGGCTATCAGTATGACGATGTGTCGTCGCCGTTTGCCAAGCCACAGATGGTCAAGCGGTTGGAGCGGCTCGGCGTTGCCGTCGCCGCGGCCGATGTCAGGAGTGCCGCCATGGCCGAACCGAAGAGCACCGAATTGATAGGGGCCAGCGGGAGCCTGCGGGTGACTGGCTCCGATATCCGCGCCTCGGTCGCGCTCGACCGTTCGGTGCAGAGCAAGGTGACGTCGAGCCTCAAGGGGTTCGCGGCGGCGCCGACGCAGTCCGCGCCCGATCGCGTGTTCCTGAACCTCGAAAATGTGCGCGGCCTCAGCGATGCCACCACTTTCAACGTCTATATCAACGTGCCGGACGGCGACGATCCGGCCCAGCATCCCGAGCTGAAGGCGGGCAGCATTGCCCTGTTCGGCATGCGGAAGGCGTCCGCGGCTGATGACAAGCATGCCGGTGACGGGCTGACCTTCGTGCTCGAGATCACTCGGATCATCGATGCGCTGCATCTCGCGGGTACGCTCAGCCCCGACCAGCTGCATGTGCGGCTGGTGCCGCGCCAGCCGGTGCCGGACGCGGCCCAGATCAGCATCGGTCGTATCAGTGTCTTCAGGCAGTCGCCTTGAGGGCGGTGGCGCAATGATGCGCCGGGTCCACGGACCGCAGCCATGGCTCATCGTGCTTGCCGCGGTGAGCCTGTCCGGCTGGCTGGCTCTGCTGCTCGGCGGCATCGGCGGCGTGGCTCCTGCGCTTTGCCTGTCCGGAACGCTGCCGCTCACGCCGCTCTTGACCTCGTTCGAGCTCGCGCTGCTGTTCAACGCGCCGGCGAAGCTCGCATCCGGATGGGCCCTGATGTGGGCCGCGATGATGCTGCCTCTGATCGCGGCCTCCCTGCGCCATGTGCGCGACCGCAGCCTTGCGCGGCGCCGGACCGCAGCCATGCTGCTGTTCGCGACCGGGCATGCCGCGGTGTGGATCATCGCCGGGATGGTCCTGCAACTGGTCGCGCTGTCGGCGCTATGGGCGGTGCCGGCACCACGTGCATGGTTCACTGGCGCGGTGCTGCTTGCGCTGCTCTGGCAGGTGTCGCCGCTCAAGCAGTGGAGTCTCAATCGCTGTCATCGAAGGCCTCAGCTGGCGGCTTTCGGCTGGCGTGCCGATCGCGATGCGCTGTGTTTCGGTCTCGGCAACGGCGTGGCCTGCGTCGGCGCCTGCTGGGCCCTGATGCTGGTGATGCTGTTGGCCGGACCGGCCGAGCCGCTCGCGATGATCGTGGTCGCGCTGTTTGCCTTCGCCGAGCGGCTGGATACACCGGCTGCGCTCGCCTGGCGCTGGCGGGGCGGGGCCAAGGCGCTGCGGCTGATCGGGGCCGCAGCGCGTGACATCGGGAGCTATTTGCCTGTGGCCACGAACGCGACGATCTCCCGCGTCAGCCGGTCGTCATCAGTGTTGATCGAATAAACCTCCGACATATGACTGTGCTGCGGCAGCATCACCGCGTGCGCACAGCCGACGGCGCGCTTGCAGGCCGCCTGCTTGAGAAGATCGAACTGTTCGACGAAGCGCGGCGGATCGAGCTCGGCGGAGGCGATCATCAGCGGCAGCGTCGAGGCTTGCAGGCCTTGCAGTGACGACCGCTCCTGAAAGCGCGCGGGATCAGTGCCGAAATAGGCCATCTCCTGATCGCCCAGCGGTGACCCCGTGAGATCATAGATGCCGGAGAGCATGATCGCGCCGGCAAGGCCACCGCCCTTGAGCTTGTGAAACTCCGGATGCGCGACATAGGCCGCGACATGCACTGCTCCGGCCGAATGTCCCATCAGGAAGATGCGCGTGGGATCGCCGCCGTTCTGCGCCGCATTGGCCGCGACCCATTGCACGGCGCTGGCGACATCTTCGACGCCGGCGGGCCAGGGCCATTTCGGCGCCAGGCGATAGGTCATGTTGACGCCGAGAAAGCCGTTCTTGGCGGCCCAAAGCATGATGTTGTCGTAGAACGGGCTGTCGGGCGTGCGCTTGTTGCCGCCGATGAAGCCGCCGCCATGCACGAAGATCAGGATCGGGCGGGAGCCGGTACCGCCCTCGGGGGCGAAGACGTCGACCAGGTTGCGCTCGGCCGGCCCGTATCTGACGTCACGCTGCACCCTGATGCCGGCATACGGCTCCGTCTGCTGCAGCGGCACGTAGATCGCCGCCGTCTTCGCCGGATCGACGGTGCGGCCGATCTCGATCAGCTTCCAGGCGATGTCGTCGGGCATCGGGCTTTCCTGGGCCTGGGCGGCGGTCATGGCCAGCCAGGCCGCAGCAAGCATCGGGGCCAGTCTCAGCCGCGCCATTCGTTTAGCTCCCGCATTGTTGTTCAAGGCTCGATTTGCGGCCGGATTTATCGCGATTCCGCCGTGACTGACAGGGACTTTTGGGTTACCCAGCAACCATGAGCCGCCGCATCAAGCGAACCGAGACCCGATCAGATCGTCCGCCCACGCGTCGCAAGAGCGCGCCGGCCCGGGCCGATCGCCCGAGCAGCGATCGCGAGCGGAGCGAACGTCCGAACCGGGATCGTCCAGGCAGCGAGCGCTTCAAGTCCGAACGCGCCGCGGGGCCTCGCAGCGAGACCAGGAGCGACCGTGAGCCGCGCGGCGAGCGCAAGGACCGTGGCGACGAATGGGCCCCGCGTGAGCGGCCTTCCGCCAAGCCTCCCTCTGCCAAACGTCCTTCGCCCAAGCACCCTTCGGCCAAGCATCCTTCGACCAAGCGTGCCGCCGGCAAGCCGGGACGGTTCACCGCGGAGCGTATGGAGCGGCCTGCCGCGGCCCCGGCCGCGCGCAAGAGCGAACCGGACGCGCAGCCCTTGCCGACCAAGGTGCAGACCGTCGTGGTGACAGCCGACGAGAACAACATGCGCGTCGACCGTTTCCTCGAGGCGCGCTTTCCGGGCCTGTCGTTCTCCCACATCCAGCGCATCGTCCGCAAAGGCGAGCTTCGCGTCGACGGCAAGCGTGCCGACAGCAAGGACCGGCTGGAGGAAGGGCAGAGCGTACGCATCCCGCCGCTCAAGCTGGACGCGCCGAAGGAGCGCGGCGCGCTGTCCGAGGCCGAACGCAAGACGCTGGAAAGCCTGAAGGCGATGACGCTTTACGAGGACGACGACGTGCTCGTCCTCAACAAGCCGGCCGGGCTCGCGGTGCAGGGCGGCTCGGGCATGACGCGCCACATCGACCAGATGCTGGAGGTGATGCGCGACGCTAAGGGACAGAAGCCGCGGCTGGTGCACCGGATCGATCGCGAGACCTCGGGCTGCTTGCTGATCGCCAAGACGCGCTTTGCCGCGACGCATCTCACGGGGGCGTTCCGCAGCCGCTCGGCGCGCAAGATCTATTGGGCGCTGGTGGCGGGCGTGCCGAAGCCGAAGCAGGGCCGCATCTCGACCTATCTCGCCAAGGACGAAGGCGAGGAGGACACCATCATGCGCGTCGCCGCCCATGGCGACGAAGGCGCAAGCCACGCGGTGACCTATTATGCGGTGGTCGAGGCCTCCGCGACCAAGCTCGCCTGGGTGTCGCTGAAGCCGGTGACGGGACGCACGCACCAGCTGCGCGCGCACATGGCCCATATCGGTCATCCCATCGTCGGCGATCCCAAATATTTCAACAAGGAGAATTGGGCGCTGCCCGGCGGCCTGCAAAACCGGCTGCATCTCTTGGCGCGCCGCATCGTGATCCCGCATCCGCGCGGCGGCGTGATCGACGCCACCGCACCGCTGCCGCCGCATATGCTGCAATCCTGGAACCTGCTCGGGCTCGAGGCCGATCGTTTCGATCCGATCGAGAACGCGCCGGAGGAATAACTTCGCGACCGTTCTCCGAGGTCCGCGGCACGATCGCAGCGCCGGCTTCTTCTGATTCCGGAAACGTCGTGGGCGTTAGATCCGTCGGGGTGCATTGCGTTGCCGCATGATATGCGCGGGGGATCAAACGGAAGTGAATATATCGCCGGCGCCTCTTTCATCGGTTCCTGATTGACAGGCGACCGTCCTTTGGCGGACGCTGCCTGCTGGGGATAGCGATCTCCCCACGAGGCGACATGCCCAAGCATCGCGTCCGCTTTTCGGAGAAGGACGCCGCATGTTTGCTGTCACCAGCCAGCTTCCACCAAACCCCTTTTCGCGCGCCTTGAGCTGCACAGGCGTTCCTCGCCCGAGCGGCGAGGCGGTCGTCCTGGCACCGGTTTCTGAAGAGCTCGCTGACACAGATATTCGCGATCTTGACGGCTACTTCGCGGCTCTTGCTCCGCCAGAGTCTTCTGCGGCAAGAGCGCCCGATGATCATCCGGAGTTGACGGCGGCCGGCAAGAAAGCAGTCACGACCGGTCGTTGCGTCTCGTGCTATGGCGATGATTTTGCCGGGAGCAAAGCGGTCGCGCGTATGGCCGGTCAACGCGAGGATTATCTCGCCAAGGCACTTCATGACTACAAGTCAGGCCTTGGTGTCGTTGGCGGCGTCGCGGCGGTGGCCGATGTGGCCTACCAATTGAATGACCAGGACGTCGCGGCACTTGCACACTACCTCTCACGGCTCTGAGAGGATTGTCGATGATTGAGGGACACAATCCAGCGCCCTTGCCAGCGCCCTTGCTCAGTGTCGAGAACCTGACCAAGCGCTATGGTGGCGAGAGCGCCGCCATCGATCGCGTGGGCTTCTCTGCCCTACCGGGCGAGATTCTCGGCATCATCGGTCCTAATGGCGCGGGCAAAACCACGCTGCTGGAAGCAATTGCCGGGCTGCTGCCGGTCGATTCGGGTGAGATCTTCTGGCGTGGCGAACCGCTCGGCCTTGCGCGCCGCCGCGACGCAATTTTCTATCTCCCCGACGCCGTGCGCCCGTACCGGGACCAATCGACTTTGCAAGTGCTGTCGTTCATTGCCAGCGTCTTTCGGCGATCGGATAGGGAAGTTGGCGAAGCCGTTGCCGAGCTCGGGTTGCAGCCTGCACTGGGCAAGCGCGTGTACGCTCTCTCGAAGGGGTATGCCCGCCGTCTCATGCTGGCTTTTGGGCTGCTGGCGCCGCATCCGCTCTTGCTAATGGATGAGCCGTTCGATGGATTCGACCTGCGCCAGACGCACGACATGATCGGTGTGCTGCGCAATCAGACGAAGCATGGACGCACCCTGATTCTATCGATTCATCAGCTCGCCGATGCCGAGCGGGTCTGTGACCGCCTTATCCTGCTCTCGGCAGGACGGGTGCGTGGGATAGGCAGCCTCGCCGAGTTGCGTGCGGAAACCGGGCTGCCGGCGGGATCACTGGAGGATATCTTCCTTGCAATCACGTGAGCCAAACCTGTGCGCGACTGTGTCGATCATCCCGCTGCTCACAAAGGAGTTCGCCGAGATCGCTGCCGGACGAGCTCTCTGGACCATGCTGCTCCTCGTCTGTCCGCTCGTCGGATACAGCTTCGTCGAGGCGGTGTCGCTTTACAGCGAATCCAGCTCCGCTGCCACGCAGTCGCCGGTTCTGGCACGGAGCTTGTCGCCGCTTGATGGGGTCCTCGTCCCGACCTTCGGGTCCTTTTATGTAGCGGTCACGCTTCTGTTTCCTTTCGTGGCGATCCGGGTGCTCGGCCAGGAGAAGGAAACCGGCGCACTCTACCTTCTGGTTCAATTGCCGTATCGATACGCGACGCTCGTGACCGCGAAGCTTTGCGCTATCTTTGCAGCCTTGTGTCTGGTCAGCATTCCCGCCGTCTCGGCAATCGCGATCTGGGCCATATTGGGCGGCCATTTGGCTGCGACCGAGACACTCAACCTGGTGTTTGGTCATTTGCTGTATGGCTTGTTGGTCGGTGCGCTCGGGCTATTTGCCGCCGTCATCTCTGACAGTTCGTCGACGGCCGCTATCATGGCGCTTGCGCTGACGATCGGATCTTGGGTGTTGGATTTCACGCTTGCGGGCCGCTCGGGCTTGTCGGCGTGGTTGGCCCAGATGTCGCTGACCCAGACGTTACGTCCGTTTGAACAGGGACTTCTTTCGATTGGCTTGGTGCTTGGAATCGCCGTAGTCATCTGTGGACTGGCGACCCTGACCGTTGTGTGGCTTCCGCCTGGTGTCTCGGCCCGCGTGAAAATTGTCCGCTCCCTGTCCTGTTTGCTTGCGATCGTGCTTGCACTTGGAGTTGCGGCGCAAGTCAGGACGTCCATCGATGTCAGCGAAGATCGCCGAAACTCATTCTCATCCGCCGATGAAGCACTGCTGGCAAAGTTTCGACTTCCCCTGATCATCTCGGTCAACCTCGTCCCGGAGGACCCGCGGTATATCGATCTGCGGCGGAACGTTCTTTCCAAGCTCGAGCGTGCGATGCCCAACGTTACGGTCGTTCTCGTGAACGGACGCCGGAGCATTGCAGAGTCATCTGACGCTTATGGCCTGATCGAGTACGCTTATGGGGGCCGAACTGACAGGAGCCGGTCCACCAGCCCCCGCGAGATACTGCCGCTGTTATACGCGCTTGCGGGCCTGGCACCACCGATGCCTGGATCGGGCGATGAGTATCCCGGTTATCCTCTGGTTGTGAGCGCAGACGCGGCGTTGCTCTGGTTCCTGGGGGGATTGCCGGTTCTGATTGCGCTCGCCTGGTGGCGGGCCCGTCGACTTCCTTCGATCAAACCAGCATTCCTTCATGAAGGAGGTAAGCCATGAACCGACGCAAGACTCTCGGTGCAACCCTTCTCGGGGCGATTGGGTGTGCCACGCTCGCTTTTGCCGCACTGACTGCTGAGCCGATCAAAATTGATCTTTCGAATGAAACCGCCGGCGCCGAGCCGGCGTCATTCGTGCCTGTCGTCGGCTTCTGGAGGATCGAGGAGAACGCCGGAAAGAAGGTGCTCACGGTGGACGGCCGCCAGTGGAAAGAAGGCCAGTCGTCCGCGGGCATCGCCGACAAGGCACGCGCACTCTACGGCGACCGGTACGCCGAATTTCTCGACCGCATCCAGGCCTATGCCTACTACCCTTACGCGGTCGTGCCGAAGATCGAGAATTTCACTGGCGGCGAAATTTCGGTGCGCTTTGAAGGCTTGTCGGGCCGCGTCGATCAGGGAGCGGGCATTCTATTCAACCTCAAACCGAACGGCGACTATCTGACAGTTCGCGCAAACTGTCTGGAGGACAATATCGTGCTGTGGAAGTTTGAAAAAGGAAAGCGCTCCTCGGTCAAGTGGGTGCGAAACACCCCGACGCCAACGCGCCAGTGGCACGACCTCAAGGTTCGGATCAGCGGTACCAAGGTCGAAGGCTATCTGGATGGCAAGCTCTATCTCGAGCACACGCTGGCAGAGCCCGTATCGGGCCGCATCGGCCTGTGGTCGAAGGCCGACAGCCACATGTACTTTGCCGACTACACCATCATCGCCAGCAACTGACGGTGTTGAAGGAGCTTCGCCTGTAAGCTTTTGGGGCTGGTTCAAGACGTGGAGAGTCCGATGACCGTGAATGCCGAACGTCGCAACTTCATGACAAGCGTTGGCGCGGCCGCTGCCTCGGCGACCGTGCTGGCGGGCACGCAAGCCCTTGCTCAAGGCAACCAACAAGGCAATCAACCGAATGGAGCCAAGACGATGCCTTACCAAGCCAAACCGATGCCCTTCGATCCGAAATCCATCAACGGCATCTCGGAAAAGGTGCTAGTCAGCCATTACGAGAACAACTACGTGGGGGCGGTCAAGCGCCTTAACGCGATCGGCACGCAACTGGCTGAGCTGGATTTCGCCAAGGCCCCCAACTTCGTCATCAACGGCTTGAAGCGCGAGGAGCTCATCGCATCCAACTCGATGATCCTGCACGAGATCTATTTCGACGGGCTTGGCGGCGCCAGCAAGCCGAGCGGTTCGCTGGCCGACGCGATCGCGCGAGATTTCGGCAGCATGGAACGTTGGCATGCCGAATTCGCGGCGATGGGCAAGGCAGAGGGGGGTGGTTCCGGCTGGGTCATCCTGGCCTATTCGCCGCGCGACAAGCGCCTCGTCAATCAATGGGCCGCCGACCATACCACCACTCTCGCCGGAGGCCGTCCGGTTCTCGTGCTCGACATGTATGAGCACGCCTATCACATGGACTATGGAGCCGCGGCAGCGAAATATGTCGACATCTACATGGAAGCCATTCGTTGGGACAATGCGGTGAAATTGTACGAGCAATACAGCCGCGAGGCATAGAGCCGGAATCCGTGCGTCGGCGTGGCCGGCGCACGGGATAACGCAGTTTCGCAAAGGGGCAATCGAATGCGACCCTTACCGTGTCTGTTCTGATTGGCCCTTAGCGGTAAACGCTGCAGCGGATATGCGCGGGCCAGCAAAGGGCGTGCATGAGACCGAGCACCAGATATGTCTCAAGGCGTGCAAGAGATGAAAGAGGCGGAATTGCGCGGTTTGCGGTCAAGGAGCTTCATCGCGGTGCTTGCCGGTATTGTGAGCCTCGTTTCGCCGAACGGAGTGGCTGCGGACAGCGTCCGGAAATTATCAGGTGCGCAGATCCGCGCGACGTTGTCAGGCAAGGAAGTGACCGACGAGGTCCACTACCGTGATGTCTACGAGCGGGACGGGACCTTTCGCAGCTATTCCATGGGAAGCAAGAGAGGCGGCCGATGGAGCATTCAGGGGGATGACCTCTGCATCGATTTGCCGGAGCCAGACGGAGGCTGCTTCGAGGTGACCGTGGCAGGTGATCATGTGGTCCTGACGCCGAAAGGACTTGGTACGCCCTCGGACGGCATTGTCCGGGCGATCTCCGATCCGAAGTAGGGGCAAAATGTCTCGCACCGCAATGAGCGGTTCGATCCGATCGAGAACGCGCCGGAGGAATAGGCCGCACCTGGCTCAACCTCTCTCTTCCACGAGGCGAATGCCCGCCTCGCTGAGAGCGAAAAAGATATCTTCGATGTCCTCAGCCGCGATGTTCTTGCCGCACAGCTGATCCAACTCGTCAAAAGTGATCTCGCCATCGGGTTGGCCAATTTCGATGGCTTTCCTGATGATCTCCAATACGCCCATACTCGTTCTCCCGTTTCATGGCCTCTACTGAATGGCAGGAGAGTCGGTTTTCCCGGATGCTCAGTTCCGGAACTGCTCCAGGAATGAGCGCAAGGAATCGTGCGGCGTCTCGACGTCCCAGATGACCCAGCCGTCCGACCCCTTGACGACGATGAAGTTCATCGTGATCCGTCGCCCCCGGTTGTCGAAGGCCGCGCTGACATAGGTCCTGTCGAACTGGCGGCGCAGGATCGCGATCGCGACCGGGCCGAGCTTCCAGTTCGGGCTCTGGACCAGGAAATCATAGGGCTCGTGCTGCGGGGCGCTCCATGCCTTGGCGAGGCTTGGATCGAAAAACTGGCGCGCGGTGCCCTGATCCCGCTGCAGGCCAGCGGAGAATTCGGGCGTGCCCTGGCCGTAATGGGCATAGACGTTGCGGACCAGCGATTCCGGCGAGCTGAAGCCGGCTGAGGCGGTGGCGATGCCGGCAAGCCAGGCCAGCATGGGTAAGGTCAGGCGCATCGGCGCTCGCAATGCTTGGATACCGTGACTATCTGATCCCTGAACATCCGAAGGTCCAAGATCATCCGATCCGAAGGCGAAATATTGCATGCGGGAATTGTTCGACGAAGTTGCCGGCCAGTCGCCGCTGGATCCCCAGGAGAAGGCGCGCGAGGCCATGCGCGGTCCCCAGCGCAAACGGTTTTACAAGCAGGCCGGGGTGAAGGAGGCCGAGGGCGGCGGCTATGCGGTCACCCTCGATGACCGGCCGATCCGCACACCCTCCGGGCAGATCGTGGTCATCCCGGTCAAGGGCCTGGCCGAAGCGGTCGCGGCGGAATGGCAGGCGCAGGGCGAGACGCTCGATCCGCTGACGATGCCGCTGACACGGTTTGCCAACAGCGTAATGGAGGGCGTCGTCGGCCGTACCGATCTGGTCCGCGACGACATCGCCAAATACCTGCGGTCCGACCTCCTGTTTTACCGCGCCAGCCACCCGGACGCGCTGGTCCGGCGTGAGGCGCGGCATTGGGATCCGGTGCTGGACTGGGCCCGCGACACGTTGGCGGCGCATTTCATGATGGCCGAGGGCGTCATGCATGTCGCCCAACCCGATGCTGCCGTTGCGGCGGCCCACGCGGCGCTGCCGCGCGACGCCTGGCGGATTGCCGCAGCCCATGTGGTCACCACCATCACCGGCTCGGCGCTGCTGGCCCTGGCGCTGGTGCACGGGGTGCGGGATGCCGACCAGGTCTGGGCGGCCGCCCATGTCGACGAGGATTGGAACGCCGAGCAATGGGGCACCGACGAGGAGGCGCTGGCCCGCCGCGCCGCCCGCAAGGTCGATTTCCGCGCTGCGGCGGACATCCTGCGGGCGTTGGACCAGGCCGGTTAACGCGGGGTTTAGGCCGCCCGGCTAAACTCGCGGGCGGTAACCTCGAGTGCGCGTACCATGGTTCAGAGTATCACCCCGTCACCTCCGGTGAACGGCATCCGCAGCGTCGGCACGTCGACCGCCGGAACGGCGCTGCAGGCCGGCGCCGTGCTCAGCGGCAAGGTGCAGGAGATCCTCGCTGACAATCTGATCCAGGTCGCGGTCGGCAATTTGCTGATGGAACTCGCCAGTTCAACGCCGTTGCTGCCCGGGCAGACGGTTCAGGTCGGGGTCGCCCAAACCGACCAGGGCCTTCGTGTCGCACTGGTCGAGCCCGGCGCGGGGACAGTCACCGCCGACGTGCCGACCAGCGCGACCGTGGTGAACGTTGCAGGTTTCAGTCCCGCGGCGGCGCCGCCGGCGACCGATCCGCTGACGCCGTTGGAGCGCATCGCGGTCTCCATGGCGACCGAGGAGGCGGCGAGCCATCAGGGCAGCCAGGGACAATTGTTTGCCGATCTCAATGCGGTGGCTGATTCACCCAACCTGCCGCCCGCTTTGCGTGCGGCCATCGGACAGGTGCTGGCGCAGCAGACCTCGCTCGACACGAGCTTGAGCGGCGAGGACGTTCAGAAGGCGTTCCAAGCCTCCGGCCTGTTCCTGGAAGCGTCGCTGGCATCGGAGGCGCCGCCGGTGGGCGGAGCCGTGCCCGACCTCAAGGCGGCGCTGATCGTGCTGCGGCAGACTCTGACCTCGGTGTTGCAGACCACCGGCGATGCTGCGCCAAGCGCGACCTCACCGGTGGTGACGTCTCCTTACGGGCCGGCCGCACCGCAGGCCGGCAAAACCTCGGCGCAGGTTGTGCAGATGCCGGCGCCGTCATTGGTCCCTGATCCCGAAGGCGAAGTGATCCCGCCGGCTTCCATGCAGGGCCGTCCGCAAGCCGATGGCGCCGCGCTCGGCAACACCCTTGGTAGCGGGCTTAACAGCGGACTTGGTAGTGCACTTGGCGCGACGCTGGTCAGCGCGCTGGCGCAGACCAAGCCGCAGTCCCTCAATCCGGGCACCGTACTGGCGCTGCTGCAGGAAGCGCAGCAGCAGGTGCCGCGCGCGGGCGGGTTGCTGCCGGCGCGGAGCGCCGCGCCGAACGGCCGCAGCGGCAATGACGTCGTGGTCCGCACCAACACGCCGCCGCCGCCGTTCCGCGGCAATCTGCCGACGCCGCAGCCGGTATCGACCCCGTCGCTCGCGCCGCAGGCGCCGCTGTCGGCGATCGCGCATCGGCTGCTTGATGAGACCGATGCCGCGCTGTCGCGACAGACCCTGCTGCAGGTGGCCTCGCTGCCGGATCGCACCGACAGTTCTGGCCCGCACACTGATGCGTCGCAGCCGCGCTGGAATTTCGAGATCCCGTTTGCCACCCCGCAGGGCACGGCGATGGCGCAGTTCGAGATCTCGCGCGACGGTGGCGGCCAATCGCCCGATGCGCCGAAACGAATCTGGCGCGCACGCTTTTCGATCGATGTCGAGCCCGCAGGGCCTGTGCATGCGCTGGTCAGCCTGGTCGGCGAGCGCACCTCGGTGCGGATGTGGGCGGAGCGTCCGGCCACGTCAGCGCGGTTGCGCGCAGGGGTGAGCGAGCTGAGCCAGGCGCTCGCCCGCGCCGAATTGTCGCCGGGCGACATCGTCGTTCAGGACGGTGCCCCGCCGGCGGTGACCCAGCCCAGGGCCGGCCATTTCCTGGATCGCGCGCTATGAGCACGGACGGCAAGACGCAGCTCGCGGTCGCGCTCCACTACGATAAGGGCCATGGCGCGCCGCGCGTCGTCGCCAAGGGAAAAGGTGTCATCGGGACCAAGATCATCGAGGTCGCGAAGGCGCACGATATCCCGATCGAGGAGAACGAGGTCCTGGCCGGCGCGCTCTCCAATGTCGAACTCGGCGACGAGATTCCCGAAGAGCTCTACAAGGCCGTCGCCGAAGTGCTGGTGTTCGTGCTCAAGCTCTCGCGACCGGTGGGTTAGTATCCCGATCCCAATTCGCCGGATATTGCGCGCACGCGTGACGCCACGCTGGCTTGCGACGAGCGGATATATCGTCGCGATCGTATTCCTGATTGGAAGCAATGACATCGAGTCACTCGCGGGCACTCGACCTTGATGCAGCCATGCGGCGTGCATCAAGATCTTTCCGCATATGCAACGCGTTACCCAGTGAACAGACATGGAGATCATAGCCGATCAAGTGCGGACAGCAGTCGCTCCGCGCGTTCGACGTGGGAATTGTGCTATTGTTCGTCGGCAACTTCCTGCTCACGATCAGCTTGGGGACATTCACGTTTTTGCAAAGACGTGAAGATGAGGCCCGACGGAACTCACCCACGCGTGAACGTCTCATTGATTTGAATCAACCCGCGCCCATGATCCCCATTGCGAGCTTCCGCCGGGGGCCCAATTACGAGATCCAGGAGTTCGCGATGATCAAGAAATTTGCCGTTGCAGCAACTGCAGTTCTCATCACAGCGTCACCTCTCGCCTATGCCGAAGAGATGTCCTCCAAGACCGTGGGACTGACGCATCCGAGCGCCGCAGACCTCAAGAGCTTGACGGATGCGCGTGTCTCGACGATCAAGGCCGCCTTGCAGCTCACATCGGACCAGGAAAAGTACTGGCCGGCCGTGGAGGATGCCATCCGGACCAGGGCGAAGAACCGGCAAGCGCGATGGGAACAGCGAGCGGAATTGCGTGAGGAGGGGGCAATGGAGGCGCTTCACGGGCGCAGTCCGATTGAGATCATGCAACATCGGGCAGACGCGCTGACTCAACGTGCGTCAGACCTCAGAAAGGTCGCTGAAGCCTGGGAGCCGCTCTACAAGACACTCAGCGAAGATCAGAAGAGGAGAATGGCCTTCGTGACGGTTGTAGCCGCGCGCGGCATGCGAGATACGATTGAACGTCGTATCGACACTGACGATGACGACGAATAAGGTCGAGGACTAGCGCGGCCAACGCAGCCACGCAGATTGCGATCCGACTGACAGACAGCGTGACCAGGAACGTTGCTCGGGCCGCAAGCCGGGGCGGCGTTCCAGACGGCAGGCTTCGGCAAGCTCCACAGCGCAAGACGCCAGCGGTCCCATCTTCGCCTCTGCCACGGTTTGACCATGATGTCATCGCCAAACGTGGCGTCTTCATTCAGACCGGGACCTCCGTTGTGCTCCATCGTCGCCACGTTCTCCAACTGCTTGTCGCTGCCGGCCTGTTGCCGGCGCGCAGCTTCGCCGATGTCGCGCCACAGCGCAGCGAGATCCGGCCGTCGCTCGCCAAGCGCTTCACCGACGACGGCACGAGCGGCACCTTCGTCGGCTACAAGGTCGAGGACTATCTGGTGATCGCCAGCGACACCGAGCGCTCGGGCGAGGGCAGGCTGCCTGCTTCGACCTTCAAGATCGCGAATTCGCTGATTGCGCTGGAGACTGGCGTGGTCGAGGACCCCGACAAGGACGTCTTCAAATGGGATGGCGTGAAGCGCTGGAACGAGGCCTGGAATAAGGATCACACTTTGCGCAGCGCCATCGCGGTCTCCGCGTTTCCGGTCTACCAGGAGATTGCCCGCCGCATCGGCCCTGAGCGCATGCAGAAATTCGTCGACCTGCTGGAGTATGGCAATCGCGACATCGGCGGGGGCATCGATCAGTTCTGGGTCAGTGGCGCCCTGCGCATCGATCCGGTGCAGCAGGTCGATTTCGTCGACCGCCTGCGGCGCGGCACCTTGCCGGTCTCCAAGCGCAGCCAGGATCTGGTGCGTGACATCATGCCTGTAACCAAGGTGGGTGACGCGACGATTCACGCCAAGACCGGACTCACAGACCGCGACCACGGCTCGCTCGCCTGGCTGGTGGGATGGGTCGACAAGGGCGACCAGCCGACCGTGTTCGCGCTCAACATGGATTGCCCGGAGCCGCGCCATGTCGCCGATCGCATGACGCTGACCCAGGGCTGCTTGACCGAGATCGGCGCGATCTGAGCGCGCCGATCTCGGCTCAGCGCCGCGACAGCTCGAGATTGACGCCCGTGATCTCCGTGCCTGCGGGGCGGATCGAGATCGTCTGACGATTGCCGCGCGTGGTCAGCGCGAGCCCGGCCGAAAAGGTCTGGCCGCGCGCCTCCGCCTCGATGCGGTCGCCGCTGGCGCGGCCATCGATCGTGCCGGACGCATTGTGGCTGGCTTCGCTCCATTGTCCGGAAATCGCACCGCCGCGATACGCGACATCGCTGGAGAGATCGATATTGTAGCTGTCGCTGGCGCAACGGATGTTGAGCCGCAGTTGCTCGCTGCCGTCGGTGTCATAGACGGCGCGGCAGCGCAGCCGTTCACGCTCGCCGCTCTGCATGCTCAGCGTGCCGCCGCCGACCCAGGCGCCCGCCATGGCGCGGAAGGGGGATGCCGCCTCGGCCGAACCGGCGGCCATGAGTGACGCCAGAAGAATTGAAGCTGGGACGAAGGACAAGACGCGCATCGACGTGACTCCGGTGAGAACGAGCCGGCGTCAACGCGGTACTTGCGTTTGCGTTCACGCCGAACTGAAAATGATCTGGTTGGTGCAAGGCGGTCGTACTAGGCTTCACGCATCACAAAGAAGTGTGTCCGGAGGAAACGACAATGCACGCACCGTCGGTCTGGTTGTCATCGCTGGCTCTCGCAGCTGCGAGCGGCTGGTTCGCTGCCACCATGTTCACAGCCGGTCCCGCAACCGGCAAGGAGCCGCGCTTTCCGCAGCTCACCATGGAGCAGCTCAGCGACGCGCAGCGGCCGCTCGGCGAGCAGATCATGAAGGTGTCGAGCGTCGGCCTCGGCGGTCCTTATAATCCGATGATCCGCAGCCCCGTGCTCGGCCAGCGGCTCTATGACCTGTTCTATTATCTGCGCTGGCAGACCTCGGTGCCGACGAGGCTGAACGAGTTCGCGATCCTGATCATCGGCCGGCAGTGGCGTTCGCAGGTCGAATGGTTCGCGCATGTGCCGCTGGCTGCCAAGGCGGGGCTGTCACAACAGGTTATCGCCGAGCTGAAGCAGGGCAAGCGGCCTTCGACCATGGCCGAGGACGAGGCGGTGGTGTACGACTTCGTCACCGAGCTTTCGACCACCAAGAAGGTCTCGGACGAGACCTATGCGCGCGCGAAGGCAATCTTCAACGATCAGCAGATCGTCGATCTCACCGCGGTCTCAGGCAATTACGTCATGGTCGCGATGATGCTGGCAATGGCCGAGGAGACGGTGCCGCCCGGCAAGGAGGCGCCATTCAAGCCGGGAGAGGAGTAAGACGCGGTTGCATGCAGGCGACGCGCAGCTCGCCCGCGACCGTCACTAGCTTGCCGTTGTCATCGCCCGACAGGAACTGCTGGTCGGACAGCGTGATCGGGTACATCTGGGCTCGCGCAGCGCTGGCCGGCTGCCCCGGAATGAGGACGCTTGTGATGCAGTCAGACCAGCCACCGTGTCACAGTTGAAAATGAGCGCAAGCTGACCTCACGCTGCAAGCACGGATAATGATCCGTTGCTGGGATGCAAACGTGATTGTCGCGCGCCAAACGACCGCGATGCCATGATATGCTGTCGCCATGAAGCCCTCCAAATCGGCTCTGTTCGAGGCGGCCAAGCGTTGGGACGTAGGGTCCGTCGCGGCTCTCACAAAAGCCGCGCCCGAGCTCGCGCGCGCGACCGACGCAAAGGGGCGTACGGCGCTGCACGTCGCCTGCGCGGTGAAGCCGGCGGAGGGACTTGGGGAGCTGGCTGGCATCAAGACGGTCACCGCCTTGCTCAAGGCCGGCGCCGACCTTGAAGCGCATGCTCCAATGCCCGAAGAGGAAGGTGATTTCCGCGCCAATCCGGTTTGGTATGCGGCCTGCCGCGGCGAGAATGTGCCGCTGGTGCGGTTTCTCCTGAAGCGAGGTGGAGATCCGGGCTATTCCCTCTGGGCCGCCGTGTGGCGGGACAGCGCCGACATGCTGAGGACACTTCTCGCCGCAAAGCCGCGGCTTGATCTGCGGGCCCATGGAGAGACGCCGATCTTCTATGCAGCACGCCTGCGACGGCTCAAGACGCTCGACTTGCTCATCAAGGCCGGTGCCGATCCATCGATCAAAGACGATCGCGGTCGCGATGCGCTCGAGATTGCCAAGGCGAGGCGATTGCCGGAGGACGTGACAACACGGTTGGAAAGGCTCCGCGCCTCATCACGCACCTCAAGGGCGAATCGCTCGATAATTTAAGCGGTGGACCCCCTTCGGCTCTTTGGCCACTTACTTCTGGTTGAATGCCAGCAGCGGACATCTTCGGAGCAGGCCCGGAATGTCCGGGTGGGCCATAAGCCGACATTACACGTTTCGACTGATCACCGGGCTCGCTGGCCGCGGCTAATCAGCACCAGTCCAACAACGACCAAGGGGATCGCGACGGCGTGATACCAGCGGAGCCGCAAATCCCCGTTCGCGATCTATAGCTGTTTCAGGAATTCCAGCAGCGCATTGCTTACATCTTTGGCGCGCTCTTGCTGAGTCCAGTGACCGCAACCTTTCAAGACTATTGTCTCGCGAAGCAAGGGCACGAATTGTTTCAGGCTAGGGACGAGATGGCTCCAACTCGGCGATCTGTAAACGCCGTCTCGATCGCCAACGACATAGAGTGCCGGGACCTGAACCTTTGCGCCAGACCATGGTGCGAGCAACTCCCAATTGCGATCAATGTTGCGATACCAATTCAAACCTCCTCCAAAGCCGGTGCGCTTGTACTCTTCAACGAAAAATTCGATGTCACTCTCCGTGAGCCACGTCGGCAATGATTGGGTTGTAGGCTTCCCATCAAGCCATCCGCCCTCACTAGGAAGCATCGTGAGCGACGCGGGATCTTCAACCGGCGCATCGCCAGATAGGGCGAACAATGTCGTCTTGATTGCGTTGTGGACGTCTTTTTCGAGTTCTGCCTCGGCAACGCCCGGCGTCTGGAAATACAGTTGATAGAA
>NZ_JBNPTT010000009.1:0-356255 GCF_051167795.1 Bradyrhizobium sp. HKCCYLS1011 | reverse complement strand
ACGTAGCCCTCGATCGCCCGAACCGGGTTGTCCGGTTCGACATAATCCTCGACCCGGGGCGGCAGCAGGCTCTCTTGATCGCGGTTCTCGCCGCTCTTGAACGGACGATTCGTCATAATCCCGAATCGTACAGGCAATCCTCAGTTCTTGCCCAGCCTCGACGGGCAGGACCATCGGGGCGACGAATTTCATGCGGCGCGCTTTGGCGCACTCAAGAATCACGCCATCATCTCGTATAAGGCATAGCCGACGGTGAATTCGAAGCCCGAACTTGACTGCATCCAGTGGGTTGGTGTGCGAAAGTCAGCAGCTTCAGGTAGAGCCACGATGCCCTTCGATCACGATGCCCTTCGATAGTGTACAGGGAGATGGTGTTGACATGAGATGGATCACATCGGTGAGCTTGATCGTGGCAGTCCTCTTCTCTGGCGCGGCACAAGCAGTCGATTGGAGTATGCGGAACGGATGCCAGATTTCTACTTACCGCGGCTTCTTCCCGAGCACTGAGGCCTGCATGAATGCGCGACGTCGAGTTCATCTCACTGTTTGCCAATTGGCGCGTGAGAAGGGTTTACCGGCATCTGCGTGGTGCATCAGGCATCGTTCTTAGCGAGCGCAGGCCGGATAAGCGCAGCAGTATCCGGAATTGCATTCCCGTATATCGCTTCGCTCATGCGGGTTAGTTGCTACTCGATCAGGCGCTCGGCCTCGCGGGCGAAGCGAGCACTATAATCCCGGTGATCGTGCTGCCCAAGCCTTGGTGGCCTGGCAGCTTTCCATCGCTCGGGCGTAGGCAGGGCGTGCCGTCGTGCGGGCGAGATAGTCCCGCTCGGTAGAACCGGGGACGTAGTTGCCAGTTCGCAGGCCGAGCAGGAGGGCGTAGCTCACCGAGATATCGGCAGCAGTGAATCGGTCGCCGGCGAGATAGGGGCAATCCGCGAGGCGGCGGATAACCAACCCTAACCGGCTCTCGAAGGTCTCGAGTGCCCAGCAGGTAACCCGGGCATCTCGCTCGGCTTCGGGCGCCAGTTCGCGACCGACAAAGACGGTGTTCATCGGCCCGGCGAGCCCAGCCTCGCCTAAGTGGAGAAATTGCAGATAGCAAGCAAAGGCGGGATCATCCGGAGCGACGGCAAGCGAAGCTGAGCCGTGGCGGGCGAGCAGATACTCAAGAATCGCGATCGATTCGACCATGATCGTCTCGCCGTCCTGCAGTGCGGGAATGAAGCCGGCGGGGTTGATCGCGAGGAAATCGCGATCGGTTTCGACTGCCAGCAAATCGACCGGGCGCAGCCGATATGCCAATCCTAATTCCTCAAGCAGCCAAATAACACGGAAGCCACGACCTTCGCCATAGACGGTGAGCATAGTTAAGCGTTCCTGGATTAGGCCAGATACATTAACTTACAGAGGTAAGCCAGTCGCGCAAGGTAATGCGCTCAAGGCTTGGCGCATATTCGTCATCCTATTAGCGCGAGCCTGCCCACTTTATGGGTTCACGACCTAGAGTCAGCAAGCGTAGCCCGGATGAGCGTAGCGATATCCGGGATCGTATCCCCCGCATGTCGCTCCGCTCATGCGGACTACTTGTTAGCTAGATAGTTGAAACGGAGATCCAAAGACGACCTCTCGATCCGAGCGCGCCGAGTCTTTTCACCGCGCATCGTTCGGCGGATTGTTCCTACGCACGCCAAGAGGCTTATGTGCAGTCATGCTATTGACGCAATGTCTGTCTTAGTCGGTGTGAATTAAGAACGTGTGCGCGGACCAACGAGGTTCCCCACAACGGTTCCATCGCCAGCAATTGGCGAGTCCGCAACAAACAGCCGAGTTCGATAACGCTTCGCGTTCGCTCGATCCTGTTTTGCGCATCGGGAACCGGACGATCCAGAAAAGGCAATCAAGGAGTTATGATGGTGTTCCGTTCGAGCGCCGCCATTTGCGGCGCCGTCGTCGCGCTTAGCGTTTCCGTTACAATGGCTCGAAGTGAAACTGGTGGAGTTCATACTGGCGCCAAAGTCAATGAAGCTACAGGGGATGCGATCGTTGGCGCAGCATCCATGTACAATCCGTTCCGGCCCGGATGGCGGGAGGGGACCCGGAACACTGCCTCCGGCGAGCGGTACAATCCGTCAGCCTGGGCGGCTGCCATCAAGACCAGTCTGCGTCAGAAATTCGGTGGGGTCCATTATGGCGCGAAGCCAAAGTATGCCCTGGTCGAGGCCGTGGGAAAGAAGGTGATTGTGAAGATCAATGACGTCGGGCCGCTGACGCCTGGCCGCATCATTGACCTCAACGAGCGGACCATGCGTCACTTCGATCCAAGTCTGCAGCTCGGGGTCATTCATGATGTAAAGGTCAGGCCCCTTGCCGGAGACGATTGGACACCGGGACCGGTTGGCTGAACATCGCACGCGAAGAGCGCGTCGCGCGGATCAATCGACCTTCGTCCACCGCCGGTAGAGGGGTGATCGTTGTGTGGGATGGTCGTGATCAGCATCTACTCCAGCCCGTAGTGCCGGTGGCATGAGGCGCAGATGCTGTCGAGACGGTCGCTGACCTCGGCGACCGTCTTCAGGTCGTGAGCCTCGGCGGCCTGATAGGCTCTGTCGGCGGCATCTGCGAGCGTCTTGACGTAGGAATTCCATTCAGCGTCCTGTGCGCGGCCCGGGATCATCAGCGCGTTGGTGGCTTCGGCAAGCGTCGCCGCGCCGCTGGTGATGGTCTCCCAATCCTCATCCGTCTTGGGCGAGAGGTCGTGCTCGCCCTGGGCGTCGATCATGGTGCCGTTGACGCTCCAGATCACTTTTGCTGCCGGCGTGAGCACATGCTCCATGAAGGTCTTCATGTCGACATGGGCCGTGAACGGCGGCATGGAAGCCGCGCTGTCGGAGATCGACGGTGAGGAGCCCAAGACCGACAGGAGGAGGGCCGAGATCATCGTTGCGGACAAGCGAGAGCCGATCATCGTTACAGCACCTGCATGGTGAAGCCGATCCAGCGCCCGCAGGCGACGACCGTGATCCAGAGCAGGATCGACAGCAGGCCTGCGAGCCGCGCCCGCAGCGGCGGCACGGCCTGTGTCTCCCATTGCGGCAGATCCTTCGCGCTGATGGCGTGGAAGATGATCATGTTGAGCCCCGCCGCGCAGATCAGGATGATCTTGGCGTCGAAATAGCCGTTGGCGAGATATTTGGTCGCGTTCGAGATGAACAGCAGGAAGCCGGAGGCAGCCGCGACCGCGAACGCACCCCAGGTCACCGGCAAGATCGCGCTCGCGAGCCGGCTTACGGGGCGCCCGACCGAGGCGAGCCCGAGCAGGCGCAAGTCGAGCGCGAAGATCGTGCCGACGACGAGGCAGATCGCGATCACATGCACGGATTCAATGAAGGGAAACAGCGTGTCATTTTCGCGGATGGCGGCGGCGACGCCGCTCTCCTCGAAGACGCCAACGAGGTCAGAAAACTGCGACATCACAACCCGGCCTGTGTGTAGGCGATCCAGCGTCCGGCAAACAGGATACCGCACCAGACAAGGACCGAGAGCGTTGCCAACGCCTGTCCGGTCAGCCGCCGGCTGCGGTCCTCATACAGGCCCGGCGATGCAACCGCCGTCCGCTGCAGCGTCGCGGTCAGCAAGACGGCAACGATGAGCAGCGCCATCTTGAGATAAAAGGTGATGTTGACCAGCGACCGGCGCGGCTCGCCGATGATCAGCAGGCTGCCGGTGACGAGCAGGATGACGAGCACCGGCCAGATCGGCGTCAGAAAGCGCTGCGTGATGACGCCTAAGCGTTGATCGCGCTCGAACAGGCGGAAGATCCGTAGATCGACCAGCACGGCCGAGGAGAAAACGATGGCCACACATAGAATATGGATGGTCTGAAGGGTCGGGATGATCCAGGTGACGGTCTGGATGGTGTGGCTGAGCGAGGTCGCTGCCAGCCATTTCGAAAACCCGGTCAGCAGCGCTTCCATCACCTGATCACTGCTCTTCCGGTGTCAGGCTGTAGGTCAGCTCCTTGCCGTCGGGCAAGGTGACCTTGCGCAGGAAGCCGCCTTGCTTGCCGTCGCGTAGCGGCAGATAGTCGAAACTCGCGTGATCGCCTGGGTTCAGCGACCGCTTGGTCCAGCCGGAGCGGGTGAGAACCCCCGGGCTCGACACCTCGAACACCCAGGTGCCGGCCTGCGGCCCGTCCTTGGCATCGGTCTCGACCACGAAGGTGATGTGCGGGTTGGTCCAGTTGACCTGCTTGACGGTGCCTTCAACCTTCTGCGGATGGTCGCTGTCATAGGCGGCATTCGAATGGTGCGCCATGGCCAGGCCGGTCGAACTGGCGACCAGACAGGCGGCAAGAAGTGTGGCCTTCGGTGACATTTCGATCATCCCTTGTTATTGCGCGACCTTACTTCGCGGTGTGAACCGTCCCGAACGCGCCTTGCGGATTCGGAAGGAAAACATCGTTGCCATGCTCGTCCTTGCCGGGCACCAGATCTTCCTGCTCGCATTCGCCTTCGGCAATTTCATAATGCCGATCCGGGTAGCGGCGAAAAATCCGTGTCGTCTTCCAGGTGTCGGTGAGAACGTTCGGCGCGGTGATCTCGAGATCGTCATGCATGACGTTCGGTTCGGCGAGATGGATGCGTTCGACGATGTGCATGTCGCCGTTGTTGGGAATGCCGACCGCCTCGCTGATCGCGATATAGGCTTGCGGCATGATCGCAGTGGTGTCGACCACCAGCGTGTCGCCCTCCCAATGTCCGATGGAGGTGCCGTGCAGTGACGGATCGGGGTCCTCCGGCGGCTTGCGGCCGTCGAGATAGATGCGACGCATCCTGTTGCCGTCGACTTCGCCGAGCAGGGTGATGCGACCGGGGGTCCTCAAGAGCTCGAACGCGTTATGCGTCATCAGCATCCAACTCGGCATGCCGTGCGGCAGGCAATGGCTGAGCACCAGGAATGGGCGGCCCGCCTTTTCCTCGGCGACGAGGTGCTGAACCTGCTTGAGAATGCCCGGCTTCCACGGCGGCATATTCGCCGTTTCTTGTCGCTTCTGGTCCCTGATATCGGGAAGCCAGACTCCGCTGAGATCGGGCTCGGCAAACGCGCTTGGCGCGCCGGCGGTCACTGCGAGCACAGCCGAAATACAGCCTGCGATCGCAAACGCCTTCATCTTCTCGATAAGCATGCGAACTTCCGATGCATTCCAAGCAGCATAGATCGTGCTGAGGCCAAAGGAAGCTCGTCGTGCAACAAAACGCTTCAAGATTGCGCGAAGTATCACCGCAGTTGAACAGGGTGATCGCGCTCGCGCGATTAGTTGCGGCTCTAAGGGGAAGGTGAATCATTCGCGACGATGAACGAGGCTGCCTGCGTGCCAAAGCTGCCCGCTTCGGTCACCTGGAGTTCAACAGCGGCGTTCTTGTTGGTTGCGAAACGACCCGGCGTTCCGCTCAACCATACGCATCGCTGTTGATGCCGTATTCCTCGTAGATGGTCAGCGGGTCGCGGTCGGGACAGAGCCGGCACTTGGCCTGGGCGAGATGGAGCTTCACGACATCGGGGGCACGGCCGTTGGCCAGAAGCTTGCGCAAATCGTCCATATGCGCGCGCGGCTGGTGTTTTTCGGGGAGCTGCTCCAGTGCCACGAGCGCAGTCGCCAGCGCTTCGGTGACGACCCAACCGTCATGACCCGTGATTCCCGGTCGCGGCATCGACGCACCTCATCCCTTTTCGGAACGTGCCTCCAGCGCACACACTCTACCGCAATCTGCCGCGGCCGGCCATGGAAGGCTGCCAGGCCGCGTCCGGAATGGCCGCCTAAAATGCAGGCGCCGTCGGCGACGGCTGTCGTCACGCCTCGGCGCCGGCCTGTGCGATCCGGTGCAGCTGTTCGAACAGGTCAGGCGATTCGCTGGTGCAGAGGCAGATACCGAGCGCGGACTCGGCGGTGCCAGCGTTGAGATAGGCGTGGCCCATGGTGCTGTCGATATACATGCCGTCGCCCTCATGCAGGACCTCGGGCGCGTAGAACTCGGTGTGGACGGCGATCGACCCGCGGGTCACCATGAAATATTCCTCGCCGGCGTGGCGCAGCAGCGGGCCGAATTCCTCCAAGGTGCGGGCGCGCACCTCGGCCAGCATCGGCACCATGCGCTTTCCGATCAGGTCGGTGCATTGGTAGGTGTAGGTGTAGAACTTGGTATTGACGATCTGGCCCTGGCCGACGCGGCAGATGCTGCGGCGGGCAGTGACCGCGCGCTCGGCATCGGTACGAGGCGCAGCCGGGCTGAACAGCTCGGCGATGTCCATCTTCAGACCTGAGGTGAGCTGCAACAGCTTGTCGTAAGTCAGCGACATCAGGCCGTTTTCGACCTTCGACAGGGTCGACAGCGCCATCCCGGTCTTTTCGGCCACCTGCTTGAGCGTCAGGCCGCGGGCCAGGCGCGCCGCCTTCAGGCATTGCCCAAGCTGGGAATGCGGGCCCTCAGCCGCGACCTGATCATTCACACCGGTATCTGCCATAAGCATCCTTCGGAAAATCGTTTAGCGGATCGGACATTCTGATTGCATTGCTCGCGTGGCCCGAATTTCGCGCGAAATCGCTGAAATTTCAATCAAGAGCTTGGCCGGACGGATATTTATGCAGAATTGCCGGCCGTATGCTGCATTTTCGTGCCAGCAATCTTGTTTCTCTTATGCTAAATAGTTTTCAGGTTTGGAAAGGGAAGAGCTGTGGAATCGATCTGCGACCGGACTGCCGTCGACCTGATGCAGCTGCTCAAGAGCCGGGCCCTGTCGCCGGTCGAGCTGCTGGATGCATGCCTCGCCCGGATCGCGGCGCTCAATCCCGCCATCAATGCGGTGGTGACCCTGGACGAGGAGGGGGCGCGCCGCGTCGCCCAGGCGGCCGAAGCCGCGCTTCTTAAAGGTGAGGATCTCGGGCCGCTGCATGGGCTGCCCGTGCTGATCAAGGACACCCAGGATACCGCAGGCCTGCGCACCACCTATGGCAGCCCGATCCTGGCCGACAACGTTCCCTCGGCTGACCAGGCTTCGGTGGCGCGGTTGCGCGCCGCCGGCGCGATCATTTTCGGCAAGACCAACACGCCGGAATGGGCGGCCGGCGCCAACACCCGCAATCCCGTCTTTGGCGCCACCGGCAATCCGTTCGATCCGATGCGCTCGGCGGCCGGATCCTCGGGCGGCTCGGCCGCGGCGCTGGCCTGTGACATGGCGCCGCTCGCCTCCGGCTCCGACACCGGCGGCAGCTTGCGCAATCCGGCCGCCTTCTGCGGCATTGTCGGCATGCGACCATCCTACGGCCTGGTCGCGAGCGAGAAGCGTGCGCATGGCTGGTCGAACCTGTCGACCGATGGGCCGATGGCGCGCAACGTCACTGATGCCGCGCTGATGCTGTCGGTGATGGCGAGCGACGATCCTCGCGATCCGCTTGCCTACACCCTGCCGAACGAGCCTGTTCGCGGCGTCCCTGCGCGCTGGTCACCGCCGGCGCCGGTCGCGCTCGGCAAGCTGCGGCTCGCCTTCACCGAGGATTTCGGGTTTGCCCCGACCGAAAAAGCCATTCGCCGCGTGCTCCGCGCCCGCGTTGCGCGGATCGCGCCATTGTTCGCGACATGCGAGGAAGGCGCGCCGGACTGCAGCGGCGCCGACGAGACCTTCGCGGTGCTGCGCGCCGCGCTGTTCCTGACCAACCACGGCAAGAATTTTCGCGAGCGGCCGGAGATGGTCGGCCCCAATGTCCGCGCCAATGTCGAGGAGGGCCTGCGCTACAGCCTCGACGATTACGCCAAGGCGGCGGCGGCGCAGACCCGGATCTATCGCGCCTGGCAAAGCTTCTTCGAACGTTGCGACGTGCTGGTCAGCCCGGCGATCACGCTATCGCCGCGACCATGGTCGGAGCTCTATCCGACCGAGATCGACGGCGTGCCGACCCGCTCCTACTTCCACTGGCTTGCGCTGGCCTATGCCGTGACGCTGCCCGGCCATCCCGCGCTGAGCCTGCCGCTCGGGGTCGATGAGGCCGGCCTGCCGTTCGGTCTGCAGATCGTCGGTCCGCGTGGCGGCGATGCACTGGTGCTCAATGTGGCGGCCGCGCTCGAGAGCGCGTTTGCCGGCGATGCCGAGTTGTGCCGTCCCGTGCCCGATCTCGCCAAGCTCGCCGCTGCACCGCCGCTGTCATCAGCGCCGGGCTTCAAGTCCTGGGATTAAAGCCGTGACTCGCATCCTGACGGGTCACACCGCGATCGCCACATACGCACCGGATGCCGCTGCGGCATCCGCGTGAAACGAGAGGAGAGACTGATGTCCGTTCCGCCCTCATTGCCGTTCTCGCTGGTGCGCCGCGCCGCTGGGCTGGTGTTTCTGTCCGGTGAAGTGCCGCGCGCCGATGACGGCACGATTCCGGAAGGCATCACCGCGCAGACCGACCTGACCTTGCAATTGATCGGCGAGACGCTGGCGGAGGAAGGACTGTCGCTGAAGGACGTGGTGTCCTGCACGGTGTATCTCGCCGACCGGGCGGATTTTGCTGCCTTCAACGCCGCCTATCGCAAGCATTTCAGCGATCCGCTGCCGGTGCGCACCACCGTCGAGGCCAAGCTGATGCTGGATGCCAAGCTCGAGATCACCGTCATTGCGGCCGAGCGCAAATAACAAATAGGGAGTCCTGACGATGCGCAGCGCGATCGTTCTCGGCGGCGGCATGGTGGGTGTCGGAACGGCTCTGCATCTGCAGAGCCGCGGCTGGTCGGTCGCGCTGATCGACCGCAACGAGCCCGGCCGCGAAACCAGCTATGGCAATGCCGGCATCATCCAGAGCGAGGCGGTGCGTCCTTACGCGATGCCGCATGATATCAGCGGCCTGTTCGACATCGCGACCGGCCGCACCAATGACGTGCATTATGAGCCGCTGGCGCTGCCCTATCATCTTCGGCCGCTGCTGCAATATTGGTGGAACTCGTTCCCGAAGCGGCACGAGCAGATCGCGCAGACCTATGCGCGGCTGATCGCGCGCGCCACGCCCGAGCATGAGCCGCTGATCGCGGCCTCCGGTGCGGGCAATCTGGTGCGCCGCGACGGCTTCCGGGTGATCCATCGGGAGCAGGCGCAATTCGACAAGGAGGTCGAAGAAGCCGAAGCGGTGCGCGCGGCCTATGGCGTCAAGTTCAAGGTGCTTTCGGCGCGCGAGCTTGCGCAGGCCGAGCCTGGTCTCTCCGACAGCGGCCTCGGCGGGCTGCAATGGCTGGAGCCGTGGACGGTCGCCGATCCCGGCGGTCTCGTCACCTCCTATGCCGACTTGTTCATCCGGCGCGGCGGCAGGTTCGTCCACGGTGACGCCACGACCTTGGCGCAGACCGGGACTGGCTGGTCAGTCACGACGGCCGACGGTCCGATCGATGCCGAGGCTGCGGTGGTAGCGCTCGGGCCGTGGTCGCCCGCGTTCTTGGAACGCTTCGGCTATGACATCCCGATGGTGCGCAAGCGCGGCTATCACCGACATTACAGCGGCGGCGCGCCGCTCGATCTGCCGCTGCGCGATGCGGCCTTCGGCTATCTGATGAATCCGATGGTGATGGGGGTGCGCATCACCACCGGTGCGGAGCTGTCCGGGCCGGACGCAGAACCGACGCCGGTGCAGCTTGCCAAGGCGGAGACTGCGGCGCGGCAACTGATCGATCTCGGCAAGCCGGTCGAGCCCGAGCCCTGGCTCGGCACGCGGCCGTGCATGCCCGACATGTTGCCGGTGGTCGGGCCGGCCGCAGGCCATAAGGGGCTGTGGCTGCATTTCGGTCACGGTCATCAGGGCTTCACATTAGGTCCCACCACGGGCCGCCTCCTCGCCGAGATGATGAATGGCGAAGAGCCAAGCGTCGACGCGACCGCCTGCGCGCCCGCGCGCTTCGGCGCCTGATCCACTATTTGTGATTGATCAGTTCGCGGCGCAGGCAGCACAGGCTGTCGCGCGCCGCGTCCGGGCGGGAACTATCAAGCGACGCGCGCGGCCTAATGGACCGCTCAAGAGGTAAAAAGAGCCGCGCGCTCATCGTTCCACGCCCTGTTAGGACGCTGCAGTGATCGCGGCGCTTGTCAGCCGACGGGTGGGATGCGGGATTGCTTGATCCGGCCAAGCCGGATAAGCTTCTCGCCATTGGGCTTGCCGGGTCGGATGACTAAGCCTGATTGACTTTGAGACATTTTTGTTCGCGCAAAGTTGCCAAGCTTGACGTACGTACTGACTGAAAGGGCGTCATATAGTTCGTAGTTGAGTAAGAGGTAGGGATGCCAGTGGGTGTTTATTCCCGAGTGCCGCATCGAAGTGCCTCTCGAATGGCGGCTGTCCCAAATGGACGCGGCTCTTCAAACGCTTTTCATGCTCTTCGAACGCTTTGCATGGAGGGGCGCGGCGTCAGCGGCGCAAGATATTCTCGTTCGCGGCCTTCGCGAGCCATTCGTGCTCTTGTCGGACGCTTGCCGGCGGTTTGCGTCCTGCCACCCGGTTGCCGATCCCCAGATATCCCGTACGGAAAATATCATCCCCGCTGCGCAGTGGTCGGGCAACTGATCACGGCTGGTAGCCCGCGTGCCGTTTTGCAGCAGTCGGCGGGGACATCTAAGTAGATCGTTTGGACTGATATCTAACTCATAAACTCTACTGCCGCATCCGCGGCAGCAACTGCCCAGAATTTTTTGGCGAGCAAGTGATGTTCAAAGATTTCTTCATGTCGGATTTCAGAGATGACCGCGCAAGTCTACCGATACATCGAAGAGCCCGAGCTCACCATTCTCATTCCCTGCCTCAACGAGGCTGAGACGATCGAGAGATGCGTCGAGAAGGCCAAGCTTTGTCTTTTGCGGCTTGGCGTGCACGGGGAGATCCTGGTTGCCGACAACGGTTCCACGGACGGCTCGCAAGACCTGGCGATCGCAAAGGGCGCGCGTGTCGTTCATGTCCCGGATCGGGGATATGGAGCCGCGCTGCGTCATGGTATCCATACGGCCCGAGGCCGCTACGTCATCATGGGCGACGGCGACGACAGCTACGACTTTTCCAACCTGGACCCATTCCTGGCGAAGCTCCGTGACGGCTTCGACCTCGTGATGGGCAATCGTTTCAAGGGCGGCATTGCAGAGGACGCAATGCCGTTGCTCCATCGCTATCTCGGCAATCCGGTGCTGAGCTTTTTTGGCAGGCTGTTCTTCAAGATCGATCTGGGTGATTTTCATTGCGGCTTGCGCGGCTTCAATCGCGAGCGGATATGCGATCTGGAGCTGTACACGACGGGCATGGAATTCGCGAGCGAGATGGTGATTTCGGCCGCGCTGAAATCCTATCGGATCTGCGAGGTGCCCACGACCTTGAAGAAGGACGGCAGGTCCCGGCCGCCGCATCTGCGCACCTGGCATGATGGCTGGCGACATCTCAGCTTTCTGCTCATGTTCAGCCCGCGTTGGCTGTTTGTGTATCCGGGTCTTGCGCTCATTCTTTTGGGCGTCGTGACGGCCGTGATCCTGTTTCCCGGCCCGGTGAGCCTTGCCAACGGCGTCAATCTGGACGTCCACACTTTCCTGGTCGCGGCGATTGCGGTGTTGATTGGCGTTCAGACCCTCACATTCGGCCTCATCGCGCAGCGCTTTGCGATCAAATACCGGCTGCTGCCGCCGGGCGCGTCGGGCTCTCGCGGTCTGTCATTCCTCACCTTCGACCGCGGGCTGCTCGTTGCGGCCGCGCTGATCCTGCTTGGCCTGTTCGGCATCGGATGGTCTTTGTTTACTTGGGCCTCGGTCGATTTCGGGCCGTTGCGCTATCCTTCGGTGATGCGCGTTCTGATCCTTTCGCTCACATCCATTGCAATCGGGGTGCAGCTCGGATTTACGGTGTTTCTTTCCGGTATCATGAACATCCCGAACAAGCGGGATCGAATACGCGCCGCGGTCGAGAATGCTCTGCTGCGGAGCGGACATCATCGCGGATAGGGAAGCTATCATAATAGCTTGTAGTAATAGTCGGTGGTCCCGATACGTGACCACCCCTCGGTGTTGGCCGTCGAGGGGACGCCGCTCGCCACAACGATACGCGCCCCGGCGCGGCGAAATACATCGAGCGCGAGCGCTTGCCGCGTGAGCGAAACATCCCAGAATTCCTTTTGATTGAGCGGGTCCGACGGGAAAGCTTCGCTGACAATCTTGACCTGCGCAAGGAACGCCCAGTCGCTGATGCTCGCGACCGACCAATGCATCTGGTCTTGGTGGTCGATCGCGGCGACGGGCGTACCCGGGTGAATTCCGATTCTGAACAGCTCGTCAGCCACCAGCCACGCATCTGCATGCACATGGCCGCGAGATGTGACCAGATCCGCAGCGGTCCTGGCCAGGCGCGGGCCGGCATCGATCGCCACGCCCGTAATGAGCAGGGCGACCAGCGCTGCCCCGATCGGTCGCCTTCGTGTCAGCTGCGTGCGAAGACTGACCAGAACAACCAGCCCCAACAGTGGAAGACATCCGGCCAGATATCGGGGTTCGACCAACAGCACCAGATAGAGAAGCAGATTCGCCGCGGCGACCAGGCCGAGCAGCTTGATCGGCAGCGGTGCCGACATTTCAAGGGCGAGGTGACGCCGAAGCAGGGCGAGTGCAATCCCCAGAGGAATTGCAAACCAAAGCAGGACCGCGAGGCGTTTGACGTTTCTCAGCAGCGCCCGTCCATATTCCCAGGTGCCGAAATGCAGAACGGCTCCCTTGTTCCAATAGGTCGGATCGTACCACGGCGGATAGGTCGCCGAGATCGGCTGAGCGAACTCATAGACATCAGGGTTGTCGAGAAGCTTCCGCGTCGGATGTTCCGGGAGCCCGTGATCCGAAGGGCCTCCTTGCCAATGAACAAGCGGCATCATGAGAACGTCGGTCCGAAACGTATTTCGCCCGCTTTCTCCAAATGTCAGATGGCCATACTTCAGCGACAGGGCGCCAACGAGCGGGGCTGCAATCAACAGAAAGACGGCGGCACTCAATAGCAGCCGTCGATCGGCACGATAGGCCAGGCAGGCGCAGGCC
The DNA here is from genome assembly GCF_051167795.1 of Bradyrhizobium sp. HKCCYLS1011. Classification (NCBI taxonomy): domain Bacteria; kingdom Pseudomonadati; phylum Pseudomonadota; class Alphaproteobacteria; order Hyphomicrobiales; family Nitrobacteraceae; genus Bradyrhizobium; species Bradyrhizobium sp. HKCCYLS1011. The sequence goes on along the minus strand of NZ_JBNPTT010000009.1, from coordinate 343,181 downwards.
GCAGCGAGCAGGAAGAGAAAGGCCAGCGGAAAGAATATGGCTTTCAGCAAATAGCCAATTCCCAGCACGGCTCCGAACAACGCAAAGGTTGCGACGGACGCCGTCTGGTCTTCCAGCGAGAGATACAGCGCGGCGGCAGCGAATGTGACGGCTGCAACGCAAAGGTCCGGGCTGATCCTTGATACGACCGTCAGGTCGAAGCAGCCCCACGCCAGCAGTGCGTAACCCGCAAGCAAGACTTGCGAGCGCGACAGCAACGGCTTGGCCTCGGGCGGCTTCGCCGTCAGCTGGGCTCGGTCCCAGAGCCGGGTCAGGACGAGATGAAATGCACCGATCGTCACCAGGAAAACGAGAAAGTTGAGGACACGCACGGTCGCAAATTCCAGCGAAGGCGCCGTGCCGATCGGCTCAATGAAGGCCGCAATCAGCAGGGGATAGAGCGGACTCCAATGCCCATTGATCGCCTGCTCAAGCTTGCCATGTTCGATCGCGCGAGCCATGTCCATGTAGCTGATCGTGTCTCCGGCGACGTAGCTCTGCCGACCGAACCACGCATCGACTGCGCCCAGTGCTATCAGGAACAAGAACAGAAACGAGAACCATTTGCTGTTTGGCGACACGACGCCTCCAAAATACGATGACAGTCAAAAGGCATTTCAAAAATTGAGTTCGTAAAAATGCGGAGTTGAGTTGCGGCTGTCTCAGCGGGAACCCTGCCGATCCGTGCATTCCAGGCACCGATCATCCGAGCAGATTTATCTGCTGATCGCAATCGGCCAGTGATGGACGCCGCTGCGCCAGGGTCCATTTTTTGCGGCACAACGCCCCTGTTGGAGCGATCTTAAGGCGATTTCCGTAGTGCAAATAAACCAAAAATTGCTTGTTCCAAGACGGTTTGATTAGAGATCTGCCTGACGAACTCGCCCGGAGATTGCAGGGCCACCGAACAAGATTGTGGCGCAATACATCAGTTTGTCGAACCTTTCTTCAATCCATTCGTGTATAGAACTGTGCTGCTGCGCCCAACTCGAAAACGAATCGATGTCGCCGCGTCGATGCAAGTCGGATACGAGCGCGCCTCATGCGCGCCGTCCGGTTTTTGTCATTGTCGGTCATCGAAAGAGCACCAGGTCGGAACGATGCGACTGTTCGCCATCATCTATCGCTTCATTTACAACTTCGCGTTCCTGGCCATGGTCTATCTCAGCCTGAACTACATTGAGAAGTACCACAACCGGGCCGTGCTCGCGATGTTGATCCTGGCCTATGCGGGCATGCGCAGCGTGTCCGTGGTGCGCTCGTTTCATTTTTTCACCCGCATTGAACGGCTGGAAGGCGAGACTCGCCGAATGATCGGCCTGGTGGGGGAGGGGCCGAGCGGTTCGGCCGCGCGCAAGCAGGTGATCGCCGATGTGAGCCTGCTGCGCCGCGACGGCGAGATCAAATCCTATATCGATCTGTTCTTCCTGGCCGCCGTCGTCATCCTCTGCGTTGCCAAGATCGTCACCGATTGATCCGGTTCAAGCAGCGCTCGGCCGTGCCCTGAAGTGCGATGAGATGAGGATGAATCTCATCGCACTTGCGGGTTGTTGTTTGAGCAGAGTCTCCGTGCAAACGCGTTCCGCGTTTGTCGTGAAGGACCGCTCGCACTTTTCCGGATCATGCTCCAGGAGAGGTGCGCGAGGAGAGCTGCGCGGATCAGCGCTTTCTCAGGCTCGCAAGGCGCACCGCGCGCGCAGCCGGCTTGATGGCGGCGGCTCTGGCCGCGGGCTTTGACTGCACGGGCGGCACGCCCGCCACATGGTGTCGGGATGGCGCGGTGGGCATCGGATCGGGCATCTCGAACAGGCTGGCTGCCGGCACCGGCAGCGCGGGGGCTGCGTTGCGCGGCGCGGAGGAGCTCGCCGCGTGCGGCCACGCTGTTTCGTGCCGGAGCGAGGCGCTGTCGGATGGTCCCGCCGACAGCACGTCGAGATCCGCCACGGTCGCACGCGAGTGCGTGACCGAGCCAGAGAAGTCGAACGTCGGAACCGCCGGCCATTGGGCCACCGGAACCTCGTCGGCATGCGGGTGGACCAGCCACTCCTGCGGCTCGGTCGGGGTTGCCGGGCGCTCGGGCGTGGCCGGCACCACCTGCACGATGCGATAGCCGCGCGCCTTCATCTCGTTGAGGATCTTCGGCAACGCCTGCACCGTGCGCTCGTGAATATCGTGCAGCAGCAGAATGCCCTTGCCGCGCGCCTCGAGCCGCTTCATCGCCAGCTCGTAGACGCGGCCGGCGGAGATGTTGCGCCAGTCATCGGCAAGAAAATCGGCGCTCCACATCTGGAGTCCGAGCGAGGCCACGTAGGTTTCCACGCCTTCGCCGCGCGAGAGGCCGGGCACCCGGAAGAACGGGGTGAGCACCGAGGGATCGGTGAGAGCAGCCGACACCGAGGCGATCCCCTGATCGACCTCAGGCTTGGACTGCTCGACCGTCAGCCTGCTGAAGCCGATCGGATGGTTCTGGCTGTGGGTGCCGATCGTGTGGCCGGCGGCGGCGAGCTTGCGGACGCCCTCCGGATCAGCCTTGGCCTGGCGGCCGATCGTGAAGAACGTCGCCTTGACGCACTGGTCGGCGAGAATCTGCAGCACCTGGTTACTGTATTTCGGCACCGGACCGTCATCGAAGCTCAGCACCACCTCGTGATCATGCAGCGGCAGCGTTTCCCGATACTGCATCGCGCCGATGCGCGGATGCGCCAGGGGATCGACAACGAGCACGCGGGAGGTGCCGAGCGCATTCGGATGGCCGGGGCAATCCGCCGCAGAGGCGGGCGTGATCACGCTGGCGAGTGCAGCTGACAACACAGTCAACAGTGCGGTCCCGAGCGCTGCGCTCACAATCCGCTGTCCGACGCCAACTGAACGATCACTCCGCATCACGCCGTCCGCTTCGTCTGTCCGTTTCGTCAGGTTGAATCCAGGCTGCCGGGCCCAGTTACCGTCATAGCAGGGATCGCCTGCAGCCGCGACCCGCGATTGTCGAATGCCGGGGTTTCCATTTTCCTGTTGCATGATTGCAAAGCCGCATACATCCGCCTGCGATGTAAAGCGTAGCCAGCACCGCATGAATGACGCATTAATCGCGGGCGGCGTGGACGCCCGGCGGAGCGGCATCGTCCGGCTGGTTCATCGTTGAAGCTGGCACAATGTGGACCACCTTGTAGCCGTGCTGCTTCAGATAGCGCAGAAACGTCGGCAGCATCGCCACGGTGCGCGGCTGCGGGTCGTGCAACAGGATGATGCCTTTGCGGTCCTGTTCGAGTCGGCTGGTGAGAATCTTGAGTTCCTGCTGCGGCGAGACCGGGTTCCAATCACCGGCCCACAGATCCGCACCGAACACGGCGATCCCACGCGACTGCAGGAATTCGAGCATGGCCGGCGTGGATTCAAAATAGGGGAAACGGAAGAACGGCGTTGATGGCGTCGTGGTCGAGACCCCATGCAACGCCAGTTCGTCGCCGGCGATCCCGCGGTCGATTTCGTCCACGGCCTGCGCCGGCGTGAGGCGTGGAATGTGGGCATGGGTGTAGGTGTGGTGTCCGACGGTGTGGCCCTCGGCCGCGATCCGCTGCACCAGGGCAGCGCGTCCCGACGCCGGCTGGCCGACCAGGAAGAAGGTCGCGCGCACACACTCCTTCGCGAGTGCGTCGAGCACCCGGTTGGTCATCGGCGGCGAGGGACCATCATCGAAGGTGAGCACGACCTCGTGATCCCGCAGCGGCAGCGTATCCGGAAAGCTCTTCAGGCCGACGCGCGGATAGATCTTGGGATCCACCGCGAGAACCCGCGAGGTGCCGAGCGTGCCCTCGCGCTGACATTCCGCGGATGCCGCGCTGACAGCGTGGGGGAGGGCGAGCCCCACGCCGAGTCCAAGCTCGAGGCCAAGTCCGAGCAGGATCGCCGCCGCGTTCAGCCAACTTCTCATTTGGCTCGTCATCCATAGTCTCCGCGGCATCTTTCTCATTGCATCGCCTGCGGCCCATTGGGTAATGCGTCAAGGTACGATTGAGACCAGTTTGCGTTGATCTGTCAAACCCGCGAGGCCCGTCATGGATGAACAATTGGACGCGGCCCACAATGCTGTGATCCTCGACCGCGCTCTGATGCGGACAGACAACGGCGAGATCCGACCCGAGTTCATCGAGTCCATCACGGCGGCGATCGCCGCGGAGGACGAAACGTTCCTGCGATCGGAGGTCGCGGAACTCCATGAGGCCGATCTCGGCGACCTCATCGCGGCGCTGGCGCCCGAAGACCGGGTGCGGCTGGTGGAGCTCACCAGCACCGATTTCGACTTCTCCGCGCTGAACGAGGTCGATGATGCCGTTCGCGAGGAAATCCTCGAGGAACTCGCGCCGGCGACCGTCGCCGAAGGCGTCCGCGAGCTGGAATCCGACGACGCCGTCGAGCTGCTCGAGGGCCTTGACCAGGAGGATCAGGAGCAGATTCTCGACCGGCTGCCGCCGTCCGAGCGCGATGTGCTCGAGCGCAGCCTGGAATACCCGGAAGGATCGGCCGGGCGGCGCATGCAGAGCGAATTCATCGCCGTGCCGCTCGAATGGACGGTCGGCCAGGCGATCGACTACATGCGGGAGACGCCGGACCTGCCTGACCGGTTCTACGAGATCTATGCGGTCGACGGGTCGCAGCATTGGCAGGGCGCGGTTTCGCTCGATGCGCTGTTGCGGGCGCGGCGGCCGGTCAAGCTCCCCGAGCTGATCCATGAAGACCGCCGCCGGGTCGCGGTGACCGACGAGCTTGCAGAGGTGGCGCGGCTGTTCGGCAAGTACAACCTGGTCGCAGCACCGGTCGTCGACGCCGACAATCGGCTGGTCGGCGTCATCACCGTCGACGACGTGGTCGACGTGATCGAAGAGGAGGCGGATGAGGACTTCAAGGCGCTGGGCGGCGTCTCCAGCGACGAACAGCTCTCCGACAGCGTCTGGACCATCGCCAAGGGCCGTTTCAACTGGCTGCTGATCAATCTTGCCACCGCCTTCCTGGCGTCCTCGGTGCTCGGCCTGTTCGAAGGCCAGCTCGAGAAGATGGTCGCGCTCGCGGTGCTGGCGCCGATCGTCGCGAGCCAAGGCGGCAATGCCGCGACCCAGACCATGACGGTTGCGGTGCGTGCACTGGCCACGCGCGAGCTCGGCTCGAACAACGCCTTCCGCGTCGTGATGCGCGAGGCACTGGTCGGCCTGGTCAACGGCCTCGCTTTCGCGCTGATCACGGGCGTCGCTGCGGTCGCCTGGTTCAAGATCCCCGGGCTTGGGATCGTGATCGGGCTGGCGATCATCTCCAACCTGGTCGCCGGCGCGCTCGGCGGCATCCTGATCCCGATGGTGCTCGATCGCGTCAAGGCCGACCCAGCCGTGGCGTCCGGCACGTTCGTCACCACGGTCACCGACGTCGTCGGCTTCTTCGCCTTTCTGGGCATTGCCACGGCCTGGTTCGGGCTCAAATAACCTCGATTTTTGAGGGACTTTTATCGTTAATCCGACCTTAACGGGGACTTGCGAAAGTGGGGCACCGAGACGGAGTCGGACCCATGCAACAACGCTTGCGCTTGAAAGCAGACGGACGGATCGTGGAGCTGCGCGACGGCCAGGAATTTCCGCTGGCCCCGGCCGCGCAGCCGACCGGGCCGGCCGAGGTTCGCGACCTCCGGCGCCGCGCCCATCTGACCCAGCAGGAGTTTGCCGCCAAGCTCGGCGTTCCCGTCGAGACCATCCGGAACTGGGAGCAGGGCAAGCGCATGCCGCGCGGGCCGGCGCGCGCGCTGCTGACCGTGATCGCACATGCGCCGGACACGGTGTTTGCAGCCTTAGCCAAGACTTAAGCTCAAACCTAGTCTCGCATTGGCACCATCGGCGTCCGGAGACATAATGCTTGCAATTGGAGGGCGCGGCCATGCAAGCAATTGAGGCCAACGGCGCCAGCATCCCGGCGATCGGACTGGGAACCTGGGAATTGCGCGGGAGAACCTGCGCGCGCATCGTCGAGCAGGCATTGACGCTCGGCTACCGCCATGTCGATACCGCCCAGGTCTATGAGAACGAACGCGAGGTCGGGGAGGGCTTGCGTGCCTCGCATATCCGCCGCGATCAGGTGTTCCTGACCACCAAGGTGTGGACCACGCATTTTGCACCGCACGATCTCGAGCGTTCGACCAAGGAGAGCCTGGTGAGACTGCGCGTCTCCGAGGTCGATCTGTTGCTGCTGCACTGGCCAAATCCACACGTGCCACTGGCGGAAACGCTCGGTGCGCTGGCGCATGCGAAGTCGCTCGGCCTGACCCGTCACATCGGCGTGTCGAATTTCACGGTGGCGCTGATCGACGAGGCCGTCGCGACCAGTCCCGAACCCCTGATCTGCAATCAGGTCGAATATCATCCCTATCTCGACCAGACCAAGGTGCGCGAGGCCTGTGCCCGTAATGGCGTCGCCATGGTCGCCTATAGTCCGGTGGCCAGGGGCAAGATCAAGAACGATGCGACGCTCGCCCGGATCGGACGCGCTCATGGCAGGACGCCGGCGCAAATCTGCTTGCGCTGGCTGGTGCAGCAGAACGTCGTCGCCATTCCGCGCACCTCGCGTGTCGAGCGCCTGTCGGAGAATATCGACGTTTTCGATTTCACTTTGTCCGATGCCGAGATGGACGAAATCTTCGCGCTCGGGGGCGCCGAAGACCGCATGACCAATTTCGCCTTTGCGCCGAAATGGGATTGAGGGCCGACTGCGGCTTGCTATGCTGGGCCGGGTGTGGCACGCGCGACCGGCGACCGCCAAGGTCGTGATGGTCGAAACCTGGTGGTGACCGCCGCGCGCAGGCGCCGGTCAGGCGCGGGTGCAAAGAAGCAGCATGGAACGGTGGCCATTCATACGTTGGGGCATCGCGGCATCGGTGCTCGCGCATATCGTCGCCGCGGCCCTGATCTTCCTGTCGACCGACGTGCGCCGTTTCGAGGCTCCTGCACCGGAGGCCGTTGCCGTCGACATCGTTGAGTCCGACGAGCCCGAGAAGCCGCTCCAACCTGCGCCGAGCCCGTCGCCATCGCCCGACCTGGCCTTGCCCAAGCCGGACACCTCGTCGACATCGCCAACGGCTGCCCCCGCACCGGCCCCTGCGCCGGCATCGGCTCCTACGCCGCAGCCGACACCAACGCGCGAGGCAAAGGCGCAACCGCCGTCCCAGCCGCAAGCGCAACCGCAGCCGCCTCCAGAGACGCAGCAGACCCCGACACCCGCTCCGACGCCAGCACCGTCGAGCGCGCCGAGCTATGTCCCTCAGCCCGATCTCACGGTCAAATATGGCGTGATGCTTGGACTGCCGCCGCCTTTGCCACCTTTGCCGGCATCAGGAAACGATGCGGACGAGAGCAAGGATGCCGGGCCTTCGGCGAGCACCAATCTCGCTGCCAATCTGACTGGGCCGTTCCGGCAGCATCTGAGGAGCTGCTCGAAATTGCCGGCCTCCGTGTCCCGTTCCGACAACATCATGGTCAAGCTGCGTGTGGTCATGACCCCGGACGGCCGGCTTGCCGCAGATCCCGTGCTGCTTGCGGGGACCGCCTCGGTGAAGGCCCTGGAGATGAAACAGAGCGCGGTCCGGGCGCTGGCCGCCTGCCAGCCCTACGCGATGCTGCCGCCGGATCGTTACCGCGAGTGGAAGGTGCTGGAGCTGTCGTTCACGCCGCAGGATTTCGTGGACTGATTCGCCGAATGAGCTAGTGGCCCATCGCGTCCCAGGCGCTGGAGGCGAATTGCCGGCGCCAGGTCACGATGACCACGGCCGCCGTGGTGATGAACAGCACCCAGGGGCTGACGAACCAGCCGAGATAGCCGAGCGCGAAGAAGAAGGCGCGCTGGCCGCGGTTGAAATGGCGCGCGCCGGCTTCGAACAGGCGCGTCGTCCGGATCACATGGGCCTCGGCCTCCGGCGTGCCGCGCTGCGCCGCCAGCGGCATACCGCCGATCAGGATCGCGACATAGTTGAACAGGCGGTAGGCCCAGGCGAATTTGAAGAAGGTGTAGATGAAGATCAGGACCAGGCCGACGCACTTGATCTCCCAGAGGGCAGGGTGCGGACTGAGATCGACCGGAAAGGTCTTGAACACGGCCAGCGCGTCGCTGGTGGAGCGCACCAGTGCAAGCCCGCCGCCGATCGCGATCAGGCTCGAGGAGGCAAAGAAGGCGGTGCCGTTCTGCAGCGACGACATGATCTGCATGTCGACCATCCGCGCCTCGCGCTCGAGCAGGCGCCGGATCCAGACCTCGCGATAGGCATTCATGCGTGCCGACAGGCTGTTGCGCCCATAGGCCGTATGCTCCAGGGTGATCGCATAGACGACCCATTCCAGCGCGAAAAAAGATACCGCGACGATATCGACGGTATAGGAGCCCATCCTGTATTCCTCGTCATGACCGGCGCAGAGCCGCTGCAATGGAGACAGGTTCGGACATGACGTTGAAGCTCGTGATCGGCAACAAGAATTATTCCTCCTGGTCGATGAGGCCCTGGTTGGCGATGCGCGGCTGCAACATCGCTTTCGAGGAAATCTTCGTGCCGATCTATACCGACGACAAAGCCGACAAGGACCGCCTGTTGAGCTTCTCGCCGGCGGGAAAAGTGCCGATCCTGATCGATGGCGACATCACGGTGTGGGATTCGCTCGCGATCATCGAACATCTCGCCGAGCGTTTTCCGGATGCCGGCTTGTGGCCGCAGGGCATTGCAGAGCGCGCGCATGCGCGGGCGATCTCGGCCGAGATGCATTCCGGCTTCGTGCCGCTGCGCAGCGCGTGCGGAATGAATTTGCACCGCCCGGTGCGCGCCATCCAACTCTCGGACGAGGTGAAGGCTAATGTCGCGCGGATCGAGCAGATCTGGAGCGATTGCCGGGCGCAGTATGGGGCCCGCGGGCCGTATCTGTTCGGCGCGTTCTCGGCTGCCGACGCCATGTACGCGCCGGTCGTCCACCGCTTCCGCACCTATGCGATCGATGTCACGCCGCAGACGCGGGCCTATATGGACACGATGATGGCGATGCCGGCCTTCGCGGAATGGACCCGGGACGGGCTTGCGGAAACTCTGCTCATCGCGCGGTTCGAAGACGTCTGACCGCGTCCAGGCCGCGGCTGTCGAACTTTGGTCTGTCGTGTGGTCCTGTTATGATCCTGCTGAAGCGGATGGAGTAAACGGTCATGGGATTTCTCGACGAACTCAGAAACTCGTCAGCCTTTCAAGGCGCCTTGGGACAGCTCGAGGCCGCCGTGCTTCCGGTCGTCCTGAACGAGGTCTTCGGCCAAGGTGGGCAGGGCGGCCTGAACAATATCGTCGCCAAGCTGGAGCAGGCCGGGTTCGGGGCCCAGGTCAAATCCTGGCTCGGCAATGGCCAAAACCTGCCGATTTCGGCCGAGCAGCTGCGCGAGGTGCTTGGCAGCGACACGGTCAAGCAGCTGGCCGCCCGCTACAATATCCCGGTCGACCAGCTCTCCAAGGTGCTGGCCGAGCAGCTGCCGTTGGCCGTGGATCATGCGAGCCCCGACGGGAAGCTTCCCCATACCGCCTGATCCGAACATCCTGCCGGGCCGCTCAGAATGGGCGGAACTCGGGCCGGACGGCCCAGCATCGTGCTGAAAAGGCTACAAAATTGACGCATTCGCCATGGCGGCAATGACTGGCCAGGGCGCGCGCCGACATGCTATAGACGCCTCTATTAAAGAGAGAGCCGATCCACTGCAGCGGGGACCGTTGGCCAGGACCGGCGTTTGAGCAGGAGTGGGCGTTGAAGCACAAGTTTCCCGTCGGATCGACCGTCACCTTCACGGCGAGCAATATCTCACGTCCGGCCGCCACCGGTACCTACGAAATCATCCGCCAGCTCCCGACCGAAGGCGACGACTGCCAATACCGCATCAAGAGCTCGACCGAAGCCTTCGAACGCGTGGCCAGGGAAAGCCAGCTCGCGCAGTCCTAGGCGGCACCGTCTTGGCCGTCAGCGGACCGCAGGTTCCGCCACGAGGCGTCATCGAGCCCGTTGCATCTCGCGCTGCGGGCATGAGCGAGGGGGGAAGAACAGCAAACTGCCGCGATGCCTGCTCGCTCCGCCGCGGAGCGGGGTCTGCCGGATGGGGTGGGGATAGCTGCTCGTTTTGAGATACTCTTGCCGCGCACCGTGCGCGGAATCGGCCTATGGTCGGGCCCGCGGGGGCCATAGACTGAGGTGAGTATTTGGATTTGGCCATTGTTTATCGCTGATCGCGCCCCGCTATCCCGGGCGTAACACTCGCAATCGATCGCCGGCTCGTCTAAGGGACCGTTGCGCATGAACTTGACTCCGCCGACCTCGCTCGACCAGTTATTGAGCTCGCCGGCTTTCCCGATGTGGCTCACTTTGGCCGCAGCGGCGTTTTTCGGCCTGATCGTCCTGGTCACGCTGTTGCGCGCCGAGAAGTCGGTCGCCAATGGAGCGCTGAGCATCATCACTCTGCTCGCGGTCGGCATCGCGGTGGCCTCCACCATGAAAAGCCTGGATGAGAGTGGCCGCGGCGGAACCGGGGAAAATTCCAGCACCGCGTCGGCCGTTGCCATGCTGCCCGCGCTTGCCTGCGTCGAGGACCTCGCCGGCGATCTTGTGCTGTCGAACTGCGAGAAGAACCTGTTCGGGACCGCGGACGCCACCGCCGCTGCCGTGAGCTACGCCGGGTCCATGATCTCGCGCCTGATCGCCTACGGTGATGCCGCCGCTGCCAACAAGGCGATTACTCCCGAGCAGCTCGCGCTGCGGCGGGCGGTCGAACGCGACCGCTACGGCTTGATGGCCTATGTGTTGCTCACCCGCGACCGCTGCACGCCTGCTGACTGCTACGTGTTCCGGCTGTTGACGGATTCCCAGCAGATCGTCAGCAATATGGAGGCGCGCACCTATGAGGGCCTGGTGACGCGCTATGCGTCGCAATGGAACGCCCCCCCGCAAGCCCAGGCGCCGCAGGCGCAACCGGCTGCGTCAGGAGCCTTCGCCGGACTGGTGCCGTCGATGCCGACCGGCAAGCCGACCAACGCGGAGTTCCCAAGCGCGGCCTCGACGCCGCCGGTGAGCATCATGGCCCCCGAGCCGACCGCATCGACGTCGCGCTCTGCAGCGCCTGCAGCGGCCGCTCCGGCGCCGCGTGCGCCACCATCGCCTGCGGTCGCGGCAAGCCATGCCCAGGTGCCGGCGAAGAAGCCTGCGCCACCGAAGCCAAAGCCGCCGGCTGTGGCGCCCGCGCCGCAGGCCGCGCCCGAAGCGGCTGAGCCGTCTGGTAAAGAGTAAGCATCAAAGATCCCATGCCCCTGCATCTGATCAAGCTGGCCGTCGGCTGCGAGTCGGTCAAAGAGTTGAAGCAATGGATCGCCGAGCGGATGCAGGCGGCCAGGAAGAAGGGCCTGCCGGAGCACCACATCCACGTGACCCGGATGACGCCGAAACGGATCGAGGAGATCCTGGCGGGCGGCTCGCTCTATTGGGTGATCAAGGGCGAGATCGCCGCGCGCGAGAAGCTCATCGCGATCGAGCCGTTCCGTGATCGCGACGGCATCGGCCGGTGCCGGCTGGTGATGCAGCCGAAGGTGATGGCCGTGTCGCCGCGGCCGATGCGCCCGTTTCAGGGCTGGCGCTACCTGAAACCGGCCGATGCGCCGCCCGACCTCGGCAAGGCGAGCGCGGACAGCGTCGCGGCGATGCCGGAGCCGATGCGGCGCGAATTGCGCGATCTCGGGCTTCTATAACGGCGACGCCATATCGCGCCCTGCGTGCAGAGCGCAGTCTCAGACCCCGATATTGTCGATCAGCCGGGTCTTTCCGAGCTTGGCAGCCACCAGGATTCGCAACGGTCCATCCTTGAGTTCCTGCTTGGATCCATTCCTGGAGGAGGCGATGGGCGCGAGTGTCTCGGCATGCCGGACTTCGAGGTAGTCGAGCACGAAGCCGGCGTCGGTGATCAGCTCGGCGCCGCCCGCGACGGCCGCTTCGATCCTATTGCCGGCGCGGATCCTGCCCGCGATCTCCTTCATGGTCCGATAGAGCGTGGGCGCGACGCGGCGTTCCTCGGGGGACAGATAGACATTGCGCGATGACATCGCGAGGCCGTCGCGCTCGCGCACGGTGCGCGAGCCGATCACCCTGACGCCGAGGTCGAGGTCGCGGGAGAGCTGGGTCACCACCCGGAGCTGCTGAAAGTCCTTCTCCCCGAACACCGCGACGTCCGGCCGGCACTGGGTGAAGAGCTTGGCGACGACGGTTGCGACGCCTCCGAAGAAATGCGGGCGGAAGCGATCTTCGAGGCCGGCCGATGCCGCGCCCTCCGGGACGATACGGGTCGCGAAGCCGTCCGGATACATCGCCTTGGCGTCGGGGTGCCAGATCGCATCCACCTGCTCGGCGGCGAGCTTCGCCACGTCCTCCTTCCAGGTCCGCGGATAGGAACCGAAGTCCTCAGTTGGTGCGAACTGAGTCGGGTTGACGAAGATCGAGACGACGACCTTGTCGGCGCGCCGCTTCGCCAATCGGACCAGCGACACATGCCCGTCATGGAGCGCTCCCATCGTCGGGACCAATGCGAGGGTCGCTTTCCTCGCGCGCAAGCCGTCGAGTGCGCGACGCAGCGCAGGCATAGTACGGACGATCTGGGGGCTTCGTGACATTTTTGCTCTAATCCGCGGACTGAAGTTGTGAGCTCGTGTGTTCGGTCTTGACCGTTGGAACGCCGACCTTATCAAGGACAATGCAAAGCTACCAAGCGCACTTGAACACGTCTGCTCACTGTCGAACGCCTCTCGCGTCCGGAGACTGATCAGTTGTGGCCGAGATGCCGCGAGCCTCGCGCCTCGCGAGGCGAATTTACATTCCGCACGCATTTCACTTGACCGCGGGCAAGCGTGACTCGAAGATGATCGTGAGGGGTCGGAATATGCTGGTGCAGACGAGCCAGGGGCAATCGGGTTCGGCCCATGTGATTGTCCTCGGTAATGAGAAGGGCGGTTCAGGCAAGTCCACCACCGCTCTGCATATTGCCGTTGCCCTGATGAAGGCGGGCCAGCGCGTCGCCACCATCGATCTCGATTGCCGGCAGCAGAGCTTCACCCGCTACATCAATAACCGCAGCGCCTGGGCACGGCGCACCGGGCTGCCGCTTGAGCTCCCGACCCACTATTGCATCAAGCTCGGCCAGACGATGCAGATCGCCGACAACGAGAACACCGAGTTCCAGCAGTTCATCGAGGCGGTCGGCGCGGTCGAGCACAGCTTCGACTTCATCGTCATCGATACGCCGGGGACCGACAGCTATCTGATGCGGCTGGCGCACTCGATGGCCGACACGCTGGTCACCCCGATCAATGACAGCTTCCTGGATTTCGACGTGCTGGGCACCGTCGATCCCGCGACCTACGCGGTCACAGGTGAAAGCCACTACGCGGAGATGGTCCGCGACGTCAGACGCAAGCGGCGGCAGGTCGACGGCGCGACCACCGACTGGATCGTGGTGCGCAATCGCCTGTCGATGCTGGGATCGCGCAACAAGCAGCTGGTCGCCGAGGGGCTGAAGGAACTGTCGTTCCGGCTGGGCTTCCGCTCGATCGACGGTTTCGCCGAGCGGGTCGTCTACCGTGAGTTCTTTCCGCGCGGCCTGACCGCGCTCGACGATATCGACGAGGCCACGCTCGGGACCCGTCCGAATCTCGGCCATGTGACGGCCCGGGAGGAGGTGACGAGCCTGTTGCGGCAGCTGAAGCTGCCATTGGACGAGCGCGGCCGGCGGCGGGCCGCAAACCGGGCCGAATGGTTCGCCCAGGTCGACAAGCCGCTGGATGTCCACGACATCATCAGCGCCTGAGGGCCTGCTCGCTCTGTTCCTTTGCGTTTCTTGACCGCGAAAGACCGGTAATAATACGGGCCGGGCACCCATGCCTGAAAATTGGCCGATTTGTCGCACCTCAATGCCGGAACGCCAATTTACGTGTTTGGTTCTTTATGGAAAATTTTAGCGCCAGCTTGAACCTGAGCTTCAGATAAGGAACCTCAGAGAGGAGGGCGCGCGTGAATGCTGCACAGCAGTTAGCTGCAGCGCACAACGTTCAGGCGGCCGGGACACAACATTTAGTCTTTCTGTCACAGCGCTGTTGCATATATTAAACACAAGGGACGGCGACAGTAGATAGGGCTGTAGCCACTTCAGGTTGTGGATCCAGAGGGCGAACATGAAGCGTGGAATCATCGTTCTAGTCTCTGCCGGGGTTCTGGCCGTTGCCGGCTATGTGACCGCCAGCAAATGGGCGATCCGGCACGAGACGCTTCGCTTCCATGACGCATCCCGCGAAAACCGCCTGGTGGAGGTGGATATCGCGGTTCGACGCGACAAGGAAATGCAGGCCGACGCTGGAATGATCAAGCTGCCGGTCGCGATCCTCAATCACGGCAATACCGTCAAATTCACCGAATATTCCTTCCTCGCGAACGTCTTTGCCGCGCGAGGCTACATGGCGGTCAGCATCCAGCATGACCTGCCGAGCGATCCGCCGATGGTCACGAAAGTCGGCGAGCTCTATGTCGGCCGCCTGCCGCAGATCCAGCGCGGTGTCGCCAACATCAAATTCGCCGTGGAGCAGATGCGCGAGGTTCAGCCGAATGCCGACTACGACCATCTGACCATCGTCGGGCATTCGATGGGTGGCGATATTACGATGTACTTCGCCAAGCAGTATCCTGACGAGGTGCGCAAGGTGGTGACGCTCGACAATCTGCGCGTCCCCTTCATCACCAACGGCAAGTTCAAGATCCTCTCGTTCCGTTCGAGGGATCCGCAGTTCAAGACCGACCCCGGCGTGCTGCCGAGTGACGACGTCTGCGAGAAGGCCGGGATCACCGTCGTGAAGACCGACTTCCAGCACAACGACATGCGCGACACCGGTCCGGATGAGGCCAAGTCGTCGATCCAGGCCATGCTCGACAAGTTCCTGGCCGATGCCGACAGCTCAAGCGACCTCGCCCCGGTAAAAACCAAGTCGCCGCTGACCGATCCCGGCCCGGTGGCGCCCTATGCACCGACTGCACAAGCGCCGGCGAAACAGCTGACCCACTAGTCGGGGCATTCCGGAGCCCACAGCGCCGTGTTGAACGTCGTGGCGCGGCTGCCCACATTCTGTGCGCAGCTTCGCGAGCGATGATGACGACAGACCCTACCAAGATCCGCCCAGGCGACGTGGCCTCGTCCAATGCGAAGGCCGGTGAAGGCAGCTTGCCAGACCCAGCGCCGTCGAGCGCAGCCTCGATCGCCGATTTCGTCGCCAAGGTACGCGCGATGGCGCCGAATGCCGTGGGCGCGCGTGGCCGTCTCATCTTCGCGCTCGACGCCACGATGAGCCGGCAGCCGACCTGGGATATGGCTTGTGGGTTGCAGGCCGACATGTTTCGCGAGGCCGCCTCGCTTGGCAGCCTCGACATTCGCCTGATCTATTATCGCGGCTTCAACGAATGCCGCGCCACCCGCTGGATTTCCGACAGCGGCGAGCTTGCGCGCCTGATGACCAAGATCGATTGCCGCGGCGGCAATACCCAGATCGGAAAGGTGCTGAGCGAAGCGCGCCGCGACGCCACGGCCTCCGGCGTAAGGGCGCTGGTGTTTGTCGGCGATGCCATGGAAGAGAGCGTCGACGAGCTCTGCACCAAGGCCGGCGAGCTCGGCATCCTCAAAGTTCCGATTTTCATGTTCCAGGAAGGCACCGATGCCGGCGTTGAACAGGCGTTCCGCGAGATCGCGCGGCTGAGTGGCGGAGCCTGGTGCCGGTTCGATCCCGGCGCAGCGGCCCAGTTGCGCGAGCTGCTGCGCGCCGCTGCCGCCTATGCAGCCGGCGGCCGCGAAGCGCTGATGCGGCTCTCAGCGCGGCAGCCCAGCGCGGCGCACCTGCTCGAACAGATGAAATAGCACGCAGGCCCCTGATAGGACGAACGATGCTCGGTTGTGTGCCGGAGGTTCGCGCAATCTCCATCCTGCTTTTTGCCGCGCTGGCGATTATATTCAGTCCATGACCCTGGTCGCAGGCGCTGTCGCCGTCATCACCCTTTATTTGCTGCTGCAGATGTTTCGCGCGGCAAATCCTGCTGCGCTCGCCCGTGCGATCAAGCTCGTCGGCGGGATTCTGTGCCTGGCTGTCGCCGCCTTCACCGGTATTCGCGGTGAATTCGTTGTGGCCATTCCGATCGGGCTGTTCGGCGCCGGCCTGTTGGGCTGGACGCCTTCCGGTCTCGGCGGGTTCGGAAGCCTGTTCGGAATGGGGGCGTCCCGATCTGCAGGCAGCAACAGCTCGCGGGTGCGCTCACAGTTCATCGAGATGATGCTTGATCACGACAGCGGGCAGCTCGCCGGGCGATTCGTCGCCGGTCCGCATGCAGGCCGCTCGCTGGACGATTTCGATCTGCCGCAGCTCGCGGCGATCATCCCGACGCTCGACGTCGACAGCGTCGCGTTACTTGAAGGCTATCTGGACCGCCGGTTTCCCGCTTGGCGTCAACACGCGGAGCGAGATACGGCAGCGGGGCAGGGCCGCGCGGCGTCGAGCGGCAAAATGACGGACGAGGAGGCCTATCAGATCCTTGGCCTGCAGCCGGGGGCGGGACGGGACGAAATCGGGCGCGCCCACCGTGCGCTGATGAAGAAACTGCATCCCGATCAAGGGGGGTCGACGTATCTCGCCGCCAGGGTAAACGAGGCCAAGGATACTCTGCTTCGCACGCATCACGGCTGACTCCGGCAACGCCACTCACGCCACAAGACCGAAACTCCGCTTTCATCGCCTGCTCTGTCGACGCCAGCGGTCGCCCGCCGTTATCAGGCGTGCTCGATCCTTCATGGTGAAAAAGTTCTAGCTGCAATTTCTTGACGAGAGGTTTGCGCCGGCCTCTTGCAGGCGCTCTCGTGGAGAGGCCCAACAAAAAAGGCCCGTGCGTGTGGCGCACGGGCCTCATCAAGGAGATCCTGGTGATCTAGTTATGCACGGTCATGCAGGAGATGTCGGCACGCTTCAGTTTCTTGCAGACCGCTTCGGCCTGATCGCGGTCGAGACCGGCGAAGCGGGCGCGGATCAGGGTCTTGTCGCCCTTTGAGACCGTTTCGGTGAACGGATCGGCCTTGCTGAGCAGGCCCTGAGCCTGGCTGCGCGCGGCTTCGATCCGCTTCTGCGCCTCCGCTTCATTGTCGAGCGCGCCGACCTGAACGATCCAGCCATTGTGGGTCACGGCGGCCTTCGCAGCCACTTCCGGCGCCGGAGCCGCAGAGGCCTGCTGGATCGGTGCCGGGGCTTGCGGTGCGGGTGCGGGTGCGGCATAGGCCATGGCCTGCGACGAGGACGGCGGCAGGCTCGAGGCCGGCAGCACGCCGAGGATGCCGTTGCCGGTGCCGTGCCCAGGCGGCTGCGGTGGCAGGTCGGCACGCTGTGGTTCGGGACGATAGGCATCGCTTCGTGCCGGCTCGACCGCATCGTTGCGCGGCGTCGGCACGGGCGCGACCGGCTGCGGGGCCGCCGAGGCGAGCTTCACCGCACCGGCCTTGACCTGAACCGTCTTCACTCTGACCGGCTTCATCGGCTCCGTGGAGCCGGGAATGATCGACATCGGTTGGCTGTCGATCACGCCCGAAGTCATCGGAGCCGGTTCGGCCTTGGCTTCGGTGCGGACGTCGGCCTTGATGTCGGTCTTGGCCTTGTTGTCCCTGGGCTGCGCCGGCGGCAGGGCCGCGGTCGCCTCCGAGAGGGCTGAGATGATCTTGGTGGCACGGCTCGGGGCGGGAGCCGGCGCATCAGGGGTAGCCGAGGCGAGCTGCATGCCGCCTTGATCGGCGGTGTCGGTCGCGGCGTCGGATCCGCTGCGTTCCGTGACGGCCACAGCCGTCCGCTTGGTTGCAGCCTTGTCGAGGTTCTCGGCGAGCAGGCTGCGCATGATGGCGTCACGCGATCCGCCGCTGCGGCCGCCCAGCACGACGCCGATCAGGAATCGGTTGCCCCGATGCATCGAGGTGACGAGGTTGAAGCCGGAGGCGCGGGTGTAGCCGGTCTTGATGCCATCAACGCCTTCGACGCTGCCGAGGAGGTGATTGTGCCCGGTGATGGTGTGGCCGCGGAAGTTGAAGGCCGTCGTCGAGAAATAATGATAGTAGCGCGGGAAGCGGTCCTGCAGTGCACGGCCGAGGATCGATTGGTCGCGGGCCGAGGTGACCTGTTCGTCGTTCGGCAGGCCGGAGGCGTTGCGATAGACCGTGCGGCTCATGCCGAGCGCATGGGCCTTGCGAGTCATCATCCTGGCGAAATTGTCTTCGTCGCCGCCGATCGCCTCGGCGATCACGACCGCGGCGTCGTTCGCCGAACGCGTGATCAATCCCTTGATCGCATCTTCGACCCTGATGGTCTGGCCGGGCCGAAGACCGAGCTTGGTCGGATCTTGTTCTGAAGCGTGCTCGGAGACGGACATCTCGGTATCGAGCTTCATCTTGCCGGCATCGAGACGCTCGAACAACAGATAGAGCGTCATCATCTTGGTGAGCGAAGCTGGATGCCGCAGCCCGTCGGGATTGGTCGCCGTCAGTGTCGCTCCGGAATTGCCGTCGACGATGATGGAGGCGAAGGAAGGGCTGTAGCTGCCCTCATCATTGCGCGGCGAATGATGCGCAGTGTGATGACGCCGATGGTGCCGACGTGCTTCGGCGCTGTCGGTCGTGAAGACCGCAACGGTCGTGAGCGTGAGTAGCCCGTAGACGCCAACCCGCACCAGGCGCGAGGAAGCCAAGTTTTTGCGAAGCATGAAATCCCCGTCCAATTTCCGACTTGTTCACCGGCTCGTGAGGCGAAATTGTGCCGAACGCTCCCGTGACATTGAGCCTGTCCGGGCTGCCGATTGGCCGGTAAAGATGGCCAGAAATCGAAAGGCCGGACTGAAGTGTTGTTAAGGTGCTGTTTTGGAACAGCTTTGTAGACCTGCCGAACGCCGACAGGGCCATCGGGAAGGTTAGGGCGAGGGGGTTGCCAAAAGATTAAAGAAATCTTGCGGGGATCTCAGGAATATGGCCCCAATGCCCTGAATTGTGCATTGCACAAGAATCTTGCTTTTATTGTGCGCTGCAGGATATATGACAATGCGCCTCAGGAGAGCAAAAGCTTGTCTTGTGAGCGCTTCGGTCAGGGAAAGGGATGCCATGTTTAAGGTCGAAGACTTCCAGAACTACGGCAAGGAGCAGTTCGAAACCGTCGTGAACTCGGCGACGACCGTGCAGAACGGCCTGCATGCGATCGCCACCGCTTACGGCGACTACACCAAGAAATCGTTCGAGGACACCAAGTCCTTCGTCGAGAAACTCTCGGGCGTGAAGTCGCTCGACAAGGTGCTCGAAGCGCAGAGCGAATACGCCAAGTCGGCCTATGAGACCTTCGTCGCCGACTCGCAGAAGATCGCAGGCCTTTATTCGGATCTCGCCAAGCAGGCTTTCAAGCCGCTCGAAGGTTTGGCTGCCAAGTTTACCCCGCCGGCCGCCACGCACTAAGCCGCCCGCGTCATTCGGGGACACCAAAAAGCCCGGCGAATGCCGGGCTTTCTTTTGCCGGTTCTGTCGTGCTGACCGATGTCATGACGCGACACGCAGCTTTGAAATTTCCTCGACGGCGTTCCGCGTGCGTCTGCTGTCTGGATGAACTCGGCGATGATCCGGCAAGGTCGTTGCCGCTCGCGCCATCCTGCAGGAACTCCGCGGTCGTGTAGAGGTGCGAGAAGGGACCGGCCTTCTCGATGCCGGTGCGGTTCTGGGCATCGCAGTCTTTGTCGCGATCAGTGTGAGGCGAAGCCACGACGATGTGGCTGCTCAAGAGCACGGCGCCAAGTGGTCTGTTGTCTTGCAGGTGGTGAGTTGTCTTGAAGGCAAAGCAGGACCGGACCGGTGATGGAATCGGTCACGAGGTGCCCCCCGGGCAGAGGAAGCTGCCGAGATTTCGGGCTGCGCCGTTGGACGGATGGACAAGCCGCCCGAGCAGACTGCTGCGGCGAACCTCAGGAGTCGGCAACTTGCTCGCCAGAACAGGTTCCTCCTCAATTCCCACTGAATCCGCTTTGTAAAATCCGGACGAATTGTTTAACCTCATCGATCATCGCCGAGGTCGGAGAATCGGTACTGGCGGAAGCGCGTTCGATCGCGATGTGCGCTTGCAGCAGACCGGTAACTGACCCATATTCCTGATGTCGGACCGGTCGGCTGGGATAAGGCGATTTGGGAAGCAGGTCCGGGCTGCCAACGTGGCCCCGGCGGGACAAGGTGGGAACCTGTTAGGGATCCCGCAACGGTATCTAACGCGTGTGCCATGTCGCAGCTAACGTCCAGATTTGATCTGTCAAAGCCTCTCCCAGTGCCCAGGATGAGCAGCAACGAGAATCGGCCCAGCGGCAATAACGGCCCCGCCACCTCGGTCATCACCAAGGTCAAGCCGAAGACCAAACGCCCGAACCTTTATCGCGTCCTGATTCTCAACGACGATTACACGCCGATGGAATTCGTCGTTCACGTCTTGGAAAAGTTCTTCAACAAGGACGTTGAGGCGGCGACCAAGATCATGCTCCATGTCCACCATCACGGGATCGGCGAATGCGGTGTCTTCACCTACGAGATCGCTGAGACCAAAGTGACTCAGGTGATGGATTTCGCGCGCAAGCACCAGCATCCGCTGCAATGTGTGATGGAGAAGAAGTAGGAATATCTGGCCGAAATCGGCCCTATCTATCAGGCGACTGAAGCCGGACCAGGCTCAGCCGGCCAATCTCCGGATTTTTGCGGCCTTTTCTCGAGTCGGCCGCGCCTTCACGCCATCGTCTCGCACATGATCGCTCCACGAACGCAGCGGAAGAGCGAAATCTGCCGACGACAAGAGCGATTCAAATCGGCGTCTGCGCCCGCCGTCACACTCGGAACGGGTTTTGCATTAACGATCCGGTGAAAGGGCAATCGGGTGGCTCGACCGGTCTTTTGCCGCACTCGATTATAACTATATTTGACGAAGGTTGTTGTTGCCTGACCGGGCGGCGGCGATCATGATGCCAGGGGGCCATAGAGGACGCGCATGCCGACTTTTTCTCAAAGCCTTGAACAATCCCTGCATCGTGCGCTGGCGATTGCCAACGAGCGTCATCATCAATACGCGACACTGGAACACCTCTTGCTGTCCTTGATCGATGACTCCGATGCAGCGGCCGTGATGCGCGCATGCAGCGTCGATCTCGACAAGCTGCGCGGCAGTCTTGTCAACTATCTCGAAACCGAGTTCGAAAATCTGGTCACGGACGGCAGCGACGACGCCAAGCCGACCGCAGGCTTCCAGCGCGTAATCCAGCGCGCGGTGATTCACGTCCAGTCCTCCGGCCGCGAAGAGGTGACGGGCGCCAACGTGCTGATCGCGATCTTCGCGGAGCGCGAAAGTCATGCCGCGTATTTCCTGCAGGAGCAGGACATGACGCGCTACGACGCCGTCAACTATATCAGCCACGGCATCGCCAAGCGGCCGGGCGTCTCCGAGGCGCGCCCCGTGCGCGGCGTCGACGAGGAGACCGAGAACAAAGGCAGCGAGGACTCCAAGAAGAAGGGCGAGGCGCTGGAAACCTATTGCGTCAACCTCAACAAGAAAGCGCGTGACGGTAAGATCGACCCGGTCATCGGCCGGAACTCCGAGATCAACCGCGCCATCCAGGTGCTGTGCCGCCGCCAGAAGAACAACCCGCTGTTCGTGGGCGAGGCGGGCGTCGGCAAGACCGCGATCGCGGAAGGGCTTGCCAAGCGCATCGTCGACAGTGAAGTGCCGGAAGTGCTGGCGGCCGCGACGGTGTTCTCGCTCGACATGGGCACGCTGCTCGCCGGGACCCGCTATCGCGGCGACTTCGAGGAGCGCCTGAAGCAGGTGCTGAAGGAACTCGAGGCCCATCCGAACGCGATCCTGTTCATCGACGAAATCCACACCGTGATCGGCGCCGGCGCCACTTCTGGCGGCGCGATGGACGCGTCCAACCTGCTGAAGCCGGCGCTGGCCTCCGGCACGATCCGCTGCATGGGCTCCACGACCTACAAGGAGTACCGCCAGCACTTCGAGAAGGACCGCGCACTGGTGCGGCGCTTCCAGAAGATCGACGTCAACGAGCCGTCGGTCGAGGATGCAATCGCGATTCTGAAGGGGCTGAAGCCGTATTTCGAGGATTATCACCGGCTGAAATACACCAACGAGGCGATCGAGGCCGCGGTGCAGCTGTCGTCGCGCTACATCCACGACCGCAAGCTGCCGGACAAGGCGATCGACGTGATCGACGAATCCGGTGCGGCGCAGATGCTGGTGTCCGAGAGCAAGCGCAAGAAGACCATCGGCATCAAGGAAATCGAGACCACGATCGCATCGATGGCGCGGATCCCGCCGAAGAGCGTGTCGAAGGACGATGCCGAAGTGCTCAAGCACCTCGAGCAGACCTTAAAGCGCGTCGTGTTCGGCCAGGACCGAGCGATCGAGTCGCTCTCGGCCTCGATCAAGCTCGCCCGCGCGGGCTTGCGCGAACCCGAGAAGCCGATCGGCTGCTACCTGTTCTCGGGCCCGACCGGCGTCGGCAAGACCGAGGTCGCCAAGCAGCTCGCGGCCACCTTGGGTGTCGAGCTGTTGCGCTTCGACATGTCCGAATACATGGAGCGGCATACGGTGTCGCGCCTGATCGGCGCACCTCCCGGCTATGTCGGCTTTGACCAGGGTGGCCTGTTGACCGACGGCGTCGACCAGCATCCGCATTGCGTGGTGCTGCTCGACGAAATCGAGAAGGCCCATCCCGATCTGTACAATGTGCTGCTGCAGATCATGGATCATGGCCGGCTCACCGATCACAACGGCAAGCAGGTCAACTTCCGCAACGTGATCCTGATCATGACCACGAATGCGGGCGCCGCCGACATGGCCAAGCAGGCGTTCGGCTTCCATCGTTCCAAGCGGGAAGGCGACGACCACGAGGCGATCAACCGCCAGTTCGCGCCGGAATTCCGCAACCGGCTCGATGCGATCGTGTCGTTCGCGCATCTGTCGGTCGACGTGATCGGCATGGTGGTCGAGAAGTTCGTGCTGCAGCTGGAAGCTCAGCTCGCCGACCGCGACGTCACCATCGAGCTGTCGGAGCCGGCCAAGGCCTGGCTGATCCAGCATGGCTATGACGAGCAGATGGGTGCGCGTCCGATGGGCCGCGTGATCCAGGAGCACATCAAGAAGCCGCTGGCGGATGAGGTGCTGTTCGGCAAGCTGAAGGGTGGCGGGCACGTCCGTGTCGTCCTGGTCAAGGACGAGGCCAATCCGGAGCTCGAGAAGATCGGCTTCGAGTTCGTCGAAGGTCCGGTCACGCCGAAGTCGGAGGTGCCGGCGGCCCGCAAGCGGAAGCCGAAGTCCGGCGGATCCGGCGGCGGCTCCAAGGGCCCGGCGTCGAAGGGACCGCTGGTCAAGGTCTGAGCGGCGCCAAGCCCCAGAAGACATCGCACTGCAAGAGGCCGGCCATTGCGCCGGCCTTTTTTGCGTCCGGCGGGTCTATGCGCATTCGACAGGCCTGCCGAGTTGGATCGGTCGCAGCCTCCGCCGGCCGTCGTGTCTACTCGCCCTTCAGCCGCTGGCCCTCCCGCACGCGGACATGCTCGGCGCCCCTGGCACCGACGGGAGACAGGCGGAGCATGCTGAGCATGGCACCGAGCAGCGCGAAGCCCACGCCGGTGGCAAGCGACAGCCGCGTGCCCTCGATGGGACTGACCGCCAGGAACATCGCAACCAGCGCCGCGCCCATGGTCTGGCCCAACAGGCGCGCGGTGCCCAGCATGCCGCTCGCCCCACCAGAACGTTCGCGCGGCGCCGCCGCGATCATGGTGCGGTTGTTCGGGGTCTGGAACAGGCCGAAGCCGAACCCGGCCAGCGCCATGCGCCAGACCACGTCGACCACCGCGGGTTGCGCCGGCAACAGCGCCAGCGCGCCAAGGCCGCAGGCGAACAGAAACAGGCCGACACCGCCGAGTAGACCCGCCGGGAAGCGTTCGACCAGCCGCCCCGAGATCGGCGCGGCGAAGGCAACCGCAATCGGCCAAGGCGTGATCAACAGGCCGATCTGCACCGCGGAATAGCCAAAGTGGCTTTCGAGATAAAACGGGATCGCCACGAAGGCGAGCATCTGTCCGCAGAACGAAGCGATCGAGGTCGCGATCGACAGCGCAAAGATCGGGATGCGCAACAGGTCGAGCGGCAATAGCGGCGAGGCCATGTGGGTCTCGCGGTAGTACAGTGTCACCCCGGAGATGACTGCAACGGCGAACTGGATCGCGCAGGTCAGGAGCGCTTCGCCATGGCCGAGACTGTCGATCGCGGCGATGCCGAAGCCGAAGGTGAGCGCGCTCAAGGCCGCGCTCTGCCAGTCGAACATGTGGGGTGAACGCGGCGTGTGCGGCAGACAACGCGCGCCGAGCGCGAACGTCACAAAGCCGAGCGGCACGTTGATTGCGAACAGATAAGGCCAGGTCCCGACCGAGAGAATGCCGGCCGCGATGGTCGGGCCGACCGCAGCAGAGATCGCAACCACCATGGCATTGATGCCGATGCCGCGGCCCAGCAATGCGTGCGGATAGATGAAGCGCACCAGCGCCGAGTTGACGCTCAGAATGCCGGCCGCGCCAAAGCCCTGCAGGATACGAGCGAGCGTCAGCAACAGCAGCGTATGCGACAGCGCGCAAGCCGCCGAGGCGATGGTGAACAGCACGAGGCCAGCGAGATAGACCCGCCGATAGCCGATGATCTCGCCGAGCGAGGCCAGCGGCAGCAGCGAGATGGTGACGGCGAGTTGGTAGCCGTTGACGATCCAGATCGAGAAGGCCGGGCTCGCGTTGAGATCGCGCGCGATCGTCGGCAGCGCGACATTGGCGATCGCGCCGTCGACCACGGCCATGACGATGCCAAGCGCAATCGTGACGATCGCCCAGCTTCGCTGCGGCAGCGGAAGGCCATCGGGATATTCGAGGGCAGTGGCACTCATCCGTGAAAGGGCTCCAAGGCGCTTTGCCCCTGCGGTATCCGGTGCGGATCGCGACGGGCAACGGACCGAGCAGGCGTCAGTTCCCAGAGCGGGCCCGGCCTCGCGGGGTCATTTCGCCTTCGGCCGGACCTGGATGGCCTTGAGATAGTTGACCACCGCCTCGGCGTCGGCGCGATTGAATTGGAAGGTCGGCATGTCCGGGTGGATCGTCGACAGCCCGGCTTGCAGGCGCTCTGCAAAGTCTTCGTCGTAGAGTTTGTCGTCGCCAAAGCTGCGGAAGGGCGGGGCATCGGGGTGTGGGCTGGTCCCAGTCTGACCCACCGCATGGCATCGACTGCAAAGCGTTTGCAAGAGCGCTTTTCCTCGGCTCTGCTCGCCATCTAGCGCATGGCTGGCGCTGGACGTCATGGCCAGCAGCAAAACGGTGTATCCCGCTCGTCCTATCATGGTCTCATCCGCGTCAGGGCAAAGCGGCGCATCCGATCGATCCCGGCACCGGCCGAATTGTTCAAGGAATCGGCACTTGTCTGACTTTAGCGCGCCGGGCTGCTGCGCCGCCACTGGCGTGGCGACATGCCAAACTGTTCGCGAAAGACACGGCCGAAATGCGAGGCGTCGTTGAAGCCCCAGGCGAAGGCGATTTCGCTGATCTGCCGATGGGTCAGCGCCGGCGCGGCGAGGTCGCGCCGACACACTTTGAGCCGCTCCGACAGCAGGAAGCGCTGGAACGAGAGCTCCTCATCCGAGAACAGATCGTTGACGTAGCGCGCAGACAGCCCGAGCTCGCGCGCGACCACCGGCAGCGAAAGGTCGGGATCGGACAGGCGCGTGCGAACATGCGCCTTGATGCGATAGAGCAGCGCCGCGCGATGGCTGGAGACCGGCAGAGGCTGGGTTTGGAGCCGCTCGGCCAACGTCATGGCCAGCAGGTCGGCAGCCTGGTCGGACAATCGCTCGGCGTGCTCGGCGCCGATGTGATCGGCGCGCTCGCAGAGCCTGACGATGAAATCGTAGACAAGGGGCTGGAGCGGGCTGTCGGCGCCGAAGGTCATTGCCGTCACCGGCTCGGTGGGACCGATTCTGCGCTGCAGCATCTGACGCGGCAGCTTGAACACGATCTGCTTGAACGCGGCGTCGAACTGCAGCTCATAGGGGCGCGTCGTGTCGTAGATCGCGAACTCGCCGGGGCGGATCACCGTGTCGCGGCCATCCTGCACGACGCCGCCGATCCCCTCGCGCCCCAGCGCAACCAGCACGAAGTCTGCATCGGAGCGGGAAATCCGCTGATGGGTGCGGTGAACGCGCTGCTGGTCCGAGCACACTTCGGAACACACGGCCTCGCCGAAAGCCGCATAGGTCACGCTGCCCCGAAAGGCGCTGCCCAGATCGGACCTGCAGTCAAGGCCGACATAGACGTCGCAGACGATGTCTTGCCACATCGCCAGTCGGCGGTGAGCCGGGCTTTGGTCCGTGGTGAACAGGATCGGCATCGGTCCGTCTCCTCCTACACCTGTGTCGATTGGATATCCGGCAATGCAGCAAAACCCGGGCCGGCCGGGCGGTTGGCCGCGGTCGTAGTCGAATTTTCGTTCCCTGCGAGACGAGCGCGAATGACGGCCTGGGTCAATAGTGCGCGCGATCGTGGTGCGGCGGGATGCGCCGCAATTGGCAGCAGGAGCAGCGGCGATGGGTATCGTCTATCCGAAATACAAGGTGGCGGTGGTGCAGGCGGCGCCTGCCTGGCTCGACCTCGACGCCTCGATCCAGAAGACGATCGGGCTGATCGAGGAAGCGGCAGACAAGGGTGCCAAGCTGATCGCGTTCCCGGAGGTCTTCATCCCCGGCTATCCCTGGCACATCTGGATGGACTCGCCGGCCTGGTGCATCGGGCGCGGATTCGTGCAGCGCTATTTCGACAATTCGTTGTCCTATGACAGCCCGCAGGCGGAGGCCCTGCGTGTCGCGGTGCGCAAGGCGAAGCTGACGGCTGTGCTCGGCGTTTCCGAGCGCGACGGTGGCAGCCTCTACATCGCGCAGTGGCTCATCGGCCCTGATGGTGAGACCATTGCGAAGCGCCGCAAACTGCGGCCAACTCATGCCGAGCGCACCGTGTATGGCGAAGGCGACGGCAGCGATCTCGCCGTCCATGCGCGGCAAGACATCGGCCGGTTAGGCGCGCTGTGTTGCTGGGAGCATCTGCAGCCGCTGTCGAAATACGCGATGTATGCCCAGAACGAGCAGGTTCACGTCGCGGCATGGCCGAGTTTCTCGCTCTACGATCCGTTCGCGCCGGCGCTCGGCGCCGAGGTCAACAATGCAGCGTCGCGCATCTATGCGGTGGAAGGCTCGTGCTTCGTGCTGGCACCGTGTGCCACAGTCTCGCAGGCGATGATCGACGAGCTGTGCGATCGCCAGGACAAGCACGCGCTGCTGCATGTCGGCGGAGGTCATGCCGCGATCTTCGGTCCTGACGGCAGTTCGCTCGTCGAGAAGCTGCCGCCCGAGCAGGAAGGCCTGCTGATCGCCGAGATCGACCTCGGCATGATCGGCATCGCCAAGAACGCCGCCGATCCGGCCGGGCACTATTCGCGTCCCGACGTCACGCGGCTGCTGCTCAACAACAAGCCGTTCAGTCGCGTCGAGCATTTCGCGTTGCCGGGCGACCATGTGACGCCGGCCGCTCCGGCCGGCGAGGTTGCAGCCGCCCGGTCTGGCGAAGCCACTTGAGGGGAGGGGATCATGGAGTCCGCGATTCCTCCACATCTGATCACCCCGCGCCGTCGCCATCGCCGTGTGGATGACGATTACAAACCGCCTTACCCGTCGTTCGTCGCCCGCTACAAGCCAGGCGTTGCCCGCGTTGTAATGGCCTATTTCGGCCTGCAATATCGCGGCGAGGCGCCGCCGACGGCGGCCTCCTCGACGTCGGACTTCGTGAAGCTCGTATCGGAGGCGCACGGACCATCGCATTGGGACCATGCGCACTATGTCGATCAGGCCGGATTCGCGAACGAGGTCTTCGTCGCCTATTGGGACGACGTCGCGCGCTTCGACGCGTGGTTCGTGCCGGCGCGCGCCGCCTGGACCGGACCGGGCGTCGACGGTGTCGGCCGATTCATCGAAGTGCTGCGGCCGGCGGTCGACCGCTATGAGACGTTGTTCTCCTCGCTGGGCCGGCCCGAAGGCGTCGCGGTCATTGCCGGGGGGATGAGTGGGGAGGTGCTGGAGCATGCCTATTGGGGCGGAATGCGCGATCGCATCCCGCTGTCTCAGACCGATGAGATGAGGTCATCGGGCAAGCCGACCTTGCTACAGGACGGACCGCGCCTTCGCGTCCTGGCCGCGGACAATCTCTGCGTGATCCGCTCAGGCCAGGACTGGAGCGACACGGACACGGCCGAGCGCCGCATGTATCTGGAAGACGTCGAGCCGGTCCTGCGCGAGGGCATGGATTTCCTGCGCGACGATGGGATCTCGATCGGCTGCTACTCCAATCGTTATATGCGACTGCGGGGACCCGATGGCGCGCTGACCGAGAAGTCCTACGGGCAGAGCTGGTGGCAAAGTCTGTCCGCGCTGGAGCGCTGGGCGGAATCGCATCCGACCCACGTCAGGATCTTCGGAGCGGCGATGAAGTATCTGTCGTCACTCGGTCCGGCCGCGAAGCTTCGGCTCTATCATGAGGTGACGGTCGCGGCCGCTGATGAGCAGTTCTTCGAATATCGCGGCTGTCACCCGAAGACCGGGATGCTCGCCGCGGTCGGCTGACTGGCCAGGGCCGAGACGGAGTGCGCTACCACCGTCCGGTAACCTTTCCATGGACGTAAAGGACGGCGAGGCCGATCGTGACCAGGGTCGAGAAGATCAGGACGATGCGGTCCCAGCGCAGCGGCGTCTCGTCGTCCCTGCTGAAGGTCAGCAGCGCGAACAAGGCTTTGAGAGGTGCGCGGCGCATCGGACCCTTCTCCGTAGAGAATGTTCCAGGAGCGTGAACGCGCCGCGGCCCGGGACGTTCCGACGCGCGGCTTAACCCAGTCGCTGCGTCACGACTCGAACTGCAGATCGAGTCGAGCTTTCTGCCACCCTATCATTTCAACGGGCAGACGCGCGAGCGAGCCGCCGACGCCGTGGCAGCGCTTGCCCCTCAGGTGCCGGCTTCAGGCGCCGCCGCGGGAGGCCTGCGTTGCCGCGCTGGCCGCGCCGGGGCTGCGGCTCTGTGCGGCTGCAGCGTGACGATCACCGGGTTCGGCTTGTGATCGGTGGCCGCGCCGGTCGCGGCATCGACTCCCATCCCGATCAGGCCACCCGCGAGGATATTGCCGGCGAAGCCGGCCGCGCCTGCGGCCGGAATGTCCTTCGTCAGCGGCACGATCTGGGTCTCGTAACCTTCCTTGGCGATCGAGACCGAGATGTCGGCGTTTCGCTTGGCTACGAACGCACAAGGCGTCGTACACGTCATCGGCGCCTCAAGTCCCGAAACGGTCGCTTCCGCGCCGGATGGTGTCGAGGAGATACTGATTGTTTCCGTTGTCCCCCGCGTCACCGACGCACAGCCACCCACCATGGCGCAAAGCGCCAAGCACCACAAAACACGCATTAGTAGTCGTCCCCCAGAACCCCGCAGCAATCAACCGCAACCGAAGCGTGACGGCAAGGGGAAAAGCCCTGCGCTCATGTAGGTTCTTGGGAAAACCTGTTAGCTGTTGCTCTCGCGCAGTCCCTTCGCAATCACCTTCTGCGTATCGAACTCGGCGCGCCGCCGCGACAATTCCTCCGGGCTGAGCAGCGCCGGATTGCTGTAGTCGCGCTTCCAACTCGCGTCACTGCTCCAGCGCAGCGGCGACTGCATGGTGGTCTGCGGGCCGGGCGCGTTTTCCAACAGCTGCAACGCCAGCGCGAGCGTCAGGGCCTGCGAGCCGACATCGTGCGGCTTGCCCGCGGAATTGCCGAGCGGGAAATCCGAAAACAGAAAGCGCGGCACGGCGACATACTCGACGATGTCCTTGGCGCAGCCCATGACGACGGTCGCGATGCCGTTCGCTTCCAGATGCCGCGCCACCAGGCTTACGGTCTGGTGGCAGACCGGACAGTTCGGCACCAGCACGGCGGCATCCACGGCATCCGTCCGGCAGCGCGCCAGGATCTCCGGCGCATCGGTCTCGATGGTGGCACGATGGCTGCGATTGGTCGGTGCGCCGAAAAAGCGCGGTGCGACCTCGCCGACGCGACCCTCGCGCGCGAGCCGAACGAGTTGCGGCAGCGGGAACCAGGTGCCGGAATCCTGGGCGGAGGTGTGAATGCGGTCGTAGGCGATGTGGGAGATGCGCAGATCATGCGGCGCCGACGTATCGCCATCGTAGATGCAATAGAACTTGGCGGCGCCGTTGTACAAAGCGCCGGGTCCCTGATCGCCCTTGGCGGGATCGTAGGGCGCAGCCGTCGTGACGATGGTCACGCGGGATTCACGAAGCGGTTTCTTCAGGGTTTGAAATGGCGCGGATGTGTAGTGCGCCCAGCGATAGGGCGTGTCATAGCCGATCGCGAGGTAGTAGTCGCGGGTGCGCGCCATATAGGGCAGGGGCACATCGTCGTCCGGCGCGAAGCCGAACCGATCGTCGGCGGCGGTCATGCCTGACGTTCCTCCGTGATGTCTCGTCGGCTCGGGTGAAATTGCTGACCCCGGCCCCCGCGTGTCAAGCCGTCGCGTCGAGGAACTTGGGGCCTGCAATTGCTTTGAGGTGGGGAACGCCGACGGGGTTTCGAACCGGTAATTCGACCTTTGCAGATGTACAACGTGATCCGCGTCTTCTGTATCGGCCTTTATCTGGCGTTCATAGCGCCGGCAGACGTGTTTGCTGAAGACGTCGCCAAGCCGCCTGTGGCCGAGCCTCCGCCGTCTCTGTCTTCGCCGCCAGGCTCCGCCGAACCCGCCAAGGACGCAGCGAAACGGGATGCAGCGCAGCCAAAGCCCGGCGCAGCCGCGCCGGATAAGGAGGCCAAGCGTGACGATCCCAAGGAGAGCGATACGCGCGAGGCGATCTGCCTGATGATCGAATCTGCGGCCCGGGCCAACAACCTGCCGCTCGAATTCTTCGCCCGCGTGATCTGGCAGGAGAGCCGCTTCCAGCCGGACGCGGAGGGGCCGGTCACGCGCAGCGGCCGGCGCGCGCAGGGCATTGCGCAGTTCATGCCGGGCACCGCCGACGAGCGGCGGCTGCTCGATCCTTTCGATCCCGTGCAGGCGCTGCCGAAATCGGCCGAGTTCCTGGCCGAGCTGCGCGATCAGTTCGGCAATCTCGGGTTGGCCGCGGCGGCCTATAATGCCGGACCGCGCCGGGTGCAGGACTGGCTCTCGGGCAAGGGGCAGATGCCCTATGAGACCCGCAACTATGTCTCGGCCATCACCGGCGCGACCATCGATGATTGGGCCGCCGCAGGCAAGGGCGGCAAGACGCCGCCGAGCCCGCCGCCGACCTCGTGCCATCAATTGATGGCGCTGCTCAAGCGCGCGCCGAATCCGTTCGTCACCCAGCTCGAGCAGCACGTTGCGCTCGCCGCGGCCAAGCTCTGGGGCGTGCAGCTTGCTGCCGGCTTCGACCGCAACAGGGCGCTTGCGATGTATGCGCGTGCGATCAAGGGTCTTAGCGCGATCATCGGCAATCGCGATCCAAGCCTGCTTTCGTCGGTGATGCGCACGCGCGGCTTCCATCCGTTCTACCAGGTGCGGATCGGCGCCGACACGCGCGGTGAGGCCGACGACCTCTGCAACCGTATCCGCCGCGCCGGCGGAGCCTGCTTCGTGCTGCGCAACAGGGGCGTCTGACCAGCGATCGGTTCACCTGCGCTGACCCTTACGAGCATTGAAAAATAAGATGAATCGAGCGCCGGCGCTGAAATCGGCCAGATGGGCTTGTAAATAGGAGCGTATGCTCCTATTTTGTCCAGATACGAGCATATGCTCTTGAATGAAAAGGATCGTCATCATGAGTGAGGCTGAGTTTCTTGTGAGCGGTGCCACCGGACGCACCGGGGGAGCCGCCGTCGACGAACTGCTCAGGATGGGCAAGCGGGTGCGGGCCTATGTGCGCAAGGACGATGAAAAGGCCGCTGCTCTGCGGTCGCGCGGCGTCGACATCGCGGTCGGTGATTTCACCGATATCGACGACATCCGTGCGGCAATGGAAGGTATCCGGTCGGCCTACTTCCTTCATCCGATCGCGCCGGGAATTATCAGCGCCTCCGCCTATTTCGCGCAGGCTGCGAAGGAGGCAGGCGTCACCGCGATCGTCAACATGTCGCAGATCTCGGCGCGGCGGGAAGCGGCGAGCCATGCGGCGCAGGATCACTGGCTTGCCGAGCGGGTGTTCGATTGGTCGGGTGTCGCGACGACGCATCTGCGTCCCACCTTCTTTGCCGATTGGCTGGTCTATCCACATTGGGGTCGCGAAATCTGGGCCAAGAAGACGATCAGTTTCCCATTCGCAAACGGCCGTCACGCACCCATCGCGAGCGAGGACCAGGGGCGGGTCATCGCGCATATCCTGGCCTCTCCAACAGGTCACGAGGGCAAGATCTACACGCTCCATGGTCCGGTCGAGATGAACCATACGGAGATCGCCGCGGCCATGAGCGAGGTGTTGGGCGCCAAGATCGACTACGCGCCGAGCTCGATCGAGGAATTCAAGCAGAAGATGGAGCAGTCATACAAATTCCCGCCGTTCCTGGTGCAGCACTTGGTCGAAGTTGCCCAGAACTATCGGGATGGCATCTTCGCGGGTACGAACGACAATGTCGAAAGGATCACCGGGACCCCGGCGCTTTCGGTCCAGGCTTTCATCAAGAAGCATCGGAACGTATTCGCGTGATGTGCGCAGCGCGTTCGGACCGTTGACGGAAATCGAGAGGACAGAGAAATGCCGCTGGCCGACCAACCATTGAGGATCGATGCGTGCAACTGCAACGCGGTGAGAAAGGCGAGCCGGCAGATCACGCGATTCTATGATGCTCATCTGGAGCCGACCGGCCTGCGCATCACGCAGTTCCTCATCCTGGCTGCGCTGGCCGAGGTGGGGAGTGCTGCGATCAATCCTCTTGCCGAACGCCTCGACGTCGAACGGACGGCCATGGGCAAGATGGTCGGCCTGCTGGAACGCGACGGCGTAATCAGGCTTCGGCCGTCACCCACTGACGGCCGAAGTCGCCTGATCGAGCTCACTGAAAAAGGACGTCGTCTTCACGCCGAAGCATCGCCTCTCTGGCGTGAAGCCCAGCGGCAGTTCGAGCAACTGAACGGCGCCAGGAATGTCACGGAGCTCCGGCAGGGTTTGAGACAGATGGTCGTCGGCCCTTCCTGAGAGCCGGCGCATCTCTGGCTGACCTGAGCGCGCGGCGCCAGCCGGGACAGCTTTTCGCTTGCGGTGGGCCGGGGCTCGCTTGGTCCGCAGAGTGCCATCGGCATTGGCCGGGAGATTCGACAGGAACGTGGACAAGCGGCCGCCGACCGCCGCAAACCGCGTCGGATGCGATTACCGCAGGGCCGCAGGCGCCGCGCGACGGTTGACGGCACCCGCTCTCCCAGCCTTATGGAAGCATGCAATTGCTTCCCGCTCGCCCGTGACGCTTCCTCCGCTCGATTCCCAACAATGGCATGGCGCGATCCGCGCCTTCGGCTGGGGCTTGCGCGCGACATCGGCGACGATCCTGTCGATGGTGCTGTTCGTCACGTTCATTGGCATCGGCGCGCTCGCCCACGACACCCATTTCAGCATGCTCTGGGCGATCTTGAGCACGGTATTGGTCTGGGCAGGCCCGGCGCAGATCATTCTGGTGACGACGCTCGGATCGGGGCAGACCATCGTACAGTCGGCGATCGCCGTGACCATGAGCGCGATCCGCCTGTTTCCGATGGTGGTGGCGGTGATGCCATTGCTGCGCACGCCCGCGACCAAGCGGCGCCAGCTGGTGCTGGTGGCGCATTTCACGGCGGTGACGCTCTGGGTCGAATGCTACCGCTTCCTGCCGCATGTGCCGCGCGAGCGGCGGATCGCCTTTGTCCATGGCCTCGGCACGGGCTTGATCACGATCGGGCTCGTGGCCACCATCATCGGCTATCTGCTGGCGGCCAATCTCTCGCAGACCTTCGGCGCGGCGGTGCTGCTGCTGACCCCGCTGGCGTTCCTGTTTTCCACCGCGCGCAATTCCAGAGAGCTGGCCGATGTGCTCGCGCTGGCATTGGGGCTCGTCTTCTATCCGGTCGCGGCGCTGCTCAACAGCGGCGTCGACATTCTGGTCAGCGGCGTCGCCGCCGGCACCATCGCCTTCGGCGTCCACAAATGGCGGCAGCGCACGTGAGCGACTTTATCGGGGACTGGCATACGCTGGCGGTGCTGCTGGTCGCAGGCGTGATCCCAAACCAGATCTGGCGCATGCTGGGCCTCTGGCTCGGCGGTGGGCTCGACGAGGGCTCCGACCTGCTGGTCTGGGTCAAGGCCGTGGCAACCGCCATCCTCGCTGGCGTCATCGCGCAGATCCTGGTGCATCCACCGGGCGCGCTGGCAAGCGTGCCGTGGTTCCTCCGCTATGGTGCACTGGCCGCGGGCTTCGCAGCCTTCATGGCGACGCGGCGGTCGATCTTTGCCGGGGTGGTGTGCGGCGAGGTCGTCATGCTCGCGGGCAGATGGTGGCTCGGATAGAGCACGGCTTCCGACATCTCGGGGATAAAGGGCCTGCCAACACTCCTCGATTACAAACGTTCGCAATTGGACGTGCGGCGATATGATGTGAACTCGGAATCGGCGCACTGGGACCATCAGCGGAGTGGGTTCAGCAACGTGGACAAGAAACCGCAGAACACCGTGACATCGATGGATGCGATTACCGCTGATCTCGTGGCTGTGCTGGTCGCGGTGAGCGACGGCAATCCCAAGATCATGACGATCGCGCACGCGAGCGCCTTGCCGAGCGGGCCATTTCAGTTCGCGCACCGTTCGCTGCAGATGGGCCTGCGTGCCTGGGTCGAGGCCCAGACCGGCCGTCCCATCGGCTATGTCGAGCAGCTCTATACCTTCGCCGATCGCGGCCGCACCGGCGATTCCGACGCGCCGCACCGCATCTCGATCAGCTATCTCGGTCTCACCCGCGAGGAGCTGATGCACCACGGATCCGAGGCGCAGTGGTCCTCCTGGTACGATTATTTCCCGTGGGAGGATCACCGCGCCGGGGCGCCTGCACTAATCGCCAAGACCATCGCGCCGAAGCTGCGCACCTGGGCCAAATCGGAGGTCAATTCCGCGCTCCAGAAGCAGCGCTGGCGCCGCGCCGCCATCACCTTCGGGCTCGACAGCCACGACTGGAACGAGGAGCTGGCGCTGCAGCGCTATGAACTGCTGTACGAAGCCTCGCTGATCCCTGAGGCCGTACGGGACAAGGGGGACGGCGAGCCGGTGGTCCCCGGCCGCGCCATGACCGCCGACCACCGCCGGATCCTTGCCACCGGCATTGCCCGCCTGCGCGCCAAGATCAAATACCGGCCGGTCGTGTTCGAGCTGATGCCGGCCGACTTCACCCTGCTGCAACTGCAACGCAGCGTTGAGGCGCTTGCAGGACGGCTGGTGCACAAGCAGAATTTCCGCCGTCTCATCGAGCAGCAGGAACTCGTTGAAGAAACAGGCGCAATCGCCGCCGACACGATCGGCCGTCCGGCCAAGCTGTTCCGCTTCCGCCAGGGCGTGCTGGCCGAACGGGCCGTGATCGGAAGCAAGCTCCCGCTCTCCCGCTCTTGACTTGAATTATGCTCAGGATAAGTATAAGCCATAATATACTCAAGGAGAGTATAAATGGCCATGCTTGAATCAAACGCGCTTGCGCGCACTGCGCCGCTTTATGACCGCGTCAAACGCGTGATCCCGCCGCCGGAATGGGCGACCTTCGCTGATGATGTCGAGGCGATCCTCGCGCTCAAACGCAAGCGCAATGCGGTGGTGCTCGCCCACAACTACCAGACGCCGGAAATCTTTCATGGCGTGGCCGATATCGTCGGCGACAGCCTGTTGCTGGCGCGCGAAGCGACCAAGGTCGATGCCGACATCATCGTGCTCGCCGGCGTGCACTTCATGGCGGAGACGGCCAAGCTGCTCAATCCCGGGAAGAGGGTGCTGATCCCCGACCTCGAGGCCGGCTGCTCGCTGGCGGAATCCATCACCGCGCAGGACGTGCGGCTGATGCGCGAGCGCTATCCGGATGCGCCCGTGGTCGCCTATGTCAACACCTCCACCGCGGTGAAAGCAGAGGCCGACATCTGCTGCACCTCCGGCAACGCGCTTGCCGTCGTGGAGTCGCTCGGCACCGGTCACGTGATCATGCTGCCGGACGAATATCTCGCCCGCAACATCGCTGCGCAAACCAGAGTGAAAATCACGGCCTGGAAGGGCCATTGCGAGGTGCATGAGCGCTTCAACGCCGAGGATGTCCGTGCGCTTCGTGACAATCACCCAGGCATTACGGTGCTGGCGCATCCGGAATGTCCGCCGGAGGTGGTGGCGGAGGCCGATTTTTCCGGGTCAACAGCGGCGATGTCGAGCTTTGTCGACAACAAGCGGCCGGCGCGCGTCGTGCTGCTGACGGAATGCTCGATGAGCGACAACGTCGCAGTGCTGCACCCCGATGTCGAGTTCATCCGGCCCTGCAATCTGTGTCCGCATATGAAGCGGATCACGCTGAAGAACATTCGCCACGCGCTCGAGACCGATCAGCACGAGGTCACGATCGATCCTGAGATTGCCGATCGCGCCCGGCGCTCGGTGGAAAGGATGTTGGCCCTATGAGCATCGATCTCTCTGGGCTGGCTGGACAGCCCGTGATCATCGGCGGCGGTGCCGCCGGCCTGATGACCGCGCTGCAGCTTGCGCCCGAACCCGTGGTGCTGTTGTCGAAGTCGCCGCTCGGCGGGGAAGCCTCGAGCCTGTGGGCGCAAGGCGGCCTCGCCGCGGCCGTGGGTGCGGACGACGACCCTGCGCTGCATCTGCAGGACACGATCGCTGCTGGAGCCGGACTGTGCGACGAGGCTGCCGCCGCGACCATCGTCCAGGCTGCGCCGGCGGCGGTCGACCGCCTCGCGCAGCTCGGGGTCGCCTTCGATCGGCAGCCGGACGGCAGCTGGCGCTTGGGGCTGGAAGCCGCGCACAGCCGTAAGCGGATTGTGCATGCCACCGGCGACGGCACCGGCCGCGAGATCATGCGCGCGCTGATCGCGGCCGTGCGCCGCTGTCCGTCGATTACGCTGCTGGAAGGATTTGAGGCGCGCAGGCTGATCGTCGAGGACAAGGCGATCGCGGGTGTGCTGGCTGCGACGGTCGACGGCCCGGCGATGCTTGCCACCACGCGTGTGGTG
Organism: Bradyrhizobium sp. HKCCYLS1011; assembly: GCF_051167795.1. Lineage (NCBI taxonomy): Bacteria > Pseudomonadati > Pseudomonadota > Alphaproteobacteria > Hyphomicrobiales > Nitrobacteraceae > Bradyrhizobium > Bradyrhizobium sp. HKCCYLS1011. The sequence continues at coordinate 305,663 of NZ_JBNPTT010000009.1, read as the reverse complement.
ATCGCGACCGGCGGCATTGGCGGCCTGTTCCTCGACAGCACCAACCCCAGTGGCTGTTTCGGCCAGGGCCTTGCGCTTGCGGCACGTGCGGGCGCTGAGCTGTCCGACCTCGAATTCGTGCAGTTTCACCCGACGGCTTTCGACGGACCGTCGCGGCCGATGCCGCTGCTGACGGAAGCGATCCGCGGCGACGGCGCGATCCTCATCGACGAAACCGGCGACCGCTTCATGGCGGACGAGCTAGGTGCCGAGCTTGCGCCGCGCGACGTCGTGGCGCGCGCAGTCTGGCGGCACCGCGCGCAAGGACATCGCGTGTTCCTCGATGCGCGCACCAATCCGGGCGCGGATTTCGCCGCGCGCTATCCGGTGATCAGCGCCTTCTGCAGGATGGCCGGCATCGACCCGGCGGTCGACCCGATCCCGGTGCGGCCGGCCGTGCATTACCACATGGGCGGCATCGCCGTGGATCGTGCGGGCCGCAGTACGGTCGAGGGTCTTTGGGCCTGCGGCGAGGTGAGCCGCACCGGGCTGCACGGAGCCAACCGGCTGGCCAGCAATTCGCTGATGGAAGCGATCGTCTGCGCGCAATGGGTGGCGGAGAGCGTCGCCGGCGCGCCGGGCAGCGCCAGCCTACTGCGTGAGTTTCTGGCGCTTCCTGCGGCGCCCGACCCCGTCGCGGTGCGGCCGCTGCTTGCAAAAGGCCTTGGTGTGTTGCGCGATCGCCAATCGATCGCAGACGCCATTCGCAGCCTGCTTCCGCTCGCGGAAGGCGCCGGCGTCGCGGCCGATCCGGCCCTGGTCGGGCTGATGATCGCGGTTGCCGCGCATGGGCGCGCGGAGAGCCGCGGCGCGCATTACCGGACCGATTTTCCGGACACGCTGGCCGTTGCTCGATCGTCCACCTTCACTCTTTCACAGGCGATGGATGCCGTACGGGACATCGTCGACGCCGAATATCCGCTCAGGAGTGTGCTGCCATGACCCTCAATCCGCTCTCACCCTTGCTCTATGAGCCGCTGGTGCGCATGGCTCTGCTCGAGGATCTCGGCCGGGCCGGTGACATCACCACGGATGCGATCGTCCCGGCCGAGCAGGGCGCGTCGCTCGGCTTGAGGGCGCGCCAGCACGGTGTGATCGCGGGGTTGGAGGTCGCGCGCTGCGCGTTTCAGCTGGTCTCACCCGCGGTGCGGATGGAGATCGAACGGCCCGACGGCAGCGTCGTGGCGCCGGGCGACACCATCGCAACCATCAGCGGCCCGGCCCGCGCGCTGCTGACGGGTGAGCGGACCGCGCTCAACTTTCTCTGCCGCCTGAGCGGCGTCGCCACCGCGACCGCCTCGCTTGTCGTGGCGGTGAAGGGAACGCGGGCGCAGATCGTTTGCACCCGCAAGACCACGCCGGGGCTGCGCGCGCTGGAGAAATACGCGGTGCGTGCCGGCGGCGGCGCCAATCATCGCTTTGGCCTCGACGATGCCGTCCTGATCAAGGACAACCATATCGCGGTGGCTGGCGGCATTGGGCCTGCGATCGCGCGCGCAAAGGCCCATGTCGGCCATCTCGTCAAGATCGAGGTCGAGGTCGACACGCTGGCGCAGCTCGAGGAGGCGCTGGCCCTCGGCATCGATGCCGTCCTGCTCGACAACATGACGATCGAGGATCTCAGGCAGGCCGTCGCGATGGTCGGCGGCAAGGCGATCACCGAGGCCTCCGGCCGCGTCACCGCGGCGACCGCGCCCGCGATCGCTGCGACCGGCGTCGACCTGATCTCGGCCGGCTGGATCACGCATTCCTCGGCCGCGCTGGATATCGGGCTGGATCACCTGTGAGGGGCAGCCTCCGAGGAATAAATCGTTTACCTCGTGATCCCCGGATGCCAACATTCGCTGACTTGCTTGCCGAATGGGAGCGAATGTTGGGGGATCACCAGGGTTCGCGCCTGTCTATGGGATCAGCTTCATGACAATCGATACCGATCTCCGTCCGGGCGAAGTGGCCATCGACGCGCCACCGCCGCGCGACGCACAGCTCTATTTCATCGGCCGCATCCGCACGCCCTGGACATCCAGGCTGGAGACGCCGCGGCAGGGCAGCCATGAGGGGCCGGTGTGCCGGCTCGAAATCTTCGAGCCGTGGGTGCCGGCGCTGAAGGGCGTCGATTTCTACACCCATCTCGAGGTGATCTACTGGCTGGACCGCTCGCGCCGCGACCTCGTGCTGCAGAGCCCGAAGCATCACGACGAGAAGACCCGCGGCACCTTCTCGCTGCGCTCGCCGGTGCGGCCCAATCCGATCGGGACCTCGACGGTCAGGTTCGTCGCACTGGAGGGCAATACGGTGCTGGTGCGCGGGCTCGACTGCCTCGACCAGACGCCGCTGTTGGACATCAAGCCGGACCGCTGCGTGTTCTCGCCGCTGTCGCAGCAGCAGGTGATTCGAGGCGAGACAGACTAATTGGCCAACATGCTGTTGCGATTTGTCTTGTTGCGCTCCCATCCCGATACAGGTGTTGAGGAGGGAATATTCCGCGCCGCATACGACCTTCGCGACATGCCAAACACGCATCCTCCAGATCGCGCCATCCCAGCGCGGGATCACCCCTTCAACGCTGCGGCCAATTTCGCCGCGTGCTCTTCCAGCACCTTAGGCTCTTCCTTGCGGCTCGCGGGCGGCAGCAGGGAATCGCCGGTATGGCGGGGCATCACATGCACATGCAGGTGAAACACCACCTGGCCGCCGGCGTGCTCGTTGAACTGCTGGATGGTGATGCCGTCGGCGCTGAACGCGGACTTGGCGGCCCGGGCGATCAGGCGCGTGGCGCGGCCGACGTGGAGATAGTCTTCCTCGGTGATGTCGAGGATGTTGCGGGCAGGGGCCTTCGGGATCACCAGCGTGTGACCGGGCACGCGCGGCATGATGTCGAGGAAGGCCAGTACATGGTCGTTCTCGTAGACCTTGTAGCTGGGGAATTCGCCGCGCAGGATTTTTGCGAACGGATTGTTGGGATCATAGGCGGTCATTGCTGCACCTCGGGGCTCCTCGGACCGGCGTTACTTTCATCGCCATCCGCCAAAGGTCAATAGCGGGTCAGGACGGCTCGTCGACGGCCTTGCGGAATGGTCCGGTTTCCGCGAGCTCGCGGCCGACCTCATCGACATAGGCGCGCTCGCGCTTCAGATAGTCGCCGATAGCCCGGCGCAGGCCACGGTCGGCGATGAAATGCGCGGAATAGGTGGTCTGTGGCAGGTAGCCGCGTGCGATCTTGTGCTCGCCCTGCGCGCCGGCTTCCACGATTCTGAGCCGGCGCTGGATGGCAAAATCGATCGCCTGATAGTAGCAGACCTCGAAATGCAGGAACGGGTGGTGCTCGATCGCACCCCAGTTGCGGCCGAACAGCGTGTCGGAGCCGATGAAGTTGATGGCGCCGGCGATCCAGCGGCCCTCGCGCTTGGCCATGACGAGCAGCACGTCGTCGGCCATGCTCTGGCTGATCAGCGAGAAGAACTTGCGGTTGAGATAGGGCCGGCCCCATTTGCGCGAGCCGGTGTCCATGTAGAAATCGAAGAAGGCGTCCCAGGCCTCTTCGGTGAGGTCCTTGCCGGTCAGCCAATGGATGGTGATGCCATTCGCGAGCGCATCGCGCCGCTCGCGCTTGATCGCCTTGCGATGGCGGGAATTCAAGGTCGCCAGGAAATCGTCGAAGCTCGAAAAACCCTGATTGTGCCAGTGGAACTGCTGGTCGGTGCGCTTGAGGAAACCTTGGCCGGCCAAAAGCTCCCATTCGTGCTCGCGGGCGAAGGTGACATGGACGGAGGAGGCCTCGCTGATCCCGCATAGCGCGATCAGCCCTTGCGCGAGCGTATTGCCGATTTGAGTCCGATCCTCTCCGGCGCGGATCAGGAGCCGTGGGCCGGTTGCCGGCGTGAAGGGAACCGAGACCTGCAGCTTCGGGTAATAGCGGCCACCGGCGCGCTCATAGGCGTCGGCCCAGCCGCGATCGAAGACATATTCGCCTTGCGAATGTGACTTCAGATAGCAGGGAACGACGCCGACGATCCGCTCGTCGACCTTGGCCACCAGATGGCGGGGCGCCCAGCCGGTACGGATGGTGGCGCAGCCGGAGGCTTCGGCCGCCGACAAAAACGCATGCGAAACGAAGGGGTTGTAGGTTTGGCTGAGCGCGCTGCACGAACTGGCCAGAGGCTCCGGTGCCAGCGGATTGGCGCAGGCGTTCCAATCGACCGCCGGGATCTCGCCAATTCCGGGCAGTGCTTCGAGCGTGATCTCAGATGATGCCATCGAACCCTTGGAAGAGGTGGAGGGAATGATCCCCGTCAGCCCCGCCTCCCTAAGATCGTGCATTGCAGCAGCGACTGCAAGGTCGCTCTCATGCTTCCGGCGTAAAGCCTTCGAAGATCATCTGATCCGCGTAGCGCCCGGCAGCCTGGCGCTGCTCCGGGGTGCGAACCGTCCAGGCTAGGAGCGGGCAGCCGAACACGTTGCGGGCGATCCAGGGCGCAGGTGCCGGCAGCTGGTTGACCCAGAAAGCAACGAAATGCGGCCTCGTTTGGAACCCGTGGCGGAGATGCAGCATACTGTCGCGCTGCGCGCGCGTCAGCTTCTCCCAGTAGCCGTCTTCGTAGGTCCGCTGGGCAACGATGCCGCGCGTCAGGTTCGGCATGGTCTCACGCAACGCCAGGACCTGATCGGGATCGAACGACATGCCGACGGCGGGACCGGGGTAGGACGAGAGCACCTCCGCCATCCGCTTCACCAGCCTGCGATCGCCGTTGAAATAGCTTTTCACCTCGATCACCAGCGGCACGCGGCCCGCGACGAGACCGCAGAGATCGGCGAGCGTCATCATCCGCTCATCGGTGTTCTTGAAGGACAGCGCCTTCAGCTCGGCCGCGGTCTTCTCGATGACGTAGCCGGAGCCCTCGGTAAGGCGGCCGAGCTCATGGTCGTGATGCACCATGGCCTCGCCATCGGCGGACAGTTGGATGTCGCATTCGATGGCGAAGTTGCCGGCGACCGCGGCACGCGCCGCGGCCGGCATGTTCTCGACCACGCCGCGAGCGATGTCATGCAGCCCGCGATGGGCGACAGGGCGGGCCGTCAGCCAGTCTGGTGCACGCATATGGCCCGTCCGGTCCCGCGAAGCTCAGGCGATCTCGAAGATGCCTTCGACTTCCACAGCGGCATCTGCCGGCAGCGCGGCCACGCCGACCGTGGTGCGGGCATGGCGGCCCTTATCGCCGAACACCGCGACCATCAGGTCGGAGGCGCCGTTGAGCACCTTCGGCCCATCCAGGAAATCCGGCGCCGAGTTGACGAAGCCGCCGAGCCGGACCACGCGGACGACCTTGTCGAGGTCGCCGATCGCGGCTTTCACCTGGGCCAGCAGGTTGATGGCGCAACCGCGCGCCGCCGCCGCACCGTCCTCGACCGAAACGCCGCCGCCGAGCTTGCCCTTGGCGATCAGCTTGCCGTCGGCGCCGAAGCAGACCTGGCCCGAGACAAACAGCAGATTGCCTGATCGGACGAAGGGGACGTAATTCGCCACCGGCGCCGTGGGCTGGGGCAAGGTGATGCCCTGAGCCACCAAATTCTGTTCAACCGTACCCGCCATGGATATCCCCGTCTGGTCATGAATGGCCGATCCGACGGTCGGATCGGCGGCTTTCTTTGGCGTATCGGACCGTCACTTGCAAGCCGGTGCGGGGAGGCCCCGCTCGGCCGAACGCAGCTGCTGAATTCTGCGGCAATCGCCGGGGTCCACCGGCCCATCTGCTTTGAGCGTTTGCACGTTTACGTGAGACGGCCCCAGTTGCGACGCAATGCCACGATCTCTAATGTGACGATTCTCCGATAGGCCTGGGAAAACTCACATGGCTCGTTCGTTTCGACCGGCGCTCCGTGCGCTCGCTGTTGCCGCAATCGCCATCGGCCCGGCACAGGTTGCGGCCGCAGCACCGTTCCTGCCGCATCAAGCCCTCTATGAGCTGAGCCTGGTCAAGTCGCGCGGATCGAGCCCGATCAACAGCGCGCGCGGCCGCATCCTCTACAATTTCACCGGCAATGCCTGCGAGGGCTACACGTCCGAATTCCGCCAGGTCTCGGAACTCGATGTCGGAGAAGGCAAGGTGACGTTGAGCGACCTGCGCTCGACAGCCTGGGAAGACGGCAGCGGCAAGAGCTACCGGTTCAAGATCGACTCGCGGATGAACGATACCGATTCCAACCCGGTCGACGGCATTGCCGAGCGCACCGGCGACCACATCACGGTCAAGCTGAAGCAGCCGGAGGCCAAGACGTTCACGCTCGACGGCTCGACAGTGTTTCCGACCGAGCAAATCCAGCGCATCATCGCTGCCGCGCGCGAAGGAAAGTCGCTGCTGGAGCTGTCGGTCTATGACGGATCGGACAACGGCGAGAAGGTCTACAACACGCTGACCGTGATCGGACAGCCGATTCACGACGACAAGACGGTCAGCGCCCCCGATCCTGCGACCGCGAGCGAGCAGATGAAGGGCCTGACCCGCTGGCCGGTCACGGTCAGCTATTACGACAGCGAGGCGAAGAAGACCGAAGGCGAGCAGACGCCGATCTATGCGATGTCCTTCGAGCTGTACGAGAACGGCGTCTCGCGTTCGCTCGTGCTCGACTACAATGATTTCGTCATCGCCGGCGCGCTCGGCAAGTTCGACGTCAAGGACGCGAAGGACGAGAAGCCCTGCGGTCATTAGTCCCGCAGCGGCGATCAAAGTCGTCCGGCCGATCACGCAATGCCGAGTTGTGTTCCTTGAAGATTGTTGCTTCGCGTGACGTTGAAGCGATGTGAGCCGTTGCTCTCCTTGTGCGCCGGCAGTCGCTGGCCATTTCCATTGATGAAGATCCGCGTCGTGCGGTCTTCTAAATGACATGGAGAGATGACATGGCAAGGCTCGAACTAATCGTGAGCACAGTGCTGGTCGGAGCTGCGCTCGCTGCGCCGGCAATGGCTCGCGAGCATCATGTGAGACCGTCTCACGCCATGACGGAGGTCCAGGCCAATACTGGCGTGATCCGTTTCCCCGACGGCCGCGTCTGCATCCCGGCGCCGCGGGTCGGGGCGTTTGCCACCGCGCCGTGGACCAACGACGTTCCCTGTGAGCCGTATGGCTACGGCAACTATGGCTACAATTACGGCTACTGACGCCGAGCCCATCAGGTGATGCGCGCCGAAACAGTCCACAACGACGGCTTGAGACTGTTTCGGGCGCGATCATTGCCTCATCGCGCGTCATCCGGCCTTCTCCGGCCCGTCATAGGCGATGCCGCGGATCACGGCGTCCTGGCCGAACTTCTTGCGCAGGGCATCCATGGCGCGCTCGGCTGAGGCCGAGCGGCGGTCGAGCATGTCGCTGTCACCGGCCTCGGACCCCGGGCGCAGCGCGCTGACGCCAGCCCCCATCAGACGGAATGCCGTGCCGTCGGTCTCGCGCGCCAGCATCTCGCGGCAGATCGCAAAGATCTTGCCGGCGAGCTGCGTCGGCGCGGCGATCGATTGCGAGCGGGTCCGTTGCCGGAAGTCCGCGGTCTTCAGCTTCAGCGTGACGGTGCAGCCCGCGAGATTGCTGGCCTTCAGCCGATACGAGACTTTCTCGGCAAGGCGCCACAGCAGCTTCTCCAAAGTGGCGTAATCGCGGATGTCGTCCTCGAACGTGGTCTCGCTGGAAATGCTCTTGGCGCCGCGATCGGCAATCACCTTGCGATCGTCGATGCCACGCGCGAGCCGCCAGAGCCTGCGGCCATCGCTCGGAAACTGCTTCATCAGCTCGATCTCGTCGGCCCGCTGCAGGTCGGCGATGGTGCGAAAGCCGCGTTGCGCCAGCCGCTCCTGCGTCGCCGGCCCCACGCCGAAGATGAAGCCGACCGGCTTGTCGGCGAGCAGCTCGCGGGCGTCCTCCTGGTCCAGCGTGGCAAAGCCGCGGGGCTTGTCGAGATCGGAGGCGATCTTGGCCAGGAATTTGTTGCAGGACAGTCCGACCGAGACCGTGATGCCGATGTTTGCTTCCACTTCGCGGGCAAAGCGCGCCAGCACCTTGGCGGCAATCATGCCGTGAACGCGTTCGGTGCCGGAGAGATCAAGGAACGCCTCGTCGATCGACAGCGGCTCGACCAGCGGCGTCAAAGCCTGCATGGCCTGCCGCACTTCGCGGCCGACCCGGACATATTTCGCCATATCGGGGCGGATCACCACGGCTGACGAGCAGAGCTCCAGCGCCTTGAACATCGGCATCGCCGAGCGCACGCCATAGGTGCGCGCGATGTAGCAGGCTGCGGAGACCACGCCGCGCTTGCCGCCGCCGATGATGACGGGCCGGTCGGCGACCTCAGGGTTGTCGCGCTTTTCCACCGTGGCGTAGAACGCGTCGCAATCGATATGGGCAAGCGCGAGCGCGGGCAGCGCGCGATGCCGGACCAGGCGCGGCGAGCCGCAGGCGGTGCAGCGCCTCGCCTTCGGATCCAGGTCGCTGAGGCAATCCCGGCAGAAGCAGGTCGGTCCGGTCGCCGCGCGCGGCCCTGCATCCGGCGGGGGGGCGCTCACGGCACGTCGCGCTCCCATTTACGGTCCCCCAATACCTCCCGTGCCGCCATGATATTGGTCGGGTGCAGTTTGGAGGCCTCGGCGAAAGCCTTAACGCTAGCGTCGTCTTTCAGGATGAAATCGAGCACATGAGCGAGGAAATTCGGGTCGGCAGCCGACGACCGGAGGGTCTCCGGGCCGATGCCGGTCTCGGCCAGAAAGCGCCCCAGACGCTCGGGGTCGCCGGCCAGGAAAGAAAGGGCCTGAATCGCAACGATTTCAGCAACTTCCCGGGGATTTCGAACAGGCTTTTTCAACGGCCGGTTTGCCTTTCCGTTAACTTCTGGGCTCTACTTTGGGGCAGCCATCATGCCCGAGTCTTCGAAATCTGTTCAAGCAACTGGAAACCATCTCGCCGAAGATGGAAGATCAACTTTAACGGCTTTACGCGAATCTAGGGCGAGTTTGAATTAGATGAAATCGGCGGGCAGGGGTCCGCCGGAGGGCAGTGGGTGTCAGTGATGAGGAGGGACGGATGGGAAAGACCGTCCTGATCGTGGAGGACAACGAGCTTAATATGAAGCTCTTTCGCGATCTGTTGGAAGCGCATGGATACCAGACGTCCGGGACCAGTTCCGGTGTCGAGGCGCTCGACATCGTACGCAAGACGCGCCCCGATCTGATCCTGATGGACATCCAGCTGCCCCAGGTCTCCGGGCTCGAGGTCACGCGCTGGATCAAGGATGACCCGGAATTGCGTTCGATTCCGGTGGTCGCCGTCACGGCATTTGCCATGAAGGGCGATGAGGAGCGTATCCGCGAAGGCGGATGCGAGGCGTATCTTTCAAAACCGATCTCGGTCGGAAAATTCATTGAAACCGTGCGACGCTTTATCGGGTAGGGGAGTTTTCGATGTCCGCGCGTATCCTTGTGGTCGACGACGTCCCGGCCAATGTGAAGCTGTTGGAAGCGCGGCTGTCTGCCGAATATTTCGACGTGCTGACGGCGTCCAACGGCGCGGAGGCGCTGCAGATGTGCCAGCGCGCTGAATGCGATATCATCCTGCTCGACGTGATGATGCCGGACATGGATGGCTTCGAGGTCTGCCGCCGGCTCAAGACGAATCCGGTGACCCATTACATTCCGGTGATCATGGTCACGGCGCTGGACAGTCCGGCGGATCGCGTCCGCGGATTGGAAGCCGGCGCCGACGACTTCCTGACCAAGCCGGTGTCGGACGTCGTGCTGATCGCGCGCGTCAGGTCGTTGACACGGCTGAAGATGATGACCGACGAGCTGCGGATGCGCGCGCTGACCTCGCTCGAGATCGGCGTGCAGGCGCCGGAGCGCGATGCGGTCGCCGATACCGGACGGGGCGGGCGCGTGCTCCTGGTCGACGACCGGCCGTCGTCCTATGAGCGGCTGGCGCCGCTGCTCGCGGCCGAGCATGCCGTCGACGTCGAGCCCAATCCGGCCGAGGCAGTGTTCAATGCAGCCGACGGCAATTACGACCTCGTCATCGTCTCGCTCGATCTCGACAATTTCGACGGCCTGAGGCTCTGCAGCCAGATCCGCTCCTTGGAGCGCACCAGGCATGTGCCGATCCTCGCGGTGACGGACGCCGACAACAACACGCGGCTGTTGCGTGGGCTCGAGATCGGCGTGAACGATTATCTGTTGCGTCCGGTCGACAGGAACGAGCTGCTGGCGCGGGCGCGCACCCAGATCCGTCGTCGCCGCTACACCGACCATCTGCGCGACAATGTGCAGAATTCGATCGAGATGGCGATCACCGATGCGCTGACCTCGCTGCACAATCGCCGCTACATGGAGACGCATCTCGCGACTTTGGCCGAGCAGGCCGCCAGCCGCGGCAAGCCGCTGGCGCTGATGATGCTCGACATCGACTTCTTCAAGGCCATCAACGACACCTATGGTCACGACGCCGGCGACGACGTGCTGCGCGAATTCGCCATGCGGGTGCGCCGGTCGATCCGCGGCATCGATCTCGCCTGCCGCTACGGCGGCGAAGAGTTCGTGATCGTGATGCCCGAGACCGACCTGCATGTCGCCGGCATGGTCGCGGAGCGCCTGCGGCGCTCGATCGCCAACGAACCCTTTTCGGTCCAGAAGGGCGAGACTCGCATCGAGGTCACGGTCTCGATCGGGCTTTCGACGCTCGAGCAGAAGGGCGAGCCGATCGGCGACGTGCTGAAGCGGGCGGACACCGCGCTCTATCGCGCCAAGCATGACGGCCGCAATCGCGTGGTCACGATCGCCCCGCCGAACCAGCCAAGCTTCCTGCCGCAGGTCGCCGGCCGCGGCCGCTGAGGGGCAGGGCGGCCCCAAGGGGCGGCCGCTGCCAGCTCTGTCGTTGATAAATGCGCGCATCTCTCTCCAGATCGTCATTCCGGGCTCGCGCTGCGCGCGCCCCGGAATGACAGTGAGTTTGTTGCACGATCCGCCACAGACATGACCATCCGTCCTCGCCACGCATCCTGCGTCCGAGCTTTGAAATTCATCGCCCATCGAAATGAAGGGCGCAGGGAAGGCCGGGAGCTCGCCGCTCCCATGGCCCGCCTGCAACAAGAAAAGCAGGCGGCAGTCACCACAGGCTCGGCCGAAACATCCCGGCCTTCCCTGCGCGATGGCTTTATGGCTTATACGTGATCTCCCCGGGGACCGGCTTGTTTGCCCCCGTCACCTGCGACACGCCATAAGCATCGTCGCAAGCTTGACACCAGCACCGGGATGCCAGGACCACACGATTTCGCCGTGCGTATCGGTGTTGTTCGCCCGCGCGAGTGATCACGCTGCAACCCGACACGCCCACCGCTTCCCACCCCCACGTTCGTGACGACCGCGATACGCCCCTCCAAGTGAAGCGGGATGCGCATCAGTAGCATGATTTCCGAAAAAGCGAAATAGAAAAATTGCCGAGCCGAAAGCGGGCGAGAGCGATCCGATTGAAAGGGTTTGAGAAATTAGTTTTTCGGTGCCGGAGGTCGACCATCGTCGCTATCTGGCGAACTGCAGACCTGATCGGGGCTCGGTCCGCGAACGGCCAAAAGCGGTTTCCTCAACACGCGATGCACAATGCTAGGGAGCTTGAGTGCCAGACGTGGTGACTGAGAGGGGGCGCTCACAAGGTTGCAATGGCTCGTTTCGTGCCCACCTAACGTCGGTCGAGACGACCGGGGACTCGAATGCCATTCGTCAAACATCGCGGCCAGCGGATTCACTACACCGTGGACGGCGACGGACCTTTGATCGTGCCGCAGCACGGCCTTCTCATGAGCGGCGAAAGTTGGAAACGTGGCGGGATTGTCGATGCGCTCACAGATCGATACCGCGTTGCCTGTGTGGACTCGCTCGGCCATGGAGAGAGCGACAAGCCGTACGAGGCGGCCCTCTATCACCAGAACCAACGCGCTGGCGACATTGTCGCCGTGCTCGACGACCTGGACTGCGAGCGCGTCCACTTGGTCGGGCACTCGATGGGTGCTTGGTTGGCAGTCGGTGTGGCCAAATATTATCCGGAACGCTTGTCTTCACTGGTGTTGGGTGGCTGGGATTTCGTGAACGGTCTTCCTCCGACCAGCAGAGGGCCACTCACCTTCGATGCTTTTATGAAGTTTGCCGGGCGCGTTGCACCTGAGTTGGTTCAGTGGGTTACACCGGCATGCGAGCCCGGCGTGCGCGCGTGTTTTGAAGCGCTCGGCCAACTCGATGATGCGCGCCAAGCCGTAGTGGGCGCGGGTGCCCCGGTGCTGATCTGGGAGGGGCGAGATGATCCCGCTCACGATCAGCGGAAGACGCTTGCTGAGGCTGCAGGACTAGCGTTTCTTTCAACGGCCGGCGATCACCTGGGCATGCTGCTTGTCCATGGGGCCGAGGCTGCGAAGAGTATACGAGCATTCGCGGCGCGCTACAGTCCGTAGGGGCGGATGAGCGAAGCGTGATCCGCCCCTACGATTGTAAAATGGCGGATGACGCTAGCGCCAATCCGACAGACGTGCTGCTAAGCTGCAACAACTCGCCTCCAGGATGCATCCACGCAAACATATCGCTTGATGTTGCGTGCCTGGCGTGGTAACTACATGCCCATGAGCAAATCGGTGCGCATCGTCAACTTCAACCACATGACCGGCTTCGGCTGGGACGTGGAGGGAGTCGTGCGCTAGGAGTTTGACGACACGATCTTCCACCAGGCCCCGCCGGCATCGGACGGGGCCTTTTATTTGGCCACGCTCCATGCCGGCACAACAGCAGGAGCAACCGATGCCACCTCACCAAGCTGACCTCGATGCCGCGACCTTGCGCAATTCAGCGGGGTTCGACGTCGACCTCGCGCCGTCGAAAGCCGCCACGGGCGAGGCTTTGGCGGCGGCGCCTTCCGATACGGCCATCGCGGCGCTGAGAGACGCGTCGTCGGAAAAGAGCGCCGCCGGGCCACCCAGCGCACCGGCGTGGAACGTGCTCAGCCTGCTCGCGCGATACTGGCGTGCGTTTTACGACCGCCGCCGACGCGAGAGATTGCGAGCGACCCTGTACGGCCTGAGTGAGAGGGAGTTGATGGATATCGGGCTGACGCCCGGCGACATCAACTACATCGTTGCTTACAGGGCTTTCGAGAAGCGGAGGGACGGCGCAACCGATCCATGGCTGTCCCGGGGTTTGATGTAGTCCGCAGGGTGGATCAGCTCGTAGCCGACGTCCTGCCGTCGACGCGGGTCCGAGGTTCGGCTTCTGCATCGAGCCTCGAGACCCGCGATCGACGCCCTTCAGCGCCGCCGCCCAACGCGATTGACGCCGCCATTTGCGTTGCCACCGACATTGTGGCGGACCGCAGCTCGCGCCACCGGACGAGGCCTGAGCACGACGCCAGGCCTCGCCACGCAGCCGACGGGGTAGCCGACATACGTGCAGTAGATCACGGCCTTAGCGGGTGCCGGGGTGAGGGTGGCACCTGCAAGCCCCAACAAAATGCTGACGGACATTCCCGCAATCGTTGCGGACTTGATGAAAGAGTCCGTTTGCTGATGCATCGTGATCCTCCTCGTCCCACTTGCGAATATGATTTGAGCCGCGTCGACACGGCCAAACCGAACCTGAGCGCCGCGGGTTGTCCGACGTTGATATGGATCAATGGTGAAGGGCGCCGCGAGGTCCCTTGATCTTGCGCGATCGCTGTGGTAACTAAGTAGCATGATCAACGTCGTGCGCATCGCCAACCGTAAACACATGACCCGCTTCCGCTGGGCCATGGAGGGAGTCGTGCGCTAGGAATTCGACGCAACGATCTTTTCACCAGGCCCCGCCGGCGTCGGACGGGGCCTTTTGTTTGGCCACGCTCCTGCCGGCACAACAGCAGGAGCATCCGATGCCACCCCACCAGCCGAACCTCACACCCGAGACCGGGCGCGATGCCGCACGGCTCGGCCTCGACCTCTCCATCGCGTTGGTGAAAGACGCCACGGATGACGCATTACCAGCGGCGCGCCCCGATGCGTCCATCGCAGCGTTGAGAGACGCTTTGTCCGAAAAAGATGCTGCTGGACCACCGGCCATATCGGCGCAGAGCATCTTGAGTTTGCTCAGGCGAATTTGGCGCGCGTTTCAGGAGCGGCGCCAACGCGAGAGCTTGCGAGCCTGCTTGTACCACCTGAACGACAGGGAACTGATGGATATCGGCCTGACGCGCGGCGAGATCGACTCCATCGGCCCTCACCGAGCGATCGAGAGGCTCAGAGACCGCATGACGTATCCATGGCTGTCCCGGGGCGTGATGTAGCTGACGGCGAGTCACCGCAAATTCTACATACGACAGTCAGAGGGCGGATCAGCGAAGCGTGATCCGCCGCTCTTCGAAGCCGGGTGCGACGTAAATAGACCAATTCCGCTTCTGGTTCAAAGCGAAGGTGGGACGTAGCCATGTTGATTGAGCATGAGGAATTTGACCTAGAGCGTGGACGCATAACGCGCGGCCAGCCGTAGCCGGATAGATGCGAATTCGACGAAGGCAAGGTAGTTTCCCGCAAGCCTGTCGAGGCGGCGAGAGTGACAAGAAGTGTCTTGTATATGCAGGAATTCTCCTTCCGATGTCTGGCTCGCGTCATGACCACGCCCGTCGCGTTCGTCGAATTGGTGTGAGTTACCCTCGCTCATCGGCCCAAGACGTCATCCGCTTTAGCTCGCACATTCGCGTAGCAAGGTCATGATCTTCGTATCGAGATCTCGGGCGACGGCAAGGGCTTCGGAGCTGCCATAGCGCAGCAGATAGCTCTCCATCTTGTCATAAGAGATGTGCACGCCATCGGGACGCTCATCGATCAGCACTGTGACTGGAGCATAGGAGCCAGCATCGGGCACGTGCTTGACCATTTCTTTCATGATCAGCGGATTGCCGATCACAATCCGTATGATCTTGGGTGTCTTGGAGCCGGTTTCGCGACGCAGAATGTCGCCCAAGTCAAATTCAGCGAAGCGCATCAGGCCCGTTCGGCCGAGGCCAGCATGTACGACGCGTTGCAAATCCGGGAAGGATTTCGTCGCCCTGGTCTCCTTGAAGAATTCGGCCATGTCGGGTTGCCCGACCGCCGACTTGAGCGCGGCCACAACTGCATCGAATGATTTTAAGCTCGTGAGGCTGAAACGCTCCACCTCGATTTTAGCGATTGTCATTGGTCCTCCGTAACTACCCTTATGGATCGAGTGCCTTTGATCGCGTCGGAGCGCGCCAGGATTCATGCCGCCGCGGGCTGCGCATCCAGGAAGGTCCGGACGTGGCTGACGAACATCTCGTGGTGCTGAAACAGCGCGCCATGCCCTGAATCGGGATAGAGGACCAACTGGGCGTTGCTTAGTTCCTTGAACATAGCGTAGGCGTTGTTGGCGGGCAGCATGGTGTCGTGGCTGCCGCTGACCACAAGAGCGGGTTGGCGGATGGCGTGCAGAATGGCATGCCCGGGATCAGATGTGGCGCACCAGGTGATCAGCGCCTTGGCCTGCGGATCGGTTACGGCGCTGCCGTTATCAGTGTCCCGATCGTCCTTACGCACTTTCGTCCGCTTCAAGAAGGCCAAGCCGGACGACCGGCTGGCGGACGAATTCGTGAAGAACAGCGGCAGGCGGGGGTCCGGCGCATCGGTTTGGGAAAACGCCTGCTGCAGAACCGCTAGCAGGTGTTCCTCTCCGCCTCTTGGCGCGGTGCCGACGAGGATGAGCTTGCGGACCAGCCGTTCGTGTTCGGCGGCGATCTGTTGGGCGACGCAGCCGCCGAGAGAAAAGCCCAGCAGGTCGACCTCGGAAAGGCCAAGCAGATTGATGAAGGCGACTGCATCCCTCGCCATCGCTGCAATATTGTCAGGCGTTTGGCCAGTCGAGCGACCGACCCCGGCATTGTCGAACGCGATGACCGGGCGATCGGTGGCGAGAGCGTTGACGACCGCGGGATCCCATGAGTCGATGTTGCCCGAGAAGTGCTGCAGGAGAATCAGCGGCGTTCCGGTCGCGGGACCGAGGCGGCGATAAGCGAAGCGAATGCCGTGGCCTTCGACGTAACGGGTCAGCGCCGTTTCCAGCGTAGCGATTTCTTTTCTGGCGATGTCGGGTTGCGTCATTTCATCCTCCGGATGCTTGGCATGAAATAATCGAGTGGGGGGATCAGTGCGGCACAGCGAGTGAGACTTCCGCGGTCCGATGTGTCTGCATTCTCTCGGCATGACCGCTCCCGGCACGAACACGCCGGGAGCGGTACCGTCACTTCGCGAGTGTGGCCTTTTCGATCACCGCCGCGACTGCATCGGCATGAACGACGAGCGAAGCATGACTGCCGGCGACTTCCGTCGTCTGCGCCTTCATCCTGGATGCGAAAAGCTTTTGGGCCTCGGGTGCGATGACCTTGTCCTTGGTGCTGATCACGTAGAACGTTGGCTTGTCGCGCCAGGCGGCCACGTCGACGGGGGCTTCGAACGCAACGTGGTTCAATGGAAGCTGCGAGTTGGCCAGGTGCTCAGCGATTTCCGGAGGAAGGTCAGCCGCGACGGCTGACGGAAAGACCTTCGGATCGATGTACAAATTGCCCTTCGCGTCGGGATGGATCGCATTGCCGCCTTCGGTGGGCGGGCCGGCCTTTGCCAGCGACGCCAGGGATTCACCTATCTCCGGCGCAAAGGCGGAAACATAGACCAGCGCCGACACCTTGGGATCGTTACCGGCTTCCGTGATGACCACGCCACCCCAGGAATGGCCGACGAGAACGGTCTTGCC
Organism: Bradyrhizobium sp. HKCCYLS1011; assembly: GCF_051167795.1. Classification (NCBI taxonomy): domain Bacteria; kingdom Pseudomonadati; phylum Pseudomonadota; class Alphaproteobacteria; order Hyphomicrobiales; family Nitrobacteraceae; genus Bradyrhizobium; species Bradyrhizobium sp. HKCCYLS1011. The sequence goes on along the minus strand of NZ_JBNPTT010000009.1, from coordinate 288,823 downwards.
GTCCTGCTTCGCGAGCGCCTGTTTGGTGGCATCGACGTCAGCAGCAAGAGAGGTGAGCGGATTTTCGACAAGCGTGACGTTGTAACCCTTCTTCGTGAGAATATCGGCAACGGGCTGCCAGCTCGTCTGATCCACGAAAGCGCCGTGCACGAGCACGATGTTGTGGGCCGCGCCCTTGGGCAATTCGGCGGAACGGACGGAGCTGACCAACGTCGTTCCGGCCAGAAGTACGGTGGCTAGTGAGAGGAAGTTATTTAGCATTGAATGTTCCTGTTGGCATGTCGGACGAATACAGTCCGGTGGAATGGACAGGCGTTTCCAGAGAGGTCGCGGTTCTTCCATCTGCTGTTCGCGAAATGGTTGCCGCTCATCGTCGGCCCGCCGAGCCATGACCTATTCCGCGGACCTTCCGGACGATAGAGATCAATCGTCCAGATGTTGTGTCCAATCGTCCACCGGTCTACTGTCGGCGACATGGACATACTCGCCCAAGTGCTCGATCGCATACGTCTCAGCGGGACGCTGCTCTTTCACTTCGAGCTGGGCCATCCCTGGCGTCTTGAGTTGCCGCAGCGTCCCTACGCTCTGTTTCACTATCTCAGCCAGGGCTCAGCGACCCTTGCGGTCGGGCAGGAGCAGGAAATCCAGATGACTGGGGGCGACTTTGTCGTCATCACGCGCGGAGAGCCCCATGTGTTTTATTCGGATCGCCGGGCCGAGCCTTTGCGGATCACGGATATCGATCGATTGTCGCCGCGTCTTGGCTTCGTTCGTCACGGCGGCCGTGCAAAGCCGCTCTCGACCATGCTCTGCGGCAATTTCACGGTGTCGCGGCCCTTGTTTGCCAGCGTGATGGAGTTACTTCCGCCCGTGCTCTTGCTGAAGCCAACGGCGGACAGGGGGTGGCTTGAAGCAATCCTGCGGCGCTTGATTAGCGAGTCCGCGACTGAACGTCCCGGTCAACGCGTCGCGCTTTCACGATTGACGGAAGTGCTCTTTGTCGAGGTGCTCCGAAGCTGGATTGCGTCTCTCAGTCCCGGACAAGGCGGCTGGCTTGGGGCCATCTCTGACCCACATATCGGACCGGCGCTCAAGCTCATTCACGAAAATCCGGAGCTTCCCTGGACCCTGAGCGATCTTGGCCAGCGCGTAGGGCTCGGCCGCTCGGTGTTTTCGGCGCGCTTTACCAAGCTCGTCGGCCAGTCCATGCACCGCTATGTGATCGAACGCCGAATGGCGGAAGCGGCGTTCTTGCTAGAAACCAGCGATGAGCCGATCGCACGTATCGCCAGCAAAGTTGGTTACGAGACAGCGGCGGCGTTTTCGAAGTTATTCCATCGACATCACGGCGTATCGCCTGGCCGGTACCGAATATCCCGTCGCTCTGACGGCGGCGAAAGGCAAGGGGACTTTCAGGGAGCAGCGCTCGCCGATTAGGTTTGTGGCGGCCATCACCGTGCTTTCCGATCCGGCTCGATTTGGCAGCATGCGCGGATGCACAGGCTGAATCGGGCCATGAGTTCAGTTTCCGATGGGCGCTCTTCTTTCCAAGTCAATCCCAGCAAGAACAGGACCCTTGCGACCTCTGCGGCCGTGCAGACGTTGCTTGATTTGAATTCACGGGATTGGGAAAGCGCCTTGGCAATCTTCGCCTGAAACGCGGCCTTGTATCCTTCGACGCCGGTGGCAGAGAGCCGATCGCCGGCCCCGATCACATCGAAGGACTCTGGTGCGAATGTCCTGAGGTGTCGGCCGAACCAGGCGTCCATCGCTCCCATGAGCCTGCCGTGGAGCGTCGCGCCGGGTCTTGCGAGTTCACGATCGACAAGCTCCAGGCCGTCGTCGAGGTATTTCTTCATCGCCTCGCGAAACACCTCTTCCTTGCTGGAGAAGTGCAGATAAAGGCCTTGCTTCGACAGGCCGGCAGCCGCCGCCAGTTCATCCACTGACGTCTTCCTGAAGCCGTAGCGCCCGAAAACGGGCATGACGGCAAGCAGGATCGCATCTCGCCGCAGTGTGGTCTCGGAAGAAGGGTCGCTCATTCCTCCAACTTGGCTGTTTGGCCAATTCAGTCAAGTTTGGTCCGAGGGCTCCCGGACTGACACACATGCCGTGAGCGCCCGCGGACATCCGACGTGGTACGACGGCACGGCCGGCGAGGTGAAGGCGGATGAAATCCGGATCGGAGGACGTCAGGTCGCGCAACCACAGGAGTGGAATCATGCAGGACGCGCCGGACGCGGAAAGCCCGCACATTCTCGCGTTTGCACGCAGCAGCGTCGGACTCGTGCAGGTCAGGGGCGCTCGCGAACGATGGATCGCGCCGGCGCTTCTGCATGATTGTTCGACGGGCATTGAAGAATCGACCTGGACGATCACGCCCGAGACAGTGATAGGCCTCCGTCTTCAGGGCGCGACCGTCGAGGATCACAATCGCAGGGCGGTCCGCACCAGCGGGCCGGGGCGGGATTTCACCCTTCAGCCCCGGGGCGCCCAGACGCGCTATCTGGCGCGCGGGCCCATCAAGTTCGGCCAGGTGTTCTTGCCCGATGCACTGCTCGACAGAGCAGCCGAGGCCGAGAACATGTCTGCGCTTCGCGGCCGGCTTCGCGATGATCTGTCGTTCGTCCCGGAGAAGACGCTGCACATTTTGACGTCCGACTATCTCCGGCGCGCGTTTGACTCGCGCATCCCCGCCACGTCGCTTGAGATGGAAGCTCGCGCGCTTCTACTGGTCGATTGGCTGCTGCGGTTGCATCACTCGCCACATGCCGGAGTGGCATTAGGCACGGGCGGCCTGTCGCCGCGACAGTTGCGCCAGACCTGCGAGTTCATTGTCAAGCAACTCGCGCAAGACATTTGTCTGGATGATCTCGCCGAGTTGACCGGATTGACAGCGAAGCATTTTGCTCGTGCATTCAAACAATCGATGGGCTTGCCGCCGCACCAATACCTGATCGCGCAGCGGATCGAAGCGGCCAAGCGCCATCTGATCAGCGGCGACACCAGTCTCGCCCAGATCGCGCTTGCATGCGGCTTCGCCGATCAAAGCCATTTTACCGCGACGTTTCGGAAAGTGGTCGGCGTCCCGCCCGGTACCTTTCGCCTTGACCACGCGAAATGACGGCTCATCGATCCGGCGGCGCCGCGCCGCACTCAGCCTGCCGTCGAAGATCCTGCGCGGATAATGCTCCACCTTCCGCGTGATCGCGTTCGTCCTCGCCGCCGCTGTTCTCGATTTTGCGTTCCGCGAAAGCAGTACCTGCCTGCAAGGGCGAAGCGTGATCAAAAGCTGCGCCTTTTTCAACAAAGCGGGCGAAATCCAAAAGCCTCCGCGTTTGCAATTCGAATAGCGTTGGGAGCCATGGCGGATCGGCGGAAGCGGCCGTTTGTTTTGGTCGTCGTCCCCGAAACGCCTTTCTCAAGCGAGCTTTCTGAAAGCCCGAGCAAAACCGATGCGCATAACGATGCTACTATCAACTCTTTTCCTTGGAGCAACGGCCATGACCGCGAGTGCAGGGACCAATGTCGCAACAGATCCCGCTCTTGATCCGCAGGTCAGAGCGTTCCTGGTGCAGATCAACAAGGATGCGAGCCCGTTCTGGGAACTGCCCCAGCCGAAGCCGCAGGAGATCCTGAGTGGGCTGCAGAGCCAGACGCCGGTCGACATGTCCGGCGTCACCACGACCGAGCGGACCATCACCCAGGATGGCCGGCGTGTTAAGCTCTACATCGTGACGCCCGCGCACATGACCGGCAAGCCCGGCGTGTTGCTCTTCATCCATGGCGGCGTCTGGATCGCCGGCAACTTCGATAACCACAAGCGGCTGCTGCGCGACCTGGTCGTCGGATCGGGACAGGTGAGCGTGTTCGTCGAGTATACGCCGCTGCCGGCCGCGGTCTATCCGACCCAGCTCGATGAAATCTATGCCGCCCTGGAATGGGTCGCCGCGCATGCCGGCGAGCTTGGCGCCGACGGCAGCCGGATCGCTGTCGCCGGCAATTCAGTGGGCGGCAACATGACCGCGGCGCTGACATTGATGACCAAGGACCGCAAGGGACCGAAGATCAGCTATCAGGTGCTGCTCATTCCGGCGACCGACGCCAGCGTCGATAGCCAATCCTATCTGAGCTATGGCAAGGACCGCTTCCTGGCGCGCGACTTCATGAAATACGGCTGGGATCGCTACGCGCCCGACGCCAAGACCCGGGAGAACCCCTACGTCTCGTCGCTGCGTGCCAGCCTCGCGCAACTGCAAGGCCTGCCGCCGGCGCTCGTCATCACGGCCGAGAATGATCCGCTGCGCGACGAAGGCGAAGCCTATGCGCGCAAGCTCAAGGAGGCCGGGGTGAGCGTCGACGCCGTGCGCTACAACGGCACGATCCACGACTTCGTCCTGCTCAACGCGCTGCGCAATATTCCTTCGACCGAGGCCGCGATCCGGCAAACGGCTGGGCATTCGCAACCATATCGCGGCTGACTGACCGCTGTGATGGGAGAGGGCTGGCGTCGAGCTGGCGTCAACCCTCGAGTCTACGAGAAACAGAAGTCGGGTCGCGTCCCGGCCGAGATGATGAAATCGCAAATGGCAGAAGCCGATCATCGCCTGCTTTGCCGAGGGCTCCAGCAAATCAGGCTGTTTCCACATTGCCGGATCTGTTGTCACTCGTCGCTCCGGCCGTCGCTTCGGGAAAGCGCAGGCTGGCGGTGGTGCCGCCGCCCGGTGTCGAGGTGATGGTGAACTCCCCGCCATGGGCCGCCATAATCTCCTGGACGATCGAGAGGCCGAGGCCGGCGCCGCCTTCGGCGGCGTTGCCGGTCTGGAACGGCTCGATCAATTGGCGCTCATCGCCCGGCGAGAATCCGGCTCCGTCATCGCTGATCGACACGCGGCCGCGGCCGAGCGTCGCCGTGACGCGTTTGGCGCCCCTCGCGTGGATCAAGGCATTGCCGACCAGGTTGGCCAGCGCGCTGCGGACGGCGGCTTCGACCCCTTGCACGACCGTGCCGTCCTCCTCCGATTGCTCCAGCGACAATTCGATCCCGGCATCCAGCGCCGACGGGCTGAAATCGGCAAGCACATCCCGCGTCACATCCGCAAGATCGATCGGCCCCTTTTCAATCGCATGATTTTGCAGCCGTGCCAGGTCCAGCATGGCCGAGACCAGTGACGTGAGCCGACGCATGTCGCGCACCAGCGCGATCCGCAATGGAGGATCGGCGACATCCTCGATCCTGGCACGCAGCAGCGTCAGCGGCGTCCGCAGCTGATGGGCTGCATTGCCGAGGAAGCGGCGCTGCATCTTGATGTAAGCGTTGATCTCGTCGAAGGCGCGGTTCAGCGCCTCGACCAGGGGCTTCAGCTCGATCGGGACCTCATCAAGCGAAATCGATCCCTGCGGTGCCGACGGGTCAATCGCGAGCGCGCGCCGCGTCACGCGATCGATCCCACGCCCCACGAACCGCCCCGACAACCATGCGCCGATCAATACCATCGACGCGAAGGCGAGGGCCACAAGAAACAGGGGGAAGATATTGCGACCGACGAACGACATCAGCATCTGGCCGAAGCGGACCTGCGCTCCACCAACCATCATCACCAGATCGGACGGGCCCCATGGGATCACGGCCAGGCAGAACGTGGAGTTCTGGTCGAGCGTGTTGAGGACCGAGAAGCCAATCGGGCCGCCATAGGGCAGCGAGAACGGCAGCGCCGGCCTGTGCTCACCGCCGAACTCGGTGATCTGCTTCTCGTAGGACACGACATACCAGAGATTGGGGCTGATCGACTTCAGCTGCTCGACGCCACGTGTGGAGCGAATGGTCAGCGCGTGGCCGGGATCGACGACCGCAGCGTCGTAGAGAACACCTGCAGCAACGCGGCACACCACCGGCTCATATTCGCGCAGCTGGGATTGCCAGACGGCAATGGTGATGGTGGCGAGAAAGAGGACCGTTGCGGCGAGGCCGAGCGAGAGCGTAAACGTCCGGGCGATCGATTTCATCGGCTCTGCGCCATCCTGAGCAGATAGCCGATGCCGCGCATGCTGCGGATCTCGACATTGCCGCCGAGCTCGGACAGCTTCTTGCGCAGACGCGAGACCTGCGCCTCCAGCGTGTTGGATTCGATCTCGTCGTCGAAGCCGTAGATCTCCTCGATCAGCGCCGCGCGGGTGACGACGCGGTCGCGCCGCGTCAACAATGTGGCGAGGATCAGGGCTTCGCGCCGTCGCAGCAAGACCTTCTGATCAGCCACGACGGCCTCGTTGCTGTCGAGATGAAGTTCGACGTTTCCGAACGACAATGCCGGCTGAACCCGGAGCCGCGGCCGTCGTAACACGGCCCGCACGCGGGCGATGAACTCATCGGGCTCGAATGGCTTGCCGAGATAGTCGTCCGCTCCGCCGTTGAGGCCCTCGATCACGTCTTCCTTCGCGTCTTTCGCGGTCAGCATGATGATCGCCGGCCGCTCCGGCAGCTGGCTCAATGCCGTGACGATCGCAAGTGCGTCGCCATCGGGCAGCATGCGGTCGACGATCGCCAGATCATATTTGAAGTTCTTCAATGCGTGCCGCGCGTCCGAAACCGATCCGACCGTATCGACCACGCCGTGCAATTGCGTCAGCAAACGACTGACATAGGCGCCGATCTGCGGTTCGTCTTCGATCACGAGGGAGCGCACGATGAGTCTTCCTTGCATCAGGCGATCAATAAAACCACGGCAATAAAACCAGGGATCGTGACACTTGCTCTTTGGCCCGATTGTGGCGCTGGGACTTGGCCGGACAGCTTTCCTTACGCAGCCGGATTAGCGAGCGCAAGCGACAGGCTGATTGGCCGTCTGTCCTGCAGAAAAAGCAATCGGCTTCGGCTCAGGCAATGTTCGGGCAATGTTTGGTGGCCGCGCGCTTGCGTCATTGCTGGACATTGCGGCGGGCAATCTTGGGGCAATATTGGCCGGCGATTTAGGGAGGGCTCGAATCCGTACCAGCTGGCCTCGCCCAAGAGGTCGGCCGTCAAAGGTCCCTTCAATGAAGCATAACGTCGAAGCCGTTCTCCGCATGCTCGCGAGCGGCGCGTGCCGAACTCTCCTCGCCGCAACCGTCAACGCGATGCTGGCCGCTTGTGACCGCGCATCGGCCCAGACCGCATTCACCTTGCCGGCGCCGCCTTTTGAGCTGCCGCTGCTACCGCCGGTGTCCGGCAACTGGACTGTCATGATCGGCGCGGAGGGCCGGTACGGGCCGGCTTTCGAAGGAGCCAACCACAGCCTGTTCAGCCCGGTCCCGATCTTCTCGATCCGGAGGGCGGGCTCGGTGGATCAGTTTCGCAGCCCGCGCGACAACGCAAGCATCGCCCTGATCGATTTCGGCAATCTGCGCGCGGGCCCTGCGGCCAAGTTCGTGCCGTCACGAAAGGCGGGCAACTACGCCGAGCTCAACGGTCTCGGCGATGTCAAGGCCGCGTTCGAGCTCGGCGGCTTCATCGAATATTTTCCTGTCGACTGGTTTCGCGTGCGCAACGAGACCCGTGGGGGCTTTGGCGGCCATCAGGGCGTCGTCGCCGATTTCTCTGCTGACTTCATCGTGCCGGTGACGCGGGCGATCACCGTGTCCGGCGGCCCGCGCTTCACATGGGAAAGCACCAAGGCGGTCTCGCCCTATTACAATGTCGATACCGTTCAAGCGATGGAGAGCGGACTTCCGGTGTTCGATGCCAAGGGCGGTGCACACTCGGTCGGCGCTGGCCTGCAGGTGAAATATCGCATCAATCCGCAGTGGGAGGTGCATTCCTACGTCGAATATGACCGGCTGCTCGGCGACGCCGCAAAAAGCCCGCTGGTGACGGCGCGCGGTTCGGTGAACCAGACCACGGTCGGCCTCGGCGCATCCTATGCCTTTGATTTCAGGATCAGGTGAGGGGACGCGATGCACACCGCCGGTCGATACGCTTGGATGGCGACGGTCATCCTGCTTTGTATGTCGCTCGCCATCCTTCTTGTCCTCGGCAGTGGTGCTCATGCGCTGTTTGAGACACGAGACGAGAAGCTCAAATCGGTCAAGACCGTGGGGATCGTTTCGGCGCTCGGAGATCAATTCACAATGACCAGGGCAGGGCTCACCGGCCTCAACAACAGCTCTCGAAGCGTGCCGATTGCGTCCTGGGGGCTCGATGACCTGATCGTACAACAGGTGGCGGAGGCGCTGAGCATCCGCTTCCAGGTGCAGCCGGTCACCTATTCGCGTGCCGCCTTCGCGGCGATCCAGGACTCGGTGATTCCTGCGGTTGATCTCGTTCGCCGCGATCCGTTCAAGCAGCTCGTTCAGACCGGGATATCTCCACAGAGACTCGACGCCTACATCGTCATCACCAAGGCCAAAGCCAATTTCGGCGGCGGCAACCGGAAGCTGGAGGGCGTGGGCCTGGCCACCTACAGCGCGGTTCTGGAATCGTTCAGCGTGCTCCACGCGCTTTATGAGATCAGAGTTGTCGACGGCAGGACGTTTGACATCATCGAGAAACGGGCAGCCGGGCCGTCCGACGATGCATCGAGTGTCCGCCTCACCGGCCCCAGCCTCGTGATCGATGCCAATGTCGATGAGCCAGACGAGAGGTTGCGTCGGGCGCTCGTTGATCTTCTCGTCCGCAGCCTTCCGAACACGCTGAGCGACATGCACCTGATTGATCAAAAGCGCTAGCGGTCCAGCGCCCACGCAGGCGCTTCAAAAGGCGCTCGGCATCGGTGAACGGCCCGCGCGGACCGTGACCCCCAATGCGTGCCGGGCGGATGCTGAGCACCGGCGCTCTCACCACGCCGTGAGATCACTGACGAGTTGCTTGTCCAGGGAAAGGCTTTCCATGCCACTCGAAAGCAAAACGCCGCTGCGGTCATGGTGTCCACTCCCAGGCAGGTTGCGCTTGTGGTGCAAGAAGTGACCGATCTCGTGCGCCATGACGCCAATGAACGCTTCGCCACGGTCGAACACGGGTGGATTGCCCTGGTCGACAACGACGAATACCTGCTCATCAGGCAGGTATTCCCCAGCCGCCTCATTCGCCATCGCATCATAGTCGCCGACGAGAAAGCACGTGAGATCGGCGCCGCGGCCCTTGAATGGCACGATGTCCTTCCGAAAAGCATCTCGCGAGATTTTTGGCCCCAGAGCTTTTTGGACCGTAATCCACGAGGCCTCGACCGGGGTGAAAAAGATGTTGGTCTGCGCCCCGAATGTCCAGTTCAGCCTGGTGAGGAACCAGGGCACGTCATCCGGCGTCCATTTCGTGGCGTTGATCACTTTGCCCGATTGATCGAGCTGCTTGAGGAATTTGAACGCGATCTTGAAGTCTTTGCGCGGCAGAATGGCAACGTCCAACCTGATCTCTGTGTTGCCGCGCGTCGCTTTGATTTGAGGAATACCGGTACCTTTGGCCGAAACCTTGAGGCCGCGCGCAGAGGCCTCCGGCGGTGCGGTGGCGTACAGCGCGGTACGCAGACGAAGCAACTGATCGTCGCGCTCCTGGCTTTTTTGCTCCCCATAGCGGGTTTTGATGTAGTCCTGTGCGACGCGTTCGACCTGATCGAGGCGCACGTCCTCAACCTGTAGCCGATCGCGATCATACGCCAGGTGGACATCCTTGCTGTCGCGGAGGCAGACCAGGTTGAAGCCTCCCCGCGGAACGGTCATGAAGCTTTGCGCAGCGTACACACCAGATTGCTGCAAGAACTGAACGAAGCTCGCCATGGCTTTCCCCAACCACAATCCACGATGGTGTCGCTCCCGGTCCGTCGCGCCGGAGATAACCACCCGTGACCATTGCTGTCCGGTAAAGCCAGCAGCATAGCGGAAGTCAGCTTTGCGAGCCAATGTGTGGCTCCAACGTGAGCCGACACAAAACAGCCGGCGCGGGAGCGATCCGGGCCGGCTGTCGATCTGTCCGGAGGGATGACGATTAGGCCGCGCGCACGCCCTTGAGGAATTTCTCGACCTCGGCCTTGAGACGGGTCGAGTCCTGCGAGAGCGAGTGGGCTGCGGTCAGCACCTGGGAGGATGCCTTGCCGGTCGCGCTCGCACCCTGGCTGACATCACCGATATTGGTGGCGACCCGCGCGGTGCCGGTGGCGACGTCCTGGACGTTGCGGGAGATCTGCCCGGTGGATGCGCCCTGCTGCTCCACCGCAGCCGCAATGCCGGCCGCGATCTCCGAGATCTGCTTGATGGTGCCGCCGATCCGCTTGATCGAGGCGACCGACGTCTGCGTTGCGCTCTGGATGCCTTCGATCTGCTGGCCGATCTCCTCGGTGGCCTTGGCCGTCTGCGAGGCCAGCGCCTTGACCTCGGAAGCGACCACCGCGAAGCCGCGGCCGGCATCGCCGGCGCGGGCCGCTTCGATGGTCGCGTTCAAGGCCAGAAGATTGGTCTGGGCGGCGATCGAGGTGATCAGCTTGAGCACGTCGCCGATGCGCTCGGCGGTGCGGGAGAGCTCGCTGATGCCGGCGTCGGTCTGCTCGATCTGACGCACCGCTTCCTCGGCAATCCCGGTCGATTCCGTGACCTGACGTCCGATCTCGTTGACGGAGGACGCCATCTCTTCGGTGGCGGAGGCCACGGACTGGACCTTGGTCGAGACCTCGGTCGAAGCGGACGCCACGCTGGTCGACAGCACCTGGGTGTTCTCCGCCGTCTTGCTCAAGGTCGTGGCGGACGCCTCGAGCTCATGCGAGGCCGTGGAGACCTTGTTGATGATCTGCCCGACGGTCGCCTCGAACTCGTCGGCCATCTTGCTGACCAGCTGATGCTGTTCCTGCTTGGCAGCGTCGACATACACCGAGATCGCAAGGTCCATGTCGAGCATGGCTGCGCGGGTGATGGCAGTCTGCAACTGCGCCTTCTTCTCCCGCGCGCCCTGTCCGGCGAACCAGCCCTTCGCCATTTCGGCTTCGATCGCCTTTTGCAGACCGGTCATGATCATCGAATAGCCGGCGATGTACCAGCGCGGTTCGATGCCGAGCCGTTCGTGGGTCTTGCCGATCCGTGTCACCGATTTCACGTAGACGTCGTCGAACTTCGCGCTCGCCAGCGAGGTCCAGTGGTCGATCTGCGCCTGCTTGGCGTGGCGGATCACCGCCTGGTTCGGAAACAGCTTGGCGAGCTGCGGGTATTTGGTGACGTGGGCATAGAACTGGTCGAGGATGCCCGGCAGCACCCGACCGATCAGCGGGCGCAGCTCGCGCAGCGCCTCACGGGTGGTGCGATCGATACCGATGAAATCAAGTCGGGATTGAAGAGTCGTTGCGTCGTTCATCGGGAGCGTCCATGCGGCCAAAGCAATCAGGGGAGCCCATTTCCCGGGCTGCCCATTTGGTACGCGCCAATTGCAAATGTTTGGTTTCCAGTTGGTTACGCGACCGCAGAACGCAGACGCGTCTGCTGCCTGCTGGGGTACCCCGCTCCGGTCCGAAAAACATGCGAAGGTGCCGTCGTCGTGCCTTGGCGCGCATCAATGCCCTCCATGTGACTGTCCATATCTTGGGCGCGGAGCTGCCCGTAATGTAGGCAATTGTCCTCGTGGCGGTTCTGCATCTTCTGAAAACTATTGGTTGCTCATAAGGTTGAATACTCGCTCAAGATGGCATGGATCTTGATTAACTCTTAGCGACAGCACGGAAAATCGCCAGCGCACTCCGGAAAGACCGGCCTGCCATGAGGCTTGTCGCTGCGCATATCGAGCAAACGGACTCTGGCTCCACCAAGCGCCGCGCCGGAACACCTGAGCTGTCTGCCCCAAGCCGAATTCCGCCGAAACACATCGCCCTTGCGGCGACATCGACAGGGTGCGCGGGCCGCCGATGGCCAGCACCGGCGCGCGGGAGACGCTGACGCAGCCAGGAACCGCCGAGAAAATTCGAGACCAAGAACGAGGGACAAGGAGGAAGCAATGACATCAGGAATATGCACGCGCGATCGGCGCGTGCCGCTGCTGGCAATCGTCATCGCGATCGTAGTGTTCGGGTTGCTGTTCACGGGCGTCGCATGGGCCGAGGACGCCGGTCCGCCGGCTTGCGGTGGCAAGATTCTCGAGAAGTGCACGCCAAATTCGGGCGACACCGCCTGGATGCTGACGTCGGTCGCGCTGGTACTGATGATGACGGTGCCCGGCCTCGGGCTGTTCTATGGCGGCATGGTGCGGAAGAAGAACGTCGGCGACACCGTGATGACCAGCTTCGCCGTCACCTGCCTGGTGACGATCATCTTCGCGGCGCTGACCTACAGCATGGCGTTCCGCGCCGGCTCGCCCTTCGTCGGGGGGCTGGACCGGATGTTCCTGAAGGACATCCTGAGCGACATCGGCAAGGGAGGCATCGGCAATCCCAATCCGCTCGCCGCGACGATTCCGGAGAGCGTGTACATCTGCTTCCAGATGACGTTCGCGATCATTACGCCTGCGCTGATCGCCGGCGCCTTCGCCGAGCGCATGAAGTTCTCGGCGATGTTGTGGTTCATCGGCCTGTGGGCGATCCTGGTCTACGCGCCGATCGCGCATTGGGTCTGGGGGCCAGACGGCATCTTCTCATCCGGCAACGACGCGGCCTGGGTGAAGGTGCTCGATTTCGCCGGCGGCACCGTCGTGCACATCAACGCCGGTGTGGCCGGGCTGATGTGCGCGATCATGCTCGGCAAGCGCAGCGACACCGGGCCGGCGCACAATATGGTGCTGACCTTCATCGGCGCCTCGCTGCTGTGGGTCGGCTGGTTCGGCTTCAACGCCGGCTCCGCGGTCACCGCGGGGATGCAGGCCGGCATGGCCATGCTGGTCACGCAGATTGCGACTGCCGTGGCCGGCTTCACCTGGATGCTGGTTGAATGGTCGCTGAAGGGCAAGCCGACGGTGGTCGGCATCTGCTCGGGTGCGGTGGCGGGGCTCGTCGCCATCACGCCGGCCTCCGGCTTCGTCGGTCCGGTGGGCGCCTTCGCGATCGGCGTTGCCGCGGGCGTGGTCTGCTACTGGGGCTGCACCGGGTTGAAGCACATGTTCAGCTATGACGACGCGCTGGACTGTTTCGGCGTGCACGCGGTCGGCGGCATCGTCGGGGCGCTGCTCACCGGCGTGTTTGCGGTCGAGCAGTATGGCGGCACGGCGGGCGCGCTCGAAGGCAATATCGGACAGTTCTTCAATCAGTGCATCGGCGTCGCCACGGTGTTCGTCTACGACGCCGTGATGAGCCTGATTATCCTGTTTGCGCTCAAGATCCTGGTCGGCCTCAGGGTGTCCCAGGACACCGAACGTGAGGGACTCGACCTCGCACTGCACGGGGAGGTGGTGCAATAGTTCGGCAAGGCAACCTGCGCCGACAACCAGGATGGCGGGCGGCGGCTGGTCGGCCGTCGCCCGCCCCAAAAGATCGAGAAGGGTGGAAGCTATCCAGGCACTGGCGCCGCAATGCGGGTGACCGGACAGAGGGAGATGGCGTGATGACCGAGATATTCGCACAAGGAGATCTGCTGCTCGAACGTGTGCCCGACGTGGTACCGTCGGGAACGATCGCGCAAAATGCCGAGGGCGCGGCATTGGTCCTGCTCGAAGGTGAGGCCACCGGCCATTGTCATGCCATCCGCGAGCGCGTGATGATGTTTCGCGACGAGAAGCTTGCGCGAGACATTCCGGCCGGGCTCTATCTCGGCCATGTTAGGATCGCTTCCGCCTATGCGCGGGTCACGCACGACGAGCACGCGCCGCTGACGCTGCCGCGGGGCACCTATCGGATTCGGCGGCAGCGCGAGCTTGGGCCGCGGGATGCGCGCGTCCTCGCCGATTGAGACGCTGAGCGCCGACCAGACGGCGATGCTCGGCCGCTACCGGGCGCGCTGGACCGCGATCCGGCGCTCGACGGAGGCCGCGGATCGCGACGCTGCGGAGGAGGGCGTTCGGCTTGCCTATCGCGCCGTCGGCCTTGAGCCGCCGGCGCACCTTATCTGGTGCGACGGCCCAGTCACCTTGCTCCGGGAGGCGCGGCGACCGTCGCGCGCCGATGGTCCTCACGTCGGCTCGTTCATCGTGGGCCAGCTTCGGCGGCAGACGCTGGCGCAGATCCGGTCGCGGATCGGACGCGGACTCCATGCCTGGATCGAGCGACAGGTGAACCCGGTCGACCCTCTGGTAGCGTCGGCGGTCGATGCCGTCATGCAAGAGACGACAACGGAGAGCGTCTCGTTGCTTGATCAGTTCCGCCGTTCCGAGCCGGTGTCGTTGACGCTCGCCCTTCGCGCACTGTTTAGCTGGCGAGAGGCGAGCGCGATCGGCCAGCAAGACCTCACCTGGCTCGGCCCTTGCGAATATGCCCGCAACGTTCTCGGACTGAGGGACGAGACCGCAGCATTGAGCGGGCTGTTGCAGGTGGCTGCGAATGCGGGCTGGCTGCAGCCGCACCGACAGACCTGCTGGCTCGCGGAGCGGCCGGCGCTGCTCAGGGGTGACGGGCAGGATCGTCTGCATGATGCCGCGGGGCCGGCGCTGCGCTATCCGGACGGCTGGTCGGTTTGGGCGTGGAAGGGTGTCGAGGTCCCCACTTGGATCATCATGCAGCCGGAGCGCATCACGCTGGCCGCGATCGACGAGGAAACCAACGTGCAGCGGCGGCGCTGCATGATCGAGATCATGACGCCGCGCCGCTACATCGCGCTCGGCGGCGCCGCGCGGATCGCCGAGGACGAGACCGGCGTGCTCTGGCGACGGATCTGGCCAGGGACCGATGCGTGGGCCGCGGTCGAGGTCGTCAATGCGACGCCCGAGGTCGACGGCACGCATCGGCACTTCTTCCTCCAGGTGCCGGCAACCATGCGCACGGCCCGCGAAGCGGTGGCCTGGACCTACGGCCTGCGGCCGAGCGCCTATGCGGGGCTCGTCGCACGCACCTAACTTTCGAACCCGGGCCGTCAGCTCCGATAAAATCGCCACATCCGCAGGAAGGTGCGATGGATCTCGTCCGGCGGCTGGTCGAACGGCTCGACGTTCACCCGCACCATGTTGTGATGGTTCATGCGCCAGGGTAGCCGCATCGCCAGCCGATAGGTGGGCTGCTTGCGCCAATCGACCACCAGCGCGCTGCGAAGCGGTGCGTTCAGCACGATCTGCAGCTCGTGCACGGTCGTGGCGCGCTCGGCGATTTCGATGAGGTCGATGCGCTCGATCGCGCGCCAGCGGATCAGGCCGAAGGCCTGGATGAAGATGCCATACTGGTTGGCCCCGATCGTGGGCCGCCCGGTCTCCAGCAGCGGAATGTTGTAGTAGGTGAAGGCGATCGCGCCTGCCGCCAGGAGCAGCCACCAGGTGGCGGCGGTCATCCATGCCGCGACGATGAAGATCGCCGCCAGCGCGGCCGTCATGTAGACCGGGAAATAAGCGTCGTCGCGCCCATAGGCGACCGAGTAACCACCGACATTGCCCTGGTCCAGATGTCCGGCCATTCGAACCTCAGGCCCGGTCCGCATGATCCGGTCAAGTGGACACGGCTTTACCGGAAAGCGCACGCTCAAACAATGAGCAGCGGGCGAGCGCTCGCTCGACAAATAAAAACGGGGCCCAAAGGGCCCCGCGAAAGTCGATAGCAGTCCCGCGTTTGACGCGATCTTCTTACTTGATCTTGGCTTCGCGGAATTCGACGTGCTTGCGCGCGACCGGGTCGTACTTCTTCTTGACCATCTTCTCGGTCATCGTGCGCGAGTTCTTCTTGGCAACATAGTAGAAACCGGTGTCGGCCGAGGACACGAGCTTGACCTTAATGGTGACCGCTTTGGCCATATCGTGAAAACCTTTGGATCGATGGGAGAGGGCGCCGGCCAAAGAGGGGGCGCAGTTGGCGCGCAACCTACCCGCCCAAGCCCCAAAGTCAAGGTTGGGGCGTCAGAATCTTACCCCTCAGCCCGCGAAAAATCGGTTTTTGGGCCGTGGCAGGCCGAGATTCTCCCGCAAAGTCCGTCCCTCATACTCTTTGCGGAAAATCCCCCGGCGCTGCAGTTCCGGCACCACCTTGTCCACGAAATCGGTCAGGCCCTGGGGCAGATACGGGAACATGATGTTGAAGCCGTCGCTGCCGCGGCTCGTCAGCCATTCCTCCATCTGGTCGGCGATGGTCTTGGGCGTGCCGACGAAGGACAGCCCGCCATAGCCGCCGACGCGCTGGGCCAATTGCCGCACCGTGAGGTTGTCGCGCGCGGCCACGTCGACGAGACGTTGGCGGCCGCTCTTGGAGGCATTGGTCTCCGGAATCGGCGGTAACGGTCCGTCCGGATCGAAGCCGGAGGCATCGGTGCCGAGAATCACCGAGAGCGAGGCAATCGCGCTGTCGTAATGGACCCTGCTGTCGAGCAGCGCGCGTTTCTCCTTGGCTTCCTCCACGCTGTCGCCGATCACGACGAAAGCGCCGGGCAGGATCTTCAGGTGCTCCGGATCGCGGCCGACCTTCTCCATCCGCCCCTTGATATCGGCATAGAGTTTCTGGCCGTCGGCCAGGCTGCCGCCACCGGTGAACACCGCCTCGGCGGTTTCGGCCGCAAGCTGCTTGCCGTCCTCGGATGCGCCGGCCTGCACGATCACCGGCCAGCCTTGGACGGGACGGGCGATGTTGAGGGGACCGCGGACCTTCAGATATTTGCCCTTGTGGTCGAGCACATGCATCTTCTCGGGATCGAAGAACAGGCCGCTTTCGACATCGCGCACGAAGGCGTCGTCGGCAAAGGAGTCCCACAGCCCGGTCACGACGTCGTAGAACTCACGCGCGCGCTTGTAGCGCTCGGCGTGCTCCATGTGATCGTCGAGACCGAAGTTCAGCGCGGCGTCCGGATTGGAGGTGGTGACGATATTCCACCCGGCGCGGCCGCCGGAGATGTGGTCGAGCGAGGCGAAGCGGCGGGCGACATGGTAGGGCTCGTCGAACGTGGTCGAGCCGGTCGCAATCAGCCCGATATTCTCGGTCACGGCCGACAACGCCGAGAGCAGCGTGAACGGCTCGAACGAGGTCACGGTGTGGCTCCGCTTGAGCGCATTGATCGGCATGTTCAGGACGGCCAGGTGATCGGCCATGAAGAAGGCGTCGAACTTGCCGGCCTCGAGCTTGCGGATCAGGTCCTTGAGGTGCTGAAAGTTGAAATTGGCGTCCGGCCAGGCTCCAGGATAGCGCCAGGCGGCGGTGTGGATCGAGACCGGGCGCATGAAAGCGCCGAGCTTGAGTTGACGTTGGGCCGATCGACTTGGGGCCATGGCTGTCATCCGCGTGGTTGCTGCCGCAAATAGATGGGAATTGCGCCGACATCAGCCAATCGCCAGGCCGGGTAAGAATTTTGCAATTTGATCGCCCGGCGAAGGAAGTTGTTCGTCGGCGCACGCGTCAGTGGGAATTGAAATGTCCGACAAGCTCACGATTTCGTCAGGCTATCCGTTCGAGGCCATTTTCGGTTATGCCCGCGCGGTTCGCGTCGGCGACCAGGTTTTCGTTTCGGGAACGACGGCACGCGGGGCAGATCTCGAGCGGGATGCCTATCATCAGGCCGCCGGGGCGCTCGCCATTGTCGCGGACGCGCTGACGCAGGCTGGGAGCGGCCTGCACCACGTGGTGCGCACGGTGGTCTACATCACCGACCGAGCCGACATCGACGCCGTCGCGCGGGCGCATGGCGAAGCTTTCGCGGCCATCAGGCCGGCGAGCACGTTGGTGATGGTTGCCGGTCTCACGCCGGCGACGGCGCGAGTCGAGATCGAAGCCACCGCGGTCATTCAGGACTGACCATGGCGTGGTGCTGGCCGCAGCTCCGGACGCAGGGACTCACTTGCCGCGCGCGTGCTCGTCGAATGCGGACAGCACGGCCAGCGTCATCGCGGTGACGCCGGTCTCGATGGTCGGCTTCGGCACCGGAGCGAACAGCGGCGAATGATTCGAGGGCAGCACCGGACCGGTGCCGTCGCGTGCCGAGGCGACACGCTCCGGCTCATAGACGCCGATATTGAAGAACATCGACGGCACGCCGGCGTTGACGAATTCCGAATAGTCCTCACTGGGCGTGCCCGGCGGTGAGGTTCTGAACTTGTCGCCAAAGGCCACCTTCAGCACCTTCTCGGCGGTGGCGACCACGCCCGCGTCGTTGATGACGGCCTTCGCACCTTCGGTGATCTTGATATCGGGCGCAGGCGCATCGGACATCGCCGCGACCGCCTTTGCGGTCCGCTCGATGCCGGCCAGCATCTTGGCGCGCACCTCCGGCTTGAAGGTCCTGATGGTGCCGAGCAGGGTGACGTCATCAGGAATGATGTTCTCGGCGGTGCCGCCATGGACAGCGCCGATGCTGACGACGCCGAATTCGGTCGGGTCCTTCTCACGGCTGATCACGCTCTGCACGTCGACGACGAAGCGGGCCGCCATCATGACCGGATCGATCGTCGCCTGCGGCGTCGCGCCATGCCCGCCGCGGCCGTGGAATTTCACAAACAGGCTGTCGGAGTTCGAGGAGCCGATGCCGACGCGATAGGAAATGCTGCCGAAAGCACCCGGGCCGTCATGCAGGGCGAAGCCGAAATCCGGTTTCGGGAAACGCGTGAACAGCCCGTCCGCGATCATCGCCTTTGCGCCCGATACGATCTCCTCGGCAGGCTGGGCAATGAACATCAAGGTGCCGTGCCATCTGTCCTTCAGCGCAACCAGCGTCTTTGCTGCGCCGGTCCAACTCGCCATGTGAATATCGTGGCCGCAGCTATGCGCGACAAAGGTTTCCCGTCCGCCCCAGATGGTCTTGTCATGGCTGGCATAGGGGAGCCCGGTCTTCTCCTCCATCGGCAGCGCGTCGAGCTCGGTGCGCACCATGATGGTCGGCCCGTCGCCATTCCTGTAGAGCGCGACGAGGCCCGTCTTGCCGACATTCTCGGTGACATCGAAGCCGATCGCGCGCATCTCGGCCGCGAGCTTCGCGGCTGTCTTCACCTCCTGGAAGGCGAGCTCGGGATGGGCGTGGATGTCCTTGTAGAGGGCGTCGAGCGACGGGTAGTCGCGCTCGACCGAGGCTTCGATCGTGGATTTGAGGCCGGCGACATCGAGCTCGGCGCTCGCCTGCGATGCAACGGTGGTGCACAGCGCGGCAGAGGCCAGCAGCGGCAAGAGGATTCGCGTCATGGAAGCGGACTCCGGATGGCAAGTCCATCCTAGTGGAGTATTCAGCCTTCGCCAGCCCTCCGTGAGTTCGCGCCGGTCGATCGGCTCCCTCTCCAAGCGCCCCCCTCGAAACACGACGTCCATGTCGAACCGATCCTGAGATCCGGACGACAAACTGCCTGATTTCAAGGAGGGCTTCATGGCAGGTGCAGCGACGGGTGACATTATTCGCGTAAGATTACCGATCCCTTTGCTGGGCCGGCTACTGGCGTTGCCGCTGATTGCGGCCGGCGCTTATCTGCTGTGGAACGTGGCGCTTGGTCTTAGCGAGGTGCTGGCAAGCCCTGGCGATGCCAGAGACGAGTGGGCGGGAATCGCCGTCTTTGCCGCTCTTGGGGTCGCCGTCATCATTCCGGGCCTCCTTGTTGCGACCTTTCGCGGCTTCGTCACCGCGTGCCCCGGCGCCGGCGAAGTCGTCATCACCAAGGCTTTTGGGCCGTTGCATGTCAGGCGTGCGCGCCGGCTGTCGAACTACAACCTGATCAGCATCACCGATGACGGCGATGTCAACGCGACCATGTATGAGGTCAATCTGTGTGGCGGCAAAGGCGTCGAGCCGCTGAATCTGCGGAGCTTCGCGTCCCGCGAAGAGGCCAACGCGTTGGCGCAACAGCTCGCGATCGCGCTCAAAATTCCAGCCAAGGACTATGTCGGCACCGAACCCGATGATGACGACGCCGATGGCTGATCAGGCCAGCACGTCCCGATGCATCCTGCCGCCATAGAAATGGAAGAACGGCACCGGCGCGTCATGCTGTAGCGGACCGGTCGCGAGCCGCTTCTCTAGCTCGTTCAGCACATTCTTGGTCATCGGGTGCAGATCCGCGAGCGGTTTTGAACCGAGTTCGACCCACACCAGCTCGACCAGTTCGGCGTCCGGATGCACCACGCCGTCGACACGATGCGTGATCGCCGACGCATCGGCCGTGAAGAAACGGGTGTCAAAACGCTTGATGCGGCCGGGCGGGGTGATAGCGCGTGCGATCAGGAACAGGCTGGACGGATCGGGCAACAGGCCGGCTGCGCTGAACGGCGACCAAGGTCCTTGAAGCCGGCCATCGAGCTCGGAGACCTGACCTTCGACCTTGCGCCCAAGACACAGCCCGGTTTCCTCACAGGCTTCGCGGATCGCAGCGATCGCCAGTGATTTGGCGCGCGAGGCTGATGTCTGTGGCCGACCTTTGAACAGGTTGGCCTCGAGCGCCTCGGGCATCGGTGCGGCCACAGGGATCCGATGGTCGGTCTTCTCGACCCGGCCCCCGGGAAAGACGAACTTGCCGGGCATGAACACGACCTTGTCGTGGCGCTTGCCGACCAGGACCTTCGGCACAGTGCCGCCGCGATCGATCAGGATCAGGGTCGCCGCATCCCTCGGCTTGGTATAGGGATGGTGATCCGCTTCCTTCTGCTCCGGCTTCGCCGAAGCTGCGGCCTCTGCCCCCTCCGTCATTTCATCCCCTTCAGTCTTTTTTTCTTGATCATACCGGCGGAATGCCTTCGGCGGGATTGTCGTCGAAGCCATGCATGTGCAAGGCCCATTGCAGGCCCACGACCGCGCCCTTGACCGGCTGGAGCAGCGCCAGCGAAGCGAACAGCGTCAGCGGCAGATAGATCGAAAGCTGCAGCGCGACCGGCGGCGAATAATTGGTCTCGATATAGAGTGCGAGCGGCACCACGATATGGCCGACGATCACGATCACGAGATAGGCGGGCAAGTCGTCCGCCCGGTGGCCCGAGAAATCCTGGCCGCATTTGTCGCAAGCGTCGGCGACCTTCAGGAACGCGCGAAACAGCTTGCCTTCGCCGCAGCGCGGGCAGCGGCCGCGACAGCCGCGCTTCATCGCGCTCCAGAGGTCGCGCTTCTCGGCGAGACCCGCTTCGCGGGTCCAGGTTGTCGCCGCTGAATTCTGCGGGCGCCCGCTGGTCGGCGTCGTGCTCATGGCGTCCATGACTTGCCTTTCTTCGATGTGCCGGACTTGCGTTTGGTCGTCAGGTTCGCGCTTTTCTCACCGCGTTTGTTGCGGGCGGCCTTCGCACGCTTCGACGCTTTGTCCTTGGTCTTTTTCGCTTTGGGCTTCGGCTTGCCCCTGACGCTTTCGCGCGCATGGGGAGTGTCGCGCCGCCGTTGGCGCGGGACCAGCACATCGGCTTCGGTCAACAGCTCGAAGCGCAAGGCGCCCGCCACAGGCTGAGCTTCTACCAGACGCACGTCGACGACGTCACCGAGCCGGTGCATGGCACCACTGCGTTGGCCGATCAACGCATGACGGGTTTCGTCGTAGTCGTAATATTCCGTGCCGAGCGTGCGGATCGGCACCAGGCCGTCGGCGCCGGTATCGTCGAGCTTGATGAAGAGACCGGCGCGGGTGACGCCAGAGATGCGCCCCTGGAAGGTCGCGCCGATCCGGTCGGCCAGATGATGGGCGATCAGGCGATCGGCCGTCTCGCGCTCGGCCTTCATGGCGCGGCGCTCGGTCACCGAAATCTGCGCGGCGATTTCGGCCAGATTGTCCGCCGTTTCGCTGTCGGACAGGGCGCCGTCGCCCAGGGCCAGCGCCCGGATCAGGCCGCGGTGGACGACTAGGTCGGCGTAGCGGCGGATCGGCGAGGTGAAATGCGCGTAGCGGCGCAGATTGAGGCCGAAATGCCCATAATTCTCCGCCGAATATTCGGCTTGCGCCTGCGACCGCAGCACGACCTCATTGACCAGCTGCTCATAGTCCTGGCCGGCGACCAAGGTCAGGACACGGTTGAACAGCGAGGGCCGCAGCGCGCCGGACTTGGCGAACGGCACGTCGAGCGTCTTCAGGAATTCCTGCAGCGCGTGGACCTTCTCCACCGTGGGCTCATCGTGCACGCGGTAGATCAGCGGCAGCGCCTTCTTCTCCAGCATCTCCGCGGCTGCGACATTGGCGAGGATCATGAACTCCTCGATCAGCCGATGCGCATCCAGCCGTTCAGGCACGACAACGCGGTCGACGGTGCCGTCCGCCTTCAACAGGATCTTGCGCTCGGGGAGATCGAGGTCGAGCGGATCGCGCGCATCGCGGCCGCGCTTGGCGACCTCATAGGCGGCATAAAGCGGCTTCAGAATAGGCTCGAGCAAGGGGCCGGTGATGTCGTCAGGCTTGCCGTCGACCGCCGCCTGCGCCTGCGCATAAGCGAGCTTCGCCGCCGAGCGCATGAGGACGCGATGAAAGGAGTGCGAGCGCTTGCGCCCGTCGGCGCCGAGCACGATCCGCACCGCCAGCGCCCCTCGCGGCTCACCCGGCACCAGCGAGCAGAGATTGTTGGAGATCCGCTCGGGCAGCATCGGCACGACGCGATCCGGGAAATACACCGAATTGCCGCGCCGAAGCGCATCGCGATCGAGCGGCGAGCCGGGCCGCACATAGTAGGCAACGTCGGCGATCGCGACATGGACGATGTAGCCGCCCTTGTTGTCGGGAGCGGGATCAGGCTCGGCATGAACAGCGTCGTCATGATCCTTGGCATCGGGCGGATCGATGGTGACGAGCGGCAGCTCGCGCCAGTCCTCGCGTCCCCTTAACGTCGCGGGCTCCGCTTCTTCCGCCTCCTGCAGGGCTGCGGATGAGAAATCGAGCGGGATCTCGTGCGCATGGATTGCGATCAGGCTGATCGCCTTTTCGCTCGCGATCGAGCCGTAGCGTTCCTTGACGCGGCCGGCGGGCAGGCCGAAGCCGCGTCCGCGGAGCAGGTCGACGCTGACGAGATCGCCGTCCTTGGCCTCGCGGCTGTCGGCGGGCGCAATGCTGAGCTCGCGGCCAGCCTGCTTCTTGTCCACCGGGATCAGCCGTCCGCCGCCACCGGGCTGCGCGCGGAAGATGCCGAGCACGCGGTGCTTCGCATGGTCGAGCACCTTGATGACGCGGCCGCGATAGGCCACCCCGTCGGCGCTCTCGATCGGGTCGACCCGCACCAAGGCGCGATCACCGACGCCGGCGGTCGCACCGGGGCGGGCATGGCGCGGGGTATGGATACGGATGCGCGGCGGTTCGGACTGTTCGGCCTCGTCCCACTCGGCCGGTGTTGCGATCAGTTCGCCGTCGCTGTCGCGGCCGGTGATATCGGCGATGAGCGTCGCGGGCAGGGCGGCGGTCTCAGTGATCTTGCGGCGGCCGCTCTTCTTGACGGCACCCTCGTCGACGAGGTCGCGGAGAATCCGCTTCAGCTCGGCGCGATCGGCGTTCTTAAGGCCGAATTCGCGCGCAATTTCCTTAGTGCCAACCTTGCCCGGGTTGGCGCGGATGAAGGCGACGATGGCCTCCCGCGCTGGGAAGCCGATGTCGCGCTTTTGGGTCATTTTCTCATCCGCGGGCCTTGCCGGCGCACTTCTTCGCAGGCGCTTTCGGAGCGGAGGACGGTTTCGCCGAGGTCTTGGCGGCCTTTCCGACCGGCGCACGCGCCTTGCTGGTGGAGTCTGATTTCGGCTTGGCTGCAGCCTTCTTGACCGCAGCTTTCTTGGCGGGCTTCGGCGTGTCGCCGTCATCCCCCTCGGCTTCGGCCTCAGCCTTGGTCTCAACCTTAGCCTTGGTTTTGGTCTTGGCGCCGGCCTTGCCGGCTGCCTTGGCAGGCTTTGCCGCCTTGGCCTTTTTCGCCTTGCCGCCGCCCTTCGCGGCGCGCTCATCCAGGAGCGCAATCGCTTCCGGCAGCGTGATCGTATCCTTGTCCTTGTCGCTGGGAATCGTGGCGTTGACGCCGCCCGCAGTGACATAGGCGCCGTAACGTCCGCTCTTCACCGCGACCGCACCAAGCGAGGGATGGTCGCCCAGCGCCTTGCCGGGATCAGCGCCGAAGCGCTTGCTCGGGCCCTTGGCGACCTTCTCGGCGATCAGCGTCACGGCGCGGTTGAGGCCGACGTCGAACACTTCGTCGCCGGCTTCCAGGCTCGCATAGGTCTTGTCATGGCGCACGAACGGCCCGAAGCGGCCGATGCCGGCCGTGATCGGCAGGCCCGTTTCCGGGTGCCTTCCGATCTCCCGCGGCAGCGACAGCAATTTCAACGCCAGCTCGAGGTCGACGTCCGAGGGCTGGGTGCCCTTCGGAATGCCGGCGCGCTTGGGCTTCTCGCCCTCGGCATAATCCTTCTGCTCGCCGAGCTGGATATAGGGGCCGAAGCGGCCGGCCTTGATGGTGACGTCGAGCCCGGACTCCGGGTCCTGTCCCAGCACGCGATCGGCGGCGGCCTCGCTGTCGGCCGCCAGCGGCCGCGTGTAACGGCATTCCGGATAGTTCGAGCAGCCGACAAAGGCGCCGAACTTGCCGGCCTTCAGGTTCAGCCGTCCAGTGCCGCAGGTCGGACATTGCCTGACGTCGCCGCCATCGGCGCGCGGCGGATAGATGTGCGGGCCCAACATCTCGTCGAGCACATCCAGCACCTGCGCGACGCGCAGGTCCTTGATGTCGTCGACCGCGCCGATGAAGTCGCGCCAGAAATCCTTCAGCACCTGCTGCCAGGAGATCTCGTTGTTGGATATGCGGTCGAGCTGCTCCTCGAGATCGGCGGTGAAGTCGTATTCGACATAGCGGCGGAAGAAGTTCTCCAGGAAGGCGACGACGACGCGGCCCTTGTCCTCGCCGTGTAGACGCTTCTTCTCCAGCTTCACATAGCCGCGGTCCTTCAACACCTGCAGAATCGAGGCGTAGGTCGAGGGCCGGCCGATGCCGAGCTCCTCCATCCGCTTGACCAGAGAGGCTTCCGAGAACCGCGGCGGCGGCTCGGTGAAATGCTGGGTCACGGACAGATCCTGCCGCTTCAGCGGCTCGCCCTGACTCATGTGGGGCAGGCGGCGGCTATCCTCATCCTCCTCGTCGTCGCGGCCTTCCTGGTACAGCGCAAGGAAGCCGTCGAACTTGACCACCTGGCCGGTGGCGCGCAGCTCCAGCGTGCGGGAGCCGGCCTTGGCCGTGATGTCGATCGTGGTGCGTTCGAGCTCGGCCGATTCCATTTGGCTGGCGATGGTACGGGTCCAGATCAGCTCATAGAGCTTGGCCTGGTCGTCATCGAGCCGGCGGCGCAGCTCGGCCGGCCGCCGCGACAGATCGGTCGGGCGGATGGCTTCGTGCGCTTCCTGCGCGTTCTTGGCCTTGGTCTGGTACTGGCGCGGGCTGTCCGGCACATAGGCGTTGCCATAGATCTCGCCGATCACCTTGCGGGCCTGCGTGATCGCCTCGGGCGCGATCTGCACGCCGTCGGTTCGCATATAAGTAATGAGACCGGTGGTCTCGCCGCCGATATCGATGCCCTCATAGAGCCGCTGGGCGATGCGCATGGTGTGCGCCGGCGCGAAGCCGAGCTTGCGGCTCGCCTCCTGCTGCAGGGTCGAGGTGGTGAAGGGGGCCTGCGGATTGCGGCGCGCCGGCTTGGCATCGACGGTCGTGACCGTGAAGCTTGCGGCCTGCAGCGCTTTCTTGAAGTCTTCGGCTTCCGCGCCGGTGCCGATGTCGAGCCGCTGGATCTTCTTGCCATCGGCGCCGACCAGGCGCGCCTCGAAGCTGTCGCCGCGGGGCGTGGCCAGCGTCGCGATCAGCGACCAATATTCACGGGGAACGAATTTCTCGATCTCGAGCTCGCGGTCACAGACCAGCCGCAACGCGACCGACTGGACGCGACCCGCCGAGCGGGCGCCCGGCAGCTTGCGCCACAACACCGGCGACAAAGTGAAGCCGACCAGATAGTCCAGCGCGCGGCGCGCCATATAGGCGTCGACCAGTGCGCCGTCGATCTGGCGCGGATGCTTCATCGCCTCCGAGACCGCCTGCTTGGTGATGGCGTTGAAGACCACACGCTCGATCTTCTGATCCTTGAGCGCGCGCTTTTCCTTCAGCACCTCCAGGACGTGCCAGGAGATCGCCTCGCCCTCGCGATCAGGGTCGGTGGCCAGGATCAGCCGGTCCGCCCCCTTCAGCGACTTGGCAATCTCGTTGAGCCGGCCGGCGGCCTTGGGATCCACCTCCCAGATCATTCGGAAATTATGGTCCGGATCGACCGATCCATTTTTCGCCGGGAGGTCGCGAACATGGCCAAACGAGGCTAGAACCTCATAGGAGGAGCCCAAATATTTATTGATCGTCTTGGCTTTCGCCGGCGACTCCACAATGACGATATTCATGTAGTTCCAGTGGCTTACGGGAAAGATTGAAGCCAATTTCGCGGATTCGCCAAAGGCCTCGTTGACCCGAACATGGGTGGTGAGACGGTTCCTGTCAAATCGAACGATGTTGAAAGTGGAGGCGAGAACGCCCACGACGTATAAAGAGGGTTGCAGAGAACCGCCCTGGAGTTGCACTCTTTTGAAGAGTATTTTTGCTAGATACTCGAATTTGGATCAATTTTTTGACAAAGCCAGCGCGAAAGCGAAAGTCGTCATCCCCGGGGGCCGGACGGCGCTCCTCATCTTATGACGACTCGGACGAGATAGGCGTGGACGAGGCAGTCGCATTCATTGCGACGACGACGGCGAGCCTGGCGCGCATGGCTCGCCGCCATCAGCTCGGCATGCTCGATTACCTCTTACGCATGGCCCATCTCGAGGCTGAGGAGCACGCGCGGCTGCGCAATGGCCGCAAGCCGTCCTGACGGTTGGGGTGTCCTTCAGCCGGTGCGGGGCCGCAACGTGGTGTCGGCAGGATCGAGCAATCGTCCGTCCTGCGCGCAAAGCGCAAGCTTTTGCACGGGCCGTCCTGTCTCGCGATCCACCAGAATCGTCGCGATCTCCTCCGGCCGTTGGTCAAATTCCTCGCTCCATTGCCTCAAAGCGACGAGAATCGGAAACAGCCCGCGGCCCTTCGGCGTGAGCACGTATTCGCGATAGGCGCTGCCGTCGGATGCCGGCTTGGTGGTCAGGATGCCGCGATCCACCAGCGCACGGAGCCGGATGGTCAGGATGTTCTTGGCCAGGCCCAGGCTGCGCTGGAACTCGCCGAAGCGACGACGGCCGACGAAGGCGTCGCGGATGATGAGAAGCGACCACCAATCTCCAATCGCATCCAGCGACCGGGCGACCGGGCAGCCATTGCCCTCAAGGCTCGTGCGTTTGACCATGACGCCGCTTTCTCCAGACCCAAGCGCTCGCTGCCGTTCCAGCAAGCGGACGCTCATCACGATATTGTGGTTGCATTATTAAACCGCAAGGCCTAGATGGCTCAAGCAGTTTAATAATGCAACCAGATGGAGCCGAGAATGAGACTGGCGAACAAGACCGCGTTGATTACCGGCGGGAGCAGCGGACTTGGGCTGGCCACGGCCAGACGATTTATCGAGGAAGGCGCGCGGGTGGCGATCACCGGTCGCGATGCTGATCGGCTCGCGGCCGCTGCCAAGCAGCTTGGCTCTCGCGCGCTCGCCCTGGTAGCCGATGCGACCGACATCGCTGCCACCGAGGAGGCCATCGCCACGGCGGCGGCTCAATTCGGCAGGCTCGATATCGTGTTCGCCAATGCCGGCATCCCCGGTCAGACTCCGCTTGGTGGAACCAAGCTTGAAACCTTCGAGCAGGTGATCAGGACCAATCTCACCGGCGTCTTCTTCACGGTCCAGGCGGCGCTGCCTTATCTGAGCGACGGCGCCTCGATCATTCTCAACGGCTCGGTGATTTCGGCGCTCGGCCATCCGGGCTATGCCGCCTATGCGGCGAGCAAGGCCGGCGTGCGCGCGATCGCGCGGGTGCTGGTGTCGGAGCTCTCACCGCGCGGGATCAGGGTCAATGTGGTCGCGCCCGGCGCGATCCGGACACCGATCTGGGGCGCGGCGATCGCCACTCCCGAAGCCGAGAAGGCGTTCGAAGCGCGGATCGCGCGCTCGACACCGCTCGGCCATATCGGTGAGCCCGAGCACGTCGCCAACACCGTGCTGTTTCTCGCCTCCGACGAAGCCGCGCACATCCAGGGCCAGGAGCTCTTTGTCGATGGCGGCGCGAGCGCCGCGCCGGCCGGCGCGCCGATCTACCGCGGCTGATCGGAATTACCGCAGGCTCCGCTCGGTGTGCACGCCCGCGTGCACATTGAGCTTTCCTTTGCTGAATTTGCGTCTCACTTGAACCTTTATCGCGATTGCACCGACCCCCGAGCAGGCTGGGATATTTGACGCATGAATATTTCGGAGAGTTGCTATGGCAAAGGCCGCTCGCGTGTCTGCTTCAATGCCCGTATCCGCCGCGGTCTCAAACCAGGCGGCGGCCGCGCGATCCGATTGGGATAGTCTGCTTTCGATTTTGCTTTTTTCCGCCTTCGGTCTCTTGGTCTCGCTCGGCCTGTTATTGCTCGGAGCGCCTCTGATCTGGGACTGACGCACTGACCGAATTGATTTGTCGTCGGCAATGGACTGGCTGCCGCCTCGGCGAAGCGGCAGCCAGGGTGCTCACGCCGCCTGCAGACTGCCTGCAGCCTCAAGCGCGCTCTTGACGGCTTTCTCGCGGTGCTCGGGCCCGACCTGGATGCCGTCGGCGGCGATGAACTCCAGATCCTTGACCCCGATGAAGCCGAACACGGCGCGCAGATAGGTCTCGAGGTGCTCGAGTGCCGCCATCGGCGTATCCGCGCCGTAATAGCCGCCGCGCGACACGGCGATGATGACGCGCTTGCCGCCGGCGAGACCCTCCGGGCCGTTCGGGCCGTAGCTGAAGGTCTTGCCGCGGACCGCGATGCGATCGATCCAGGCCTTGAGCTGGCTCGGGATCGAGAAATTGTACATGGGGGCGCCGATCACGACGATGTCGGCGGCGAGGAATTCCTCGAGCACGGCCTGTCCCGTCGCAAGGTCTTGCGCGATGGCCGGGTCAGTGGGCGCCGTGCCCTGAGCTGCTGCCAGATGTGCACCCGACAGGTGAGACAGGGGCGCCGTGGCGAGGTCACGGTATGTGGTTTGAAGGCCGGGAACCGCCTGCTGAAGCCGTTCGGCGATCGCAGCCGATACCTGCCGGCTGACGGAATAGGGGCCGAGTACGCTGGAATCGATGTGGAGGAGCTTTGTCATTGCAGTCACCTTGGTGTAGGTTGGTCGGTATAGGTTTGTAACCGACGCTATATGCGTGACTGCTCGCGAACCGCACAAGAACGCACAATTTTGAAACCCGGGCACATCCGTGAAACCTGCGAACATCCAAGTTCCTGCTGATTCACCGTCACCGGACCACCATGACTGCCGCGGCGTCGCCCCGATCCTGGCGCGGGTTGGCGACAAATGGAGCGTGTTCGTCATCATGATGCTGGGTGACGGGCCAAAGCGCTTCAATGAGCTCAAGCGGCTGGTCGGCGGCATCTCGCAGCGGATGCTGACATTGACCTTGCGCGGCCTGGAGCGCGACGGGCTGGTGACGCGGACCGTGTTTCCGACCATCCCGCCGCGCGTCGACTACGAGCTCACCGATCTCGGGCGAGGCTTATTGGGTCCGGTCAAGGCGCTCGGAGAATGGGCGATCGCGCACCGCGACCGGATCGAGGACGCGCGTCTGCGATTCGATCTGCGCAACGACGGGCAGTAAAGCACCGCCTGAGCGGGGCGATCCTAGCTTAGTGACACCAGCCCGCCGCCATGACGTTCGAGCCGGCCGGCGAGTTCAAGCTCGAGCAGCACCGTGCGCAGCACGGCAGGCGCGAGCCCGCTGATCCGGATCAGGTCGTCGATCGAAACCGGTGTTGGCCCCAGCAGGGCGACGATCTGATCCCGGTCATAGCTCTCCGGATCCGGCGCGAACGGCTCCTCCTCGTCTTCGCGCAAGGGCAGCTGCAGCGGTCGGCCCATGATCGGCGCCACCGCGCGGATGATGTCGGCGGCTTCGGTGACCAGCGTCGCACCCTGCTTGATCAGGTCATTGGTGCCGGCCGCGCGCGGATCGAGCGGCGAGCCCGGCACGGCGAACACCTCGCGGCCCTGTTCGGCCGCCATCCGCGCGGTGATCAGCGAGCCCGAGCGGTGCGCCGCCTCGACCACGATGACGCCCAGCGCAGAGCCGGAGATCAGCCGGTTGCGGCGCGGGAAGTCGCGCGCACGCGGCTCATGACCCAGAGGCATTTCGGAGATCGCCGCGCCATGTCCGGTGACGATGGCTGCAAGCAGGTCCTCATGCTCCGGCGGATAGATGCAGTCGTGACCGCCGGCGAGCACCGCGATGGTGCCGCCCGCCAGGCTGGCGCGGTGCGCCGCCTGGTCGATGCCGCGCGCAAGCCCGGAAATGATGACGAAGCCGGCGTCACTGAGCTCGCGCGCCAGCTGGCCGGCAAATTTCAGTCCTGCGGCTGAGGCATTGCGCGAGCCGACAATGCCAATCAGCGGCCGCATCAGGCTGTCGATGTCGCCGCGGATGCCGAGCAGAGGCGGCGCATCGTCGAGCGTCGCGAGCCGTGGCGGGTAGCCAGCCTCTCCGGGTGCGAGCAGGCTGATGCCGAGCTTGCGGCTGGCCGCAAGCTCGCGCCTGGCGTCATCAGCACTGCAGATCCGCGCCGACGCCCGAGCACCGCCGCGGCGCGCCAGATCCGGCAGCCGCTCCAGTGCAGCCCGCGCGCTGCCGAAATGAAGCAGCAGCGAGCGAAAGGTGCGCGGGCCGACATTGTCGGAGCGGATCAGCCGAAGACGGTCGAGCCGCTCGGCCTCGCTGATTTCGGTAATCGTGCTGACTGCATCCACGCCTGCGTCTCCGGTTGGCTCCAGCATGGAACAACCGGCGCGCGTGGGGAAGGGGGATCGCGCGACGAGCGCGCTACGCCAATCCTGGAGTTAGGCCAACACCTCGGTCAAGGCATCCGTCGACGGGAACGCCGGGCGCTTCTCCTGGGTGACCAGCGTGGTGCCGTTCGGCGCCTGGTGCAGCCAGCGGTCGCAGGCGTCGCGGCCGCGCTGATGCAACATGGCGATGAAGCTGCGCCCGAGATCGGCGGTGCTGCGCTGGGCGAGACCTTCGATCTCGTCTTCCGCGGCGAGGCGATGAACACGCGGCGGATGCAGGCCGTCATTGCGGGCCC
This sequence comes from Bradyrhizobium sp. HKCCYLS1011, assembly GCF_051167795.1. Taxonomy (NCBI): domain Bacteria; kingdom Pseudomonadati; phylum Pseudomonadota; class Alphaproteobacteria; order Hyphomicrobiales; family Nitrobacteraceae; genus Bradyrhizobium; species Bradyrhizobium sp. HKCCYLS1011. The sequence goes on along the minus strand of NZ_JBNPTT010000009.1, from coordinate 257,648 downwards.
ATTCCAGCGCCGCAAGCTCGGCATTGAGCACGGCATTGGCGGTGATCTGGTCGAGCCGCCGGTCGATCGCGGCCGACGTCACCGGGATGTAGTTGTCGCGCGCCGGCGTCACCTGCACCACCAGCAGGTCGGCGGCGCTGGATTCGTGCGCCACGCTCACGACCGGAGGATTGGCCCCGTAGCCGCCGTCCCAATAGGCATCACCGTCGATGTCGACGGCGCAGTGGACCTGGGGCGGACAGCTCGACGCCAGCAGCACGTCCGGGGTGATGTCGGCATTGCGGAACAGTTGGTTGCTGCCGTCGCGGACCCGCGTCGCTGCGATCAAGAGCCGCGGTGCGGCTGCGCTCTGCAGCGCGTCGAAATTGATGGACCCTGCAAGCAGGTCGCGCAGCGGATCGAGGTCGAGCGGATTGAAACGTCCGGCACGCAGATGCGGGCCGAACGAGACCGAGGCGCTGGCCGGCGAGAAGCCGCCGAGCAGCATGACCGAGCGGAACGAGGCTTCGCTGGTCATGCGATTCCAGAACTGTGCGAGCAGTTGGCGCGCGCCCTCGCGACCGCCTTCGGCAAGGCCGCTGGCGAGCAGCGCAGCGTTGATCGCACCGGCGCTGGCGCCGCTGATCGTGTCGAAATCGCAGGCCGGCTCTTCCAACAGGCGCTCCAGCACGCCCCAGGCGAAGGCTGACAACGTGCCGCCGCCCTGCAGCGCCAGCGAGAGCTTGCGTGGCGGCCAGACGCGCGGCGGCGGCGGGAGCGGCGGCGTCGCGATGGTCTCGGCCAGCGACGCGGCCGCAGGTTTCACCTCGGTCACAGCAGGCGTTTCAATCGCGGCAGGCTTTGGCTCCGCCGCAGGCGCAGGCTTTGCACCCGTCGCCAGAATCATCTCGGCGACGACAGTCGTCTCCGGCTGCGATGGTTTCACAACCGGCGGCGGCGCGCTGACGGTGGCAGCAGGCTCTGTCACCTGTGGCGCAGCTGTCGTCGTGTCCTCCGTCGACCAGATCTGCGCGGCCGAGAGGAGTGCGCTGGCGCTGGAGCGAATGGGGGCCGCCTGCTGCGGCACCGGCTCCTGCTGGATTGGATCACCCTGCGATGAACCGCCGGAATTGCTCTTGCGTAACCACATGGAATCAGAATGGCAGGCCTTGCTGATTCCCACCAGAGTCTCGCGCGATCTTGAAGCAGGAACGACGGCAAGTGTTGCTGCGCTGCCGCGGCAAATAAGGCCGAAAGTTGCGCGCTCCCCGTAGGAATGCGGGTGCTATTTTTTGGCGCCGATCTTGCTCTCGGTGCCCGCCCGCAGCCGCTTGATGTTCTCGCGATGCATGTAGATCAGAAGCAGCGTCAGAAGCGTGAACAGCAGAGCCAGTGCCGCATGGCCAAAGGCCCACAGCATGATCGGTGTCAGCACGCTGGCGACCAGCGCCGCCAGCGACGAGTAGCGGAACGCAAAGGCGGTGGCGAGCCAGACCAGGCAGAAGAAGATCGCGCCGGGCCAGAACAGGCCGAGCAGGATGCCGATATAGACCGCAACGCCCTTGCCGCCACGAAACTTCAGCCAAACCGGGAACAGATGGCCGAGGAAGGCGCCGAAGCCGGCTACCATCGCCGCGCTGGGGCCGCCGAAATAGCCTGAGATCACCACCGCCGCGGTGCCCTTCAGCGCATCGCCAAGCAGCGTGGCCGCCGCAAGCCCCTTGCGCCCGGTGCGCAGCACGTTGGTGGCGCCGATATTGCCGGAGCCGATGGTGCGCAGGTCTTGTGTTCCGGCCAGCCTGGTCAGGACCAGCCCGAACGGGATCGAGCCCAGGAGGTAGCCGATGACGAGGGCGATGGGGAGAAAGGCCTCAGGTCCCATGACACGTTACTCCGTTGCCCGCCCGCCGCGTCAGACGTGTTCGTACACGGTGCGGCCGCCGACGATGGTGCGCACCGCGCGTCCCGTGAACCGCGCCTCGTCGAACGGCGTGTTCTTGCACAAGGACTTCAGATCGGCCGGATCGAGCACCCAGGGCACGTCCGGATCGATCACCACGATATCAGCCGGCGCGCCCGCGCGCAGGGTTCCGCCGGGCAGGCCCAACAACTCGGCCGGACGCGTCGACATCGCGCGGATCAGGGCCGTCCAGGTCAGCTCGCCATTGTGCACGAGACGCAAGGCCGCCGGCAGCATGGTCTCCAGCCCGATTGCGCCGCTTGCGGCTTCCGCGAACGGCAGCCGCTTCACCTCGACGTCCTGCGGATTGTGGTCGGACATGATGACGTCGATCAGACCGGAGGCCAGCGCCTCGACCAACGCCCGACGGTCCATTTCGGTCCGCAGCGGTGGCGATAGCTTGAGGAACGTGCGGTAGGGGCCGATATCGTTCTCGTTCAACGTGACATGGTTGATCGAGACCGAAGCGCTGACGGCGAGCCCTGCATCGCGCGCCCGCTTGAGCACGTCGAGCGAGTCGCTCGAACTCAAGGACCCCGCGTGGTAGCGGCCGCGTGTCAGCGCGACCAGGCGTATGTCGCGTTCCAGGATCACCGCTTCCGCCGCTGCCGGAATGCCGGCGAGGCCAAGGCGCGAGGCGAATTCGCCCTCGTTCATCACGCCTTCGCCGACCAGGTCGGGGTCCTCAGCGTGATGCACGATCAACGCGTCGAAATCGCGCGCATAGGCCAGCGCACGCCGCATCACCAGCGCGTTGGTGACGCTGGACTCGCCGTTGGAAAAGGCCACCGCGCCGGCCGCCTTCAACAGGCCGATCTCGGTCATTTCCTCGCCGCGCAGGCCCTTGGTCAGCGCCGCCATCGGCTGGATGTTGACGATCGCGGTGTCGCGGGCACGGCGCAGCACGAAATCGACGGTTGCCGAATTGTCGATCACCGGCTCAGTGCCGGGCTGGCAGATGATGGTGGTGATGCCGCCGGTCGCCGCGGCCTGGCTGGCGCTGGCGAAGGTTTCGCGGTGCACGTAGCCGGGCTCGCCGACGAAGGCGCACATGTCGATCAGGCCGGGCGCGACGATCTTGCCAGCGCAGTTCACGACATCGGTGCCCTCGGGCACGCCGGCGGCACCGATGCCGCGTTTGAGATCACGGATCACGCCGTCGGCGATGAGCACATCGCCGAGACCATCGAAATCGCGTGACGGATCGATCACGCGGGCGTTGGCGAGCAGGATCGGGCGACGTTCGGTCAGCATGGCGTTTCGTCCGATTGAGCTTTTCACGCGTTGGGCAGGTTGCGGGCGAGCGCTTCCAGCACCGCCATGCGCACTGCCACGCCCATTTCCACCTGTTCCCGGATCAAGGATTGTGCGCCGTCGGCGACGATCGAGTCGATCTCCACGCCGCGGTTCATGGGGCCGGGATGCATCACCAGCGCGTCGGGCTTGGCGTAGGCGAGCTTGCGCTGGTCCAGCCCGAAATACTGGAAATATTCCGACGAGGACGGCACGAACGAGCCGTTCATGCGCTCGCGCTGCAGCCGCAGCATCATCACGATATCGGCACCGTTCAGTCCCTCGCGCATGTCGCGCGCGACCTCGACGCCCATCCGCTCGATGCCGGACGGCAGCAGCGTGGAGGGCGCCACGACACGGACCCGCGCGCCCATGGTGTTGAGCAACAGGATGTTCGAGCGCGCCACGCGCGAATGCAGCACGTCGCCGCAGATCGCGACGACGAGACCTTCGATGCGGCCCTTGTTGCGGCGGATGGTGAGCGCGTCCAAGAGCGCCTGCGTCGGATGCTCATGCGCGCCGTCACCGGCATTGATCACGGAGCCGTCAACCTTGCGCGCCAGCAGTTCCACCGCGCCGGAAGCGTGGTGACGCACCACCAGGATGTCCGGATGCATCGCGTTCAAGGTGACCGCGGTGTCCATCAGGGTCTCGCCCTTGCGCATGGACGAGGACGACACCGACATGTTCATGACGTCGGCGCCGAGGCGCTTGCCCGCGATCTCGAACGAGGATTGGGTCCGCGTCGAGGACTCGAAGAACAGGTTGACCTGGGTGCGGCCGCGCAGCACGGTGCGCTTCTTGTCGACCTGCCGGTTCAGCTCGACATATTCCTCGGAGAGATCGAGGAGACCGGTGATGTCGCCAGCGGAAAGGCCCTCGATTCCCAGCAAATGCCGGTGTCCGAGGACGAAAGTGGATTTCGATGAGGATGTCATTAAAGCCAGAGCTATAGGGGCGGTTTCCCCGGGGAGCAAGGGCGAATGCCGCGGTTCCGAGTTATCCCCCGTTCGGTCGGTTCGCCGCCCGATCGGTTCGGCGGCGGCGCTCCTGATCGCTGGCGTCATCGCTGCTCCCGCCGTCGCGCTGCCCGCCGACTTTGTCTATCTGCACAATATCGATCCCACCATCATCCAGGACATCCGCTATGCCGGAAGTAACAATTTCGTCGGGCGGCCGCTCCGGGGCTATGAAGCCGGCGAATGCATCGTGATGTCAGAGGTCGCGCGGCGGCTCAAGGCGATCCAGGATGAGCTGCGGCCGCGCAAATTATCGCTGAAGATGCTCGATTGTTACCGGCCGTCGCGCGCTGTCGCCGAGATGATGGCCTGGGCGCAGAACGGCGTCGAGACCGCGGCCGAGCGCAGGTATAATCCGGCCCTGGCGAGGGCCGATTTGTTCCGCCTTGGCTATATTGCCAGCCATTCCGGCCACTCCACCGGGGCCGCGCTCGACGTCACGCTGGTCGATCTCGCGGCCGACAATTCGGCCGTTTTCGATCCGAGCAAGGCCTATGCGGACTGCATCGCGCCGGCGGCGCAGCGCGCGCCCGAAGGCAGCATCGACATGGGCACCGGTTATGACTGTTCCGATGTGAAGGCACATACCGCGGCCAACGGTATCACGCCCGCGCAACGCCGCTGGCGCAATGAGCTGGTTGCCATCATGGCGCGGCAAGGCTTTGTGAACTATGCCAAGGAGTGGTGGCACTTTTCGCTGCCGGGCGCGGGCGCGATTGCCTATGATTTTCCGATTCAGCCGCGCCACAAATGATCTACCTTTAGGACACGGCCATGACCCAGCCTGCATTCGCGACCCACGAGGTCTTCAACCAGTCGCCGCCGTTCGAGGATGTCGATCTGTATACGGCCGACCAGCCGCTGGTCGCGGCGGTGAAGGCCAATGGCGGTGCAGGCGTCGAGCTGGAGCTGTCGGAGTTCGGACGTCATTGGGGCTCGGCTGCGATGGCCGAGCGTGGCCGGCTCGCCAATGAGAACACGCCGAAGCTGCGGACCTATGATTCCAAGGGCTTTCGCCGCGACGTCGTCGAGTTTCATCCGACCTATCACGAGATGATGGCGCAGTCGGCGCACGCCGGCCTGCACAACTCGACCTGGGCGGCTGACGGGCGGCCGGCCAGCCCACCGTCCGAGGTGGTGCGCGCGGCGAAGTTCTATATCGCCTCGCAAGTCGAGAGCGGTCATCTCTGCCCGATCACGATGACGCGCGCCGCCGTCGCCGCGCTCGCGTCTCAGCCCGACTTGCTGGGCAAGACCATGCCGGTGATCGCGACCCGCAGCTACGATCCGAGCTTCGCACCGTGGTGGGGCAAGCGCGGCATGACGCTCGGCATGGGCATGACAGAGAAGCAGGGCGGCACCGACGTGCGCTCGAACATGACGCGCGCCGAGCGCACGAGCGACGGTTACCGCATCACCGGGCACAAATGGTTCATGTCGGCACCGATGTGTGATGCCTTCCTGGTGCTGGCACAGGCGGATGAAGGCTTGACGTGCTTCTTCATGCCACGCTTCGCGCCCGACGGCTCCGTCAATGCGATCCAATTCCAGCGGTTGAAGGACAAGCTCGGCAACCGCTCCAATGCGTCGTCCGAAGTCGAGTTCGTCGGCGCCTATGCCGAACGTGTCGGCGATGAGGGCAAGGGCATCAGAACCATCATCCAGATGGTGCAGCTGACGCGGCAGGATTGCGCGATCTCCTCTGCCGGCCTGATGCGCTCGGGGCTCGCACATGCGCTGCATCACGCACGCTATCGCAGCGTGTTCCAGAAGCATCTCGCCGACCAGCCGCTGATGCAGTCGGTGCTTTCGGACATGGCGCTGCATGTCGAGGCAAGCGTCGCGCTGGTGATGCGGCTGTGCCGCGCCTTCGATCGTGCGCCCCTTGATACGAAAGAGGCGGCCTATATGCGGCTGCTGACGCCGGCCATCAAATATTGGGTGTGTAAGAGCGCGCCTGCGTTTTTGTACGAGGCCATGGAGTGCCTCGGCGGCAATGGCTATGTCGAGGACGGCATTCTGGCGCGGCATTTCCGGGAGTCGCCGGTGAACGCGATCTGGGAAGGCTCGGGCAATGTGATGTGCCTCGACGTGCTGCGGGCGCTCGCGCGGGAAGCTGAAGCCGCTTCTGCGATCCTCATGTCGCTTGCTGCGGAGACCAAGGGATTGCCCGGCGCCGCCGAGACCGTCGCCTTCATCGGGCAGGCTTTCCGCCGGCCCGACAGCGAGCGCGTGGCGCGGCTCGCGGTGGAGAAGCTCGGGCTGCTCGCGGCCAGCGCCGCGCTGAACGAGGTCATGCCTGATCATGCCGAGCTGTTTGGGGCGACGCGTCTCGCCTCGGTCCATCTGAGCATGTACGGCGCGGTCGATCTCAAGCCCGCCGACATCCGTACGCTGCTGGAGCGTGCGCTGCCGTGATCAACCCGCCTGAAAGCGCTGTCATGGATTCACTCACTCCCGCCAATGAGCCCGTCATCGTCGGTCATCCTGACCGTCCGCCGCGCACGCTCGGCTTCTGGCTGACCGCGCTGTGGGGCATCGCGATCTTCGTCGCGTTGTTCGCGGGGCAGGTGGCCGTGGTGGGCTATTTCCTGCTGCTGCATGATGGCCCGATCGACAGCAGCGCGTTGATCCAGGTTGCGAGCCGCGGGCTCACGCTCTCGCTGTCGGTGATCATGGGCCTGCCGGCGGTGCTGATCGCGGTCTATCTGGCGGTCCGGCACACGCGCACGCGATTCGTCGACTATCTCGCGCTGCGCTGGACCTCCTGGACCTATGTCTGGATCGGCATTGTCGGCATGATCGTGATCGTCATGGGCTGGGACCTGATGTCGCGCGTGACGGGGCGCGAGGTCACGCCCGGCTTCATGCTGGACGTCCTGAAAACGGCGCAAGTGGACGGCACGGTCTGGCTGCTCGTGATCGCCTTCTGCGTCGCCGCGCCGATCTCGGAGGAATTGTTCGCCCGCGGCTTCCTCTATCGCGGCTGGTCGGAAACAGGCCTCGGCGTGCCGGGCGCGATCGTGCTGTCATCGCTGGTCTGGACCGCACTGCACATGCAATACAACTGGTACTTCTTCCTCGAAGTTTTCGCGCTCGGCCTGTGGTTCGGATATCTGCGCTATCGCAGCCATTCCACGCTGGTGACGATCGTGCTGCATGGGCTGAACAATTTCGCGGCGGTGGTGCAGACCATGTGGCTCGCGAGCGGAAACGGTTAATTAAGAGATCCCGAAGCCTGTCGTTGCTTAGCTCGGCCATTCACGCCAGGATCGATCGAAACCGGCGGGGGTCATCATGAGCGACGCTGTTTGCGCACCGAAGGCGCCGCGCACTTGGTACTTTTTCGGCACATTGGGTTTTGGACTGCTAGCCTGTCTGGCGTTCAGTTTCGGGGGGCTCCTGACATTTGCGCTGTTGATCGTCGTGCATCACGTGCCGCCAACAGTTCAATATGAGGAGCTGCTCGACCAGGGATACTGGCAGTCAGCCGCTATGCTCGGCGGATTCCCTTGCGGGCTTGCGGTCATATGGCTCGCCGTCCGGCTCGCGCGGCAGCAGTTCTCCGAATATCTCGCTCTGATATGGCCCGAGCGCAACGAGCTCATTCTTGCTCTGCTCGTCATGTTCATTGTTCTCAATGCGCTGGGCCTGACCGAGAATTTGCTCCACGAGACGGACGCCGGCCTTGTCGCGGAATACCGCGGCGCGAGCAGTGGTCCACCCATGCAGTTCTTTCTTTATTTGGTGACAGGCTGCCTTGGAGCCCCGATCTTTGAGGAATTTGTGTTCCGAGGCTTTCTGTTTCGCGGCTGGTCGGTATCTTTTCTGCGGCCCGCAGGCGCTATTGTCCTGAGCTCGGCGTTATGGGCCGCGGGCCACATCCAATACGACTGGTTCGGGGTCTTCGAGATTTTCGTTTCAGGCCTTGTGCTCGGCTTTTTTCGTTACCGCAGCGGCTCGACCATGCTGGCAATGGTCATGCATTCCGCAAACAATCTTTATGCCCTTTTTTCGATCGGCCTGATGACCTAGCCGGTTGCGACCAGCGCGACGAAGAGCGGCATCGTCACCGCCGCCAGCGCGGTCTGCAGCGTGATGATCTGCGCCAGCAGCGGCGCGTCGCCGCCCATCTGCCGGGCCAATACATAGGCGCTGGGCGAGGTCGGCACTGCGGACGCGACCGCGACGATGACGAGGCTGGGGCCTGATAGTCCGAACCAGACTGCAAGTGCGAGAGCGAGCGCCGGCATTACCACGAGCTTGAGCACCACACCGACCGTCGCCGCGGTGCCGGCGCGCCACAATCCCTCGAAATGCAGCCCGGCGCCGGTGACGAGCAGGCCGATGGCCAGTGACGCCTGCGCCAGCGCGTCGGCGACGTCATGCCACAGCTTCGGCAGCGGGACGTGCAGGACATTGAGCAGAAGCCCGATCGCGCAGGCCCAGATCAATGGGTTGCGGAGGACGGTGGCCGCGATCTCGCCAAACGAGCGCTTTCCAGGCGAGGCGCAGGAGGCAAGCACGGCAACGCTGAAGACGTTGACCATCGGGATGATTGCGACCATCGCCACCGAGGCCAGCGCCAGGCCGGTGGCGCCATACAGGCTGCTGGAGACGCCGAGCGCGACATAGGTCTGCCAGCGCGTGGCGCCCTGAAAGATCGAGCTGAAGGCGGGACCGTCGATCGAAAGACGCGTCAGCAGCGGCCTGAGCGCCAGGCAGAGCAGGGACATGGCGAGCGCGGCGAGGAACAGCGCGCCACCGACGCCCGCGACCGGGACCTTGCTGAGGTCGGCCTTCACCAGCGTCTGCACCAGGAGCGCTGGAAACAGGACATAATAGGTCAGCCGTTCCAGGCCGTGCCATTGCGTGTCGAGCCGCATCAGGCTGTGCTTGAGCACCAGCCCGAGCACGATCAGCAGGAATACCGGCAGCAGGGCCGCGATCACCACGCCCATCGGCTATTGCCCAGACTGCCGCAGCTTGGCGAGCCGGTCGAGCGCGCCCTGCAGGATGAAGATCGCGGCATGGGTGTCGATCACCTCGGCGCGCCGGGCCCGGCTCACATCCATCCCGATCAGTTCGCGCTCGACCGCTGCGGTCGAGAGCCGCTCGTCCCACAGGCCAATCGGCAGCTCGGTGAGGCCGGCGAGATTGCGAGCGAAGGCGCGGGTCGATTGCGCGCGCGGCCCCTCGCTGCCATCCATGTTGATCGGCAGACCCAGCACGATACCGACCGCCTTGCGCTCAGTGGCGAGCGCCAGCAGCCGCGCGGCATCGGCCTTGAAGGCCTTGCGCTGGATCGTCTCCACGCCCGTGGCGAGCTTTCGGTCCGGATCGGACACCGCAACGCCAATGGTCTTGGTGCCGAGATCGAGGCCGATCAACGCACCACGCTCGGGCCAGTGGCTTGCGGCTTCGACGAGGGGGAGAATGGGAGCGGGCATGGCAATGCGCTTAACACGCGCCATGCCCGCAAGGCAAAGTCCTCGCCAGGGAATGCACGTGGACAGTGGACACGAGATAGCGTCAAGCTCAGGCCGCGATCTCGCTCTCTTCGCTCTCGAGACTGGAGATGAATGCCGCCAGCGCACTGGGGTGATGCAGGCTGCGTCGGTAAACAAACAACGTCTCGACGTGCGCGAACTGCGGCTCCAGTGCAAGGATGCTGATCTCTCTGGCAAGCTCGCTGCGTTCGACCACCGTGCGCGGCAGCAGCGCCACGCCCATCCCGGCCGCGACACAGCCGATCATGCCATCGAGCGTTCCCAGTTCGCAGCGCGCGGCCGATGGCCAACCGAGCGTTGCGAACAGGTTCTCCAGCCGGTGACGGTAGGTGCAGCCGACCCTGAAAACCAGCGCGGTCGGTCCTGATTCCGCCGTACCCGCGCGTAAAGAGGCGAGGCTGTCGAAACGCTGCGCCGTGATCAATACCAATTCCTCGCGGAAAGCGGTGATGCCCGTCAGTTCGGCATGGTCGATCGGGCTGGTCACGAAGGCACCGTCGAGCGAGCCTTCAAGCACGGCGGTCGCGAGTTCGGCCGTGGTGGCGGTGCGTAGCGTCAAGCTGACCGCCGGAAAGCGGCGATGGAAGCTTGCGAGCACGGCAGGCAGCCGCACCGCGGCGGTAGTCTCCATCGAGCCGATCGCAAGCGGCCCCTTGGCGTCGCCATCGTCGCGCGCCGCCAGCAGCGCCTCGCGCGATAATGCCGCCATCCGTTGCGCGTACGGCAGCAGGCGGCGACCGGCACCCGTCAGCGTCATGCCGCGGCTGTGACGTTCGAATAACGCCGTGCCGATCTCGGCCTCCAGCGCCTTGATGCGCTGGGTCACGTTGGACTGCACCGTGTTGAGCGCTTCGGCTGCGCGCGTGATACCGCCGGTACGCGCCACCGCCGCAAAGGTCATGAGGTCGGAGAGTTCCACGATCAGGTTCGTTTCGATTTCATGATGTCTGAGTTCTCAAGTATTCATTTCCAGAGAATGCTAGCGCGACCTAGTCTTGGCGTCCAGCGCAGGAGGACGCACATGCCGCTGGCGACACCGCTGACCACGAAGCTTGGAGTCCGCAATCCGATCCTGTCGGCGCCGATGGACATCGTGGCGGGCTCAAGGCTGGTGCGCGCGGTCAGCAGTGCGGGTGGGTTCGGCATTCTCGGCGGCGGCTATGGTGATCGAAGCTGGCTGGAACGGGAGATCGCGAAGCTGAAGGGGTTCTCCGCGCCCTTCGGCATCGGCTTCATCACCTGGTCGCTCGCGACGCAACCCGAACTGCTCGACCTCGCGATTGCCGCGCGTCCGCGGGCCATCATGTTGTCCTTCGGCGATCCCGGGCCGTTCGCGGCCGCAATCAAGGCGACAGGGACGCTGCTGATCTGCCAGGTCCAGGACGAGACGATGGCAACCCAGGCGCTCGATGCCGGTGCTGACATTCTGATCGCGCAAGGGACGGAGGCTGGCGGCCACGGCGCATCGCGGACCACGCTCGACATCGTGCCGGCGATCGTCGATCTCGCAGCCGGCCGGGTGCCGGTGGTTGCCGCCGGCGGCATTGCCGACGGCCGCGGCCTTGCGGCGATGCTCATGCTGGGCGCAAGCGGCGTGCTGCTTGGCACCCGCTTCTATGCGAGCCAGGAGGCCGATGGTGCTGATGAGGCCAAGCGACGGATCTGCGCAGCCAGGTCCGGCGAGACCATCCGCAGCATCATCTTCGATCTCTCGCGCAACATCACCTGGCCGGCTCCGTTCACCGGGCGTTGTCTGCTCAACGATCACGCGCGCCGCTGGATGGGGCGCGAAATCGAGCTCTTACAGCAAAGGAGCGTGATCGTGCCTGACTATATGGCGGCACGCGCCTCCGCCAATTTTGATGTCGCCGCGGTCATCGCAGGCGAGGCGGTCGGCTTGATCCATGATATCCCACCGGCCGCCGAGATCGTCGCCCGCATGGCTGACGAGACCGATCAAATCCTGCAAGGGCGTCGGAATTCTTCGCTCACCGCAGCCGAGTAGCATCAAGGAGCAGAGCATGTGGCCCGACCGCCGTCTCCTCGACCTCTTCAAGACCGAGCATCCGATCGTGCTGGCGCCGATGGCCGGCGTGATGGACGCCGAACTGGTGATCGCGGTCGCCGAAGGCGGCGGGCTCGGCTCGCTGCCTTGCGCAATGCTCACCGCCGAGAAGGCGCGCGAGCAGGTCAACATCATCCGCCAGCGCGTCGCAGCTCCAATCAACATGAACTTCTTCTGTCACCAGGCGGTCGAGCCGGATCCGGCCCGTGAGGCCGGGTGGAGGCAGCGGCTGACGCCGTACTACCAGGAGCTCGGGCTTGACTCGGCCGCACCGGTCAATGCCGCCAACCGCGCGCCGTTCGATGCCGCGATGTGCGCTGTTGTCGAGGAGCTGAAGCCGGAGGTCATAAGTTTTCATTTCGGCTTGCCGGAGCCGGCGCTGCTCAAGCGCGTCAAGGCCGCCGGCGCGCTGGTGCTGGCGTCGGCGACGGTGGTACGCGAGGCGGTGTGGCTCGAACAGAACGGTGCCGACGTCATCATCGCGCAAGGCGCCGACGCCGGCGGCCATCGCGGCATGTTCCTGACCGACAAGCTGGCCGAACAGGTCGGCACCTTCGCGCTGGTCCCGCAAGTGGTCGATGCGGTGAAGCTCCCGGTGATCGCGGCCGGCGGCATCGCCGATGGACGTGGCATTGCGGCCGCCTTTGCACTCGGCGCCTCCGGCGTGCAGATCGGCAGCGCCTATCTGCGTTGCCCGGAGTCCAAGGTGATCGCGCCGGCGCGCGCCGCGCTGGCCCAGGCGAGCGACGAATCGACCGTCATCACCAATGTGATGACGGGGCGGCTCGCGCGCGGCGTCGCCAACCGCGTCATGCGCGAGGTCGGCCCCATTTCGCCGGATGCGCCGGCCTTTCCGCATGCGGCCACGGCGCTGGCTCCCTTGAAGACGGCGGCCGAAAAGCTGGGGAAGGTCGATTTTACCAATCTCTGGGCCGGGCAGGCGCTGCCGCTCGGCCGTGAGCTCCCGGCGGCGGAATTGACGCGCAAATTGGCTCATGACGCGCAGGCGCGGTTGCGCCTCATGGCAGGCTGACGGACAGCCTCTCCTCTGCTGCCTTGATGTTGACGCTGCCGCGCGCGGCCCGCGCGGTTGCAGCGCGAAAGCGGCCTCTGCTATACGAGCGGGCTCGTATCCCCGTTCGAGGCCCTTATATAATGTCCGTCGATGCCGCCACCGTCCGCCGTATTGCCCAACTGGCGCGGATCGCTGTTTCCGAAGCAGAGGTTCCGCATCTGCAGGGTGAATTGAACGCCATGCTGGCGTTTGTCGAGCAGCTCTCGGAGGTCAATATCGACGGCGTCGAGCCGATGACCTCGGTGACGCCGATGGAGATGAAAAAGCGGCAGGACGTGGTGACCGACGGCGAGATCGCCGACGACATCGTCAAGAACGCGCCGACGACCGAAAACCATTTCTTTCTGGTGCCGAAAGTCGTGGAATAGCCGCAACGCCGTAACGAACCGACGAGCCAAACCCATGTGTCTGCTCTGCGACGACGAAAAGGCCTACCAGGCCTATATGAATTACCTCGACGCGATGGAGCGGCAGGGCAAGGCCGCCGATCCCGACAAGGCGGTCGATGCCGTGCTCGATGTGCTTCAGGCCCAGGTCAATGCTGAGACCAACGCCCGCGCGAAGCAGGACGATCCCGCCAACGACAAGACGCTTTCTCCATTCTTCTGCAGCCCGATCAATAAATGACCGATTTGACTTCGCTGACGCTCGCCGAGGCCCGCAAGGGTCTCGCGGCCAAGACTTTCACCTCGCTCGAGCTCACCGACGCCCATCTGAAGGCGATGGAAGAGGCGCGCGCACTCAACGCCTTCGTGCTGGAGACGCCGGATGCGGCGCGTGCGATGGCGCAAGAGGCCGACGCCAAGATCGCGAAAGGTGACGGCGGCCCGCTCGCCGGCATCCCGCTCGGGATCAAGGATCTGTTCGCGACCAAGGACGTGCGCACCACCGCCTGCTCGAAGATCCTCGGTAATTTCGTGCCGACCTATGAATCGACCATCACCTCGCAGCTCTGGCGCGACGGCGCCGTGATGCTCGGCAAGCTCAACAATGACGAGTTCGCGATGGGCTCGTCGAACGAGACCTCGTGCTTTGGCCCGGTCGGCAATCCCTGGCGGCGGGAAGGATCGAACACCACGCTGGTGCCCGGCGGCTCGTCCGGTGGCTCGGCGTCCGCGGTGGCGGCGCTGCTCTGCATGGGCGCGACCGCGACCGATACCGGCGGCTCGATCCGCCAGCCGGCGGCCTTCACCGCGACCGTCGGCATCAAGCCGACCTATGGCCGCTGCTCGCGCTGGGGCATCGTCGCCTTTGCCTCGTCGCTCGACCAGGCCGGGCCGATTGCGCGCTCGACCCGCGATGCCGCGATCCTGTTGCGCTCGATGGCCGGCCACGATCCGAAGGACACCACCTCGGTCGATCGCGAGGTGCCGGACTACGAGGCCGCGATCGGCAGATCCGTGAGGGGCATGAAGATCGGCATCCCCAAGGAGTATCGCCTCGACGGCATGCCGGCCGAGATCGAGAAGCTCTGGAGCGAAGGCGCGGCCTGGCTGAAAGCGGCTGGCGCCGAGCTGGTCGAGGTGTCGCTGCCGCACACCAAATACGCGCTGCCGGCCTATTACATCGTGGCGCCGGCAGAGGCCTCGTCCAATCTCGCACGCTACGACGGCGTGCGCTATGGCTTGCGCGTGCCCGGGCGCTCGATCGGAGAATTGTACGAGAACACCCGCGCCGAAGGTTTTGGGGCCGAGGTGCGCCGCCGCGTCATGATCGGCACCTATGTGCTGTCGGCCGGTTATTACGACGCCTATTATCTGCGTGCGCAGAAGGTCCGCACCCTCATCAAGAAGGATTTCGAGGACTGCTTCGCCAAGGGCATCCATGCGATCCTCACCCCGGCGACACCGTCGGCCGCCTTCGGCATCGGCGAGAAGGGCGGCGCCGATCCGATCGAGATGTATCTCAATGACATCTTCACGGTGACCGTGAACATGGCCGGTCTGCCCGGCATCGCGGTGCCTGCCGGCAAGGACAGCCAGGGTCTGCCGCTTGGCCTGCAGCTGATCGGCCGCCCGTTCGATGAGGAGACGCTGTTCTCGCTTGGTGAGGTGATCGAGCAGGCGGCGGGACGCTTCACGCCGGTCCGGTGGTGGTAGACCTCGCGCAATTCAAGGCCAGCCTCGCGGGCGACGCGCCCGCGTCTGACGTTACGCCGCCGCTTGCCGGACTCTGGTGGGCGGCGAAGGGCGATTGGGATCGCGCGCACAAGATCGTCCAGGACGAGCCGACGCGCGAGGCCGCCTGGGTGCACGCGCATCTGCATCGGATCGAAGGCGATCTCGGCAATGCATCCTACTGGTACCGGCAGGCCGGACAGCCGGTCGCAAAGGATGCGCTGGACGTGGAATGGGAGCGGATCACATCCGCACTGCTTGGGAGTTAGAGAGCCATGACGGCAACCAGCGGCAAGCTGATCAAGGGCGCAACCGGCGACTGGGAGGTCGTGATCGGCATGGAGATCCATGCCCAGGTCACCTCGAAGTCGAAGCTGTTCTCCGGCGCCTCGACCGCGTTCGGCGGCGATCCCAATACCCATGTCTCGCTGGTCGACGCGGCGATGCCAGGCATGTTGCCTGTCATCAACGAGGAATGCGTCCGCCAGGCGGTGCGCACCGGGCTCGGGCTGAACGCCAAGATCAATTTGCGCTCGGTGTTCGACCGCAAGAACTATTTCTACCCCGACCTGCCGCAGGGTTACCAGATCAGCCAATACAAGTCGCCGGTCGTGGGCGAGGGCGAGGTGACCGTCGAGCTCGAGGGCGGCAGGACCGCCACGATCGGCATCGAGCGTCTGCACCTTGAACAGGATGCAGGTAAGTTGCTGCACGACCAATCGCCCTCGATGTCTTTCGTCGATCTCAACCGCTCAGGCGTGGCGCTGATGGAGATCGTCTCCAAGCCCGACATCCGCGATGCCGAGCAGGCCAAGGCCTACGTCACCAAGCTGCGCTCGATCCTGCGCTACCTCGGCACCTGCGATGGCGACATGGAGAAGGGTTCCTTGCGCGCCGACGTCAATGTCTCCGTGCGCAAGCCGGGCGGACCGCTCGGCACCCGCTGCGAGATCAAGAACATGAACTCGATCAACTTTATCGGCCAGGCGATCGAGCACGAGGCGCGGCGCCAGATCGAGATCATCGAGGACGGCGGGGTGATCGAGCAGGAAACGCGGCTGTTCGACCCCAACAAGGGCGAGACGCGTTCGATGCGCTCCAAGGAAGAGGCGCATGACTACCGGTATTTCCCTGATCCCGACCTGTTGCCGCTCGAGTTCTCGCAGTCCTTCGTGGATGAGCTGAAGGCGCATCTGCCAGAGCTGCCGGACCAGAAGAGGGCGCGCTTCATCGCCGATTTCGGGCTGTCGGCCTATGATGCGAGCGTGCTGGTGGCGGAACGGGAGAGCGCAGCCTTCTATGAAACCGTGCTCTCGGAGCTTGCCGACCGCGCCCGCGACGGCAAGCTCGCCGCCAATTGGGTGATCAACGAGCTGTTCGGCCGGCTCAACAAGGAAGGCCGCGACATTTCCGCCTCGCCGGTCTCGGCCGGCCAGCTCGCCGATATCATCGCGCTGATCGGCGAGGGCACGATCTCCGGCAAGATCGCCAAGGACCTGTTCGAGATCGTCTGGACCGAAGGCGGCGATCCGCGCGCCCTCGTCGAACAGCGCGGCATGAAGCAAGTGACCGATCTCGGCGCGATCGAGAGGGTGGTCGACGAGATCATCGCCGCCAATCCCGACAAGGTCGCCCAAGCGCAGGCCAAGCCGCAGCTGGTCGGCTGGTTCGTCGGCCAGGTGATGAAGTCCTCCGGCGGCAAGGCCAATCCGCAGGCCGTCAACGATCTGCTCAAGAGCAAGCTCGGCATCTGAAACGACGGCACGGGAAGCGGATGCACGTTCGCTTCCTGTCTGCCGGGACGTCGCGATGCGAACGTTAACCCCCCAAGCTCCACCGCGTCGAAGGGCCGGCTAGCGTTCCTCCGAACGCCAACGCCCGTGCACGCGCCTCCCTGATGGGATGCGAATGCCGGCGTCGAATGACGACGTCGTCTTCGTTCCAACGCCTCGCGTGCGTTGCGCCTCGCGTCGTTGCGGCTCGCGTTTTGCGAATCGCTCGTGCGCGATTCGCAAAAAAGCCACCTTTGATGAGCCCCGGATCAAGTCCGGATCGAGCGCGCGACCCTATCAACGAAAATTTTTTTCGTTGCCAAAATTTCCCGACTCGACGTTCGGGCGCGGCTTCCTTCGGCTGAGTCTCTTGATTGCGACGCCGTTGCGCGCGGTGTCGCGGCTTCAGCAGGGCTTGCAGAAAATGCCTGCAGTAAAGGCCTTTCCTGCGCTCTTTATTAGTTCGATGATTTTGCATTCGCGTGCGGCCCGCGTCATCGACCGCGTTGCTCGTCCGCTCGTCTCGCGAACTGCGTCGCGCGCGCGCGCGTTCGCGTGTCAACACTTCCTTAAGCCGGAAGCTGTTTTTTTCTTTGCGTTGGTGTATTCGGGAAGGAGTGCATCTCGATTCCCGAGTGCACGCAGCGACTAAGCCATCTCACATCGGAGGGCAACATGGCGAAGAAAGCGAAGAAGGCGAAGAAGGCAGTGAAGAAGACTGCGAAGACCGCGGCGAAGAAGACCGCGAAGAAGACCAAGAAGGTCGCCAAGAAGAAGTAAATCTCGCGGTCATCGCGAGATGAGCCGGCAGCTTGATGCCGGCGCGTCGTTGGAACGTCCGGCCTGGTTGCTCGTTATGAGTGGTTCAGGCCATTAAGGTCCACGACGAAGAGGGTGTCGGCGAGACATCAGGTCGACGGCCGGATCGAACTTTCGAAAGCCTCGTCGCTTCGGCAAGCCGGTCCGGTAGAAGAAACGAGTTTTCTTCGTTCGGTGCAGATCCGCGTTTCGGTCTGCAATCTCATGGATGGCCTCGCGGCTCAGCCG
The DNA here is from genome assembly GCF_051167795.1 of Bradyrhizobium sp. HKCCYLS1011. Taxonomy (NCBI): domain Bacteria; kingdom Pseudomonadati; phylum Pseudomonadota; class Alphaproteobacteria; order Hyphomicrobiales; family Nitrobacteraceae; genus Bradyrhizobium; species Bradyrhizobium sp. HKCCYLS1011. The sequence continues at coordinate 239,811 of NZ_JBNPTT010000009.1, read as the reverse complement.
CGTGGCCTCCAAGTGATCTGGTCCTGACGTGTTCGCCGACGCCCTCGTGTTTTTTGCAGCCGCGCTGTCGGCGTGCTCCCTTTCCTTTATCTTTGTCTCTCCGTCCGGTCGCACGCGGTCGCTTGCGCCTCCCAAGACTCGCCGGCGCGCGTCACGCTGCCATCCGCGATGGTTACCAGTCTGCCAACCGGCAGTGTCGATCGGCCGCCGCGCGCATCTGAAAATTCCAATCAGATCAAAGTGTTCGATGGCTGGCGCAGAACTCCGCCGTGCCGCGCATTCAGATCCCGTTCAGCACGATGCTTAAACTGCCTTTCAAACTTGATCGGTCATGCTCCGCCCATAAGCCGGCAAACGGCATGGGGATGAGCTGGGCGACCAGCTCAGCGTTGAACAGTGGACGGGAGCCGCGCGCTCGATGGCGCGACGCCTCCGAAACGGAGAGCGACAATGTTTCAAGGACTACTCAATCTCGAGGATGCGACCGCGGTCGAGCAGGCAGCCGACGGTAATGTGCTGTTCGAGCTCGCCATGCTGCATGCGAGCGGCCGGCTGGGTCCGGTCGACCTGATCGCTGCGCATAAATGGTTCAATCTCGCCGCGTTGAAGGGCCGGAGCGATGCGATCACGATGCGACGCGAGATCGCCGAGCAGATGTCGGCCGCTGAGATCGCGCAGGCTCTGCGCGAAGCCCGCACCTGGATGACCGCGCACTGACGGGGACTCGGTTTCCAACCGCTGCCCGCCATCGCCGATGATCGGACCTCGACACGCCGCACGTGCGACCAGCGGGTGCGGCTTTGGGGGTCTCCGTGTTGTTCCGTCGTCGTCTCGACACCTGCGTGCAGGTGAGCGCTCTCGCAGGCCGCCCTCAAATGACCTATCTGTCGTTCGATGCGAGTGGCGGTACCGAGGTCGCGCGGATGGGGCAAGTCAAAGGCCGGGAATTGATCGACTGTCACGATTGCGGGGAGCTTGTCTCCTTCTCCGCCGTGGCTTGCCCGCATTGCGGCTCGACCGAACCTTCCGGCCCGTACATTCAGAACACGCGCGAACGCCGTAAGCTGCGCGCCGAGGCAACCAACGACCGCAGGCTCCTGACGATCACGCTGGTCTGCTGCGGCATCGGCATCCTGTATGGCGCGGTGATGGGGCCGGGCGGCGTTGCATCCGTCTGGGGCAGCCTGATCTATGGTTTCATCGGCGCCGTCATCGGCGTGCCCGCTGCCTTCATTGTCAATGTGACGCGAACGCTGTTCGACTGATGTCGCGCTTGGCGTGGTGGACGGCGCCAACGCGTCAAGCGTAGCGCCTGGCCAGGGCGACACAGAGGACAACGAGACCTGTCGTCAGGATCATGGTCCAGGCCACAGGCTCGCCGAGCAGCAGACCGGCCAGTGCGAGGCCGAAGAACGGCTGCAGCAGTTGCAGCTGGCCGACGCTGGCGGTGCCGCCGACGGCAAGCCCGCGATACCAGAACATGAAGCCGATCAGCGAGCTGAACACCGAGACATAAGCGAGCCCGGTCCATGCGCCGCCATTGATCGTGTCCCAGGAGGCGGGCAGGGCGGCGATGGCGAGTGCGAGCGTGATCGGCAGCGAAAGCAGCAGCGCCCATGACATCACCTGCCAGCCGCCAAGACGGCGCGACAGCTTGGCGCCCTCGGCGTAGCCCAATCCGCACAGCAGGATCGCTGCCAGCATCAAGAGATCGCCGGAGACGGATGTCCTGTCGTCGCCGGCGAGCGCGAAACCCATCACGACAGCGCTGCCGAGCACAGCGAACGGCCAGAACATCCAATTCGGTCGCTCGCCGCCGCGCAGCACACCAAAGATCGCCGTCGATAGCGGCAACAGGCCGATGAAGATGATCGAGTGCGCCGACGTGATGTGTTGAAGCGCGAGTGCAGTCAGGAGCGGGAAGCCGATGACGACGCCGGTCGCGACGATCGCGAGCGAGGCGATATCGCGCCGCGCCGGTCTTGTTGGCTGAAGCCATCGCAGCATCATTGCGCCCAGCAAGCCTGCGATGACGGCGCGCGCCGATGTCAGGAACAGGGGTGAGAAGCCGGCAACGGCGACGCGCGTCGCCGGCAGCGAGGCGCTGAAAATGATGACCCCGAGGAGCCCATCCCGCCAGCCGTCCGTAGTGCTCGTCATCTCGTCGCCTCGCCTGTTCCAAGACGATCCTGCGGTCTCTCGGCTGGCGCGACCAGCCACAATTCAATACAATCTGGCAAAACTGTATTGATATGGATTCCCATACAATTGAATAAGCGCATGGACAGGCCTGGGCGAGGCGGAACGCGGACGCTCGAGGTGATGAAGGTGATCCGCGCCCGTGTCGCGGCCCGCACGCTTGGTGCCGGCGATCGCCTGCCGTCGGTCCGCCGCTTTGCCGCGACCATGGGCATCTCGCCGTCGACCGTGGTCGAGGCTTATGAGCGCTTGGCCGCGGAAGGATTGATCCGCGCCCGCCGCGGCTCCGGCTTCTATGTCTCGGCGACCGCAGCGGCGCTGCCGCTGCTGCTTGCCGAAGCGGAGCCCCGTCGCGATCGTGCGGTCGATCCGTTCTGGGTCTCGCGGCAATCGCTCGAGGCGGAGCCCAACGCTCTGATGCCCGGCTGCGGCTGGCTGCCGGCGGAGTTGATGCCGAGCATGCTGTTGCGCCGGGCGCTTCGGACCGTTGCGCGCGCCGAGGATGCGCTGCTCGTCGACTACGGCGGCACGCGCGGCTCGCTGGCGCTCCGCCGATTGCTGCTGGCCCGCTTTGCCGAAGAGGGGCTCGACGTTGCGGCCAACCAGTTGCTGCTAACTGGATCCGGCACGCAGGCGATCGATCTGATCTGCCGCTTCCTGCTTCGGCCCGGCGATACGGTCCTGGTCGACGATCCCTGCTACTTCAATTTCAGGGCGCTGCTGCGTGCGCATCAGGTGACGATCATCGGCGTGCCCTACACGTCATCGGGGCCCGACATCACGCGTTTCGAAGCGATTCTTGCGGCCGAACGGCCGCGGCTCTACGTCACCAACTCAGCCCTGCATAACCCCACCGGCGCAACGCTGTCGCTATCGACGGCGCATCGGCTGCTGATCGCCGCTGCCGCGCATGAGCTGACGATCGTCGAGGACGACATCTTCGCGGATTTCGAGCCGGAGCCTTCGCCGCGGCTCGCCGCGCTCGACGGCCTCAACCGGGTGATCCGGATCGGCAGCTTTTCCAAGACGCTCTCTGCATCGGTGCGCTGTGGCTATATCGCCGCCAGGGCGGACTGGGTCGAGGGACTGGTCGATCTTCAGCTCGCAACCAGTTTCGGCGGCCCGAGCCCGGTCGCGACAGCCGTGATCGCCGACGTGCTGGCCGGCGGCGGCTATCGCAAGCACATGGATGAGTTGCGGCGGAAGCTTGCGCGGGCGATGCGCGACACGACGCGCGCATTGCAGGCGCTCGGGATCGAGCCCTGGCTGATGCCGCGCGGCGGCTTTCATCTCTGGTGCCGTTTACCGGAAGGATGCGACTCCGCGGCCTTGGCCAGAACGGCACTCGCTGAGGACGTCGTGCTCGCTCCCGGCAATGTCTTCAGCGTGTCGCAGACCGCTGCTGGCTTCCTTCGCGTCAACGTGACGCAATCCGGCAATCCGCGCATCTGGGACGTCATGCGCCACGCGATGGCGAAGGCCGCGTGCCGGGGAGGAGAGGCGGAACCCGAGCCGGCTGATCTGCGCTCAAGTTTTCGTTGAGTGACAAGCGACGAACCGAGCGTTCTCCTGTGCATTGGATGTCCTGATCACTCGAGCAGCGGAAGGCGCACAGATGGACTATGTTCCCCTCGGTCACTCCGGCATGAAGGTCTCGCGCTACATTTTGGGCACGCTGACCTTTGCGGGCACCCACGGCTTCGAAGCCTTGGGCAATCTCGACGTTGCCAATGCCAGACGGCTGGTGGACATGGCCATCGATGCCGGCGTCAACGCATTCGACACCGCCAATCTCTACTCGAAGGGCGATGCGGAAAAGGTGCTCGGCGCGGCGCTGGCGGGCAAGCGGGACAAGGTGCTCGTGTTCAGCAAAGGGCGTTCGGAAGTCGAGGAGGGGCCGAATGGCGGCGGTGCCTCGCGCGTCCATCTCACGCGCCAACTCGATGGCACGCTCGCGCGGCTCAACACCGACTGGCTCGATCTCTATTTCATCCACCAGTGGGACGGCGTGACGCCGATCGAGGAGACGGTCGAGACCATGTCCGGCTTCGTGAAGGCCGGGAAGATCCGCTACTGGGGCATCTCCAACTACAGCGGCTGGTCGCTGGCGAAGACAGCCATGATCGCGAAACAGCCGGGCCTGGTCCCGCCGGTCGCGCATCAGATCTATTACACGCCGGAGGCGCGGGAGGCCGAATATGAGCTGATCCCGGCCGGTGAAGAGTTCGGCATCGGCGCGATGATCTGGAGCCCGCTCGGCCAAGGGCTGTTCGGCGGCAAGGTGAAGGCCGACGGCGCCGCGCCGCAAGGGACGCGCCAGGGCGCAGAAGGCTGGAAGGAGCCGTTCGTCTCCGACTGGGATCGCTTCGCCCGGGTGCTGAAGGCCATCGAGCACGTCGCCGCCGAAACCGGGCGGTCCGTCCCGCAGGTGACGCTGGCCTGGCTGCGCGACCGTCCGGGCATCAACTCGATCGTGCTGGGCGCGCGCACCGCTGAGCAGCTCGCGGACAATCTTGCCTCCGATGACCTGACGCTTTCGCCCGAGCAGGCTGCGCGCATCGAGGTGGCCGGCCGTCCGCACCCGCTTTATCCATTCTGGCACCGCGCCATGTGGGGCATGGATCGGCCCACCCCGTCGGAGCGCGTCTATCTCGAAGGTCATCGCCAGACGGTTGGGATGTAAGATACGGGAGCCAAGCGGCAAATGGCGAAGTTGCGCCCTTTGCCGCTCGCTCGGCCTTAGGAAATCGACTCGTCCACAATCTGCCGCTTGCGGCGCGGCGCGGCCTCGGGCATACCGACCACAGCCGGAGACGTGGCCGAGTGGCTGAAGGCGGCGGTTTGCTAAACCGTTATAGGGTTGTAAAGCCCTATCGAGGGTTCGAATCCCTCCGTCTCCGCCATTTCCCCCGCTTCAACAAATCCCGGTTCGGCAAGGCGGCTGGAAGGCATTGAAGCCCCGAGCCCTTGTCGGCCTGACGGGAAGCCCCAAACGCCGTGCCGGCAGGGCCGGTGCCACTACGGGCCGAGCTTAGTCTTTCGGTAGCCCCTCAACTTGAATGAGTGTCGCTGCGACGTTTGCCGTCAAGCAGGCTGAAGCCTCTCTGATGTCGCAAATGCTCTGGCAAATCCCGTCTATCGAGCCGGTCAAGGGCCCGCGATTCTCGCCGCAAATCAGCCGCGGGAGCGGCCGGAATGCTTTCGATTGAGGGCTGGGGCGAACGGTGCCTTTGGTGCGTTCAGCGCGGTGGCCTTCCGGGTTGATTGGCGTTGCAGGATAAAAGCAAGCAAAAACAAAAACTTGCGAAGCGCTCTGACCGTGATGGGCGAGTGTTATTAATGCAACACCCCTCCAGAAACCGGCCGCTTTGCCTTCACTGTGGCGGTTCCTTTGTTGCGTGTGCAATGTGCTTCGGTAATTCTGACCTTGCGACGGAGGGGGGCATCCCTGCGTCGTCCCGTTTTAGTCGTTCGCTCAAGTGCTCGCGGTCACGCGGGTTTCCGAGTGCGCGATGCGGCTGAGCGACGGGTCGAAGGGGACCAGGGTACGAGATTCCAAGGGTGTTCACACCCAGCGGAGGCGGAACCTTCCCTGACTGAGCAACTTGGAGGTTTAACATATGAACGTGATGAAGAGCCTTGTCCTGGGCTCGGCAGCTGCTTTGCTTGCCGCAGCCACCGGGGCGCAGGCGGCCGACCTTCCGATCAAGGCCAAGGCGGTCGAGTATGTGAAGGTCTGCTCGCTCTACGGCGCTGGTTTCTACTACATTCCCGGCACCGACACCTGCATCAAGCTGGGCGGCTATCTGCGTGTGGACGCTCTCGCCCACACCAACGGCGACTACAACGCTGCCTATGCCGGCTCGCCCGGCGCCAACAACCGCCTGACCAACTACTACCAGGCCCGTTCGCGTGAAGACTTCAACGTCGACACGCGCACCGCGACCGAATATGGCGTGGTCCGTACCTACGCCGACGTGGTCTTCACCTGGACCTCGGGCACCTATGGTGGCTCGGGCAACGGTTCGACCTTCTACTCGACCGGTGCGGCCAACACGGCCAACCTGACCTCGGTCAACGGTCTGAGCAATGACGGCATCGCCGGCGGCTCGCTCGGTGTCTACTACGCCTTCATCCAGTTCGCCGGCTTCACGATGGGTAAGGCCGTGTCGCAGTTCGACGCGCCCTGGACCAACTATCCCGGCAACAACTTCGACCAGCTGGTCGGCGGCGGCGGCACTGTCACCGGCGTGAACCAGTTCACCTACACCGCTGATTTCGGCCAGGGCATCACGGCGGCGATCTCGGTGCAGGACCAGGCGCTGTACCAGACCACCAACCTCTGGAACACCTCGCTCTCGACGGCCGGCGGCGTGCTGACCGGCTCCTACGGCGGCAACGCCTTCGGTGGCACGGTGGCTCCGGACATCATCGGCATGGTCCGTGTCGACCAGGCCTGGGGTCTGTTCCAGGCGTCGTTCGCGGCGCATGACAACCACACCGCCTACTACGGTGCGACCGAGACCTCCGGTCATCCGGGCGACAAGTGGGGTTGGGCTGGTCAGCTGGCTCTGTCGATCAAGAACATCCCGACGGGACCTGGCGACACCATCAACGTCCAGGGCGTCTACACCAACGGTGCTAGCCGCTACAACTTCCAGAGCTTGGCGCAGACCTCGTACGCGATGTACGGCAGCAGCGGCAACGCCTATCAGAGCCTCGGCATTGCTGGCGTGTCGGACGGTGTGTTTGGCGTCGGCACGGGCGTGGAGCTGACCACCACCTACGGTTTCCGCGGTGCGTTCACGCACAATTGGGATCCGTACTGGAACACGGCGCTGTACGGTGCCTGGGCGGCTGTTCGTTATGACAATACTGCCAAGGGTCTGATCTGCACGAGCCCGGGCTTTGTTGCTCTCGGCATCACCGGTGCGGGCTGCAACCCCGACTTCAACATCGGGCAGGTCGGTTTGATCACGCGCTGGACCCCGGTCAAGAACCTGACCTTCTCGGCGGACGTGACCTACAGCCATCTCGACCAGAAGTTCTCGGGCGTGATCGCAGCTCCGGCGGTCAACGCGGTTGCCAAGCCGGCCGCTGCCTACGAGCTGAAGGACCAGGACACGGTGAGCTTGCTGCTGCGCGCTCAGCGTAACTTCTGATCCCGATCTTTCGATCATCTCGATCCAGGAGCCCCCGGCAGGTGACTGCCGGGGGCTTTTTTTGGTGCGGAATCGGGCGGGACCGGGCCGGCATGAAGGCATGCCAAGGGCATCAATGGCCCATTCGGTGCCGCAAGCTTGAGCATCGTCGCAGCCGACGCAAACGAGCGCCAAAGATCTTGAGCTGCGCCGAGCAATGTGTTGGCATGAAACGAGTTTTGGTCTTTATTTCATCCGCAATGCGCTGCAGGATGGAGGGCGCGACAAAAGCGTTGATGGGGGCGCTTGCAAGCAACGGATGTGGGAGGACGATGTTCGAATTAGTTCCGGCGACGCCATCCCTTTCGGGATCGCAATCAGCGTACATCGTTCGGAATTTGATTCTCGCCACGCTTCCAGAGGCAGATTTCGCGCTGCTCCGTCCTCATCTGCGCCGCGTCTCGTTGCGGCGAAACGACATTCTGCATGATGCATTTCGCTGCCCGGACGCGGTTTATTTTGTCGAGAGTGGCCTGATCTCGCGCGTCGTCCGCAGCCCGAAAGACGGCGCGGTCGAAGTCGCGAATGTCGGCCGTTGCGGGTTCATCGGTGTCTCGGTCGTGCTCGGCACGATGATCGCGATTCAGCGCACGGTGGTGCTCGTTCCCGGGCAGGCGCTCGGGATCGAGGCGGAAACGCTGCGCGGGCTGATGGTGGAGCGTCCCTCCATCAAGGAGCATCTGCTCAAATACGTCCAGGTGCTGATGGCCCTCAAGGCGCAGATTGCGATGTGCAACGCCAAGCATGAGCTGTCGGAGCGGCTCGCGCGTTGGCTTCTGCTCGCCCATGACATGATCGAGAGCGATGTGCTGCCGGTCACGCATGGTCTGCTCGCCGACGCTTTGGGCGTCCGCCGGCCGGGTGTGTCTGTGGCGTTGGCTCAGCTCGAAGCGCAGGGCATTGTGGCGCGGACGCGCGGCGCGCTTCGCATCCTGGACCTGGATGGATTACGGCGCTCCGGCTGCGAGTGTCATCAGGTGGTCAGGGACCGTTTCCGGCCATTCAGCGGCATGCCGGATCACCAGCACTCTCTCTGACGGCGATCGCGATCGCGCAAAGCCTGATCGAAGAGCCCGGGCCGCGTAAATTGCCGGCCACTGGGGCGGATCCACTTCATCATCCTGCCTGCCGGAATTGCGGAATCCGAACGGGAATCCGCAGCTTTGCGCGATGTGGTGTGGCCAAATTGTCTCAAAGAGCTTTTGGCTGTCGACAGGCCGCTCATTTCTCAAAATAGATATTGAAAATAGATGAGCTACTAAGCTAATTAATAAGCGTGTCGCCGCTCATCGAAGAGTGGCCTGCAAAGGAGACACACCCTTTTTAGTGTTAAACCTCCGAAACCTCCAGCGATGCCCCGCTGGAGGTTTCTCGGCTTTTGGAGCCGGAACACTTGTCGCGGGAAGCAGAGAGTCTTCCGAATCGGCCCGTTGGGCGAATCCCTGGACGTTGGGGCAGAAAAGCGTGATGCCGCCGCGCGCTTGGTTGGATCGGCGACCCGTATCTTATGTTGTGTATCGTGTATTGCGGGTCTCGCGCGCAGATTGTGTGAGGTATTCTGTTACGCGTGTAGGGCGGTCGGTCTGATAGCGTACCAAAAAAGCCCGGCCGGTCTTATCCGGTTCTCTTGACGACGATTTACCCGCTCAGCCACTCTATGGACAAACATAAGTTCATTGTGGGGAACCGCCTAACGTGAAAGTGATCTTGCCAATGCGGTCGGAAAACTTTCTGAACCAGACGTCAAGCCCTTGGCCGGGAAGGGAAGATCTTTCCGACGAGCTCAATCGGCTCCTGGGTAGCTTGCCGGACGGGGGTTCGGATATCGCCGAATGTCTGGCGACGGCGCGCCGGATCGACGTCGACGACGAGGATTCCTGGTGTCGGGAATGGACCAGGCTCGGCGATCATGCCCGCTTTGTGGCGGAAACCTCGGCCACCTGCGGTTTGGACTCCGCCCAGAATTACTGGCTGCGTGCGATCAATTATTACGAGGCCGCGGCCTTCCCGTTCACGAGTTCGGACAGCCGGCAACAGACGGTGCTCGCGCGCATGCGCGCCTGCGGCAGTGCTTTTCTGCGCTGCGCCGACCCGAAGGGCGCCGTGGTGACCATCCCCTGGCGCGCCGACTATCCGCTGCAGGGCTATTTCCTGCCGTCGCGCGGTGAGGCCGGCAAAGCAGCGACGGTGGTCTGTTTTGTCGAACCGGGGCGGCGCAAGGAAGCCGCCTTGTTGAAGCTCGCCGGACACGCCATCGCACGCGGTCTGTCGCTGCTGGTGGTCGATCTGCTCGGGGTTGAAACGGCAAGTCGGTTCGACGACATCGTCGGCAGCCGCGATCTCGAATCGGCGGTCGCGAGCGTGATGGACTACGTCTCTGAACGCGAGGACGTCGACGAGACCCGAATCGCTGTTCTCGCCGAGGACTGGGGATCCTCATTCGTGGCCCGCGGCATCGCCTTGGATCAGCGCTATGCGGTGGCGGTCTGCGATGCAGGCCTGTGGGACATGCATGAGCGCGCTTTCCTGGCCCGCCGGTCCGCGTCTGGTCATGGCGGCCTGGTGTCGACCATCGGGACGAGCAGGGTGGCCCGCCACATCATGTGTCCGGTCCTGATCGCCATGCACGAGCAAGGCTGGCTGTGCCCAAAGCAAGCCACCAAGCTGGTAGCGCAGATGAAGCGCGAGCACCCGGACATTACGTTGAAGATCTTGTCCGGTGAGCAAAGCTCGGCCGACGCGTCCGCGGCTGCCAACGAGTTCATCTTCGACTGGATCGCGATGCGCCTCGGCAGCAGCACCGGGCTGCGCAGCTGATCGCGCGCCTGGCAACGCCGAGACACCGCAGAGGCCAACCTTGCGATGCAAATGTTGGCTTCTGCCCCTAGATCGGCTTCTGACCGCTAGATGCCGAGCGCGACCTTCATGCAGGCTTTCTCGATTCGGCCCTTCAGGGCCGCGAGCTTGTCGGTGAAGGCGACGAGCTCCTGCTCCTCGAATTCCTCGAAGATGAAGTCGTGGATGTCGTCCTGCTGCGCGGCAAGGGTGGCGAGCTGCTTGTAGGTCTTGTCGGTGAGCGACATCCGCACCACACGCGCATCTTCCGGTGCCGGCTTGCGGCGCATGAAGCCCTTCTTCTCGAGAAGCTTCGATTGCGTCGTGACGAAAGAGGAGTCGACGTGCAGCATCTTGGCGACCGCATTCACGGGAACACCGTCGCCCTTGTCCAGGTCGGAGATCGCCATCAGGATCATCCATTGCGGTCCGCTGATACCGAGGGCCTTGGCCCAGAAGTACCGTAGCTCTTCCAGATGGACGCTGATGGATGCGATTTCCCAGGTGAGTCTGCGAACCGCATCCTGATTCTTGCGGGAAAATACCGGCCGTTGGGACGGCTCAGCCTGTTCTGACGGGTCGTCTTTGGATTTGCTGATGAGCGCCATAGCTCGCGATGTTCCGATTTCACCCGCTAGCCTAATTAAAAAAAATCCATAACGAAATCACTTATCTAGGAGCACGCCGTTGGTCAGCCATGCACCGCAGCATCGCACCGCCAATGTGGCTGTCGAGACACACTGTCGCCTCATTCAATTATCTGACCTAGTAAATGATTTTAATTCTGCGTCTGCGAAGGCATAGTCGTGGCGACGGTGGGGAGACTACTCGATCATCCCGTGACGGAGGCTTCGCTGAAGTCCGGTCGTGTGGCTGCAGCGGGTAGGGCGAAATGGCGCCAGCGGCTGAGCGCCGGGTCGATGGGGGATCAGGGTACGATTCCGAGGGGCTCAGATCTCCGCGGAATCCCTGGCCGAAAATAGCTTGGAGATTGGACTATGAACGTGATGAAGAGCCTCGTGATGGGCTCGGCAGCCGCTTTGCTTGCCGCGACCGCCGGGGCGCAGGCCGCTGACCTTCCGATCAAGGCCAAGGCGGTCGAATATGTGAAAGTGTGCTCGCTCTACGGCGCCGGTTTCTACTACATCCCCGGCACCGATACCTGCATCAAGCTCGGCGGCTATCTGCGCGTTGAGACCTCGTTCAACAGCGGTGGCGAGTACAACAGCGCCGTGACCAGCGTCTCCGCCGCCAAGAACCGCCTGAGCAACTACTACTTCACCCGTTCCCGCGAAAAATTGAACGTCGATACGCGGACGGCGACCGAGTACGGCGTGGTCCGCACCTATTTCGAGGGGGTCTTCACCTGGACCACCGATAACTACACGGGCAATGCCAACGGCAACGGTTCGACGGTCTATTCCCAGATCGGTGGCGGCACCGGTGTCGCCGGCGCTTCCGCGCCGAACAATGCCAATGCGGGCGCGATCGCAGGCGGTACGCTCGGCGTGTACTATGCCTTCATCCAGTTCGCCGGCTTCACCATGGGCAAGGCCACCTCGCAGTTCGACGCGCCTTGGAGCAACTATCCGGGCAACAACTTCGACGGCCTGTGGGGCGGCAGCGGTTCGGACACCGGTGTGAACCAGTTCAGCTACACCGCCGATTTCGGCCAGGGCATCACGGCCTCGTTCTCGGCGCAGGATCCGACCGCCTATTTCCAGACCAATATCTGGAACACGGCTCTGTCGTCCACCAGCGGTGTGCTCGGCGGCGCCTATGGCGGCGGTGCGTTCGGCGGCACCCGCTCGCCCGATCTCGTCGCAATGGTCCGTGTCGATCAGGCCTGGGGCCTGTTCCAGGCGTCGTTCGCGGCGCATGACAACCACGCTGCCTATTATGGTGCGAACGAGACCACCGGTCATCCCGGCGACAAATGGGGCTGGGCTGGTCAACTGGCTCTGTCGATCAAGAACATCCCGACCGGAGCTGGCGACACCATCAACGTTCAGGGCGTCTACACCAACGGTGCGACGCGCTACAACGATCAGAGCCTGGCTCCGACCTCGATGTTCCTCTACGGCGGCACCAGCAATCCGCTGGCCTATCAGAGCATCGCGTTCGCTGGTCCGTCTGATGCGGTCTACAGCAGTGCGGGGGGTGGCACCGGCCTTGAGCTGACCACCAGCTATGGCATGCGTGGCGCCTACACCCACAACTGGAATCCGTATTGGAACACGGCGATCTACGGTTCGTGGGCGGCGGTCCGCTACAGCAACACGGCCAAGGGCTTGATCTGCGCCAGCCCCGGCGTCACCGGGCTTGGCATTGCACTTGCCAACTGCAATCCGGACTTCAACATCTCGAGCTTGGGCCTGATCACGCGTTGGACCCCGGTCAAGAACCTGACCTTCTCGGGCGAAGTGACCTGGACCAATATCGACCAGAAGTTCTCTGGTCTTGCCGCGGCCCCGGCCATAGCGTCGACTCTCAAGCCGGCTGCCTTCTATGAGCTCAAGGACCAGAACACGGTCTCTCTGCTGCTGCGCGCTCAACGCAACTTCTGATCCTGATTCTTGGATCCAATCCACGAACCCCCGGCAGGCGACTGCCGGGGGTTTTTTGATGCGCTTGCACTTGTGTCAAGGCGCTGCCGCCCCGTGCAAAGAGCGCCTGTAAATCCGGATTCTGGCGCGGCTTCGAATTTTCGAAGTTGCGCCGAGGCGTGCACGGGCAGACGGGTCTGAACTTCAAGTTCGAACCCGCACTCGGCTTGCCTTGGGGGCTGGGACCACCAGGAGCGAAGCGATTCGGGGGACGCATCTTCTCGCGCCGACATCCTACGCGATTGCAAATCAAGCATCGGCCGTCCTTACGCGGCGAAAGAGCCGTTTGGGAGAATAATGTTACGTCGAATTTGGTGGGGGAGGGCCGCCCCCCCTGGTCGAGGTCGGCGATCGCCAACAGAATCATCCATCTCGGTCCGATCAGCGGATATCCAAAAGCCCGATGCCGAGAGCCTGATACCGGCAGCCTTGGTCCGGACGCAGCGTAGCTCTGGCGGGTGCACGCTGATGGGCTCGATTCCGCCGGTGAGTCTCGTGGGCCGCGCCCTGATTCTTGGGGGAAACTACGGACCGGCAGGACGGCTCAGTCTGTTCCGAGAGGGGAGCCCGGGCGGTTGATGCGTGTGCGCTGGCACACAAGGTGTCGATTTCACGCGCTGACGTGGTCCGAGAAGAATCCCTCGCGAAATCAGTTATCTAGGGGATCGTCATCGATCGGTCATGCGCCGCAGCATCACGCATTTCGGTGTTGCTGGCAGGACACATCGTTCGTTCATTCAATTGCCTGACCCAATAAACTATTTTGATTACCGAATGAGCGAAGGCATAGTTCCCCGTGACGGTGGGGGGTTACTCGATCGTCCCGTGACAGAGGTTTCGCTGAAGTCCCTCGCGTTGATGCGGGTGTGTCCGATGGCGCGAAGCGGATGAAGCGGTTTTTCGGGATGGGAAAGGCCGGGTCGTCCTGGGGGATCTTGGTCCAGGCCTTTCTCTAGAGAGCAACTTGGAGGTTAACATGAAGACGGTTAAGAGCCTTATCCTCGGCTCAGCGGCGGCCCTGGTCGCCATGGGTGGGGCTCAGGCAGCCGACCTTCCAATCAAGGCCAAAGCGGTCGAGTATGTGAAGGTTTGCTCCCTGTATGGTGCGGGCTTCTACTACATCCCCGGCACCGATACCTGCATCAAGCTCGGCGGCTATCTGCGCGTTGAAACGTCGCTGAATGCCACCGGTCTGTACAACAGCAACTTCGCCGGCGTTCAGGGTGCGAACAACCGCCTGAGCAACTACTACTTCACCCGCTCCCGCGAAGACCTCAACATCGACACGCGCACCGCGACCGAATACGGCGTGGTCCGCACGTTCTTCGATGCGACCTTCAGCTGGACCACCGACACCTACTCGGGCAACAACAACGGCAACGGTTCGACGGTCTACTCGCAGATCGGCGGCGGCACGGGGGTTGGCGGTGCTTCCGCGCCGAACAACGCCAATGCGGGCGCGATCGCCGGCGGTACGCTCGGCGTGTACTACGCCTTCATCCAGTTCGCCGGCTTCACGATGGGTAAAGCGGTGTCGCAGTTCGACACGCCTTGGCAGAACTATCCGGGCAACAACTACGACGGTCTCGTTGGCGGCGGCGGCACGGTCACTGGTGTGAACCAGTTCACCTACACCGCTGACTTCGGCCAGGGCATCTCGGCCTCGATCTCGGCCGTTGACCCGACCGCTTACTACCAGAGCAATCTGTACAACGTGAGCGGCATTTCGGCCGCTGGTATCCAAGGCGGCGGCTACGGCCTCAACTCCTTCGGCGGCACGCGGTCGCCCGACATCCAGGCGATGGTCCGTGTTGACCAGGCTTGGGGTCTGTTCCAGGCGTCGTTCGCGGCGCATGACAACCATGCCGCGTACTACACCGTGCCCGCGCCGAACGAGACCGCTGGCCATCCGGCTGACAAGTGGGGCTGGGCTGCGCAGTTGGCCTTGTCGATCAAGAACATCCCGACTGGCCCCGGCGATACCATCAACATCCAGGGTGTCTACACCGACGGTGCGACCAGGTATAACTTCCAGAGCCTGGCGGTGCAGAACTACGCCATGTTCGGCGGTACCGGCCTGCCGGGTGCCTATCAGAGCCTGGGCATCGGCGTTGCTTCCGACGGAGTGTTCGCCAACGGAACCAACATCTCCACGGTTCAGACCTGGGGCTTCCGCGGCGCCTACACCCACAACTGGGATGCCTACTGGAACACCGCGATCTACGGTGCTTACGGTCAGGTCAAGTACGGCAATGGCGGTGCGACTCTGGTCTGCGGCGCGATCGCTGCCCTGGGTGCGGCGACCGCCGGCATCACCAATTGCAACCCGGACTTCAACCTTGCCCAGGTTGGCATCATCACCCGCTGGACTCCGGTCAAGAACCTGACGTTCTCGGCTGATCTCACCTACGCCAACCTCGACCAGAAGTACTCGGGCACGGTTGTGTTGCCTGCGGCGGCGAGCCTGCTGAAGCCGGGTGGCGTCGCCTACGAGCTGAAGGACCAGAACACGGTCAGCCTGCTCCTCCGCGCTCAGCGCAACTTCTGATCCCGATCATCTGATCACGGATCGACAGACCCCCGGCGGGAAACCGCCGGGGGTTTTTGTTGCGTCGCACTCGCCTGAGTTTTTCCAGTCACACTGCAAGACAAAGTCGCGATCTCAACGCGCTTTCGCCACGTCGGTTTTTGCCGAACTTGGGGCGAGAAAAAGTCGCCCAGTCTGAAGGGAACTCTTGATCCGCTCAAAGCTGTTTCGAGAGACACGGCATCGAGCGCACCGGAATAGAGCAGCTCGTATGCCGACAAAACCAGCCTCGCCATCGGGCCCGTCGACGATTCGGGAGCCTTGATAGTCCCGCCCTGTTTTGAGCCCGTGAGACTGCGCGGCTGTGCTGGCCGCGCTTTGGTACGGCAAGGACACCACGAATTTTCTGGACATATCGGCGTCCATGCTCGGGCGAGATCTTGACCCTGCACGACACGATCGCTCCCGGCGCCATTTCGCGGTGTCACGATAATGGTCGGAGAAAACACCAAAATGGCCGCGCGATCGTTCCAACTGAAACCATAACTGCCTTCACTGTACGGCTCTGGACGACCGGTCGGGCATGGCCGGGCGGAGATACTCCGCATTCTGACTAAGAGCGACTTGGAGGTTAACAATGAAAAGGGTGAAGGGCCTAATCTTAGGCTCAGGGGCAGCTATGCTCGCAGTTAGCTTGGCTCAGGCAGCCGATCTGCCGATCAAGGCCAAGCCGGTCGAGTATGTGAAAGTCTGCTCGTTGTACGGTGCGGGGTTCTTCTACATTCCGGGAACCGACACTTGCATCAAGCTTGGTGGCTATTTGCGCGTCGAAACCGCATTCGCCACCAATGCGATGTTTCAGAACGCGACCAACGGCGTTGCCGGCGCGAATAATCGTCTCAGCAACTACTACACGAGCCGCGCCCGCACGGACCTGAACATCGACACCCGTACCGCGACCGAATATGGCGTGGTCCGTACCTACTTCGAAGGTGTCTTTCAATGGACCACCGGCACCTATGCCGGGGCGGGCAACGGCTCGACGTTCTACAACACCGGTGCGGCCAACACTGCCGGCCTGACCACAGTGAACGGTCTTTCCACCGACGGCATCGCCGGCGGCACGCTCGGCGTCTTCTACGCCTTCATCCAGTTCGCCGGCTTCACGATGGGTAAGGCCGTGTCGCAGTTCGACGCACCCTGGACCAACTATCCCGGCAACAACTTCGACGGTCTGACCGGCGGCGGCGGCACGGTCACCGGTGTCAATCAGCTGACCTATACTGCGGACTTCGGCCAGGGCATCACGGCTTCGATCTCGGCGCAGGATCCGTCGCTCTACACTCAGTCGAACCTCTGGAACACGTCGCTGCAGACGCCCGCCGGCGTCATCACCGGCGCTTATGGCGGCAACGCCTTCGGCGGCACCACCGCTCCCGACATCGTCGGCATGGTTCGTTTGGACCAGGCCTGGGGATTGGTGCAGGCCTCCGTGGCCGCGCATGACAACCACGCTGCCTATTACGGCGTGAACCAGACCACGGGCCATCCCGGCGACAAATGGGGCTTCGCCGGGCAACTGGCGCTGTCGATCAAGAACATTCCGACCGGCCCCGGCGATACCCTGAACGTCCAGGGCGTCTATACCAACGGTGCCAGCCGCTACAACTTCCAGAGCCTCGCGCCGATCAACTACGCGATGTACGGCAACAGCAATGTGGCTGGCACCTTCCAGAGCCTCGGCTTTGCGGGCGTGTCTGACGCCGTCTTCGCCAACGGAACCCAGCAGCAGCTGACGACGACCTACGGCTTCCGGGGCGCCTTCACCCACAATTGGGATCCGTTCTGGAACACCGCGGTCTACGGCTCCTGGAGTGCCGTGAGATACAACGCCACGGCCAAGGGGTTGATCTGCGCCGGTGCTGGGTTTGTCGAGCTTGGCATCACGCCGGCGAACTGCAATCCGGACTTCAACATCTCGACCCTCGGTTTGATCACGCGCTGGACACCGGTCAAGAACCTGACCTTCTCGGCCGACGTGGCCTGGACCCGCTTGGATCAGAAATTCACGGGGAACGCGACCGCTCCGGCCGCCGCCGCCATCGCCAAGCCGGCGACGGTCTACCAGCTCAAGGACCAGGACTCGGTCTCGCTTCTGGTCCGGGCCCAGCGCAACTTCTAGCAGGCGAGTAAGAGTAGCGAATAGCGAGCAGGGAGTGGCGAATAGGTTGACAGAAGACCGAAATCTTCTGTCTTCCTGTTCGCTGTTCGCTGTTCGCTGTTCGCTGTTCGCTGTTCGCTGTTCGCTGTTCGCTGTTCGCTGTTCGCTGTTCGCTGTTCGCTGTTCGCTATTCCACAACAGCGCCGCGATGCAGGTCGGCCTCGATCTGCAGCCGTGAGCCGCCGCCGAAGCGGGCGCGATAGACCTGCAGGTTCTCCATCACCCGCTGCACGTAGTTGCGGGTCTCCGAGAAGGGGATCAGTTCGACCCAGTCGACTGCGTCGACCTTGGGATCGCGTGGATCGCCGTACCGATCGACCCACTTCTTCAGGCTGCCGCGACCGGCATTGTAGGCCGCAAACGTCATGATGTAGGAGCCGCGATAATCCTCCAGCAGGCCGCCGAGCTCGGCCGCGCCCAGCTGCGCATTGTAGACCGAATCGGTCTTCATCCGGTTGAGGTCGAAGCCGACGCCGGCGCGTTTGCAGACGTAGCGCGCGGCGTCAGGGGTCACCTGCATCAAACCGTAGGCCTGTGCCGGGGACACCACGGCCGGATTGAACGCGCTTTCCTGGCGCGCGATCGAAAAGATCACGCTCTGCTCGACCTCGGGGCCGATCGCGCGGAACGCCGGGATGCCGTTGACGGGATAGGCATAGTGGTCGAACGGCAGGCCGCGATTGAGCGCGGCCTTGCCGACCAGCAGCATGGCGCGGGCATCGCCTTGGCGCGCCGCGGTCTCGGCTAGGCCCACGAGCGCCTCGGGATCGCCATTATCGCCCATGTCGGCAAAGATCGGCACCGCAAGCTCGCCTTCATCGAGCTCATAGAGCAGCTGAACCGCGCGCACGATCTCGAGCCGCTCGACACCACGGCCGCGGCCGCTCGGGGCCGGATTGAGGGCAAGCTGCGGCAGTCCGAGCTTGGCCCGTGCCAGCTGGCCGTAATAGCTGGTCGATTGCTCGGCGGCAGCGGTGTAGGCGGCGCGGGCGTCCTGCATGTGGCCCATCGCTTCGGCCGCGCGGCCTTGCCAGTAACCGGCGCGGGCGAGCGTGGTCGGGTTGACGCTGCCGGCGCCGATGCGCGCGAAATGCTGGGCGGCGGTTGCGGGGTCATTGAGGAAGCGCAGCGCGATCCAGCCGGCCGTGAACTCCTGCTCGGTCTTGTAGATGTCGCGGGTTGGCAGCGCAGCATCGCGGGCGATCAGATAGGCCTCGCGATATTGCTCGGCATCGATCATCTTGCGCGACAATAGCCGGCGCTCGATCCACCACTCGTCGAGATTATAGAGGCGGCCGGGGTCCTTGGGGGCGCTCAGCATCAGCTGAGCGGCCTCGTCGAACTTCTCTTCGCGGCGCAGGAGCTGGATCTTGCTGAACAGATAGCCGGTATCGCCGTGCAACTCGCGTGGCACTTCCTCAAGCAGAGCGCGGCTGTTCGGCGCCTTGCGGTAGGACGCGATTCGCGCTTTCGCCAAGGCCACATAGCCCGGTCCGAGCCGCTTGGCGGCGCGCAACGCGGCCTCGTGCTCGCTGCCATAGAGCAGCGTGTCCATCCGCGCCTTGTGATCACCGCCGGTCAGCAACGCGCCGAACTGGTCGAGCACGTTGTTCTCGGTCTCCTCCGACATCGCGTCGTTGCGCCAGGCTTCTCGCACCAGCCGCTCGGCATTGGCGCGGTCGCCGCGATTGAGCAGCACGCGCGCCAGCGCAAAACGCCCCTTCGCCGAGATCGGCGATTCGGTCTCGAACCAGGACCAGACCACCGCGTCCTCGCGCTTGTCGTCCCAGAGCGCGGCCTCCAGCCGGCGCCGCAGGAACGTCTGCGACGGCCAGCTCGGGTTGGCCGCAAGGAAGGCGCGGTAACGTTCGACGGTCGCGTTGTTGTTGTCGCTGCGCAGGATGACCCATTCGGCAAGCTTGCGCGCCACCGGATCGGAAATCGCGGCTTCGACCTGAGTGGCGTCATCAGGCTTGTGCTTGCGGACCAGCTCGATCACGTTCTCGAGCGCGTCCTTATCGGACTGTGAGGTCGACGAGGTTGCCGCGACGGCAGCCGGCGTCACCGGTTTGCGCGGTGGGGGCAGGGCGGCGTGCTGGCGCGCCGCCGGCGGGAGGCTTGCGGTCGCCGCCGGCGGCGCACCCTTTGCCATTTTATGGCTGTCGGCCGCCGCCGCAGCTTTGGGCTCGGACTTGGCCTTGGTTCCTTCGGTTGCGCTTGTCTTGGCGCTCGTCTTGGCGCTCGTCTTGGCGGTGGTATTGGTAGTGGCCTTGGCAGTGGTGTTAGGACCTGCGCCGCGCGCGATCGGCCGCACCTTTGGCATCGGGACGTTGGACGGGGGAACCTTGTCGTTCGCCCCGGCGGCACCGTCGAAAGCGGCCAGGCCAAACAGAAGGCTCAGGCTGGCCACCAGGGCGGTCGATCGCAATGCGGCTGCGCGGGCAAAATAGGGCACGGCGTTCCTTTGCGGTGGATGACTTCGACCCCACTCCTGCCGTCTCGACCTGACGTTCTCCGGGCACCCCTCCGGGCGGCAGTGCCCGGGCCTTCTCCGCGGCTCGCACACGGCCGCGACGTCAGATCGGCGGTACTGTCTTTGGTCTATCGAAAAGGTGAACAAACACTAAATGTACCGCTTACAATTGCACTCTGCGCCAGGAGCACGGCGAAATCACGACCGTTAGGGGGCGGAATGCCCGTCCTCAGGGCAGCTGTCCGGTCGGTGGGACTTTCGTCGGGTGTTTGGACCCGGTATGAAGGGCGTTTTCGTGGGAAGGCCACAACTGGGATCGGGGAGGGAGTTTCATGGCAGCCAAGACGAATTTCCGGGGCTCTTTCACCGCGCTGGTGACGCCCTTCAAGAACGGCTCTGTGGATGAGGCCGCCTTCCGCAGCCTGGTGAGCTGGCAGATCGAGGAGGGCACCCACGGTCTGGTGCCGGTTGGAACCACCGGGGAGAGCCCCACGCTGAGCCATGACGAGCACAAGCAGGTGGTCGAATGGTGCATTGACGAGGCGAAGGGGCGGGTGCCGGTGATCGCCGGCGCGGGCTCCAACTCGACCAAGGAGGCGGTCGAACTCGCCCAGCATGCGGAACAGGCCGGTGCCGACGCGGTGCTGGTGGTGACGCCCTATTACAACAAGCCGACCCAGGAAGGCCTGTATCAGCACTTCAAGGCCATCAATGATGCGATCGGCATTCCGATCATCATCTACAACATCCCGCCGCGCTCAGTGATCGACATGTCGGTCGACACCATGAAGCGGCTCTACGAGCTGAAGAACATCGCCGGCGTCAAGGATGCCACCGCCAGCATGGTGCGGGTCTCGCAGCAGCGCGCGGCGATCGGCGAGGAGTTCAACCAGCTCTCGGGTGAGGACGCGACCATCATCGGCTATATGGCGCATGGCGGCCATGGCTGCATTTCCGTGACCTCCAATGTGGCGCCCCGGCTGTGCTCGGAATTCCATACCGCCTGGCAGAAGGGCGACCTCACCACCGCGCTGAAGATCCACGACAAGCTGATGCCGCTGCACACCAACCTCTTCATCGAATCCAATCCGGCGCCGATCAAATATGCGCTGTCGCTGCTCGGCAAGCTCGAGGAGAAGCTGCGATTGCCGATGGTGCCGGTGTCGGAGCCCACGCGGCGTGCGGTGCGCGAGGCGATGGTGCATGCCGGCCTGATCAACTGAGTGCAGTCCGGGCTGCGGGGCCCGGCGCCAGAGCGAGGGGGGATGAGCATGTTGAAGGAGTTTCGTGAGTTTGCGATGAAGGGCAATGTCGTCGACCTCGCGGTCGGCGTCATTATCGGCGCGGCCTTCGGCGCCATCGTCAATTCGCTGGTTGGCGACGTCATCATGCCGCTCATCGGCGCCGTCACCGGCGGGCTCGATTTCTCGAACTACTTCATTCCGCTGTCCGCAAAGGTCGATGCGACCAACCTGGCCGATGCCAAGAAACAGGGCGCGGTGCTGGCCTATGGGCAATTCCTCACGCTCACCCTGAACTTCCTGATCATCGCCTTCGTGCTGTTCATTGTCATTCGCCTCATGAACCAGTTGAAGCGGCTGCAGGAAACCGAGCCGGCCGCGGCCCCGAAGCCGTCGCGCGAGGTCGAACTGCTGACCGAAATTCGCGACCTCCTGAAGAAGGCCTGACGTGGCTGAAAAGAAAGAACGCGACATCAAGGTCGTCGCCGAGAACCGCAAGGCGCGGTTCAACTATGCGATCGAGGATACGATCGAGGCGGGCCTTGCGCTGACCGGCACCGAAGTGAAGTCGATCCGCAGCGGCAAGTCGACGATCGCCGAATCCTATGCCGATAGCCGCGACGGCGAGATCTGGCTCATCAATGCCAACATCCCGGAGTATCTGCAGGCGAATCGCTTCAATCACGAGCCGAAGCGGCCGCGCAAGCTCTTGTTGCATCGCAAGCAGATCAACAAGCTGCTGGGCGCGGTCGACCGCGAGGGCATGACGCTGATCCCGTTGAAACTGTATTTCAACGAGCGCGGCCGCGCCAAGCTGCTGCTTGCGGTGGCCAAGGGCAAGAAGCTGCATGACAAGCGCGAGAGCGAGAAGAAGCGCGATTGGGGCCGGGAGAAAGGGCGCCTGTTGCGCGCCCGTGGATAAGTGGATGGCCGGAAGGATCCGATGAATCAGAAAAACCTGCTCGATGTCGACTGGAGCAAGATTCCGGCGCCGACGGATGACGGCGCCGCGGATCATCTGGTCGGCATGATCATCCCTCCGGTCAGGCTGCGCGCAACCGACGATACGTTGGTGACGATCTCGGAGCTCTCGGGGCGGACGGTGATTTTCGCCTATCCGCGCACCGGCGAACCCGGCAAGGTGGCGCTGGTCGAGGATTGGGACATGATTCCGGGGGCCCGCGGGTGCACCCCGCACACCTGCGCGTTCCGCGATCTGTTCGGCGAGCTCAAAGCCGCCGGTGCCGCTTACGTGTTCGGGCTATCGACCCAGAGCAATGCCTATCAGACCGAGATGGCGTCCCGCCTGCATTTGCCGTTTCCGGTGTTGTCGGACGAGAAGCTCGAACTGACCGAGGCGCTGCACCTGCCGACCATGGAAATCGCGGGGCTGACCATGATCAAGCGGCTGGCGCTGATCGTCGACGATGCCCGGATCACCCACGTGTTCTATCCGGTGTTTCCGCCCGACCGAAATGCCGCCGAGGTCCTGGCGTGGCTGAATGAGAACCGCGCCGAAGGCGGATCAGCCTGATCGGCTGACCCTTGATCGCGCGACGTCGCCGACGCGTTCATGAGAGCGCGAGCTTCTCGCATCGTCCGGAGTGGCCGGATTGTAGACCTCCATGCTGAGGTCTGGCCGGCCGGCCACCGAAAGCAACCTTGGCTTGCTAGCCCAGATCAGCCTTCACCCGCGCGAACACGGCGTGAAACATCTCGGTCGTGAGCACGCCGGTGTTCGTGTTGTAACGCGAACAGTGATAGCTGTCGTAGAGCTTGAGATGTCCTGCCTGGTGTACGGCACCGTGAGCAAAGGGGGCTGCCGCGCTGCGCAGGCCGAGTGTCTTCAAAAGCGTATCATGTGCAATACGGCCGAGCGCCACGATGCCCCGCAGGTGCGGCATCGCGGCAATCGTCGCGTTAAGAAACGTCCGGCATTGATTGATCTCGGCCGGCAGCGGTTTGTTCTGCGGCGGCACGCAGCGCACCGCATTGCTGATCCGGCAGTCGACCAGCGTCAATCCGTCATCGGGCCGCGCCTCGTAGCGGCCCTTGGCGAAGCCGTATTTCAACAGCGTGCCGTACAATAGATCGCCGGCATAGTCGCCGGTGAACGGACGGCCGGTGCGGTTGGCTCCCTGCAGTCCCGGCGCGAGGCCCACGATCAGAAGCCGCGCGTCGGCCTCGCCGAACGACGGCACCGGCGCGTTGAACCAGGACGGCTCGCGCGCCCGCTGCGCATTGCGGAAATCCGCAAGGCGCGGGCAGAGCGGGCAGTCGCGATCGGGAATGCTCGGAGACAGGGTGGCTGGCGCGGCGTTGGCGCCGCCCGTAAGCGCGCTCTTAGTCGTCAAAATCGTCGTCATTGTTGCGCGGTGCCACGGTGGTCGTCCGCTGCAGGAATTGCGGGGAATGGTGACGAGGTTCACGCGGGGCCGGGCGCTCGGACGGATCGCGGCCGAGCTTGGACTGCAACTCGACGAGGTCGGTGAAGACGTCGGCCTGGCGGCGCAGCTCGTCGGCAATCATCGGCGGCTGGCTGGAAATCGTGGAGATCACGGTGACGCGGACGCCACGGCGCTGCATGGCTTCAACCAGCGAGCGGAAATCGCCGTCGCCCGAGAACAGCACCATCTGGTCGATATGCTCGGCAAGCTCCATGGCGTCGACGGCAAGCTCGATGTCCATGTTGCCCTTGACCTTGCGCCGGCCGCTCGCGTCGATGAACTCCTTCGTTGCCTTGGTCACGACCGTGTAACCGTTGTAGTCGAGCCAATCGATCAACGGACGGATCGACGAGTACTCCTGATCTTCAATGATCGCGGTGTAGTAGAAGGCGCGCAGCAACGTGCCGCGGCTTTGGAATTCCTTGAGCAGGCGCTTGTAGTCGATGTCGAAACCGAGCGTCTTGGCAGTTGCATATAGGTTGGCGCCGTCAATGAAGAGCGCAATCTTGTTGGTAGAAGATGACATTCAGTTTCTCGCGTTCAGTTAGACTTCTGTTTTTGGCGCAGCTCGCGCTGGCCGCGCATTTCCATTTTCGGGCACTGCCAAGGTACCGCCAATGCTCGAGCGGACCCTTCTGGTATAACGCTCGCGCAAACAGGAGTAGTCAGGGCAACAAAGCCCGCACTTCTGACGGCGCAATGAAGCGTTTTCTTGGCCGAAGCCACATTCTGCGGACCCGGAGACCTGGCTGGGAGGGTGCCGGAATCCGGTACTTCTAGCCTGTTACCGAGACCGGACGCCAGAACGGCCTTGCGCGAAGCGGTCAGTCTCTATAACTAGCCATAGATAATCAGCCAATTAAGCACACAAAAGACCGGAGCGACAATCGATGGCGCGCGTCACCGTGGAAGATTGTATTGATAAGGTGGACAATCGATTCGACCTTGTCCTGCTCGCGGCGCATCGCGCCCGTATGATCTCGTCAGGATCACAACTCACGATTGATCGAGATAACGACAAGAATCCTGTCGTAGCACTCCGGGAGATTGCGGATTCGTCGATTTCTCCCGAGGATTTGAAGGAAGAGCTGGTGCACTCGCTGCAGAAGTTCGTCGAGGTCGACGAGCCGGAGCCGGACACCGTGCCGCTGATCGGCTCGGCCGGCGCCAGCGTCGATGCCGACGACACCGAGGTGGCGGTCGAGCGGATGACCGAAGAGGAGCTCCTGAAGGGCCTCGAAGGTCTGGCTCCGCCGGAGCAGCAGCCCGAAGAGGACGAGTGACGCCTGCTGCGGCGCCACCCCGGGCAAAGCCCTCCAAGTAACTTATGTGAATTGTGAAGGCCCGGACCCCGTCCGGGCCTTTGCATTTGATTGTGCTTTCGTGGTTACCATATGCCCTGCAAGGGCGCCGAAATGGTTCGCACGCCCCCAGCTCCCAACAGACGGCGTGGTTTAAGGCTTCTCCCATGGCGGTTTCGCGCCCGAGTCCTCCTCCGACGCAGGCTGCGGCCGATTCGGCCGCGCTGGCGACGCCGGTGGCCGTCCCGGCCAAGCCGCCGAAGCCTCGGTCCCGGATGATGCGACAATACGACCTGGTCGAGCGCGTCCGGTCGTATAACCCTGACACCAACGAGGATCTGCTCAACCGCGCCTATGTCTACGCGATGAAGGCGCATGGGTCGCAGACCCGCGCCTCGGGCGATCCCTATTTCACCCATCCGCTCGAAGTGGCGGCGATCCTGACTGACCTCAAGCTCGACGACGCGACGATCGTCGCGGCGCTGCTGCACGACACGATCGAGGACACCGAGGCGACGCGCGCCGAGATCGATCATTTGTTCGGCCCCGAGATCGGCGCCCTGGTGGAAGGGTTAACCAAGCTGAAGCGGCTGGAACTGGTCTCGCGCGAGGCCAAGCAGGCCGAGAACCTGCGTAAGCTGCTGCTGGCGATCGCCGACGATGTGCGTGTGCTTCTGGTAAAGCTCGCGGACAGATTGCATAACATGCGAACCCTCGAGTTCGTACCGGAGGCGTCGCGGCGGCGTATCGCCGAGGAAACGCTCGACATCTACGCGCCGCTCGCGGGACGGATGGGCATGCAGGAGATGCGCGAGGAGCTGGAGGACCTGTCCTTCCGCACGCTCGATCCGGACGCCTATAGGGTCGTGATGCAGCGGCTCGACGCGCTGACCGATCGCAATCTCGACCTGATCGGGGAGATCGAGAGCCAGCTCGCCAAGAAATTCCGCGACAACGGATTGACGGCGCGCGTCAGCGGCCGGCGCAAGAAACCATTCTCCATCTGGACCAAGATGGAACGCAAATCGATCGGCTTCGAGCAGCTCTCCGACATCTTCGGTTTCCGCGTCATCATGCCCGACGTCGAATCCTGCTACCGCGCGCTTGGCATCGTCCATACGACTTGGCCGGTCGTGCCCGGTCGCTTCAAGGATTATATCTCGACGCCGAAGCAGAACGACTATCGCTCGATCCACACCACCGTGATCGGCCCCGGCAAGCAGCGTGTCGAGCTGCAGATCCGAACCCAGGAGATGGATCAGATCGCCGAGCTCGGCATCGCCGCCCATGCCTTCTACAAGGACGACGTCGGCTCGCCCACGGAACTCCTGAAGCGCGAATCAAACGCGTTTGCGTGGTTGCGCCACACCATCGGCATCCTCTCGGAGAGCGCCAATCCGGAGGAGTTTCTCGAACACACCAAGCTCGAGCTGTTTCACGATCAGGTGTTCTGCTTCACGCCGAAGGGCAAGCTGATCGCGCTGCCGCGCCACGCCAATGTGATCGATTTCGCCTACGCCGTGCATACCGATGTCGGCAACAGCGCGGTCGGCTGCAAGATCAACGGCAAGTTCGCGCCCTTGTCGTCGGAGCTGCAGAACGGCGACGAGGTCGAGGTGCTGACGTCGGAGGCGCAGTCGGCGCCGCCCTCGGCCTGGGAATCGCTTGCGGCGACGGGCAAGGCGCGTGCGGCGATCCGCCGCGCAACCCGCACGGCGGTCCGCGATCAGTATGCCGGGCTTGGCCGGCGCATTGTCGAGCGCCTGTTCGAGCGCACCAAACTTGAATATGCCGACGACAAGCTGAAGGGGGCGCTGCCGCGGCTTGCGCGCGCCTCGATCGAGGACGTGATGGCGGCGGTCGGACGCGGCGAGATCAAGGCCTCCGACGTCGCGCGTGCGATGTACCCCGACTACAAGGAAGAGCGCGTGGTGCGCTACGGCGCCAAGAAAGGGCAGGCCGCGGTCGCGAAGCCGGCCACCGAACCGCCGCGCCCCCCGTCGGCGATCCCGATCCGCGGCATCAATTCCGGCCTGCCGGTGAAGTTCGCGCCGAACGGCGGCGCAGTGCCGGGTGACCGCATCGTCGGCATCGTCACTCCCGGCGAGGGCATCACGATCTACCCGATCCAGTCGCCGGCGCTGAAGGATTTCGAGGAGGAGCCGGAACGCTGGCTCGACGTGCGCTGGGATGTCGACGAGACCACGCCGCAGCGTTTTCCGGCGCGGATCCGGGTCGAGAATGTCAACGAGCCCGGCAGCCTCGCCCAGGTCGCTACCGTGATCGCCGAGCATGACGGCAACATCGACAATATCAGCATGAGCCGCCGTTCGCCTGATTTCACCGAGCTTACGATCGATCTCGAGGTCTACGACCTCAAGCATCTGTCCGCCATCATCAACCAGCTGCGCGCCAAGACCATCGTGGCCAGGGTCGACCGGGTCAATGGCTGAGCTGTCGTCGTGCTGCGTGATCGGTTAGAGCTGTTCCGGCCGTTTCTCAGAAGTGTCAGCGAGCCCCGCCATGTCCCAAGCACCGAAGCTGCGCCTCGGCGTCAATGTCGATCATATCGCCACCCTGCGCAACGCCAGGGGCGGCCGCAATCCGGACCCGGTGCGCGCGGCGAAGCTGGCGATCGAGGCGGGCGCCGATGGCATTACGGCCCATCTGCGCGAGGATCGTCGGCACATCCGTGACGAGGACATGGCGCGGCTGAAGGCCGAGATCGACAGGCCGCTCAATTTCGAGATGGCGGCCACCGACGAGATGCTGCGGATCGCGCTTGCCACCAAGCCGCATGCCTGCTGCCTGGTGCCGGAGCGGCGCGAGGAACTCACCACCGAGGGTGGACTGGACGTGGTCGGCCAGCACAATGCGCTGGCGCCGGTCATCGCCCGCTTGAACGATGCCGGCATCCGGGTCTCGCTGTTCATCGCGGCCGACCCGCGCCAGATCGAGATGGCGGCGAAGCTGCGTGCCCCGGTGGTCGAGATCCATACCGGCGCTTGGTGCGATGCGGTCACGGACGGGCACAAGGAGAAGGCGGAAGCCGAGTGGCAGCGCATCATCAAGGGTGCCGCGCTGGCCTATTCGGCCGGGCTCGAGGTCCATGCCGGTCACGGCTTGGACTACGACACCGCAGAGCGGATCGCCGCCTTGCCGGAGATCGTCGAGCTGAACATCGGCTACTTCATGATCGGGGAGGCACTGTTCGTGGGCCTGGCCGACACCGTGGGGGCGATGCGGGCGGCGATGGATCGCGGCCGCGGCGCTTGAGGACATCCGGCCCATGATCATCGGCATCGGTTCCGACCTGATCGATATCCGCCGCGTCGCCAAGGTGATCGAGCGCCATGGCGAGCGGTTCCTGGATCGCGTCTTCACGGCAGCTGAGCGCGCCAAGGCCGAGCGGCGCGCCAAGAACGAGAAGATGGTGGTCGCCACCTATGCCAAGCGGTTCGCGGCCAAGGAGGCCTGTTCCAAGGCACTCGGCACCGGGATCCGGCACGGGGTCTGGTGGCGCGACATGGGCGTCGTCAACCTGCCCGGGGGCCGGCCGACCATGCTGCTCACCGGAGGGGCACTGGCGCGGCTGAAGGCACTGACCCCGCAGGGACATGAGGCGAGGATTGACCTGTCGATCACCGACGATTGGCCGCTTGCCCAGGCGTTCGTCATAATTTCGGCCGACCGCACCGACACATCCTGAGGTTTTCGGTCGCGATCCCCCGTAAAACAAAAAACACCATATCTGTCAGTGCCTTATAAGGTTTTGATGCGGTGATTGATTGCGCCCGGGATCACAAACGTCTAGAACCAGCACGGATCGATTTGAGGCTTAGCCAAGGGCGAATTCAGGTTCACGCCGGAGTTGGCCTAAATCATCAGAATCAGGACAGAATTCCCTCAAGCTGCGAGCCGATCAAGCTGTTCGCGGGAGGGCGTTCTGCCGCGGCGCGGGCGAATCACGAAATGGATTCGTCAAAGGGACAGTGAAAGAGCGATGAGCGTGACATCCGGCACCAAGACTGAGAGCGGCCTCGGCGAAACTGTTCGCGTCGTTGTTCATGCGCTCCTGATTGCGCTCGTGATCCGTACCTTCCTGTTTCAGCCCTTCAACATCCCGTCGGGATCGATGAAGGCGACGCTCCTCGTGGGCGACTACCTGTTCGTCTCGAAATATTCCTATGGCTACAGCCACTACTCGATTCCGATGTCGCCGCCCTTGTTCACCGGACGCATCTTCGGCTCCGAGCCGAATCGCGGCGACGTTGTCGTGTTTCGACTGCCCAAGGACGATACCACCGACTACATCAAGCGCGTGATCGGCCTGCCCGGCGATCACATCCAGATGCGGGACGGGCTGCTCTACATCAACGACAAGCCAGTCCAGCGCGAACGGCTCAGCGACTTCATCGGCGAGGATCCTTGCGGCTCCGACGCGACCGCACGGGTGAAGCGCTGGAAGGAGACACTGCCGAACGGCGTCAGCTATGAGACGCTGGATTGCGTCGACAATGGTTTTTACGACAATACCGCGGTCTATACCGTGCCGCCCGGGCATTTCTTCATGATGGGCGACAACCGCGACAATTCGACCGACAGCCGTGTGCTCTCGGCGGTGGGCTACGTGCCCTTCGAGAATATCGTCGGCCGCGCCCAGATGATCTTTTTCTCCATTGCTGAAGGCGACCATGCCTGGGCGTTCTGGCGCTGGCCGGTGGCGGTGCGCTGGAATCGCCTGTTCAAAATCGTGCGATGATCGACGACAAACCCGACATCCAGACCACGCAGGCGGCCGCAGCCCCCAGCCCCGAGCCTGATCCCGGCAGTTCCGGCTTGACGCCTGTTGCGGCGCCGAAGGCAAAGCGCAGCCGCACCGGCACCAAGGGGGCAGCCAAGGCGGCTGAGAAGGCGACCACCGCGGCGATCGAGGCGCGCATCGGTCATCAGTTCAAGGATTCCTCGCTGCTGACCACGGCCTTTACCCACGTCTCCGCGCTGAAATCCTCCAAGAAGCGCGGCGACAGCTATCAGCGGCTGGAATTCCTCGGCGATCACGTGCTCGGGTTGATCGTGTCCGACATGCTCTATCGCTCCTTTCCGAATGCGGACGAGGGCGAACTGTCGAAACGGCTCGCCGATCTCGTGCGCAAGGAGAGCTGCGCTGACGTGGCGAAGTCGCTCGGCCTGCTCGACGACATCAAGCTTGGCGCGGTTGGCGCTGGCGCCGGCGCGCGGTTGCGCAAATCCGTGCTCGGCGACGTCTGCGAGGCTGTGATCGGCGCCATCTTTCTCGATGGCGGCTATGCGGCGGCGGCCGGCTTCGTCGAGCGCAACTGGACCGAGCGTATGAACAAGCCCCGGCGGCCGTTGCGCGATCCCAAGACCGTTTTGCAAGAATGGGCGCAGGGCAAGGGCCTGCCGACGCCGGTCTATCGCGAGGTCGAGCGCACCGGCCCGCATCATGATCCGCAGTTCCGCGTTGCGGTCGACCTGCCAGGCATGGAGTCGGCGGAAGGGGTGGGGGGCTCGAAGCGGGCGGCGGAGAAGGTTGCGGCCTCCGTGATGATCGCGCGCGAAGGTGTCAGCGGCGGCAGCAATGACGGATGATCCGATGGCGGACAGCGCGCCGCCGGCCGAGACCCGCTGCGGCTTCGTCGCGCTGATCGGCGCGCCCAATGTCGGCAAATCGACCCTGGTGAACGCCCTGGTCGGCTCCAAGGTCACGATCGTCTCGCGCAAGGTGCAGACCACGCGCGCGCTGATCCGCGGCATCGTGATCGAAGGCTATTCGCAGATCATCCTGGTCGACACCCCCGGCATCTTCGCGCCAAAGCGGCGGCTCGACCGCGCCATGGTGACGACCGCCTGGAGCGGTGCCCACGACGCCGACCTTGTCTGCGTGCTGTTGGATGCCAAGAAGGGCCTCGACGACGAGGCCGAGGCGATCCTGACCAGGGCGGCCTCCGTTGCGCATGAGAAGATCCTGGTCGTCAACAAGGTCGACCTGGTGCCGCGCGAGAAGCTGTTGGCGCTGGTCGCCGCCGCCAATGAGCGCCTGCCGTTTGCGCGCACTTATCTGATCTCGGCGCTGTCGGGCGACGGCGTCGACGATCTGCGCCGGGCCTTGGCCGCGATGGTCCCGCCCGGACCGTTCCATTATCCCGAAGACCAGATGTCGGATGCGCCGATGCGCCAGCTCGCGGCCGAGATCACCCGGGAGAAGATCTATCAACAGCTGCACCAGGAGCTGCCCTATCAGTCCACGGTCGAGACCGACAGCTGGACCGAGCGCAAGGACGGCTCGATCCGGATCGAGCAGACGATCTTTGTCGAGCGGGAAAGCCAGCGCAAGATCGTGCTGGGCAAGGGCGGCGCCACCATCAAGTCGATCGGGGCGGAGGCGCGCAAGGAGCTCGCCGACATCACCGGCGCGCCGGTGCATCTGTTCCTGTTCGTCAAGGTGCGTGAGAACTGGGGCGACGATCCCGACCGCTACCGCGAGATGGGGCTCGAATTCCCCAAGGAATAATGATGAACCTGCCTCGCAACGTGCTCTGGTTTGAAGTCCTGCTCTACATCTCGCTGATGCTGGATGCGTTGTCGGTCGCGGTGCAGGATCGGACGCCGACGGCCGAGATCACCGATGCGATGATCATGGTGCAGACCATTCTCAACGCCGCGCTCATCCTGCTCATGGTCTACTTCGTTTATCTTGCAGCGCAGCGGCGCAAGAACTGGCCGCGTTGGGTGCTGCTCGCAGCGCTCCTGTTGTCGGCCTACTCGCTGGTCCTCGTGATCGGGGACAAGGGGATGACGCTGGACGCCGGCATCGAGGTCATTTCCTGTGCGCTGACCACGATTGGGCTTTATTATTCGTTCACCGGCGATGCGAAGGGCTGGTTTATCGCGTGAGGCGCTGTGTCCGGTGTCTCAGATTGGGCTGCGCTGATGGCGACGATCTCGGGTGAGGGGGGACAGGTCTCACGACCGGCGGCGAGCAAGCGCCTGCTCTCACCCCCAGCCCTCTCAGCGCGAGCGAAGCTCGTCGTGGTCCCGTAAGAACGGGGGAGAGGGAGCGCACCGTGTTCTGCGCGGCAGCGCGTCCTGGATAGGTTGGACGGCGATGGAATGGACCGATGATGGCATCGTGCTGGGCGTGCGACGGCACGGCGAATCCGCCGCCGTCGTCGAGCTCCTGACGCGCGAGCACGGTCGACATCTCGGTCTGGTGCGTGGGGCGAGCGGCGCACGCATGCGTCCCGTACTGCAGCCCGGCAACACCGTGCGGGCGGTGTGGCGGGCGCGGCTCGACGAGCATCTCGGCATGTATGCGATCGAGGGGCTGTCCTTGCGCGCTGCGGCGCTGATCGCAGCGTCGCACGGCGTCTACGGCATCACCCATCTGGCGGCGCTGGCGCGGCTGTTGCCGGAGCGCGATCCGCATGAAGACATCTACGAGCGGCTTGTGCTTACGCTCGACGATTTCACCGACGCCAGAGGTGCGGCGGCCCACATCGTCCGGTTCGAGCTTGCCATCCTGGCCGAGCTCGGCTTCGGGCTCGATCTCGACTCCTGCGCGGCGACCGGCGAAACCACCGACCTGGTCTATGTGTCGCCGAAATCGGGCGGTGCGGTGTCGCGGGCGGCCGGCGAACCCTGGCGCGATCGCTTGCTGCCGTTGCCGGCTTTCCTGCGCGACGGCGACGCGACGTCGGAGGGTTGGACGGACCAGGACCTCCTGGATGGTTTTCGGCTGACCGGGCTGTTCCTGTTGCGCCACGTGCTGGAGCCGCGTGGCCAGGCCCATTCCGACGCGCGTGCCGGCTTCATCAATGCGCTGACGCGAATGAGCCGGCCGCCGGCTCCGGCGGCCGCGAACAACAATCCGGATTGAGCCCCGCGTCTCAGCGCGCATGCTGCTGGTGATCTGGATCACAGGCCCTTCATCGATCGCGGTGTAACCTGCCGCGCGGCGCATCGGCCTACGGTGCGGCTGCGATACCTGAGGGGAGGGACCGACGATGCCGCTGAAGAATTATGCGCTGCTGAAGGGACGCCCGATCAACAACCGCCTCGCAACCGGCGCCAGTCCGCACTACCAGGTCCTGATCTCGGCCGACGGCACGCTGTACCGGATCGCCATCAATGTCCGCTCGCAGGACGGCAGCGAGGTCGAATTCTTGGTCCGATCGCACTTCGAACATCCGATCGTCGACGGTTTGAAGCAGTTCGGCGAAGGCCTGCATGAGGTCCAGAGCAAACCGGGCGGCGTTGCGCTCGACTTCATCCGCGCCAATCTGATGCAGCCCTGGGAGCTGAAGCCGCTGCCGATGTCGGCCGCGGGACCCGACAACGATCTCAACGAAAAGATCGATTCCTACGTTCAGCGCGCGATGTCGGACGAGGAGGCCTTGATCTACGCCTTCGGCGACACCTGGGGTCCGGAGGAGAAGGCCGACCGGTTCTTCGGCTTCAGGCCGGGCCGCGGCATTCACGACATTCATTTCAACCAGGGCAACCCGCCGGGCTCGCATGACCAGGATAACGGCCCCTGGCAGGACGGCGGACTGATCTTCGAATTTCCCGCCCAGCAGCAATGGGTCGCAATCTTCCTCAAATTCCAGAGCCAGGCCTGGCATTCGGATGATGACAGCGGCGGAGTGATCCTGCCAAAGGACAGCGATCATCCGAACGCGCCGCATACGCCGCCATCGCGCGACCAGATTCCGCCGTTCGACGTGCCGGACGGGCTGGTGCGGATCATCGCGGCCTATGTCAATGATGTCAGGACGCCCGAGCGCGAGACCGTGACCCTGCTCAACACCGCCGATGTCGAGGTCGATCTCGATGGCTGGCAGATCAAGGACAAGCACAAGAACGCCATGACGCTCTCGGGCAAGATCGCCGCCGGTGCGACCATGGTGGTGCCGATCGCAGCACCCGTCGCGCTGTCGAACAAGGGCGGGATCATCACCCTGTTGAACGCCTCAGGGGTGAAGGTCCACGGCGTGTTCTACACGCGCGAGCAGGCGGCGCAGCCGGGCCGGACCATTCCGTTCCAGTTCTAAGCCTGCGAAGCGAGGATCAACGCGATGGCTAATCCTGCGAACGGCCATTGCTATCGGCCGCCGCCGATCGTCGAACTCGGAATGCGGTCGCCTCGATTGTCAGCGCATTGCGGATTTGATCGATCACCCAGCCATAGTCGCGTCGGTCGTCCTGTCTGAACAGACGCGCTGTCGGGTACCAGGGTGAATCTGCGCGGCCGAGCAGCCAGCGATAGTCCGGGCGGTACGGCAACAGAATCCACACCGGGCGTCCAAGGCCGCCGGCGAGGTGGGCCACGCTCGTGTCCACGGTCACCACAATGTCTAGACATGACATCAGCGCAGCGGTGTCGTCGAAGTCTGACAGGCGCTCCGTCATGTCGACGATATCCAGCCCGGCAAGGACCTCCTTGTCGGCCGCGCGCGGATCTTTCTGCAGGCTGACGAACTGCACATCGATGTCCAGGAGCTTTGCCAGCAATCGCAGCGGCACGGACCTGTTGCGATCGTTGCCGTGCCCCGGATTGCCGGACCAGACCAGCCCGACACGAAGCCTGTCGTGAGCACCCAGCCGGCTCTCCCACTGCGCTCTAAGGGCGTCGAGTGGAGCCGGCAGATAGGGGATAGCAGCGGGGATCGTGTCGAGGCTGGTCTTGAATGCCAGCGGCAGGCTGGACATCGCGCAATGCACATCGAAGCTCGGCAAAGCCGCGGTGGATTTCGGAACGCACGCGGCAACACCGGAGAGTCTGGATAGTAACGCGCAGGCGGGCTCCTGGACCGCGAGGATGACTTTCGCTCCGAGCTCGGCGACGAGGGGCACATAGCGGGCGAATTGGAAGGCGTCTCCGATCCCCTCATCGGCGAAAATGAGGATCGTCTTGCCCTGAAGCGGCCCGGTGCCCAGCCACTGCGGCTGCGGGAAATTCGGAGCGGCCATGCCGAGCCCGGTTGTCCACCTGATCTCGCGACCGGCCCAGCCTGCGGCAAAATTCCCGGTCAGCATATCGAGCAGCGCCACGTTCCAGATCGTGATCGGATCATCAGGCGCGATTGCTTTGGCCTGGTCGTAGCAGGCCATCGCCTCGTCGAGCCTCAGACAATCGGCCAGCAGATCCGCCTTGTTCAGCAGGGCCACAAGGTAGTCCGGCCGGAGCGAGAGAGCCCGCTCAAAGCACGTCAGCGCCTCGTCGTACCGGCCGAGCCGGTGCAACACCCAGCCGAGATTGTTATGCGTATCGACGTTGGTCGGATCGAGCAGCTGCGACCGCAAGCCGTCGGCCGCTGCGTCGTCCAGCCGCCCGAGATTTTGCAGGACCAGCGCGCGCATGTGAAGCGCGTCGGCCTGCTCCGGGCTTGCCTCCAAGGATGCGTTGAAAAACCCCAGAGCCTCGGCAAAGCGGCTCTGCCGGTAGAGGAGCAGCCCGGCCATATTGGCTGCATCGACGCATTGCGCCGACAAGCTCAACGCCTGCTGCAGGCTCAAGAGCGCTTCGTCCGGACGATCCATCTCCGCGAGAACCGCTCCGAGATTCTTCCAATGCAGCGCGTTCTCGGGTTCAAGCGATGCGGCCTTGTCGAAGGCCTTCAGCGCGTCCTCGAGCCGTCCTGCCCCGAGCAGCGCCAGTCCCAGACTTGAGACATAGCCGGCTTTGGGATCTGATGAGATGGCGCCTGCAATCCAGGCGATGGCGTGATCATGCTGTCCGAGCTGCAGCGACAGCAGCCCCATCAGGTGCATGCTGTCAGTGTGATTGGGGTCGATGGCCAGAGCCTGCTCGCAGCACCGCTGGGCTTCAAGGAGGCGTGCCGCCTGCAGATGGGCCAAGCCGGCCGCATGAAGGGCAGCCGGCGTGGAGGGGCCGGACTCTTGGGACGTCTTCTTCGATCCGCGGGCGGCGGCCCGACGTTCACGACGGCTCATCGGCGCATTCTTCCTGATCCTCAACGCCTAGCTGATTCTCCGACGCGGCAGCAAACGTGACGGATTGCGGCAATCGGAACCATCTTTCGCATCAGACCGCCCGCCCGCACTTGCTTCGGTGACCCCAGGCAGCCGCCGGGCAGCTCCTGATCGGAACTCAAGATTCGCCGCACTGGCGCGGTACATGGGTGACGTGTACTCATTCCGCCGGCTGGTCGGCACGGCGCCGAGAGCCCAGGGCAGCCGCGCTGCGGCCGGTCGGCCGTGATGTGGAGGAGTGTGGCCATGGGATTGCTCGTCGACGGCCAATGGCACGACGTCTGGTACGACACCGGGGCGACCGGCGGCCGCTTCGTGCGCAAGGATTCGGCCTATCGCAACTTCGTCACCGCGGACGGCGGCGCTGGCCCGACTGGCACCGGCGGCTTCAAGGCGGAAGCCGGGCGCTATCACCTCTATGTCAGCCTGGCCTGTCCCTGGGCGCACCGCACCTTGATCATGCGGGTCCTGAAGGGGCTTAACGAGATGATCTCAGTCTCGGTGGTCAACTGGCTGATGGTCGAGCAGGGCTGGACCTTCGCCGACGGTCCCGGCGTCGTCGCCGATGACGTCAACCATGCGCACTTCCTCTACCAGGTCTACACCGCGGCCGATCCGCGCTATTCCGGTCGGGTCACCGTTCCCGTGCTGTGGGACAAGGAGCGGCGCACCATCGTCAACAACGAGTCCTCCGAGATCATCCGGATGCTGAACTCGGCGTTCGACGGCATCGGAGCGACCCCGGGCGACTACTATCCGGAAGCCCTGCGCGGCGAGATCGACGCGATCAATGCGCGGGTCTACGACACGCTCAACAACGGCGTCTACAAATGCGGCTTCGCGACCACGCAAGGCGCCTATGAGGAGGCGATCGCGCCGCTGTTCGCCACGCTCGACTGGCTGGAGGAGAGGCTGTCGGCCCGTCGGTTCCTGCTCGGCGACCGCCTGACGGAAGCGGATATCAGGCTGTTCACCACGCTGATCCGCTTCGATGCGGTCTATGTCGGCCACTTCAAATGCAACATCCGCCGTATCGCCGACTATCCGCATCTTTCGGCCTATACACGCGATCTCTACCAGTGGCCCGGCATCGCCGGGACGGTGAATTTCGAGCACATCAAGCATCACTATTACGAGAGCCACCGCACCATCAATCCGACCGGGATCGTCCCGATCGGGCCGCTGCAGGATTTCACCTTGCCGCCTGGGCGAGAGCGGCCGGCGATCCGGAAAGCTTGAGCGCCATCGCTCTCTGGTTACCTCCCAAAATCTTTTGCGGGTCATGTCGATCTGGCCCACCCCCGTTCGTCTTTGAGACATCACGGATGGAGAACCGGCATGAAGATCTACTGGATCAAGGCTCAGGCGCCGAGACGAGTTTTGGCGCTGGTCAAGCATCTCGGTGCGCAGGCGGAGTTCATCGAGACCAGCCGCGCGTTGAAAACACCGGAGTTTGCCGCGCTCAACCCCAACATGAAGGCGCCGGTGCTGGTCGATGACGACCTCGTGCTGTGGGAGTCCAACGCGATCATGGCCCATCTCTGCATCCGCGAAAGCTGCGACATGTGGCCGGCCCGCGATCCGCAGGAGCAGGTCGAGGTGATCCGCTGGCTGTCCTGGAACGACTGTCATTGGGCGCCCGCAGTCGGGCCGTTCTATTTCGAGCACATCGTCAAGCGGACGTTCGGCTTCGGCACGCCTGACCGCGCGGCGCTGGTCGGGAAGGTGCCCAACCTGAAGACGTTCGCGGCCGTGCTCGACGGTCATTTGCGGTCGCGTACCCATGTCGCCTGCGACCGCCTCACCATTGCGGATTTCGCGCTGGCCTCGATGGCGACCGACTGGCGTGACGCCGAGATGCCGCTCGAAGCGTTTCCGAACGTTGTCCGCTGGCTCGACAATCTGATGCGCCTGCCGGCCTGGGCCGATCCTTGGCCGCAAGCGCAATCGGCTGCGGCCTGAGACGAGCGACGACTTCTCTCGCAAAGGCGAAGTTCGCCGAGAGCTGGCCTAGACCCGCGGCATGATCTGCAGCTCGAGCAGCGCCAGCCGCTGCATGTTGGCCACGTTGCGCTCGCCTGCCTTGGCGGCGCGCAGCACCGCCTCGGCGAGCAGCGTGACATGGGTTGAACTGACCGGCTCCGGCAATGCGGCTACCGCCGCACCGAGCGCCTCCGTCATCAGCGCGATCACCTCAGGAGAGAAAGCAGCGTCGGAAAAGTTCTTCATCGTACGAAGTCCGCATTCCAGCATGGACCGCGACCGGACCCTGCTGGCGCGAACCTGGCTCGCGCGACAAACAGCAATGGCCGTCGTCAGCCCGTCAACGGCGATAACGCAATACGACCCGCAGGAGTGAGAACCCGCGAGCGCGATGCAGGTTCCCCCCGTGGATTTACGGTCGGCGCGCTGCGCGCGGCAGCTCAAGGGCAGGGGCTGTCTTGGTTCACTGCGCGGACGGCGGTGGGAATCGGAGCTCGACTACCAGTCCGGGAGCATTGTCGCGCAGCGAGATCTCGGCGCCGTGCAGATGCGCCACTGCGGCGGCGAGGCTCAAGCCCAGCCCGTTGCCCGGCGTGTAACGGCTTCGCTCGAGCCGGTAGAAGCGCTTGAACACCTGGTCGTGCTGGTCCGCAGGGATGCCGGGGCCGTTGTCGGCGATCGCGATCACTGCTGCACCATCGCTGGTCGTGCAGGTCACCGTCACCTGGCCGTGCGCGCGGCCGTGCTTGACGGCGTTGTCGACGAGATTGGCAATGGCATCGAACAGGAGGTCGCGGTCGCCGGTGACCTTCACCTCGCGGTCTCCAGCAAGGCCGAGCCGCGTCGCGACCTGCTCGGCCGCGGCGTCGTAGAGCTCGACGACTTCGCCTGCGATGTCGACCAGGTTCAGTTCGCGGAACGCCCCCTTGCGCGCCCTGGTCTCGATCTCCGAGATCCGCGTGATGGAGGTGAACATGCCGAGCACCGCGTCGAGATCGGCGATGGTGTCGCCGATCAGCGTCGCATCGGTCTCGTTGTTGCGTGGGGCATGATAGGCCTTCTCGAGCCGCCCGCGCATGCGCGTGAGCGGCGTGCGCAAATCGTGCGCGACATTGTCGCCGACCTGCTTGACCTCGCTCATCAATGTCTCGATGCGGTCCAGCATCTGATTGAGATTCTCCGCGACCCGATCCCATTCGTCATGGCTGCCGCGCAGCGGAATGCGCTGGTCGAGGCCGGAGAGCATGATGGCGCGGCTGGTGGCGTTGATCTGTTCGATCCGACCCACCGTGCGCCGCGTCACCAGCACGGCGGCGACGGCAGCCAGCACCAACAGCAGCCCCGTCGCCGTGATCATCGCGAGCGCGATCGTCCTTGTGAAGCTGTCGTGATCGCCGATATCGCCGACCCGGCTGTGCACATAGGCCAGCGTCCCGAAATAGACATAGGCGATCATCGCTCCGACGATCACGCCGAAAATCCCGATCGCGATCAGCGCCAGGCGGAACGTCGACGAGCGGAGTGTCTTAGCCAGGAGCACGGAGGCAGTACCCGACGCCGCGGATGGTGTGGATCAACGGATAGGCCTGGCTGTCGTCGACCTTGCGTCTGACACGACCGACATAGACGTCGATGATGTTGGTGGAGGGATCGAAATGCAGGTCCCAGACGTGCTGCAGTAGCATCGCGCGGGAGACGACGCGGCCCTCGTTGCGGACGAGGTATTCGAGCAGCTGGAATTCGCGCGGCAACAGCGGGATCTTCTTGCCGCGCCGGCTGGCGCTGCGCAGGATCAGGTCGATGGCGAGATCGCCGACGCGCAGGATCGTCTCCTTGGCGATGGTTTCGCTGCGGCGGCCGAGCGCCTCCAGC
Source organism: Bradyrhizobium sp. HKCCYLS1011 (assembly GCF_051167795.1). Taxonomy (NCBI): domain Bacteria; kingdom Pseudomonadati; phylum Pseudomonadota; class Alphaproteobacteria; order Hyphomicrobiales; family Nitrobacteraceae; genus Bradyrhizobium; species Bradyrhizobium sp. HKCCYLS1011. The sequence continues at coordinate 199,889 of NZ_JBNPTT010000009.1, read as the reverse complement.
CGCGCGAGCAATTCGACGAATGAGAACGGCTTGACCAGATAGTCGTCGCCGCCGGCGCGCAAGCCCCGCACGCGGTCGTCGACCTCGCCGAGCGCGGAGATGATCAGGAACGGCGCGGCAACGCCATCGTCGCGCAGCTCCCGCATCACCGCGAGGCCGTCGACATCGGGAAGCATGCGGTCGATGGTGATGACGGCATAGTCGCGTTCGTTGCCGCGGCTGAGCGCCTCCCGGCCGGTTGCGGCAAGATCGACCTCGTAGCCGGAGGCTGTGAGCTCTTCGACGAGCTGCCCGGCGGTCTCCTGATCGTCCTCGACGACGAGAATGCGACGGTGACCTCCAGTCATGGTTCAACTCCGCGCGGCGGCCGCAGCTGGAGCATGATCCGGAAAAGTGTCATGCGGATTTCCCTCGCGACAAACGCGGAACGCGTTTGCGCGGAGATCATGCTCAATCAAAAATTTGGAGCGCGACGGCAATTCGACCGATCCATCGCGCTCTGGTGTCCCGGCTCTGACGTTCGTGTCACTTGTCGCAAACAGGTATGCGAACGTCAGAACCGAAGGATACCAATATAGTCGCGCTGCGCTAGTACCAGGTGTTTCCGCACGCATTGATCCATTGCCAGCCCCAGGGCGTCCAGCTGCGCTGCCAGCAGCCGTCGTAATAGCCATAGCCGGCGTACAGGAATGGCGCGCCGAAGAAGGCAAAACGGCGGTGGTGGTGGAAGAAGAAGGCGTGACGGCCGATAAAGTGCCCGCCATGCCAGCCCGCGCCGCCGAAGCGGGGTGCGAAGGCAGCATGCGCTCCCATCGGCCCGCCGGCAAAGCGAGCGCCCCCGAAACGTGCGCCACCGAAAGCCGGTCCGCCAAAATGCGCGCCGCCCATGCCGCCCACGTGCATGCCGCCGCCGCCGCCGAAATGGCCACCGCCGAAGCCGCCGCCAAAACCGCCGCCATGGCCGCCACCGCCACCAAAGCCGCCGCCGCCACCACCACGGGCGAGAACGGGCGAGGCGATCGCGAGTGAAGCGGCGAACGCCGCCGCGACGATACCGGTGAGAAGCCTGTTGGTCATCGGAACATCCTCCATACCATGCGGCGATAGTCGCGCCGCCCGAGGAGGACCAGATGAGGCGCCGGCAGCCTCTGCTTCAACTTACAAATGTGCCAGTTTCTGACAGGGAAGTTAGGAATGCGCGGCACGCGATGTCGTGAACGCGACGCGCTGACATCGTTTGACTGAGATCGCATCCAATTGCGATGTCCCGCGCTGGTGTGAAGCGGACCGGCTGTCCAAATGCGCTTTCTTCTCGTCACATTCATGCCCCGCCGGCTTGGCGTCAGCCAGCCCCCGGTCTTTGCTGCGCCCTCTACTTGTTAGAGGGAGATCGAAATTGATAGCTCGGATGCGAACGGTTGCGAGAATGACGGCGTGAGACGGATGGGACGAAGCCACATATTCAGTGTCGTCCCGGGCGTAGACCCGGGACCCATATCCGCAGGCCGACGTCTTTGTACGGCACGGAGTACGGCCTGCGCCACAAACTCCTCCCTGGGATTATGGATCCTCGCTTTCGCGGGGATGACAGTGGAGAATGTGGCGCCGCCGGTGTGATGGCTACGTGCTTATCCCTTGATGAACGCCAAGAGATCGGCGTTGATCACGTCGGCATGGGTGGTGGCCATGCCGTGCGGGAAGCCCGGATAGGTCTTCAAGGTGCCGTGCTTCAACAGCTTGATGCCGATCTTGGCGGAATCGTCGATCGGCACGATCTGGTCGTCCTCGCCATGCATCAAGAACACCGGGACGTCGATCGCCTTGAGGTCCTCGGTGAAGTCGGTCTCGGAGAAGGCCTTGATGCAGTCGTAATGTGCCTTGGTGCTGCCCATCATGGCCTGCCGCCACCAGTTGCGGATCACGCCTTCCGACACTTTCGCGCCGGCCCGGTTGAAGCCGTAGAACGGTCCGGCCGGGATATCCAGGAAGAACTGGGCGCGGTTGGCGGCGAGCGCCGCGCGAAAGCCGTCGAACACGTCCAGCGGGAGGCCGCCGGGGTTCTTGTCGGACTTCACCATGATCGGCGGCACAGCGCCGAGCAAAGCGGCCTTGGCGACGCGGCCCTTGCCGTGGCGCGCGACATAGTGGGCGACCTCGCCGCCACCGGTGGAGTGACCGACATGAATAGCATCTTTCAGGTCGAGCTTCTGGACCAGCGCGGCGACGTCGGCTGCGTAAGTGTCCATCTCGTTGCCGTGCTCGGTCTGGCTGGAGCGGCCATGGCCGCGGCGATCATGGGCGATGACCCGAAAGCCCTGGTGCAGGAAGAACAGCATCTGGGTGTCCCAGTCGTCGGCCGAGAGCGGCCAGCCATGATGAAACACGATGGGCTGGCCGGTGCCCCAATCTTTGTAGAAAATCTGCGTGCCGTCGGATGTCGTTACGAATCCTGAGCTCATGGGGACTTGCCTTTCTTCCTTGTTTAAGTGCCGCTTTAAAGGAGCGGGGTATCACGCTTGCGCTCGCCTCAGCATTTAACAATGGCAAGGACGACGCGGCTGCCAACCTAGCTGACATCAGTGACATTCTCAGCAACAGACACGCGATTGAGGCGTCATGCCACGATCAGGAAATGGTTACGAGAGATTCAAATTATGGCCGTCATGCATTCGTGGTCGCGTTGATCGAGCGGTGGCTGACGAGGCCGGACTTGCACGTTCCGAATGCAGGACTGTCCGGCCACGAGCGAATCTTGAGCAAATGGACAAAGTGATTGCGCCCTTGCTGGACTCGATGCGGCAGTTGCGCCGGCTCACCTCGCCAGCGGGGCGCGCGCCAGGGTGGGGGCGCGGGGGTAGACTCCGGCCAGCGATGTCAGCAATTTGGGCGCAGGCTGATTCGGGACTTCGAGGCCGCGCGCGGCCGGAAGCGGCGCCCACCGGCCGCTTTTCCAGGTCCGAAACAGCGGCGCGCGACATTGCACCGTGCCGCCCGATCGCCTAAAGCGTGGTCCAAAGTTGATCAAGAATGCTCATTCGATGAGCTAACCCACTGAAAGCGTAGAGCTAATGGGCAAGACCCTGATTCCGCCGGAACCGGCCGAGATCCACGACGTGGCGCTGCGCGAGGCGCTCGAGGAGCGCTATCTCAACTACGCGCTCTCCACCATCATGCACCGGGCGCTGCCTGACGCGCGCGACGGCCTCAAGCCCGTGCACCGGCGCATCCTCTATGGCATGCGGCTGTTGCGGCTGGATCCCGGCACCGCCTTCAAGAAATCCGCGAAGATCGTCGGCGACGTGATGGGTTCGTTCCATCCGCACGGCGACCAGGCGATCTACGACGCGATGGTGCGGCTCGCGCAGGATTTCTCCTCGCGCTATCCGCTGGTCGACGGCCAGGGTAATTTCGGCAATATCGACGGCGATAACGCGGCTGCCTACCGCTACACCGAAGCGCGCATGACCGATGTCGCGCGGCTCCTGCTCGACGGCATCGACGAGGACGGCGTCGAGTTCCGCCCGAACTATGACGGCCAATCCAAGGAACCGGTGGTCTTGCCCGGCGGCTTCCCGAACCTGCTCGCCAACGGCGCGCAGGGCATCGCGGTCGGCATGGCCACCTCGATCCCGCCGCACAACGCTGCTGAGCTTTGCGACGCCGCCCTGCATCTGATCGAGAAGCCGGAAGCCAAGTCGCGCGCGCTGCTCCGCTGGGTCAAGGGTCCGGACTTCCCGACCGGCGGCATCGTCATCGATTCCAAGGAAGCGATCACGGAGGCCTACACCACCGGTCGTGGCTCGTTCCGCGTTCGCGCCAGATGGAAGCAGGAAGAGGGCTCCCGCGGCACCTGGGTCGTGGTCGTCACAGAGATTCCTTATCTGGTGCAGAAGTCGCGGCTGATCGAGAAGATCGCCGACCTTCTGAACGAGAAGAAGCTGCCGCTGGTCGGCGACATCAGGGACGAGTCGGCCGAGGACGTCCGCCTCGTCATCGAGCCGAAATCGAAGAACGTCGATCCCGAGCTGATGATGGAATCGCTGTTCCGGCTCACCGAGCTCGAGAACAAGATCCCGCTCAATCTCAACGTTCTGGTGAAGGGCAAGATCCCCAAGGTGCTGGGGCTCGCCGAATGCCTGCGCGAATGGCTCGACCATCTGCGCGACGTGCTGCTGCGGCGGTCGAACTATCGCAAGAAGCAGATCGAGAACCGGCTGGAGATCCTCGGCGGCTACCTGATCGCGTATCTCAACATCGACGAGGTGATCCGGATCATCCGCACCGAGGACGAGCCGAAGCCGGTGTTGATGAAGCGGTTCAAGCTCACCGAGGTGCAGGCGGACGCCATCCTCAACATGCGCCTGCGCTCCTTGCGCAAGCTCGAGGAGATGGAGATCCGCACCGAGGACAAGGATCTCCGCAAGGAGCTGAAGGGCATCAATTCGCTGCTGGCCTCCGAGGCCGAGCAGTGGGCCAAGGTCGGCGAGCAGGTCAAGACCGTGCGCGAGATGTTCGGGCCGAAGACCCCGCTCGGCAAGCGCCGCACCAATTTCGCCGACGCGCCCGAGCATGACCTTGCCGCGATCGAGGAGGCGTTCGTCGAGCGCGAGCCCGTCACGGTCGTCGTTTCGGAAAAGGGCTGGGTGCGCACGCTCAAGGGCCATGTGGAGGATCTCTCCAATCTGGCGTTCAAGACCGACGACCAACTCGGCCAGGCCTTCTTTGCCGAGACCACCTCCAAGGTGCTGCTGTTCGCCAGCAACGGCAAGTTCTACTCGCTCGACGTCGGCAAGCTGCCGGGCGGCCGCGGCCATGGCGAACCGATCCGCATGTTCATCGATCTCGATCAGGACGCCTCGATCGTTTCGATGTTCGTCAACAAGGGCGGCCGCAAATTCCTGGTGGCGAGCTCCGATGGCCAGGGCTTCGTCGTCACCGAGGATGACTGCGTCGGCACCACCCGCAAGGGCAAGCAGGTGCTGAACGTGTCGGCGCCGGCGGAAGCGCGCGCGATCACCACCGTGGCCGGCGACCAGGTCGCCGTGATCGGCACCAACCACAAGATGGTGATCTTCCCGCTCGACCAGGTGCCCGAGATGGCGCGCGGCCGCGGCGTGCGACTGCAGAAATACACCAGCGCCCAGCTGTCGGACGTCGCGACCTTCGATCAGAAGGAGGGTCTTGGCTGGAAGGATTCGTCCGGTCGCGACCAGGGCCTGAGCTGGAAGGAGCTCGCCGATTATCGCGGCAACCGCGCCGATGCCGGGCGGATCGCGCAGGGCCTGCCGAAGTCGAACAAGTTCAACCGGCCGATCGAGTAGTCGTAATAGTATTCGTTCGGACGCCGTCTATATACGAGCTTGCAGCCGCCCCGGGGGCGGCCGCAAGCGGAAGGCAGACGGATGGCGCATTCTCATTTTGATGGTCATGATCATGCGCACGATCATGACCATTCTCACACCCACGGCCATGCCGGGCACAATCACGCACCGGCCAGCTTCGGTGCGGCATTCGCCATCGGGGTCGCGCTCAACACCGGCTTCGTGGTCGTCGAGTTCATCTTCGGCTATGCCGCGCATTCGCTGGCGCTGATCTCGGACGCCGTCCACAATCTGTCCGACGTGATGTCGTTGCTGCTGGCCTGGGGCGCAATGTGGCTATCCGGCAAGCAGCCGACCGAGCGGCACACCTATGGTTATCGGCGCGCTTCGATCCTGGCCGCGCTCGTCAATGCGGGCCTGCTGCTCGCGGTGGTCGGGGGCATCGCGGTCGAGGCGGTCGACCGGCTGCAGACGCCGGCGCCGGTCGCCGGCGCGACCGTGCTCTGGGTCGCCGGCATCGGCATCATCATCAACGGCGCCACCGCGCTCTTGTTCATGCGCGGCCGCCATAGCGACCTCAACATCCGCGGCGCCTATCTGCATATGGCCGCGGATGCCGGTGTGTCCCTGGGCGTCGTGCTGGCGGGTCTCGTCACGCTGCTGACCGGCTGGCTCTGGGTCGATCCGATCGTGAGCCTCGGCATTGCCCTCGTGATCCTCGTCAGCAGCTGGGAGCTGGCGCGCGACAGCGTCAACCTGGCGTTGGACGCGGTGCCGCGCGACATCGTGCTTGGCGCGGTGCGCGACTATCTGGCAGGGCTCGATGGCGTGAGCGAGGTCCACGACCTGCACATATGGGCGATGAGCACCAGTGAGACCGCACTGACGGCCCATCTGGTCCGGCCCGGTGGCACCGACGATGCCTTCCTGCACCGGGTCTGTGCGGAACTGACACACCGCTTCAACATCCAGCATCCGACCCTGCAGGTCGAGATCGACGGCTGCGCCTGCAAACTCGCGCCGGCGCACGTGGTGTGAGCGATGGCTCGGGTCGCAAGCTGGGGCAGACTGGTTATGCGATCGGGGCAGTCACCGTGATCAGCAGGTCCGCGCTGCCAGCCGGCGCGGCATCGAATTCCCGGCCGCGTCGTGATAATGTCAGAGATCGTGTCTGTAGTCGTTGCCGGATGCTGCCGCCGGGAGCAGGGCGCACGCAGACGTCGGCTTTAGGAGAACGGAATGCCATCACGTGCGGATCAATGGGCGCATGATCACGTGTTTCTCGGGGCCCAGCACGAGCGCAATGAGCGCCGCACCTGGTTCGTGGTCGCAATCACGCTTGTGATGATGATCGGCGAGATCGTCGCCGGCTCCCTGTTCGGCTCGATGGCGCTGCTCGCCGACGGCTGGCACATGGGGACCCACGCGGCGGCGCTCGGAATTGCGGGGCTCGCCTACCTCTTCGCGCGTCGCTATGCACGCAATCCGTCCTTCACCTTCGGGACCGGCAAGTTCGGCGAGCTTGCCGCCTTTTCCAGCGCCATCATCCTGCTGCTGATCGCTATCCAGGTGGCCTACGAAAGCGCGCTACGCCTGATCAACCCGGTTCCGATCGCCTATGGCGAAGCGGTGGCAGTGGCGGCGCTGGGGTTGATCGTCAATCTCGCCAGCGCCTGGCTGCTCGGTGACTCCCACGACCATCACCATCATGGCCACAGCCACGATCATGCTCACGACCATGACCATGATGACGATCATGATGATCACGATCACGGTCATGATCATCATCGCCACCATCATGCTCACCATCACGACAACAACCTGCGCGCGGCCTATGTCCATGTGCTGGCGGATGCGGCGACTTCGGTGCTCGCGATCGCCGCCCTCCTGGTCGGCATGTATTCGGGCTGGGCCTGGGCGGATGCCGCCGTCGGCCTGATCGGCAGCTTCGTGATTGCGAGCTGGGCCTATGGGCTGATCCGCGATGCCGGCTCCGTGCTGCTCGACGTCAATGCCGACCGGCGGCTCGAGGCCACCATCCGGGCGCGGCTCGAGGCCGGCGGCGACCGCGTCACGGATCTGCATCTGTGGCAGGTCGGTCCGGGACATCGGGCGGTCGTTGTCTCGCTCGTGTCGGGCAACCCGCTGGCGCCCGCAACCTACAAGCAGCGCCTCAGGGATCTGGCGACGCTGAGCCATGTCACGGTGGAAGTCGAGCACGGGCGGTCGTCCTAGAAACCGAATGACAGACAAAGACAGAAAATGGACAGCTCCGACCGTCTCGCGCTGAACAATTGGATCATCGGCCAGAGCCTCACCGGCATGGCCGAGAACGACCTGTTGCGCGGCTTTTGCGAGCGCTGCTGCGAGGCGGGCATCGAGCTGTCGCGTGCCATGACCTTCATCGATACCCTGCACCCGATTTTCGAAGGCCGAGGCTTCCGCTGGAACGACACGCCGACCAACGAACGTGACAGTTTCGAATACGGCTCGAGCAATGAGGGCGAGGCGGCGCAGAACTGGCGGCGATCGACCTTTCACTACATGCTCGAGAAGGGGCACGACGAGTTCAGCATCGACCTGACCAATTGCGCCCATCTCGACTTCGGCATGATCCATGACCTTGCGCAAAAAGGTCATCAGCACTTCCTGGCCTTCGTGCATCGCTTCGGCGAGGCCGGCACGCTGGGCCAGATGGACTGCTTCTACTCTTATTGGCTGACCCGCCGCGATGGCGGCTTCACCGAGATGCAGATCGCGGCGCTGCGTGATCTGGTGCCGCTCTTGGCTCTCGCGATCAAGTCGGCCCAGCAGGTCGATATTGTACGAACACTGGGGCGCGTTTATCTGGGACGCGATGCCTCGGAGCAGGTGCTGCGCGGCCGGATCTCGCGCGGTGTCACCGAACGCATCAATGCGGTGCTCTGGTTCTCCGACCTGCGCGGCTCGACCGCGATCTCGGAAAGCATCTCGCCGGACGAGATCATCCCGCTGCTCAACGACTATGCGGAGGCCTCGATCACGGCGATTCATGACGCCGGCGGCGATGTGCTAAAGCTGATCGGCGATGGCGTGCTGGCGATCTTTACCGGGAGCGATATTGCCGAAGCGCGCCGCGCCGCCCTTCGCGCCGAGCACCGGTTTCGCCTCAATATCAGCGCGCTCAACGCGCGCCGGGCCCAGGAGGGGCGGCCGGTGACATCGGCCTATGTCGGGCTGCATGTCGGAGAGGTGTTTTACGGCAATATCGGCAGCGAGGACCGGCTCGACTTCACCGTGGTGGGGCCAGCCGTGAACGAGGTGAGCCGCATCGCTTCGATGTGCCGGTCGATCGATCGCGAACTCCTGGCCTCGGCGGAATTCTGCGACGGTCTCGATGAGGAAGGTCGACCCTATCTGGTCTCGACCGGGCGCTATGCGCTGCGGGGCATCGGACGCGCCCAGGACCTCTATACGCTCGATCCGGAGATCGCTGCGAGCGAGGCGGTAGCCCGCCGCTACGAAGCCTATCTCGAGGCTGACGCGGCTTATGCTTGAGCCATATCAATGCCGGCCATCGCCGACTCTGCCCAGCATCATCTGCTGGGAGATGACACCATGTATACGCATATTCTATTGCCGACCGATGGTTCCGACTTGTCCAAGGCAGCGATGAAGCACGGCATCGCGCTCGCCAAGGCGACGGGCGCAAAGATCACGGCGCTCGTGGTCTCGACGCCGCTGCAGTCGCTGGTCGTGGACCCTTCCGCCGCGACCAAGGCGCTGGCGCAGTACAAGGCTTTGGTCGCCGAGCAGACCGCGAAATACCTGGATCATGTCAAGGAAGACGCCGAGCGCATGGGCGTCGCCTGCACCACGCTCAGCGTCGAGCACGACAAGCCATACGAAGCGATCGTGGATACCGCGCGCGACCACGGCTGCGATCTGGTGGTGATGGCCTCGCATGGTCTGCGCGGCGTCTCGGCGATCCTGGGCAGCGAGACGCTCAAGGTGCTAACGCATTCGACCGTTCCGATCCTGGTCTATCGCTAGAGCATGGTCCGGAAAGTGCGAAGCGGTTTTCCCTCGCGACAAACGCGGAAACGCGTTTGCGCGGAGATCATGCTCAATCCCGGCCTAGAGCGCGATCTCATCGCGCTCTAGGCCGGCTGCATCTCCGGCTGGCGTGCGAGCGTCACGGCGGGCGAGGTCAGGATCACCAGGGCCTGCAAGCCGAAAATGAGTGCGACGAGATAGAGGCAGACCTCCGCCCCATAGGTGCCGCCGATCACGGCGCCGAGCAGCGATCCCAGCGGGCGCGCGCCATAGCTCAAGATGTTGATGGCGGAGACGCGTCCGAGCAGGTTCGCCGGCGTCACCGACTGGCGCAGCGTCGTGGTCGAGATCACCCACAGGATGGGGCCGGCGCCGAGCAGGAAGAAACTCACGCCGGCCAGCCACGCCGAGGGGATCACAGTGGTCAGCGCCATGATCAGCGCCGCGACAAAGCCGGCCACCGGACCCAGCCCGATCACGGTGCCGAACGGCAGCCGTCGCATGATCCGGGTGGCGAGGAGGGCGCCCATGACCATGCCGGCTCCGAACATCGAGAGCACGGTGCCGACGCCGGTCGCCGCCAGCCCCAAACGATGCACGGCGTAGGGCACGAACACGGCCAGGAGCAGAAAGTGCGCAGTGTTGAAAATGAACTGGGTGACGAACACCGGGCGCAACAGCGGATGGCGCAGAACGAAGGCGGCGCCTTCCTCGATGTCCTGTCGTGGGTGCCGCTGGGGTACCGGCGCGCGGGCCGGCTCGTCGATGCCGGCGAGGCAGCCGACGGCGGCGATGGACAGTACTGCGGCGCAGGCGAAGGCGGGTGCGGCTCCGATCCAGCCCACCAGCATGCCGCCAAGCGCAGGCCCCGAGGCAAAGGCGATCGTCCGGGCAAGCTCGATGCGCGCATTGGCTGCGGGCAACAGCGCCGGTGTCACCAGCGAGGGGACCAGCGCCGGCGCCGCGACGCTGAAGACCACCGTGCCGCAGACGGCCGTGAAGCCGAGTCCTGCGAGCAGAGGCAGCGTGATGCCGCCGAGCAAGATCGCGAGGACGATGGTGAGCAGGGCAAGCGCGCGCAACGCCTCGGCCGAGGCCATGAGGACGCGCCGCGAGCAGCGGTCCGCCAGCAGCCCGGCGGGAATCGCGAATAGAATGAACGGGGCGGTGAGGGCGGTCTGCAACAGGCCGGACTGCCCCTCGCCGATGCCGAGCAGGAGCACGGCCACGATGGGGGCGGCAGCCAACGCAATCTGTTCAGCCGATTGGGCCGCAAGGTTGGACCAGGCCAGGCGATTGAACGTCGCAGGCAGTGAAGGCGCGTCGGAACGGGACATAGCGGAATCCGGAGGTGAAGTTACCTCGGTATTGTCGCGATCCCGGCTGCTCGCGCCCACCCGCTTTCCGACTTGCTGCTTTGACTTGCCGTATTCCGATTTGCCGGTTCCAACTTGGCCCTCAGAGACCGCCGGGTCGCCGCAGCAGGTCTCACGACAGACATCCGGCCAGCGGACGCTGACAGCTGCTCGGAACGGATGCTTTCAGATGCAGTTGCAAATCAGTTGCATTAAAAGCAATCCTGGTTCAAGATAACATCATGGACGCACGCTCGTCAGATTTTTCGCAAGCGCATCGGGTCGCGGGACCCGATGGCGGGCCGCTGGCGCATGGATGGCGGGGCGACCGCGGAGCTCCGTCTTTGGGGGAGCTGTTCGGGTCGGTGCGGACCGTTGCCAAGGGATCGCTGTGGCGCAAGCTGCTGGCGTTTCTCGGTCCCGGCTACCTGGTCGCCGTCGGCTATATGGACCCTGGGAACTGGGCGACCTCGCTCGCTGGCGGCTCCAAGTTCGGTTACGCGCTGTTGTCGGTTGCGCTGCTGTCGAACCTGATGGCGATCGTGCTGCAGTCGCTCTGCAGCCGCCTTGGGGTGGCGACCGGCCGCGATCTCGCGCAGGCCTGCCGCGATTCGACCCCGCGCTGGGTCTCGATTCCGCTGTGGCTGTCAGCGGAGATCGCGATCACCGCGACCGATCTTGCCGAGGTGATCGGTACCGCGATTGGTCTTGGTCTGTTGTTCGGCATTCCGCTTGGCGTTGGGGTCTGCATCACGGCGCTAGACGTTTTTCTGATCCTCGCCTTGCAGGCGTTCGGCTTCCGCTGGATCGAGGCCTTTGTCGTCGCGCTGTTAGGGATCATCGCCGCTTGTTTCGCGGTCCAGATCGCCATGGCCGATCCGGATTGGGGCGCCGTGCTGAAAGGTTTCGTGCCGACCCGGCAGCTCCTGGCCAATTCCGAGATGCTCTATCTTGCGCTGGGCATTCTCGGCGCCACCGTGATGCCGCACAATCTCTACCTCCATTCGGGTCTGGTGCAGACCCGCGGCTACGGTGACAGTGCGGAGGAAAAGCGCGAAGCGATCACGCTGTCGACGATCGATTCCTCGATCGCGCTCTGCCTTGCGCTGACCATCAATGCCTCGATCCTGATCCTGGCCGCCGCCACCTTCCATAAGAGCGGGCAGCTGGAGGTGGCCGAACTGGACCAGGCACATTCGTTCCTGGCGCCGCTGCTCGGTTCGACCCTGGCGCCGAGCCTGTTTGCCATTGCGCTGCTCTGCTGCGGCCTGAACTCGACGATCACCGCGACCTTGTCCGGCCAGATCGTGATGGAAGGCTTTCTCAACTGGCGGATCGCGCCATGGCTGCGGCGCCTGATCACGCGGATGATCGCGATCGTGCCGGCTGTCGTGGTCACGATCTGGGCCGGCGAGAGGGCGACCGGTCACCTCCTGATCCTGAGCCAGGTCGTGCTCAGCCTGCAGCTGCCATTCGCGATCGTGCCGCTGGTCCTGATCACGGCGAGCCGCACCAAGATGGGCGCTTTCGTCGCGCCGCGCTGGTTGACTGCGATCGCGACCGTGATCGCGGTCGCGATCATCGCGCTGAATGCGAAGCTGGTGTGGGACTATGTGAGCTGAAGAGGCGATGACGCAGAGGGAATAGCGAACAGGGGAAGATCGCTTTTCTATTCGCTCCTCGCTTCGTTAGTCCTGCGGCTCCGGCGCCGTGCGGCCCTCCGCATCGATGCGCAGCCAGCCGGCCGCTGCCAGCCGCTGCTGCGGCAGATAGCGGCTCTTGTAGTCCATCTTCTTGGAGCCCTCGATCCAATAGCCCAGATAGACATAGGGCAGGCCCTGCCGTCGTGCGCGGGCGATGTGGTCGAGGATCATGAAGGTGCCGAGCGAACGGGTTGTCTCCGACGGATCAAAGAACGAATAGACCATGGACAGCCCGTCGCTGAGCACGTCCGTGAGCGCCGCCGCGACGAGCTCGCCGCCGCGCCCGTTGGGGCCGTTGCTCAGGTTGCGGCGTCGATACTCGATGATGCGGGTCTCGACATGGCTGTCTTCGACCATCATGGCGTAGTCCAGCACCGTCATGTCGGCCATGCCGCCATGTCTGTGCCGCTGGTCGAGATAGCCGCGGAAGATCGAATATTGTTCTGAGGTCGGCACCGCGCTGCGCTGCTCTCCAACCAGATCGGCATTGCGGGCCATGATCTTGCGGAAATTGCGCGACGGCCGGAACTCGTTGGCGATCACCCGCACCGAGACGCAGGCTCGGCACTGGTCGCAGGCCGGGCGATAGGCGATCGACTGGCTGCGCCGAAAGCCGCCATGCGTGAGCAGGTCGTTGAGATCGGTGGCCTTGTCGCCGACCAGATGCGTGAAAACCTTGCGCTCCTGCCGCCCTGGGAGATACGGGCAGGGCGAGGGCGCGGTCAGGTAGAATTGCGGGGTATCACGCGAGTGCTGGGTCAAGGATGCTCATCAGCCTCCGAAGCGATGATGCACAGAATTGCGCTCCGGACGCTGCCGGTCAATCGGTTTGATCATTCAATAGGTGCGGGCAGGCTCAACGAGTTGCGAACGGACCGAGGTGTTGACCACCACGGTTCCCAATACGAAGTCGTGCAACAGCCGGCGGCGGCTGTTGAAGAGACCGATCAGAAGCACAAAGGGCGATAGCACCGAGATCGAGATCCAGAAGCACACCGCGTGCACGGCACCGAGCACAAAGTAGCCTGGTGCGCCGTACCAGGTGCGCAACTCAAGGTCCATCAGCCGCATGCCGATCGTGGCCGAATGCGGTCCGCCGATGGTGCTGCCGTAATAGACCAGCGCCCAGATCACCGACGCCGGTGACACCAGCCAGAACAGCACCCAGCCGAGGCCGAGCGTGATCAGACCGAAGACTGCAATGAAGATCACGGCCAGGATCACGGGAATTGCGAGGACGACCAGATCGATGAGGAACGCGACCATGCGCCGCAGCGCCACGCCACGAAACAGCTCCGGCTGTCGATAGGGATCGTAGGCGTGCGGTCGCACGCCCGGTCCGCCGCTGCTCCAGCCGCTATTGTCCGAGCCCATATAGGCCATGGATGCCTCCTCCCGATTGGCAAGCAGGACATGGGAACCGCCGCCGTTGTTGCAAGGGGCTGCGCGGCAACCGGTGATGGCAATATTCCGGCGATTCCACGGCCGCGCCAGGATGACCCAGCGGCAGCTGCCTGTCTCTTCGGTCGTGAACTACGAATTCTGCTGGCGCAGCTTCTCCGCTGCCTGCGGGGCGAAATAGGTCAGCACGCCATCGGCGCCGGCCCGCTTGAAAGCCACCAGGCTTTCCATCATCGCGCGCTCGCCGTCGATCCAGCCATTGTTCGCGGCCGCCGCGATCATCGCGTATTCGCCGGAGACCTGGTAAGCGAAGGTCGGCATTCCGAACGTGTCCTTCACCCGCCGGATGACATCCAGATAGGGCAGGCCCGGCTTCACCATCACCATGTCGGCGCCTTCGGCGATGTCGAGCTCGACCTCGCGCAAGGCTTCGTCGGAATTGGCGCTGTCCATCTGGTAGGTGCGCTTGTCGCCGCTCAAGGTCTTGGCCGAGCCGATCGCGTCGCGGAACGGGCCATAGAAGGCGGAGGCATATTTCGCCGCATACGCCATGATCTGCACGTCCTGGAAACCGGCCTGATCGAGCGCCTGCCGGATCGCGCCGACGCGTCCGTCCATCATGTCCGACGGCGCGATGATGTCGCAGCCGGCCTCGGCCTGTACCAGCGCCTGCCGGACCAGGACGGCCACGGTCTCGTCGTTGAGGATGCGGCCATCCTTGATCAGCCCGTCATGGCCGTGGCTGGTGAACGGGTCGAGCGCGACGTCGCAGAGCACGCCGATCTCCGGGAACTCCGCCTTGATGGCGCGCACCGCCTGGCAGACCAGATTGTCGGGGTTGCAGGCCTCGGAGCCGTGTTCGTCGCGCAGCGACGGATCGGTGTAGGGGAACAGCGCAAGGCAGGGGATGTTCAGCCTGACCGCGCGTTCAGCGTCGCGAACGATCTCATCGACGCTCAGCCGGTCAACGCCGGGCATCGAGGCGACCGTGGTCCGCGTCTTCTCGCCCTCGACCACGAACAGCGGCCAGATCAGATCGTCCGTCGTCAGCACGTTTTCGCGCACCAGCCGACGCGCCCATTCGGCCTTGCGGTTGCGACGCGGACGGATCGTCAGATCGAGAGCAGGGGCCGCTGTGGTTGCCACGCCGCGCGCAACGTCGCGCATTTCGATCGGACGCCCGAATTTGATCGCCATTGGGGTTTGGCTCCTTGAGGAGGCCGCTGGGCCGGCTGATTTGACTTGTTGTAATTCCAATATTCTGTAGCACTTCGCTCCTGCGCCGTCACTTGAGCTGGCGCAAGCCGCCCATTTGATTTTGGCGCAGCAGCTCACCAAAAATTGCCGTCCTGGCAGTCGATCAAGGTGCCATACGAGGATCATTGCGCGATGATGCGGGGTCTTGATGCCTGAAATACCTACGGCGCGCGATCTGCCGCGCGACGGCGCCATGGGCGCCATGTCGGTTGCGGCGCTGTCGTCGGAACGCATGGAGAGTGACGAGAACGTCTGGACGCGGCGGCTCGTGCTGTTCCTGCGGGTGATGGCGATGCTGTCGATCGCCAAGGGCCTCTACCACTGGGCGCAGGTGACGGGCTTCATCGGTGGCGAGGATGAAGCGTTCGAGAACCAGCCGATGGCCTGGCAGGCGGCCACGGTCTACTTTGCCGTGATCGAGCTGGTTGCGGCGGTCGGGCTCTGGCTCGCAACGCCATGGGGTGCGGTGGTCTGGTTGACGACCGTGGTGTCGATGGCGGTGATCGAGTTGATGTTCCCCGGGATCTATGGCGGCAGCCTGATCGTGGTCGGGGTCGAGGCCGTGATGCTGGCGGCCTATCTCGTCCTGGCCTGGATGGCGGCGCGGGAGCGTCCGCCATAGCCCCGTTTCCGACACGGCCGTGTTAAGGGCGTCGGCATCGTGAGGTTGCGCGCAACGATTTTTGCCTCTCGATCTTTTCTATACGTTGCGGGTAACGTTTCGAACACCTTAAAGCCGTTTGCCACAGCTGTTACGCGCTCCTTAGCGCGGCGCGAGGCACCTGTTTTGGAATGTGACAGGGGGTGAGACAAAGCGCGAACATCGCGCGGTCACCGTCAACGGGATATTGCAAAAAGCCCTTGAATCGCAGGCTTAAAGGAGGATTCACTCTCTTAAATTCATTCCGTATTTATGCTCTTGTTTAAGCCGATCTTCAAATCGGCCCCCTTAAGCTCGTTTTATCAGGCGGGACAAAAGTTTCGTCGAATAAGTCGACAAAAACGACTACAGGGGAAGTGTCATGATGAAAGCCGTCGCAACGGCTGTGGAGACTGAGCGCGCGCCCGGCCAGGGCACCGTGCAGTCGCTTTATCTGGAAGCCTTGACCTTGGTGGAGCGGCTGCATCGCCGCCTGCTCGACGTCATCAAGGATGAGTTCGATCGCCGCGGCCGTTCAGACATCAACTCGGTTCAGGCGCTCCTGCTCTACAACATCGGCGACAAGGAGTTGACCGCCGGTGAGCTGCGTACCCGGGGCTATTATCTCGGGTCCAACGTTTCCTACAATTTGAAGAAGCTGGTCGAGCTGGGCTTCCTCGATCATCAGCGCTCGCGCGTTGATCGTCGCTCGGTCCGCATCCGGCTGACGCCGCAGGGCCAGGAGATCCGCAAGATCGTCGAGGCGCTGTATCAGAAGCACGTGAAGACGGTGGAGCAGGTGGGTGGCATCTCCAACGAGGAGTTCGCCACGCTCAACAAATCGCTGCACCGGCTCGAGCGCTTCTGGACCGACCAGATCCTGTATCGTCTCTGATCGCAGCTCCATCGACAAGGCTGAACCGGCGTAAAGAACCGGAAGGCTGAGCTTCGCACCTGACATATCCCGACGCGCCGGCCCGTCTCGCGAGCCGGCGCTTTTGTTTTCGCGCCCGCAAAAACACCCGTTCCTCATTGGAACCACATCGCCTGATCCGGCTTATCATTCGTGCCGGAGGATGGGTGATGCTGGTCGAACGTGGCAGTCAGGTGATGAGCGTGGAGGTGGTGAGCGATGCCTATGCCATCGCTGCGAACTACCTGCGTCGCTCGGGCGCCATGCCTGACACGTTTCAGCCGAACGACCGCCTGGTCGATATCATCGTCCACCTGTTTCAACGCGGCGAGTTCAACAAGCTCAGGCTCGCCAACAAGGCGATCGCAACGTTCGAGGCTGCGACGCCGCGTGAGTGAAGGGGACATCATGGAAGCTGCCATCGATCGGATCATGCACACCTATGACCTGCTGGCGAATCGTTCCGCCGCAGCGAGCGAAGAGGCGCGGCGCAAGGTGGCTGATTATGTGAAGACGCTGTTCGAGGCGGGCGAGCGCGACCCGCACCGGCTGACCGTGTGCGGCCTGACCTATCTGCGACAGCTCGAGGGCCGGGTCGATCCGGTGAAGGCGGGTTATACCGGGCTTTAACCTGAGCCATCGCGTAAAGCGGTTGCGTTGCCACCAAGACAACCTGTATGAAGCGACCGCTTCATACAGGTTCTTGTTTTGGGGAGCATGATGCTGGGGCTGTCGCGCGTGTTCTACATTCCGCTGTTGCTCATCGCGACCTGCTCCCAGAACGAATCGCCGCCTGTCGATGCGGTTGCTGCCGCCGCCCCGCAGGCGCCGGTGCTGGTGGAAAATCCCACCAAGGTCGGCGAATGCGCGGAGCGAACGATCGCTGAGATCGCGGACTTCTCCGGTGAGAAGCTTTCGCGGAAGCCGATCAAGAAGGGCGTGATCGATCCCGGCAGCTACGTTCGTTACACCAACAAGGATACGCAGGTGTCGCACGAATGGGACGCGGCGCTCGCCCATTCGAAGGTGGGCGACAAGGTTCGGTTCTGCCTCGTCTCGATTCCGAAGGATTGTCCGCCCGGCGACAACCGCGGTCGCGTGTACGAAACCACGAATCTGAGGACCAACGGGGTCTGGACGATGCAGGACGACCCGCATATGTGCGGTGGGGCCTGAGACGACAGGCCGGATCGGCGCTCGCGCTGAAGGGGCTTTCAGCCTGCCGCCGTCCACCATATCTGGCATAAATTGGCGGTCTGACCGCAAGTGCTTGGCCTGACACCCGCGCTGTGGTAATGGCCAGGGGTTCTTTCCGACCGCGTCCAAGAAACCGACCGCAATCCGCTAAAGGCTTGCGGCCGTGGAGATATTTCGCCGATGACAACCTCCAGCGCCAAGCCCTCATCCGCCCTCGATTCCTTCTTCACCGCCCCGCTCGCCGAGGCCGATCCGGAGATCGCCGCCGCCATCAAGGGCGAACTCGGCCGCCAGCGCCATGAGATCGAGCTGATCGCCTCGGAAAACATTGTCAGCCGGGCGGTGCTGGAAGCGCAGGGCTCGGTCATGACCAACAAATATGCCGAGGGGTATCCGGGCGCGCGTTACTACGGCGGTTGCGAATGGGTCGATGTCGCCGAGAACCTCGCGATCGACCGCGCCAAGAAGCTGTTTGGCGCCAACTTCGCCAATGTGCAGCCGAACTCCGGCAGCCAGATGAACCAGGCGGTGTTTCTGGCGCTGCTGCAGCCCGGCGACACCTTCATGGGCCTCGACCTCGCGGCCGGCGGTCACCTGACCCATGGCTCGCCGGTCAACATGTCCGGCAAATGGTTCAAGGCCTCGCACTACACGGTGCGGCGCGAGGACCAGCTGATCGACATGGATGCGGTCGCCAAGCAGGCGGAAGAGGTGAAGCCGAAGCTGATCATCGCCGGCGGCAGCGCCTATTCGCGCCCCTGGGATTTCAAGCGCTTCCGTGAGATCGCAGACAGCGTCGGCGCCTATTTCCTGGTCGACATGGCCCATTTCGCTGGTCTCGTGGCCGGCGGCGCCCATGCCTCGCCGGTGCCCCATGCGCACGTCACCACCACCACGACGCACAAGTCGCTGCGCGGCCCGCGCGGCGGCCTGATCCTGTGGAATGACGAGCAGCTGACCAAGAAGCTGAACTCCGCGATCTTCCCGGGCCTGCAGGGTGGTCCGCTGATGCATGTGATTGCGGCCAAGGCGGTGGCCTTCGCGGAAGCGCTGCGGCCGGAGTTCAAGGTCTATGCCCGAAACATCGTTGAGAATGCCAAGGCGCTGGCCGAAGCCCTGCGTGGTCACGGGTTCGACATCGTGTCCGGCGGCACCGACAATCACCTGATGCTGGTCGATCTCAGGCCGAAGGGGCTGAAGGGTAACATCTCGGAGAAGGCGCTGGTCCGCGCCGGCATCACCTGCAACAAGAACGGCATCCCGTTCGATCCGGAAAAGCCGTTCGTCACCTCCGGGCTGCGTCTGGGCACGCCGGCCACCACGACCCGCGGCTTCGGCGTCGCCGAGTTCAAGCAGGTCGCCGGCATGATCGCCGAGGTGCTCAATGCGCTCGCGCAGGCTCCGGACGGCAGTGCGCCGCTGGTCGAAGCCGCCGTGAAGGAGAAGGTGAAGGCGCTGACCGATCGTTTCCCGATCTATCAGTAAGGCAAAAACCTAAATGCGCTGCCCGAGCTGCAACAGTCTCGATACGCAGGTGAAGGATTCCCGTCCCACCGAGGATTCCGCCGTGATCCGGCGGCGACGGGTCTGCGTCTCCTGCAATTTCCGCTTCACCACCTTCGAGCGCGTGCAGCTGCGTGAACTCACCGTGATCAAGCGCAACGGTCGCCGTGTGCCGTTCGATCGCGACAAGCTGATGCGCTCGGTGCAGATCTCCCTGCGCAAGCGTCCGGTCGACCCGGAGCGGGTGGAGAAGACGGTCTCGGCGATCGTGCGCGAGCTCGAGAGCGGTGGCGAGTCCGAGGTGTCGTCGGAGGCGATCGGCGAGATCGTGATGGAGCATCTGCGCCAGCTCGACGACGTCGCCTATGTCCGCTTCGCCTCGGTCTATCGCAACTTTCGCGAAGCCAAGGATTTCGAGGCCGTGCTCGGCGAGCTCTCCTCGGAGGAGGACGCGCCGCGGCTTGCGCCGGTCCGCAAATGATCTTCCGCGTGCTGGTCGATCAGGTCGGCGAGAAGCTCCGCGCGCAGAAGGAAGCCGATCGCCGTTTCATGCAGCTGGCGCTGTCGCTTGGCCGTCGCGGGCTGGGGCGGACCTGGCCGAATCCGGCTGTCGGCGCCGTCGTGGTCAAGGATGGCGTGATCGTCGGCCGCGGCTGGACCCAGCCGGGCGGGCGTCCGCATGCCGAGCCCGAGGCGCTCAGGCGCGCGGGCGAAGCCGCGAAGGGCGCGACACTCTATGTGACGCTCGAGCCATGCTCGCATCACGGCAAGTCGCCGCCCTGTGTGGATGCGGTGATGGCGTCCGGCATCGCGCGCGTGGTGTCCGCGATCGAGGATCCCAATCCGCAAGTCGCAGGGCAGGGGCACGCCAAGCTGCGGGCCGCGGGTATCCAGGTCGAGGTTGGGCTGTGTTCGGCTGATGCCGCGCGCGACCACGCCGGCCATTTCCGCCGCGTCCGGGACGGTCGCCCGCATATCATCCTCAAGCTTGCGGTGTCTGCCGACGACAAGATCGGCGCGGCCGGCCACAAGCCGGTTGCGATCACTGGCGAGGCGGCGAGAACACGCGTCCATTTGTTGCGCGCGCAATGCGATGCGATCCTGGTCGGCATCGGCACCGTGCTGGCGGATGATCCGCTGCTGACCTGCCGGCTGCCGGGGATGGCAAGCCGCTCGCCGGTGCGGGTGGTGCTGGACACGGCGCTGCGCATTCCGGGAGACAGTCGGCTGGTGCAATCGGCGCGAGCGACCCCGCTCTGGCTGGTCTGCGCCGAAACGGCCGAAGCCGCGGCGGTAACCCGGCTCGGCGCAGCCGGCGCACAGGTGATCCGGATGCCGCCATGTCCGTCACCGGGACTGGATCTGCCGGCCGTGCTGCAGGCATTGAGCGCGCACGGCATCACCCGGCTGATGGTCGAGGGCGGCAGCCGCATCGCGTCGCATTTCGTTGCCAGCGGGTTCGTCGACGAAATCTGGCTTTTCCGCGGACCCGATGTCATTGGCGAAGGCGGCATCGCTGCGCTGGACGCATTGCCGCTGGCCGCAATCACGCAGTCGTCGGCCTATCGCGTTCGTGCTAGCGACACGCTCGACACCGACACCCTCTCGATCTACGAGCGCGCGTAAATGTTTACCGGCATTGTCACCGATATCGGCGAGATCGAAAGTCTGACGCCGACGGCGCAAGGGCAGCTGCATCGCTTGCGCATCGCCTGCCATTACGATCGTGCTACCATTGCAGATGGCGCATCGATCGCCAATAATGGCGTCTGCCTGACCGTTGTGCAGTCGGGCATCGCCAACGGCAAAACCTGGTTCGAGGTCGACGCCGCCGCGGAGACGCTCGCCCTCACCACGGCCAAGGGATGGAAAGCCGGCACCCGGCTGAACCTGGAGCGCGCGCTGAAGATCGGCGACGAGCTCGGCGGCCACATCGTTGCCGGCCATGTCGATGGGATCGCAACCATTGTCAGCCGTGAGGACCTGCCGGACATGGCGCGCTTCACGCTGAAGACCACGCGCGAGCTGGCGCGCTTCATCGCGCCGAAGGGCTCGGTGACGCTCGACGGCGTCTCGCTGACGATCAACACGGTGGAGGATGTGACCTTCTCGGTGCTGATCATCCCGCATACGCTCGAGGTGACGACCTTGTCGTCCTGGCAGGCGGGGACCGAGGTCAATATCGAGGTCGACCTGATGGCGCGCTACGCGGCGCGCCTGACGGATATGAAATAGGTCAGCCGTCATGCCCGACCTGGTGCCGGGCATCCACGACTTGCTTTTCGCAGCACGAACGTTGTGGCAGGGCCCGTCCCGGCCATCACGGTGCAGCGCTGGTTTCGGGACTTGGCGAGCGAAGCCGCGACGACTACAAACGCCACCCACATTCGTTGACGATCAACAGTGATGTTGTACGTCGACGTCAAGAACGGATTGAACCGATGGCAGACGCGCGGCGCGCCCCATTGAAGGACCAGAACGACATTTCCGGCGCTCGTGCGCTGATCGTCGAGGCGCGATTCTATGACGACATTCAGGATGCGTTGCTCGAAGGCGCGCTCGCCGAGCTGAAGGCGGCCGGAGTGACGCATGACGTGATCACGGTTCCTGGCGCGCTGGAGATTCCGGCGGCGATCGCGATTGCGCTGGATGCAGCCGAGAGCCACGGCAAGCCCTATGATGCGGCGATTGCGCTCGGCTGCGTGATCCGCGGCGATACCATCCATTTCGAGATCGTTTCCAACGAATCCTCGCGCGCGCTGATGGATCTCGCGGTCGACAGACGGCTGCCGCTCGGCAATGGCATCCTCACCGTCAACACCGAGGCGCAGGCGTGGGCCCGGGCGCGCGCCTCCGAGCTCAACAAGGGCGGCGACGCGGCGCGCGCGGCGCTCGCGATGCTGCGCATCAAGCGCCGTCTTGCGAAGGGTTGATCGATGGCCGAGATCAGGAACAGGTCCAAAGCGCCCGACCGCAAGGCCAATCGCCGCGGCGCAGCCCGACTTGCCGCGGTGCAGGCGCTCTACCAGATGGATATCGCCGGCGCCGGGCTCAACGACATTTTCGCGGAATATGAGAGCCATTGGATCGGCAGCGAAGTCGAGGGCGAGCAATATCTGCCGGCGGAAGCGGCCTTCTTCCGTGACATCGTCTCCGGCGTGGTGCGCGATCAGAAGAAGATCGATCCGGTGCTCGACGAAGCGCTGTCGCGCGGCTGGCCGCTGAAGCGGATCGAGGCGATCCTGCGCGCGGTGCTGCGCGCCGGCGCCTATGAGCTCGAACATCGCAAGGACATTCCGGCCCGCGTCGTAGTCTCGGAATATGTCGACGTCGCCCACGCTTTCGTCGAGCGCGACGAGACCGGCATGGTCAATGCCGTGCTCGATCAGCTCGCGCGACAATATCGCAGCGACGAGTTGGATCAGAAGTAGTTCGATGTGTGCGGGCCGATCACAACAAACTCGGATTGGCTCCGGACCACAGCTCGGTCGGCATTACCGGTGTCATCACCCGCGAAGGCGGGTGATCCAGTATTCCAGAGGCGTTCGAGGGACACGGAGAGGCTGCGGCGCACTGGATCGCCCGGTCAAGCCGGGCGATGACAGCGTGGCGTCGGGACCAAGCCGATGACCAATGACACCCCCTCCGGCGAAGACTCCCTCATCGCGCGGTATTTCAAGCCGCTGGCGACCGATCCCGGCGCGTTCGGCCTCGTCGACGACGCTGCGATCATCAAGGCCGAGGGCTGTGACATCGTGGTCAAGACCGACGCCATCGTCGAAGGCGTCCACTATCTGCCCGATGATCCGCCTGAGGGAATCGCCAAGAAGGCGCTGCGAGTCAATCTCTCCGACCTTGCCGCGAAGGGCGCGACTCCGGCCGGCTTTGTGCTGACGCTGGCGCTGCGCAAGGCCGATGAGTCCTGGCTCAGCGCCTTTGCGCGCGGCCTCGGCGAGGATGCGGTGAGCTTCGGTTGCCCGCTGCTGGGCGGCGACACCGTGTCGACGCCCGGTCCGGTGATGATCTCGATCGCCGCCTGGGGGCGGGTGCCCGCGGGACGCATGGTGCATCGCTTTGGCGCGAACCCCGGTGACCGCATCATGGTCACCGGCACGATCGGCGATGCCGTGCTCGGGCTCGAAGTGCTCAAGGGCGGCCCGGCCGCCACAGCCCTGGCGGGCGATCCCGCTGCGCGCGAGCTGCTGATCGGCCGTTATCGCGTGCCCCAGCCCCGCAACGCCTTAGCGGCTTGCATCCGGGATTTCGCGACCGCGTCCATGGACGTGTCCGACGGCCTCGCCGGGGATCTCGCCAAGCTGTGTGCCGCCTCCAAGGTCAGCGCCGAAGTTGACGTGTCACGTATCCCGACATCGCCGGTCGCCGCGATGCTGCTGTCCCGCGGCGCCGCCGACATCGCGGCCATGATCTCCGGCGGCGACGACTATGAAATCCTGTGCACAGTTCCTGCTGTGAAGCGCGAGGCTTTCCTGGCCGAGGCCGGGCAGGCCGGCGTTGCGGTCGCGGAGATCGGAACCATCGCTGCGGGCGCTGGCCGTCCTCGCTTTCTGGACGGGCAGGGCGCCGAGATCAGTTTGACGCGCCTGTCCTTCAGCCACTTCTGAGACCCATTCGCGCCTGCACATGCCGACGAAAGGTTGACCGATTTTACAGCGGTTCAGCTCTCGCGGCGTTGCGCCATGATGGCGATTTTGGCAAGGTCGGGGCCGTTTGAGGAACCTCCCCGCAAGTGGGAGGCCTATATGGGGCGCGTGCGTCGCACAATCGTGACGTGCGTGGGTATGAGCTGAAAGCAGAAAGCCGAGGAAACTACATGTCAGCATTATGGGTGATCGTGCTCTGCGGAGCGCTCGCGGTCGTCTACGCGATCTGGGCCACATCGTCGGTCCTGAAGGCGGACGCCGGGAATGCGCGAATGCAGGAAATTGCGGCCGCGGTGCGCGAGGGCGCACAGGCCTATCTGCGCCGCCAGTACACGACGATTGCGTTCGTCGGCGTCGTGATCTTTCTGCTTCTGGCCTACTTCCTCGGCCCCCTGGTCGCGGTCGGCTTTGCGATCGGCGCGGTGCTCTCGGGCGTCGCCGGCTTCATCGGCATGAACGTCTCGGTCCGCGCCAACGTCCGCACCGCGCAGGCGGCAACGACCTCGCTCGCCGGCGGGCTCGAGCTTGCGTTCAAATCCGGTGCCATCACCGGGCTTCTGGTCGCCGGCCTCGCGCTGTTGGGCGTGACTCTTTACTTCCTGGTCCTGACCCAGTTCTTGAACCTCCCGCCCGACAGCCGGACGGTGGTCGATGCGCTGGTCGCGCTCGGCTTCGGCGCGTCGCTGATCTCGATCTTCGCCCGTCTCGGCGGCGGCATCTTCACCAAGGGCGCCGATGTCGGCGGCGACCTTGTCGGCAAGGTCGAGGCCGGCATCCCGGAGGACGATCCGCGCAACCCCGCCACCATCGCGGACAATGTCGGCGACAATGTCGGCGACTGCGCCGGCATGGCCGCCGACCTGTTCGAGACTTACGCCGTGACCGCGGTCGCCACCATGGTGCTGGCTGCGATCTTCTTCGCCAAGACGCCGCACCTCGCCAACATGATGACGCTGCCGCTGGCGATCGGCGGCATCTGCATCATCACCTCGATCGTCGGGACCTTCTTCGTCAAGCTCGGCCCGAGCCAGTCGATCATGGGCGCGCTGTACAAGGGCCTGATCGCGACCGGCGTGCTGTCGCTGGTCGGCGTGGCGCTTGTGATCTCCTGGCTGGTCGGTTTCGGCAAGATCGAGGGCGCCGAGTACACCGGCATGGCGCTGTTCGCCTGCGGCGTCGTCGGTCTTGTGGTCACCGGCCTGATCATCTGGATCACCGAATACTACACCGGCACCGACTTCCGCCCGGTGAAGTCGATTGCAGCGGCGTCCGTGACCGGTCACGGCACCAACGTGATCCAGGGCCTTGCGATCTCGATGGAGGCCACCGCGCTGCCCGCGATCGTGATCATTGCCGGCATCCTGGTCACCTATAGCCTCGCCGGCCTGTTCGGCATCGCGATCGCCACGGCTACGATGCTGTCGCTCGCCGGCATGATCGTGGCGCTCGACGCCTTCGGCCCGGTGACTGACAATGCCGGCGGCATTGCCGAGATGGCGGGATTGCCGAAGGATGTCCGCAAATCCACTGACGCGCTGGACGCGGTCGGCAACACCACCAAGGCGGTCACCAAGGGTTACGCGATCGGCTCGGCCGGCCTCGGCGCGCTGGTGCTGTTTGCAGCCTACAATCAGGACCTGCAGTTCTTCATCGCGGACTCCGCGCATCATCCCTATTTCGCAGGAATCAAACCGGACTTCTCGCTGAACAACCCTTACGTGGTGGTGGGCCTGCTGTTCGGCGGCCTCCTACCTTACCTGTTCGGCGCGATGGGCATGACGGCCGTGGGCCGTGCGGCGGGCGCGATCGTGGAAGAGGTGCGCCGGCAATTCCGCGAAAAGCCCGGCATCATGCAGGGCACCGACAAGCCGGATTACGGCAAGGCCGTGGACCTTCTGACCAGGGCCGCGATCAAGGAAATGATTATCCCCTCGCTGCTTCCGGTGCTGTCACCGATCGTCGTCTATTTCCTGATCTATGCGATCGCGGGTGGCGGTCCGGCCGGCAAGTCGGCGGCGTTCTCGGCCGTTGGCGCGATGCTGCTCGGCGTCATCGTCACCGGCCTGTTCGTGGCAATCTCGATGACCTCCGGCGGTGGCGCCTGGGACAACGCCAAGAAGTACATCGAGGACGGCCATTTTGGCGGCAAGGGGTCGGACGCCCATAAGTCGGCGGTGACCGGCGACACCGTCGGTGATCCCTACAAGGACACGGCGGGTCCTGCGGTGAACCCGATGATCAAGATCACCAATATCGTCGCGCTGCTGCTGCTCGCGATTCTGGCGCACTGAGGTTCAGCGCATACAAAACGACAAGCCCCGCGGCGTGAGCCGCGGGGTTTTTGTTTCCCACCCGTCATTCCGGGGCGCGCGTCAGCGAGAACCCCGAATCTCGAGATCCCGGATTCGAGGCCGCCGGCCTCGCTTCGGGATGACGGCGCTTACGCGCCGTCAGTTGAAGCTGAGAAGCTTGAACAGCGGCGTCAGGTAGCTGAGCTCCTGGCCCGAGGTCGGCGTGGTGCGGCTGATGAAGTCGAAGATCTTGCCGTCCTTCAGTCCGTAATTGGCCAGCCGGCGAACCTGGCGGTTCTTGTCGAAATAGACCGCGATCACCCGCTGGTCGACCACCTTCTGGTTCATGAAGGCGACCGGGCGCTCGGCCCGCTGGGAGATGTAATAGAACACCTCGCCATCCAGCGTGGCCACCGTCGATGGCGTGCCCATCACGATCAGCACCTGGTCCTGGCTCGCGCCGATCGGGATCTGCTCCAGCGCTCCCGGCGGCAGGATATAGCCCTTCTGGAACTGCTCGCCGGTGCAGGCGCCGAGTGCGAGGCAGGTCAGCGCGATGGCGCCGGCCGTGCGCAGACGGGTGCTCAGGCCGCGGGAGAGCGTGCGGGCAGTCATTCGCATTGTCTGGGTCATCTTGTTCAAGAACGGATCCCGTCCCCTTGCGTCGGGACCGGCGTTGACGTACCGGGCGAGCCGGTGGATTGCAACAGATCTGCGCAACCGGGCGAGACACGGAACCGTCGATGCTTTGGCCGTTCAACCATGTCAGGAAACCCCGGCTGTCCCCGCGGGCGACCATTGAGCCGATCTATGGCATGATCGTGGCACAGACCCGAGACCCCTTGTTTTATAGACACTTGGATGTGCCGGATACGGTCGACGGCCGGTTTGATCTGCTGATTCTGCACCTCTGGCTGGTGCTGCGGCGGCTGCGCACCGCTGCAGATGGAACGGCGCTGTCGCAGGTCCTTTTCGACCATTTCTGCGACGATATGGACGCCAATCTGCGCGAAATGGGCGTCGGCGACCTCGCCGTGCCCCGCCGCATGCGGGCCTTCGGCGAAGCGTTTTACGGTCGGACCGCAGCCTACGATCTGGCCTGGCAGGATGGCGAGGCGCAACTGGCGGACGCCTTGCAGAAGAATATCTTGAACGGGAAGCAACCCGACAGCGCACTCCGCCTTGCGTCCTATGCGAGCAGGGCGGCGGCAAGCCTGGCAGCAGTTGACGATACGACGCTGTTGCGGGCCGCCTGGGCCTTTCCCGCACCGCTTGAGCAGGATTCAATGAGATGAGCCGGAGAGACAAAGAGGCGTCCCGTGACGCGATTCGCGATCCCGTTGCCAATCCATGGCGCGCGCCGCCGGTGATCGTGGCGCAGATTCCGGAAGCTGGGCTGCATCGGGAGATCGAGGCCGACCAGGCGACGCGCGAGGGCATCGCCGGGATCGCCGATCTGCCCGAGGTGATCTCAGCGCATGCCTCCTTCGATGTCACGCTCAAGCGCGACGGCAAGGTTCATGTCGAAGGCCGGGTCCAGGCGCGAGTCGGCCAGATCTGCGTGGTTACGCTCGATCCGATCGAGAGCGAGATCGACGAACCGATCGACCAGATGTTCGCGCCGCCGGAGCAGATCCCCGAGCTGTCGGATATGTCCGAGGATGATGGCGAAGGTGACGCTGACGTGCCCGATCCGCCGGAGCCGATCGTGAACGGCCAGATCGACCTCGCGCGTCTCGCGACCGACGCCCTGTTCCTCGGCATCGACCCCTATCCGCGTAAGCCGGGCGCCGTGTTCGAGCAGGCCGTTGCTGCAGATGATCCGCAGGATCATCCGTTCGCGGCACTGAAGTCGCTCAAACCCGGCAACGGGCAGGGCGGGACCGGTCCGCAGGGATCCGAGGCGCGGTCCGAAGGGACGTCGAAGGGGAAATTGGAGGGCGATTGACATCGTTTTGCGCACAAGGTGTTTGTGCGGATGCTTTGCCAAGGAATCTCGTGAAGCAGTCATAACGTGTTGAACGCATTTGCGGAATCGCCATGGCTGCCGGCCGCCGACCGCGTGAGGGCGGAAAATCGTCTGCGGTCAAGAGGTTGTTTCGGCATCGGGAGACGCTATTGTCCGCCCGGGCCGGGTGACAATCTTCTGCCCGGATGGGTGCGGGCCTCTCCACTGCCGCGGCGTTCATTCACGAGGCTCGTTTAAGAGATCAGGTTTCCGGGACGTCATGCCGCAAAAGGTTCGAATCGCGCTGGACGCCATGGGCGGGGACGTCGGCGCGGCCGTCGTGATTCCCGGTGCAGCGGCCTCGCTGGCCCGTCATCCCGACAGCCAGTTCCTGCTGTTCGGCGACAGCGCAAAAATCGCCGCTGAACTCGACCGCCAGCCGGCGCTGAAGGCCGCCTCACGCGTCATCCACACCGACGTCTCTGTCAGCAATGATGCCAAGCCGAGCCAGGCGCTGCGGCGCGGCCGCAAGACCTCCTCGATGTGGCTGGCGATCGAGGCCGTGAAGAAGGGCGAGGCGGATGTTGCGGTCTCGGCCGGCAACACCGGCGCGCTGGTCGCCATGGCGCGGTTCTGCCTGCGCACGCTGGCCGGCATCGACCGGCCGGCGCTGGCGGCGATCTGGCCGACCATGCGCGGCGAATCCGTGGTGCTCGATCTCGGCGCCACCATCGGCGGCGACGCACAGCATCTGGTGGCGCTTGCGGTCATGGGCGCTGCGATGGCGAGCGTGCTGTTCAACAAGCCGCGGCCGAGCGTGGGACTCCTCAATATCGGGGTCGAGGAGATGAAGGGGCACGAGGAGATTCGCGAGGCGGCGGAAATGCTGCGCGCGATGAACCTGTCGCAGCTCGATTATATCGGCTTTGTCGAGGGCGACGGCATCGGCAAGGGCGCGGCAGACGTGGTCGTCACCGAAGGCTTCAGCGGCAACATCGCGCTGAAAGCTGCGGAGGGAACCGCGCGCCAGATCACGCAATATCTGCGCACTGAGATCGCGCGCACCTGGCGCGCGCAAATCGGTTATTTGCTCGCGCGCAACGCGTTCCGCGCGCTGCGCGACCGCCTGGACCCCAGCAGATCGAACGGCAGCGTGCTGCTCGGGCTGAACGGCATCGTGGTCAAGAGCCATGGCGGAACCGATGCCGAGGGCTTTGCCTCAGCAGTCAATGTTGGCTATGAGATGGCCCGCTACGATCTCCTGACCAAGATCAATCAAACACTCAATCGCGACGGCGGTGCGTTGGCCTCCGTACCGACCGACCAGGAGCCTGTCTCGTGATCAAACGTTCGGTGGTGCTCGGCTGTGGTTCTTACCTGCCGCAGCGGCTGGTGACCAATGCCGAACTGGCAAACCGCATCGACACCTCGGACGAGTGGATTGTTCAGCGTACCGGAATTCGCCAGCGCCATATCGCCGCCGATGGCGAGTTCACCTCGCATCTGGCGATCAATGCTGCGCGTGCCGCGCTCCGCTCAGCCGACATCGATCCGCAGTCGATCGAGTTGATCGTGCTGGCGACATCGACGCCCGACAACACGTTTCCGGCCACTGCGGTTGCAGTTCAGAACGGGCTCGGCATCACCCATGGCGCGGCGTTCGATCTGCAGGCGGTCTGTTCCGGCTTCGTCTTCGCGCTCGCCACCGCCGATAACTTCCTGCGCACCGGCGCGTATAAGCGGGCGCTGGTGATCGGAGCCGAGACCTTCTCGCGCATTCTCGACTGGAACGACCGCGGCACCTGTGTGCTGTTCGGCGACGGCGCCGGTGCGCTGGTGTTGGAAGCGCAGGATCTGCCGGGAACGTCGGCCGACCGCGGCGTGCTGACCACGCATCTGCGCTCCGACGGCCGCCACAAGTCGAAGCTCTATGTCGATGGCGGCCCGTCCTCGACGCAGACCGTTGGACATCTGCGCATGGAAGGGCGGGAGGTATTCAAGCATGCCGTCGGCATGATCACCGACGTGATCGTCGATGCGTTCAATGCCACCAGCCTCACCGCCGAGGACATCAACTGGTTCGTGCCGCATCAGGCCAACAAGCGAATCATCGATGCTTCCGCGCACAAGCTGCACATCGCACCCGAGAAGGTGGTGCTGACGGTTGACCGGCACGGCAATACCTCGGCGGCCTCGATTCCGCTCGCGCTCGACGTTGCGGTGAAGGACGGCCGCATCAAGAAAGGCGACCTGGTGTTGCTGGAAGCGATGGGCGGGGGCTTCACCTGGGGCTCGGCGCTGGTGCGCTGGTAGCCGGATTGGCCCGCTAAACCCGTCGAATGTACCGCTTTTTAGCTGCGGCGAGCTTTACGCCGCTGTTGACCATTGCCCCTTAACCTCTTAATTTCGTGGCAAAATTATTCGCCGAGACTTGGGGCGGGCGATGTCGGGCACCGGAAAAACAGTTACACGCGTTGATCTCTGCGAGGCCGTCTACCAGAAGGTGGGCCTATCGCGCACGGAATCGTCGGCCTTCGTCGAGCTGGTGCTGAAGGAGATCACTGATTGCCTGGAGCGGGGCGAGACAGTGAAACTGTCCTCGTTCGGCTCCTTTATGGTGCGCAAGAAGGGGCAGCGCATCGGACGCAACCCGAAGACCGGAACCGAGGTTCCGATCTCGCCGCGCCGGGTCATGGTGTTCAAGCCGTCAGCGATCCTCAAGCAGCGCATCAACGGCCATGCCGGCGGCAAGATGAACGGCGAGCTTCAGCCGGAGCAGGTCAGCGCCGAGCCCGAATAGCGCCGCATGCGGGTTGTACCGCATGACATGGACTCATCACTTGGGCTGAACGCCGAGTCCGAATCGCCCGAATCTGAGTCATAGTCGAGTAAGCATATCTCTTGTCAGCACGGTCGAAGGGGAACGGGCATTTGGACAAGGCGCCGGATGCTTTTCGAACGATCAGCGAGGTCGCGCAGGAGCTCGACATCCCGCAGCACGTGCTGCGGTTTTGGGAGACCCGGTTCGCCCAGATCAAGCCGATGAAGCGGAGCGGGGGCCGGCGCTATTACCGGCCCGACGATGTCGACCTGCTCAAGGGCATCCGCCGGTTGCTCTACGGCGAGGGCTATACCATCCGCGGCGTGCAGCGGATCCTCAAGGAGCACGGCATCAAATCGGTCCAGGGGCTTGCCGATGCCTCCGCTGCGGTCTCGTTCGGCGCGATCGAGGAGACCCTCGGCCAGGCGCTGATGGAGACCGACCATCCCGAGGAGGAGCCGGAGGACGAAACCGCCGAGGATGAGGACCAGGAAGCCTCCGAGGACGAGGGCATCGACTTCCGCTTCGTCGAGGCTGACGACGACATTCTCGACACCTTCCGGATCGGCGCACCCCCGGCCCGGGCCGGCATGAAGGCGGAGGACCGCGAGCGGCTCGAAGGCGTGCTCAAGGAATTGCTCGACTGCCGCCAGCTGCTCGAACGCGCGCTGAAGGACGGCTAGGCCGAGCTCGGTCCAGCCATCCTCAGCTGCGCCCCGCGATCAAGGCGATACCGCCACATCGATGAGGCGACGGGCCACCTTTCCGCCTCCAAGCCGCTACGCCGCGAACAACAACCTCAACGCGCATGTTGCGGGCCCGATACAGAAATTGCGGCGACCGAATGCTACTTATTTTGCACAGTGTTTCTGTGTGGGATGAATTTAGTTATGCGTCGCTTCCTCTCTGCCGCCATGCTGGCGGCACTCTCCACAACCTCGTCCGCCTTCGCCGCCGACCTTGCAGTGAAGGCGCCACGGATGGCCCCGCCGGTCGAGACCTTCTCCTGGACCGGTTGTTATGTCGGCGGTCATATCGGCGCCGCGATCAGCCAGGACCGCACCACCAACGTCTTCGGGCAGGTCAATAACTTCAGCTCGACCGGCTTCGTGGGTGGCGGCCAGGTCGGCTGCGACTATCAATTCGCGCCCAACTGGGTCATTGGCGCCGAGGGGCGCGCCGCCTGGTCGAGCCTCAAGAGCACTCACGCCTCTTCGGTGACGAATCTGGGTACCGGCCTGATGGTGCCGGCGCAGTTCAGCCTCGGCAACGACTTCCTGGCGTCGGCGACGGCGCGACTCGGCTACAGCTTTGCGCCGGCCTGGCTGATCTACGGACGGGGCGGTGCGGCCTGGACCCGCGAAAAGGTCACCGACGCGTTCACGATCCCCGGAGGCCCGGCGGTCGCGCCGACCGCGAGCAGCACGCGCACCGGTTGGACCGTCGGTGGTGGCGCCGAGTGGATCTTCGCGCCGCATTGGTCGACGAACCTGGAATACAACTATTACGATTTCGGCAGTCACACGACGACCTTGGTCGACGCCGCCAGAAACGTGACCGTCTCCGGCATGAATCTGCGGGACCAGATCCACACCGTCACGGTCGGGGTGAACTATCGCTTCTGAACACTCAAGCGGGCGGCTTGTCGGTCACCGTTGGTAACGGTGGTCTGGCAGGAACCAGACTGTGCAGCGGGCTTCGGCTCGCTGCTACGCGAGGAGGTCTGATCTGGGCCATCGGCGAGCGATACGCCCAGAGCAGAGCTTTGGACAAATCTCGTCCAAGGACGGACGCCGCTACGGCGAACCCTGTCCTGGGCATTGATTTTATTAAGAAAATGGTCGGAGCGGCGGGATTCGAACCCACGACCCCTAGTCCCCCAGACTAGTGCGCTAACCGGGCTGCGCCACGCTCCGATGCCGTTCCTCTAACCCTGATCCGGGCGCGGCGCAAGACGCGGCACAAGGCGCGACACAAGAGCTGGGCTTGCGCGTTCCACGGGGCAGCAAGCAAAGCCCGCTGCGGGACAGGCTCCCGGCCACCTTCGTCCAAGCTGGCCCGCCCGACAACTTTCCCTGGACCGGCTGATCGGCAAAGCAATCGTGGTCGGCTCGTTCTTAGGTCCGTCTCCGGAATCCTGGCGGGGGGAAATGACCCGGCCGTCATGCCTGCTTGCGGACTCGCGTAAGCCGGTTTTTCCGAAGCGGCGACATGTCCCGCGGTACACCGGACCAAAGGGCAATTGAGCCCGGCCAGCCTTGCTATTGAATGCGGAGTAGCGGCCGGAGCGATAGCTGCGCCGACCGTGCGGGAGAATGATCGCGCCGGCCCGGCTTCGATCTGAACGTCGTTGCTGGCGAAAACGACGGAGGAAAATCCCATGAAACAGATCAGTCTGGGAAGAGCGACCGTTGCAACGTCTGCTTTCGCAGCCGCAATGCTGTTGTCATTCAACTGGTCCGAACCGGGTGGCGTCTCGCTGTCGGTCGATCACGCGCAGGCGCGCATCGGTCGACCGTTGACGCCGCTGAGCGGTGCTGGCGTGGCACGGCGCAATTATCGGCGTTCCGTCTACGGCACCGGCGTGGTCGGCGCAGGGCTCGGCGCCGCGGCGATCGGTACCGCTGCCGCGGTTGGCGCCGCGACGTCGCCCTATTGGGGCGGGGACCCGTACTACAGAGGCCAAGGCTATTACGCGGGTGGTCCTTACGACCGGCAGACGGCATGGGATGGCACTTATTATCATGAGGAGCCCGGGAGCGAGCCGTACCACCATGACAACGTGTGGGGCGCGCGGGCTGCCTATGTCGCTCCGGTGGCCGCAACCGCGACAAATTGGGCGCTGATGCCGGCATATCACGCTCATGGTCCCTGGTACGGGTATGGCGGATGGGACGCTTACAAGGCGCGCAACGGGATTGTCTGTGATCCCGGTACGACGGTCAAAGCCGCCGATGGCCTGACGTATCTCTGTCAGTAGATGTAGAGCAGGCGAAAGAGGTGATCAGCCGGTCACCTCTTTCCGGCCTCTCCGCCCCGGAGGAATTTTGCCAGCGCGCTCGTCATCGGCCGTCACAGACTCGACATGTGACTGGTAGCACGACCTCTTGTTCGCGGCTTCAGCCCCTTCGCGGATCGTTCACGACGGAGGCGAAGTGGCTTCCTTTTCCTGTTCCCGCAAGATCGATATGCTCACCAGAAACACCCAGAGCGGGAACACCAGCAGACTCCAGTCGAAATAATAGCTTCCGACGATGAGCACGAATGCGATGACGTATCCACCGATCGCCAGCCAGCGCGGCGTCAAATGCGTATAGAGCGCGATCGTCGATGTCGTGATCATGAACACCGAGGCCGTTTTCACCAGATAGATATTGATCATCGCATATGCCAGCCCGCGTCCGAGATGAAAGGCGGCAGAGCGTTCCAGGGCTTCGGGAGCCGCGCGAAATGCAGTGATGATTGCGCCGAACACCGCGGCCGCGGCAAACAGCATGGCCAGCAGCAGAAAAGCACTTCCCAGGAAGACTGTCGCAAAGAACCGGTCCTCGCGCGATCCAAGGCGGTCGCGAAGTACGCCCACAAACCAGAGGAAGGCGATCCCGGCGAACGGCACGAGGTTCATGGCGGGCGTCACATATGTCAATCCGCCTTGAAGCCAGGCTCCCGGCTCGAAGGGGTCACCGGGTATCGAGAGCCGCAGCAGCCCAAATACCAGGAATAGCAACACCGAAAACAAGATGCCGGCGACGGCCGCAGCGCGCGGCGTTCGCAAATGGGCGTGGGTGAGGCCGACCTTGTTGTCATCCATTGCCTGTCTCCGGACCCATCTGACCGCTGCTGGGAGCGCAATGGGAGTGCACGTGTCGTGCAATCCCGGAGCCTTGATCTATGTCAACGGGATTGCCGACGCGCGCCAGCATGGCTTCTCCGCGGCCGTAGCGCCGGCCCTCCGCGACGCGATTGGCTTTGCACATTCGCCCGCGAATGCGGCGGAGCACGGCCCCTCATTTCAATCCGGACAGCTTAATTAGCTCGGGCCGGAAATCGTGCGTACTCCATCCGCAGTTTGTTCGAGCCATATCGTCGTCGTTTCAGATCATATGATGCGCGAAGTTTTTATCCAAATGGCGGTGCGCGAGATTGTCAGTCAATTAGATCAGAAAACTAATAAGTAATCAGAATCTCTGATGAAGTTGCATCATTTTGTTGATGCGCGTTCCGATATTAGTTTGTCGCTCGGAAGTTCCGTACTGCGCGTTAACCTATGCATGACGGCTGCCATATTTTCGCCATCTCGAATTTCTTAAAGCCCGAATAGCGGATTTATTCCGCGGGCTAAGCCGCAGACGTCTGATCGTCTTTTTCGAACGGCTCCATTTCTGATCGCGTGTCGCGATAGTTTCCCTCAACAGCACGAAGGATATTCGTATGCGTAAGCTCGTAGCTGCCACGGCAATGCTTTGCGTATTTGCATCAGGCGCTGAAGCGAGAACTCATCATCGGCATTCTCATCATAGGCACTATGCGTCTGGACATGGTTACTCGGGCCGCCCTGCCGCGTGGTGCGGCTGGTACATGCGTAGTCAAGTCGGCAGCGATCCGGGGCCGCAGTACAACCTCGCCATTTCCTGGGCGCGCTATGGCGTCAATGCAGGCGGTCCCTCGGTCGGAGCGATCGTGGTGTGGCGCCACCACGTCGGACAGATCGTCGGCCAGGAGAACGGGCAATGGATCGTGCGCAGCGGAAATGACGGCCATGCTGTCCGCACCCGTGCCAGATCCCTCGCCGGTGCCGTCGCTTTCCGGCGCGCCTACGCGATGATGTAGTGCGGGGTTCTGCAGGGGCATTTGGGCTCTGAGCTGAACTGGGCTCGGTGTGTCTGGACAGGACGGCCGTGACAAGCGCCCCTTGCCGCAGCACTGCTGCACGACGAACAACAATGGGCTCGTGTTCCTTCGATGCCAATATTTGCTGAAGCCAACAAAAGGGGCGAATGTTGGCGTCGGAACACGAGCGTCGAGCCGGGAGATCATGATCCGCTGCGAGAGTGTGGCGGTCATCTCTCTCGGAAAACAGGTTGATAGTTCGATTGCGTCTGATGCGAAGAACGGCTTCAGCTACGGTTTGCTTGACCGGCGCTGATGACCTTCCAGTCGCAACCGTTGCGCTCTCAAGCGCTTCGTCTCTTCATCGAGCGCGGCGATCTCGTCGTCGATCCGGTCAGCCTTGTCCTTCCGCGCGTCCGATTCACGGATTTTGTTGAGCGCCTTCTCGACGGACAATTTGGTTGTCTTAGCCATGTCGACCTCTCCCGCTGGTCACGGCCACGATCGATTGTCCGGCGCATTTGCGTCCTCGTCTGCGGCCTCAGCTTGATCCAGATCAAGGCAAGTTGGATGCTTGACGAGACGGCCGGCAAGGCAATTGATCGCGATCAAGACAAACAACGAAGACGCCGAAGCGGTTACCTCGCGTCCGCGCGCGCCGATTTGCCCCCGAGGACGATGGCGCGAAGTTCCAAAATTGAGGATGGTTTCCGTCTGGGGATGCGGGCCTAACGACGGGACTCCAGTGCGAGGGGGTATGACCAAATTGGAGGACATCATCGACCAGCTGAGCACGCGCGCGGACGATTGCGACCTCCTGGCGCTGCTCGCAGCGACCGACCACGCGCGACGGTATAACGCCGAACTGGCGCGCGAACTGCGTGACGTGGTCTTGGCGCTCAGGCGTGAACTGGGTCAGCGTCAGACCCCGATTCTCCGGCCGGAATTTCAGGTCGGGTCGTAAGCCCAACGCCCGCTCCCCATCTTTTCAAACCCGCTTCCGCCTGATACGGCGACTATCGTACTTTTCTGCACGTTTCAGCACCGATGGCAGCCATGGATAGTGCCCCCGACACCTCGTTCGGCCATTTCGAGAATGCAGATCAGATCGCGTTCTGGAATGGCGCGGGCGGGCAGCGCTGGGTCGAGCGGCAGGCGGCGCTGGACCACATGCTGGCGCCGGTCCAGGAGATGCTGATCGCGCGTGCTGAGATCCAGCCAGGCGAGCGCGTGCTCGACATTGGCTGCGGCTGCGGCGCGACCATGATCGCGGCGGCCGAAAAGGTCGGCGGAGGCGGGCAGGTTGTCGGGGTCGACGTATCGGCGCCGATGCTGGTGCGGGCCAATGATCTCGCGCCCGCCGAGGCGCCCGTCACCTTCGTGCAGGGCGACGCGATGGTGCATCACTTCAACGCGGCCAGCGCCGACCTCGTGACGTCACGTCTCGGTGTGATGTATTTCGCCGATCCCGTCCGCAGCTTTCTCAACATTCGCACCGCGCTGCGCTCCGAAGGCCGGATCGCCTTCGCCTGCTGGGGCGAACTGCGCGACAATCCGTGGGCGCTGGAGCCGCTGCAGGCGGCTTACGAGCATGTGCCGAAGCTGCCGGGTCTGCGGCCACATGCGCCTGACGATTTCGCCTTTGCCGAGCGCGACTGGGTCGAACATGTGCTGACCGAAGCGGGCCTGCGCCGTGTCAGGTTCGAGCGCTGCGATCTCTCGCTCGACATCGGTGGGGACGGCGGGCTCGACGGGGCTGCGGCCACGGCGCTTGCGATCGGCCCGGCAAGCCGCGCCGTCGCCGGCCAGGCGGATGCGGTCGCGGTGGTAACGGGGGCGGTCCGATCGGCGCTGGCGCGCTACGCCAAGGGCGGGGCGGTGACGGTGCCGGCCGCTTTCTGGATTGTGACCGCGGTCGATCCGTAAAAGTCGCCGACCAGCCGGAACCAGCAGGCCTCCGACGCTGTTGGCGTGGGGCGCATGGGAATGTGGGCTCGCTGTACGGGGGCCGTTGAACCTTTTCGCTTTCCGCGCGCACCAACTGGGAGTTCGGTTCTTATTGAGCCGGTTTCCCAGGAAATTTCAGGTCGGCATCGGGGTTGAACCCGATGCCGGGGCTATTGTCAGGAGGCGCGTTATGGTCCTCAAAGCTTTGAAGATTTCGTTATCCGTCGTGGCCGCGGCAACCTCGGTGATCTCGCTGTTTGCCGTGAGCTGGGTCGGCTTGGCGCTGCTGGGCTACTGAGCCTTCATTGGAGCGAGACCCGCACAACGCCGGCATTCATCATACCAAGCGCGCGTGCGGCGCTGATCGAGAGATCAATCACCCGCCCGCGCACGAACGGTCCGCGGTCATTGACGCGGCACTGGATCGAGCGACCACTATGCGACACTGTGACCACGCTGCCCATCGGGCGTGTCCGATGGGCACAGGTCATCTCGCCGTGATGACCGCGACCGCCATAGTATGATGCAAGGCCTGACTCGGCTTGCGCAGAACCCATTGCGCCGAGCAGGCCAGCCGCAACCAGAGTGACTCTCCTCAAGGAAACCTCCAGAGTTGCTGCCCCGCGCTAGAGGTCACAGCAACTCTGGCGTCATCTTGACTGTTCCAAGTCCTAAATGTGGTCGGATCACGGCGCAATCGCGGCCGCAGAAATTACGCGAAGGCTTTCTCCACGGTGTCGAGCAGCACGCGGAAGGATTTGTCGTGGCGCGTGATCGGCGGAATCGCGCGCATGATATCGAGCAACTGATAGACCGCCATCTGCGCCGCGCGCACTGAATATTCCACCGTGAATACGACATCGTCCGGGATCTCGACGAACTGGCTGACGAAGGCGAGGTTCTTGGAGTTCGCCGGTACCGGCAGCGGACGGTCGCTTTTTTCGCGCGGCATGAACATGCTGGTGATGTAGGGCAGGCGGCAGGGCACGCAGGTGGCGTTCTCGAACACCGACATGTCGAAGTTCAAATGCCCGCACAGTTCTTTCAGGATGTCGGCGCCGCCGCAATCGGCCATCGCTTTGGGGACGAAATTGCCGATGCGGTCGGGATGCAGCGCATAGCCCCAGAACACCTGGACATCCCCAGGCTGATCTAGGAAGTGCGGCTGGTGATAGAGCACGATCGACATCAGCCAGTTGGACTCAGTGAAGGTGATGAGCCCGCCGGTGCCGGCCTCGTTGCCGCTGAAGGCCTGCATGGCATCGAAGAAGCGGGGATTCCGGCAGGTGACGGTGAAAGATTCCCAGCAGGATTCCGGGATCGATGCGTTGAACGAAGCAGGATTGCCGAACTCCGGCCGGCCGGCTGCGATCGTCTCCCACAGTGTCCAGCCCTGGCTGTCCTGCTTGGTCAGCCGCGGTGGCGGAGCATCATGGGTGCCGAGGCTCGTCGCATCCGTCATCGAGCCGTTCTGGAAGAATACGAGGTCGCGATCGCCGAGGTCGACCGTGCTGATCTTGTCGGCCTCCTTGAGCGTCAGCTGTTTCACGCAGTGCTTGCCGGCATCGGTGACGATCGCGACGTCGGTCACGTCGACGCCGCCGACCAGCTTGACGCCATGGTCCTCCAGCCATGTTGTCAACGGCTTCACGATCGCATCGTACTGATTGAACACGGTGCGCTTGACGCCGGCCAAGGTCTCGATGCGCGGAAACTCGTTCATGAAGCGGTGCAGATAGCGCTTGAACTCGACCGCGCTGTGCCAGGGCTGGAAGGCGAAGGTCGTCTGCCACATGTACCAGAAATTCGTGGTGAAGAACGGCGGCGACAGCCAGTCGGTGATGCGGGACTTGCCGAGCTTGTCCTCCGAAGCCTCGGTGAGCCGTACGAGCTCGAGCCGGTCCTGCATGGTGAAGCCCATGGTGGAGACGTCGACCTTGTGGCGGTTCTTGTCGACCAGGCGCGCCTGCGAATGCGCGACATGGACTTTGTTGAACGCGATCGTCTCGTCGCGGATCGTCTTGCTCGGATCGCTGGCGCCGGGAATGGTCGAGAGCAGATCCCAGGTGCATTCGTAATGGTCCGTGGTCAGCATGCGGCCGCCGCGCAGCGAGTAGGAGCCGTCAGGAAGCGCCGCACCGTCGAGGCTGCCGCCGAACGGCAGATGCTTCTCGAAGATCGTGATGTCGCGCCCGTCGATGCCGCCGTCGCGGATCAGGAATGCCGCGCCAGCGAGTGCGCCGATGCCGCTGCCGATGAAATAGGCCTTCATATCGTTCACCCGGTCTTATCAAGCTGGCACCGGGGTAACAGCGGACGGGAACGCGACAACTGATCCAGGTCAATCACGCCCGCGTCACACGCGCACGTGATTCGCGCGAGACGGCCGCTCAATGTCCCGCCATGTGCCGGCCGATCTCGGTCAGATCGGCATCGCTGGCGCGGGTCTCGTAGACCAGCCGGCCGTGGAACATCACGACGAGGCGGTCGGACAGTTCGAGCAGTTCGTCGAGATCCTCGCTGACGAGCAGCACGGCCGCGCCGCGGTTGCGTGCGGCCATGATCTCGGCGTGGATCTGCGCGACCGCCGCGAAGTCAAGGCCGAAGCAGGGATTGGCGGCGATCAGCACCTCGACGTCATGGCCGAGCTCGCGCGCCAGCACGGCGCGCTGCACATTGCCGCCGGACAGCGCCGCGATCGGCGTCTCCGGCGTGCGGGTCTTGATCTTGTAGCGCGCGATCTTCTCGCGGGCGTTGGCGCGAAACGCCGTGCGGCTGAGCCACCAGCTGCTGCGCGCAAACGGTGCGCGGTCGAACTCGCGCAGCGCAATGTTGTCCGCCACGCTCATGCCGCCGACACAGGCATTCTTCAGGGGCTCTTCCGGCAACAGCGACATCTTGTGCCGGCGCATCTCCTCGCGCTGCGCGTGATAGGCCTCGCCGGAGACGCGGATCGCGCCGCTGTCGGCCTCGCGCTGGCCGGCCAGCACCTCGACCAGCTGGCGCTGGCCGTTGCCGGAGACGCCGGCGATGCCGACGATCTCGCCGGCGCGCACCGCAAGCGACAGGTCACTGACGGCGATCTCGCCGGCATCGTCGCGCGCGCAGATGCTGTCGAGCTCAAGCCTGATGGTGCCGGCCTCGCCGGTGCGCGCCGGCTGCACGGTGAGCTGCTCGGCGCCGATCATCATCCGCGCCATGTCGTCGGGCGTGAGCTCGCTGACGGGCCCGCGGCCGGCCAGCTTGCCGCGGCGGAGGATCGTGACCTCATCCGCGAAAGCCATCACCTCGCGGAATTTGTGGGTGATCATCAGGATGGTGAGATCGCCGGCCTGAACCATGGCCTTGAGCATGCCGAGCACCTCGTCGGCTTCGCCGGGGGTGAGCACCGAGGTCGGCTCGTCCAGGATCAGGAAACGGCGCTTCAGATACAGCTGCTTGAGGATCTCGCATTTCTGCCGCTCGCCGGCGGAGATGTCAGCGACCTTGGCGTTCAACGGCACCTGGAACGGCATCTTCGACAGGAAGAACGCGAGCTCATCGCGCTCCTTGGTCCAGTCGACCACCGCAGGCACGTGATCGCGCGCGAGCACCAGGTTCTCGGCGACGGTCATCGCGGGCACCAGGGTGAAATGCTGATAGACCATGCCGAGCCCGAGCGCATGCGCGTCCTTCGGGTTGTGAACCGCGCGCTCGCGGCCGCCGATCAGCACCGCGCCTTCGGTCGGGTGGTAATAGCCCATGATGCATTTGACGAGCGTCGACTTGCCGGCGCCGTTCTCGCCGAGCAAGGCGTGGAACGAGCCGGGCCTCACCTTCAATTCGACATTGTCGAGCGCGGTGAAGTCGCCGAAGCGCATCGTCATCGCGACGGCCTCGACGCCGATCGGCGGATCGGCTCTCACGACAGCGCCTCGATCAGCGCGGTCGAGGTCGCGACCGCGCCGAACACGCCGCCCTGCATCTTGATCATCTTCAGCGCGTGATCATGGTTGCTCTTGTCGGTGGCGCCGCAGCAGTCCGACAGCAGCACGCATTCGAAGCCGCGGTCGTTGGCTTCGCGCATGGTGGTGTGGACGCAGACATCGGTGGTGATGCCGGTCAGGACGATATTGTCGATGCCGCGCAGGCGCAGGATCAGCTCGAGATCGGTGGCGCAGAACGAGCCCTTGCCGGGCTTGTCGATGATCACCTCGCCGGATAGCGGCGCGAGGTCCGGGATGATCTCCCAGCCCGGCTCGCCGCGCACCAGGATGCGGCCGCAGGGGCCGGGATCGCCGATGCCGGCGCCGATCTGCCGCGAGCGCCAGCGCTTGTTGGCGGGGAGATCGGAAAGGTCAGGGCGGTGGCCTTCGCGAGTATGGATGATATGGAAGCCCTGTGCGCGCATCACCGTGAGCAGCGTCTTGATCGGCTCGATCGGCGCACGCGTCAGCGACAGGTCATAGCCCATCTTGTCGACATAGCCGCCGACACCGCAGAAATCGGTCTGCATGTCGATCACGATCAGTGCGGTATTGTCGGGGCGCAGCTCGCCATTGTAGGGCCAAGCATAGGGTTCGGAGCGGATGGTGCGCGTGGCCATGGGCGTCCTCTTCGGGTCGTCAGCGGGTGATCGACAGTTCGGCCGGCGCGCCGCTCAAGGTGCGCTTCGGTGAGCAGGTGATGATCATGATCAGCAAAGTCAGGATGTAGGGCGCGGCGTTGAACAGGTGATAGCCGGAGGTGACGCCGACCGATTGCAGCGCGGGCCCGAGTGCTGCGGCGCCGCCGAAGGCCAGCGACGCCCAAAGGCACAGCAGGGGATCCCAGCGTGCGAAGATCACCAGCGCAACCGCGGTGATGCCTTGCCCCGACGACAGGCCCTCATTCCAGCTGCCGGGATAGAACAGCGACAGGAACGAGCCGCCGATGCCGGCGAGGAAGCCGCCGGCCATGGTGGCGCGCAGGCGGATCAAGAGCACCGAATGGCCCATCGCGCGCGCCGCATCCGCGCTCTCGCCGGCGGTGCGGATCAGGAGGCCCCAGCGCGTGGTGCGGAAGGCCCAGAACAGGAGCGGCGCCAGCGCGACGCCGATCAGGAACAGCACGTTGATGCGCAGTGCCGCGCGCAGCTGCGGGATGTCGCTCCACCAGCCGAAATCGATCGCCGGCAGCCGTGCCGCCGTGGGCTCGATCAGCGGCTTGCCGAGATAGAAGGCGAGCCCGGTGCCGAACAGCATCAGCGCAATACCGACCGCGATGTCGTTGACCCGAGGCAGCGAGCAGATGCCGGCGTGCAGCGCGCCGAACAGCGCGCCGGTGAGGCCGGCGGCGAGCACGCCCAGCCATGGCGAACCCGAGAGATAGGAGATGCCGTAGGCGCTCATCGCGCCCATCACGAGCGTGCCTTCGAGACCGAGATTGATGCGGCCCGAGCGCTCGGTGATGCATTCGCCGAGGCTCACAAAGAGAAAGGGTGTGGAGACGCGGATGGCGCCGCCGAGCACCGCGAGCGGAACGGTCCAGAGGCCGATCGAGCCGTCTGCCATCAGGATTTTCCTTTCAGGAAACCGATGCGGCCGTAGAGCGCATCGCTCGCCAGCACGAACACGAAGATGATGCCCTGCAGCACCAGCACCGACGCGTCGGGCAGGCCGAGGCGGCGCTGCAGCAGCCCGCCGGAGGCGCCGATGCCGCCGAGCAAG
The DNA here is from genome assembly GCF_051167795.1 of Bradyrhizobium sp. HKCCYLS1011. Lineage (NCBI taxonomy): Bacteria > Pseudomonadati > Pseudomonadota > Alphaproteobacteria > Hyphomicrobiales > Nitrobacteraceae > Bradyrhizobium > Bradyrhizobium sp. HKCCYLS1011. The sequence goes on along the minus strand of NZ_JBNPTT010000009.1, from coordinate 156,379 downwards.
ATGGCCACCGGAATGATCGCGAGCGGATTCTGCCGGGCCAGGAACGCCACCAGGATGCCGGTGAAGCCGTAGCCGACCGCGAGGTTGGCGTTGGTGCGCCCCTGCACCGCTGCGACCTCGACCATGCCGGCGAGCCCGGCGCAGCTGCCGGCGAGAAAGCAGATGGTCAGGATCAGTTGGCCCACGGAGAGGCCGACGATCTTGGCGGCGCGGATGTTGCCGCCGGCGACGCGCGCGGCGAAACCGAAGGTCGTGTGATAGATCAGCACGTAGGCGGCAAGCGCAGCGACCAGCCCGAACACAAGGCCCCAATGCACGTCGGTGCCGGGAATGGAGCCGATCATGTTGGCGGCGCCGATCTCGCGCGTCGAGGGCTTGTTGAGGCTGGCGGGATCGCGCATCGCGCCTTCGACGAGGTGGTTGAGGACGGCAAGCGCGATGTAGACCAGCAGCAGGCTGGAGATGGTTTCATTGACCCCGCGATAATGGCGCAAGCCGCCGGCCAGCATGATCCAGAGCCCGCCGCCGGCCATGCCGGCAACGACCATCGCGACCTGCACGACCAGCGGCGGCATGCTCTGCAGCGCCAGCGCCGCCGAGGTCGCGGCCAGCGCGCCGATCAGAAGCGCGCCTTCGCCGCCGATGATCACCATGCCGAGCTGCGCCGGAAGCGCGGTGCACAGCGCGGTGAGGATGAGAGGGGCGGCGCGCGTCAGCGTGTTCTGCCAGGAGAACCAGGTGCCGAACGCGCCGTAATACATGTACCAATAGAGATCGAGCGGGCTCTTGCCGAACAGCGCGACGAAGCCGCCGAAGGCGATGAGCGCGGCGGCCAGCGCCGCGCCCGGAATGAGGACATATTCGATCGATGCGCCGTAGCGCTGCAGAAAGCCGGGATCGGCGGCCGGCGCGACGACGGCCGCGTCCAACGGATCGGCCGTCTCCGAGGTCATGAGGTGGCTCCGAGCACGCCCTCGACCAGATAGTCCATCTTCTCGAGCTCGGGATCCTTCTGGCCGCGATCGATGCCGGCAGCGATCACGGTATTGCCCTTGTTGTCCTTGATCGGGCCTTTGAAGATCGTGTAGCCGTCGGCCATGAACTTGGCCTTGATCTCGTCGGCGTGCTTCTTCGCCTCGTCCGAGACCGCTTCGCCGTAAGGCGAGACCTTGACGATCTCTTCCTTCAGCCCGCCGCGATAGAAGTTCGGAATGCTCTCGCCGGCGGCCAGCATCTTGACGAATTTTGGATAGAGCGCCTCCCAATTCCATTCGGCGCCGGTGAGATAGGCCTTGGGCGCCAAGGGCGACTGGTTGACGTGATAGCCGCAGACGAAGGCGCCGCGGCGCGCCGCGTTCTCGACCATCGTCTTGGGCCCGTCGACATGGCAGGTCAGAACGTCGACGCCCTGATCGATCAGGCTGTTGGTCGCCTCGGCCTCCTTGACCGGCATCGACCAGTCGCCGGTGAAGATCACCTGGGTGGTGGCCTTCGGGTTGGCGAGGCGCGCGCCGAGCGTGAAGGCGTTGATGTTGCGCAAGACCTGTGGGATCGGCTTGGCCGCGACGAAGCCGAGCTTGCCGCTCTTGGTGGTGTAGCCCGCGACGATGCCGGAGATGTATTGCGCCTCGTCGATATAGCCGAAATAGGAGCCGGCGTTTTTCGGGTCCTTGTCGGTCCAGAGGCCGCCGCAGTGCTCGAAGTGCAGCTTCGGGTACTTGTTGGCCATCTTGATCATGTGCGGATTGTAGTAGCCGAACGAGGTCGGGAAGAGCAGGGTGGCGCCGTCGAGATTGATCATGGACTCGATGGTCTTCTCCACCGCGTCCGTCTCCGGCACCTTCTCTTCCTCGATCACCTTCAGTCCGGGCAGCTTCTTCAGCGCCGCCGCGCCTTGCGCATGCGCCTGGTTGTAGCCGTAGTCGTCGCGCGAGCCGACATAGATGAAGCCGATCGTCGTCTCCGCCGCGAAGGCCGGCTTTGAGCCTGCGGCTGCGCTCAACCCGAGCGCCGCGCCACCCTGCAACAGATGCCGCCGTGAAATCCCGCCAAAGTCCATGGTGTGCTCCCCTCGCGGACCGCGCGTCCGCTGCTGTCTCGGCTTCACCGCGTCAAGCGGAGCCTCGTGAAGAGCTTTCGCAAGCTTCGTGCCAGCGCCGCTTTACTGAGCACAAATTTGTAAGCCATTGAAAAGATGGCGTTGTTCAAGTGGAGAAAGTCAGTGCTCGTCTGCGAGCGGCAGATCGAAAGACTAAAAAATCACCAATGAATGATCATTGTATGCAAGATGGTGCGGAGGCGAGCGGCTGTTGCGCTCACCAGTCAGGCCAGCGTGATGAGCCCTGCGAAACCGCCCGGGCGGCGTGCAGCGGGGGCAGGGCGGTCTTGGGAACGGCAGGCAATTCAACGATTTGTTCGGGGGGCACCCACGAAGGAAAGTAACCATGAGACTAACCACGATAGGACTCACAGCCGCCCTGATGGTCGCGAGCGGCGCGGCAATGGCGCAGAGCACCGGAGCGGCCGGCACCGGTTCCACAGCCGGCGGCTCGGCGGGCGTCGGAACAGGGTCTGTCACCGGCGGCGCGACCACGCCGGCAACGCCGGGCACGACCACGGGCCTCGGCGCCGGCAACCCCAACTACAATGCCGGCGGCGCGGCGGCCGCCGCCAACAGCACGCTCAATCCGTCCGGTAACAGTTTGATCAATCCATCCCCGAGCGGGTCGACGCTGACCCCGAATGGGCCCGCCGGCGGCACCACCGGCCGCTGAGAAAATCCGTAACAGTCACGCCCTGCCGGCCCTGGTGCAGTCAGCACCGGGGCCGTTTCATTTTCCGGGACGGCGTTCAGATGCCGAGCAGCCACACCGCCACGATGGTGCCGAGCACCGCGATGCCGCTGATTGTCCATCCGGTGATGTAGGCCCCGTCATCCGCGGCGGCCCCGCCGTCCGGGGCAGGGCGGTCCACCATCTGATCCTGCCAATGCGCCATGCGAGCCTCCTGCACGCCTGTTTTTGGCTGTTGAGTGAGTCGCGTGTCCCGGCAAACAGGTTCAATGGCCGGGCGGGCAGGCGAGCGGCATCATCTTTGGCGATGCTGGAAAAAGGTCTTAAGTCTGGGGTATCGCAGTAACGGGACGACAGAGAAGGACGTGCGCTCATGAAGGATTTTGCAGGTAAGACCGCCGTCGTCACCGGCGGGGGCGCGGGCATGGGTCGCGAGCTCGCGCGCCAGCTCGTGGCCGAAGGCTGCAATGTCGCGATCTGCGACGTCTCGGCGGAGTCGATGGTCGAGAGCAAGCGTCTGTGCGAGGCGGAAATGCTGCCGCAGGGCTTGCGCGTGACCACGCATATCGTCGATGTCGCCGTCGAGGATCAGCTCAAGCGCTTTCGCGACGAGGTGGCCGCGCAGCACGCGACCGACAAGATCCATCTCTTGTTCAACAACGCCGGAATCGGCGGCGGCGGCAGCCTGTTCACCAACAGCCGCGAGCAGTGGGAACGCACCTTCAACATCTCCTGGGGTGGGGTGTATTTCGGCGTGCGCACCTTCCTGCCGATGCTGATGCGGGCGGAGGAGGCGCACATCATCAACACCTCCAGCGTCAATGGTTTCTGGGCCTCGGTCGGCACCGGGGTGGCGCACACCGCCTATAGTGCGGCGAAATTCGCCGTCAAAGGCTTCACCGAGGCGCTGATCAACGATCTCCGCCTCAACGCGCCGCATATCAAATGTTCGGTGGTGATGCCCGGGCACATCGGCACCGCGATCGTGTCGAACTCGCGCAAGGTCCAGAGCGGAACGGATTCGGACCGCCTGAGCGAGACGGAACTCCTGCAGGCGCGGCAGCGCATGAAGGGGATCGGCATCGATGTCGATACGATGTCCGATGAGGATGTGCAGGCAGCCGCCGCCGAGCGCGCGCGCAGATTCATGGAGGATGCGCCGACGACTGCCGCCCAGGCAGCCAGGATCATCCTGGACGGCGTCAAGACCGAGCAGTGGCGGATCCTGGTCGGTGAGGACGCAAAGCTCTTGGACCTGCGGGTCCGGCAGTCGCCGGAAGAAGCCTACGAGCCCGAATTCTTCCAGCGCTTCGTGCAAGAGGTCGGCTGGCGGCTGGGGTAGGCGACGGCGAGACCCACGATGCGGAAGATAGTTACACCGTTGCTGCACGGCGCCATCGACTGGGCCCTCCCCCCTTGCGGGAGAGGGCTACACTGACACCAGCGTCATGCTCACTCGGGTGAGGGGTTTGTCTCCATAGCCACCGTCTCTGCTGAGAGACACCCCTCGCCCGGCAGCCTTCGGCTGCCACCTCTCCAGCAAGGGGAGAGGGTGCGCTGTCTCCTCGGCGCGAGTGAGGTTCGTAACCAATTGATCCGCGAGTTCCACCCTTATCGCGACGAGGCGACGCGATAGGCCATGCGGGTGTGGCCGGCGCAATAGGGCAGGCCTTCCACCGGCGTCGAGCCGCAGAAGCAGAAATCGTCCGCCCCGGGTGTCGAGATCGGCCAGCGGCAACGCTCCTTGGACAGCTCGAACAGCGAGCAGCCCTTTTCGACCGGAACGACAATCTCCTCCAGAGCAGTCACCTGCATCGGCTCGGACTGCACCGCCTTCAGGATCCGCCGGCGCAGCTTGGGCACCGGGCGCGGGCGGGCGCCGTCCTTGGCCGCTTCGCCACGCACCATGCGGCGCGTGTCGCCACCATTGTCGCGCACCAGCGCCAAGCGCGAGATCTTGCCGATCACCGCATTGCGGCTGACGCCAATCTCGGCGGCGATTTCGCGGCAGGTCAGCCCGGCCTCAAAATGCTGTTTCAGGAGCTGGATTCGTTCCTCGGTCCAGGTGGAAGGTGCAGTGGGTCGGTCGGCGGGCATATTCTATGGTTCCAAGTTGGATCCGTGCTGGATCGTCCGGGCCGTCGCGTGCCGCCGAAACTTCTCGCTTGAAACGCCTCCGCTTACGCCCTGCCGTTGTCGCGGATCGACAAGAGCCCGTCCTTGATGGCGAGCCTGATGCCTTCTTCGATCAACGTTCTGCAGACACCTGGAACGCTGGTGCCGTGGGTGCCCTGCTTCACGAGCTTCTCGAGGTAGCCAATGGTCGCCAGGGCCAGGGTTACGGGAATACGGTCAGTCTCGGCTTTTTCCGTGGCCATGCCTAAAAGCTAGTCCGTATCCGGTGTACAGAAAAGTAACTTTTTAGACTCTATTAGGATTCCGATAAGTTGTACAGCCACTTGCATGAAAAGGGGTTAAGCTATTGAATTTAAAGAAAATATGGAGAATCTGGCGTTTCCCCGCGGGACTCGTCAAACGTGCAGAACGCAGTCAACACCGGCAGCTGTGGCAGGGTCGCCATAGCCCTCGGATTCGGCCTTTCGGAGTCGCTCAGAGCCGTCCGCCTGCCGGGCCCGCGGTCTCGCCAGCCCCATAGGGACGTCGGTACTTGGGCAAGCAGATCGGGCACGCCGAGGTGCCCGGCGGACGAATCACCTCGACCTTTCCACGCGCGCGCCCCTTCGGGGAGAGGGCAGATCAGGCCAAAATGGTCTGCGCCGAAAAATTCATTTCACGTGACCGTTCAACGCGATCAGCCGGCCAAGACCGACCGGCGGAAATATTTTTATTTCGTTTTTTCAGAAATGTGCTTAGCTAGCCCCATCCTGCCTCATCGATGAGGGGCGTATCGCGATCGTCACGAGACGTGGAGTGCGGGATGCGGTGGACGTGATGCGGCGTGCGCGGGTCTTGGCTTGCGCGGACGAGCGGTGTGTCACGGACGGCGAAGGCGTGTGGTCCTGGCGTCTCGGTGCTGACGTCAAGTTGGCGACGATGCTTGCGCATCGCGCGGATGACGGGGGCAATCAAGCCGATCCCCGGGGAGAGCGCGCAGGAAACCGTTAAAACCATCGCGCAGGGAAGGCCGGGTGTTTTCGGCCGTACCTGTGGTAACCGCCGCGTGCATTTTCTTTCGCACGCGGGCCATGGGTGCCGGCCTGGCATCCGGCCTTCCCTGCGCCCTCGTTATCGCGAGGGTGATGTGATGAGCAGAGCTCGGCGCGAAAGCGGCGCGAGGATGAGAACGTGTGCCTCTGAGAGCTCGATCATCGATCGCCAAACTCGGACGTCATCCCCGCGAAGGCGGGGATCCAGTACGCCGCGGCTTATCGAGAAACAACGACTGTCTCTGGAATACTGGATCGCCCGGCTGAACCGGGCGATGACAGCGGGGCTGATTGCTGCACTTTGCTCAAATCGTCCGCTCGAACGGAAATCGCTCCAGCAGAGGAGCGATCCCAGCAATCGTGCCTCAATACCTTGCCGGCACGTACATCTCCGGCGGGATCTGTTCGCGATGATAGCTGGGGTCGCGGATGCGGTCGGGCAGCACGACCGGCTCGTGGGGCACTTCGCCATAGGGCACCTGGCTCAACAGATGCGAGATGCAGTTGAGCCGCGCGCGCTTCTTGTCGACCGCCTCGACCACCCACCACGGCGCCTCCGGAATATGGGTCCGGTTCAGCATGTCTTCCTTGGCCTTGGTGTACAGCTCCCAGCGGCTGCGCGACTGCACGTCCATCGGGCTCAGCTTCCACTGCTTGAGCGGATCATGGATGCGCATCAGGAAGCGGAATTGCTGCTCCTCGTCGGTGATCGAGAACCAGTATTTGATCAGGATGATGCCGGAGCGCACCAGCATGCGCTCGAACTCGGGCACCGAGCGGAAGAACTCCTCGACCTGGTCCTCGGTGCAGAAGCCCATCACGCGCTCGACGCCGGCGCGGTTGTACCAGGAGCGGTCGAACAGCACGATCTCGCCGCCGGCCGGCAGATGCGAGACATAGCGCTGGAAGTACCATTGCGTGCGCTCGCGCTCGCTGGGCGCGGGCAGGGCGGCGACGCGGCAGACGCGCGGATTGAGCCGTTGCGTGATGCGCTTGATGACGCCGCCTTTGCCGGCGGAGTCGCGGCCCTCGAACACGACGACGACCTTGAGCCTGTTGTGCTGGACCCAATCCTGCAGCTTCACCAGCTCGCCCTGCAGGCGGAACAGCTCCCGAAAATAGACCTGGCGGTCCAGGGTGTCGCGCGCCTCATGAGTGAGCTCGAGCTGCTTGAACTGGTCGAGCTGGCTGTCCTCCAGCTCCAGCTCGAGTTCTTCGTCGAGGCTGTCCCTGAAATCCTCGTCGATCAGCGCGCGCAAAGCTTTATCGCGGCTGGCGTCGGTCTGGCTCATCCGTGCAATCCCTGTCTCAGGTTCGGCCCGGCAAAATGCCTCACCGCCTTTGACAGGGATATGACACCTCGCCGTGGCCGGGTCACCGCGACCTCAGCCGTGCACCACGGACTTGGCGATCATGCAATGGATGCCTTTGGAGCCGTTGACGGTCTGGGTCACGCGCAGGTCGGCGGCCAGGCTGCAGAGCGTGTAGGCGTCCTCGCGCGACAGGTTGCGCTTCTCTCCGAGCAGCACGATCATGTCGCGCAATGCACGCACCACGCATTGATCGAGATCGGGGTCCATCGCCATCGTCATGTAGTGGGTCGCGGTCTCGGCACGGGGATAGTCGAGCTCGATGTCCTTGCGCACGGTGAGCCGGAAGCGTCCCTGCAGCGCGGTCTCGATCGCGGTGACGCAGACCTCGCCGTCGCCCTGCACGCCGTGGCCGTCGCCGCAGGAAAACAGCGCGCCCGGCACGAACACCGGCAGGTACAGCTTGGCGCCGGCGCCGAGCTCCTTGTTGTCGAGATTGCCGCCCATCGCGCGCGGGATCAGCGAGGTGATGCGGCCCCAGGCCGGCGGCGGCGCCACGCCCATCACGCCGAAGAACGGCGCCAGCGGCAGCTCCAGGCCCCAGGGCAGCTTTCCGACCATACGCGCCCGGTCGAGCGGGATATTGAGCAGGCGGCTCTCGTGGAAATCGTCGGGCAGGGTGCCGGCAAGCGGACGAATCAGATTGTAGCCCCAGTCCTGCCGAAGCTGCACGTCGAGGATATCGACCTCCAGGACGTCGCCGACCTCGGCGCCATCAACTGCGATCGGGCCGGTCAGGATGTGGCCGGGCACCATGCGCTCGCTCCTCGCGTGGACCTCGAACAGCTCCGGCGGGACGTCGAACTTGGTTCTGTCCGGCACCACGTCGGGACCGCCGCTGATGGTGTCGATCGTCACCTCGTCGCCGCTTTCGATCGTCAGCACCGGCTTCAGTCTGGCTTCGAAGAAGCCCCAATGACAGGTTTCGGGGCTGGAATGCAGATGATGGTGGGCCATGACGATGTCGCGCCTCTTTGGTTCGGCTCGGGAAGCTTTCAGCCTCCATCCATAGCAAATTGCATCCGCACTGCAGATAGCCGGATACGCGGGGCACGGCTGTCGTGTAAGAGGGCATCGCCGAACAAGCGCGGCGCACGCGGAGTGTGGGATGTTCTTTGTCTTGTCGAAAACCGTCGGCACGATGCTGCTGCCGACCAACTTCCTGCTCGAACTGGGTCTGATCGCTGCGCTTCTTTTGGCGACGCGCTGGGCCAAATGGGGCCGCAGGTTGTTCGTTTTCACGATCCTGCTGCTCGCGATCTGCGCGTTCTCGCCGCTCGGCAACTATCTTCTGTATCCGCTGGAGAGCCGGTTTCCGAAATGGGACGACAGCAAAGGTGCGCCGGACGGCATCGTCGTGCTGGGCGGGCCGATCGATGCGGATATCTCGGTGATCCACAACACCCCGATCACGCGTGCGGCCGCCGACCGCATCATCGCCGCGGCTGTATTGGCGCGCCGCTATCCGAATGCGCGCGTGCTGTTTACCGGCGGCAGCGCAAATCTGATCTCGAACGATGCGAAGGAGGGCGACTTCGCCTCGGAGATCCTGACCAGCCTCGGCGTACCGAAGGAGCGGCTGATCATCGAGCGGCTGTCGCGCAACACCTACGAGAACGCCATCTTCTCCAAGCAGCTGGTGACGCCGAAGCCGGGCGAGCATTGGCTGCTTGTGACCTCGGCCTATCACATGCCGCGCTCGGTCGGGCTGTTCCGCAAGGCGGGCTTTCCGGTCGAGCCCTATCCGGTCGACTGGCGGGTCGGCCACTGGGACGATCTGTTCAGCTTCGAGAACATCGCGCTGGTCGGATTGGGCCGCACCGATGTCGCCGTGCGCGAATGGCTGGGTCTGGTTGCCTATCGGCTGCGCGGTCGCACCGATCAGCTGCTGCCGGGGCCGGACCGAAGCTAGGCTCTCCTGAACGCCACTGTGCGCTTTTCGAGCTCGGCGCGCACTGTTTGCACGACGGGCGCGTAGCTGCGGCTCTCATCCTGCCGGAACAGCCGCGCGGTCGGGTACCACGGGCTGTCCTCGCGATCGCGCAGCCAGCGCCAGTCGGCGATGTACGGCAGCATGATCCAGGTCGGCTTCCCGAGGGTCGCTGCGAGATGCGCGACGCTGGTGCAGACGGTGACGACGAGGTCAAGACAGGAGATCAGCGCAGCCGTGTCGACGAAGTCGGCGAGTCCTGCGCCGACGTCGTGGATCTCGCGTCGTTGGATCAGCAGCGCTTTGTCATCGGGCCGAACGTCCTTCTGCAGGCTGACGAAATCGGCGTCGAGGTCGAGCAGCGGCAACAGCATCTGCAGCGGCATCGAGCGGTTGCGGTCGTTGCCCTGGTGCGGATTGCCGGCCCAGACGAGACCGACGCGCAGGCGGTCATAGCGGCCGAGCCGCTGCTCCCACGTCGCGATCCGGTCCGCCGGCAGTGGCGGCAGGTAGTTCGGCGAGGGAATCGTCTCCAGCGTGGTGCCGAAGGCGAGCGGCAGGCTCATCACCGGACAATGCATGTCGAAGGCGGGCCGCGGCTCAGGCGACCACGGAATGCATTGTGCGACGCCCTCGACACCGGACAGCAGCGGGCACAGCGCCTCGCGCACGACGAGGATCACTTTCGCCCCGCGCGCCGCCACCATCGGCAGATAGCGCGCGAACTGAATGGTGTCGCCAAAACCTTCATCCTCTTCGATCAGGATAGTCTTGCCCGCGATGTCCTCCTGTCCCAGCCATTTCGGCTGGGCGAAGCGCGGATAGTCGAGCGAGAAATCCGGCATGTTCCAGCGTGCTTCGCGGCGCGCCCAGCCGGATTTGAAATCGCCGCACTGCAGCTCGACATGGGCCAGCTGCCAGGCCGCTTTGGCGTTATCAGGCGCAAGCTGCAGGATGCGGCGATAGACGTCGCCCGCGTCTTCGAAACGAAGCAGTTGCAGCAGTGCAAAGCCCTTGTTGAGCAGCACCTCGATATAATCCGGCCGCGCGTTCAGCGCCTTGTCGAACCATGTGATGCCTTCCTCGTAACGGCCGAGCCAGACCAGCGCATCACCAAGATTGTTGCAGATGATGGGATCGTCCGGCTCGAGCTCCTGCGCGCGCGTGAGGTCGGCGAGAGACTCGTCGTAGCGTTTCAGCTTGCGCAGGCTTCGCGCGCGTGCCTGCAGGGTCGGCGCATGGTCCGGTCTGATGTCGAGGCAGAGATCGAACTGCCGCAGCGCCTCCTCGAAGCGCTTCTCCTGGTGCAGCAGGAGGCCGCTTTGCAGCGCCGCCTCCCAATGCCGCGGATTCAGCCTCAACACCTGCTGATAGCCCAACAGCGCATCGTCGGACCGCTTCAGCGACAGCAGCACGCCACTGAGATGCTTCCACAGCTCGGCATCGTCAGGCTTGAGCTGAATGGCCTTGTCGAACACGCTGAGCGCATCGTCGAACCGGCCCATCTGCTTCAGCGTGAAGCCGAGGCTGGTGAGATAATCGACTTTCGGCTGTTGCCGGATGGCGCGCGACAACCATTCGACCGCGTGGTCGTATTGTCGCATCTGCAGCGACACCAGGCCCATCAGATACAGGCTGTCGGCATGGCCCGGATCGGTCGCAAGCGCCTGCTGGCAGCACATTTGGGCATCAAGGAAGCGGCCGGCGCTCAAATGCTGCAGGCCGGTTTCATAGAGCGCCTGGGTTGCGGACGATTGTGGCGGCGACGGCTGCGGGTTGGGACCGGCCGTTGTGCCCTTGGCGGCATTCTTCCGGTCGCTGCGGCTCATCGATGGCCCCTGTCTGAGGATCAGAAATTCATAAGCGATTCTAGAGACATCGAGAAGGATCATGATACGGCATGCGAGCGCGGACCGCAGAATTACTGGCTTCGGCAGACGCAAGCGTCTAACAAGCGCGCGGACGTCGAACGAGGGCATCGCACGATCAGACGATGCAGCAGGGAGGGAGTGCCACATGCAACAGCCGAACGCGACCGACAGGCTCGACCTGGCCGGCATGGTGGCCGACCTCAATAGCCTGCTGCGGCTGAAGACCACGGTCGTGGGCATCAAGATGTTCGCCCGCGTCGAAGATATGGAGGCGGTCGAGAAGATCCGCCGTCCCTCTGCGGTCCATACGACGGACCAGATCGTCAGCATGGCTTCGCGGCTCGGCTGGACGGTCGGCATCACCGGCGACGATCTCGTCGGCGCGCAGTGTCGCGCCGTGATCGGGCTCGGCCCGCAGGACGAGACCTGGCGCACCGGCGCCAACTATGTCGGGGTGTGGCACGGCACGCCCGAGGATGCGCGCAAGCGCCAGGAGGCGCTGGACGTGGTTCCGTTCGGCCGTTATCAGGCGATGGCGGTGAGCCCGCTCGCCAGCGGACGCCTCAATCCGCCGGACATCTGCCTGGTCTACGCGACGCCGGGCCAGATGATCATCCTGATCAACGGTCTGCAATATGTGGGCTACAAGAAGTTCGAATGGGGTGTGGTCGGCGAGACCGCTTGCGCGGATTCCTGGGGGCGGGCGCTGAAGACCGGTGAACCCAGCCTGTCTCTGCCGTGCTTTGCCGAGCGGCGCTATGGCGGCGTGCCGGATGAGGAGATGTTGATGGCGTTGAGCCCTGGGGATCTTGCCAAGGCGATCGCCGGCATGAAGCAGCTCGCCAAGAACGGCTTGCGCTATCCGATCGCGCCTTACGGCATCCAGAATGACGTTCGCGCCGGCATGAGCGTGTCGTATGGAAAGAAATAGGAATGGCGTGCGTCATTGCGAGCGAAGCGAAGCAATCCACAACTGACGCACTGATTGCAGGAATGAAGCTATGAAGTCTTCGTCGAAATTCGACATCGTCGTCTATGGCGCCACCGGTTTTACCGGCCAGCTCGTCGCCGAATACCTTGCCTCGGATTATCGGGACGGCGGATTGAAGTGGGCGATGGCCGGCCGCAGCCGCGACAAGCTCGCCTCCGTCCGCGACGCGATCGGCGCGCACGCCGACACTCCGCTGATCGTGGCCGACTCGAGTGATCCCGCCTCCATTCGTGCGATGGTCGATCAGACCAATCTCGTGCTGACCACGGTCGGCCCCTATCAGCTCTACGGTGCCGATGTGCTCGCCGCCTGCGTGGCATCGGGCACCGACTATGTCGATCTCTGCGGCGAGCCGCTGTGGATGCACCAGATGATCGAGAAGCATCAGGCGGAAGCGGAAAAGACCGGTGCGTGCGTCCTGTTCTCCTGCGGCTTCGACTCGGTGCCATTCGAACTCGGCGTATTTTTCGTGCAGGAGCAGGCGAGAAAGGTGCTGGGCGCGCCGGCGGCCCGGGTCAAGGGCCGCATCCGCGGCATGAGCGGCTCGCTCTCGGGCGGCACGGCGGCCAGCGCCAAGGCGACAGCCACAGCGTTGACCAATGATCTGAGCCTGGTTGCGATCATGAAGGATCCGTTCGCGCTGACGCCCGGCTTCAAGGGGCCGAAGCAGCCGCCAGGCAACAGGCCGCTCTACGAAGAGGATTTCCAGTCCTGGGCCGCGCCGTTTGCAATGGCGCTGGTCAATACGCGCAACGTCCATCGCTCCAACATGCTGATGGGCTTTCCCTATGGTCAGGACTTCGTCTACGACGAGATGGTGCTGACCGGCGACGGCGAGCAGGGCCAGGCCAACGCCAAGCTGGTGATGGCGGCCAACGCAGAGAAGACCGGCCCGAATGCGCCCAAGGTGGGCGAGGGGCCGTCGAAGGAGAAGCGCGACAACGGGTATTTCGACCTGCTGTACGTTGCTGTCGGTGCGGACGGGCGGCGGGCTGCCGCGACCGTGAAGGGCAAGGGCGATCCCGGTTATGGCTTGACGGCCAAGATGATCTCGGAATGCGCGATGTGTCTGTTGCGTGATGCGCCGGAGGTGAAAGGTGGCTTCTGGACCCCGGGCGCGGCGATGGGCGAGCGACTGATCAAGCGGCTGGTGGCGAAGGCCGACCTGACATTCGAGGTCGAGGGCTGACGTGAACCGCTACGCTTTGCGAGGGACGATCACAGCTGATGGTCTCTCGCTCCTATAAGATTGGGCGGCGACGAACATGCCCCACATAGTGCCGAGCATCATGAAGAAATGACGCCAATGGTCGGTGTCGATGATGAAGCTCTCGCCGACGGTGCCGACGAAGGCCGCGAAGATCGCGATATAGGTGCGCTGCCAGGGCACGTGGATAAAAGTGTGGCGAAAGCCGAGGATCACGGTGATGAAGACCAGGGTCGGATAGCAGATGCCTGACAACCAGCCGCCGGACATGAAGGCATTCAGATAGGAGTTGTGGGTGTCTTCGGGAAAGTAGTTGTGAAACTGGAGCGGCCCAATGCCGAAGGGCAAATCGAGCGCCATGGCGGCGCCGAGAATGTGCCGGCCGAACCGCCCGAAGCGGCCTTCGTCGTAGCTCTGGTCGAAGCTCGCTCTTTGCCGGAACATGTCGGCAATGGAATCAAACGACAAGAGCACGGCAATCAGCAGCACGGCAGCGAGCGCGGCGACGAGCGTCATGATGATGATGCGCGAGCGTTCGCCGCGCGACCGGCTGGTGAGCACCATCAGGCTTAGCATGAAGGCGGCGGTCAGGATCAGGCCGCCCCAGGCCGCACGCGAGAACGCTAGCAGGATGGCGAGCGCAATGACCCCAAGCGCAACGGTGCCGCGCAATGCCTTGGCAAGATGCGCGGTGACGACATTCTGCAAAGCGAACAGCGCGGGCAGGATCAGATAGGCGCCAAGCACGTTCGGATCTTTGAACGTGCCGCGGGCGCGTCCATAGAGCGTCAGGAGATCATAGCCGCCGGGCACGAGGTGGAAATAGCCGGCGACGCCTCCGAGCGCGGCGATGACGCCGCCGACCACGAGACCTCGGCGCAGCATGTCGAGGCGAGCGGCGGTATCCTCGGCGCAGACCAGCGCGAAGAACACCACCGTCACGGCCATGTACCAGGAGGTCGCGATCCAGCTTGCCACAGTGGATTCGCCGAAGAGGGGGATGGCGCTGATCGTGTAGCCGAGATTGACCAGGAACAGCAGGAGGAGCAGCGGCACCAGAACCAGCCTGAGCCGGACGCCCGTGGCGACGAAGACGGACGCCGCTGCCAGCGTCATCAGTTCATAAGGGCTTGGCTCAATGAAGACGATCGCACTGGAGGCGCCGACCATCCAGATGAGCGCGCGCTGCAGCGTGACGATGCCGGGAGGAACTGCCGGTCGGGACGCGAACTCTCCGGCTGTCGCCGCATACGCCATCACACACTCACAACGCGACCTCGAACCGCGGATCGGACGAGATGCCGATCAGCGCGAGATCCGGCCTCAATACGCGTTCTCGCTCTTGGTCATCAGCGCGACCGGTGTCTTCAGCAGGATGTAGACGTCGAACAGCACCGACCAGTTCTCGATGTAATAGAGATCGAATTCGACGCGCTTCTGGATCTTTTCTTCGTTATCGATTTCGCCGCGCCAGCCGTTGATCTGCGCCCATCCGGTGATACCCGGCTTGACCCGGTGGCGGGCGAAATAGCCGTCGACGGCCTCGTCGAACAGGCGGTTCTGAAGTTTGCCCTGAACGGCGTGCGGGCGCGGCCCCACCAGCGACAGGTTGCCCTTGAACACGACGTTGAACAGCTGCGGCAGCTCGTCGAGGCTGGTCTTGCGGATGATACGGCCGACCCGGGTCACGCGCGGGTCGTTCTTGGTGACGACCTTCGAGGCCGTCGGATCGGCCTGATGATGGTACAGCGAACGGAATTTGAATACATCGATCCGCTCGTTGTTGAAGCCAAAACGCTTCTGCCGAAACAAAACTGGACCGGGGCTGTCGAGCATGATCGCGATCGCGACCAGCGCCATGACAGGCAAAGCGAGCAGCAGGACGAGGCCGCCGACCAGACGATCGAACAGCCATTTCATCACGAGGTCCCAATCGGTGATCGGTGCCTCGAACATGTCGAGCGTCGGCACCTCGCCGAGATAGGAATAAGAGCGGGGACGAAAGCGCAGCTTGTTGGTATGCGCCGAGAGCCGGATGTCGACCGGCAACACCCAGAGCTTCTTCAGCATGTCCAGGATGCGCGTCTCAGCCGAGATCGGCAACGCGAACAGCACAAGATCGACGCGGGTGCGGCGCGCGAATTCGAGGATGTCGTCGACCTTGCCGAGCTTGGCAGCGCCGGCGCAGGTGTCCAGTGCGCGGCTGTCGTTGCGGTCGTCGAACACGCCGAGGATCTCGATGTCGGAATCCTCCTGGTTCGTGAGGGCGCGGACCAGCTCTTCGCCGCTCTCATCGGCGCCGACGATGATGGTGCGCCGGTCGAGCCGGCCTTCCCGCGCCCATCCGCGGATCAGGCCGCGCAGAAACACGCGGGCAGCAATCAGTGCGGCAAGGCCCGTGAAAAAGAATGCCGCGAGCCACAGGCGCGAGACCTCGCTGCCCAGCTTGGCGAAGAAGGAAATGCCGATGAACAGCAGAAAGACGAAGGAATAAGACGAGATCATCCGCGTCATCTGCCGCACCTGACCCCGGAAGACCTGGATCTGGTAAATGTCCGCTGCCTGGAAGCAGATCACGGTGGTCGCGGCTACGCCGAAGATGGCTGCAAGATATTCCCAGTGAAAGCCGCTCAGCGGGACGACGTAGCTGAGATAGATCACGCTGCCGACGACACCGAGCAGAAAGAAGTCGGCGATGCGCACCACGCCCGCGATCACGATCGGCGAATAGGCGCGACGGACTTTCTGGTTGGCGACTGCAAGCGCTGCGGGCGTCAAGCGGCGCCGGCGTTCGACGCCAGGAACGCCGGTCGAGGTGGTGGGGGCGGCGGTTGCCGCAGCATTCAACATCGAGCGTGCGTTAATGGGGTCCACAGTCGTACCAGCCCGAAAAGGTTTTTCGTGATGTATGCGCAATCAAGGCATGAGGGAAATCCCCATGCTCCGGGTTAGGCGGCAATTCGGAAGAATCTGTTAGCAGTGGTAAACGTAGTCAGGTCTTGGTAAATGCTTCGCGATAGCCTGCCAGCACTCCTTCAACCATCGCGTTTTTCGAGAAATGCTGGAAAATGCGCTCTCGCAGTGCCTGGGCACGCTTTCGCACTGTATCTTGATCCTCCAGCGCCGCCTCGATCGCATCCGCCATCGCGCCGACGTTGTTCGGCGCAAACAGAGCATCGCCATAGGGACCGTAAATCTCGGGAATGCCGCCGACCTTGGCGGCAATCATCGGGACCCCCGCTGCGCCCGCCTCGATCACCACGTAAGGCATCGAGTCGCCGCGCGACGGAACGACAAGAAGGCGTCCTTGCGAGAAACCGTAGCGCGCCTTGACATGGCCGATGAAGCGGACCGCTTGAGCAAGGCCGAGCTTTTCGACTTGGGCCTTAAGCTGCTCCATCTCCTCGCCGTCACCGGCGAGCGTCAACGTCAACGGCTTACCTTCGGCATGGAGGCGGGCGAGTGCATCCACAAGGATGTCGGCGCCTTTGATGGCCCTGAACTCGCCGACATAGACGATGTCGGTTGCATCGCCGGCCTTGGCGACCGGGTCGAATTCACCTGCGGTGACGCCGTTGAAGACGCAGCGCACGAGCCCCTTCGGCGCACCGATCGTGCGCTGATAGGTGTCCCGTGCAAAAATGCTTTCAAACAAGAAGAGGTCGGTGCGATTCATCAGCGCCCGTTCAAGGCGAGCATAGAGCGCGCCTTTCACAGTGTTGAGCGGGTAGTGCAGGGAACCGCCGTGCGGGGTGTAGACTCGAATCGTTCCGGGCCGGCGCGCAAGCATGCGGAGAAAGGCGCCTGCCTTCGCGCCATGGCCGTGCAGCACTTCCGGGCTCAGGTCGCCGATGAGCCGGTTGAACTTGGCAAAAGCGGCGACGTCGCTTGGTCGTGGCTCGCGATGAATTGCGATGCGATGGACGCCGAGCTTGAGGCGAGGGGCGATCTCGGCGAGCGCCTGATTGGCGCGGTCGCCGCCCGTGAGACTGTCTGCAATGATGCCGACTTCGTGGCCGCGATCGACCTGGCCGTTGGCGAGGTCCAGAATGTGACGAAAAATGCCGCCGACTGGCGCGCGGACCGCATGGAGAATACGAAATCGTCGCTCGGACATGGGCATCGTCACACTTGGTCCGACACGTCGCATCGCGCCGAGCGCATGCAAGTTCGCATACCCGGCAGCGGGCGGAAAAAGGAGGCGACGGCGCGTTTCATTGCGGCAGGCATCGACAAGTCCAGATTTCGATAAGGCTTTTATGGTTAACGAAGCGTAATGGCCTCAACGAACGCAACCGATTTTCCACGATGATGAAGGAGCGACGTTACCGGCACCGGAGGGCGGCGTAGAGTACCATCTCGACGGCGTGTCTTCCCACATCGTGTTGGTTCTGGTTCCGATTAACCCGGTAGCAACCTTAATGGAGTGTAATTCTACCACGTAGAGTGGCGATGTGGCGTTGGCTTCGCGGGAGTGAGCGATGCGTTTGGCGTTTTGGCGTACCGGCAAAGATAAGGCGCAAGCCGCCGAGACCCGGGCTGCCGAGAAGATCACGCGATCCGCACAGGAGTCAGGCGTGCCGAGCGGCGATCTCGATTTGCGGCTACTTGGCCGCGCCCTGGCGCGCAAGCGCCTCTTCATCATCGTTCCGACTTTGCTCGCCTTGGCCCTTTCGATCTTTGCCGTCAATTCCGTGACGCCGCGCTACAAGTCCGAGTCGCGGATCCTGATCGACGGGCGCGAAAACGTATTCTTGCGCCCCAACAGCGAACGCAACGAAGAGCGGACCGCGCTCGATCCCGAGGCGGTGACCAGCCAGGTTCAGCTCGTGCTGTCGCGTGACCTGGCGCGTGAGATCATCAAGAACAACAAGCTTGCCGAACTGCCTGAGTTCGATCCGGTGCTGCGTGGCGTGTCGCCGCTGAAATCGGTGGCCGCTATGATCGGACTTGTGCGCGACCCGCTGTCCATGACCCCCGAAGAGCGGGTGATGGACGCCTATTACGAGCGTCTGACCGTCTATGCAGTCGACAAGTCGCGCGTCATCGTCGTCGAGTTTCAGTCGCAGGATCCCGAGCTTGCGGCGCGCGTCGCCAACGCGGTCGCCGAGGGCTATCTGGTCCTGCAGCAGAATGCGCGGCAGAATCAGGCCAAGACGGCGAGCCAATGGCTGGCTGGCGAGATCCAAAACCTGCGCAAGAAGGTCGAAGAGGCGGAATCGAGGGTCGAAGACTTCCGTGCCAAGTCGAATTCTTTCATGGGCACCAACAACACCTCGCTGTCCAACCAGCAGATGGGTGAGGTCAACACCCAGCTCAACAATGCCCGCGCCTTGAAATCGGATGCCGAGACCAAGGCACGGCTGATCCGCGAGATGCTGCAGGGCGGGCAGCCGATCGAGGCATCGGAGGTACTCAACTCCGAGCTGATGCGGCGCCTGTCAGAGCAGCGCGTGAATCTCCGCGCGCAGCTGGCAGAGCAGTCGTCGACGCTGCTCGACAACCACCCACGCATCAAGGAACTGAAAGCGCAACTGGCCGATCTCGACCGCCAGATCCGCGATGAGGCCGGGAAGATCTCGCGCTCGCTCGATAGCGATGCGCGAATTGCTGCCGGGCGGGTCCAGGAGCTGAGCCAGAGCTTGGACCAGGCGAAAAAGCAGGCGTCCTCGACCAATGGCCAGGACGTCCAGCTGCGGGCGCTGGAGCGGGAAGCGAAGGCGCAACGTGATCTGCTGGAATCGTATCTTGCAAAATATCGCGAAGCGAACACCCGCGAAAGCATCGACACCGCACCGGCGGAAGGACGGATCATTTCGCGTGCCATCGTGTCCAATACCCCGGCGTATCCGAAGAAGCTGCCGATCGTGCTGATCGCCACGTTGGCGACCTTGATGCTGACATCCGGCCTTGTGATCACCGGCGAATTGCTGCGCATCACGATGCCGTCAGGCGCTGCCGCTCCAGCCGCTCCAACGGTGCAGGCCGCCGTCATTGCGCGAATCGAGCCGATGATGATGACGGCCGCATCGGTGATGCCGCCCGCAGCCCCGGTTCCTCCGCCGGCGCCTGCATTGAAGATAGAGGTCGCACCTGCTGCGGCTCCCGCGGCCATCGAGCCCGCGCCTGAATTCAGCGAGGCCGAGAAGCTGGCCACCGACCTGCTCGGCGCCGCCGAAGGCGCTCGCAAGGTCACCATGCTCGGCACGGCCCCGGGCGAGGCGATTACTGCAACAGCGATGGCGCTGGCCCGTGCCATGGCCATGCGGGCGCGGGTGGTGCTGGTCGACCTCGCCGGATCGTCGGAGGTCATCGCAGCCGCCTCCGTCGATCCGGTCGCGCCCGGTCTGACCGAGCTGATGAGCGGCGCGGCCTCGTTCTCCAGCATCATCACCAAGGATCGGTCGTCCAAACTCCACCTCGTCAGCGCCGGCCGCGGAGACCGCACCGAACTGCAGTCGCCGCGCCTGATGCTCGCCATCGACGCCTTGCAGCGGGCTTACGACCATGTGCTGCTCGACGCCGGCAATGCCGCCAACCTGTCGGTCGAACTGCTGGCATCCGGCGCGCGCGCGGTGGTGGTGCCGGATGCCGGACTGTCCAGCGAAAGCCGCAGCCGGATGCGGGAGCAGCTGCTGGCGGTGGGCTTCGCCGCCGTCACCATGCTGGACAAGCCGATCGAAGCTCCGGCCGCCGGCTACAAGGGCAAGCGCGGCGTCGCCGCATGATCTGTGGCGCTCAGCGCAACGCGCCGCGAAGCCGTTGCGCGAGACCGAACAGCGCCGGGTTGTGTTTGACCAGATGCTTGCCGCGATGCAGGCCCGATAGCGCCATTGCCGCGAGCCAGCCGCGCGCGCTCAACGGAATGAAGCTATCGAAGATCGGCTCATCGTCCTTGCAGAACATCCGCTTATAGTCGTCCGTACCGATGCCGAGATCGAGGCGGCGATAGCCCTCTGCGGCACAATGATCGATGATGTCGCGCATCAGGATCAGCCCGGGGCTCCAGCGTGCATGCTCAGAGAGCGTGTAGGTGTTGAACATCATCGAAAAACGCTCGCCGTCGGCAACGCCGGCAAACAGCGCGATGATCTCCTCGTCGCAGTCCAGCGCATGGATCTCGATGGCGCGGCGGCCTGAAGCGAGGCGCGCTGTGCAGGCTTCGCGGACGAACGCTTCGATGCCAGGCTCGGCAAAGACATTCGGCAGCTTCTGCTCGGCCATCCGGATCGGCTTCACCTTGAAGAACCAGTCGAGCAGGCGGGCGATTTCGGCATCGGTCTCCGCGATGAGATAACGGTAGCCTGGGAGCGCCTGCAGCTTCTTCTCCTTGGCTTTCAGCTTGCGGCGGAACGAATTCGAGACGAGCGCGGTCGGGTCGGCGCCGGGCGGCATTGTCAGCACGGGGCAGCCATTGGCGGACGGCTGATACGGCAACAGCGCGAGCGGATTGGCCTGATCGCGCCAGCGCATGGGCTGCTGCGTCAAAGCCAGCACATCGACGACGTCCCGCTCGTGCAAGCCGTTGAGAAGATCATCGAGATCGCCCGCGGTCGCCGATGCGGCGAAGGCGCGGTCCCACAGGCCCATATTGAAGCTCGTGTGCTTGCCGCCCATGAAGCCGGCCACGCGCGCGCCGCAGACATGCCGCAACGCGAGCGGCAAGAGCAGCAGCGGCCGCTGTTGCGCATCCCACGCGACGATGACGAGCGGTGTCGCGTTATGCTGGGCGGCGGCGTGGCGCTGCCAAGCCTGAAGGAAGTCGAAACGCTGATAGGGGGTGGACAGGCCCGACATCTCGAGCGCGCGCCAGATCGGCTCAGCGGCTGCGAGGTCGGACAGGATGTCGACGCGCGTGATGCCTGACGTCAGCGGCTGCGCCTCGGCCGTCGGGCTCTCGATCACGGCCGCCATGGTCATCGCACAACCTATTGTTCGGGGAGTTTTGATGTTTCCACGTCGGCCGACCTTTGCAAAGAAGTGTCAACAAAAGGTAATAACAACAGGCAAACCTCGAGAGAGGACACACGGGAAGATCTTGGTCCGACGCCGGCGCGCCAAAAAGCACCCAGATCCATATGACTGAAACAATGACACGGTTGCGCCGCTTTCAATCCTGATCAGGTGGGCGTGGAGACATTCGATTCAAGTGGCCGCATCATGAGGGCGTTGGGATTTGTCGTCAGACGTTAGCTGGCTCTCGAGCCTCAAGCTCGAACTGGCCTATTTTTCCGGCCGCGCTCTGTGGGCCTCTCGCGCAGCCGGCGGCGCCGGAGTCATTCTGCGCTTCGAACGGGTCAGGCCGCGGTCTCGCGACGCCTTTCAGCCGCTGAAATCGCGCGAGATCACGCCGCTCCTTCTGGAGCGCATCATCCGCGCGCTGAAGCGTTGGGGCTATGACATCGTTTCCATCGACGAGGCCTGCGAGCGGGCGGTGCGGCTCGCGGGCCCGCGGCGCTTCGCCTGCCTGACCTTTGACGGCGCCTCCAAAGACGTGATGACCCATGCCTACCCGGTGCTCGCGCGCCACGAGCTGCCATTTGCGGTATATGTGCCGACTGCGTACCCGGACGGGCTGGGGGAACCCTGGTGGTTCGCATTGGAGGCGATGATTGCCCGCGAGGCGCGGATCAGTCTGGTGATCGACGGACGGGTGCAGCGCTTCACCGTCTTCAAGCCGGCCGAGAAACGCGAGCTCTTCACCTATCTCGCAGGCTGGCTGCGCAGCCTGCCGCCGGCCGAGCTCTCGGCTGCCTTGAAAGACCTCTGTACCCGCCATTCGGTCGATCTTGCCGCACTCTCGCGCGCCGCCGCGATGGACTGGGCCGATATCACCAGACTCGCCGCGGACCCCAGGGTCACGATCGGCAGCGCCACCGTGCATTATCCGGTGCTGTCCAACATGAAGGACAGCGACGCCTGGCGCGAGATCGCGATGGGCAAGGCGGTGCTGGAGACCGCCCTTCGACGTCCGGTCCGGCATCTCGCATTTCCTTTCGGCGAGCAAACGTCGTTTCGCCGGGCCCATGTCGTGATGGCGGAGGAGGCGGGCTTCGTCAGCGCCGTCTCGGCCATTTCCGGCGTCGTGCAGATCGAAGGCCGCACCAATCTCCACGTGCTGCCGCGGATCGCCTGGGATGGGCGCTCGCGCTCGCTGCGGGCGCTGCGCGTGCTGATGTCGGGGGCGACCTTCCCGCCGGTGGCGCCGACGCCGCATGCCAAGATTCAGGTCGAGGACGATTAGGCTTTGGGAGCGTTCGCGTCCGGGCGCAGCATCCAGCTCACGATCGGCATTGCCGGTAGCACCCAGCCCATCCCGACCACGATGTAATAGATCCATTGCAGCGTGCCGGAATTGGCGATCACCGGAAACTGCGCCATCACCATGCCCATCATCGACCAGACGAAGGCGAGCACGAGAAGCGCGATGGCGCCGAAGAATTTGCGGGTGCGGATGGTCATGACGCGATTGTAAGGGAGGGGCGGGCGAGCGCGGCTTGCGCGCGATGTCGCCGGGATTATAAGGGCTTGTCAGCCCCGGTTCAATCGAGCGTTCAACCTCCATGGCCACGGTTTCCCGCACCCAAGACCTCGCCGCGATCCGCCTCTGGCTCATCATCGTGGCCGGCCTGATCGCGCTGATGGTGCTGGTCGGCGGCGCCACGCGGCTCACCGAATCCGGGCTGTCGATCGTGGAATGGAAGCCGGTCACGGGCACCTTGCCGCCCCTGACCGAGCAGGCGTGGACCGATGCGTTCGAGGGCTACAAGGCGATTCCGCAATACCAGCAGATGAACGCCGGGATGACGCTGTCGGAATTCAAGACCATCTTCTGGTGGGAATGGAGCCACCGGCTGCTCGGCCGTGTCATCGGCATGGTGTACCTGCTGCCGTTCCTCTGGTTCCTGTGGCGTGGCGCGGTCTGGGGTCCGCTCGGGCGGCGGCTGTGGCTGATCTTCGGTCTCGGCGCGCTGCAGGGCGCGGTCGGCTGGTGGATGGTCGCTTCGGGCCTCGTCGAGCGCACGGAAGTGTCGCAGGTCAGGCTCGCCACGCATCTCGTGCTCGCGCTGCTGATCTATGCCGCCATCGTCTGGACCTTGCGCCGGCTCAGGCCGGGCGCGGAGAGCGAGGCACCGGCACGGCTGCGCCGGACTGCGAACCTGCTCGTCGTCGTCACCTTCGTGCAGCTCTATTTCGGCGCGCTGGTCGCGGGCCTGCGCGCAGGTCGCATCTACAATACGTGGCCCCTGATCGATGGCAGCTTCATTCCAGACGGCGCGTCGCTGTGGTTCGAGAGCCCGTGGTGGCGCAATCTGTTCGACAACCGCCTGACGGTGCAATTCGAGCATCGCATGACGGCCTATGCGCTGCTGCTCCTCGCCGCATTTCACGCCTTCGACATGATGCGCGCGGGCGCGGGCCGCGCGGCGATCCGCGGCGCGCACCGGCTGCTCGCGGCCGTGCTCGCGCAGGCCGTGCTCGGCATCGCGACGCTGCTGATGGTGGTGCCGATCCATCTCGCGCTGACGCATCAGGCGGTCGCCATCGTGGTGCTGACCTTGGCGGTGCTGCAGGCCGAGCAGCTCGCGCCGCGACGGATGCCGGTCCCGGTGCCCGAGGACGCCGTGCCGGTCGGGCAGCCGGGGTAGTAGGGACGCGAGCTCTTCCAAGGCAGCTTCGTCGCTTCGCTCCTCGCAATGACGTTGAAGCATACGTTCTCATCCTCGCGCAGCTTTCGCGCCGAGCTCTGCTCATCACATCACCCTCGCGATAACGAGGGCGCAGGGAAGGCCGGATGCCTGGCCGGCACCCATGGCCCGCGTGCGAAAGAAAATGCACGCGGCGGTTACCACAGGTACGGCCGAAAACACCCGGCCTTCCCCGCGCGATGGTTTTAACGGTTTCCTGCGCGCTCTCCCCGGGGATCGGCTTGATTGCCCCCGTCATCCGCGCGACGCGCAAGCGTCGTCGCAAACTTAGCGTCAGCACCGAGACGCCAGGACCACACGCCTTCGCCGTCCGTGACACGCCGCTCGTCCGCGCAAACAAGCTGCGCACGCCGCATCACGTCCACCGCATTCCTGCCCCACGCAACTGACGATCCGGATGCGCCCCTCGAGTGAACAAGAACAAAAAGGGAACATAAGCTGATTTGCCGAAATTGGCAAGCTCTTCTTTCGATTTGGTAACTTATATGGTACCATATGGGCGAGGTCAGAGAGTATCTTTCTGAAAAAGGCACGAGTCCGTTCGGGCGGTGGTTTGACGATCTCGACCCACAGGCTGCAGCGATTGTGACCATTGCGATTGGCCGGTTGGCCGAGGGTAATACGTCGAACGTCAAATCAATCGGTGAGGTGCAGCCGAGTTGCGGATCGATCGCGGACCTGGCTACCGGGTTTATTTTGGATGGCACGGCAGCGCGTTGGTGATTCTTCTGGACGCCGGCACCAAGCCGCCGGCAGCAGAGCGACATCGAGGCTGCCTTGAAGCGGTGGCGCGATTACAAGCGGCGAACGGCGGGCGAAAGGGCTTGAAAATGCCATTGACAAGGGACTTCCGCGAAACCGTGCAGGCCCGTGCCGCACGCGATCCTGCGTTCCGGGAGGCGATGTTTCAGGAAGCTGTGGAATCCTTGCTGAGCGGCGATCTCGATGGCGGCCGCGCAGCCCTTCGCAGCTACATCAATGCGACGATCGGATTCGAGAAACTGAGTTTGGCGCTCGGCCGGCCGCAGAAGAGCCTGATGCGCATGTTCGGACCATCGGGCAACCCCACGGCAGAAAACTTGCTTGGTGTGATTGGCGCGCTGCAGGCTGAGACGGGTGTGCATCTCGAAGTTCGCGCTGTCGCGGCGGAGTGACAGTTGGCAGTGGTCGAGGCATCCCTGACTGCGCGGCGCCAGGTCCCGCGGTGAAGGAGGGAGCTCTGAGGTGATCTGCCCGCAAGACAAAAGTGAGCTATCGCAAGACCGACATGGACGCGGTCTCGTATAATCCGGCTTGGACCAAGGCGACGACGGCGCGTTCCAAATCGTTCGATGAGACCTTTCCGGACCTCGCGCGGCGTGCGCGCGGACCGCAGAAGGCGCCGACCAAAACGCAGATCACACTGCGGCTCGATGCGCACGTCGTCGATCATTTCAAGGCCACCGGGCAGGGCTAGCAGACGCGGATCAATGAGGCACTGAAGAAGGCCGCGGGGCTTTAGGGGTCGAGCACCAACTTGTACGCCCGTTCCGCGCGCAAGCCAGCGCTGCTCTACGAGCCGCCGTTCACCGGCATCGCGACGATCGGGCCGGAGCATCTGTTCGCGGAGAGCAAGGTGGTCAAGCTGTTCGAGACCATCAAGGCGAGCAACGAAAGCGCGGTCGTACGGGAATATTTTGAAGGCGCCACGCGCATCGGGGGCGTGAGTTTCGATTTGGGCTGCGGATTCAATAACGCGCAGCTATAGCCCGATTGACGCAAGCTGAACGAGCCTCTCGTAGCGCGTCGCTACTCGACGACATTTCGCTCGTTGAACCGTCCCGTGACCTTCCTACCCGAGCGACTTGTTCGGCAGCATCGGCTTGATGGCAGTCCATTCATAGTTGGTGAGTTCGTAGCGCAAAATTCCCGCCCCCAGTTTGGGATATTGAATCACGGTGCGGCTGGCTGTGCGCAAAGCTCCTTGCCAAGAGTCCCGCTGCGGCGCTCATGCGGAAGCAGACATCAACCAGCCGACAATCCGACCGAAACCGTCGAAAATGACCATAGGAGACAGCCACTACGAGATCGGATAAAGTCGAAATTAGGCAGGGAAGCCACATTCAATTCATATGAGGCTGCAATGTCGATTTGCAAAACCTTTGTTTGTTCTATTCTTGCTCTGATCCTCTTGGCTCTTGGCAGCACGACCACCACGGCCGATGAAGTCAAGCGAATATCTGTCAGCGGCTACGAGCTTGCTTATGTTGAGGAGGGGCAGGGTGAGCCGGTCATCTTTGTTCATGGTGGCTTGCAAGATTATCGCATGTGGAGCGAACAGCTTCCGAAATTTGCGGCCCACTATCGCGCCATAGCCTACAGTCGCCGCAATAACTATCCGAACGTGGTGAGCCCGGAAGGAACGCCGGACAGCGCGGCGGATGTGCACGGCGAAGATCTCGCCGCCTTCGCACGCGCACTCGGTTTCTCCAAGATCAGGGTCGTAGCGCATTCATCGGGCGCACACGCCGCGCTTTTTTTCGCAGCGACACACCCAGATATGGTTGTTAGCCTCGCGCTCAATGAGCCGCCCGCAATGGGCATCCTAAACGGCGTGCCCAACGGAACGGACATTTTGAAGGAGTTTGTTGGAAAGCAGGCGCCCGCCAGAGAGGCTTTCAAGGCCGGCGATGTGCAGCGAGGCATCCCTATGATCGTGGATGGTATCGGCGGTCCGGGAGCCTACGAGCGTCGGTCAGACGCCCACAAGAGGATGAACTTCGACAACGTCGCTTCGTATCAGGCGGATGCGACCACGAAACGGCCGCGACCGGTTTTCACCTGCGACATGGCCAAGAAAATCACTGCCCCCACGCTCTTGTCCAATGCCGAACGAAGTCCTCCTGTGTTTCACCTGGTCATAGATCAGTTGGAACGTTGCTTGCCCAATCGCGAGAGAGTTGAGATCGCCGCAAGCTCGCATACTGTTCCACGGGAAAATCCCGACGCGTACGATCAAGCCGTCCTTGCCTTCATGGAGAAACACTAGCGTCACGTTTGCCCCGCTGCGGTGCAAGACGGAGGCGGCCCTTCGCCACATAAAGCGCTGCCAGACGGCGTCGGTCGGTAACAGGGCTCGCGGACCTAGCCTTCGTCGCACCAGGCCGCCGGATTTATGGGTACGCGGCCCAGCCGCGAACGGTGTCGCACGATGTTGCGATTACAGCTGTTCGCGCGGCTGAAATTTGCACGATCTGTGATCTGCGTGGGGGCAGAGGTGGTATCTGCAAGCCGATCGTTTCGATGCGAGCCTGTCGGCTCAGCAATACCCATACACCCCGCACGCATAGGGCAGGCGCCAGATGTAGCTGGGATAGCCTCCGCCGCCGTAATAAGGACCCTGATAGTCGTAGGAGAAGGCGCGGCCGTAATAGCCCGGCAGTTCCTGACGGCCGAGCAGCAGCGGGGTCGAGGGTGTCATCGGCGAGATCAGCGTCTCGTCCTGTTCGACCACGACCGGAGGGGGTGGGGGGGCCTTCACCGCCCTGCGCGCCTTGTAATGCACGTTCGGCAAATCGGCGGCGAGCGTCGCGCCATTCACGGCGACGGCCGCCAGCAAGATGAGGATCACAATCGATCGCATCGGTCGTCTCCCGCGCGGTGAGTCCGTATGGGCGGGGAGAATGGGTCGCGTATGGTTAACGAATGGTGACCGGGCTCTGCCGGCATCTAGGTGATCCGCGGGCTAACGAGCTTCGAGTTTCGTCCGAGCTGCCCGACGACGCCTGAGCCGTCCCGGCGAACTCGCCTCATACCCTTTCCCTCCCCCAGGCGGCGGGCTTATCGGATATAACGAGGGATCTCGGGGCCTCATGGTTCGAGACGCGCCGCAAGCGGCGCTCCTCACCATGAGGGCCTAGAGTCTTGATGAGGGGCTAGAGTCTTCCCGCGAGACAAGTCCTCATCCTGAGGAGCCCGCCAAGGGGCGGGCGTCTCGAAGGATGGCAGCGAAGATGCCGGTGGAGCGATTGCTTGCCAGGAGCTCGCCTCTACGCGCTCAGCGCCTGTTCGAGATCGGCGATCAGGTCTTCCTTGTCCTCGATGCCGACGGAGAGCCGGACGATGTCGGGGCCGGCGCCGGCCCTGATCTTGGCGGCGTCGTCGAGCTGGCTGTGCGTGGTCGAGGCCGGGTGGATCACCAGCGAGCGGGTGTCGCCGACATTGGCGAGATGCGAGAACAGCTTCAGGTTCGATACCAGCCTGACGCCGGCGTCGTAGCCGCCCTTCAGCGAGAAGGTGAAGACCGCGCCGGCGCCCTTCGGGCAATATTTGCGCGCCAGGTTATGGCCCTTGTCCTCCGGCAGGCCGGCATAGCTCACCGACGCCACCGCCGGATGGCGGTTGAGATATTCGGCGACCGCTTTGGCATTGTCGCAATGCTTCTGCATGCGCAGCGGCAAGGTCTCGATGCCCGTGAGGATCAGGAAGGCGTTGAAGGGCGACAGCGCAGGTCCCAGATCACGCAGGCCCAGCACGCGGCAGGCGATCGCGAAGGCGAAATTGCCGAACGTCTCCTGAAGCCTGATGCCGTGATATTCGGGGCGCGGCTCGCTCAGCATCGGATATTTGTTGCCCGCCGCCCAGTCGAAGGTGCCGGCATCGACGATGACGCCGCCGATCGAGTTGCCGTGGCCGCCGAGAAACTTGGTCAGCGAGTGCACGACGATGTCGGCGCCATGATCGATCGGGCGAATGAGGTAGGGCGTCGCCAGCGTGTTGTCGACGATCAGCGGCACGCCGGCATTGCGAGCGACCTGTGCGATCGCCTCGATGTCGGTGACGGTGCCGCCGGGATTGGCCAGCGACTCGATGAAGATCGCCTTGGTGCGCGGGCTGACTGCGGCCTCAAAAGTCTTGATGTCGTCGGTATCCGCCCACACCACGTTCCAGCCGAAGCTCTTGAACGAATGCGTGAACTGGTTGATCGAGCCGCCATAGAGCTTTCGCGCGGCGATGAACTCGTCGCCCGGCCTGAGCAGCTGATGCAGCGCGATCACCTGGGCGGCATGGCCCGAGGCGACCGCGAGCGCCGCGGTGCCGCCTTCGAGCGCGGCGACGCGCTCCTCCAGCACCGCATTGGTCGGATTGCCGATGCGCGTATAGATATTGCCGAACGCCTGCAGCCCGAACAGCGAGGCGGCGTGGTCGGCGTCATTAAAGACAAAGGACGTGGTCTGATAAATCGGCGTGGCGCGCGCGCCCGTGGTCGGGTCAGGCTGGGCGCCGGCATGAATGGCAAGGGTGGAAAATCCCGGAGTACGGTCGGTCATTCTGCTTCCTTCACCTTGAGAGCCCGCCGCTTGAAATTCGGCGGCATGCGCGGCGCGTGGCGGTCGGGCGATGTTGGTGGCCGGCGGCGGTATCGTCGCTCCGTCCTTCCGCGCGGGACAATTGCGTCAGGGTGAGGCGCCGTCAAGGCGCGCTGCAACGATGGGTCGGATTTGAAATGCGCTGCTATGTCGCACGATCCGCGCGACACGTTCTTTTCGTCAATTCCTTAACTTGGCTCGTTCCTGTTCTTCGCAGCGCGATCGGACGCCGATGTCGCGGCACCGCCGAGGCTCGTGCGATTGAGTGACAATCGCATGCCTTGGGTCGGGATCGGCGCGCGCTTGGAGCTGATGGTGCGCGAGTTCACGCCCATCCAGGAAATCTCCGACGACAGCCGGCCATATTCGATCTTGGGACAGCGGTTCATGACGACCTTGAGGCCTGCGGCTTCCGCCTTCGCGGCCGCCTCATCATCGCGGGCACCGAGCTGCATCCAGATCACCTTCGGCAGCGGCGAGAGTGCGAGGGCTTCGTCGACCACCGGCATGATGTGCGCCGAGCTGCGGAAGATGTCGACCATGTCGATCGGACGGCCGATGTCGGCGAGCTTCGCCACGAACGGGCGGCCCATCAGGCTCTTGCCGACATGGCCGGGATTGACTGGGATCATGTCATAGCCGCGCTGCACCAGATATTTGAACGCGAAGAAGCTCGGCCTGATCTCGGAGGGCGATGCACCGACCATGGCGATCACCTTCACGCCATTGAGGATGCTTCGGATGTAGTCGTCATCGTAGCTGTCGTGATTCATAATGTGCGATTCTGTTAGTTGGTGTCATTCCGGGATGCGCCGTAAGGCGCAGGCCCGGAATCCATACTTCCGATCGTGGTTATGGATTCCGGGCTCGCGCCTCACGGGCGCCCCGGAATGACGAAAGGAAGGCGCATGCGAGATCACTCATCCCGCCAGGTCGGTGCGCGCTTCTCGATGAAGGCGCCGATGCCTTCCTCGGCGTCGCGGGCCAGCATGTTCTCGGTCATCACTTCTGCCGCATAACGATAGGCATCGGCAAGGCTCATCTCGGCCTGGCGATAGAACGCCTCCTTGCCGAGCTTGACCGTATAGGCGGATTTGCGCGCCACCTGCTGCGCCAGCGCGATCGCGGCGTCGCGCTCACCGCCGGCCGGCACCACGCGGTTGACCAGGCCGATCTCGCGGGCGCGCGCGGCCGAGACCGGCTCGCCGGTGAGCAGCATCTCCATCGCCTGCTTGCGCGGCACGTTGCGCGACAGCGCCACCATCGGCGTCGAGCAGAACAGCCCGATATCGACGCCTGGCGTGGCGAAGCTCGCCTGCTCCGATGCCACGGCGAGATCGCAGCTTGCCACGAGCTGGCAGCCGGCTGCGGTGGCAATGCCCTGCACGGCGGCGACCACCGGCTTGGGCAGATGCACGATCGCCTGCATCATCGCGCTGCAGGCGTTCATCAGAGTAGCGAAATAGGCGCGGCCGCGGTCAGCGCCGGTCCGATGGGCGGTGAGCTCCTTGAGGTCATGGCCTGCGCAGAAGGCCGGGCCGTTGGCCGCGATCACCACCGCGCGCACCGCTGTGTCGGTGCTGATCTCGGCGAGCGTCGCATGCAGGCGCGCGATCAGATCCTCGGACAGGCTGTTGCGCTGCGCCGGGCGGTTCAGGGTCAGCACCGCGACATTGCCGGCGATCTCGCGCAAGAGGATCGCGCCTGAGGTGGCGGGCGCAGCGGCGGCATCGCGAGCGGCTTGAGCAGGCATCGGAATTCCCTGTGGCGTCGATCGGAAGCTAATGTAACAGAAGGCCGATAGACAGAGCAGGGGGGGCACATGGCGGATGCGAAGATGAGCGTAGCGGAACTCGAAGCGTTCCTGCACGCGGAATTCCCGCAAGCCTTCACTCTGGACGGGGACATCCAAATCGAAGAGGCCGACGGCGACAGCTGCCGGCTGCGCCAGCGCTTCCATCACCGGATGCTGCGCCCGGGCGGCACCGTATCCGGACCGACGCTGATGGCGCTGGCCGACTTCGCGATGTACGTCGTGCTGCTGTCGGCGATCGGGCCCGTCGGCCTCGCGGTCACCACCAATCTCAACATCAATTTCCTGCGCAAGGGCGCAGCCGGTGAGGATGTGCTGGCCGTGGCCAAGCTCCTGAAGCTCGGCAAGCGGCTCGCGGTGGGTGAAGTGACGCTGCTCTCAGGCGATTCGCCCGACCCGATCGCCCACGTCACCGCGACCTATTCCATTCCGAACACGTGATGTTTTTGCAGGTATTATTGAACCATATTTATAACCTATTGATATGTATTGTGTATTTTTCTCGATTGGACGTTGACGATGGCGCGCGGCTTCTCTAGAACCTGCGGCCAAGTCGGCGCTGATCATTGCGCCGCGATCTCCCTGTCACGGATAGTTCTCATGAAAACCTTTTCGGCCAAGCCCGCCGAGGTGCAGAAGAAGTGGGTCGTGATCGACGCCAAGGGTCTGGTGGTCGGCCGTCTCGCCTCGCTGGTCGCCATGCGGCTGCGCGGCAAGCACCTCCCGACCTATACGCCTCATGTCGATTGCGGCGACAACGTCATCATCATCAATGCAGCGCACGCGGTGCTCACCGGCCGCAAGCGCGAGCAGAAGGTCTATTACAAGCACACCGGCTATGTCGGTCACGTCAAGGAGCGCACCGCGCGCCAGATCCTCGAGGGGCGTTTCCCCGAGCGCGTGCTGGAGAAGGCGGTCGAGCGCATGATCCCGCGCGGACCGCTCGGCCGGGTGCAGATGGGCAATCTGCGCGTCTATGGCGGCCCTGATCATCCGCACGAGGCGCAGAACCCCGAGAAGATCGACATCGCCAAGTTGAACCGCAAGAACACGAGGGCTGCATAAGATGGCCGAAAGCATCCAGTCTCTCGATCAGCTGTCGCAGCTGAAGGGCGCCGTCGGCACCACCGCTGCTGACGCTCCGAAATACGAGAAGAAGATCGACAAATACGGCCGCGCCTATGCCACCGGCAAGCGCAAGGACGCGGTCGCCCGCGTCTGGATCAAGCCGGGCTCCGGCAAGGTCACCGTCAACACCCGCGACATCGAGATCTACTTCGCCCGTCCGGTGCTGCGCATGATGATCCAGCAGCCGCTGGTCGCTGCCGCCCGCGCCGGCCAGTACGACGTGATCTGCACGGTCGCCGGCGGCGGGCTCTCGGGCCAGGCCGGCGCGGTGCGCCACGGCCTCTCCA
The DNA here is from genome assembly GCF_051167795.1 of Bradyrhizobium sp. HKCCYLS1011. Classification (NCBI taxonomy): domain Bacteria; kingdom Pseudomonadati; phylum Pseudomonadota; class Alphaproteobacteria; order Hyphomicrobiales; family Nitrobacteraceae; genus Bradyrhizobium; species Bradyrhizobium sp. HKCCYLS1011. Next base: position 123,766 of record NZ_JBNPTT010000009.1, on the reverse strand, counting down.
AGGCACTGACCAATTTCGAGCCGGAGCTGCGCAGTGTGCTCAAGAAGGGCGGCTTCCTGACCCGCGACTCCCGCGTGGTCGAGCGCAAGAAGTACGGCAAGGCCAAGGCCCGCCGGTCCTTCCAGTTCTCCAAGCGCTGATCGGGATACCATTCGCCGCGGTTGCGCGGCGCTGCTCAACGGGCGCTCCTTGCGGAGCGCCCGTTTTGTTTTGAACCCTGTTTGTCGTTTTTTATCGAACAAATTGCCGTCGAGTTGAGCCGGATTTTTCGCGAAAAGTTGGCTTCGCGCGCAAACCTCTTTCGAACAGACCGCCCGGTAGTTTGGATCGCGGAAAGGCTCCGCTAACCGAACATTGCGCTGCAGTAGCAACCGAGGAAGATGATGGCGCTGGACAGCCTCACGCTTTATATCGTGGCCACGATGGTTGCGGCCCTGCTCGGGGTCATGCTGCTGTTCTTCGGCCGCGAGCAGAACATCGCGGCATTGCGCTGGTGGGGCGCGGCCTATGTGCTCGGCTCGGTGTCGGTCGCACTGTGGACCGTGATCGGCGACCGCTTCGGCGAGGTGGTGCCGATGCTGTTGAGCGCGGTCGGCCTGATCGCCTCGGCGATGGTCTGGAACGCCGCACGCGTGTTTCACGGCAAGCCTCCGAGCCTCGCCGGCCTCGTGCTCGGCGCGGTCGTCTGGATCGCGAGCGGCATGCTGCTCGATCCGGCGGCGCATACCCAACGTCTCACCATCGGGGCCAGTCTGGTCGTGATCTATGCGACGCTGACGGCTGCGCAATTGTGGCAGGAGCGCCGCGCCAGCCTGCAGCGACGCTGGCCGGCGGTGCTGGTACCGGCCCTGCACGGCTTCGTGCTGATGCTGCCGATCCTGCTCGGCCACGTCCTGCGCGACGCCAATGGCGCATTCTCGACCGCCTGGGTCACCATCTTCTCGATCGAGCTCGTGCTTTATGCGGTCGGCACCGTCTTCATCATCTTCATGCTGGTCAATGAGCGGGTGGTCAGCGCGCATAAGCGCGCCGCCTCGATCGATCCGCTGACGAGTCTGCTCAACCGCCGCGGCTTTGCCGACGCCTGCGCGCGGCTGATCGAGCGCGAGGCGCGCGAGGGCCGGCCGGTGACGGTGCTGATCTTCGACATCGATCATTTCAAGTCGATCAACGACCGGTTCGGCCATCCTGCAGGCGACGAGGTCCTCAAACTGTTCGCAACGGTCGTGGTCAACAATCTGCGCATCACCGATCTCTCGGGGCGGATCGGCGGTGAGGAGTTCGCAGCACTTTTGCCCTGTACGCTCGAAGAAGGCGTCGTGGCCGCCGAGCGGGTGCGCGAGGCGTTCGCGGCGTCCGGCATCGTCTGCGACGAGGGGCCGGTCGACACCACGGTCTCGACCGGCGTCGCCGGCGGTCCCGCCGGCACCGAGCTCGAAGTGCTGCTCGCGGCGGCCGACACCGCGCTCTACAAGGCCAAGCGCACCGGCCGCAACCGCGTCGAAACGGCGTCCGAATTGCCGCTGTCGCTCGATCGCTTCCGCCGGCAACGGGCAGCGCTATCCACCCCGGTGCAGCCGGATCAGCTGATCGCGCCGACGTGAAGCCTTGTCAGCGTTGCGGTAAGGTCTGATTAACCAGCGCTGCCCCATGCTCGCCGTCATGATCGGAGCCCAAGCCCAATCTCAAGACCATTCTGCGCTCACCTCGCTCGAGGCGGAGGCCACCGCCGCGCGCAGCGGCTTTGCCTGCCTGTTCTCCAGCGCGGATGAATTTGAGCAGGCGCTCATCGTGCGCCGCCGCGCCGAGGGCCGCTATCGCCAGCCGTTCCGGCACTGGCCCGTGCTCATGTTCGTCGGCTGCGCGATCATCGTGGCCGGCGCGGTGTTGCTGTTCCATCCGTAACCGGAAGTATCGGCCGGCGGAGCGATCATGTGCACGCCCGGCCTTTTGCTTGCGCCTGCACTGCGTTACACACGCCTCCTGAATTCACGGAGGCAAAGCAAGATGATCACCGAAATCGCCCAGATCGAGGTCAAGCCCGGCTCGGAGAAGGATTTCGAGGCCGCGGTGGCGAAGGCGCGGCCTCTGTTCCTGCGCGCCAAGGGCGCCAAGGGCGTCGAGCTGCACAAGTCGATCGAGAAGCCGCAGCGCTACCGGCTGATGGTGAAATGGGAGACGCTGGAAAACCACACCGTGGATTTCCGCGGCTCGGAGGACTTCACCGCCTGGCGCGCGCTGGTCGGGCCGTATTTCGCGAGCCCGCCGGAGGTCGAGCATACCGAGACCGTGGTGACCTCGGCCGAATAGATCAGATCGCGGCGGCCGGGTCCTCGGCCGCGCGATCGGTCTTGAAATAGTCGATCATGACCTTGGCGATCGCGAGCAGCGGCAGCGCCAGGGTCAGCCCCCAGATGCCGAACACGATGCCGAGCAGGATCTGGAACGCAAACAGCGTCGCGGGCGGAATGTCGAGCGCCTGGCGCTGGATCAACGGCGTCAGCACGTAGCTCTCCATCGCGTGCACGCCGAGGAACAAGACCGCGGCGCTGGCCGCGGCCACCCAGCCCGAGGCGAGGCTCGCCAACACCACGATCAGGCCGGCGACGATGGCGCCGACCGTCGGCACGAACGCAAGCAGTCCGGCCTGGATGCCGAGGATGAATGCGCTCTGGATGCCGATGATGGTCAGTCCGATCCAGGTGACCAGGAATACCGCGAACATCGTGATGATCTGGGCGATGAGCCAGCGCTCCAGCGTGTCGCTGATGCGGTCGACGATCACGGTGGCCTCGTCGCGATATTTCGCAGGCGCCAGGAACAGGAGCCCGTGGCGATAGACCGACGGCTGCGCGGCGAAGGCGAGGCCGAGGAACAGCACGATGAAGATGTTGCCGACGGCGCTGATGGTGCCGAGCAGAAGCTTCAACGTCTGGCTCACGATCGCGCCGCCGCTCGAGGCCAGCGCGCTGGGCGAGGGCAGTCCGCCCGGCAGTCCGTGGGACTGCGATGCGGCGGGGGCCGTTCCTTCCGAGGCCGAGGATGCCGTATTGCTGAAGTCGAAATAGCTGGTGTCGATGCCGTGGCTGTCGAGGAATGCCTTCACATTGCCGAGCTGGGACTTGATGGTGTCGCTCAGCACCTTGGCCTGATCGGCGATGGTGGCGCCGAACAGGAACACGACGCCGGCGAGCAGCAGCGCCAAGGTCACGCAGACCATCATGAGCCTGATGGCGTGCGGCCAGGGCAGCACGTAGCCGAGCCGGCTGGTCATCGCGTTCAGCGCGACGCCGAGCAGCATGCCGGCGAACATCAGGAAGATCGCGGCGGAATAATACCAGGTGAATGCGAGAGCCGCGATGCACAGCACCACGCCGATGCCGCCGACGGCGATCGCCCAGGCCATGTCGCTGCGGGCCTGCAGGCGCGGTTCGGGCGGAACGAGCATGGAGCTTCCTTCTCAAGGGGTGCTTGCAGAGATGGGCGAAAACCGGGTCCGGATCAAGCGGCATGGCCGCGCCGGTTTGCCGCGACTGCTGCAGGTTGCCCTGAAACGGCATTGCCGTTCCGCGCGTTCAGGTGTTGATCGGGCGCCGCGACGCAGGCATGATTTGTGCTTCTTTCGGGAGAAACGGATCAAGGATAATGAAACGTCCGGTGGTCGGCGTCATCGGCAACGCCCATCGCATCGAGAACAGGTTTGCGGTTCAGATGGTCGGCGAGCGCAATCTGAGCGCCGTGGCCGAGGTGTCGGGCGCATTGCCGCTGATGTTCGCTGGCCGGCCTGAGGTCACCGACATCGGCGCGCTGCTCGATATCGTCGACGGTATCGTGCTGACGGGCGCCCGCGCCAATGTGCATCCGAGCCGCTTCAACACCGAACCGAGTTTGAAGCACGAACCCTATGACATCAGTCGCGACGAGGTCGCCCTCAAGCTTTCGGAAGCCTGCGTGGCGCGCGGCATCCCGCTGTTCGGCATCTGCCGCGGCCTACAGGAGATGAACGTCGCCTTCGGTGGCTCGCTGCACCCGGAGATTCGTGAAATTCCGGGTCGGATGAATCACCGCATGCCGCGGCTCGAGAACGGCGAGATCCATCCCGATCCGACCGTCATCTTCGCCGATCGGCACGAGGTGAAGCTGACGCCGGGCGGCGCGTTCGCGACGATCCTCGGCTGCGACACCATCAAGGTCAATTCGCTGCACGGGCAGGGCATCCTGCAGCCGGGCGCGCGCGTGGTGATCGAGGGCATCGCCGAAGACGGCACCATCGAGGCGATCCGAATTGCGGATGCGCCGAGCTTTGCGCTCGGCGTGCAATGGCATGCCGAATATGATCCGCAGAAGAACCCGATCAACCGCAAGCTGTTCGAGGCGTTCGGCGCGTCGCTACGGGGCTATTCCAGCACTGCTGCTTGAGATGAGGCGCAGTCACAAGCCGCCTCGTTGGCGCGTCACGTTTCGTCCATTCGTCCGGTGAGCTGTGAATCGATCAGCGCGTTGGCGGCCCAGGAAGCCGCGGCGGCAGGCCCCTTGCGGCCGCCGAGGGTCTGGCTGCTCGCATAGGCGCCGTCGACGATCAGAAACAGCGCGTCAGCCAGCCGCGCGGCATCGCGGACCCCGATCGCCGCGACCAGGTCTTTGAGACGATCTCGCATTCGTTGCTTGTTGGCGGCTGCGATCCTGTGTCCTGGATGCGAGGAATCGGGAAATTCGGCTGCGTAATTGATGAACGGGCAGCCGCGATATCCTGGCGTCGTCGTACGATCAGCGATGGTGTCGATGAGAGCCGTGAGCTGCGCGCGGGGATGTCCTGCCTGCTTCGCCAGCAGCCGGTCGAGCATGCGCCAATACGTCTCGTTACGATCTTCAAGATAGGCAACGATCAGATCGTCCTTCGACTCGAAGTTCCGATAGAGCGTGATCTTCGAAACGCCGGCCTGCTTGACGATCGTCTCCACGCCGACCGAGCGGATGCTCTCGTTATAGAACAGCTCAGCGGCCGCATCGAACACGCGCTCGCCGGCGCGCTTGTCGCCTGCACCTTTTTCCGTCCGCGCCGTTGGCTGCCTCACGGTCTCTCCATCGCTTGACATGTTACCGACCGGTTCGTAACATAGCAAAAGTCGGCGCTGGGGTGAACGGTTTTCGTCCAAGATTGGGGAGGCGTTGCGCGATGAAGTATTTCTTCCTGGAGGGAGAGCATCTCGTTCCCTTCGAGCAGCGCGATCCGGATATGATCGCAGCGCATCGCCGGTTTCTGCAAAAGGGTTACGACGAGGGCCGCTTCCTGCTGAGCGGGCCCAGCATTCCGCCGACCGGCGGCGTGCTGATTGCGCGCGCTCAATCGCGCGAGCAACTCGACGAATTCCTGGCGGAGGAGCCGTTTTGCAGGGCGAAGCTGATGCGCTTTTGCAGGGTCATCGAGTTCGACCCGGTGCAGCATCAGCCCGTTCTTGCCGCGTGGTTTGACGCCATCTGAGCCTGGCGGGCGATCGTAGCGATCCGGATTGCGGAGATGTCAGGCTTTGCGCTCTGCGGGCCGGAGGCGCCGAAACGCGATCCGCAGACCAATCGATCTGGAAGCAGGTTGGGGCGGCCTGGCGCGGGCCCCGTCAGCTGGACCAGCCCCTCAGCAGCTTCGTTGGCGAACTACACTTGCTACATCATAGCTGATCTGAAATCGACCTTCCTTGCGCGTCATTCCGGGCTCGTGCATTCGCGGGTCCGGAATGACGGCGGGGAGATGCTCAGTAAGACCGTCCACCTTACGAGCTAAGAGCATCCCCTCACGGCTTCGCCAGATGCCAGGCGCCGTTGAAGAAGCCGTCGCCGGTGACGTCGCCAGCCTTCTGGTCCTTGGCGAACGTATAGAGCGGCTTGCCCTTGTAGGCCCACTGTTTGGAGCCGTCGTCGCGGGTGATGATGGTGTAGCCGCCGCCCGGTTGATCGCTTGCGCTCGCCTTCAAGACCGGCCAGTTTGTGGCGCATGGTCCGTTGCAGGCCGACTTGCCTTCGCTGTCCTTGTCGAAGGTGTAGAGCGACATGCCGCTGACGTCGGTCAGGATCTCGCCCTTTGCGCTGCTGCTGGTCTTGGTCGGAGGTGCCGCGTTCGCAGTTGCGATCGCGGCGAGCGAGGTTGCCGCAACAAGCAAACTCATCGTTGAAAGCCGGGTCATATCAATGTCCTCGTGAAAAGTGATCGCAGAGATAAAAACGCCCAGCGAGGGTTTCTATTCCGTGGCAGCACGTTCTTTTCTGGCGCCGACCGCGCAGTACGCCACGCCGTCATGCGGCAGGGCCGTCCGGAACCGGCCACGAGCGCGATGTTTGAAGGAATGTCTCAGTTACAAATGTGCCCAGGAGCCGAGAAAAGTCCCGATGCGGAAGGCCCGAGCCGGCGCGGCTTGCTGGTGATACCTGATGTCCGCCATCCTGTGTGACGGCCGGTCGGCATCGATCGGAGCCGCTATCATGTAGCCCATCAATCTGCTGCACATTCCTTGAGTTGCTGCCGAAGCCATTGATGCCCCTGGTCGTTATTGAACCTGGCATGCCAGGTCGCGTGCAGCGTAAAGGGTCGGGTATCAAAAGGAAGGCGCAAAGACCGCAGCGCATTGCTGTAACGACTGAGAAATCGCTGCGGAAGCGTACAGACGAGATCGGTCGATTGCAGCAGCAGGGGCACGACGCTGTAATGCTGCACTGAAACGGCGACATGGCGTCGCTTCCCGCTCGCGGCCAGGATTTCGTCGATGAAACCACGAAATCCGCCGCCGTCGCCTGATACGATGACGTGCTCCAATCGCGCATATTCGTTCAACGAAGGCGGCCGCAATCCGCGCGGGTGATTCTTGCGCTGCGCCATCATGAAGTTCTCTTCGAACAGCGGCTGGCTGGGCATGTTGTTCGGCACGACGTTCTTGGAAACCAGTGCGACGTCGATCTCGCCGGATTCGAGTTGATCGTTCAACTTCGTGAAGTCGATCGATCGGAAGGCGAGCCGGATGCCGGACAGGCCGCGATTCCGGGTCAGCGCGACAAGTCGCGATCCCATGATGGCGGTCGCATTGTCGTTTGCACCGACAGTAAACGTCCGCTCCGAGTGCTTTGGATCGAAGGCCGACGGCTTGCTCACGACGTCTTCGAGGTGTTGCAGCGCCAGCCTCAGAGGTTCCTTGAGCTCAGTGCCCCGCGGGGTCAGGACCATGCCTTTCCCCGATGCGGCGGGTGTCAGCAGCGGGTCGCCGAAGACATCGCGCAGCCTGGCCAACTGAGCCGACAGCGCCGGCTGGCTGATGCCAAGCCGCGAGGCAGCGCGAGTGATGTTCTTTTCGTCGAGCATCGCGCGAAGCGACACCAGCAAAGGCAGGTCATGTCCCTTGATATCCATGAAGGTTATACCTGGTATCCTTTATATCGATTTCAATTATCTCACGCGAGTGGGCACCAAAGCAAGCCGGGCTAACCCTGGCTGCGAAAATGGCCATTCATTGTGGGGATTTTTGATGAGCGAGCGTGCTGCCGCCGGTACGGCGGAATCCACCGCCGAATTGCAACGGAAGGTGATGATCGCCGCCACTGCCGGCACCGTGATCGAGTGGTACGACTTCTTCATGTACATCTCGGTGGCCTCAGCCATCTCGACGAATTTCTTCTCCAATGACAATCCGGTTTGGGCCAACGTCTTCGCGCTCCTGACCTTCGGTACGGGCTATCTGGTTCGGCCGTTCGGCGCGCTGGTGTTTGGCCGTATCGGCGACATGATCGGGCGTAAGCACACCTTCCTTACCACCATCCTGATGATGGGATTTGCGACCGTCGCCGTCGGTCTGGTGCCGACCTATGCCACGATCGGTCTGTGGGCGCCCTCGATCTTGATCTTCCTGAGAATGATCCAGGGCCTGGCGCTTGGTGGTGAGTATGGCGGCGCCGCCACCTACACCGCGGAGCATGCTCCGCAAGGCCGCCGCGGCTGGTTGACGTCGTGGCTGCAGACCTCCGCCCCGATCGGTTTCACGGCGTCGATGCTGTTCGTGTACGTCATGCGCTCCAGCATGACGCCCGAGGCATTCAACGGTTGGGGCTGGCGCGTCCTGTTCATCAGTTCGGTGGTCCCGCTTGCGGCGTCGGTCTGGATCCGCCTCAAGCTGCAGGAATCGCCGCTGTTTCTCAAAATGAAGCAGGAAGGGACGCTCTCGAAGTCCCCGATCTACGACACGCTCCGGGCGTGGCCGAATCTGAAGCGCATCCTGATTGCGATGTTTGCGATGGTGGTGCCGCAGAGCGTGCTGCTGGTCGGCGCGCAGATCTATTCGCTCGTGTTCCTCACCGGCGCCGCGAAGGTGGATGCGCAGATCGCAAATCTACTGGTTGGGGCGGCCCTGATGCTGACGCTGCCGGCGATAATCTTCTTCGGTTGGTTGAGCGATCGCTACGGCACGAAGATCTTCATTCTGGCGGCGTGCGTGATCGGCACGTTCACCTACCTCCCGCTCTACAAGGCGCTCACCTTCTACGCCAACCCGGCGCTCTATAACGCACAGGCCACCGTGCCGGTGACCGTCGCGGCCGATCCATCGGAGTGCTCCTTCCAGTTCAATCCGGTCGGAACGGCGAGATTCACCAGCGGTTGCGATATCGCCAAGAATGCCTTGATCCGGTTCGGCGCGCCCTATTCGAACAAGGCGGAAGCCAAAGGAACGGTCGCGACCGTATTCGTCGGCTCGAAGGCGATCCCGCTTGGCCTGGCGGGACAGGCGCCGAACGCGGCGGCCTTCTCGGCGAATCTGAAGCAGGCGCTCGAGCAGGCCGGCTATCCCAGCCGTGCCGATACGAGCGCGATGAATTTCGGCATGATCATTATGATCCTGTCGGCGCTCAGCATCGTTGCTGGCATGATCTTCGGTCCGTTGGCGTCGGCGATGACCGATCTGTTCCCGCCGCAGGTTCGCTACACGTCGGTGTCGTTCAGCTATCACGTCGGCAACGGGTATTTCGGGGGACTTCTGCCGGCCATCGCGACCGCCCTGCAGATCGCAACCGGCGATCTCTACGCCGGCCTGTACTACGTGATTATCGTCTCAGCGATCTCGTTCTCCATCGGGTTGTTCTGCCTCCGCTCCATGCCGTCCACGGCGACGATCTCGTCGGCTGCAACCGTGGCGGCGGCCTGATCGTAGTCGAGCATCATCCTCAATGGCACATGAACAAGAAATGGCACACGAGCAGTAAGGTGTTCTCGAATGACAACGACCCACAACATCGGCAGTATCGCCATTCAACAGGTCACTGAAATGAGAGGTCCGGGCTTCACCCCGGACTTCCTCTTCCCCGATTGGGATCAGTCGGTCCTGGACAAGCACAAGGCGCTGATGATTCCGAATTGCTTCGATCCGGCACAGGGCCGCTTCATCGCGAGTATTCACACATGGCTGCTGAAGACCAAGCATCATACGATTTTGATCGATAGCTGCGCCGGCAACGACAAGAACCGTCCGATGCTGCCGCGCTTTCATCAGCTAAACCTGCCGTTCCTCGATCGGTTGGCGGAAGCGGGCGTCCCGCCCGAGTCGGTCGATTATGTCTGCTGCACGCATTTGCACGCCGATCATTGCGGCTGGAACACGCGGCTCCTCGACGGCCGCTGGGTGCCGACTTTCCCGAACGCCAAATACGTGTTCTCCAAGGCCGAGTACGATCATTGGTCGGGCCCGGCCGGCAAGGAAGGCTTCTCCGCTGGTGTCTTCGAGGACAGCGTTCTTCCGGTGATCCAGAGCGGGCAAGCCGAGATCGTCGATGGCGAAGCTGCGATCGGTAACGGTCTCACCTTCCGTCCGACGCCGGGCCACAGCCCCGGTCACGTCGCCATCCAACTCACTGATGGCGGACAGAAGGCCATCTTCAGCGGTGACATCATGCATCAGCCGCTGCAGGTTTATCGCCCGGACTGGAACAGCACGTTCTGCGAGCACAAGGAGCACGCGCGAGCATCGCGTCGCTGGCTTCTCGAGCAGGCTGCGGAAGATCGCGCGACCGTTTTCAGCGCTCATTTTGCCAACACCTCCGCCGGTTACGTCACGCGTCGCGGCGACGAGTTCGATTGGCGGTTCGTCTAACTTGGGGGACAGAGAGATGCATAAATCGATCACCGATGCCATCATCACCGAAGAGATGAGGATCCCAAGCGACACCGCTGGGATCGAACTCTTTGTCCGCAATAAGCGCAGCTCCGATCTGGTTCAGTTCTCGGCCGACAAGACCGTTCTGTTCGTGGCAGGATCGACCTATCCGGCATCGACCTCGTTCGACCTTCGCCTCGATGGTCTGTCCTGGATGGATCATCTGGCCCACAAGGGTTACGACGTCTATCTCGTCGACGTCCGCGGCTATGGTCGATCGACCCGACCGGCGGAAATGGAAGCGCCGGCGCCGGACAATCAGCCGATCGTCCGCACGCCCGTCGCGGTGCGCGACGTCGCCAGCGCGGCTGCGTTCGTCCGATCGCGTCGTGAGCTTGACAAGATCAACCTGATCGGCTGGTCGTGGGGCACGACCCTGATGTCGCGCTACACGTCAGAGAATGCCGCGCACGTCAACAAGCTCATTCTGATCGCGCCTCAGTGGCTGCGGACGACGCCGAGTGCCGCCGATGCCGGTGGTCCGCTCGGTGCCTATCGCATCGTCGAGCGGTCGGCCACCAAGGACCGCTGGTTGAACGGCGTTCCGGAAGACAAGAAGGATACGATTCTGCCGGCTGCCTGGTTCGAGGCATGGGCAGAGGCGACGTTTGCCGATACGGGCATTGGCCCGGACAAATTGCGCGCGCCGAACGGAACAGTTCAGGACAGCCGCGAATGTTGGGCGTCCGGCAAGCCGCTTTACGACCCCGCTCTGCTCACCGTGCCGGTCTTGATCGTCCACGCCGATTGGGACCGTGACTGCCCGATCGATATGGCGCAGACGGTGTTCAGCAAGCTCTCGGCTGCGCCTTATCGCCGATGGGTCGAGATCGGCGAAGGCACGCATTCGGTGTTCATGGAGAAGAACCGCTGGCAGGTGTTCGATGCCGTCGACGGGTTCCTTGGTGAACTGCCGGTGCTCTAGAGCACGGGGCACGCCGATGCTTCAGCTATTCCACGATCTCCTGAGGGACATTGCCGCAAGGAGGAAACTCATTGTTGCAAGCCCTTCGATTGCTTTGAGGAACGCAAAGCGATCGAGCTGCAATATCACCGCACCAGCGCAACTGCCGTCTTCAATGCCGACTCGAGCGCCTGATCGGCGGCAGGGCCATCGGGCATGGCGCGTGAGATCGCGATGGCGCCGACCATCATGGCAATGATGCTCCACGCGCGCTTCTCGCGGTCCGGCGCTTCGCCATCCATGACATTCGCCATCTTGCGGACGAGCTCCAGCATCTTGCGCTCATAGGCGGCACGGACCTGCGGGTTGGCACGCCCGACATCCGCGCTCAAAGTGGGCATCACGCAGCCGGATGCCGGGTCTGCGCGATGCGCGGCACTGATATACATCGCCAACCAATCTCGGAGACGGTCCTGCCGTTCGGCGCGGCTCCCGCTTTCGGAGTCGATGAACGGTTCGCCCACGCAGGTCTCGATGACCTGTTCCAGCAGAGCCTCCTTGTTTGCGAAGTTCGAATAGAAGGCGCCGGAGGTGACACCGGCGGATGCGGCCAAGCCGTCAACTCCAATTCCATTAAAGCCGTTGGTCCTTAAGGCGCGGGCGCCGCTCTGCAGGATGGCCGCCTTGGCCTTTGCTTTCTGGTCGGACGGATATCTCATCACGAGCCTCTGACGATCTCTTGATTGCCGCTTGTCCATAGAATAACGAACGATATATAACGATCGTTATTCTATCGGCAACCTCTCGCGATTGTGTCTAAGGTCGCGACAAACCAAGAGAAAATCGATGAACACCAGCTTCGTCAATGCAGTGACCAAATCGGTTGATGTGAACGGCACCGCGTTCGTTTATCGGCAGGTGGGCAAGACGGACGGCATTCCTGTGGTATTTCTGCACCATCTAACAGCGGTGTTGGAGGACTGGGACCCGCGGGTGGTGGACGGTTTGGCGGCGAAGCACCGGGTCATCCTGTTCGACAATCGCGGGGTCGGCAGATCCGGCGGCTCGACCCCAAAGACGGTCGAGGCGATGGCCCAGGATGCCGTCGCCTTCATTCGCGCCCTGGACTTGAGCAAAGTCGATCTGTTGGGTTTCTCGCTCGGCGGCTTCGTCGCTCAGGTCATTGCGCAGCAGCACCCCGGTCTGGTGCGCAAGATCATTCTCGCGGGCACCGGGCCGGCCGGTGGCGAGGGGAAGGCGAATGTTGGTCCTGTCCTCCAGGACGCGTTCGCCAAGGCAGCCGCCAGCAACAAGCATCCGAAACAGTTTCTGTTCTTTACTCAGACTGCCAACGGCCAGGCGGCCGCCGAGGACTTTCTGCAGCGTCTGAAAGAGCGCACCAAGGATCTCGACCCGCCCGCCAGCAACGACACCATTCAGGCGCAGATTGCGGCGATCCAGGCCTGGGGGCAGGGCGATGCCACCGCGCTGGGGACAGTTCAGCACCCGGTCCTGGTCGCCAATGGCGATCACGATGTGATGGTGCCGTCGGTCAAATCGTTCGAACTGGCGCGCAGGTTGCCGAATGCGCAGTTGAGCATTTTCCCGGACGCAGGGCACGGCGGCATCTTCCAGTACCACGCCGCCTTCGTCGTGCAGGCCCTGACCTTCCTCGCACAGTAAGCAGGCCGAGCATCATGGTCCGGCGCAACGCAGGCGCCGGACCGCGATGCGGACTCTTCGGACGAGGTCATTTGACCTGCCAGAGCCCTGCGGCTCGCTGTGATCACCACAAGAAAAGGCGCCCCGCAAAGGAGCGCCTCTAATAGTGCGATGATCGGCCGATCTTTCGCTCAGGCTTGGCCCGAATAGTACATGTCGAAGCGTCGGTGCTGAATCTCGACCGATGCTTACAAAATCAGTTGCCGCCGAGTTCAAATCGGCCATTCTTCTCGGCATCCGGTTCGCAAGGACGTGCGATCAGGGATCCCGACCAGTTATTTCCACCCTGACGCTCAGGAAAGACGATATTCCAACAAAGATCGTTGCTGGAGCGGATGGTCTTGTTGTCCTTGTCGTAGATCCATCTGATGGCAATGCGTGCGCAATCTTCGACGACGAGCCTCATATCCTTCCCGCCGGCTGCCGATTTCGCGTCGATGCAAAGCTCTGGCTTGCCATCAACTGTGAGATGATTCTCTGTGAGCCGGAATACGTGCTGGCGCACGCCCCAGAAATAGTCGCATCGATCAATCGCCAGGGTCGCGCCTGGCACAAATCGATAGCCGGCCGTGGAAACGCAGGCGTAGTCCATATATTCCGGTGAGATGAGGAATCCTTTCGCGCGGCGGCCCATGATTGCGTCAAGTCGAGTCGCTTCTATGGTGAGCGCGCAGATCCGGACACGCGAACCTTCCCAGCATCCTCCAGCCTGGTGAACCCCGCCAAGAGCAGCTTGGGCGTGGGTGGCGCCAGGCATCGCATTCCAGAACGCCTCACCTCTCCCGTTCTCGACGTTCACCATGGCCCAGTACCTGTCGCCGTATATGGAGAACGAGCCGCCTTTGTCCCGAGAAAATTCGCAGACGCCGGCAATATAGGACTTACCATCCACAGTCAGCGTGCAATCCACCGGATGTGTCGCAGCCAGAGCGGGGCACAGCGTCCCCAGGGCGAAAGCGATAGAGATAATTGCGAGACGTAGGAACATGCGTTGTCTTCCGTCGTCAGTTCGCGGCAAAAAAGGCGCCCGCGAGGGGCGCCTTTCGTCGTTGCATTGATCCGCCGATTTTCGTTCGAGCTTAGCCCGAATAGTACATGTCGAACTCGACCGGGTGCGGGGTCATTTCGAAGCGCTCGACCTCGGTCATCTTCAGCGCGATGTAGCTGTCGATGAAGTCGTCGTCGAACACGCCGCCGGCCTTGAGGAAGGCGCGGTCCTTGTCGAGATTCTCCAGCGCCTCACGCAAGCTACCGCAGACGGTCGGGATCTGCTTCAGCTCTTCCTTCGGCAGGTCGTAAAGGTCCTTGTCCATCGCCGGGCCGGGATCGAGCTTGTTCTTCACGCCGTCGAGGCCCGCCATCAGCATCGCGGCAAAGCCGAGATACGGATTGGCGAGCGGATCGGGGAAGCGCACCTCGACGCGCTTGGCCTTCGGCGAGGCGGTGTAGGGGATGCGGCAGGAGGCCGAGCGGTTGCGCGCGGAATAGGCGAGCAGCACCGGCGCCTCATAGCCCGGGACCAGCCGCTTGTAGGAGTTGGTCGAGGGGTTGGTGAAGGCGTTGATGGCCTTGGCGTGCTTGATGATGCCGGCGATGTAGGACAGACAGGTTTCCGACAGGTCGGAGTACTTGTTGCCCGCGAACACCGGCTTGCCGTCCTTCCAGATCGACTGGTGGACGTGCATGCCCGAGCCGTTGTCGCCGTAGACCGGCTTCGGCATGAAGGTGGCGGTCTTGCCGTAGATGTGCGCGACCTGGTGGATGCAATACTTGTAGATCTGCATCTGGTCGGCCATCAAAGTGAGCGTGTCGAACTTCATGCCGAGCTCGTGCTGGGCGGAAGCCACCTCGTGGTGATGCTTCTCGACCTTGACGCCCATCTTGGCCATGGCGCCGAGCATTTCCGAGCGCATGTCCTGCACCGAGTCCTGCGGCGGCACCGGGAAGTAGCCGGCCTTGGTGCGGATGCGGTGGCCGAGGTTGCCGCCCTCATATTCGGTGTCGGAGTTGGTCGGCAGCTCCGAGGAGTCGAGCTTGAAGCCGGTGTTGTAGGGGGTGGTCTGGAAGCGGACGTCGTCGAACACGAAGAACTCGGCCTCGGGGCCGACATAGACGGCGTCGCCCACGCCCATCGACTTCACCATCGCCTCCGCTTTCTTGGCGATGCCGCGGGGGTCGCGGTTGTACGGCTCGCCGGTGGTCGGCTCAAGCACGTCGCAGGTGATGATCATGGTGGTTTCGGCAAAGAACGGATCGATCGTCGCCGTGACCGGATCGGGCATCAGGCACATGTCGGACTCGTTGATCGCCTTCCAGCCGGCGATCGAGGAGCCGTCGAACATGAGGCCTTCGGCAAAGGTGTCTTCCTCGATCATGCTGACGTCGAAAGTCACATGCTGCCACTTGCCGCGCGGATCGGTGAAACGCAGGTCGACGTATTTGACGTCGTCATCCTTGATCGATTTCAGGACATCTTTGGCGGTCTTCATAAATACCCCTCTTGGCTAGAGCGTGATCCGGACGAGTGCCGAGCGGCTTTCCGAAAGGCCATGCAGTCAAAAATCGAGAGCGCGACGGCGTTCTCCCTGGCCGCATCGCGCCCTTTTTACTCTTGTCACGGCCCGGCCGCGGGACGGCGACTGCGGGTCATGCTCCATAGCGTTGGGCGGGGCGCAAGACAATATCGGAAACGCCAAAATGGCCGCCTGCAAGTGCCTCGCTGGGACACCTGTGCTGCCTGGCGAGCTGCTCGCATTGCAAATGTGCTCGAGGGGCGAAGGCCGCGCGGCCGTCCAAGCCCCTCTCTTGATCTCCGGCCAGCGACCTTAGATTGCGTCGAGCCCGGATTCGCCGGTCCGGATCCGGATGGCTTCCTCGATGTTGGATACGAAAATCTTGCCGTCGCCGATACGGCCGGTCTGTGCGGCGCGGCGGATCGCCTCGATCGCGCGCTCGACCAGATCGTCTCCGATCACGATCTCGATCTTCACCTTCGGCAGAAAGTCGACGATGTATTCGGCGCCACGATAGAGTTCGGCATGTCCCTTTTGCCGGCCGAATCCCTTGGCCTCCGTCACGGTGATGCCCTGCAATCCCACTTCCTGAAGCGCTTCCTTCACCTCGTCCAGCTTGAATGGCTTGATGATGGCTTCGATCTTCTTCACTGAGCGCCTCCCGGGCATTCCGATATAAAAACAGTAAGGTCATCGCCAGGCTGCGCGACGCAGCGCAGATCGTTTGATCACTCGGGTACCGGGCCTGACATGCTTCGGCGGAGGCTTGGTTCTTTACAGCCCGTCTTGCCAGCGCCGAAGTGGCTCCACAAAAGCAGGGTCTATGCCAAGTCGTTAACAGGCCCAAATCGAATGATAATCAGGCTCTTAGCATGAGCCTGACGACTCCCTCTTGGAAGAGCCAGAATACCGGAGCCTGCGAAATAGGCAAACAGGTGAAATGGTGTGCAGAAGCGGCTGCGGCGTCCGCAGTGCGGCCGAAATGCCTCAGGATAAGGCGGCGCGTTAACCGCCGCGCGCGATGCCTGCTTGGAACTTCGCCGCGGTCACGGCAATAGAGGCTGTGTAGATATCGGCTGGCGCCTTGGCCTGCGATATCGGCGCCGTGGGGGCGGCGAGACGGCATTGGGCTGGCGTGAGCGGGGACAAGAGCGGATGGAAGTTCTGACCACGAGCGAAATGGAGCGCGCTGATCGGCTGACCATTGCGGCCGGCACGCCCGGCTTCTCGCTGATGCTGAGCGCCGGTCAGGCCGTTGCCGAGGCGGCCATGGACCTGGTGGAGGAGGGGCCGATCCTGGTCATCTGCGGGCCCGGCAACAATGGCGGCGACGGCTTCGTGGCCGCCGCGGAGCTGGCCGCCCAAGGGCGCGAGGTCTCGGTCATCCTGATGTGCGAGCGCGACGCGCTGCAGGGAGATGCGGCATCCGCCGCCAAGGGCTGGAAATATCCGGTGCTGCCGTTCAATCCGCAGGCGATCGGCAAGCCGGCGCTCATCATCGATGCGCTGTTCGGCGCGGGCTTGAGCCGCGCGGTGAGCGGCGAGCCGCACGACATGATCGCGGCGATCAATGCCAACGGCGCCAAGGTGCTCGCGGTCGATCTGCCGAGCGGCATCAATGGCACCACGGCCGCGGTGATGGGCATCGCGGTGCGCGCCACCGAGACCGTGACCTTCTTCCGCAAGAAGCCCGCGCATCTGCTCCTGCCGGCGCGGATCAATTGCGGGCGGGTCCGCGTCGCCGATATCGGCATCGATCCGCAGGTGCTGGCCGAGATCAAGCCGCAGGCGTTCGAAAACGTGCCGGAGATCTGGCACAAGCAGTTTCCGGTGCCGCGCATCGACGGCCACAAATATGCGCGCGGCCATGTGCTTGCAGTGTCCGGCGACATCAGCGCAACGGGGGCTGCGCGGATGGCGGCACGCGCTGCGCTGCGGGCCGGAGCGGGGCTAGCCACGCTGGCCAGCCCGCGCGATGCGCTGGCTGTGAATGCCACGGCGCTGACGGCGGTGATGGTGCGCCCGGTCGACACGCCGATCGAATTCGGCGACCTGCTCGGCGACAGACGTTACAACACCTGCATCATCGGCCCTGGCGCCGGCATCGGCGAGCGCACCCGCGACTTCGTCCATACCGCGCTCGCAGCACAACGACACCTCGTGCTCGATGCCGACGCGCTGACGAGCTTTGCCGATGCGCCGGAGCGGCTGTTCGAGCAGATCAGGGGGACGACGGCGCCAGAGGTGGTGCTGACTCCGCATGAAGGCGAGTTTCCGCGGCTGTTCTCCGATCTCAGCAACAAGCATCCGGGGCGCTCCAAGCTCGAGCGCGTGCGGGATGCCGCCGCCCGTTGCGGCGCGGTCGTGCTCCTGAAGGGCGCCGACACCACGGTCGCCGCGCCCGACGGCCGTGCCACCATTGCTGCGAATGCACCGCCTTGGCTTGCCACCGCAGGGGCCGGTGACGTGCTGTCAGGCATCATCGCAGGCCTGTTGGCCCAGGGCGTGCCGGCGTTCGAAGCCGCCAGCATCGGCGTCTGGATGCACGGCGAAGCCGGTACCGAAGCGGGGCCGGGCCTGATCGCGGAAGATCTGACCGAGACGCTGCCGGCAGTGTTCCGGCGCATCTATGACGCGTTCGGGATCGCGTATTGAGCGCGGCCCTTCAACAGTCTCGGGCGCTCCTTCTGGGATAGCGCCGAATAGCAAAATCGTCATGCCCGCGCAGGCGGGCATCCAGTACGCCGCGGCCTTTCGTCCTGATCGCAGGCGTCTCGGAGTACTGGATCGCCCGGTCGAGCCGGGCGATGACAGTTGAATTTGAGGCGGCTGCAGAACGTCGATCGGGCTTAGTGTGCAATCGAGCCGGCGGGGGTCTCGCGAATGCAAAGGCTGCCGTTCACTGCACCTGGTACTTCGCCACCGCGCTCTCATTCCAGACGAGGCCGAGGCCGGGTCCGCGCGCTGTCAGCGTGCCGTCGATGATCTGAAGAGGCTCAGCCAGGATTGCGCCGGCGAAATCCAGCACCTCCAGCCAATGCGCGGTCGGCGTCACCGCCAGCACATGCGCGCTGGCTTCGGGCAGGATGTGGCTCGACATCGGGATCGAGGCGGCATCGGCTTGCCCCGCGACGTTGAGCCAGCCGGTGATGCCGCCGACCTTCAGCAGGTCGGGCATGATGAAGTCGGTCGCTCCCGCGGCGATCGCCTCGGCGAAGCCGCGCGGAAACCACCAATTCTCACCGGCCTGGATCGGAACGGTCGAGCGCTTGCGCACCTTGGCGTGGCCTGAGAGGTTCTCCTGCGGCACCGGCTCCTCGATCCAGGTGAGATCATAAGGGGCAAGGCGCGCAATGCGCCTGATGGCCTCAGCCGGATCTAGCGACTGGTTGAAATCGAGCATCAGCTCGACGTCCGGGCCGAGCAGGGCGCGCAGCCCCCTGACCATCTGCTCATCGGTCGAGAGATCGCCGTGGCCGCCCTTGGTCTTGATGGCGCGGAAACCCAATTCGACGATCGACTGGCGCAGCACGCGTTCGTCCGAGACGGGATCGAGTACGCCATAGCTGTCATAGGCGGGAACCGGGAGCGCCGTGCCGCCGAGCAGGTCGACCACCGGCTTGCCTGCGATCTGGCCCAGCGCATCCCAGAACGCCATGTCGAGGCCGGACACGGCCATGCCGACCAGGCCCTGCCAGCCAAGCAGGCGGAATTTGGCGTCCAGCATCCGCTGCAGCTCGAACGGCGCCACCGGCTTGCCGACCAGGTCGTCGCCGATCTCTTCGATCAGCAGCACCAGCGGCTTCAATGCCAGCCGCGTGTAGGCGAAGAGATAAGCGTGCCCAGTGACGCCTTGATCGGTCGTGACATCGATCAGCACCAGCGGGCCGGAGTCGATGACGCCGAATGCATTGCGCAAGGGACGCTTGAGTGGGGTGACGACGGCGCGCGCGGTCACGCCGGTGATGGCGGGAACGGTCATTGGTCTTGTCCCTGGGGCTTGTTGTCTCACCTGATCTCATACCATCGCACAAGCCGCGGTGCCGCCCAGTCGGTCCCCATGCTCTCGATCAGGAACCTGCCGGCGGTCTCGGCGGCAAACGCGATGCGCTGGGTCTGCCCGCTCTGCAGCGCGAGCGTATCCAGCCAATAAGGCTTCCAGCCATCGTCGAGCCGGTCAAGCAATCGGAACGGGTAGCCGTGGAGATGAAATGTCGCACCCGTCGGGCTGCGGTTGGTCAGCGCCAGCACCACGGTGCGTCCGGCCTTGGCCTGGAAGGCGGGGCGGCTTGCGGCCGTGAACCTCGGTGGGGCAAGCCATTCCGGCCCGTCCAGCGCCAGTTCGATCCGAACGGCAGTCTTGAGATCGAGTTGCTCCGGCAGGCCGTTGGATGGCAGCGGTGCCGCCGGCGGCAGCGGCGCGGCGCGCACCGGCGGTTGGTCGGACAGGACGATCTGGCCGATCGGTTGGGCGGCCGTGCCGTCATGCAGCAGGATCGGCAGCGGCGCCTTGGCCGCGGCCGGCATATCGATCAAGACATCGGCCCGTCCGCCCGGGGGCATCACCACGGCGCCGTTGCGGGCCAGGAATGGTTCGGCCGGCTGGCTGTCGATCGCCATCACGCGGACGTCGACGTCGGCGATTTTCACGGCGATCACAGCCCGCTGGCAGCCATTGATGAAGCGGAGCCTGATCCGTTCCTGCCCGCGTGCGCGAATCTCCGGCAGCCTCGCGCCGTTGACCGTCAAGGCGACCTGAGCCTGCTGCGGGTCGCGGCCCGGCGCCAGCGCGCTCCCGTCGGGCGTGAGGCGCCAGTCCTCGATCAGGAAAATCTCGTCGCGATCGACCGTTACGGGCTGAGCCTCATCGATAATGACAGGCAATACCCGCGCCGGCGCGGCGCCGTCCGCGAGCAGCCTGAGGTCCACGGTGCCGGTCCCGGCGCTGCTGGCCCCGATATCGAAGCGCGCGGTTGCCGCGGGTGCCAGCCCCGGTTGCGCGAGCAGGGGCTCGACTGTGGCGGCTGAGCCCGGGCCGCGAAAGGCCAGTGTGGTGGGCACCGGCAAGTCGTTGACCAAAGCCAAGGACAAGGTGCCACCTTGCCGGGTCCGGAGCGCGGCCTGAGGACCGACGAGGCCCCACGCCGAGGTCGCGGGCTGGCCGGCCAGCAGCGGCAGAGATTCGGCGCGGGCGCGCAGCTCAAGCGGCGGCGCTTCGGCTGCGCGCGCGAGACGAAGAGCGGGCACTCGCAGCAGGCCTGCCCCAAATCCGGCCAGGATGATCCGCCGGCTGAGTTTCTGACCGGGCGTCATGAACTCGCCATGATGAAAAAAGATTGAGCGCTGAGGGGGATGCGAGTCATCCTTGTCTCCCTATCTTGACTGCAATGCATTAACAGCCCGGCTGGGGCCAAAGCGCTGTTGACGGTCCATTTTTTTGCTGCGGCGAGGTTCGCGCGTGGTATAAGCCGCGCCGCCCGCGGCATCGCGGCCGGGCTTACGATGCAGTTCACGCGGGCGTGGCGGAACTGGTAGACGCGCTGGATTTAGGTTCCAGTGACGAAAGTTGTGGGGGTTCGAGTCCCTCCGCCCGCACCAAGCGCTATTCTGGCGTTTGCCCTGAGATTTACCGGCGAAGCCGTTCTCTCACCAGGAGAAAGCGGGGTCGCTGTCCACCGGCGCAAGGCCTCAAGGCCGCGCGTCGATCACAATTTAGATGGTCTGGCTCACGGATGAGCCGAAGCGGAAGAAGATTGACGCCATGCAGGTCACCGAAACCTTGTCGCAAGGGTTGAAGCACGAATTCCAGGTCAGCGTTCCCGCCGCCGATCTCGATGCCAAAGCGGACGCCAAGCTGTTCGACCTGAAGGACAAGGTGCGCATCAACGGTTTCCGTCCTGGCAAGGTGCCGGTCGCACACCTGAAGAAGATCTACGGCAAGTCGGTGATGGCCGAGACGGTCGACGAGACCATCCGCGACACCAACACCCAGATCTTCAGCGAGCGCGGCTTCCGCCTTGCGACTGAGCCCAAGGTGACGATGCCGACCGAGGAGAAGGACGTCGAGAGCATCCTCTCCGGCAAGTCGGACCTGACCTATACCGTCTCGGTCGAGGTGGTGCCGCAGATCGCGCTGGCCGATTTCAAGAGCTTCTCGGTCGAGAAGCCGGTTGCCGAGGTGACCGATGCTGATGTCGACGAGGCGATCAAGCGCCTGGCCGACAGCAACCGCAGCTACACGCCGAAGGCGGACGGCGCCAAGGCCGAGAACGGTGACCGCGTCACCGTCAACTTCACCGGCCGGATCGACGGCACGCCGTTCGAGGGCGGCACCGGCGAGGGCATCGATGTCGTCATCGGTTCCAACACCTTCATTCCCGGTTTCGAGGACCAGCTGGTGGGCATCGGCGCCGGCGAAACCCGTACGCTGAGGGTGACGTTCCCGGCGAACTATCTCAACGACAAGCTGGCCGGCAAGGCGGCGGAGTTCGAGACCACGGCGACCGCGATCTCCGCACCGCAGGAAACCACTGTCGACGACGAATTCGCCAAGACGCTCGGCCTCGAATCGCTCGACAAGCTGAAGCAGATGATGCGCGACCGGCTGGCGAGCGAGTTCAATGGTGCATCGCGCCAGCGGGTCAAGCGGGCGCTGCTCGACAAGCTCGACGAGGCGCACAAGTTCGAAGCGCCGCCGTCGCTGGTCGATGAAGAGTTCAACCTGATGTGGAACTCGATCAAGGCCGAGATGGCCTCCTCCGGCAAGACCTTCGCCGATGAGAACACGACCGAAGAGAAGGCGCGCGACGAATATCGCACCATCGCCGACCGCCGCGTGCGGCTCGGTCTCGTGCTGTCGGAGATCGGCGAGAAGAACAAGATCACCGTGACCGACGACGAGGTCAGCCGCGCCGTGATCGAGCGCGCTCGCTCGATGCCGGGTCGCGAAAAGGAGATCTGGGACTATTATCGCAACAATGCGCAGGCGCTGGCGCAGCTGCGCGCGCCGATCTACGAGGAGAAGGTCGTCGACTTCATCCTCGAGCTCGCCAACGTGACCGAGAAGAAGGTCGCCAAGGACGAGCTGTTCAAGGACGACGAGGACGAGAAGGCGGCCTGATCAGGCCGTCTTTCAGCCGCGCCTCGCGCGTAAGCCTGCAATTAAGGTTGACCGGCGAAACCGCCGGTCTTGCCGGTTCCGGCCGCTAGGCGGGGCTGCGGGAATCAGCTTCAACGTCATTGGCCTTGTTCGAAGACGACCTTCGTTGCCCGGTCTTGTCACCGGGAAATTGGTCTATATCTGTGGACGCGGTCTTTGAAGTTCTGCATCACGGGATGTCCGTCCGCCGCTTGCTCTCCACCCGCTGTTCTCGGCGCAGGAGTGATCCGTCAAAGCGGCAGGCAGTCGTCCCAAACGGCTGGTCCAACTCTTGGGTGAATCATGCGCGATCCCGTCGAAACCTATATGAACCTGGTGCCCATGGTGGTCGAACAGACCAACCGCGGTGAGCGCGCCTATGACATCTTCTCGCGCCTCTTGAAGGAGCGCATCATCTTCGTGACCGGTCCGGTCGAGGACGGCATGTCGACGCTGATCGTCGCGCAGCTGTTGTTCCTGGAAGCGGAGAATCCGAAGAAGGAAATCGCGATGTACATCAACTCGCCGGGCGGGGTGGTGACATCGGGCCTGGCGATCTATGACACCATGCAGTTCATCCGCCCGGCGGTGTCGACGCTCTGCACCGGGCAGGCGGCCTCGATGGGCTCGCTGCTGCTCGCGGCGGGTCACAAGGACATGCGCTTCTCGCTGCCGAACTCGCGGATCATGGTGCACCAGCCTTCCGGCGGGTTCCAGGGCCAGGCCACCGACATCATGCTGCACGCCCAGGAGATCCTGAACCTGAAGAAGCGGCTCAACGAGATCTACGTTAAGCATACCGGCCAGTCCTACAAATCGATCGAGGATGCGTTGGAACGCGACAAATTCCTCACCGCGGAAGCGGCCCAGGAATTTGGTCTGGTCGACAAGGTCATTGATAAGCGCCCTGAGGATCCGGCGCCGCTGGCCAAGTAGGCGCTGTCGGTCGGGCAGGACGGTATTATCGCACGGCGGGCTATGGCCGCCGGAGCCCTGCCTCTGGTGCAGGCCGCCGTGGCAAGGGCGCAACGATCGGCCGATTTCATGCGCTTTGACCGTGTCAAGCCCGAAAATCACGGTATTGTCACGGTCTAGGGTATGCCCTCCGATTAGCGAATTCTTGATAGTCGGATGACAGCATGGTTGGCTAGCATCAGTGGTTATGGTTCGTGGGGGATTCGCGTAGGCTGTGATTCACACGGCAGGCAAAAGGCAAGGGCTTAATTTTGGTACGAAATTTGCTCTTTCACCAGTCCGGCCCGGCGATTGCCGGTACGGTACGAATGAGCGGACAAGATCGAACCGCGGACGGAGACAGGAATGAGTAAGGTCGGCACGGGCGACTCCAAGAACACGCTATATTGCTCGTTCTGCGGCAAGAGCCAGCACGAAGTCCGCAAACTGATCGCGGGTCCCACCGTCTTCATCTGTGACGAATGCGTCGAACTCTGCATGGACATCATCCGTGAGGAGAACAAATCCTCACTGGTGAAGTCGCGTGACGGCATCCCGACCCCGAAGGAGATCTGCAAGGTTCTCGACGACTACGTCATCGGCCAGAGCCATGCGAAGAAGGTGCTCTCGGTCGCGGTGCACAACCACTACAAGCGGCTGAACCACCAGACCAAGCATTCCGACGTCGAGCTCGCAAAGTCGAACATCCTGCTGATCGGTCCCACCGGTTCGGGCAAGACGCTGCTCGCGCAGACGCTGGCCCGCATCCTCGACGTGCCCTTCACGATGGCGGATGCGACGACGCTGACTGAGGCCGGTTACGTCGGTGAGGATGTCGAGAACATCATCCTGAAGCTGCTGCAGGCCGCCGACTACAATGTCGAGCGCGCGCAGCGCGGCATCGTCTATATCGACGAGATCGACAAGATCAGTCGCAAGTCGGACAATCCCTCGATCACCCGCGACGTGTCGGGCGAGGGTGTCCAGCAGGCGCTGCTCAAGATCATGGAAGGCACGGTTGCTTCGGTGCCGCCGCAGGGTGGCCGCAAGCATCCACAGCAGGAGTTCCTGCAGGTCGACACCACCAACATCCTGTTCATCTGCGGTGGTGCGTTCTCGGGGCTCGAGAAGATCATCTCCGCGCGCGGCCGCTCGACCTCGATCGGCTTCGCGGCCCAGGTGCTGGCGCCGGAAGACCGCCGGACCGGCGAGATCTTCCGTCACGTCGAGCCTGAGGATCTCCTGAAGTACGGCCTGATCCCGGAATTCGTCGGCCGTCTGCCGGTGGTGGCGACGCTCGAGGATCTGGACGAGAACTCGCTGAAGAAGATCCTGACCGACCCGAAGAATGCGCTGGTGAAACAGTACCAGCGGCTGTTCGAGATGGAGAACATCGAGCTCACCTTCGCCGACGAGGCGCTGGGTGCGGTGGCCCGCAAGGCCATCGAGCGAAAGACCGGTGCACGCGGTCTGCGGTCGATCCTCGAGAGCATCCTGCTCGAGACGATGTTCGACCTGCCGGGTCTGGAAGGCGTCGAGGAAGTGGTGATCTCGCGCGAGGTGGTCGAAGGCACGGCACGCCCGCTCTACATCTACGCCGATCGATCGGATCGCGCCGTGGAAAGCAGCGCCAGCGCGTAATCCTGCGCTGGCCACTCGAAGCTACGGTCGCGATTTTTGCAAGTGACAGTCGCTGCGGAAGACCTTCCGCAGCGACCAAATTGTTTCAGCGTCCCGCTGCGTAAAGCCTTAATTGGCGGGTGTTTTCCGAGACTTGACACCCCCCGGGTCGATAGCCACCTTATGTGCGTGGCGGAAAAATTCTCGATCCAGGGATTCGCCTCAACAACGATCCGAAACAAACGGGCGATACCCACGCGTCAGTGAAGTCCGGATCAGATCGCACCTTGTGGCGGTCGCGCAAGCGAGCGGGCTGCGTGCAAGGGGGCTAAACAAAAGGAACAGGCCATGACGACCCCTAAACCTCGGCCAACCATTGTCTACGGCGAAAGCCACGCTTATCCGGTGCTTCCGCTCCGTGACATCGTCGTCTTTCCGCACAACATCGTGCCGCTGTTCGTTGGCCGCGAGAAGTCGATTCGCGCGCTCGAAGAGGTCATGAAGAACGACGCGCTGGTCATGCTGGCGACGCAGAAGAATGCGTCCGACGATGATCCGGCTGCGGACGCGATCTACGAGACCGGCACGCTTGCGAGCGTTCTGCAGCTGCTCAAGCTGCCCGACGGCACCGTGAAGGTGCTGGTCGAAGGCTTGGAGCGCGCGCGCGTCGAGAAGTACACCGATCGGGCCGACTACTACGAAGCCACTGCCGTTGCGCTGGCCGACACCGATGCCAAATCGGTCGAGGCGGAAGCGCTGGCGCGCTCGGTCGTGTCCGATTTCGAGAGCTATGTGAAGCTCAACAAGAAGATCTCGGCTGAGGTCGTCGGTGTCGTTCAGTCGATCACCGATTTCGGCAAGCTGGCCGACACGGTCGCCTCGCATCTCGCGGTCAAGATCGCCGATCGCCAGGGCATCCTGGAGACGCTGTCCGTCACCACGCGCCTGGAGAAGGTGCTGGGCCTGATGGAGAGCGAGATCTCGGTGTTGCAGGTCGAGAAGCGGATTCGTTCTCGTGTCAAACGACAAATGGAGAAGACCCAGCGCGAGTACTACCTGAATGAGCAGATGAAGGCCATTCAGAAGGAGCTGGGCGACGAGGACGGCCGCGACGAGCTCGCCGATCTGGAAGAGCGGATCAACAAGACCAAGCTCTCCAAGGAAGCGCGCGAGAAGGCGCAGCATGAGCTGAAGAAGCTGCGTCAGATGTCGCCGATGTCCGCGGAAGCGACCGTCGTGCGCAACTACCTGGATTGGCTGCTGTCGATCCCGTGGAACAAGAAGTCCAAGGTGAAGAAGGATCTGGAGGCCGCGCAGGCGGTTCTGGATGCGGATCACTATGGGCTGGAGAAGGTCAAGGACCGTATCGTCGAGTATCTGGCGGTGCAGTCGCGCGCCAATAAGCTGACCGGCCCGATCCTGTGCCTGGTCGGACCTCCCGGCGTCGGCAAGACCTCGCTCGGCAAGTCGATCGCGAAGGCCACGGGCCGCGAATTCGTGCGCGTCTCGCTCGGCGGCGTGCGCGACGAAGCGGAGATCCGCGGTCATCGCCGGACCTATATCGGTTCGATGCCTGGCAAGATCATCCAGTCGATGCGCAAGGCCAAGACCTCGAACCCGCTGTTCCTGTTGGACGAGATCGACAAGATGGGCTCGGACTTCCGGGGCGACCCGTCGTCCGCGCTGCTGGAGGTCCTGGACCCCGAGCAGAACACGACCTTCAACGACCACTATCTCGAGGTCGACTACGATCTGTCCAACGTGATGTTCATCACGACCGCGAATACGCTCAATATTCCGGGACCGCTGATGGACCGCATGGAGATCATCCGGATCGCGGGCTACACCGAGAACGAGAAGCTCGAGATCGCGCGCAAGCATCTGATCCCGAACGCGCTGTCCAAGCACGGTCTGGATTCGAAGGAATGGTCGATCGACGACGACGCGCTTCTGCACGTCATCCGGCGCTACACCCGCGAAGCGGGCGTGCGCAACCTGGAGCGTGAGATCTCCACTCTGGCCCGCAAGGCCGTGAAGGAGCTGATGATCTCGAAGAAGAAGTCGGTCAAGGTCACCGAGAAGACGGTCGAGGAATTCTTAGGGGTTCCGAAGTACCGCTTCGGCGAGATCGAGCAGGACGACCAGATTGGCATCGTGACGGGCTTGGCCTGGACCGATGTTGGTGGCGAGCTGTTGACCATCGAAGGCGTCATGATGCCCGGCAAGGGCAAGATGACGGTGACGGGCAACCTGCGCGACGTCATGAAGGAGTCGATCTCGGCTGCGGCATCTTTCGTTCGGTCGCGTGCGATCAACTACGGCATCGAGCCGCCGTTGTTCGACCGGCGCGACATCCACGTCCACGTGCCTGAGGGGGCGACCCCGAAGGACGGCCCCTCGGCCGGCGTGGCCATGGCGACGACGATCATCTCGGTGATGACCGGAATCCCGGTCCGCCATGATGTCGCGATGACCGGCGAGATCACGCTGCGGGGACGCGTGCTGCCGATCGGCGGCTTGAAGGAGAAGCTGCTGGCCGCGGCCCGCGGCGGCATCAAGACGGTGCTGATCCCCGAGGACAACGCCAAGGATCTTTCGGAGATTTCCGATGCCATCAAGGGCGGTATGGAGATTGTGCCCGTCGCCCGCCTCGACGACGTCGTCGCCCGCGCCCTGGTGCGTAAGCCGGTGCCGATCGTCTGGGAGGAGGATACCAAGGTCCCCGTCAGTTCGGCGGAGACCGAGGAAGCTGCCGGCGGTCTGACCGCGCACTAACAGCGACCGACTATCAAAACGAAGCGGCGTCCCGCCACCGGGGCGCCGCTTTTTTTGTGAGCGCGTGACGCTTGCGTTTCGGTCCGGCAGCCAGCCGGGACCTGCGCTCGTGGACCCGTTTCGTGCTACGCCGTTGCGGCCGTCCGGCGCGTTCGGATGTGTCAGTCGGTA
This sequence comes from Bradyrhizobium sp. HKCCYLS1011, assembly GCF_051167795.1. Classification (NCBI taxonomy): domain Bacteria; kingdom Pseudomonadati; phylum Pseudomonadota; class Alphaproteobacteria; order Hyphomicrobiales; family Nitrobacteraceae; genus Bradyrhizobium; species Bradyrhizobium sp. HKCCYLS1011. Next base: position 95,788 of record NZ_JBNPTT010000009.1, on the reverse strand, counting down.
TCGGGGCAGCTGAGCATCCCTCGCCATGACGCCGCGTGGGGGCCGGTTGGGCTGTTCAGCTTCTTGAAGCTGTCGTGATCTGCAGAGATTTCGAGGGTGACCTGGCCGGCATTGGTCGGAAATTCATGGTCGGTGAGGGGAACATCGAGCCAGCCGCCGGTCAGAATGTTGCCCTTGATCTGGCCATGAAACACGTTTCTGACGCGCTGGTCAGCACTGTCGCCGCTCCACCAGACGTCATTGCCGATCTGCCTGACGTGGTAGATGCCACCGTCATTGGCCTTGTTGACGCCATAGAGCTGATCGCTGAATTGGGTGACGCAGATTGCCTGGGCCGAGCTCGAAGCGGCCAGCAACGCGATGAATGTTCCTGCTGCTAAAATCGATTTGGTCATATCTTGCTCCCTATGCGGTGTGCTCGTTCGAGGATCGCGCGGTCGGAAGGCTTTTGCGGCGCTGCCGACCTGTCGACGCACCCGCGGGAAGGTAGTTGTCATGGATGAATGCGTCTTTAAGTTGCTCTTACGTTTCGCTTAGCTTTGCCTTATCCTTCGAGCAAATGCGCGGCCCGGTTCGGAGGCTCCCCATGCAGATCGACGGTGGTTGCCATTGTGGGCGGGTGACATTTGTCGCCGAGATCGATCCGGAGCAGGTCTCGATCTGCCATTGCACGGACTGCCAATCCCTGACCGGCTCGCCGTTTCGGGTGACCGTGGTCTGCTCGGCCGAGCAGGTCCGGCTCACGGGCGGCACGCCCAAGCTCTATACCAAGCTCGGCGACAATGGCCGGCCGCGGCAGCAGCACTTCTGCGGCGATTGCGGTGCTCCGCTGTTCACGAGCGGCGAGGGCGCGCCGGGAGATTGGGGCATTCGCTGGGGCAGCATCCGCCAGCGCGACCAGCTCAAGCCTCGCCGCCAGAAATGGTGCCGCTCCGCCGTCCGCTGGATCGATGAGATAACCGGACTGCCGGCCCGTCCGGGCGATTGATTGGACGGCGGGCAAGGGGTAAAGAGGCGGCGTTCGGGCGGTTAGCTCAGCTGGTTAGAGCATCTCGTTTACACCGAGAGGGTCGGGAGTTCGAATCTCTCACCGCCTACCATTCCGTTGCCCGATGTTCCTCCCATTCCGTTGTTGGATTTCGATCGGTTGTCTGCGTGCGCGATACGGACGCCAGGCCAATATGGCTGCGTCCTTGGTGTAGGAGCCGCGCCCAGTTCGTCATGTGATGGTATTTGCCCCATGAGACAACGTGCGCGCAAATCGATGTCGGTCAGCTTCATCCGAACTGGCGAGCGCCGCTACCCGGTGCGGGCGACATTGGATGATGGGCGGGTGCTCGAGATGAATCCGGCGCCCGGCTTCGATCCCTGGATGCCGCATGATCTGCAGCACTTCATTGTCGAAAAATGCCTCGGGCTCTGAGGCGCCATTTTCGGGCGGCTCGCCATGGGCGGCACAGCCAGGACCTTTCATGCGGTTGCAGCGGACGCGTCCAGCCGTACCGCCTCGCGCTTGCAGCGGAAACATGCGGCGAAGGACCGTCGGCAGATGCCGGAGCAGACCGAGGATTATGGTCGATCCGAGCGGGCCACCTATGTGTGCTGGCACGACTGGCTGCAGCACGCGGATGATCCGGCGCTGCGCGCGCGTGCTGCGGCGATGGCCTCGTCCGCAAGCAGCATGCTGGCGCGGATGGGGCCGAGAGAGCGGGCGCAATTTACGCCGCAACGGCTTGCCGAGATTCGAACCGAGTTTCAGCGCCTGAGTCACCGCTGGGCTGCGCTTGGGGTCGGCGAAAGCATCTCCGAGCGTTGGTGACACGCGCCGAGACCTATCCTTGCCGCACCTTCATGGGTTTGGCACGCTCCAGAGCTTGCGAATTCCGCATTGTGATCGGGTTTTATTCAGCTAGGCTGATCGTTGCGTGACGGTCAGTTTGGACGAGCACATGAGCGAATTCCTGCGCCACTGCACGGGTGGAAGCGAGCGGACCATTCCGGCAGGCTCGGACCTGCTTCAGGAAGGCATCGGCACCGGACACCTCTACATTCTGCTGGAAGGCCGCCTGGAGGTGATCAAGGCTGGCGCAACGGTCGCGGTCGTCTCTGAGCCAGGTGCGCTGTTCGGTGAGATGTCGCTGCTGCTGGATCAACCGCACACGGCCACTGTCCGGGCCTGCACCGAATGCCGTGTCTACGAGGTCGTCGATGCCGGGCGCTTCTTGGCGGAAACGCCAGAACTCGCACTTTCGGTCGCTCGGATGCTGGCGCAGCGCCTGAACGTTGCAAACACCTATCTTGCCGACCTGAAGCGCCAATATGCCGGGCACGGGACCCACCTCGCAATGGTCGGCGAGGTCCTGCAGAGCATGATCAATCTGCCGCCGCAGCAGGTTTCACCAGGAACGGATCTGGAATCCGATCCACGGCTTTGAGCCAATCGGGTGGATCTGCGACCGGCCGCGCCGGCCTCTGCAACGGCGCGTTGAGATCGATCCACTCGGCTTGACCTGCAGCGAGCCAGTAGGCCCGACGAGCGGAAGGCTCGACGACGATGTAGGTCGGCGGACGCCCGGGCTGCCGGCCGGTATTGAACACCCATGTCGAACCCAGCCTGTCGAACCAGGAGCCCTCCTCGATGAAGGGTGACTGGTGGACATGACCCGAAATGACCATTGAGGGCTGATAGCGAGTGATCCAGTTCAGGAGCTCGGAATCGCCGAAAAAGCGCTTGCCGCCCCAGCTCACCGGCGAATTCGTCGGCGGAGCGTGATGCACCCAGACCCAGTTCGTCGCGCGCTCGGCGGTCGCGTCGCTGAGCTGTCGCTCGATCGAGGCCTTGACCAAGGGGCCATCCCACCAGGGACAGATGGTCAGGGTCAGATCGCCAAGCCGCAGCGTATCGCCATCGCAGGCGATCCCAAGCTCTCGGACCTCGCGTATCCAGCTTGCAATCTTTTCTCCCTCGGGGCTCCTGTTGTCGAGGTCGTGGTTGCCCGAGCAGAGGGCAACGCGGGTCCTGGCTGCGATGATCGACAGGTATTTTCGAACCACGACGATCTGAGCTCGGTAGTCAACGATCGAGCCGAGATCGAGCGCGTCGCCCGCGAAGATGACGAGATCGAAATGAACGGCGGCCGCTACCAGCCAGTCGAACTGCGGCAGTGTGTAATGAAGATCGGCAACGACGAGATATCGCATGAAGTCACTCGGGCTTGCTGCATCAGCAAGCAAGAGAGAGGCCATTTGCGCCAGCGTGGCGACCCGCGCTATTCGGCCGCGCGCTTCTCAAGGCTGATCGCGATCCGCTCCAGATGCGCGTTCATGCGCCTGCTTTCAATGATCTGCTGCTCGTAAAGCTGCACCAGCCTTGCGGCGGAGCCGGCTGACCATCGACGGCTGAGCCAAAGCCAGACACCGATCAGTATGATAAATGGAAGCCACGAGACGAACAGCTCCACCAGCCATCGATTTTGCACGCCAACCCCCGCAATCCCAAAGCGCTGTCATCGGTAGTATGAGAGGTATAGCGCAGCCCTGCAGCGGCATGTAGCTGCACCGCTTTGGTTCGTTAGGAGACGGTTTACAGTCCCTTCAGCAACCGTTGCGCACCTGCCGGGGAGCCGCAGATTGCCAGTCTCTGCAATAGGCGGAAGCGGGAACATCTATGACGGGCCTGCGTTATGGGGTCATTTCGGCTGGGGCTTTGTTTTACTTATGCTGTTGATGTCAGACGGCGCCGGGGTCTCCTTTCGGCCGCCGGCGCCGGTGCCGCCGGCAGCCCGGTTGGGGCTATTCAGGTTGTTGTCCACGCTCAAGCGCAATCCGCTGGAGTGCTGGAGCGCAGATTTTTTCGAGCTGCCGATCGCGCGGGTGACGCTGCCCTTTGCCGATGCGGTGCTGGTCCACGAACCCGCCGCGATCAAGCACGTGCTGGTCGACAACGCCGCCAATTACCGCAAGGACCCGATCCAGCGCCGCATCCTGGCGGTCGGTCTCGGCGACGGACTCTTGAGCGTGGAGGGCGAGCGCTGGGAGGTGCAGCGGCGCACGCTGGCGCCGGTGTTCGCGCGCAGGACGGTGATCGGGCTCACCGCCGCGATGCTGTCGGCCGGGCAAGGGCTGGTCGAGCGATGGCGCCGATTTGCGCCGAGCGACGTCGTCGATGTCGCGACCGAGATGACGCTGCTCACTCTCAACGTGCTGGCGCTCACCATCTTCTCGGACGGCGTGGCCAGCGATCTCGACGAATTCCGCCTGGCCATGAACGCCTATTTCGCCACCATCGGTAGGATCGGAGCGCTGGATCTGTTCGGCGTCCCGGAGATCGTGCCGCGACCGGGGCGGAGGCGGCTCAAGCAGACCATGAGCTATTTCGAGGGCGTCATCGACCGGATCATCGCCGCCCGGCAGCGGCGCCTTGGCGCCTGTCCACAGTCAGAACCGGCAACCGACCTGCTGACCCTGCTGCTGCGCGCGCTCGATCCCTCGACCGGCCGGCCGATGAGCCTCACCGAGGTCCGCTCGAATATTCTGACCTTCCTGTCCGCAGGCCATGAGACCACCGCCAATACGCTGGCCTGGTCGCTCTTCCTGTTGTCGCAGGCGCCGGAATGGGCCAAGCGGGTGCGAGACGAGGCGGATCGCGAATTGGCCGGCTCGCATGAGGGGCTCGTTGAGCGGCTGGTCGTGACGCGCGCGGTGGTCGAGGAGGCGTTGCGGCTCTATCCGCCAATTGCCGCGCTCAGCCGGTCGGCCGAACGGGTCGATGAAGTCGGAGGAGTTACGATCCGGCCGCGGGCGCTGATCGTGGTCGCGCCTTACGTGCTGCATCGCCACCGCACCTTGTGGGACCGGCCGGACGAATTCGATCCCACGCGCTTCATGCCGGGGGCACGCGCCAGGATCGCCCGCTACGCCTATCTGCCATTCGGTGCCGGTCCGCGCACCTGCATCGGTGCGTCCTTTGCGCTGCAGGAGGCCACCCTGGTCCTGGCGATGCTGATCCGACACTTCGACCTGACGCTCGCGCCAGGCGCCGAGGTCTGGCCGCAGCAGAAGATCACCTTGCGGCCGGTGAACGGCCTACCGATGCTGATCACGCCGCGCCGCGCGAATTGAAAATGCGTCAAAGCCTCGTGGCTTGACATCGGGGTCGCGCACGTGCGCGGATTGCGCCCTGTCATTGTCAGAAGCGCAGATCCCGCCATGCAAGTCACCTCAGGCCACGAACGAAATGCCGATCAGATCGCCTATTGGAACGGCCCCGGCGGCCAGCGCTGGTCAGACCGTGAGGCCGCACAGGAGATCCTGCTCGCACCGGTCTCGCAGATCCTGATCGAGCGGATCCAGGCCAGGCCGGGCGATCGCATCCTCGATGTCGGTTGCGGCTGTGGTGGCCTCGCGCTCGCGCTCGCCAAACAGGTGGCACCCGGCGGCTTCGTGCTCGGCGTCGACATTTCGGTCCCGATGCTGGCCCGCGCGCAAGCGGCCGCGACCGCCGAGCTCCCGGTGCAGTTCGAACTCGCGGATGCGACGGTCCACCCGTTCGAGCCTGCAAGTTTCGATCTTCTGGTGTCGCGCTTCGGCGTGATGTTCTTCGCCGAGCCCGTGGTCTCGTTTTCCAATCTGCGCCGGGCTCTCAAACCATCCGGCCGCGTTGTCTTTGCCTGCTGGCGTGAGCCCAAGCAAAATCCCTGGATGATGGCGCCGCTCCAGGCGGTGTATCGCCATGTGCCCAAAATGCCCGAAGTGGGGCCGGAAGAGCCAGGTCCGTTCGCGTTCGCGTCAGAGGAGCGGGTCAGGCGCATCCTGAGCGAGGCCGGCTTTGCTGACATCGCCATGGAGGCATGTGCGCTGTCGCTCGATGTCGCAATCGGCAAGGGGCTCGATGCGGCCGTGGACTCTGCGCTGGGGATCGGCCCGGCGAGCCGTGCCTTGCAGGGGCATCCTGAGGAACTGCGCGAGGCGGCGCGCCAGTCGATCCGCGAGATGCTGGCGCCGCATCTGCACGGCGACAGCGTGATCTTGCCGGGCTCGATCTGGCTGGTCACCGCCCGCGCCTGAGCTGCCTCGAGAGGCTTCAGCTCCGGTCAGGCTTGGTCGTGGACTGTCGTGCCGGCACATCGCCGGACTTAGTGGCCTCATGCGGATCGGGCCGCGGTGTCGGCTTCGGCACGCCGGCCTGGCCGCCATGCTTGCCGCCCATATCCGGCGGGCCTTCGAGATCGTTCTCTTTGGGCATCGTGTCCTCCGCCTGCTGTTAGCAGAAACGACGCAATACGAGGCGGGGGGTTCCCGGTTAATGGGGCTGTTCGACACTGCAGACCAGAGTGCTCCCAAGCAACTCGATCAGCGCGCTGCCGAGACCATCGGGTGCGTCGACGCGGGTGGAGACGGGAGAACTACCTTCTTCCGTCGGACCGATACCGATTGTGATGAGCCGAATGTCTCTGGCTGCGTTGATCGTCTCGACGACGCGCTGAAGATGATCAGCAAGATAGGTTGGACCGTTGGCCAGGAGGGTTGAATCGTCAACCGGAGCGCCGTCCGACAGGAAGATAAGGAACTTCCGGTGCTGTGGTAATCTTCGAAGTCGATCCGCGGCCCATAGAACGGCCTCGCCGTCGATATTCTCCTTCGGCAAGTCGGGCCTTAACATTTGTCGGAAGGCATGGTCGCCGCTGCTCGCACGCTGGTTTTTCGCGTCTTTATAAATGATGTGCAGAAGATCATTGAGGCGGCCGGGACGGCGCGGTCGGAGGTACCAGCGCCATTGTGCCCGCGAGCGTCCCCCGCGCCAACTGCTCGTGGTGAAGCCCAGCACCTCGCAGCTCATACCAAGGTTTGCAAGGAACTCCTGAGCAATGTCGGCGCTTGCAGCGGCGAATATCATCTTCTGACCACGCATCGAACCCGACTGGTCGACGAGCAGTGTCACGGTCGTATCGGCCCTTTCCTGCTCAGACAGACGGGCTCTGATTTCTGCGGCGATCTCAGCGGCACGAATATGCAGCCGTGTCCTCCACGGGAGCAGGTCGGTTTGAAACACGTGCCAAGCCTCGTCCAGCGCAGCACGATCCTTCTTACTCAACGGCCCGAGCACGTTGTCAATGCCGGCTGCGTCGACTTCCCGATCGAACCGCGTCGTATAGGCGCGGTATTCCGGCTGCGATCGATCCGCGGTTCGCGCCCCGAAGAGAAAAGGCCAAAGAAACGGCATTGTTCGGAGGCTAACCTGAGGCCCGCTCTTCCCAGATCATGGCGAGGTGCACGATGGTCTGCACCGCCTTCTCCATGTCCTGCACGCTGACCCATTCCTGGCGCGAGTGGAAGGCGTGCTCGCCGGCGAAGATGTTGGGGCAGGGCAGTCCCATGAAGGACAGCCGCGAGCCGTCGGTGCCGCCGCGGATCGACGTCCTGATCGGATCGAGCCCGGCGCGCCGGATCGCATCTTCGGCGTAGGTGACGATCTCCGGGTGGCGATCGATCACCTGTTTCATGTTGCGATATTGCTCCTTGATCTCCATGCGATAGCTGGAGTGCGGGTAGCCCTTCATCACGTCTTTGACGATCGCTTCGAGCAGCGCCTCCTTCTGCTTCAAGCCCGCTTCGGCGAAATCGCGCACGATGAAATCGAGCCGCGCCTGTTCGAGCGCGCCGGAGATGCCCACCGGATGCAGGAAGCCGTCCTTGCCCTCGGTCGTCTCGGGCGAGCAGCTGTCCTTCGGCAGGCGCTCGACAATCGCCGCGGCGATCTTGATGGCGTGCTCCATCCTGCCCTTGGCGAAGCCGGGATGAGCACTGACGCCGGTGATGGTGATGCTGGCGCCGTCCGCTGAGAAGGTCTCGTCCTCGATGTGACCGGCGGTCTCGCCATCCATCGTGTAGCCGAAATCGGCCCCGAGCTTCTTCAGGTCGACCTTGTCGACGCCACGGCCGATCTCCTCGTCCGGCGTGAACAGGATCTTGATGGTGCCGTGCTTGATCTGCGGGTTTCTTACGAGGAAATGGGCGGCATCCATGATCTCGGCGATGCCGGCCTTGTTGTCGGCCCCGAGCAGCGTGGTGCCGTCGGTCGTAATGATGTCGCTGCCGATCTGGTCCTTGAGGGCCGGATGGTCGGCGGCGCGGATCACCTGGGTCGGATCGCCCGGCAGCACGATGTCGCCGCCCTGGTAGTTGCGCACGATCTGCGGCTTGACGTTGGCGCCGGTGCAGTCCGGCGACGTGTCCATGTGCGAGCAGAAGCAGATGACGGGCACGCGCTTGTCGGTGGTGGCGGGAATCGTCGCGTAGACATAGCCGTGCTGGTCAAGATGCGCGTCGGTGAGCCCCATCGCCTGCAGTTCGGCGGCGAGCACGCGCCCAAGGTCCTTCTGCTTTTCCGTGGATGGGCAGGTCGACGAGTTCGGGTCCGACTGGGTGTCGATCACGACATAGCGCAGGAAACGCTCGGTCACGGTATGGGTGAAGGCGAGGGGAGATTTGAGCATGCTGGCCACGGCGGAATGGGGTGAAGCTGGGCCGACGGTATAACAGACGCGCGCCCGGCAGGGTTAGACCGGAACCGGCTTTGTGAAGGGCTGCGGCCGGCTGGGCCCGCTTGGACGGGTCGGGTGGCCCTGGGTCCGGTGCGGGAATTCGAGCCCGGCGAGGGGGGACAGACCGACTTCCCACAGGGCATCTCATTGTCCTTGACTTCGAAAGTTGGCCCCTTTAAGTCCCGGCTCTCCGCGGGTTTCGCGATCGCGCGGGAGTAGCTCAGTTGGTTAGAGCGCCGGCCTGTCACGCCGGAGGTCGCGGGTTCGAGCCCCGTCTCTCGCGCCATGTTTTCAATGGCTTAACATTCCATCCTCGATAGCGGCCGGTTCGGGCGCGCACGCTGCTTGGCGCGCCCTTTGGCGCGTTCCACTGTGTTCAGCACCTCCGGTCTGTCAGACACAAAAAAAGGCCGCCTAAGGGGCGGCCGCGGCTGGGCTGATGCCGTATGCCAGGAGGACTCAGCGGACCATCGGGGTGTCGGAACTGGTGACGACGACCGGCTTGCCGGCTTTGACCACGCGCGCGGATGCGGTCTGGCTGTCGTCAACGGAGGAGCGGGCGGCGATCCCAAAAGCGGCCACCGCGATACCGGCCACCAGCGCCACCACCAGGATCTTCAGGTGGGTCGCACGATCGGCGGAATGGAATGTGTGGTTCATCTCAGCCTCCCGGCGTCTCAGTGCGCCATTTGGTTGCCTGCACCATTAATCGGTGTTTGTTTCGAACCGGTTTCTTCGCTTCCTCGAAATGGTTTCGTTCGGTTGCAATATTCCTAACTTCAATCGGGCTGGAGGTGCCGGGCTGCCGGTCAGCCAAGCCGACGGTGATGACGCGCTCCGTGCGCGCCTCCTTCGGGGGCTGGAAGTCGTCCTGGACAGTTCCGAATTCCAGCGTCTCGCCCGGAGACATTGAAGCCGCCAAAGCCGGAGACGCGCACCGCCTGCTGCGGATTGTAGGTCACGATGACGGTCGCATGATCCTGCCGGAGCTCGACGATGGTCTGCTCGATCTTGGCGGACGAGATCGGATCGGCGCGGCGCGCAGGGCTCGCCCAAGAGCAGCACCTCGGGTTGGACCGCGACGGCGCGGGCCATGCCGCTGACCGGGACCTCGCCCTCGGCAGCGGGCCTCGGCGGGGCGGCTGCACCAAGTAGGATAGACGTTCAAGACGTCCATCGATCGAAGCGCGTGACATGGAGAAAACCTCGTGATCTCGCGGTTTGTGTTGAGGCGAATCAATCCCTAGATAGCGGATAGAGGCGAGGGGGTTGGCCAAGGCGACCTGGCTGCGCGCGAGCTCGCGGACCTATCGCGACAAGCGCAGGCGCCTCGAGGGTGGTGACGCCGCCGCTCGCTTTGTCATTGCTCAGATCCAACAGTGGTGGGGGGACTGCCGGCGCAGCACGCGACGCAGGTCGGATGCAGGCGCAATCCGGCTCTGTCGTCTGCGCAGGGCCAAGGTGTGTCGGGCGGACCGCAATGTGGGGAGGGCTGACGGCGTCAAGATAGCTTGTCTTGCGCGGCTTAGTGCGCTGCGCTAAGGCTCAGAACAATTCCAATGCAACGAGTCTGCGGCCCGGTCCCGAAAACCGCAGAAGAAAGTCACGCCGATGACCGGCATTCTCCAGAATTATCTTCCTCTTGTGGTGTTTATCGGTGTCGCGACCCTGATCGGGTTGGCGCTCTTGATCGCCCCCTTCCTGGTCGCCTACCAGCAGCCGGACCCCGAGAAACTGTCGGCCTATGAGTGCGGCTTCAATGCGTTTGATGACGCCCGGATGAAGTTCGACGTTCGCTTCTACCTGGTTGCCATCCTTTTCATCATCTTCGACCTCGAAGTGGCGTTCCTGTTTCCGTGGGCGGTGGCGTTCGGCAAGCTCGGCGCGGCCGGCTTCTGGTCGATGCTGGTGTTCCTGGCCGTGCTGACAGTCGGGTTTGCCTACGAATGGAAGAAAGGCGCGCTTGAATGGGATTGAGCCCGACCACGCCCGGAACCGGGCCGGCCATCGCTCCGGCTCCGAAGGGCATTCTCGATCCTGCGACCGGCAAGCCGATCGGTGCCAACGACCCGTATTTCCTCGAGGTCAACCACGAGCTGTCCGACAAGGGATTTTTCGTTGCTGCCGCTGACGACCTCATCACCTGGGCACGCACCGGCTCGCTGATGTGGATGACCTTCGGTCTGGCCTGCTGCGCAGTCGAGATGATGCAGGTCTCGATGCCGCGGTATGATGTGGAGCGCTTCGGCTTTGCGCCGCGCGCTTCGCCGCGCCAGTCAGACGTGATGATCGTCGCAGGCACTCTGACCAACAAGATGGCGCCGGCGCTGCGCAAGGTCTACGACCAGATGCCTGAGCCGCGCTACGTCATCTCGATGGGCTCCTGCGCCAATGGCGGCGGCTACTACCATTTTTCCTATTCGGTGGTCCGCGGCTGCGATCGCATCGTTCCCATCGATATCTACGTGCCCGGCTGCCCGCCGACCGCGGAAGCGCTGCTCTACGGTGTTCTGCTGCTGCAGAAGAAGATCCGGCGCACCGGCACGATCGAACGCTGAAGGTTTTTCGAATGGACGACGGCAAGCTCGACGCCCTTGGGCAGACGATCGTTGGCGCGCTTCCCGGCGCGGCGACAGGACATTCGGTGGCTTTCAATCAGCTCACGGTCCATGTTGAGCCGAGCCGGATCGTCGAGGTCGTGAAATATCTGCGCGACGATCCGGCCTGCCGCTTCATCAACTTCACCGACATCACGGCCGTCGACTATCCCGATCGCGGGAAGCGCTTCGATGTCGTCTATCACCTGCTGTCGCCGACACTGAACACGCGCATCCGGCTGAAGGCCGAGGCGGATGAGACGACCCAGGTGCCCTCGATCATCGAGGTGTTTCCGGGAGCCGACTGGTTCGAGCGGGAGACTTACGATCTCTATGGCGTGATCTTCACCGGCCATCCCGACATGCGCCGGCTGCTGACGGACTACGGCTTCGACGGCCATCCGCTGCGCAAGGACTTCCCGCTCACCGGCTTCGTCGAGGTCCGCTACGACGACGCCGAGAAGCGGGTGATCTACGAGCCCGTCCGGCTCAACCAGGAATTCCGCAAGTTCGATTTCCTGTCGCCCTGGGAAGGTGCGGACTATCCGCTGCCCGGCGACGAGAAGGCGAACAAGTGAGTGGGAGGTCCGAGCATGAATGAGCAAAGTCCCGCACTCCGCAACTTCACCATCAATTTCGGCCCGCAGCATCCGGCGGCGCACGGCGTGCTGCGTCTCGTGCTCGAGCTCGACGGCGAGGTGGTCGAGCGCGTCGATCCGCATATCGGGCTGCTGCATCGTGGCACCGAGAAGCTGATCGAGGCCAAGACCTATATGCAGGCGACTCCCTATTTCGATCGCCTCGACTACGTCGCCCCGATGAATCAGGAGCACGCCTTCTGCCTTGCGGCTGAGAAGCTGCTCGGCATCGAGGTGCCGCGGCGCGGGCAGCTGATCCGCGTGCTCTACTGCGAGATCGGCCGCATCCTGTCTCACCTGCTCAACGTCACGACGCAGGCTATGGACGTCGGCGCGCTGACGCCTCCCTTGTGGGGTTTCGAAGAGCGCGAGAAGCTGATGGTGTTCTATGAGCGCGCCTCGGGCTCGCGCATGCATGCCAATTACTTCCGCGTCGGCGGCGTGCATCAGGACCTGCCGTCGAAGCTGATCGACGACATCGACGCCTGGTGCGATCCCTTCCTGAAGGTGGTCGACGATCTCGACCGGCTCTTGACCGCGAACCGCATCTTCAAGCAGCGCAACGTCGATATCGGCGTGGTGACGCTGCAGCAGGCCTGGGCCTGGGGCTTCTCCGGCGTGATGGTGCGCGGCTCCGGCGCGGCCTGGGACCTGCGCAAGGCGCAGCCCTATGATTGCTATGCCGAGATGGAGTTCGACATCCCGATCGGCAAGAACGGCGACTGCTACGACCGCTATCTGATCCGCATGGAAGAGATGCGGCAGTCCGTGCGCATCATGAAGCAATGCATCGCCAAGCTGCGCGCGCCGGACGGGCAGGGGCCGGTGATGATCACCGACAACAAGATTTCGCCGCCGCGCCGCGGCGAGATGAAGCGTTCGATGGAAGCGCTGATCCATCACTTCAAGCTCTACACCGAAGGCGTGCACGTGCCGGCCGGCGAGGTCTATGTCGCAGTCGAAGCGCCGAAGGGTGAGTTCGGTGTGTTCCTGGTCTCGGACGGCAGCAACAAGCCGTACAAGTGCAAGATCCGTGCGCCGGGCTTTGCGCATCTGCAATCGATGGACTTCATCTGCCGCGGGCATCTGCTGGCCGACGTCTCGGCCATCCTCGGCTCGCTCGACATCGTGTTCGGGGAGGTCGATCGCTGATGGGGCTTGCGCCGATCCAGTTCGACCGTGCATCGGGGGCGCTCGAAGGAGCGAACCTGTGGGAACGCACGGCTGCGCTGGCGTTGGCGACCGGCTCGAAGATCTCCTCGCATTTCTCGCATCGCGGCTACAACCACTGCGCCAACCTGCTGCGTAAGACGCTGCCGCAGCGCGACATCGCCATCAAGCTCAACACGGATGCGGTGTTCGCGTTTCCCTACGGCGACGGCTATTGGAGCAAGCTGCTCAACCGCGCCTACACTTACGAAGACGAGCTCGAGCTGTTGTTTCTGGGTGCGGTCGACGTCGACTACACCTTCATCGATTGCGGCGCGAACTACGGTTATTGGTCGGTCCTGGTTTCGAGTGCGCCGTTCGGCGCGCATCGGGTGATCGCGATCGAGCCGTCGTCGCAGAACTTTGCCAAGCTCGCCAACAACGCCACCATCAATAGCGGCCGCTTCGAGGTGATGCAGTGCGCGATCGGCGCTGTGCGCGGCACCGCCAACCTCACCGGGACCAAGCACGAGGCTTTCAGCATCGCGGGCAGTGTCGAGGGCGGAGAGCAGGTGCCGGTCATCGCGCTCGATGACCTGATCGACGACGGCAAGATCGCTGCATCCGGCAAGTATCTGATCAAGCTCGACGTCGAAGGCGTCGAGGTCGAGGCGATCAAGGGCGGCACGCGGCTGCTTGCGACCGACAGCATGATCCTGTGCGAGGAGCACGGCCATGATCGCAACCATACGGTTTCGCGCTACATCCTCGATCAGACCCCGCTGCAATTGATCGTCTATGACCCCGCGAGCGGCCGGCTCGAGACTGTGAAGGAGCTCTCGATCCTCGACCGCATCAAGGTCTCCACCCACGTCGGCTACAACGTTTTCGGCACCGCGAGCGCCTTCTGGCAGGACCGCATCAATGCGCTCAATGCCGGTGGCACGCGCCGCATGCAATGAAAGACTGAAGAACCATGTCTGTCCGCCGTCTTGCCCCCAAGGAATTGCAGCCCGCGAGCTTCGCGTTCACGGACGAGAATCTTGCCTTCGCCAAGGCCCAGATCGCGAAATATCCGGAAGGCCGGCAGGCGTCGGCCGCGATTGCGATCCTGTGGCGGGCCCAGGAACAGAACGAGGGCTGGATCTCGGAAGCAGCGATCCGGGCCGTCGCCGACATGCTGCAGATGCCCTATATCCGCATGCTGGAGATCGCGACCTTCTACACGATGTTCCAGCTGCAGCCGGTCGGCAAGAAGGCCCATGTGCAGGTCTGCGGCACCACGCCGTGTCGGCTGCGCGGCGCCGAAGAGCTGATCGAAGTCTGCAAGCATCGTATCCATCACGACCCCTTCCATCTCTCCAAGGACGGTGATTTCAGCTGGGAGGAGGTCGAGTGCCTCGGCGCCTGCGTGAACGCGCCGATGGTGCAGGTCTGGAAGGACACCTACGAAGACCTGACGCCGGAGAGCTTCGGCAAGGTGCTGGACGGCTTCGCCACCGGCAATCCGCCCAAGCCAGGACCGCAGAACGGCCGCCAGTTCTCCGCGCCGTTGGCTGGTCCGACCACGTTGAAGGAGACGACATGAGCCGTCTTCCGACATCAGGCCCGGCCGGGGCGGCGAGGGGCGCGATGAAGAGCTGGCGCACCATCGCCCTGCACACGGGGGCCGCTGCCGTCTTCATGTTCGTGTTGCAGCGCCTTGCGCTCAACGCGTCGACTGAAACCAGCCTGTTGTGGGCGGTGGTGTTCGGTGGCTGCGCCGCCGGCCTCGCCTACATGCAGTCCAACCGTTGATACGCGAGGAAGCTGTCTGACCATGCTCGACGACAAGGACCGCATCTTCACCAACCTCTACGGCCTGCACGATTGGGGCCTTGAAGGCGCACGCCGCCGCGGCAGCTGGGACGGCACCAAGGCGCTGATCGACAAGGGACGCGACTGGATCCTGAGCGAGATGAAGGCATCGGGCCTGCGCGGGCGCGGCGGCGCCGGCTTCCCGACCGGGCTGAAATGGTCCTTCATGCCCAAGGAATCGACCGACGGCCGGCCGAGCTATCTGGTCGTCAATGCCGACGAGTCCGAGCCCGGCACTTGCAAGGACCGCGAGATCATGCGGCACGATCCGCATCATCTGGTCGAGGGCTGCCTGCTCGCGAGCTTCGCGATGGGCGCGCATGCCTGCTACATCTACGTGCGCGGCGAATTCATCCGCGAGCGCGAGCACCTGCAGGCGGCCATCGACCAGGCCTATGAGGCCAACCTGATCGGCAAGAACAATATTCACGGCTGGCCGTTCGACCTCTATGTCGCTCACGGCGCCGGCGCCTATATCTGCGGCGAGGAGACCGCGCTGCTGGAGAGCCTGGAGGGCAAGAAGGGCCAACCGCGGCTGAAACCGCCATTCCCGGCCAATGTCGGCCTGTATGGTTGCCCGACAACGGTGAACAATGTCGAGTCGATCGCGGTGGCCCCGGCCATCCTGCGGCGCGGCGCCGCCTGGTTCGCCGGCATCGGCCGTCCCAACAATGTCGGCACCAAGCTGTTCTGCATCTCCGGCCATGTCGAGCGGCCCTGCAACGTCGAAGAGGCGATGGGCATTCCGTTCCGCGAGCTGATCGAGAGGCATTGCGGCGGCATCCGCGGCGGCTGGGACAATCTCAAGGCGGTGATCCCCGGCGGCTCCTCGGTCCGCATGGTGCCGGCCGAGCAGATCATCGACACGCCAATGGACTTTGACAGCCTGGGCAAGCTGCGCTCGGGCCTCGGCACCGCAGCCGTCATCGTGATGGACAAGTCGACCGACCTGATCCGGGCGATCGCGCGCATCTCCTATTTCTACAAGCACGAGAGCTGCGGCCAGTGCACGCCGTGCCGCGAGGGTACGGGATGGATGTGGCGGGTGCTGACCCGCATGGCCGAGGGCCGCGCCCACAAGCGCGAGATCGACATGCTGCTGGAGGTCACCAAGCAGATCGAGGGCCATACGATCTGTGCGCTCGGCGACGCTGCGGCTTGGCCGATCCAGGGCCTGATTGCGCATTTCCGGCACGAGATCGAGGCGCGGATCGACCAGTATTCGCACAAGGCTGATATCGACGACGTCGGCGTGCGCGATCCCGTGCAGATGGTCGCGGCGGAGTAGGGGATGGCGCGCCATCCGACAACAGAACATTCATGCGCGCGTCGCGCCGATCGGGCGCTCGACGTGCGTACGCATTGAGAGAGATGTGAGGCGATGACCAAGATCATCATCGACGGCAAAGAGATCGATGTTCCGCCGGAGTACACGCTGCTTCAGGCGTGCGAGGCGGCCGGCGCTGAAATCCCGCGCTTCTGCTACCATGAGCGGCTGTCGATCGCCGGCAATTGCCGGATGTGCCTGGTCGAAGTGAAGGGCGGCCCGAAGCCGGTCGCCAGCTGCGCCTGGGGCGTGCGCGACTGCCGTCCGGGCCCGAAGGGCGAGCCGCCGGAGATCTCGACCCGGTCGCCGATGGTGAAGAAGGCACGCGAAGGCGTGATGGAATTCCTTCTCATCAACCATCCGCTGGACTGCCCGATCTGCGACCAGGGTGGCGAATGCGACCTGCAGGACCAGGCGATGGGCTATGGTGTCGACACCAGCCGCTTCGCTGAGAACAAGCGCGCGGTCGAGGACAAATATCTCGGTGCGCTGGTCAAGACCTCGATGAACCGCTGCATCCAGTGCACGCGCTGCGTCCGCTTCTCGGCGGAGGTCTGCGGCGTGCCGGAAATGGGCGCGATCGGCCGCGGCGAGGACATGGAGATCACGACCTATCTGGAGCAGGCGCTGAGCTCCGAGCTGCAGGGCAATCTGGTCGACATCTGCCCGGTGGGCGCGCTGACCTCGAAGCCCTATGCCTTCACCGCGCGCCCCTGGGAGCTCGGCAAGACCCAATCCATCGATGTGATGGACGGGCTCGGCTCGGCGATCCGGGTCGATACCCGCGGTCGCGAGGTCATGCGCATCCTGCCGCGCATCAATGACGCCGTGAACGAGGAATGGATCTCCGACAAGGCCCGCCATATCGTCGACGGCCTGCGTACGCAGCGGCTCGATCGCCCCTATGTCCGCGAGGGCGGCAGGCTGCGGGCGGCGTCCTGGCCGGAGGCGTTCAAGGCCATTGCGACCAAGCTTGGCCGCATCGACGGCAAGCGGATCGGCGCCATCGCCGGCGATCTCGCCGCGGTCGAAGAGATGTTCGCGCTGAAGGAGCTGCTCGCCAAGCTCGGCTCGACCAACGTCGCGGTGCAGGGTGGCGACAGCTTCGATCCGAAGGCTGGCCGCGCCTCCTACATTTTCAACCCGACGATTGCCGGCATCGAGCATGCCGACGCGATCCTGATCATCGGCGCCAATCCGCGCCGGGAAGCCGCGGTCTTGAATGCGCGCATCCGCAAGCGCTGGCGGTCAGGCCAGCTCAAGGTCGGCCTGGTCGGCCCGCGTGCCGATCTCACCTATCCTTACGAGCATATCGGCGCTGGTACGGATTCCCTGAGCGATCTCGCCGCCGGCAAGCACTCCTTCGCGTCTGTTTTCAAGGGCGCCAAGAACCCGATCGTTTTGGTCGGCGCCGGTGCGGCCGCGCGTCACGATGGCGTGGCGATCCTGTCGCTGGCGGCCAAGCTCGCGCTCGATGCCAACGGCATCAGGGACGACTGGAACGGCTTTGCCGTGCTGCATGACACCGCGTCGCGGGTCGGCGCGCTCGACATCGGCTTCGTCGGTACCGGTTTGACCGCCGCGCAGATGACGACGTTCGGCACCATGGACGTCCTGTTCCTGCTCGGGGCCGACGAGGTCGAGGTGCCCGAGGGCGTGTTCACGGTCTATATCGGCACCCATGGCGACCGCGGCGCGCATCGCGCCGACGTGATCCTGCCGGGGTCGGCCTACACCGAGAAGTCCGGCATCTACGTCAACACCGAGGGGCGCGCGCAGATGACGGGCCGCGCGTCGTTCCCGCCGGGTGAGGCGCGCGAGGACTGGGCGATCATCCGCGCGCTGTCGGACGTGCTGGGCAAGAAACTTCCTTATGACTCGCTGGCGGCTCTGCGCGCCGCGATCTTCAAGGCCGTGCCGCATCTTCAGCGCCTCGACCAGATTGCGCCCGGCGCGATCGGCGACCTCAAGGCGCTGGCGGGCAAGGGCGGCAGCCTGGAGAAGGCGCCGTTCAAGCCGCCGTTCGAAGACTTCTATCTCACCAACCCGGTCGCGCGTGCCTCGGCGGTGATGGCGGAATGTTCCCGCCTCGCCTCAGGGCGCGTGCTCGTGGCAGCGGAGTGAGCGTGACCTGATGGCTGATTTCTTCGCAAGCTCGTTCTGGACCGGCTTCCTGTGGCCGCTGATCATCATGGTCGCGGAAAGCGTGCTGCTGCTGGTCGTGCTGCTGGTCGCGATCGCCTACATCCTGTTGGCGGACCGCAAGATCTGGGCGGCGGTGCAGATCCGCCGCGGTCCGAATGTGGTCGGGCCGTTCGGTCTGCTGCAATCCTTCGCCGACCTGCTGAAATTCGTGCTCAAGGAGCCGATCATCCCGGCCGGCGCCAACAAGGGCGTGTTCCTGCTGGCACCGCTGGTCTCCTGCGTGCTGGCGCTGGCGGCCTGGGCGGTGATTCCGACCAATCTTGGGTGGGCGATTGCCGACATCAATGTCGGCATCCTCTTCATCTTCGCCATCTCGTCCTTGTCGATCTACGGCATCATCATGGCCGGCTGGTCGTCGAACTCGAAATACCCGTTCCTGGCGGCGCTGCGCTCGGCGGCGCAGATGGTGTCCTACGAGGTCTCGATCGGCTTCGTCATCATCACCGTGCTGCTCTGCGCCGGCACCTTGAACCTCTCGGCCGTGGTGGAGGCGCAGAATACGCGTGGGCTCGCCAGCCTGATCGGCCTGCCGCAGCTGACGATCCTGAACTGGTATGTCTGGCCGCTGTTCCCGATGTTCGTGGTGTTCTACGTCTCGGCGCTGGCCGAGACCAACCGCCCGCCGTTTGACCTGGTCGAAGCGGAATCGGAGCTGGTCGCCGGCTTCATGGTCGAATACGGCTCGACGCCGTATCTGCTGTTCATGCTCGGCGAATATGTCGCGATCACCACGATGTGCGCGCTGGCGACGATCCTGTTCTTGGGCGGCTGGCTGCCGCCGGTGGCGCTGCCGCCCTTCACCTGGATCCCCGGCGTGATCTGGTTCGCGCTGAAGCTGTTCTTCATGTTCTTCCTGTTTGCGATGGCGAAAGCGATCGTGCCGCGCTACCGCTACGACCAGTTGATGCGGCTGGGCTGGAAAGTGTTCCTGCCGCTCTCTTTGGCGATGGTGGTGCTGGTTGCGGGCGTGCTGCATTTCGCCGGCATCGCCCCACAATGAGGCTTCCATGAACATCAACGCCACCGCACGCTCGCTGTTGCTGTCGGAGTTCGTCTCGGCGTTCTTCCTCGCCATGCGCTACTTCTTCCAGGCCAAGCCGACCCTGAACTATCCGTTCGAGAAGGGGCCGATCTCGCCGCGCTTCCGCGGTGAGCATGCGCTGCGCCGCTATCCCAATGGCGAGGAACGCTGCATCGCCTGCAAGCTCTGCGAGGCGGTCTGTCCGGCGCAGGCGATCACCATCGAGGCCGGTCCGCGCCGCAACGACGGCACCCGCCGCACCGTGCGCTACGACATCGACATGGTGAAGTGCATCTATTGCGGCCTCTGCCAGGAGGCCTGCCCGGTGGATGCGATCGTCGAGGGGCCGAACTTCGAATTCGCGACCGAGACCCGCGAGGAGCTCTATTATGACAAGGCGAAGCTGCTCGCCAATGGCGACCGCTGGGAGCGCGAGATCTCCAAAGCCATCGCGCTCGACGCGCCGTATCGCTGAGGCCGTCCGATGATCCTGCCAGCGCTTTTCTTCTACCTGTTCGCGGCGGTCTGCGTGGCGTCCGCCGTGATGGTGATCGTCTCAAAGAACCCCGTGCACTCGGTGCTCTATCTGATCCTCGCCTTCGTCAATGCCTCCGGCCTGTTCGTGCTGATGGGCGCCGAATTCCTGGCGATGATCCTGGTCGTGGTCTATGTCGGCGCGGTCGCGGTGCTGTTCCTGTTCGTGATCATGATGCTGGACGTGGACTTCACCGAGCTGCGTGAGGGCTTCCTGCAGTACATGCCAATCGGCCTCGTGATCGGCGGCATCTTCCTGTTCGAGCTGCTGCTCACGGTCTCCTATTGGGTGATCGATCCCGCCAAGCCCAAAGCCATCACGTCAGCGATCCCGGCCAATGTGAGCAACACCGAGGCGCTCGGGCTCGTGCTCTATACGAAATATATCCACTACTTCCAGCTGGCCGGCATGGTGCTCCTGGTTGCCATGATCGGCGCGATCGTGCTGACGCTCCGCCACAAGGCGAACGTCAAGCGGCAGGACATCAACGTGCAGAATGCGCGCACGCCGGAGATGGCGATGGTCGTGCGCAAGGTCGCGGTCGGGCAGGGGCTGCAGGATGCGGACGCGGCGGAGTGGGTGAAATGACCATCGGGCTCGGACATTATCTCTCGGTCGCGGCGATGCTGTTCACGCTCGGCATCCTCGGCATCTTCCTCAACCGCAAGAACATCATCGTGATCCTGATGTCGGTCGAGCTGATCCTGCTCGCCGTCAACATCAACCTCGTGGCGTTCTCGACCTTCCTCGGCGACATCGTCGGGCAGGTGTTCGCGCTCCTGGTGCTGACCGTGGCCGCGGCGGAAGCCGCGATCGGTCTTGCGGTGCTGGTGGTCTATTTCCGCAACCGCGGCTCGATCGCGGTCGAAGACGTCAATCTGATGAAGGGCTAGCGCATGGTCCGCGAAGGTGGGGGCCGGTTCGCCGGCATGGTCATGCGTAAGGGAACGGACGAATGATTCAGGCCATTGTCTTTCTGCCGCTGCTCGGCGCGATCCTTGCCGGCCTGATCGCGCTGTTCGGGGCGCATGCGCGCAATCCGAGCGGCGACACGGTCGAGCATCATGATGACGGCCATCACCACGGCACGGCGGCGCATGTCGGCGGCGATGCGGCGCTGGTGCACGTCGCTCACGACGAGCCGCTCGCGCATGATGATCATGGCCATGGCCATGACGACCATCATGTCGTCGAGCCGCCGGCTGCGGGTTCGCGCGGCGCGGAGCTGATCACGACGGCGCTGTTGTTCGTGGCGGCTGCGCTGTCCTGGGCGACCCTGATTAATGTCGGTTTCTTGCACCACGACGCCGGCGTCCTGGAGCTGTTCCCCTGGATCAATTCCGGCGAGCTGCAGGTGTCCTGGGCGCTGCGCGTCGACACGCTAACGGCCGTCATGCTGGTGGTCGTCACCACCGTGTCCTCGCTCGTCCATCTTTATTCGATCGGCTACATGGACGAGGACCCGAACCGGCCGCGGTTCTTCGGATACCTTTCGCTGTTCACCTTCGCGATGCTGATGCTGGTGACCGCGAACAATCTGGTGCAGCTGTTCTTCGGTTGGGAAGGCGTCGGCCTCGCCAGCTATCTCCTGATCGGCTTCTGGTATCAGCGCCCCTCGGCCAATGCTGCCGCGATCAAGGCGTTCGTGGTCAACCGCGTCGGCGATTTCGGCTTCGCGCTCGGCATCTTCGCCGTGTTCTGGCTGACCAACTCGACCGATTTCGAGATCATCTTCCACGCAGCGCCGAGCCTGACGGGCAAGACCATCAACCTCCTCGGCTGGCACGCCGATGCGCTGACGTTGACCTGCCTGCTGCTGTTCATGGGCGCGATGGGCAAGTCGGCGCAGTTCCTGCTGCACACCTGGTTGCCGGACGCGATGGAAGGCCCGACCCCGGTCTCGGCGCTGATCCACGCCGCGACCATGGTCACCGCTGGCGTGTTCATGGTGGCGCGGTTGTCGCCTTTGTTCGAGCTCGCACCGAATGCGCAGGGCGTGGTGATGTTCGTCGGCGCCACCACCGCGTTCTTCGCGGCGACCGTCGGCCTGGTGCAGAACGACATCAAGCGCATCGTTGCCTATTCGACCTGTTCGCAGCTTGGCTACATGTTCGTGGCGATGGGGGCGGGCGCCTATTCCGTCGGCATGTTCCATCTGTTCACGCACGCCTTCTTCAAGGCGCTGTTGTTCTTGGGCTCCGGCTCGGTGATCTACGCGATGCATCACGAGCAGGACATCCGCAACATGGGCGGGCTGTGGCGCAAGATCCCCTACACCTTCGCAGTGATGTGCGTGGGCACGATGGCGCTGACCGGTGTGCCGGGTTTCGCGGGCTTCTTTTCCAAGGACGCCATCATCGAGTCGGCCTACGCCTCGCACAACCCGTTCGCGACCTACGCCTACTTCCTGACCGTGGTCGCGGCGGGCCTGACCTCGTTCTATTCCTGGCGCCTGATCTGGAAGACCTTCTTCGGCACGCCGCATGATCAGCATCATTATGATGCCGCGCATGAGAGCCCGATCTGGATGCTGATCCCGATCGGGGTGCTCGCCGCCGGCTCGATCCTCGCGGGTTTCCCGTTCAAGGAATTGTTCGTCGGCGAGCACGGCGTCGAGGAGTTCTTCCGCGAGTCCGTGAAGATGAACCCGCATATCCTGGCGGACATGGAGCACATGCCGTTCTGGCTCGGGCAGCTGCCGCTGTTCATGATGATCGGGGGCTTCGCGATCTCCTACTTCTTCTACATCAGCCGGCCGGACATTCCGGAGGAGCTCGCGAGCCAGCAGCCGCTGCTCTACAACTTCCTGCTCAACAAATGGTACTTCGATGAGCTGTATGACGTCATCTTCGTCCGTCCGGCGAAGTGGCTCGGCCGCTTCCTGTGGAAGAAGGGCGACGGCTTCGTCATCGACGGCTTCGGACCGGACGGCGTCTCGGCACGGGTGCTCGACATCACGCGCAACGTCGTCAAGATCCAAACCGGCTATCTCTATCATTACGCTTTCGCCATGCTGATCGGGGTCGCCGGCCTGATCACCTGGTTCATGTTCATGGGAGGCCAGCAATGACCACCTGGCCAATTCTGTCGGTCGTCACCTTCCTGCCGCTGGTCGGCGCGCTCCTGATCTATCTGGTCCCGGGCGAGGACGAGGCGGCGCGTCGTAACGCTCGCTGGATCGCGCTGTGGACCACGCTGATCACCTTCGCGATCTCGGTGATCCTGGTGCTGCGCTTCGATCCCGCGCAGTCGGACTTCCAGTTCGTCGAGAAGGCGAGCTGGCTTGCGAACGGGATCACCTATCACATGGGCGTCGACGGCATCTCGCTGCCGTTCGTGATCCTGACCACCGCCTTGCTGCCGTTCTGCATCATCGCGAGCTGGAAGTCGGTGACGGTCCGGGTGCGCGAATACATGATGGCGTTCCTGATCCTGGAAACGCTGATGGTCGGCACCTTCTCCGCGCTCGACCTCGTGCTGTTCTATCTGTTCTTCGAGGGCGGCCTGATCCCGATGTTCCTGATCATCGGGGTCTGGGGCGGCCCGCGCCGGGTCTATGCCTCCTTCAAGTTCTTCCTCTACACGCTGCTCGGCTCGGTGCTGATGCTGCTGGCCATCATGGCGCTGTACTGGAATGGCGGCACCACCGATATCCCGACCTTGATGCACACCGCCGTGCCGCGGTCGCTGCAGACCTGGGCATGGCTCGCCTTCTTCGCCTCTTTCGCGGTGAAGATGCCGATGTGGCCGGTGCACACCTGGCTGCCGGACGCCCACGTCGAAGCACCCACGGCGGGCTCGGTGATCCTGGCTGCGATCCTGCTGAAGATGGGTGGCTACGGCTTCCTGCGCTTCTCGCTGCCGATGTTCCCGCTGGCCTCGCACGACTTCGCGCCCCTGATCTGGACGCTGTCGGCGATTGCGATCATCTACACCTCGCTGGTCGCGCTGATGCAGGAGGATATGAAGAAGCTGATCGCGTACTCCTCGGTAGCGCATATGGGCTTCGTTACCATGGGCATCTTCGCCGGCACCATGCAGGGCGTCGCCGGCGGCGTATTCCAGATGATCTCGCACGGCATCGTGTCGGGTGCGCTGTTCCTCTGCGTCGGCATCGTCTACGACCGCATGCACACCCGGGAGATCGCGGCCTATGGCGGCCTGGTCAACCGGATGCCGCTCTACGCCTTCGTGTTCATGGTCTTCACCATGGCCAATGTCGGTCTGCCCGGCACCTCCGGCTTCATCGGCGAGTTCATGACCTTGCTCGGCACCTTCAAGGTGTCGACGCCGACGACGTTCTTCGCCACCTTCGGCGTGATCTTCTCGGCGTGCTATGCGCTCTGGCTCTATCGCAAGGTTGTGTTCGGCGCGCTGGTGAAGCCGTCGCTGATGACCATCAAGGATCTGACCGCACGCGAGTGCCTGACGCTGTTTCCGCTGGTCGCGTTGACGATCCTGTTCGGCGTTTATCCGAAGCCGGTGCTCGACATGTCGGCAGCCTCGGTGCAGCAGCTCGTCAGCAACTACAATACAGCCGTGTCGGCCGTGAAGGCGGCCGCGCTGCTGCAATAGACCTCAAGAGGTCGGGACAAGGACGATGATCGAGAATCTTGGGGCTTACCTTGGGGTCGTGCTGCCGGAGCTGGTGCTGGCCGTCGGCGCCATGGTGCTGTTGATGCTGGGCGCATTCCGCGGGCAGGGAACGACGGCCCTCGTTACCGGCCTTGCCGCGTGTCTGCTGGTCGTGGTCGGTCTGCTGGAGCTGCGCCAGCCGACGGGCCAAGCCTTCGGCGGCAGCTTCATCGTCGATGACTACGCCCGCTTCCTGAAAATCCTGGCGCTGATCGGCTCGCTGGCGACCCTCGTGATGTCGACCGAGTTCTTGTCGGCCCCCGATCGGCGGATCTTCGAATACGCCATCCTGGTCCTGCTCTCGACGCTCGGCATGATGGTGCTGATCTCGGCCGGTGACCTGATCTTGCTCTATCTCGGCCTCGAGCTGATGTCGCTCGCGCTCTACGTGGTGGCGTCGAGCCATCGCGATAATGTCAAGTCGACCGAAGCTGGCCTGAAATATTTCGTCCTCGGCGCGCTGTCCTCGGGCATGCTGCTCTATGGCGCCTCGTTGATCTATGGCTTCACCGGCACGGTCAGCTTCGCCGGCATCGCGACCGCCGCCAAGGCCGGCAGCGTCGGCGTGATCTTCGGCCTGGTGTTCCTGTTCGCCGGGCTCTGCTTCAAGGTCTCGGCAGTGCCGTTCCACATGTGGACGCCTGATGTCTACGAGGGCGCGCCGACGCCGGTGACCGCGTTCTTCGCGTCCGCGCCGAAGGTCGCCGCACTCGCCGTGTTCACGCGCGTGGCGCTGACCGCATTTCCCGGCATCACCTTCCAGTGGCAGCAGATCGTCGTATTCGTCTCGATCGCCTCGATGGCGCTCGGCTCCTTCGCCGCGATCGGCCAAACCAACATCAAGCGCCTGATGGCCTATTCCTCGATCGGCCATATGGGCTTTGCGCTGGTCGGCCTTGCGGCCGGCACGGTGGAAGGCGCGCAGGGTGTCTTGATGTATATCGCGATCTATGTCGCGATGACGCTCGGCTCCTTTGCCGTGATCATGGCGATCAAGCGCAACGGGCAGTCGTTCGAGAAGATCAGCGACTTCGCCGGCCTGTCGCGCACCAACCCGCTGCTCGCCTTCTTCTTCGCGATGCTGCTGTTCTCGCTGGCCGGCATTCCGCCGCTCGCGGGCTTCTTCGCCAAGTGGTACGTGTTCGTCGCCGCGATCAAGGCTGGCCTGTTCACTCTCTCGGTGATCGGCGTGCTGACCAGCGTGGTCGGCGCCTACTACTATCTGATCATCGTCAAGACGATGTATTTCGACGAGCCGCTGCCGACGGTGGATCCGGTCAGGATCGAGCTGCGCACCGTGCTCGCCGTGTCCGGCCTCTTCAACATCCTGTTCTTCGCCTATCCCGGTCCGCTGGTCAGCGCGGCCACCGCGGCGGCGAAGTCGCTCTTCTAGATGCCGTTTGCTCTCGGCTCGCGCGCGGCACAGGCCGGTTATCGGCTCGTTGCGTTCGACCAGACCGGCTCGACCAATGCGGAGGCTCTCGCGCACGCCCGTCAAGGTGAGCGGGGACCGTGCTGGTTTGTGACAACGGAGCAGACCGCCGGTCGCGGCCGCCGCAACCGGCCTTGGATTGCACCACGGGGCAATCTCGCTTCGAGTGTCCTCGAACTCCTGGATGTCGCGCCAGCAGTGGCGGCGACACTCGGCTTTGCCGCAGGGCTTTCGATCGAGAGCGCGCTGCGGCAGGTTAGCCTGGAGGCTGCGCTGCGCGCGGGGGGCCGCGGCCAATTTACGTTCGCCCTGAAATGGCCCAACGACGTGCTCGCCAATGGCCAGAAGCTGTGCGGTATCCTGCTGGAGGCCGAGCAGGTCCAGGCTGGTCTCGCAGTCGTCGTTGGGATCGGCACCAATGTTATCGCGGCGCCTACGGGCACGCCGACGCCTGCGACGTCGTTGAAGACGCTCGGGATCGACATCGCAGCGGAAGATCTGTTCAGCGCACTTTCGGACAGCTGGACCGAATTTCGCGGCATCTGGAACAACGGCCAGGGTTTTGGCGATATTCGCAGGCTCTGGCTCGAGCGGGCGGCCGGTCTCGGCGAGGCGGTCGCCATCAGGTCCGGACATGCTATCATCGAGGGAACTTTCGACACCATCGACGAGCAAGGTTGCATGGTGGTCCGGACGAGGGAGGGACGATTGGTGCCGATCACGGCGGGGGATGTTCATTTCGGCTCGGCTGCCTCGGCGGGGGCAGTGTAGATGGCCCGACCCGATGAACTGACCTTTGCGCCGCTCGGCGGCGTCGGCGAGATCGGCATGAACCTGTCGATCTATGGCCTCGGCAACCGCCACCAGCGCTCCTGGCTCGCGGTCGATCTCGGCGTCTCCTTTGGTGATGAGGAGCATCTGCCGGGCATCGACCTGATCATGCCCAACATCGGCTTCCTCGAAAAGGAGCGCAACAACCTGGTCGGCCTGGTGCTGACCCACGCCCATGAGGACCATTTCGGCGCCATCATCGATCTCTGGCCACGGCTGCAATGCCCGATCTACGCGACCAAATTCAGCGCCGCGCTGTTCGAGGCCAAATGCGAGGCCGAGCGCAATCCGCCAAAGATCCCGGTGACCGTGATTCCATCGGGCGGCCGCGTCGATATCGGGCCGTTCAATGTCGAGTTCATTCCGGTCGCGCACTCGATTCCGGAATCGCACGCGCTTGCGATCCACACCGAGGTCGGCACAGTCCTGCACACCGGCGACTGGAAGCTCGATCCGACGCCGATCCTCGGGCCGCCGACCGATGAGAAGCGCCTGCGCGAGCTCGGCGATGCCGGACTGCTGGCGCTGATCGGCGACTCCACCAATGCGGTGCGCGAGGGGCGCTCGCCCTCCGAGGCCGAGGTCGCCAAGACCATCGCCGAACTGGTGAAGGGCGCGAAAGGCCGAGTGGCGGTGACCACCTTCGCCTCGAACGTCGCGCGCATCCGTGCGGTCGCGGACGCTGCGCGCGAGGCCGACCGCGAAGTCGTGGTGGTCGGCCGCGCCATGGACCGCGTCGTGCAGGTAGCGCGCGAGACCGGCTATCTCGAGGGCGTGCAGAATTTCCGCGGCATGGACCTGTATGGCCATTTCCCGGCAGACAAGGTGCTGGCGCTGTGCACCGGCAGCCAGGGCGAGCCGCGGGCGGCGCTGGCACGGATCGCCAATGATGACCATCCGCTGGTCACGCTGAACCGCGGCGACACCGTGATCTTCTCGTCGCGGACCATTCCCGGCAACGAGAAGGCGGTCGGCGCCATCATCAACGGGCTGGTCGAGCAGGGCGTCGAGATCATCACGGATCGCGACCATCTGGTCCATGTCTCCGGCCATCCCCGCCGCGACGAGCTGCGCGACATGATCGCCTGGACGCGGCCGCAGCTGCTCATTCCCGTCCATGGCGAGGCGCTGCACCTGCATGAGCATGCGCGGCTGGCGCGCGCCTGCGGCGTGCCGAAGGTGATCACCTGCCGCAACGGCGATCTCGTCAAGCTCGGCCCGGGCGAGCCCGGAATCATCGACCAGCTGCCCGCGGGCCGCTTCTATAAGGACGGCACCATCATCGAGGATGCCAAGTCGCGCGCGGTGATCGAGCGGCGCAAGATGGCCTTTGCCGGCTGCATCTTCGTCGCGCTCGCGATCACCGAAAAGGGCGAGCTTGCGGACGATCCGGAAGTGGATCTGGTCGGCATCCCCGAGAAGAACACCGCCGGCGAAGAGATCGACGACATCGTATTCGACACGGTGGTCTCGACCTTCGAGAGCCTGCCGCGGGCGCGGCGGCGCGATCCCGACGCGATGGCGGAGTCGGTGCGCCGCGCGGTGCGCGCGGTCGTCAACGAGCACTGGGGCAAGAAGCCGATCTGCCTCGTGCATGTGCTAGAAGTGTAGCGGCGCCTGCCTGACAGGACGGTCGCGCCAATACAAGAGCGGAGGGAGCAATGCTGGGCCGGCTCAATCATGTCGCCATCGCGGTCAAGGACGCCGAGAAGGCCGCGAAGATCTATGGGGCAGCGTTCGGCGCGGACATCTCCTCCCCAGTGGCGCTGCCAGAGCACGGCGTCATCACCGTGTTCGTGACCTTGCCGAACACCAAGATCGAATTCATCCAGCCGCTCGGCGACGCTTCGCCGATCGCCAAATTCCTCGAGCGCAATGCCGATGGCGGCATCCATCACGTTTGCTACGAGGTGTCCGATATCATCGCCTCGCGCGACACCTTGATCAAGGAGGGCGCGCGGGTGCTCGGCGACGGCCAGCCCAAGATCGGCGCCCACGGCAAGCCGGTGCTGTTTCTGCATCCGAAGGATTTTTCCGGTGCGCTGGTCGAGATCGAGCAGGCCTGAGAGGCGGGGCGGGCGATGGCTTATACGATTTCGACCTGGCTTGCGATCTACTTCGTGCTGTGGTGGGTCACGCTGTTCGTGACCCTGCCGTTCGGCGTGCGCAGCCAGCATGAGGAGGGCGGCGGCGCGCCCGGCACCGATCCCGGCGCGCCGACCGTGAGCCTGATGGGACGCCGGCTGCTTTGGACGACGCTGCTCTCGGCCGTGATATTCGCGCTCGCCCTGGCCGCCTACCGCGCCGGCTATCTCAGCATCGAGTGGCTGTCGAAGCTGATGGGCGTGCCGTATTAAACCAGTTTGCGCTGCAACACTTTCCTCTGGAGCCGACACGCGGACGCGAGTCGGCTTTTTTGCTATGAGAGGCTCATAAACAAGATCAGCAGGGGAGGTTGCGCATGACAGCGGTCCAAGTGCGGCAGCAGGCGTCGTCGGGCTATCGCATTTTGAGGGAAGCCGATCTGCGCGATTATCTCGCCGGCGTGCCCGCGGTCACGGCCGGGCTCGGCGGCTCACCGCAATCATGGACCATCAGCGAAGTCGGCGACGGCAATCTGAACCTCGTCTTCATCGTTCGGGGAACGACCGGCGGCGTCGCTGTCAAGCAGGCGCTGCCCTATGTGCGGCTGGTCGGCGAGAGCTGGCCACTGCCGCTGTCGCGCGCGCATTACGAACATCTGGCGCTGACGCATCAGGCGCGGCTCGCGCCGGGGCTGGTGCCGGCAGTGCTGCATCACGACGAGACGCTCGCGCTCACCGCCATGGAGCTGCTGGAGCCGCATATCATCATGCGCAAGGGGCTGGTCGCAGGGACGATCTATCCTGATTTCGTCGGTCACATCACCACCTTCCTGGCGCGCACGCTGTTCTTCTCCTCCGACCTGGCGCTGCCGGCCGCTGTGAAGAAGGAGGGGATTGCGGCTTTCGCCGGCAATCACGCGCTCTGCAAGATCACCGAGGACCTGATCTTCACCGATCCCTATCGGCTGGCCGAGCAGAACCGCTGGACCTCGCCGTGGTTAGACGCGACCGCAGCCGACATCCGCGCCGATCTCGATCTTCATGTCGCGATCTCCAGGTTGAAGCTGAAATTCCTGAGCAGCGCGGAGGCGCTGGTCCATGGCGATCTGCACACGGGATCCATCATGGTGACCGAGCGCGAGAGCAAGGTGATCGATCCAGAATTCGCCTTCTATGGTCCGATGGGCTTCGATATCGGCGCGGTCATTGCCAATCTGCTGATGGCTTATTTTGCGTCTGTCGGCCATGAGCGCGAGCCTGGGGCGCGAGCCGCCTTCGAGGCGTGGCTGCTGATGACGGTCGAACAGGTCTGGATCGAGTTCGCGCGCAAGTTCGGAGAGCTGTGGCGCGAGGCGGCGGCTGGCGATGCCTATCCGACCGCGCTGTTCGAGGGGCAAGCGGGCGCGGCGCGGCTGGAGATCGAGCGCCAAGCCTATATGGCCAGGTTGTTTCAGGATACGATCGGCTTTGCCGCCGCCAAGATCATCCGCCGCATCCTCGGGCTCGCCCACAACATCGATTTCGAACTGATCGAGGATACGAAGATCCGCGCGACCTGCGAGGCGCGCAGCCTGCGGCTGGCGCGCATGATGATGGTGGAGACGGGGTCATTTCCGACGATCAGCACTGTGACGGACGCCGCGCGCCGCATCCGCGACTGGCAGCCGGAGTTCTGAGGCTGTTGTGATCAGTGCGTAGGGTGGGCAAAGGCGCGTCCAACGCTGTTGCACCGTTCGCGGTCGCAGGTGCGCCGTGCCCACCGTCTATGCGCCTCTGCAGCTGAGCGGTGGCACGCTTCCGCCTTCGCCCTTCGGGCTCCGGCGGACAAGTCGCTTTATCACCGTACAGAGACTAGAGCTGCGACCTCAATCCGCCGCCTTGGCGCGCAGCCGCTGCGCATAGACGTTGATCACGAGCGCGGCGAGCAGGATCAGGCCGCGGATCAGGATCTTCAGGAAGCTGTCGATATTGACGTGGTCGAGGCCGTTGTTGAGGACGCCGAGCACGAACAGGCCGATGATGGTGTTGCCGATGCCGCCGCGGCCGCCGAACAGGCTGGTGCCGCCGACCACGACGGCGGCAATCGAGTCGAGCAGATAGGTGTCGAACTCGTTCTGCTGCGCGCTGCCGAAATGGGCCACCCCGAGCATGCCGCCGATCCCAGAGCAGACGGCCGAGATCACCATCACGCTGCCGAGGATCAGCTTGACGTTCAGCCCGGAATATTCGGCCGCCTCGCGATTGCCGCCGACCATATACACGTAGCGGCCGAAGCGGGTGTAGGTCAGCACCAGATGGCCGGCGAGCAGCATCAGGGCGGCCACGATCACGATCCAGGGCACGCCGGTGATCGAATTCGAGCCGAGCGTCGCGATCAGGTCCGGCACCTTGTAGGCGATCTGGCCGCGCACCAACAGCGCCGAGATGCCGGCGGCGATCTGCATCATGGCCAGGGTCATGATGAAGGAGGGAATGCCGATCACCGTCAGGCCAAAGGCGTTCACCAGACCGAGCAGCGCGCACAGCGCAAGCGCGAGCAGGATCGCGGCCCATCCGGGCAGCGGCAGGTTGGCGATGTTGACGTAAGATTCCTGCATCGTGAAATAGGCGACTGCGATGCCCGTCACGTTGGCGATGCTGGCGATCGAGAGGTCGATTTCGGCGCACAGGATCACGAAGGTCAGCCCGACGGCGATGATGCCGGTCACCGAGACCTGGGTCAGGATGTTGCCGACATTGTCGAGCGTCGCGAATGATGGGCTTGCAACGGCAAAAAAGGCGCTGAGGAAGATCAAGGTGAGGAACGGTGCGATGTTGCGCATCTGCGAGCGCAGCAACGCGACGGCGCCGCCGCCATGACGCACAGGGGCCTCGGACATCGGGACGCCTTCACTCGCCATCGCGGTCTCTCCTCACGCCGCCTCGAGCAGGCGGTCTTTGCTGATGGTCTCGCCGGCAAATTCGCGTACGACTTCGCCGCGTTTGAGCACGATGATGCGGTCGGCAAGCGACAGCACGGTTTCCGGCTCGGTCGAGAGCACGATGACGGCGATGCCGCGGTTGCGCAGCTGACGGACGATCTGGATCACGTCGCTCTTGGCGCCGACATCCATGCCGCGCGTGGGTTCGCAGAGCACTAGCAGCCGCGGCGGATGACTGAGCCATTTCGCCAGCGCGACCTTCTGCTGGTTGCCGCCGGACAGCAGGCCGAGATCGATTTCGACGTCAGCGGGGCGAATCTGCAGCTGCTCGACCTGGGCTTGCGCGATCGTCCGTTCACGCGCAGGCTTGAGGAGCACCGCACTGATGCGGTCGAGAATGCTCACCGAGACGTTCTTGTAGACCGGCTCCTGGTGGAACAGCATGTCGCGGCGGCTTTCCGGCACGAAGGCGATGCCGGCACGGCGCGCATGCGCCGTGTTGCGGAAGGTCTGGCGATTCCCCGTGACGCGCAGCTCGCCGGCATCGGGCGCCAGCTTGCCGAACAGAATCCGCGCCAGCTCCAATTGCCCGCATCCCATGAAGCCGTAGACGCCGAGCACTTCGCCCGCACGCACCGCGAACGACACGTGCTTGAGGCTGCGCGCCAAAGACAGGCCCTCGGCCTCGACCACGACCGGCTTCTCCATCGCCGGGGACGGCAGGGTGATGTCGTGGGTGTAGGTTTCCTCCAGCGCGTCGCGCCCTTTGCCGATCATGGCCTCAATCAGGGCCGCCTTGCTGGTGTCCGCGGCGCTCGTCTGCATCACCTTGCGGCCGTTGCGGAACACCGTGACCTCGTCGGAGATCAAGAGAATGTCTTCGATGAAGTGCGAGATGAAGATGATGCCGGTGCCCTGGCTGCGAAGCCGGCGCAGCGCCGCAAACAGGCGTTCGACCTCGGGCGGCGACAGTGCCGAGGTCGGCTCGTCCAGGATGATGATGCGGGCGCCGGAGAACAGGACGCGGGCGATCTCGATCAGCTGCTGTACGCCGATCGGCAGGTCGCCCAGCCGCGCCATCGGGTCGGCATCGATGCCGAGCTTCTTGAGCTGTTCGGCGGCATCGCGCGCCATGCGCCGCCATTGCACGAGGCCAAAGCGGTTGGTCGGCTGCGTGCCGAAGAACACGTTCTCCGCCACGGTAAGGTCCGGTGCGACCGAAAGCTCCTGATGCACCATGGCAATGCCGGCCGCCCGCGCGTCACGCGCGGAGCGGAAGTGCACGTCGCGGCCGTCGAGCAGGAAACGGCCGGAGAATTCCGGGTGCACGCCGGCGATGATCTTCATCAGCGTGCTTTTGCCGGCACCGTTCTCGCCGACGAGACCATGGATCTCGCCGGGGAGAAGCGTGAAATCCACGCCGCGCAGCGCGGTGACGCCCCCGAACGACTTGGTGATGTCCTGCAATTCGAGCAGGGGCGGGCGGCTGTCCGACATTGGATGTCACTCACTCAGATCAGGAAGTGATCCTCCATCCATTGCATCCCCGCCGCATTGTTCTTTGTCACCACCGGGCCATCGGTCACGACGCTCTTGGGGATGCCCTGGCCGCTCTTCTCGCCCGCGGTGACCGCCGCAACGCCGGCCACGATGGCGCCGCCATGGATGCGGCAGGACGGATTGCGCACGGTCGCGAACATCCGGCCCTCGCTGACGGCCTGGATCGCGGGCGGCATCGCGTCGACGCCACCGATCAGGATGTTGGTGCGGTTATGCGCCTTCATGATGTTGTAGGCGGCGAGCGCCATGTCGTCATTGTGGAAAAACGCCGCGTCGATCTGCGGATATTTGGTGAGATAGGTCTCCCACAGCCGCGCCGTCTTGGAGACGTCCCAGTCCGCCGGCTGAGTATCGAGCACCTCGATCCCGGGATACTGCTTGACGACGGACTCGAAGCCCTTGGCGCGGCCCTGCGCGCCGGTATGGCCAAGCGCGCCCTGCGTCATGATGATCTTGCCCTTGCCGTTCAGCTTATTGACCAGCGCCTGCGTCACGGACGCGCCCATGAACTCGTTGTCCGGGGCCAGGAAGGAGTGCACGTTGATCTGATCCAGCGGCGCGATCAGCGTGTCCATGTCGATCACGGGAATGCCGGCATCGATCATCTTCTGAACCGGCTGGGTCAGGGTTCCGATGCCGAAAGCCTGGATCGCGACGAAGTCCCATTTTTGCGACGCCATATTGTCGATCGCAGCGCGCTGCTTGACCGCGTCGAGCTGGCCATCGAACCAGGTGACCTCGACATTGAACAGCTTGCCCCACCATTCGGCCGCCTGTTTGCCTTGCGCGCACCAAGTGGCCTGCAGGCCGGCATTGGAGAAGGCGGCCTTCAGCGGCTTTTCCGAGCGTCCCATTTCCGCGGCCAGAGCCGGATCGATGCCGAAACCGGCAAACAACGCCGCCGCTGAGCCCGCAGCCGCGGCTGCCTGCAGAAGATCGCGTCTGGTCGTGGAGGATTTTGCAGTTACGGACATCACTCACTCCCTGTCATCTTGTTGCTGAGCAGCGTCATTGATCGCGCTGCCAGAGCGAGAGTGTTTCACAACCCTGCGCATCCCGCCACAGCCGGATGTTGTGCAGTGCGTTCGCGACTTGTCGCAACGCAGGTCGCGCGACGGCGATCGCTGTGATGCGACCTTCGCTCAGACGACGTCTCTCACTTCGTCCATCCCCGATCACGGCACACAGGCCGCTCGGTCATTCGTGATCGAGAGTGATGTTGTGTGCGGGCGAGTCGCGCACGAGCGAGTCGCACGCCCGCGACGCACGGCGTGCGATTTTGGGTATTGGCGCGGAAGAGTGCACAAGCTGTCGCAGCAGGGAGGCCGTGCATTCAGCCTGCGTTCATGCGCGGTAGCTTACTTGCTTGAAGCCGCAACGCTGCTCAAAAGACCTGCTCAAAAAAAAGAGCAGGGCAGCGGGCCCTGCTCGGAATTGTGTCGACCCTTTCATATCCCGCAAATTCAGATTTGATCTTATTTGGCGGGGTGACGCTGCTTGTTGCGCGCCAGGGCTCCTCCCGAGACTTGGACCACCAGACTTCCATAAGCGTCAGCCTGAGCCCGAATTCGTAGACGATCTTTTGACGTTTGTCATCCTTTTCGGCAACGATTGTTCAAATTTCGCGCATTTGACGAAATGATCGCGAACTAGCCCGGAGCGGATTGTTTCAGCTGTCATACGACTTACGTAAAGGTAGTATCGTAAGGAGAGATCGCCAGCGTCAGGCAGGGAATAATTTTGAGGCAGAGGGCGTCTCCTCGCGTGGCCGCCCTGCACCAGTCACAGGGCAAACAACGGGGAGGCGAGACACGACCTCGACTTGCTGTGGCTGCAGGCGTACGAAAGCGTGTTGATTTGGTGGACTTTAGATGCGGCAGCGGCTGCACGGATTTTTTCCGCTCCTGCTGATCGCGCTGGTGGTGCAGATCCTGGCACCGATCGGCGCGACCTGGACGGCTGCGCTTGCTGCGTCCGACCCGCTGCGCGGGATCGAGATCTGCCACAGCGACTCAAGCGGCGCCCCCGCGAGCGACGATCAGAGCGGACAGCACGTCCATGACGCCTGCGCCTTGTGCTGCGCCGCGCAGGCCGGCGCGGCACTGGATACGCCGCAGCCCGTCGTCTTCGCCGCTCCCATTCTCGAAGCCCGTCGCGTCGCCTGGCGTGATAGCGCATTCGTGCTTGCGGCGTCGCGCACCGGCTCGAATGCGAAGGCCCGCGCCCCGCCTGTGTCAGCGTGAAGCGTGGCGGCTTGCGGCCGCAATCGTCTTTTCACGTTGGATGGATCCGCGGAGATCATCATGTTCATCAGCCAGTGGCGTACGGGCCTGTCCGGGCTCGTGATCGCGCTCGTGCCATTTGCGCCGAGCCTTGCGCACGAAATCGTCGGCAATCGCTTTTTTCCGGCGACGCTCGGCATCGACGACCCCGGCGTCAACGACGAACTGTCAGTTCCGACCGTTGACAGCTTCAAGACCGGCGACGTTCCGCCGGTCCGCCAGCACAATGTCTCCGGCGAGATCTCGAAGCGCATCACCGAGGATTTCGCGATCGCGCTCGGCGCGACCTACACATTTCTCAATCCGACCGACCCCACCGTCGCCGGCGCCAACGGGTTCCAGAACCTGGAGACCACGTTCAAGTACCGGCTGTTCAAGGACCCGGCGCATGAATTCGTGGTGTCGGTCGGGCTCAGCGTCGAGTGGGGCGGGACCGGTGCGGCCAATGTCGGCGCCGATCCGTTCAACACCTACACGCCGACGCTCTATTTCGGCAAAGGCCTTGGCGATCTGCCGGACACGGTGTCATGGCTGCGTCCGATCGCGGTCACCGGACAGATCGGCTATGCCATTCCCGGCCGCACCTCGACGACCACCTTCGGCATCGATCCTGACAGCGGCGCGCTCACGGCCGATACCGAATTCCATCCGAAGGTCCTGAACTGGGGCGCGACGATCCAGTACAGCATGCCCTACCTGAAGGCCTCGGTGATCGATCTCGGGCTGCCGGAATTCGTCAACCGGATGGTTCCCCTGATCGAGGCCAATCTGCAGACGCCGGTTGCGAATACCCTGACATCGGGAACCCGGACGACCGGGACCATCAATCCCGGCGTGATCTGGGTCGGCAACCAGTATCAGATCGGTGTGGAGGCCCTGATTCCGATCAACCGGCAGAGTGGCAGCAATGTCGGCGTGATCGCCCAACTGCATTTCTATCTCGACGATATCGATCCGCGCGGCATCGGCAGGCCGCTGTTCGGCAACATCACGGCGCCCGCAAACCCGGCACGGGGGAACTGATCATGCGCCGTCCTTCATTGCTTGTCCTCGCCATGCTCCCGCTGCTGTCCACCGTCGGCAAGGCCGATGCGCATGCCGAGCTTGACCATGCCGAACCACGTGTCGGCAACAAGGTCGCGACGCCGCCACGCGAGGTGACCTTGTGGTTTACGCAGAAGCTCGAGCCCGCCTTCAGCAGGATCACCGTCACCAATGCGGCCGGAGCGCGCGTCGACAGCGGCAAGACCCGGGTCAGTGGGGAGCAGATGTCGGTGTCGCTGCGCGGCGGTGGTGCCGGTCTCTATCACGTCAACTGGCATGTGTTGTCGGTCGACACCCATACGACCGAGGGCAACTTCACCTTCCAGGTCGGGGAATGAAGGCGCAAGCCGCGATGAGTTGGTTTGGCGTCGAGATTGATGGTCCCTTGGTCGCAGCGCGCGCGACGCATTTTGCCGCGAGCGCGATCGTGGCGGGCGTCATGATCTTTCGCACCGCGATTTTTGCGCCGGCGTTGCGATCGACGCCGCGGGCAATGCCGATCGACCGAAAGCTCCGCATCATTGTCTGGCTTGGGCTTGCGGCAGCAATCGTGAGCGGTCTGGTCTGGCTGGTGCTGGAGGCCGCATCGAT
Organism: Bradyrhizobium sp. HKCCYLS1011; assembly: GCF_051167795.1. Taxonomy (NCBI): domain Bacteria; kingdom Pseudomonadati; phylum Pseudomonadota; class Alphaproteobacteria; order Hyphomicrobiales; family Nitrobacteraceae; genus Bradyrhizobium; species Bradyrhizobium sp. HKCCYLS1011. The sequence continues at coordinate 58,536 of NZ_JBNPTT010000009.1, read as the reverse complement.
GAGCGGGCTTTCGGTCGATGAGGCGATTACGCCGGAGACGTTGTCGACGGTGCTGACTGCTACTCAGTTCGGGAGCGTCATGCAGCTGCGTTCGATCTGCGTCGTCGTACTGGCCGCCTCTCTGGTCCAGGAGCGCACAGCATTGCTGCGCTGGCTCGGCCTTGCCGCCGCGCTCGGCCTTGTCGGAGCCATTGCCTGGACCGGGCACGCCGGTTCGACCGCGGGCAATGCGGGCATCCTGCATCTTGCTGCCGATGTCCTCCACCTCTGGGCCGCCTCGGCCTGGAGCGGTGGCTTGCTCGCGCTGGTGCTGCTGCTGGCCGCGCCGCGACAGCTATCGGGTGCGGCGACGCTGCAGACCATGGTGGTGCGGCGCTTCTCGACCCTCGGCATCATCGCCGTCGCTGTCTTGATCGTGTCGGGCGCGATCCAGACCTGGCTTCTGGTCGGCTCGATCCAGGCGATGGCTGTCACGGCGTACGGACGGCTGCTCACGGTCAAGATCGTCGTGTTTACGGCGATGCTGCTGTTGGCGGCGATCAATCGAATCTGGCTGACGCCGCATCTCGCAACGGCCGCGGCGGAGCGCGCCACGGCGATGCTGAGGCGCACCGCAGCCGCAGAGCTGATGCTTGCGCTTGTCGTTTTTGGGCTGGTTGGGGCGCTCGGCACCCTGCATCCGGCCGCTCATTTCATGATCTGACTGCATGAGAACCGAAGAAAGGATTTGGACATGCAACCTCTCACTCTGACGATCCGCTCGCTCGGCGCCGCTGTGTGCGGCGTGCTGCTGCTCTTGAGCGCAACCGCGCGCGCCGATGACATCAAGGCCGGCGATCTCGTGATCAGCCAGGCCTGGAGCCGGGCGACGCCCGGCGGCGCCAAGGTCGGAGGCGGTTATCTCACCATTGAGAACAAGGGCAGCGCTCCGGACCGGCTGGTCGCAGTGTCCGGTGACATCGCCGGCAAGATCGAAATCCACGAGATGGCGGTCACCAACGGCGTCATGACGATGCGTCCGCTGGAGCAGGGGCTTGCGATCGAGCCCGGCAAGACGGTGACGCTCGCGCCGGGCGGCTATCACCTGATGATGATGGAGCTCAAGAGTCCCTTGAAGCAGGGCGACAAGCTGCCGCTGACACTTGAGTTCGAGAAGGCCGGCAAGGTCGCGGTCACGCTCGATGTTCAGGCCGTTGGAGCGAAGGGGCCCGGTGGCGAGGGCGGCAGCATGATGAACATGAAGAAAATGCCGGACCATTCGGGAATGAAGATGTAGCTCGGCCGTTCTCTTCCGGAGAGCGGAGGACTCCATGAAATGCCACGTCACCACCCGTGCGCTGGATGCTGCCTGTGGCAGCCGCCGTCGACGTGCAGGTGGTGTCGTCGCGTTGCGCTCATCCATGGAGCGTTTGCTGCCGATCGCGCTGCTTGCACTGCTGCTGCAGGTCCTCGCGCCCGTTGGCGCGTCCTGGATGGCGGCGGCTGCGATGGCCGATCCGCTTGGGCGCGCGGAGATCTGCCATACCGATGCTGGATCGCCCGCGCCCGATCATGGCAGCGATCGCGATGCCTGCAACCTCGATTGTCTGCTGTGCTGCGTGCTGCATGCGGGCGGCGCGCTTGATGTTCCTGCAGCGGCTGCTGCCGCTGCCCCACGACTCCAGACGACGCCGGTTACGTGGTGCGAGGCTGATCTCGGCCTTGTCTATGGCAAGCCCAACTCGATTGCCCAGGCGCGCGGACCTCCCATCCCCTTCCTGATCTGATCGTTGTCGGCGGTGCGGGCTCAGCCCGCGCCGTCAATCTCGTCAATCATTGATCTCAGGAAGACCGGCCGTCGTGCCGGCAATGGGAAGATTCAACCATGTTTGGTCGTCATGCGCTCGCGGGGACGAGCGTGATTGCTGTCGAGCTCGTGCTGATGCAACCGGCCGCAGTGTTCGCAGAGGACAGCAAGGAACTGCCGGCAGTCACGATCGACGCGCCGCGCACAACGGCGCACCGTGCCGTCCGCAAGCAAAGCCTGCCCGCGCAGCCGGCTGTTGCGCGTCGCTCCACGGCGGCCCAACTCGCCGCTGGTTCCGGCCCTGCGCAGGCCCAACCCGAGACGGGGCGGGGGACTGCGGGCGAGGCGCGGGCCAGGATCGATCAGGCCCCGACTGGCCAGACTGCGACCACGATCGACCGAAGCCGGTTCGAGGACAGGCCGGTGTTCTCGGTGAACGACATCCTGCGGGATAGTCCCGGCATTTCACTGAAGCAGGGCAACGGCCCGCGCGACTTTGGTATCTCGATCCGCGGATCGAATGCGCGTAACGGCTTCGCAATCCGCAACATCGTCGTGTTCGATGACGGCTTTCCCGTCACGCAGCCCGACGGCCTGTCGCGGACCGATCTGATCGACCCGCATGCCTATGGCGCAGTCGACGTGATCCGAGGGCCGTCCTCGGCGCTGTATGGCAACTACGCTACCGGCGGCGCGATCAATTTCCGCACCCGTCCGGGCGGGACCATCGACGGCGTCGAGATCGGCAGCGAGGGCGGCAGCTTCGGCTATCTCAGCAACTATCTCACCGCAGGGAAGAAGGTCGGCAATTTCGAAGCCTCGCTGTTTGCCAGCGACGCGCGAGGCGACGGCTTTCTCGGCAACGGCTGGTTCAACACCCAGACTGTCAATTTCCTGGGGACCTATCGCGCCACGCCGGACGATCGTTTCACGGTCAAGATCATCAACAATGATCTGGCCGCCCGGCTGCCGATCCGCTCGTCGTTGAACCAGTATTATCAGAATCCGTACCAGCTGGGCTGCACCAACGGGACGTCGCTGGCCGCGGGCTGCGGCACCGTCAAGCTGTTCAACAACGGGTTCAACGCGGCTGGCGGCACCGATACGGAGACGGCGCTCCAGGCCGGGCTTGGCCGTAACGATCGCCGCACCATCGTCGGTGGCCGTTGGGAGCACGATTTTGACAACACGATGACCTGGCGCAATCAGTTCGTGTTCGACGATCGCAACATCAGTCAGCCGACTGGATCGACCAGTGCGATCGGGGACTATCCGTCCTACAACTACATGAGCGACATCACCAAGCGCGGTGAGATCTTCGGCCTGGAATCAACCTCGTTTTTCGGGGCCTTCTACAATACGCTGGTCTCATCCGGCGATACCCGCAACGTGATGCCCGGCGGGAATGCGACGCTCGGCCGTCTCTCGAGCAACCTGTTCAGCGTCACCATGAACTACGGTCTGCGCGCCCGTGAAGAACTCAAGCTGACATCGGCGTTGACCGCCGTTGCTGGGGTGGGTTGGGAGACCACGCATCTCAGAGGGACGAATACCGCCTACACCTATTCGGGCCTGGCCGGTGTCGCGAGCACGGCGCTGACCTCGGCAGACCGCGCCTTCCAGAACACCGCGCCGGAGCTTTCGCTGCTCTACAAGGTCGACAGCGACTGGCTGCTGCGCGCCCGCGTCGCGACCGGCTACGGAACGCCGCAGGTCTCCAATTTGTTCGTGCTGCCGAACGGCGCCTCCGGCAACAACACGGGTCTGAATGCACAGACCAATCTCGGCTACGATCTCGGCGTCGACTGGACGCCGAACCGCACGCTGACGCTCAGTGCCACCGGATTCTACGAGTTCTTCCGCAACGAGATCGTCAATCAGGCAACCGCCATCTCTGGCGTGACCTACTCATTCAACGCACCTCGGTCGGAGCATCGCGGCTTCGAGCTCGCTGCCGACTGGAAGTTCTCTCCCGGCTGGCAGTTCACGGCAGCCTATACCTACCTTGACGAGATCTACACGGAATATACGGAGAACCTCGCGAGCGGCGCGACCGTGTTCAGCTTCAACCGCATCGGCAACAAGATCCCCGGCATCTCGCCGAACGAGCTGACCGCACTGCTCGGTTATGACCAGGAGACGGGCCGGTTTGCGGGGCTTGGCGCCTTCGTCGAGGTGCAGTGGAAAGACGCCTTCTACATGGACAATGCGAATTTGCTGAAGGCACCGGGTTACGAACTGGTCAATCTCAATATTCACTACAAGACCGAGCTGCCCTCCGACACGTTCAAGACGCTCAACCTGTTCTTTGAGGTCAGGAACCTGTTCGACCATACCTATGTCGCTTCGGCGAACAACATCTCGGATTCCGTGACCGGAGCCGGGGTGCAGAACCCGGCGAGCGTTCTCGCCAATACGACCAACTCGATTTACGCGGGCTCGCCCCGCGCCTTCGTGGCCGGCATGAAGGTGGCATTCAAATGAGGACGCTTGCAATGATCCGATCGATTGTCGGCGCCGGTCTCGCGGTTGCCTTCGCAGCCGCGCTGCAATCGCCCGCCGAGGCGCAGATGAGCCACCAGCATGCTTCTGAGGCGGCCTGCGAGGGGACGGAGTTGAGATGCGCGACCAAGGTGACGCCGTTTTTCGCCGCCGATGGGACGCTATGGCTGACCTGGATGGCGGGCGGGCTTGTCTCGGTCGCGAACTCTCAAGATGCCGGCCGGACGTTCTCGCAGCCGGTGCCAGTGACGACGCAAAAGCTCAATCTCGACTGGGGACCGGATGCTCGTCCGGCGGTCGTGGTCGACCGCAAGGGCGGCATTGCGGTGGCGTTCGCGACCTTCCGCGATCAGGCCTTCAACGGCGAGGTGCTTTACACGCGCTCCGATGATGGCGGTAAGACGTTCGCGCCGGTGAAGCCGATCACCGCCAACACCGAGAGCCAGCGTTTCCAGGCACTGGCGCTCGATGAGGACGGGACGTTGTTTGCAGCCTGGCTCGACAAGCGCAACCGCGTCCCCGCCAAGGAGGCGGGCAAGGCCTATGACGGGGCAGGGCTGTTCTTCGCGTCATCGCGCGATGGCGGCGCGAGCTACACCGAGGCCAAGCTCGCTCAGGACAACACCTGCGAATGCTGCCGGCTCGGCCTCGCCTTTGCCGGCCCGGGCCGGCCGGTGGTGGTGTTCCGCAACATCTTCGATGGCGGCGTGCGCGATCATGCCATCGTGACCTTCAACGATCTTGCGACGCCCGGGGAAGTCTACCGCGTCAGCGAGGATGACTGGCAGATCAAGGCCTGTCCGCATCACGGACCGAGCCTCGCGGTCTCGCCGACTGGCGCCTATCACGTCGCCTGGTACACCAACGGCAAGACGCGCAAGGGATTGTTCTACGCCCACTCACGCGATGGCGGCCACACCTTCTCCGCGCCGATCCCGATCGGACAGGCGGAAAGAAATCCGACGCGGCCTTATGTCCTGTCGACCAAGGCCGTAGCCACGCTGGCGTGGAAGGAGTTTGATGGCGAGACCACGACCGTCATGGTCATGCAATCTCGCGACGACGGCGACACGTGGTCGAAGCCGAGCGCCGTCGCCAGCACCAAGGACGCGTCGGATCATCCGCTGCTCGTCGCGGACGGCGAGCACATCTATCTGTCCTGGATGACCAAGGCGGACGGCTATCGATTCCAGCTTATCGGAGATCAATCGTGAGACGCGTCCATCTCGGCATCGTCGCGCTGGCCGGGTTGATGCTCGGCCTGTCCGCCATCTTCGCCGCAACCTCGCCGTTGAAGCCGTTCGAGCGCGGCAGCTGGCGCGAGGTGTTGCGCGCGCATGCAGGACGTCCCACGCTGGTGCATTTCTGGGGCGTCACCTGCGGGCCGTGCAAGGTGGAGCTGCCGCAACTCGGCGAGTTCATGAAGGCGCATCCCCGCATCGACGTGGTGACCGTCAGCGCCGATCTTGTTCCGGACCTGCCGGCCGCAACGCAAGCCACGCTCGACAGAGCGGGCCTGTCTGCGGCCGAGAACTTCATCTTCAACGACGGCTATGCCGAACGTTTGCGCTTCGAGATCGATCCGTCATGGCAGGGCGACATTCCGCGCACCATGCTGATCGGCCGCGATGGCGCGATCTCCACAATTGAGGGCTCGGCCGATCTTGCCGAGCTGGACAAGTGGTCTGCCGAGCAATTGGCAGCGGGTGCGCACCATTGATCCGTGCCCGGGGTGCGGCATTGCCAGTCCTGAATTGAACCTCCGTCTCAGCCAAACCGGTAAAATGATTGAAAATCCGGCAGTTTAGCTGCTTTTTCTTGAGTGTGGCCTTGTGTTTTGCCGCGTGATCCGGTTTGACTGCCCGGGCCAAAAGCGAATCTTCAAGGCTTCATCTCATGCGTTTGACGCGGTTCTTCCTGCCCATCCTGAAAGAGAATCCGAAGGAAGCGGAAATCGTCTCGCACCGGCTGATGCTGCGGGCCGGCATGCTGCGGCAGGAGGCGGCCGGCATCTATGCCTGGCTGCCGCTCGGCTTCAAGGTCTTGAAGAAGATCGAGCAGATCGTGCGCGAGGAACAGAACCGCGCCGGCGCGCTGGAACTGTTGATGCCGACGCTACAGCTCGCCGATCTCTGGCGCGAGAGCGGGCGTTACGATGCCTACGGTCCGGAGATGCTGCGCATCAGCGACCGCCACAAGCGCGAGCTCCTGTACGGGCCGACCAACGAGGAAATGATCACCGAGATCTTCCGCGCTTACGTGAAGTCTTACCGGAGCCTGCCGCTCAATCTCTATCACATTCAATGGAAATTCCGCGACGAGCAGCGTCCGCGCTTCGGCGTGATGCGCGGCCGCGAATTCCTGATGAAGGATGCCTATTCCTTCGATCTCGACGAGGCCGGCGCGCGGCGCGCCTACAACAAGATGTTCGTGGCCTATTTGCGCACGTTCGCGCGGATGGGACTGAAGGGCATTCCGATGCGTGCCGAGACCGGGCCGATCGGCGGCGACCTCAGCCATGAATTCATCGTGCTCGCCGAGACCGGCGAGTCCGGCGTCTATTGCGACCGCAACGTGCTCGACCTGCCGATCCCGCCGGCGGACGTCGATTATGACGGCGATCTGACGCCGATCATCAAGCAGTGGACCTCGCTCTATGCCGCCACCGAGGACGTGCACGACGCCGCGCGCTTCGAAAACGAGGTGCCGGAGGAGCGCCGCGTCCACACCCGCGGCATCGAGGTCGGCCAGATCTTCTATTTCGGCACCAAGTATTCGCAGGCGATGCAGGCGCTGGTGGCCGGGCCCGACGGCGCCGAGGTGCCGATCCATGGCGGTTCCTATGGTGTCGGCGTGTCGCGCCTCGCGGGTGCGATCATCGAGGCCTGCCACGACGAGGCCGGCATCAAATGGCCGGAGGCGGTGGCGCCGTTCCGGGCTGTGATCATGAATCTCAAGCAGGGCGGCAGCGACACCGATGCGGCTTGCGAGCAGCTCTATCGGGAGCTCCAGGCCAAGGGCGTCGACGTGCTCTATGACGACACCGAGCAGCGCGCCGGCGCCAAATTCGCGACCGCCGATCTGATCGGCATTCCCTGGCAGATCATGGTTGGGCCGAAGAGCCTTGCCGAGGGCAAGGTGGAGGTCAAGACGCGCGCTGACGGCGCGCGCGAGATGATGTCGCCGGCTGACGTTGTGGCGCGGCTGACCGGCTGATCTCCCCGCTTCGAGGGGGATATCCACCAGCGAGCTCCGACAATCCGGCCAATCCAGCCACAATTGGCCCGAATCATGGGATTATCGAGCAATGGATGCCACCATGACCGAACTCTCGCAGACACCACCCTTTGCGCCATTCGAATGGATGCTGTCGGGGCGGTATTTGCGCGCGCGGCGGCGCGAAGGCTTCATCTCGGTGATCGCGGGCTTCTCGTTCCTCGGCATCATGCTGGGGGTCGCCACGCTGATCATCGTGATGGCGGTCATGAACGGCTTCCGCAAGGAACTGCTGGACAAGATCCTCGGTCTCAACGGCCACCTGCTGGTGCAGCCGCTTGAATCGCCGCTCACCGATTGGAAGGACGTGTCCGAGCGCATCAGCCAGGTTCAGGGCATCCGCCTCGCGGTGCCTGTGGTCGACGGGCAGGGCCTCGGCTCATCGCCGTTCAACGCGGCGGGCGTGTTCATCCGCGGCATCCGAGCCCAGGACCTCGCCAACCTCCCTTCAATCGCCAAGAACATCAAGCAGGGCTCGCTGGAAAATTTCGATGAGGGCCAGGGCGTCGCGATCGGCCGGCGTCTGGCTGACCAGCTCTCGCTGCACGCCGGCGACATGATCACGCTGGTGTCGCCGAAGGGCGCGGTGACCCCGATGGGCACCACGCCGCGCATCAAGCCCTACCGGATCGCAGCCGTGTTCGAAATCGGCATGTCGGAATACGATTCCGGTTTCGTCTTCATGCCGCTGACCGAGGCGCAGGCCTATTTCAACCGCAACAACGACGTGACGGCGATCGAGGTCTTCACCAGCAATCCCGATCGCATCGAGGCGTTTCGCAAGACCGTGACCGAGGCTGCAGGGCGGCCGGTGTTCCTGGTCGATTGGCGGCAGCGCAATTCGACCTTCTTCAACGCGCTTCAGGTCGAGCGCAACGTGATGTTCCTGATCCTCACTTTGATCGTGCTGGTCGCCGCGCTGAACATCGTCTCCGGCCTGATCATGCTGGTGAAGGACAAGGGCCAGGATATCGCCATTCTGCGCACCATGGGGGCCTCGCAAGGCTCGATCATGCGGATCTTCCTGATCACCGGCGCCTCGATCGGCGTGGTCGGGACCCTGACCGGGTTCATGGTGGGACTTCTGATCTGCGCGAATATCGAGGCGATCCGGCAGTTCCTGTCGTGGCTCACGGCCACCGAACTGTTCGATCCGACGCTCTACTTCCTTTCCAAACTGCCGGCCGAGGTGGATTTCGGCGAGACCGCAGCCGTCGTGATCATGGCGTTGACCTTGTCGTTTCTGGCCACCCTCTATCCATCCTGGCGCGCCGCACGGTTAGATCCGGTCGATGCGCTCCGCTACGAGTGAGGCGTCGATGGCTGAAGAGGGGGCGCAGGATGTCCCGGTCATCTATCTGCACGAGATCAAGCGCCAGTACATGCAGGGAGAGGTGCCGCTGACCATTCTGGACGGCGCCAAGCTCGCGCTGTGGGCCGGACAATCGGTCGCGCTGGTTGCGCCGTCAGGCTCGGGCAAGTCGACGCTGCTCCATATCGCGGGACTGCTGGAGAGCCCGGACCAGGGCGAGGTCTACGTTGCGGGCGCGCCGACCTCGCAATTGACCGACATCGAGCGCACCCAGCTTCGGCGCACCGATATCGGCTTCGTCTATCAGTCGCACCGGCTGCTGCCGGAATTCACGGCGCTTGAGAACGTGATGCTGCCGCAGATGATCCGCGGCCTGAAGCGGACGGAGACCGTGAAGCGCGCCACCGAGATTTTGGCCTATCTCGGGCTCGGCGAACGCATCAAGCATCGTCCGGCTGAGCTGTCCGGCGGCGAGCAGCAGCGCGTGGCGATTGCACGCGCGGTCGCAAACGCCCCGCGGGCCTTGCTGGCGGACGAGCCCACCGGCAATCTTGATCCCGCCACCGCCGACCACGTGTTTCACGCCCTGATGCAGCTGATCAAGGCGACGCGGGTCGCGATGCTGATCGCGACCCACAACATGGAGCTCGCCGGCCGCATGGACCGCCGCGTCTCGATCGTCGGCGGCAAGGTGGTCGAACTGGACTAATTGCTACGGCTTGATCACAGTCATCCTGAACGGACCCGCATGTGCCGCGGCATGCGCGACGGCTTCGTTGGCGTGCGCGAGATCGAACGTCGTCACGTCCGAATGGTCGAGACGCAGCAGACCGCCACGGACCAATCCCACCAGCTTGATGGTCGCATCCGGCGGATACATCCAGACGCCATGGATGGTGACGCAATTGCGCATGATCCACGGATAGGGCAGGTCGAGCCCGGCGCCACCGAGCATGCCGACGCCGCCCATCAGCACGGCGCGGCCGTATGGGCGCACGGTCATGATTGCCGCCCGCACGACGCTCGTCGCCACTGACGGCGGCATGATGTCGAGCACGCAATCGATCGGTCCGGGCGCCACACGCTTCATCCGCTCGCGATCGTCATCCTCATGGCCTGAGAGCCTGACGGTACGCACGCGGTCGCCGAAACGGCTCTCCAGGTCCGCGAGGACGGCCTCATTGCGACCGGGCGCAACGACACAGGCGGCGCCCATGGCGAGCGCGACGGCTACGGCTGCGCTGCCGAAATTGCCGGTGGCGCCGCTCACCAGCACGGTTTCGCCTGCTTGCAGATTGGCGGCGAGAAAGCCGCCATAGGGCACGAGCAGGGTGTTGATTGCGCACCAACGCGCGGCGTCACTCTCGCTGATCTCGCCGATGGGTTTGGCGTTCTCAGTGGGCACCAGCACCTTTTCCGCGAAGGCGCCGTCGCCGAAATGACGCTGCAGCTTCAATGCGCCTGGACCGCGGGCGCTCCAGCCCTGCAGCGTGATGTCGGGCGCGATGGCGTTGTCGCGGGAACGAATGGTCGGATCGCAGAATACCCAGTCGCCGATCTTCAGATGCGTTGCGTCGGGGCCGACCGCGCTCACACGGCCGATGCATCCGGGACCTGGAACCACCGGCAGTTCGAGCTGATAGTTGCGTTCACCGCTAAAGACCTCATTGGCGTAGGACAATACGCCGGTCGCCACGACGTCGACCACGATCTCGCCTGTGCCCAGCACGGGATCGGGAACGGTTTCGATCGCGAGCGGCGAGCCAAACGCTCTTAATACGGCAGCTTTCATCATGTCCTCCGTCTTGGATGGTACACACGACCATGCCGGGATATGCTGCAGCCAAGAAGGCCTGGTATTATCCTAGGACTATATGGACCCAGCCTTGCGGGCTTGGTTCGACCATGGGTCATCGGGAGCAAAGAGATGAATGATCCGCGTCGGGCCGAATTCGGCAATTTCCTGCGCTCACGGCGTGAAAAGCTGACGCCGAAGGCGGTCGGGCTCGCGGCCGGACGGCGGCGCCGCACCGCGGGCCTGCGGCGCGAGGAAGTGGCTGAGCTCGCCGGGATCGGCGTCGACTGGTACATCCGGCTGGAGCAGGGCCGCAGCGTGAACCCGTCGGCATCGACTATCGAAGCGCTGGCGCGCGCATTGCGGCTATCCAAGGCCGAGCATGCGCATCTCAAGGCGCTGGTGCGCGACGCCGACCGCAAGCCGTTCGTGCGCGAAGACGTGCCTGTGCATTTGCGCAAGCTGGTGGAGGGCCTCAATCAGCCGGCCTACATCACCGGGCGGCGCTGGGACGTGCTGGCATGGAATGCGGCAGCCGACGAGATCTTCGGTTTCTCAGGGCTTGCCGAGCCGGAGCGCAACACGTTGCTCCTGGTGCTCTGCACCCCACATGCGCGAAAACTGTTTGGCGCGGGCTGGAAGGAGCAGGCGAGGCGCATGGTCGCGCAATTCCGCGCCACGCATGATTTGTGGGCCGGCGATCCCGCTTTCGTCGATCTCATCGATCGGCTCAATCGCGGCAGCCGCGAATTCCAGAGCTTTTGGGCCGCCCATGATGTTCGCGGGCCTGCCGCGGGACAGAAATTACTCGAGCATCCAAAGAAGGGACGCTTGCGGCTGCAATATGCAAGCTTCCAAGCCAATGATGATCCCGCACTCAAGCTCACCATCTACGATACGCAGATGTAGTTGCCTCACAAGCAAGCCGTATCGACGTCAAGCGCGTCCATGATTGAGACGCGATCGTGCCGACATCGTGGTGCAATATGTTTGATCGCGGCCATGCAATGTGACCGACGAAAGGCGTGCGCCACGAGTCCTTCACACATGAGTGCGGCTTTTGCATCACAGCGCATGCAACCCCCGCAATTTAGAGGGATTCTGCGAATCCCAGAAAAGCCGGAAACGCAGATCAATTCTTCCGCGGAGTGCTGATCGCGTGAGCTTGGTTCTGCCGGCGTTACGGGCGCGCTGATAGTTGAGAGACCAGGGTTTGGGGACTTTGGATCGAATGTACGGAGTTCGACAATGAAGAAGCTCTTTCTTGCAACCGTGTCGCTTGGCGCTGTGGCGTCGGCGTCCGCGGTCGCTGCCGACCTTCCAGTCAAGGGGCGCGCCTACACCAAGGCTCCCCCGGCCGTCGTGGAGGCGGTGTATGATTGGAGCGGCTTCTACGGCGGTATCAACGCCGGTGGCGGCTCCAGCCGCAATTGCTGGAATCTCCTGCAGAATGCCGGCGTCGCCGTCAATCCGGCGATGAATCGCGAGGGCTGCAGCGGTGGCGGCGGGGCGGCGGTTGGCGGCCAGATCGGCTATCGCTATCAGTTGACGAACTGGGTGTTCGGCCTCGAGGCTCAGGGGGACTGGGCGGACTTCAAAGGCACCAATCGCAACCTGATACTTCCGAACGTCAGCGACCGCTCACGCACCAACGCCTTTGGCCTGTTCACGGGCCAGGTCGGTTACGCCTTCAACAACGTGCTCGGTTATGTGAAGGGTGGTGCGGCGGTTGTCGGCGACAAATACGACACGTTCAACACGGCCACCGGCGCGATGCTGGACAAGGCCAATACAACGCGCTGGGGCGGAACGGTCGGTGCTGGCCTCGAATACGGCTTTGCGCCGAACTGGACGGTCGGCGTCGAATACGACCATATCTTCCTCGGCAACAAGACCTTGAACTTCACCAACGCGGCCGGCGCAGTGCAAATGCAGCGTAACATCAACGGGGATGTCGACATCGGGCTGGTGCGAGTGAACTACAAGTTTGGCCCCGGCTTCGGAATGGGCATGTTCCGTTAGCCACCCCGATAGGCTGGCCACCCCCGGCTGCAAGTGCCGGGGCGAGCCACCTCAATGTTATCGCCGATCATGGCGGCGCCGAGCGGGCGCCGTCGTCGTGAAATAGGGATTGAGTTCGCAGTCGGCTGGGCGGCCGACCGCATTGAACTTGCACTGCTCGAGTGATCGAAAACGGCAGTCGATATAGCCGTTCGGGCCATACGTGTGCAGGCAGACCGGAAAGTTCGGATCATAGGTCTGCGCATATCCTGCGCCGCCCGTGAGCAGCGCGGCTGACGCCAGCAGTTTCAGCGCAAGCTTACGCATCGTTCGACTGCCGACTCCGACAGGCGTGGTCGCGCCGCTGCCTGGGCTGCGAATCGCTCAGTCCTCCTCGAACACGAAGGGGTTCGGAAGCGGCGCGAATGGATTCGGGCGGGGCGGACGCTGCCGAATCCGCTGCCTCTGCGGATACGGGTAAGGCGTCGCCCGCGGGTCGTCACTGACACCCGCGAAATAAGGATTAGCGATGCAGTAGAGTCGGCGACCGGACGCGGTGGCCAAGCATTGGTCGTAGGTATCGAAGCTGCAATTGCTCAAGCCCGGATATTCGTCGCCCTGGATGCAGAACGGGTGCCGGATACCGACCGCATGGGCCGGCGCGTTGGCGACCGCCAGCAAACCGCCGGCAGCAAGGGCTGCGAAGAGTGCATTACGCATCTGGGGAGATTCTCCATGGACCACGCGTCGCGCCACTTGGAACCGGATGTTCGCGGAACATGCAAGGTCAAAACGAATGTCCCGGCGGGATCGCGGGCGACGTATCTTTCATGTCACGCGGGTTCCATCAACTCATTGTGAGATCACGTGAATTCGGTGTAATTTCGTCAGCCTTTCAGTCCGACCTGTGTCCCGCGCGCTACAGCAATTGTGGCCGAGCTTGCTAAGACGAGGCGAAGGCCTGGGGGCCTTGAGACCAAAACTGGACTGAGAGATGAAGAAACTTCTTTTGATTACGACCGCGCTTGTGGCGCTCGGTTCGCCGGCCATGGCCGCCGATCTCGCCGCGCGTCCGTACACCAAGGCGCCGCCGATGGTGGCTGCTGCGATCTACGATTGGAGCGGCTTCTACATCGGTCTCAACGGCGGTGGCGGCTGGACCCACAACACCTGGGATCTGGTCGGGGGCGGCCGTGAGGGCTCGAACGACGCGTCGGGCGGCACTGTCGGTGGCCAGATCGGCTATCGCTGGCAGACCGGTCCGATCGTGTTCGGCGTCGAGGCGCAGGGCAACTGGGCTGATTTCTCGGGCGATCATCTGAGCGCACTGTTCGCGACTCGGAATCGCACCAAAACCGACGCGTTCGGCCTGTTCACCGGTCAGATCGGTTATGCCTGGAACAACGTGCTGCTCTACGCCAAGGGCGGTGCGGCGGTTGTCGACAACAAGTACGATATCTTCTCCAGCGTGACCGGTGCGAACCTCGCGTCCACCAGCAACACGCGCTGGGGCGGCACCGTCGGGGCCGGCTTCGAGTACGGCTTCGCGCCGAACTGGTCGGTTGGCGCCGAATACGATCACATCTTCCTGGATCGGCAGACAGTCAGCTTCGGTGCGTTCGGTTCCGACAGCATCAAGCAGGACGCCGACCTCTTCACCGCCCGCCTGAACTACAGGTTCGGCGGTCCGATCATCGCCAAGTACTGATTCTCCCGATATCAAACGGCGGATCAAAAGAACCCCGACGCGCAAGCGCCGGGGTTTTTCTTTGCTGCGACCTGAGACATTAACCACGCCTGCAGGAGCGTGGCAGCGGCACGACCACGCTGGCTTGACCAAAGAACAAAAAAGGAACAATGTTCTTCCTATGTTCTAGGTCAAGGAGGCTCTCATGCTGAAGGTTTTCGTCGAAGAAGCCGCCGCATTGGCGTCGATTGCACTGTTCGTCGGGATGATCGCGCTGTGGGCGCAAATCATTCCGCAGCTTTGATTTTCGTCGCGGGACCGGGCGAGCGATTCGCTGCTGGGGACAATGGGGATCGGTCGCGGACGGGAGTCGGACTCTCGGAGCGAGTCTCCGATATCATAGAGGAGCGAGTCGGCTGGTTGGCGCATGGATGTCGACGGCGGGCTCGCCCCTTCACCGCATGATCCCGCAAACCGCAAGGCGAGCATGTCCAGCGCTGGATTCGTCCATCTCCACGTCCATTCCGCCTATTCGCTGCTGAAGGGCTCGATCAAGATCGCCAAGCTCAGCGAACTCGCCAAGGCCGACCGCCAGCCGGCGCTGGCCTTGACCGACACCGACAACATGTTCGGTGCGCTGGAATTCTCCGAAAAGCTGGCGGGCTATGGCATCCAGCCGATCATCGGCTGCGAGCTTGCGATCGATTTCGGCGATGTCGACCCGAATGCGCGCAGTGCGGCCGCGATCGTCACGCCGGCGCGAATCGTTCTGCTCGCGGCCCGCGAGGAGGGCTATCGCCACCTGATGCGGCTGAATTCGCGCGCGTTCCTGGAGACGCCGACGCACCAGGCGCCGCATATCAAGTTCGACTGGCTGCAAGACAATCACGAAGGCCTGATCGCGCTCACCGGCGGACCTGACGGGCCGATCTCGCTCGCGCTTCAACATGACCATGCTGCGCTGGCCGCACAACGCTGCGAGCGGCTGGCGAGTCTGTTCGGCGATCGGCTCTACATCGAATTGCAGCGCCACGGCATGGAAAAGGAGCGCCGTGTCGAGAGCGGGCTGATCGATATCGCCTATGCCAAGGGCCTGCCGCTGGTCGCGACCAACGAGCCTTATTTCGCAGCGGCTGAGGATTACGAGGCCCACGATGCGCTGCTGTGCATCGCCGGCGGGCACTTGATTGCCGACACCGAGCGCGAGCAGCTCACCTCCGACCACCGCTTCAAGACCCGTGCGGAAATGGCGGTGCTGTTCGCCGACATTCCGGAAGCCCTGGCGTCCACGGTCGAGATCGCCGAGCGCTGCTCGTTCCGGCCGCGGACGCGAAAGCCTATCCTGCCGCTGTTCACCGTCGGCGCCGGGACCGACGCGGCGGATGCCGCCAGCGCGGAGGCGGCCGAACTGAAGCGGCAGGCGGAAGAGGGGCTGGAACGCCGTCTGAAGGTTCACGGCCTCGCACCGGGCATGACGGAGGAGGACTATCAGAAGCGACTCGCCTTCGAGCTCGACGTCATCACCCGCATGAAATATGCGGGCTACTTCCTGATCGTGTCCGACTTCATCAAATGGGCCAAGGCGCACGGCATTCCGGTGGGGCCGGGCCGCGGCTCCGGCGCAGGCTCGCTGGTCGCCTGGGTGCTGACCATCACCGATCTCGATCCGATGCGATTCGCGCTGCTGTTCGAGCGCTTCCTCAATCCCGAGCGCGTCTCGATGCCGGACTTCGACATCGACTTCTGCCAGGACCGCCGCGGCGAGGTGATCTCCTATGTGCAGCAGCGCTACGGCCGCGACCAGGTGGCGCAGATCATCACCTTCGGTACGCTGCAGGCGCGCGGCGTGCTGCGCGACGTCGGCCGCGTGCTGCAGATGCCGTATGGCCAGGTCGACAAGCTGACCAAGCTGGTGCCGCAGAATCCGGCGGCGCCCATCACTTTGGCGGCGGCCATCGAAGGCGAGCCGAAGCTGCAGGCCTTCCGCGACGAGGACCCGGTGGTGGCGCGCGCCTTCGACATCGCGATGCGCCTCGAAGGCCTGACGCGCCATGCCTCGACCCACGCGGCGGGCATCGTGATCGGCGATCGCCCGTTGAGCGAGCTGGTGCCGCTCTATCGCGATCCGAAGTCCGACATGCCGGTGACCCAGTTCAACATGAAATGGGTCGAGCCGGCTGGGCTCGTGAAGTTCGACTTTCTCGGCCTCAAGACGCTGACCGTGCTCGATGTCGCGGTGAAGCTGTTGAAGCAGCGCGACATCCACGTCGATCTCGCGACATTGCCGATCGACGACGCGGAAAGCTATCAGATGCTGGCCCGCGGCGACGTGGTTGGCGTGTTCCAGGTTGAAAGTCAGGGCATGCGGCGGGCGCTGATCGACATGCGGCCCGACCGATTCGAGGACATCATCGCGCTGGTCGCGCTGTACCGGCCGGGCCCGATGGCGAACATCCCGACCTATTGCGCGCGCAAGCATGGCGAGGAGGAGCCGGAATATCTGCATCCGCTGCTGGAGCCGATGCTGAAAGAGACGTTCGGCGTCATCATCTACCAGGAGCAGGTGATGCAGATCGCGCAGCAGATGAGCGGCTATTCGCTCGGCGAAGCCGACCTGTTGCGCCGCGCCATGGGCAAGAAGATCCGCGCCGAGATGGACAAGCAGCGCGTCCGCTTCGTCGAGGGCGCGACCAAGAACGGCGTGCCGAAGAACCAGGCCGACACGATCTTCGACCTGCTGGCCAAGTTCGCCGACTACGGCTTCAACAAGTCGCACGCCGCGGCGTATGCGCTAGTGTCCTATCACACCGCCTATATGAAGGCGCATTATCCGGTCGAGTTCATCGCGGCGTCGATGACGCTCGATCTCAACAACACCGACAAGCTGTCCGAGTTTCGCGCAGAGGCGCAGCGCCTCGGTATCAAGGTCGAGCCGCCCTCGATCAACCGGTCGGGCCCGACCTTCGAGGTCAGCCCCAACACGATCTATTATGCGCTCGCCGCGCTTAAGGGAGTCGGGCCTCAGGCGATCGAGCTGATCGTCGAGGCCCGCAACAAGGGCGGCCCGTTCACCTCGCTTGCGGACTTTGCGGCGCGGGTCAATCCGCGTGCCATCAACAAGCGCATCATCGAGAGTCTCGCGGCCGCGGGCGCGTTCGACGTGCTCGACAAGAACCGCGCGCGGGTGTTTGCCGGTGCTGATGCGATCGTTGCCGCCTGCCAGCGGGCCCATGAAGCGGAGACCTCGGGCCAGAACGACATGTTCGGCAATGCCGCCGATGCGCCGACCATCGTGTTGCCGAATGTCGAGAACTGGCTGCCGGCCGAACGCCTGCGCCGCGAATATGACGCGATCGGCTTCTTCCTGTCGGGCCATCCGCTCGATGACTACGCGACCGCGCTGAAGCGGCTGCGGGTGCAGAGCTGGGCGGAGTTCTCGCGCGCCGTAAAGACCGGTGCCACGGCCGGCAAGGTGGCCGCCACGGTGGTCTCGCGGATGGAGCGGCGCACCAAGACCGGCAACAAGATGGGCATCATGGGCCTGTCCGACCCGACCGGCCATTTCGAGGCGGTGCTGTTCTCGGAAGGGCTCGCGCAATATCGCGACGTGCTGGAGCCCGGCGCGGCGGTACTGCTGCAACTCGGCGCCGAACTGCAGGGCGAAGATGTTCGCGCCCGTGTGCTGCATGCCGAGCCGCTCGATGACGCCGCGGCCAAGACCCAGCGCGGCTTGCGCATCTTCCTGCGCGATACCAAGCCACTGGAGTCCATCGTGCGGCGGCTGCAGGGGCCGGAGGCCCCGACCAGCAATGGCAACGGCGCGAACGCGAAAGGCGCCGCACCGCCGCTGGCGCCGCGTACGGCGGCCGGGGAGGGGGAGGTCTCGCTGGTGATGATGCTCGACATCGAGACAGAGGTGGAGATGAAGCTGCCCGGACGCTTCAAGGTTTCGCCACAAATTGCTGGCGCGATCAAAGCAGTCACCGGCGTGGTCGACGTGCAGACGCTATAATGTCTCCATGGCGGCGCTCTCGGCCGGTGCTCCCCGCTCGGCGCCGCCAAAAGAGGACGGACATCGCTTCGGGCGGCTCAGGCCTGTCACTGAGACCGTTGCGGTGCACCCGAAAGGTCGCGGGGAACCTCTCTGTTCAACTGCGGTTCAGCTGACAGATCGCTGAATCGCGCGCGTATGTTTGTTAAAGAGTTGGAGGGCCCCATGCGATTGGCCAGGACCTTGTCATTCAGGACGTTGTCATTCGCCGCCATCTGCCTGTTGTTGGGCATGGCCATGCAGCTCGTGCCGGCAGCCGCGCAGCAATCCGCCCAGGAAAAGCGCATTGCGCTCGTGATCGGCAATGGATCCTATGCCAAGGGACCGCTCGCCACCGCCGCCAACGATGCCGGGCTGATCGCACAGACCCTGCAGGCGGCAGGCTTCGACGTGATCGGCGCCCGCGATCTCGACGGCGACACCTTGCGCAAGAGCTTTCGCGACTTCATGCAGAAGGCGCAGTCTTCGGACAACAACACGGTCGCGATGATCTATCTCGCCGGTTACGGCGTGCAGCTGGCGGGGGAAAACTATTTCATCCCTGTCGACTCGACGATCGCGCATGACACCGACATCCCGATCGAGGGCTTGCGGATCAGCGACTATCTGCGGCAGCTCGCGGCGATCCCGCTGAAGGCGAGCATCGTCGTGCTCGACGCCGCACGCCAGCAGCCCTTCATCGAAGGCGGGCGGCCGCTCGCCGGCGGGCTCGCTCTGGTCGAGCCCGACAACAACATGCTGGTCGCCTTCAACGCAGCGCCCGGCACGGTGGCGCCGAACGAGAGCGGCACCTACGGCATTTACGCGCAATCGCTGGCGGAGATGATCCGCAGCGGCGGCCTGGCGCTGCCGGAGGTGTTCGATCGGGTGCGGCTGCGGGTCGACGAGGCGACCAAAGGCGCCCAGGTGCCGTGGGATGCGCAGAAGATCCAGACCGCCTTCAGCTTCTTCGAGCGCGCGCCGGACGCGCCGGCAGAGCAGGCGCAGCCGGCACAGGTTGCCGCCATACGCGATCGGCCGCTGCGCGAATTCTCCGTGCAGGAGGCCTATACGGCCGCGCTCGAGCGCGATTCGCTGCAGGCCTATGAGGAATTCCTGGCCGCTTTTCCGGACGATCCGCTGGCGAAACGGGTGAGGGCGCTGGTCGCTGCACGTCGCGAGGCGATCACCTGGCGTCGCACCTATCGCGCCGACACGCCCGATGCCTATTGGTCTTATCTGAGGCGTTACCCGCGGGGGCCGCATGCGGAAGATGCGCGGCGACGGCTCGCCATCCTGACCGCGCCGCTGGAGCCGCCGCCCTCGTTTGCGATGATGGACTATGACGTGCCGCCTCCGCCTCCGGACGAGATCGTCTATGTCGATCGGCCGGTGCTGGTGTTCTCCGATCCCGAATTCGCCTTCGCGCCGCCGCCACCACCGCCGATCTTCCTGCTGCCGCCACCGCCGCCGGATTTCGTCGTGCTGTCGCCCCCGATCGCGCCGGTCGCCCTGTTCGTGCTGCCGCAGCCGGTGTTCGTGCCGATCCCGGTCTATGTGCGGCCGCCGCGTTTCGTGGAGCCGCCGCCGAACAACATCATCTTCAACAACATCCACAACACCACGGTCATCAACACCGTGATCAACCAGCCCCCGGCAGCGGCGCCCACGCCTGGCGCTCCCGTACCAGCCGGACCGCGTCCGGTGGCCGCGGCGGCGTTACCGCCGGCCGTGGTGCAGCGCGCCACGCTGATCCAGCAGGGCAAGGCACCCGTGCCGCCGAGCGCCGCCATCAGCCCGGTGATGCGGCCCGGCACGCCGCCGCAGCCCGTGCCCGCCAACGTGTCGCCCAACGGCGCGCCGACACCGCCGTCGGCAGGACCGGCGGGAAACCTGCCGCACAACAACGCGCTGCCGGTGCCTGGCAGCCGTGGCACGCCGCCGGCGCCGACCGCCGCGACCGGTCCGGCAACACCGGGCGCGCATCCGGGTTCACCGCAAGGACAACCGTCGCCGCCCGTGAATGTGCAGGCCAACCGCACGCCGCCCGGTGCGCCGGCCGCGCCGCCGACCCGGCCGTCACCGGCCGCGGGCCAACGCCCGGTCATGCCCGCGACCGCGCCACCGCCGCGGCCGGAGGCGCATCCCCGGATCGAACACGCCGCGCCTCCAAACGCACGTCCGTTGCCGCCTGCAGCGCATGTCGGCGCGCCGCCAGCGGCGAGCCGGCCGGCCGCACCGATGGTCCGTGCGGCTCCGCCGCCGCAAGCGCCGCGGCCGCCGGCGCCGCCACCGATGGCGCGTCCCAATCCGCCGGCGACCGCGATGGTGCGGCCATCAGCGCCGCCACCGCCGCCGCGCCCTGCACCCCCGCCACAGATGGCGCGACCCGCTCCGCCGCCGCAGATGGCCCGGCCTGCGCCGCCGCCCAGGCCTGCGCCGGCTGCGCAACCGAAGAAATGTCCGCCGAACGTGCCGCATTGCTGATCCCGCGGGGATCGTGAGCCCGGCGGCGGAACGCGATGGCCCGTACGCCCCGCGATGATTCAGCCGCGGTTGCAACCGCGCGGTGTTTTCGTTAATGCCGGGCCGCCGGGTCATACGCCGTCGGTCTCTGGTGTGAAACGCCCGGGGCGACGGCGTCTTGCGGGGGCTTGTTTGGAACTGTCGATTGCTAGCGTTTTGCGCGCGCTTCGCGGCTGGGCCGCCGTCGCAGCCGTCCTCTGCAGCATCACCCAGGCTGCAGCCGAGGCTCCGTCCGGCGCTGAGGGCGTCTATGCGTCGGCGCCGCCGCGCCTGCTGCAGATCCGCACGCTGGTCGCAGACGCCGGGCGGCAGACCTCGACGGGCTCCGGATTTCTGGTCTCACCGGACGGGCTTGCGATCACCAATTATCACGTCGTCTCCGACGTGGCGCTCGAGCCGAAGACCTACCGGCTCGAATACACCGCGGCCGACGGAACTCATGGCGACGTCAGCCTGCTCGCCGTCGATCTGCCGAACGACCTCGCGCTCATTCGCGTCGACAAGCATGACGCGCCATATTTCAGCTTCGACAAGGCGGCGCTCGACGGCACCCTGCAGAAGGGCGAGCGGCTCTATTCGCTCGGCAATCCGCTCGACCTCGGTTTTACGATCATCGAGGGCACCTATAACGGCCTGGTCGAGCACAGCTATAACGAGCACATCCATTTCACCGGCGCGCTCAATCCCGGCATGAGCGGCGGCCCCGCGGTCAACGCGCAGGGGCAGGTGGTCGGCGTCAACGTGGCCACCCGCCGCGGCGGTCAGCTGATCAGCTTCCTGGTGCCGGCACGGTTTGCGGCTGCCTTGCTGGAACGATCGCGCGCGCGGAATCCGGCGCCTGCCGATCTGCGCAAGGACGTCACCGCGCAATTGGCGGCATGGCGCGCGGAGCTGTACCACGCGTTCGCCGAGCAGGGATTCCGCGCGGCCTCGCTTGGGACCTATCAGGCACCGGAAACCCGTGCATCGTGGTTCGAGTGCTGGAGCCAGACCAATGCCAGCGCCTCGCCAAAGCCGCGCGCCAGCATCAATTCGACCACCTGCACAGCTGACGCCAGCGTGTTCGTCGCATCCGATCTGAACACTGGCGCGGTCCAGATCAGCAACTCCTACGCCAAGTCGATCGATCTCAACGAATTCCAGTTCGCGACCGCGCTGACGCAGCTGGCGCAGCCGCGTCTGACCACGGGTGGTTCGTTCCGGAAATGGTACACGCCGCAGCGATGCGTGGAGGATTTCGTCGGCTTGGCCCCCAGCGCCGCGACGAACGACGGGAGTTCGGCGAACGCCGCGAATGAAGGCAAAATGCTTGTCGCCGCAAAGCCCCCATCAGCTCAATTGCCGTTGCGCGTGATCTGGTGTGCACAGGGCTATCGCGAGTTCGAGGGCCTGTATGACGTGGTGCTGGTTGCGGTGACGCAGGACCATGGTGACGAAGCGTTGGTCTCGCGCTTGAGCCTACAGGCGATCGCTTATGACGATGCGATGCGGCTCGGCCGGAGTTTCCTCAAAGGGCTGCAGGTCGTCCGATGATCTGGGTCGAGATTCTCTCCCGGCATCGCGACGTCGTTGGACGCTTTCGCGTCGATCGTACCGAGATCACGATCGGCCGCGGCTACGACAACGACGTCATCGTCGATGATCCCTATGTCGCCGCGCAGCACGTCCGCATCGTCAGGGACGACGCCGGACGGCTGGTGGCGGAGGATCTCGGCAGCGCGAACGGTCTTTATCTCGAGAAGAGCAGGAGCCGTTGTGCGCGCGTCGTGCTAGACGGGGTGCAGCCGATCCGGATTGGGCAGAGCCTGGTGCGCATCCGCGAGAGCGGCCATGCGGTCGAGCCCGAGCGGCTCGCAGGGTCAGAGCGCCGATCCCTGCAGGTCTGGGCCGCGGTCGGCCTGGGGCTCGTCCTGCTTGGCATCGATGCGCTACTCATCTGGTTCGGCCAGACCTCCGAGGCGCATCTGTCGGACTATCTGCTGCCTTCGCTGACCTTGGTCGGCACGGCGGCCGCCTGGGTCGGCATATGGTCCTTGCTGTCACGTCTGTTCGCCGGCCGCTCCATGTTTCTGCATCACGTCCTGATCGCGGAAGCGGGAATGCTGGCGTTCTGGCTCTACACCGCGTTTGCGCAGTTCTCCTCGTTTGCCCTGACCTTGCCCGGCGTGTTCTCCTACCAATACATCGCGTCCTGGCTGGTGCTCGCCGCCATCTGTTTCCTGCATCTGCGCGAGGTCGGCCGCACCCATCTGGTGGCAAAGGGCGTCGTGGTCGGGCTGCTGCTGGTGACCGCGATCGCCGTTCAGACGCTGCAGCGGTCGGAGGCATTTGCCAATTCCGGCCGGCAGACCATTTCCCACGTCCTCATGCCGCCATCCTTGCGCCTGGTCCCGCTGCGGGACGAGGCGGCCTTCATGGGCGACATCGAACAGCTGAAGTCCAAGCTGGACGCTGATCGCGCCGAGGTGCGCAAGACCAGCCCTGATCGTTGAGCTCATCAAAGCTGATGGAACTTCAAAGCCACACCTTCCGGCGCAAATCCGGACGTCGGTGTTGCCTTAGGTTGCAAAGGTCCTGGTTCCCGTCATACCGTGACTCCGGGGAACTACGGGGGTGGCAATGGAATGGCGTGCGGTTGCGGGGTTGGGCTTGGCGTTGCTGGTATCTGGGTGCCTGACCGGAAAGGAAGGCACCGAATATGCTGTCATGGCGCAGAAGATCGGCGCGCCACGCTCCGGGCAGTCGCGTATCGTGATCATGAGCCAGAAAGACGCTTGGCTGGATCGGACGTCGTGTGATGCCAAGGTCGACGGGGCGGCGCTGAGCCGGCTCTTGCCAGGCACCTATGTCTACATCGACCGACCAGCCGGGCCGCACCATCTGGTGGCCACCCAGACCCTGTTTCCTGGCGATTCGGTGCTTGATTTCAATACCGAGCCAGGGCGGACCTATTTCTTTTCGATCAGGCCGAGCGAGCGGTCCAGAGCGATGCTGGGTGGCGCACTGGCCTTGGGCATCGTCGGCATGGGCGTGATGGCGGCGGCTTCGTCGGGAGCCGACAATAAGGGTCCGGTCGATTTCGTTCCGCTCCAGGAGGCCCAGGCGAGACCCGCCCTGGCCGAGCTTTTGCAGGCCGAATAGGCCCAATTTCCTTGCGTTGCGCGAAAATCCAGCTATATAGCGCGCCATCTCACACGGAAACTTGGCTCTCTTGAGAGGGCGTCCGGTGGCAAACCGGGCCGCGAGGCTCGCATTTGCTCACGCGTTTCCGGAGGAACCAACCGGAGAATAGATCCATGGCGCTGCCCGATTTCACTATGCGTCAGCTGCTCGAAGCTGGCGTGCACTTTGGTCACCAGTCTCACCGCTGGAATCCGAAAATGGCCGATTTCATTTTCGGGACCCGTAACAACATCCACATCATCGACCTCGCCCAGACCGTGCCGCTGCTGCACACGGCGCTGCAGGCCGTCAGCGACACCGTCGCCAAGGGCGGCCGCATCCTGTTCGTCGGCACCAAGCGCCAGGCCCAGGACACTGTGGCCGACGCGGCGAAGCGTTGCGCGCAGTATTTCGTCAATTCGCGCTGGCTCGGCGGCACGCTGACCAACTGGAAGACGATCTCGGCCTCGATCAAGCGGCTGCGTCATCTCGACGAGGTTTTGTCCTCGGGCGAAGCCAACTCCTACACCAAGAAGGAGCGCCTGACCCTGCAGCGCGAGCGCGACAAGCTCGACCGTTCGCTCGGCGGCATCAAGGACATGGGCGGCCTGCCCGACATGATCTTCGTGATCGACACCAACAAGGAAGACATCGCGATCCAGGAGGCTCAGCGCCTCAACATCCCGGTCGCCGCGATCGTCGACACCAATTGCGATCCCAAGGGCATCACCTATGTGGTGCCGGGCAATGACGACGCCGGCCGCGCCATATCGCTGTATTGCGAGCTGATCGCGCGTGCTGCGATCGACGGCATTTCGCGGGCACAAGGGGAGCTCGGCATCGACATCGGCGCCTCCGCGACGCCGATCGAGGAGGAGCTGCCGACGGCGCCGACCGCCTCGACGTTCCAGGGCCTGCCTGGTCCGCGCGGCACCGCCGACGACCTCAAGAAGCTCACCGGCGTGTCCGGCACGATCGAGAAGAAGCTGAACGATCTCGGCATATTCCACTACTGGCAGCTCGCCGAGCTCAACCACGACACCGCGCACCAGGTCGCCGAGGAAGTCGGTCTTCCGAACCGGGCCGATGCCTGGGTCGCCCAGGCGAAGTCGCTGGCCGACGCTTAATTAGAGCCCATATGCTATGGCCGGCGTCACACGCCGGCCATCACGACCGATCTACGGATTTCCTGGAGACGGACGGCGCGCGCGATTCGGCGCGGCCCGCGCTCCGCCAGGCAAAAGGACGCTCACAATGGCTACTATCACCGCAGCGATGGTCAAGGAC
Organism: Bradyrhizobium sp. HKCCYLS1011; assembly: GCF_051167795.1. Taxonomy (NCBI): domain Bacteria; kingdom Pseudomonadati; phylum Pseudomonadota; class Alphaproteobacteria; order Hyphomicrobiales; family Nitrobacteraceae; genus Bradyrhizobium; species Bradyrhizobium sp. HKCCYLS1011. The sequence goes on along the minus strand of NZ_JBNPTT010000009.1, from coordinate 33,172 downwards.
CTGCGCGAGTCGACTGGCGCAGGCATGATGGATTGCAAGGCCGCGCTCACCGAGACCGACGGCGATATCCAGGCCGCGCAGGATTGGCTGCGCAAGAAGGGCCTCTCCAAGGCGGCGAAGAAGGCCGGCCGCGTCGCGGCTGAGGGTCTGATCGGCGCGCTGACCTCGGGCAAGAAGGGCGTGCTGGTCGAGGTCAATTCCGAGACCGACTTCGTCGCGCGCAACGAGCACTTCCAGGGCCTCGTGAAGCTGATCGCGCAGGTCGCGCTCGACGTCGGCGCCGATGTCGAGAAGATCAAGGCGGCCAAGGTCGGCAGCATCACCGTGGAGGCTGCGATCGCGGACTCGATCGCGACCATCGGCGAGAACCAGACGCTGCGCCGTGCCGCCAGCCTCGAGGTCGGCCAGGGCGTGGTGTCGAGCTACGTTCATGGCGCCGTGATCGAAGGCGCCGGCAAGATGGGCGTCATCGTCGCGTTGGAATCGCCCGGCAAGACCGATGAGCTGGCGCTTCTCGGCCGTCAGCTCGCGATGCATGTCGCGGCCGCCAATCCGCAGGCGATCGAGCCTGCGGGCCTGGACGCCGACCTCGTGAAGCGCGAGAAGGACGTCCTCGCCGACAAGTACCGTCAACAGGGCAAGCCGGAAAACGTGATCGAGAAGATCGTCGAATCCGGCCTGAAGACCTTCTACAAGGAGGTCTGTCTGCTCGAGCAGGCCTTCATCCATGACAGCGGCAAGTCGGTCGCGCAGGCGCTGAAGGAAGCCGAGGGCAAGGTCGGTGGTCCGATCAAGGTCGCCGGCTTCGTGCGCTACGCGCTGGGCGAGGGCATCGAGAAGGAAGAGACCGACTTCGCCGCCGAAGTCGCCGCCGCCAGCGGCAAGAAGTAAGCAAAGGCGGACATGGGAAGGCCCGGCGCCATGCGGCGCCGGCTTGCGCGGGATAGGGAAGCATAGCACATGGCTGAGCCGGTCTATCGTCGCGTCGTGGTCAAGCTGTCCGGCGAATATCTCGCAGGACCCCATTCCTTCGGCATCGACCAGCCGACCGTCGACCGCATCGCCGGCGACCTGATCGAAGCGCAACAGCTCGGTGTCGAGATTGTCGTCGTCGTCGGCGGCGGCAACATGGTTCGTGGTGTGTCGGCCCAGGGGGTCTCGCGGACCACCGGCGACACCATGGGCATGCTCGCCACGATCATGAACTGCCTGGCTCTGGAAGCCGCGATCGAGCGCAAGGGTACGCCGGCCAAGGCGCTGTCGGCCTTCGTGATGCCGGAGATCTGCGAGCTGTTCACCCGCGCTGCAGCGCACAAGCATCTGGCCGAGGGCCGGATCCTGCTGCTCGGTGGCGGCACCGGTAACCCGTTCTTTACGACCGACACCACGGCCGTGCTGCGCGCCGCCGAGATCAATGCCCAGGCGGTGCTCAAGGCGACCAATGTCGACGGCGTCTATAGTGCCGATCCGAAGCAGGATCCCGCGGCGCAGCGATTTGACCGGCTGACCCATTCCCAGGCGATCGAGGGCGGCTACAAGGTGATGGATGCGACCGCATTCGCGCTTGCTCGCGAGACGTCGCTGCCTATCATTGTGTTCTCGATTGCCGAACCCGGCTCGATCGGTGCCATGTTGCAGGGCGCGGGTCGCGGTACCATCGTCGCCGGCTGACCTGCGCGGGCGGCCGCCGACCGGTTCGTCCGCTCGCAGCGAGCAGTCGAACCGAAAGCGAAACAAGGATTTGCTGATAGTCCTTCCGAATCCGAAGCAAGCGCGCGATGCGAGACTTAAAGACGCGCAAGTCGGATGCGAAGCGACGGGTTGCAGAAAGGAAAGCGTGATGTCCACCGGACCGTTCGACCTCAACGAATTGAAGCGCCGCATGCATGGCGCCACCCAGTCGCTCAAGCATGAACTCAACGGTCTGCGCACCGGCCGTGCCTCGGCCTCGATGCTCGAGCCGGTCCAGGTCGAGGCCTATGGCTCGCACATGCCGCTCAACCAGCTTGCGACTGTATCGGTGCCGGAGCCGCGGCTGTTGTCGGTCCAGGTCTGGGACCGCTCGATGGTGAAGGCGGTGGAGAAGGCGATCGTCGATTCCAATCTCGGACTGACGCCGGCGACCGAGGGGCAGGTGCTGCGCCTGCGCGTTCCCGAACTGAACCAGGAGCGCCGCAAGGAGCTCGTCAAGGTCGCGCATAAATATGCGGAAGCCGCGCGCGTTGCCGTGCGCCACGTCCGTCGTGACGGTCTCGATACCGTCAAGAAGCTGGAAAAGAATCACGAGATTTCCGAGGATGATCAGGAGCGCTTCGCTGCCGACGTGCAGAAGGCGACGGATGCCGTGATCGCCGAGATCGACCAGATGCTGGCGGCGAAGGAAAAGGAAATCCTGACCGTCTGAAGGGTGCATCTCATGTCCAATGCCGCGGCCCCGGTGACGGAGGCGTCGGGCCGGCCCGATGGGCCGGCTCATGTCGCCATCATCATGGATGGCAATGGCCGCTGGGCCGCGGCCCGCGGGCTGCCGCGCGCCGAGGGACATCGCCGCGGCGTCGATGCGCTGAGGCGCGTGGTCAGTGCATGCCCTGAGCTCGGCATCCGCCATCTCACGATCTATTCCTTCAGCTCGGAAAACTGGTCGCGCCCGGCCAGCGAGATCGGCGATCTGTTCGGTCTGTTGCGGCGCTTCATCCGCAACGATCTTGCGACACTGCATCGCGACGGGGTGCGGGTGCGGGTGATCGGCGAGCGAACCGGGCTGGAGGCCGACATCTGTGCGCTCTTGAGCGAGGCCGAGGAGCTGACCCGTCACAACACCAAGCTCACGCTGGTGGTCGCGTTCAACTATGGCTCGCGCCAGGAGATCGCGCGCGCCGCGCAACAGCTTGCGCGCGAGGTGGCCGAAGGCAAGCGCGACGTCGCGTCCATCGATGCCGAGGCGATCAGCAGCCATCTCGATACGCCCGACATTCCCGACCCCGATCTCATCATCCGCACCAGCGGCGAGCAGCGGCTGTCGAATTTCCTGATGTGGCAGGCTGCCTATAGCGAGCTGGTTTTTGTGCCCATTCACTGGCCCGACTTCGACAAGGCCGCGCTCGAAGGCGCGATCGCCGAGTTCGGTCGGCGGGAACGTCGCTTCGGCGGCCTCGTGGCGAAAACCGCATCGTGAGCAAAACCGACACCGCAAGCGCTGTCGACGCCGCCAAGGGGCCGCAGCCAAACAAGGGTGCGCAGCATAATTTGCTCATGCGCGTGGTGGCAGCCGTGGTGCTGATCCCGCTCGCCCTAGGCGCGGCCTATGCCGGCGGCGTGTTCTGGACGGCGCTCGTGACGGTGGCGGCTGTCGGGCTCTATGTCGAATGGCTGATGGTGGTCGGGGAGGTGCGGGCGGTCGGCGTCACCGTGACCGGCGCGTTGCTGCTCGCCATCTCCGGCGTGTGCCTTGCACTCGGCCTCGTCGATTTTGCAGTCGTCGTTCTCGGGCTTGGACTTGTCGTGGTCGTCGTGCTGGCTGCCGGCCATCGCAGCTGGGCCGCGGCTGGGTTCGTCTACACGGCGGCCGCACAGCTCGCTTCGGTGCTGGTGCGGCTTGATTACGACCATGGCTGGTTCGCCCTGGTGCTGGTTCTTCTGGTGGTGTGGGCGAGCGATATCGGCGGCTATGTTGCGGGACGCGGCATCGGCGGGCCGAAGCTTGCGCCGCGGATCAGCCCGAACAAGACCTGGGCCGGTGCGATCGGCGGCTTTGCCGGCAGTCTGGTTGTCGCTGCCGGATGGGCAGCGTCGGGCGCCGGCAATTTGGGACCGCTGCTCGCCGTTGCTGCCGTTCTGTCCGTTGTGTCACAGCTCGGCGACCTCTTCGAGTCCGCGGTCAAGCGGCACTTCGGGGTCAAGGATTCCAGTCACATCATCCCGGGCCATGGCGGCCTGTTGGATCGACTCGACGGTTACGTCGCCGCGATTGTGTTCGCGGCCATTTTAGGCTTGGTGCGGGGCGGCCTCGATGGCGTCGGCCGCGGTCTCTTGATGTGGTGAAACCATGAGCGCAGTTCCATTGCGGAATAACAAGGCCATGGCGGCGGCGGTGCGCAGCATCACCGTGCTGGGGGCGACCGGATCGATCGGCGACAGCACGATGGATCTGCTGCGGGCCTCGCCCGAGCGCTATCGGGTCGAGGCCTTGACCGGCAACAGCAACGTGCAGGGGCTGGCGAAGCTCGCCCGCGAATTCCGCGCCCGTTTCGTCGCGGTGGCCGATTCGTCGCGCCTGTCCGAATTGCGCGAGGCGCTGGCCGGGACGGGGATCGAATGCGGGGCAGGGGAGAGCGCCATCACCGAGGCCGGCGCACGCCCGGCCGACTGGGTGATGGCTGCCGTTTCCGGCGCCGCCGGATTGAAGCCGGCGCTCGCCGCCGTCGATCGCGGTGCGACGGTGGCGCTGGCCAACAAGGAATGCCTGGTCTGTGCCGGCGATATGTTCATGCAGCGGGCCGCCAAAGCCGGCGCCTGCATTCTGCCCGCCGATTCCGAACACAACGCGCTGTTCCAGGCGCTGTCGTCGGGCAATCGCGAGGAGCTTGTGCGGGTCATCATCACGGCGTCCGGCGGACCGTTCCGCACCTGGGCCGCGGCCGATATCGAGCAGGCGACCCTGGCGCAGGCTCTGAAACATCCTAACTGGAGCATGGGCCAGAAGATCACGATCGATTCGGCCTCGATGATGAACAAGGGCCTCGAGGTGATCGAAGCCTCCTATCTGTTCGCGCTTTCGCCTGACGAGATCGACGTGCTGGTGCATCCGCAGTCGATCATCCACGGCATGGTCGAGTTTTCGGATTGTTCGGTGGTGGCCCAGCTCGGAACGCCCGACATGCGCACCCCGATCGCCCACTGCCTGGGCTGGCCGGACCGGATCAAGGGACCGGCGGCGAAGCTCGACCTTGCCAAGATCGGCACCCTGACCTTCGAAGCGCCGGATTTCGCGCGCTTTCCCGCCCTGCGGCTGGCCTACGACTCGCTGCGCACCGGCCACGGCGCGACCACCGTGTACAACGCCGCCAACGAGGTGGCGGTGGCGGCGTTTATCGCTGGCCAGATCAGGTTCGGCGCCATCGCCCGCCTGGTCGAGGCGACCCTGGAGGATTGGACCCGGTCAGGTAATTTGGCACCGCTGACGTCGGCCGACGATGCCATCGCCATTGACCATAACGCGCGAAAATTGGCCGCATCCCTCTTGCCTCAAATTGCCTTAAAAGCATCTTAGAGGGTTGGGGGGCGCCGGCCCACGGGAAGGGAATCGGATGTCCGAATTTTTCCAGCATGTTTTCAATACGTTGAGCCATGGCCTGTTAGGCTATATCGTCCCCTTCCTGTTCGTGCTGACGATCGTCGTCTTCTTTCACGAACTCGGCCACTTCCTGGTGGCGCGCTGGGCGGGCGTGAAGGTCTTAACGTTTTCACTCGGATTTGGTCCGGAACTGATCGGTTTCAACGACCGCCACAACACCCGCTGGAAGATCTCCGCCATTCCGCTTGGCGGCTACGTCAAGTTCTTCGGTGATGAGAGCGAGGCCTCGACTCCGTCGGCCGAAGCGCTGGCGAAGATGACGGCCGAGGAACGGGCCGGCAGCTTCCACCACAAGAGGGTAGGGCCGCGGGCGGCGATCGTCGCCGCCGGCCCGATCGCCAATTTCATTCTCGCGATCATCATCTTCGCCGGCATGGCGCTGTATTTCGGCAAGCCGAGCTCGACCCCGCGGGTCGACGCGGTGCAGGCCGACAGCGTCGCGGCGGCAGCCGGCTTCAAGGTCGGCGACATCGTCACCTCGATCGACGGCGAAAAGATCGACAGTTTTGCCGACATGCAGCGCATCGTGTCGGTCAATGCCGGCTCGGAGCTGACCTTCAACGTCAAGCGGGACGGCGCCGATCTGACGCTGAAGGCCGCGCCGGCGCTGAAGGAGGTCAAGGACCTGTTCGGGAACACCCACCGAATCGGTCAGCTGGGCATCCAGTACAACGCGCGCCCTGACGAATCACGCTCGGTTCCGGTCGGCGTTGTCGAGGCGGTGAAGATCGGCTTCGAGCAGGTCTGGTTCATCATTTCGACCACCTTCAAGTTCGTCACCTCCATCTTCGTCGGGGCCGGCAGCGCCGGTGACGTTCGCGGGGTGATCGGGATTGCCCAACTGTCCGGCCAGGCGGCGAGCCTTGGTTTCCAGTTTATCGTGCAGCTGTGTGCGACCCTGTCGGTCTCGATCGGGCTCCTGAACCTGTTCCCGGTCCCGCTGCTCGATGGCGGCCATCTCCTGTTTTATGCGGTCGAGGCCGCCAGGGGCCGGCCTTTGTCGGAGCGGGCCCAGGAAATGGGGTTCCGAATCGGTTTGGGCCTTGTTCTAATGCTGATGGTGTTTGCAACCTATAACGACATCCTGCACCTCGCGGGGTCCTGACCGCGGCTTTTGTATGACGTGGCCGATGGGCAACGTTTTGAAACGAAAATGAAAATACGGAGACATCCAGCGTTTGCCGCCTAGGTGAAATTGGCTACAAGCGAAACGACCAAAATGGGAATCTGTCTGTTCCGTAGGGGTACGGAGCCGACAACGGAATGATAAGGGCGCGTTGCGCATGAAGTTTGGATTGCGAGTGCGGGGGGGCGTGCTGGCCGCTCTGATCATGTTCGCTGTGCCGGTGGCAATGCCGCTGGCGGGCGTGGTCATTTCGCCAGCTGCCGCACAGACGGTGAATTCGATCGAGGTCGTCGGCAATCGCCGCGTCGAGGTCGAGACGATCCGCTCCTATTTCAAGCCAGGTCCAGGCGGCGCGCTGGGGCCGGGCCAAATCGATGATGGCCTGAAGGCCTTGATCGAGACCGGCCTGTTCCAGGACGTGCAGATCAACCGACAGGGCGGGCGCATCGTCGTCACCGTGGTCGAGAATCCCGTGATCGGTCGCGTTGCCTTCGAGGGCAACAAGAAGATCAAGGACGAGCAGCTGACGGCCGAGGTGCAGTCCAAGCCGCGCGGCACCTTCTCGCGGCCGATGGTGCAGTCGGATGCCCAGCGAATCGCCGAGATCTACCGCCATTCGGGCCGCTACGACGTCCACGTCACGCCTGAGATCATCGAGCAGCCGAACAACCGCGTCGACCTGGTCTTCACGATCGAGGAAGGCGCCAAGACCGGCGTCAAGTCGATCGAATTCGTCGGCAACAATGCGTTCTCGGCCTATCGCCTGAAGGACGTGATCAAGACCCACGAATCCAACCTCTTGAGCTTCCTGGGCGGCAACGACGTCTACGATCCGGACCGCGTCGAGGCCGACCGCGATCTGATTCGGCGCTTCTACCTGAAGAACGGCTACGCCGACGTTCAGGTCGTGGCCGCGCTGACCGAATACGATCCGGAAAAGAAGGGCTTCCTGGTCACCTTCAAGATCGAGGAAGGCCAGCAATATCGGGTCGCGTCGGTCGACTTCCAATCGACCATCGCCGCGCTCGATCCCAACTCGCTGCGCTCCTTCTCGCGCGTCAATGTCGGCTCGCTCTACAACGTCGAGAACGTCGAGAAGTCGGTCGAGGAAATGCAGATCGAGGCGTCGCGGCGGGGCTATGCCTTTGCCGTGGTGCGTCCGCGTGGCGACCGCAATTTCGAGGCGCATACCGTGTCGGTCGTGTTCGCGATCGACGAAGGCCCGCGCACCTATATCGAGCGCATCAACGTCCGCGGTAACACCCGCACCCGCGATTACGTGATCCGCCGCGAGTTCGACATCTCGGAAGGTGACGCCTACAACCGCGCCCTGGTCGACCGTGCCGAACGGCGCTTGAAGAACCTCGACTTCTTCAAGAGCGTGAAGATCACGACCGAGCCGGGCTCCTCCAGCGACCGCGTGATCCTGATCGTCGATCTCGAAGAGAAATCGACCGGCGACTTCTCGGTCTCGGGCGGCTATTCGACCACGGATGGCGCGCTGGCCGAAGTCTCGATCTCTGAGCGCAACTTCCTGGGGCGGGGCCTGTTTGCCAAGGCGTCGGTGACCTATGGCCAGTTCGCGCGCGGCTACTCGCTCTCCTTCGTCGAGCCGTATCTGCTGGACTATCGCGTCGCGCTGGGCCTCGACCTCTATCAGCGCCAGCAGCTCGCCAACAACTTCATCTCCTACGGTACCAAGACGCTGGGCTTCAGCCCGCGGCTCGGGTTCCAGCTCCGCGAGGACCTCTCGCTGCAGCTGCGCTACTCGATCTACCAGCAGGAGATCACGCTGCCGGCGACGCTGGCGAACTGTAACAACATCGCCCCGAACAACGGCCAGATTCCCTTCAACCCGACGCCAGCCTTCATCAATGCCAATCTGGGCGGCGTCGATCCGACCGGGAATAATGGGTTGGGCTGTTTTGCCGACGGCGAGGCATCGCTGCCGGTGCGCAAGGAACTGGCGAATGGCCGCTCGCTGACCTCGGCGCTGGGCTATACGCTGACCTACAACACGCTCGACAACAACAAGAACCCGACCGACGGCCTCTTGATCGATTTCAAGCAGGACTTCGCGGGCGTGGGCGGCGACGTGTCCTACCTGAAGACCGCGCTGGACGCGAAATACTTCACGCCGCTGGTCTCGGATATCGTCGGCATCGTCCACCTCCAGGGCGGTATCCTGAACAAGGTCGGCAATACCGAACTGCGCATGCTCGACCACTTCCAGATGGGTCCGAACTTGGTTCGCGGCTTCGCCCCGAACGGCATCGGTCCGCGTGACATCAATCCGTTCGGAACGATGGACGCGATCGGCGGCACCAAGTACTGGGGCGCTTCGTTCGAACTGCAGATGCCGTTCTGGTTCCTGCCCAAGGAAGTGGGTCTGAAGGGCGCAGTCTATGCCGACGCCGGCGGCCTGTGGGGCTATCAGGGCCCGACGTCCTGGGCGCAGACCGGCGAAGTCAACACGCCCGGCTGTATCCGGCCGACGCCAGCCACCGCGACGGTGCCTGCCAATCCGGGAACCTGCCTTGGCCTCGTGTTCGACGACCAGAACAAGGTCCGGAGCTCGGTGGGTGTCGGTCTGGTGTGGCAGTCTCCGTTCGGTCCGCTGCGGTTCGACTACGCGGTCCCGCTCACCAAAGGTCAGTTTGACCGCACCCAGGAGTTCCGGTTCGGCGGCGGTACCAGCTTCTGATACTGAACGGGTTGACCCGCTACGTATTCGCGTGAATAACGCGCTGATGGTGTAGGATTGAGCTCGGCTCCGGGGCACCGGAGCCGAGCTTTTGATTCTTGATCACCTGCCGCATGATCACCTGCCGCACTGTGACGGATGGAATGGCTGAGCCGAGCTTCTTTCAACAACGCGCTCCGATGACGCTGGCTGCGATCGCGGCCGCCACCAAGGCCACCCTGGTCGATAGCTCCAGGGGCGAGCAGGTGGTCAGGGGGCTGGCTTCGCTCGACGAAGCTGGTCCTAAGCATCTGGCCTTCTTCGATAACCTCAAATATGTCGATCAGCTCGCCGCGACCAAGGCCGGGGCCTGTCTGGTCAGCCCGCGCTTCGAGGCGCGCGTGCCCGCCCACGTCGCGGTCTTGCGCATCGCGCAGCCGTTTCGGGCTTTCGTCCAGCTCGCGCGCGAGTTGCACAAGGATGCGCTGAGGCCGCAATCCTGGTTCGGCTGCGACGGCATCGCGCCGCAGGCGATCATCGATCCGACCGCACGGCTGGAAGATGGCGTGATCGTCGAGCCGCTCGCGGTGATCGGCGCCCATGTCGAGATCGGGACCGGCACCGTCGTGGGCGCCGGCGCCGTCATCGGGCCTCACGTCAAGATCGGTCGCGACTGCAATGTCGGCGCGCGGACGGTGATCCAATGCGCGCTGATCGGCAATGACGTGCTGATCCATCCCGGCTGCAGCATCGGGCAGGACGGTTACGGCTTCCTGTTCTTCGGACCGGATGGCCACCTCAAGGTGCCGCAGACCGGACGGGTGCTGATCCAGAACAACGTCGAGGTCGGCGCAGGCACCACCATCGACCGCGGCAGCCTGCGCGACACCGTGATCGGCGAGGGCACCAAGGTCGATAACCAGGTCCAAATTGGCCACAATGTCACAATCGGCCGGCATTGCCTGCTGGCGGCCCAGATCGGGCTGGCGGGAAGCCTCACGATCGGCGACAACGTTGCGCTTGGAGCCAAGGTCGGCATCAATAATCACCTGAAGATCGGTGATGGCGCGCAGGTAACCGCGATGAGCGCGGTCAAGGACGACATCCCGCCGAACGGGCGATGGGGCGGCCATTTCGCCAAGCCGACCAAGCAGTGGTTTCGCGAGATCGTTGCGGTGGAGCGGCTGGTGCGCGACATGACCGCGGCGAATCCGAAGGACGAAGGACAGGAGTGATGGAGGAGTCACCGATCAGGTTTGCGGACATCGACATCAACGAGATCCTGAAAACGCTTCCGCACCGTTATCCGTTTCTCCTGATCGACCGCGTCAAGAACATCCGCGCCGACTACAGCGGCATCGGCGTCAAGAACGTCTCGATCGGCGAGCCTTGCTTCCAGGGTCATTTTCCCGAGCGGCCGGTCTATCCGGGCGTGCTGATGATCGAGGGCATGGCGCAGACCGCAGGCGTGATCGGCATCAAATCGGTCGAGGGCACCGATAAGCCGCGCGCGGTCTATTTCCTCACCATCGACAAGTGCAAGTTCCGCAAGCCGGTGCTGCCCGGCCAGACCATCGAATATCACATGCGCTCGATCGGCCGCCGCAAGACCATGTGGTGGTTTCACGGCGATGCCAAGGTCGACGGCGTCACGGTGGCGGAAGCCGATGTCGGCGCCATGCTGACGGACTGATGTGCCGATACGAGTTGATTGCGTGAGACATGAGCAAGATTGATCCTACCGCCCGCGTCGAGGATGGCGCCATCATCGGCGACGGCACCGTGATCGGTCCCTATTGCATGGTCGGGCCGAACGTCGTGATCGGTGCGAACTGCAGGCTGATCTCCCACGTCCAGATCATGGGGCACACGACGATCGGCGACGACAACGTGATCTCGCCGTTTGCCGTGCTCGGCGGCGCGCCGCAGGATCTGAGCTATCGCGGCGAGCCGCACCGGCTCGTGATCGGCTCCGGCTGCACGATCCGCGAGGGCGTGACGATGAATATCGGCACCACCAAGGGCGGCGGTTTGACGACCATCGGCGACCGCGGCTTCTTCATGAACAACGCCCACGTCGCCCACGATTGCGCTGTCGGAAACGACGTGATCTTCGCGACCTCGGCCACGCTCGGCGGCCATGTCGAAGTCGGCGATGCCGTCTATATCGGCGGATTGTCGGCGGTGCACCAGTTCACCCGGATCGGCCACGGCGTCATGGTCGGCGGCGTCTGCGGCGTCCGCGGCGACATCATCCCCTACGGTCTCGTCAACGGCCAGTATGCGGTGTTGGAAGGGTTGAACATTATCGGCATGAAGCGCCGCAAATTCACCCGCGACCGGCTCGCCACGGTGCGCGCCTTCTATCAGAAGCTCTTCCATGGTCCCGGCGTGTTCGCCGAGCGCCTGGCCGCCGTGCGTCCGCTGGCCGGCGAGGATCCCGCGATCGCGGAGATCCTCGCCTTCATCGACGGCAGCAGGCATCGTGCGCTCTGCCTTCCTGAGACCGACCGGCCCACGGCCGAGAATTAGCGCGTCATGAGCGAAGCGACTGTCGAGATTGCGTCGCCGGTCGGTTTGATTGCCGCCGGCGGTGTCATGCCGTTTGCGGTCGCCGATGCGATGGTCGCGCGCGGATTGACGCCGGTTCTGTTCGCGTTGAAGGGCATCTGCGATCCGAAGCCACTTACCCGCTTTCGCCATCACTGGATCGCGCTTGGCCAGCTTGGCCACGCCGTGAAGCTCTTGAAGGCCGAAGGCTGTCGCGACCTGTTGTTCATCGGCAATCTGGTCCGCCCCGCATTGTCGGAAATCCGGATCGATCTGGGCACGCTGCGCGAACTGCCGCGCATCTGGGCCTCGTTCCGAGGCGGCGACGACCATTTGCTGTCGGGGGTCGCACGCATCTTCGAGCGTCACGGCTTTCGCATGGTCGGGGTCAAGGACGTCGCGCCCAGCCTGTTCGTTCCTGAGGGACGGCTCACACGCCGTCGGCCGGACGACCTTCTGGTGGAGGACATTGCCAAGGGGCTCACCGTGCTGCGAGCGCTGGCGCCGTTCGATGTCGGCCAGGCCGTGGTGGTGGTCGACGGGCATGTCGTTGCGGTCGAAGATATCGAGGGCACGGACGGGCTTCTGGCGCGCATTGCCCGCCTGCGCACCAGCCGCCGCATTCGCGCGGCTGCCGGGCGGGGCGTGCTGGTGAAGGCGCCCAAAGCCGGCCAGGATCTCCGGTTCGATCTGCCGACGATCGGTCCGCGCACGATCGAGGGCGTTGCCGCCGCGGGTCTCGCCGGCGTGGCGGTCGCTGCCGGCCACACGCTGATTGCCGAGCCGCAGCAGACCATCGCGGCCGCCGATCGTGCCGGCCTGTTCGTGATGGGCGTGGTGGCATGATGGCGCGGATGCCCGACGGTCCGGCGCTGCGCAAGATCTGCCTGGTCGCGACGGAGGAGTCCGGCGACCGGCTCGGCGCCAGCCTGATGAAGGTGCTGCGGCAGCGCCTTGGTGATGCGGTGGAGTTCTCCGGCGTCGGCGGTCGCGGCATGGCGCGAGAAGGATTGACGTCGCTGTTTCCGATCGAGGAACTGTCGATCGTCGGCTTCTCGGCGGTGGTGAAGCAGCTGCCGAAGATCCTGCGGCTGATCGGGCAGACCGTCGATGCGATCCTGACGTCGACGCCTGATATCCTCGTCATCATCGACAGCCCCGACTTCACCCAACGCGTGGCGCGGCGCGTGCGCGCCCGCAACGCTGCGATTCCAATCGTCAATTATGTGGCGCCGACGGTGTGGGCGTGGCGGCCGGGCCGGGCGCGCGCGATGCGCGCTTACGTCGACCACGTTCTGGCGCTGCTGCCGTTCGAGCCGGAGGAATTCCGCAAGCTCAATGGCCCGCCTTGCACTTACGTCGGCCATCCCCTGATCGAGCAGCTTTCAATGCTGCGACCGAATGCGGACGAGCAGGAGCGGCGCAATGCACAGCCGCCGGTGCTGCTTGTCCTGCCCGGCAGCCGGCGCAGCGAAGTGGCGCGGCACATGGCGGTGTTCGGGCAGACCCTGGATGCTCTGCGTGCGAAGGGGCTGGCCTTCGAGGCATTGTTGCCGACCACGCCACACCTGGAAAGCGCTGTCAGGGATGGACTGGCGAGCTGGCAGGTTACCCCGCAGATCGTGATCGGCGAGGCGGAGAAGCGCCAAGCCTTTCGGATCGCGCGCGCGGCGCTCGCCAAGTCCGGCACCGTGACCCTGGAGCTTGCGATCTCCGGCGTGCCGATGGTGACCGCCTATCGCGTCGGCGAGCTGGAAGCCTTCATCCTGCGCCGCGTGATCCGTGTGCAATCCGTCATTCTCGCCAATCTCGTGATCGGCGAGAACATCATCCCGGAATATCTGCAGGAGGCCTGCACGGCCGAGAATCTCGCGCCTGCCTTGGCCGAGGTGCTGGCCGATAGTCCGGCGCGGACACGGCAGTGCGAGGCCTTTGCCAGGCTCGATCAGATCATGGCCACTGGTGCTGCGTCTCCGAGCGTGCGCGCCGCCGATATCGTGCTGCAGGTGATGCGCCAGGGTAGGCTGCCGAGTTAGTTCGGCTCGAGGTACTTAGAGCCCGGTTCGGGAAATTGGAAACCGGTTTTCCGAAGAGATAATGCTGCATCAACTGCACAGTCTCGCTTTGGTCATTGCGAGGAACGAAGCGACGAAGCGCTCGCAATGACGGCCGATACAGAAAACAAAAACGGCGCCGTCAGGGTTGACGGCGCCGTTCGCGAACCGGATGCAGTGAGCGCTTACTTGCGCTTGTCCATGGCGACGTATTCGCGGGTGGTGAGGCCGGTGAAGAGTTGGCGCGGACGGCCGATCTTCTGCTGCGGATCCTCGATCATCTCGCTCCACTGGCTGATCCAGCCTACGGTACGGGCGACCGCGAACAGCACGGTGAACATCGAGACCGGGAAGCCCATCGCCTTCAGCGTGATGCCCGAGTAGAAGTCGACGTTCGGATACAGCTTGCGCTCGATGAAGTAGGGGTCGCTCAGCGCGATCTTCTCCAGCTCCAGCGCGACCTTCAGCATCTGGTCGTCGGCGTGGCCGGTCTCCTTCAGCACCGCGTGACACATCTTCTGCATGATGCGCGCGCGCGGATCGTAGTTCTTGTAGACACGATGGCCGAAGCCCATCAGCCGCACGTCGCTGTTCTTGTCCTTCACCTTGGCGATGAATTCCGGAATTTTGTCGACGGTGCCGATCTGGGCCAGCATGTTCAGCGCGGCTTCATTGGCGCCGCCATGCGCCGGACCCCAGAGGCAGGCGATGCCGGCCGCGATGCAGGCGAACGGGTTGGCGCCCGAGGAGCCAGCGATGCGCACGGTCGAGGTCGATGCGTTCTGCTCGTGGTCGGCGTGCAGGATGAAGATCTTGTCGAGCGCGTCGGCGAGCACCGGGTTCGGCTTGTACTCCTCGCACGGCACCGCAAAGCACATGTTGAGGAAGTTCTCGGTGAAGGACAGCGCGTTCTTCGGATACACGAAGGGCTGGCCGATCGTATATTTGTAGGCCATCGCCGCGAGCGTCGGGATCTTCGCGATCATCCGCATCGAAGCGATCATGCGCTGCTGCGGATCGTTGATGTCGGTGGAGTCGTGATAGAACGCAGCGAGCGCACCGACCGAAGCGACCATCACCGCCATCGGGTGGGCATCGCGGCGGAAGCCCTGGAAGAAGCGGGCCATCTGCTCGTGCACCATGGTGTGATGGGTCACGCGATAGTCGAAATCCTGCTTCTGCGCCTTGGTCGGCAGCTCCCCGTAGAGAAGGAGGTAGCAGGTTTCGAGGAAGTCGCCGTGCTCGGCGAGCTGCTCGATCGGGTAGCCGCGATATTGCAGCACGCCGGCGTCGCCATCGATATAGGTGATTTTGGACTGGCAGCTCGCGGTCGAGGTGAAGCCCGGATCATAGGTGAACATGCCGGTCTGGGCGTAGAGCTTGCCGATATCGATGACATCGGGGCCCACGCTGCCGCTCAGGATCGGAAGATCGTAGGTCTTGTTGCCGAGGGTGAGCGTGGCGGTTTTCGTAGCGGAATCTGCGTCCATCGTGGTGTCCCCGAGGAGATCGTTAGGCGCCCTTTCTTCTAGATGGCAGGGCGAGTGGACTTGTCTAGTGCGGTGCCGCGCAAATGCGTATCGTATTGCCCTGTGCGCTGCAAGATGGGGTCAATTCGACCTTATACGGTAACCTGGTCCTTAAGTCGGCCTAAGGATTCATCACGCCCGAGCACCGCCAGCACTTCGAAAATGCCGGGCGAGGTGGTCCGCCCGGTCAGCGCTGCCCGCAGCGGCTGCGCCACGGCGCCGAGCTTCAGATCGTTGGCCTCGGCGAACTTGCGCAGCGCCGCCTCCGTCGCCTGGCCGCTCCAGGGTTCGACGGTCTCCAGTGCCTGGTACAGCCGCCCGATCAGGGCACGATTATCAGGCGTCAGCAGGGCTGCCGCCTTGGCGTCGATCGGGAGCGGCCGCTCGGCGAAGATAAAGCCGGCCGCGTCGATCAGCTCCAGAAGCGTCTTGGCGCGCTCTTTCAGGCTCGGCATCGCCATCAGGAGCTGGGCGCGTGTCCGATCGTTGAGCTTGGGCTTCAGCGCCGCTCCCTGCGGGGCATAGTTCAGCACGTCCTCGAACATCGCCACCAGCGCCGGATCGTCGGTGTGACGAATGTAATGCCCGTTCAGATTTTCGAGTTTGGCGAAGTCGAAGCGCGCCGCCGAGCGGCCGATGGCCGGCAGATCGAAGGCCTTGATCATCTCCTCGGTGGAGAAGATCTCCTGGTCGCCATGGCTCCAGCCGAGCCGCACCAGGTAATTGCGCAGCGCTGCCGGCAGATATCCCATCGCACGGTAGGCATCGACGCCAAGCGCGCCGTGCCGCTTGGACAGCTTCGAGCCGTCGGGCCCGTGGATCAGCGGAATGTGGGACATCGACGGCACGGCCCAGCCCAGCGCATCGTAGATCTGCTTCTGGCGCGCAGCATTGATCAGATGATCGTCGCCGCGGATGATGTGGGTGACGCCCATGTCGTGGTCGTCGACGACCACCGCCAGCATATAGGTCGGATTGCCGTCGCCCCGGAGCAGCACGAGGTCGTCGAGGTTCTCGTTCTGCCAGACCACGCGGCCCTGCACCTGGTCCTCGATCACGGTCTCGCCGGTCAGGGGCGCGCGCAGCCGGATCGTCGGCTTGACGCCGTCAGGCGCATCCTTCGGGTCGCGGTCGCGCCACATGCCGTCGTAGAGCCGGGTGCGGCCTTCCGCGCGTGCCTTTTCGCGCATGGCTGCCAACTCCTCCGGGCTGGCATAGCAGCGGTACGCCATGCCGCCGGCGAGCAGCTGTTCGGCGACCTCGCGATGGCGCGCGGCGCGACTATATTGGTAGATGACCTCGCCGTCCCAATCGAGCCCGAGCCATTTCAGCCCGTCCAGGATGGCGTCGATCGCCGCCGCGGTCGAACGCTCCCGGTCGGTATCCTCGATTCGAAGCAGCATCTTGCCGCCGCGACCGCGCGCGTAGAGCCAGTTGAACAGGGCCGTCCGGGCGCCTCCGATGTGGAGAAAACCGGTCGGCGAGGGGGCAAAGCGCGTGATGATGGGAGCGGTCATGGGCGGCAGCGGCAGCAATTTCGGGGCTTAAGGGGCGGGGGGTGTATAGCAGGCCCTGCGCATAACTAAAGCCTTCCGTGGGGATGGCGGATTTGGCACATACTGTTTCACGATCCGAAGCAGGACAGGTTTGATGACGACGACAGACACGACGGCCGAGACCGGGCGCGATTTCATCCGCGACATCGTTCAGGCCGATCTCGACAGCGGCAGGCACAAGACGGTCGTGACCCGGTTCCCGCCGGAGCCGAACGGCTATCTGCATATCGGCCATGCCAAGTCGATAGCCCTCAACTTCGGTATCGCCCAGGAGTTCGGTGGCCGCTGCCATCTGCGCTTCGACGACACCAACCCGGCCAAGGAGGAGCAGGAATATATCGATTCCATCCAGGCCGACGTGCGCTGGCTCGGCTATGACTGGGCCGACAACCTGTTCTACGCCTCGGATTATTTCGACCGGCTCTACGACTGGGCGGAGGGGCTGATCAAGGCCGGCCTCGCTTATGTCGACGACCAGTCGCAGGAGGAGATCCGGACCTCGCGCGGCACCCTGACCGAGGCCGGCAAGAACAGCCCGTTCCGCGACCGTCCGGTCGAGGAGAATCTCGATTTGTTTCGGCGGATGAAGGCGGGCGAATTCCCGAATGGCGCGCGTGTGCTGCGCGCCAAGATCGACATGGCGGCCGGCAACATCAATCTGCGCGATCCCGTGCTCTATCGCATCCTGCACGCGCACCATCCGCGCACCGGCGATGCATGGTCGATCTATCCGAGCTACGATTACGCCCACGGCCAGTCGGACGCGATCGAAGGCATCACCCATTCGATCTGCACGCTCGAATTCGAGGACCATCGGCCGCTCTACGACTGGTTTCTGGACAAGCTGCCGGTGCCGTCGCATCCGCATCAGTACGAATTCGCGCGCCTCAATCTCACCTACACGCTGCTGTCCAAGCGCGTGCTGACGCGGCTGGTCCAGGAGGGCCATGTCTCCGGCTGGAATGACCCGCGCATGCCGACGATTGCGGGGCTGAAGCGCCGCGGCGTGCCGCCGGCGGCGGTCCGCGAATTCGTCAAGCGGATCGGGGTCGCCAAGTCCAACAGCGTCGTTGATGTCGGCATGCTGGAGTTCTGCATCCGCGAGGAGCTCAACCGCACGGCGCTTCGCCGCATGGCGGTGCTGCGCCCGCTGAAGGTGGTGATCGAGAATTATCCGGAAGGACAGGTGGAAGAGCTCGAGGCCATCAACCACCCCGATGATCCCTCGGCCGGCACGCGCAAAATCGCGTTCGGCCGCGAGCTCTATATCGAACAGGACGATTTCATGGAGAACCCGCCGAAGAAGTTCTTCCGGCTGTCTCCGGGCACCGAGGTCCGGCTGCGCTATGCCTATTTCATCAAGTGTCGCGAGGTGATCAAGAACGCCGCGGGCGACATCGTCGAGCTCCGCTGCACCTATGATCCCGCAACAAAGGGTGGCAACGCGCCCGACGGACGCAAGGTCAAGGCAACCATGCACTGGCTGCCGGCGGCACAGTCGAAGCCGGCCGAGATCCGGATCTACAATCAGCTGTTCGCGAACCCTGCACCCGATGCGGCGAATTTCGCGGCCGACCTCAATCCGAACTCGCTCGAGATTCTGGAGGACGCGCGGATCGAGCCGGCGATCGCAGAGAGCAATTCCGATGCGCCGATGCAGTTCGAGCGGCAGGGTTATTTCGTGCGCGACCCCGACTCGCGGCCTGACAAGCTCGTGTTCAACCGCACGATCGGCTTGCGCGACAGCTTTGCCAAGGAAGTGGCGAAGGGCTGAGGGCTGCCATCACCGCCGTCAATCCGTGTGGTCGCACCCGAGCGGCGACCGCGCGAGATGGCTTGCCATCTTGCACGTGACTTGTTGCTGACGGGGTGTGCGTGTTGCTTGTGGGGAGCGACCGAGCGGCGGCGGCGCGCTTAAGTCCTATCCTCACTCGATCGTGTCGAGGCCGGCTTGCGTCAGCACCGGCCCGCCGTCCGCGACCTCGACGAGACCACGCTCGGTCAAGAGCCGCAGATCATCATCGCTTACAGGCGCGAGCGATAGACGTCGCGCCTTGATGTCGCGCAACGCCCAGCGGAGATGAATCGCCTGCTCGAGACCGAGATCGGCGAATGGATTATCCTGGTCGACCATGCCGTCACTAACCGCCGAGCACGAGGAAAGTTCCTCGACCTCCTGAAGGGGCCGATCACCCCCCCCTTTAAGATTCCCGTTCCGTTCCGCTAGCCGCCTGCTTGCACCTTCCGGTAGCTTTTGCCGGAGTTCAGGAGTGCGAGTGTGATGGCGGAGCCGGACAGGCCGCCGGGCCGGGGGCGCGGCTTTGCCGCGGCCGTCGCGGATGTCTGGCCGCCCCGCCGGGCGGCGCAGGCCGGCGCTTATCTCGCGGACACCGAGACATGGTCGTCGTGGCTTGCGAAACTCAAGGCCTGGGCGCGTGCCGAGTCCGGGGCAGGGCGGCTCCTGCCCTGGGTGCCGGTCGCCTTTGGTGCGGGGATCGCGCTCTACTTCACGGCCGATCACGAGCCCGTGCTGTGGGTGGCGGCGACACTGGCGCTGATACTCTCTGCCGCGGCCTTCCTGCTGCGGCGTCACCGGCTGTTTCCGATCGCGGTGATGATCGCGGCCACCGCCGCGGGCTTCGCCGTCGCGACGGCGAGGACGGCGCGGCTCGCGCATACGGTGCTGGCGCGGCCGCTTTATTCGGTCGCGCTGTCTGGCTTTGTCGAGACCCGCGACATCCGCGAGCGCTCGGACCGCTTCGTGCTGCGCGTCACCGAGATGGAGAGCCCGCGCGGCGAGATCACGCTGGCGCGGGTGCGGCTGTCGGTGAAGAAGGGCATGGCGCCCGATGTCGGCAGCTTCGTAGAACTGAAGGCGCGGCTGTTGCCGCCGCTCGCGCCATTGCGGCCGGGCGCCTACGATTTTGCGCGCGACATGTTCTTCCAGGGCATCGGTGCATCCGGCTTCGTGATGGGCGCGATCAAGACGGTCGCCCCGCCCCAGGAGGGCGGCTTTGGCTTGCGCTACGCCGCCTTCATGCAGGACCTGCGCGACACGATCGACGCGCGCATCCGCGCCCGGCTCGATGGCGATGAGCGCGCCATCGCGACCGCGCTGCTGACCGGGCGCCGGGATGCCATCACCACCCCGGTGAACGATGCGATGTTCATCTCCGGGCTCGGCCATGTGCTGTCGATCTCGGGCTATCACATGGCGGTGGTCGCCGGCGTCGTGTTCTTTGCGGTTCGCGCGCTTCTCGCGTTGATCCCCGGGCTCCATGTCAGCCATCCCATCAAGAAATGGGCTGCCATTGCGGCGCTGATTGCGGCGGCGTTCTATCTGCTGCTGTCGGGTGCTGAGGTCGCCACCCAAAGATCCTTTTACATGACGGCGGTCGTGCTGATCGCGGTCATGGTCGACCGCCGCGCCATCACCTTCCGCACGCTTGCGGTCGCCGCGATGATCGTGCTGGTGATCGCGCCGGAGGCGCTGGTGCATCCGAGCTTTCAGATGTCGTTCGCTGCCACCTTGGGATTGGTCGTGCTGGTGCAGTTGGGTCTGCCGCAGCTGTTCGCGACGCCGGACAGCTCGAGCGCCGCGCGCGTCGCGATGTGGGGCGGCCGCGAGCTCATGATGCTGCTGTTCGCCTCCCTGGTCGCGGGGCTCGCGACCACGCCTTACGCCGCCTTCCATTTCCATCGCGTGACGCCTTATGGCGTGCTCGCCAATCTCGCGGCGATGCCGGTCGTTTCGGCCCTCGTGATGCCGGCGGGACTGTTGGGGCTCGCGGCCGCGCCGCTCGGCCTCGATGGTCCGTTCTGGTCGCTGATGGGATGGGGCATCGACTGGATGATCGCGGTGACGCGCTGGGTCGCAGCCTTGCCGGGTGCGGTCGGGCGTGTCACCGCGTTCGGCATCGGCCCTCTGATCGCGGCAAGCCTCGGCCTGGTCGTGATGGGGTTCCTGCGCACGCCGCTGCGCTGGTCCGGCGCCGTTGTGCTCGCAGGCTCGATCCTCTGGGCGATGATGACGCCGCAGCCCGATATCATGATCTCCGGCGATGCCCGCAATGTCGCGGTGCGTGGCCGCGACGGCCGGCTGCATCTGATGCGGACTGGCAAGGATGTCTTTCTGGTCCAGGAATGGCTCGCCGCGGATGCGGATGCACGCACGTCGGCCGATGCCTCGCTTGCTGACGGCGTCTCCTGCGATGACGCAGGCTGCGTGGTGCCGTTTGCCGATGGGCGCTTCGTCTCGCTCGCGCTGCGCGCCGAGGCGCTGGAGGACGATTGCGCACGGGCCGCTTTGATCATCACCATCAGGCCGGCGCCGTCGGACTGCGCCGCGTCGGTGGTCGATCGCGACCGGCTGCAGCATCAGGGCGCGCTGGTACTGACGCAGCGCGGGCCAGGCTTTGCCGTCGAGGCCGTCCGGCCTCAGGGCACGCAGCGTCCGTGGTGGCCTGCCGCGGCCGATGCAACCGATTTCGAGACGACCCTCACGCCGCGTTCGCCTGCGTCACGCTCCCAGGACGCAACGCCGCCGGAGACGGAGCAGCAGCAGGAAGACTGACGTGTGAGCAAGCGACATTGCTGCAATGTTGGAGATCTGTTTGATGGCAACTTGAGGTTCGGCCACGCATGATAGGTCGATGGAGGTTTTGAAGATGCATATTGGCCTCATCGGAGGAATTGGTCCGGCCGCGACGGACTTCTACTACCGGCGATTGATTTCGACCTTCGCAAGCAGGAAGGCGGCGCTGGAGCTGACAATTGTGCACGCCGATACGCCAACGCTTCTCAAAAATCTGTCAGCCAATGACGTCGAAGCGCAGGTGGCGATCTATACGAGGCTCACCAATCGCCTCGTTGCCGCGGGCGCTGCTTGCGTCGTTGTCACCTCGATCGCGGGACACTTCTGTATTGAGGCCTTCAAAGCGTTGTCGCCCCTGCCGGTTGTCGACATGATTCCGAGGTCAGTGCGGCTGTCGAAAAACGTGGCCTCAAGCGGATCGGAATTCTCGGAACTCGCACGGTCATGGAAACGCTTCTATGGTGGCGTCCGCAGCGCCGACATCATCCCGCCAAGCGGAAGCGACCTGGACGATGTGCATCAGGCCTATGTTGCGATGGCGGCGTCCGGTGTCGTGACGGAGGCGCAGCGTTCAATCTTCAATCATGTGAGCCGGAAGTTGCTCGATGAGGACGGCGCCGAGGCCATCATGCTCGGCGGGACCGATCTTGCGTTGGTCTTCAGCCAGGACGCCGCGCCGTTCCCGCTGGTCGACTGCGCTGCCATTCATGTCGACGCGATTGCGCGACTGGCTATTGCGTGACGGCGGTTCGGCATCAAGGGACGGGCGAGATGCTGGGATCACGATCCGGATGATGATGTCAGTACTTGCGCGCTCGTACCTCCGCACAGAGGTCTTGACCGGTTGGCGGTGAAACCAAGTGTTGATGCCCACTCTGTTCCAGATAGCTGACGATTTCATGCAGCGCCGCAAATCGGCGGCCTTGAGCCGACAGACGATACGAACGGCTACGTCCTAATGGTAGCCCCCGGCCGCCTTCCTGTATCAGCCCAGCAACAATGCCACCCGGAAACATCCACAGCATGCACGTGACTTCAACCCGGATAGTCCAGAGCCGATAAAATTGTCCCCGTAAAGCTTTCCGGGCTGGTTAGAAATGTAAATCCACGTCCCCACCAGAACCGGCTCATGAGTTTTGTCCCAGGAGCACGGCAGTTCATCATTTTGGATTTCAAAAGCTCCGCACAGATCATCAGTGCAAGGGTCACGCCCAGCCAAATGTAGAGAATCGTCGGAGACCTACGCTGCCTAAAGAAGGCAGATCAGTGACAAACCAGATCGGATCTGAGTGCGAACCGAGGGCTGCTTCTGGTCGCAAGCGACCCTTCGGTTCTTCGACAGCCTGCTTCCAGTTGAACCCGAACAGCAGACCTGCTTGGCATAGAGCGAGAGGTCGAAGACGGGCCAAGAGGTGACATTCGAGACGGCACAAAAACAGTTAAAGTCCTCTCGAGGCTAACGATCTGTAAAATGGATCGTAAAAAAGCTCGGATGTAGCCGATGACTTACACAACCTTCGCATGCTACCGGCATAACTTCACTTCATACGGCTCGATCCGAACGACGGGACATAAGATGTCAGATAAACTCCAAGCGAATGATTGCCTGGAAATCTATGAATCGCGCGTCCGACTCAGCTTCTTCCTTGCCGGTGGGGTGCTTCTCACTCTCGGTGCATTGTTCATGACCGGAGCTTGCCTCGGCGTGCTTTTTGGCTTCCTTGGCCCTCCTCAAACAACGGCTCGCCAGATTGTTTCGCCGTCCCTAGCGTTGCTGATTGGGGTGGTAGGCATCATCATGTTCGGACCGATTACTATTCAGTCAGCGGGTAGGCTGTTCGGTCCGCGCCGGCCGGTTCTCTTTTTGACCCCGGATGGCTTCAAGGATAGCCGGATCAGCTCCGACTGGATTCCGTGGTCTACGATCCTGTCTGCGAAGGACTATCGTGGTAAAGGCCTTGTTCTGGACGTGGATCCTCAATTCGTGAGTACGCTACGAACAAATTTTGTAGGCCGGTTCTTGGGCACGGCAAATCGGCTCTTCGGCTATCGAGGCTTATGGATCGCAGCATTCCCGCTTGAGAACACATCCACGCGCGCACTTCTCGAAATCATGCGTGGCCGAATTTAGAGGGTTGAGGCCATGGCAGCGGGCCCGGAGTCCGGATTGCTCGTAGTTCTACATCTGCCGAATGTCCGCCTTGGATCAGAACCAGTGGTTTTGACCCGTGCAAGCCGCTTCCGGTCTATAACTCGACAGCCGACGCTTCGATGAGCATCGGGCTAGGCAGCATGGGGCCCGAAGCCGCCATGTGAAAGTGAAAGTCGCAGCTCCAGTATGATTGTTTTACGGAGTTCTCTGGGCCAATAGTTTCGACCCGCTTCGTCAAACCTCACGTGTGGTAGATTGCGTCAGTTGGCGGTCTGCGGGCACGGCTGCTCCGGTGGAGGCGCGCGAATTGGTATGTTTGTTCGGTTTGTGGTCGGCGCCGACGGTGAGAACCACCGCTGGCTGACGGGTATCATTACTGAGGCGCGGCTTCTTCGCGACCGGGGACAACTCGCCTCCTATCAGACGGAGTGGCTTGAGGACACCTACGCTTGGCTAAATGACCATCTCCCTTGTCCGCCATTCTCGACGAGCAACTGGGGACCAGAAGCAGTTTCGTGGTTTAAGGACACGGCGGAGCCATCGATCAAAAAGATGTGGGAAATCGCGGCACTCCTTGAGGAGCACGGCACCGCAGTGCGGCTGCTCCGATCGAAGAACCCGGGAAAGATTGTCTATGAGGACGACTTCCAGATCGTAGTCCAGGAGTGGAGGCGTCTCTAGACCAGCACCAACGTCGGCTTCGGGTTCAAAAGCGGCGATTCGCTTCCACGTCGCTTACTTCTGGTTTCACCCCCGGAGCGGACATCATCGGAGCCGATCGAGGATGTCCGAGATGGGGCCATATCCAGTCATGCGACACGCGCGACCTATGCAGTTCGATCGGACCACAACCTCTGCGTAGAGGTGCTAGCTCTGACCGGACTCCGACGGCAGCTCGAACGTGCCGAGATGATATTCGGAGGTCTCGTCCTCCTCGTCATCGTCAGACGGGGACTGCGCTGGCGGCGGAAGTTCCACCAGCGTGAAGAGCGCATCGGGATGTCGCTGCCAGATGGCGAGATCGTCGGCCGTCACGGTCAGCCACCCGAACGTAAACATGTAACGACCGGGCTCAGTGATGCGCCCGGCCTTCTGCCAACTGATCTTGTTGACCACGGTCCACTCTCCCCCCGGCGAACCACAACTTCCGCCGAGGGCTGAATGTTCCTATTTGTTTGTCTTCGCTTCAGCTCAGGTAATCGAGATCCGTCGCACCGGCGTCACTTCGCTTCCGCTCGCTGCCTCCGTGCCCAACGGCTTGCGCTCGGCAGGCTGCTTGGCGACCGGGAGCTGCAGCACGGTCACGCGCTGTCCTTCGCAGAGCTGCGTTACCAGCACGTGGCGGCCGTCAGCGAATTCGATTGCGTCGTGATGGCGATCGGGCACGTGCTTCTCGATCGCGTTGAACTTGGCCACGCGTTCGCGGATCGTGCGCGTCCAGATCCAGCGGCTGTCGTAGCGGACGTCGTCAGCAAACGCCAATTCCGTTCCGGGCAGCATACACACGGCGACATTCGGCTCGCTCTCGGAGGCGAAGCCGCGGGTCGAAGTTCCGCGGAACGTCGTCGAGATCAGCGTTTCCCCGACCTTCGCAGGGCGGGACGCAACGGCATGCAGGCTATAGTCACACATCGGATCGCTCCTCGTTCGAGATAGCAACCCACGCTCCCCCCGGACAGGCGCAGGCCTCTATCAGAGTGGACATCAAACCCGATGTTAGCGCGTGCTTAACGGCAATTCTGCGCTGATCTGCACCGTCTACGGCCGTTCGTGATCACAACCGTTTGAGCGCATTGCTTCACTCTCAGAGCGCACAATCACCACCGTCGTCGGAGCAGGCGTCCAACGCGTCAGATCAAATCTGGTCTCGGCGCAATCGAGCCTGTGAGAAGCTCGCGCGCGAAACAATCAGTATTTTCGGTAAAGTCCGACCAGCTTGCCCTGAATCTTGACGCGGTTGGGCGGCAGGATGCGGACTTCATAAGCAGTATTGGCCGGCTCGAGCGCAATCGAAGCGCCGCGACGGCGAAAACGTTTCAGGGTGGCTTCCTCGTCGTCGATCAGGGCCACGACGATGTCGCCGGTATCGGCTGAGTCATTGCGCTGGATCAGCGCCATGTCGCCGTCGAGAATGCCGGCATCGACCATCGAGTCGCCGCGCACCTCCAGCGCATAATGCTCACCGGTGCCGAGCATGTCGGCGGGCACGCTGATGGTGTGGCTGCGAGTCTGCAAAGCTTCGATCGGCGTGCCCGCGGCAATGCGGCCCATCACCGGAACCGCGACCGGACGCTCACCGTCGTCGATCGCAGGCGTGCTGGTCCGCACCTTGCCGAGATTGCCTTCGATCACCGAGGGTGTGAAGCCGCGCCGATTGTTCGCCGCTTGCGACAGCTCGGGCAGCTTGATCACCTCGATGGCGCGCGCGCGATTGGGCAGGCGACGAATGAAGCCGCGCTCCTCGAGCGCCGTGATCAGGCGGTGGATGCCGGACTTGGAGCGCAGATCGAGTGCGTCCTTCATCTCGTCGAAGGAGGGCGGCACGCCAGCTTCCTTCAGACGTTCGTTGATGAACCGCAGAAGTTCGTACTGTTTGCGCGTCAGCATCTCGACCAGATCCCCAGGGTTGACGTGTCGTCCTTGTTCGAGACGACCTTTTTCACGGCGCCCGCAACATCTTCGAAACAAATCATGAACGGACACTATCTGTTCGATATGTGTTCTGCAATCCTTAATTTGTAGTGAAGATGGCGCGCACGATGCCTGTCAGAATCTGCCCGGTTTATTCCGGCAGACGCAGAATCTCGCAGGTGGAGCCGGCACTTGCTGCGGATGCAAAAGCGGGGCGGATCACCAAAGCCTGGGACAGCGCGAGATTTCCGAGCAGCGAGGAGTCCTGATGCGTGACGGGAGTGGCGACCAGCGTGCCGTCTTCGCGCTCTTCGAGTCGCGCGCGCAAATAGTCCTCGCGGACGTCATTGGCGCCGAGGTCGCGGCCGAGCAGAGCGGTCTCGCGGGCGGGGTGGATCTGCGCCAGCCCCAACAGCTTCCGAATCAGCGGCACCAGAAACAACAGGCTGCAGACATAGGAGGAGACGGGATTGCCGGGCAGACCGATCACGCGCATAGCGCCGAGGCGCCCATGCATCATCGGCTTGCCCGGGCGCATCGCGATCTTCCAGAACGCCATCTCCACGCCTTCAGCATCCAGCCCCTGCTTGACCAGGTCGTGATCGCCGACCGAAGCGCCGCCGGTCGTGATCAGGATGTCGGCTTGCGCCTCGCGCGCGCGGCGAATGCCGGCGACCGTCGCGTCCAAGGTATCCGCGGCGATGCCGAGGTCGATCGGTTCTGCGCCTTCGGCGCGCGCCAGCGCGCGCAGAGCATAGCCGTTGGAGTAGACGATCTGCCCAGGCTCGGGGCTGGAGCCCGGCATCACCAGCTCGTCGCCGGTGGCGAGCAGCGCCACCTTCGGCCGGCGGCGCACCGGAAGCTCCGGATAGTTCATGCTGGCTGCGAGCGACAGGTCGCGATCGCTCAGGCGGCGCCCGGACTGGAGCAGCACGTCGCCCTCGCGGAAATCCGCACCCGCGGGACGGATGTGGCGGCCCTGTCTGGCCGCTTCGGTGAGGGTGACGTGATCGCCGTCAGCGATGGTGTCTTCCTGGATTACGACCGCATCGGCCCCGTCAGGCACCACGCCGCCGGTGAAGATGCGCGCGGCTTCGCCCGCTCTGAGCGCACGTTCGAACGGCCGACCGGCCGCGATCTCGCCGATCACCTTGAGCCGCGCCTGCGCGCGGTCGGCATCCGCGGCGCGGACCGCATAGCCGTCCATCGCCGACATCGCCTGCGGCGGCTGCGTGCGCAGCGCGGCGACATCGCGCGCCAGCACCCGATGATAGGCCTGGTCCAGCGCGATCTGCTCCTCGGGCAGCGGGACGGCGCCGTCGAGGACCAGGGCCAGAGCTTCGGAGACCGGCATCAGCGCCATGAGAGTTCCTTCCGGGAGGAGCCGGCGCAGCGCCGACCGAATTCGCCTTCTAACCGAAGCTCTAACGCAAGGCCAAGCGCTTCGGCTGCGAGGCGGTCGCGGCAGAGTGATCGGTTGCTATCCGGCCACCGCGCGACAGGCGGCGCGCTCTGTCGTCTGCAGGATCTCGGCGACCAGGGTCCTGAGCCAGACCGAGGCCGCATCGCGATCGAGCTGCAGCGGCCAGACCATGGAGACTGCCGGCAGTCGCAGCTTCAAGGGGACCGGGCTGAGCGTCAGGCCGAAGCGCGGCCCGTAAAGCCGCGCCATGCGCGCCGGTATCGTCGTGATCACGGGCGAGGCGGCGACGGTCGCCAGCACGCTCAGAAATTCCGAGGACGCCGCCACCACGTTCAGCTCGGTCCCGATCTCATCCAGTGCGGCGGCGAAGCACCCCTGCAGGCTGTTGGTGAACGTGACCAGCACCTGCGGCAGCGCCATGTAATCGGCAAGCGCGATCGGCGCCTTCACCGGCACGCGGTTGGGGTTGAAGGCGCAGCTCAGCGCCTGCTCGAACAGGAACTGCGACTTGTGCCGCTGCACCTCGGCCTCGAAACAGCCGACGGCGAGATCCAGCGATCCCTCGTCGAGCAGGCGGTGAACCTGGTCTCGTTCCGCCGGCTGGCTGATCAGCCGCAAGCCAGGGGCGGCGCGGCGGAGCGCCGCCGTGAGTTCGGGGATCAGCAAGAGCTCCACCTCGCTGGAAAAGCCGAGGCGGATGGTGCGCTGCTCGGTCGCCGGATCGAACGCCGGCGCGGCGTGCAACGCGGTCTGCATCTGCGCCAGCGCGCTACGCACCGGTCCTGCCAGCGCAGCAGCGCGAGGCGTGGGCTGCATCGCCGTGCCGATCCGGACGAACAGCTCGTCCTGCAGCAGCACGCGCAGCGTCGACAAGGTGTGGCTCATGGCGGGCTGCCCGACTTTGAGCCGGGCCGCGGCGCGCGTGACACTGCGTTCCTGCATCAGCGCGTCGAACGCGACCAGCAGGTTCAGGTCGAAGGAGCGAAGATCGAAGTGATCGATGGACTGCATGAGCTGGATCGATTTGAGCAATGTAACAGCTAGTCCTAGATCTCGATCCAGACAAGATGATCGTTCGGATCGAGGCAGCCAGATATGCACGACATCACGACCTACCGCGTTGGCGACGCCACCGTCACCAAGCTGTTCGAACTCACCCTGGACGGGGTGGATGCGTCCTTTCTCTATCCCGGTGCCGACGCCGCCAGCGTCGCGCGGGAACGAGCCGCGTTCGGGCCCGGCTCGGTCGACGCGTCCACCGGGTTGCTCCGCCAGAGCATCCATAGCTGGTTGGTGCGGACGCCGGAGCGGGTGATCCTGATCGATACCGCGACCGGCAATGACAAGGAGCGGCCGAGCGTCCCGATCTTTCACCGCCTGAACGAACCGTTTCTCGAGCGGCTGAAGGCGGCCGGCGTCGGCCCTGAAGATGTCGACCTCGTCCTGATGACACATCTGCACGCCGATCACGTCGGCTGGAATACGCGCCTCGTCAATGGACGCTGGATGCCGACCTTTCCGAATGCGCAATACATCTTTTCCGGCCGCGAGCGCGCCTATCAGGCGGCGCTGTCGGCGCAAGACGGCTCAGACGCCGCGATCCGGGATGCAGCGAAACTCGGCCCGATGACGCATCCGCCGCTGGCGGGCGTCTACGAGGACAGCCTGCTGCCGATCATTGGGGCTGGCCTCGCGCGGGAGATCGTGGTCGACGGCTCTGAGGTCGTCGACGGCTTCCGCTATTTGCCGAGCGCGGGTCACAGCATCGATCATGCCTGCATCAGCTTCACGTCGCGCGGCGAGCGTGCGCTGTTCTGGGGCGACGTGATGCATCATCCGCTGCAGGTCGCGCGCCCCGACTGGAACTCGGTCTATTGCGAATTCCCGCAAGCCGCGCAGGCGTCGCGCCGATGGGCGATGAACCACGCCGCCGAGACTCAATCGCTCGTCTTCACCACCCATTTTGCCGAGTCCTCCGCCGGCCGCATCAGCCGCGACGGCGACCGGTTCGCCTGGCAGTTCGTTTGAGATGGCCCGCACGATGATCGGAAGCGTGTCATCCTCTCAGCGGATCGTTTCGGACCGCCGCCTGATTGCCGGCCCGGCGCCGGACGTGCAGCTTCATCTCATCAACAAGCGCCCGGACGATCAGCAGGACTTCTCGCCGGAGCGCACGGTCGTGATGATGCACGGCGCGACCTTCTCGTCCGCAAGCCTGTTCGATGTCGCGGTTGGCGGCGCGTCCTTCATGGATGTCCTGGCGCAGGCCGGCTATGACGTCTGGGCGGTCGATGCGCGTGGTTATGGCGGCTCCAGCCGGCCGGTTGAAATGTCGCGCGCGCCTGGGGATGGGGCGCCGCTGGTGACGGCGCGCACCGCGATCGATGATTTTGGTGCAGCTGTCGACTTCATCTGCCGCCATCGCGACATTCCCCGCCTCAATATGCTCGGAATGTCCTGGGGTGCGACGGTGGCAGGCGCGTTCGTGAGCGAGATGTGTGCAAAGGTCGAGAAACTGATCCTGGTGACGCCGTTGTGGCTCTCCAAACAGCCGCTGCGGATCGATGCCGGCGGGCCGCTCGGCGCCTACCGCATCGTCAGTCCGGCGGCGTTCGAGGCCGCATGGCGCAGCGCGGCTCCGGAATATGCGCGACAACAGCTGATCCCGGACGGCTGGTTCCAGGCCTGGGAGAAGGCGACCCTGGCCACCGACCTGGACTCGCCGCAGCCCGGCACGGTCCGCGCGCCCTCCGGCGCGGTGCAGGACGTGCGCATGTACTGGACCGCCGGCAAGCCGCTCTATGATCCCGGCGCGATCGCCCGTCCGGTGCTCGTGATATCGGCGGAATGGGACGTCGATGTCCGCTTCGACATGGCGCACGATCTGTTCGTGCGCCTGGTGAACGCACCTTACAAGCGCTTGGTCGAGATCGGGCAGGGCACCCACATGATTCTCATGGAGAAGAATCGCCGACAGGCGTTCGACGCGGTGATCGGCTTTCTCGACGAGCGCATGGTACCGGCAAGCTGAGGCTTAGTTATCCGCCAGATGCCCCGTGACGGCGCTGATGTCGCGCGGCGCCGGAGCGACATTTTCGCTTCAAAGGGCTCATTGATCTCAACGTGCGGCTATCAGCTTATAGGCAGCAATGGCACGCTTGAGATCGTCATATTCGTTGCACGAAAGCAAACAGACATTTTCCAATGCGGCGAGTTGTTGCTCAGCTTTGATGGAGTCGCCGAGAACCAGATAGGCCTCGCCAAGATGCTCGTGCGCGCTGCGATGACGCGGGTTGAGTATCAACGCTCGCTGATAATGTCCGATAGCCGGACCAAGCTGACGTAGCCGCCGATAGGCATAGCCAATGTAGTTTTGGATATCTGCGTTCTGGGGGTCACGCAGCGCGGCGAGTTCGAACGCTGTGATTGCACCGTTCCAATCCTCTGCCGCGAGCGCCCTCTTGCCTGCACTGAAATCAGGATCGAGTTGCGCCCAGTCAGCATCCGACGCGACCAACACCATAGTGGTGCAAATCGGCCAAGCTTCGGGCGTGATGGCGGTGTCAGCTCTAGCGCCGGGTCCACTGAGCGGTGGCGGAGACCGCCAATCGGGCAGGCCTTTGGTGCAGACGCCGTAACCCGCGACTAGCGCACCGAGCATGACGGCCACTGCGATCGCGCGGATCATCGTCGTATCTTCTCCTCCGTCGGGGCCGCCGGACGAGGTCAGACGGCCCTTCATCTACCGATTAGTCCCGACAGTCACATCTCGTTGCAAGTAAGCCTTGGCCTCTCGGATTTCTGGCCGCTCAGTATCGGCGTTCTTGGCCAGCTCCACGAGCTTGCCGAAATATTCGACTGCCTTCTGACGGTTGCCCAAGCCATCCGCTGCGCGGGCGGCTCCCCAGAAGCCGCGGAAGCGGTTGGGGGTTTGCTTGAGCGCGGTCTCGAATTCGCTCAGTGCCGCCGCGGGCTGCCCGATTTCGAGCAGCATTTCCCCGAGCAGTTCGCGGAACGGAAAGAGGCGGTTTTCCATCGCCACGTGTTTGAGGCTGCCGTCCTCACTGTCGGCGGCTGCGCGCATGTATCGTAACGCCCGATCGCGATCGCCTTCCTTGAGTGCCACCCACGCCGAAACGGCAAGCATCTGCTCTTCCGTGCGGTCGGCCCAGTAGGACTGGTCGGCATCCTGTAGAGTCGTGCGCAACACCTTCATCGCGTCGATCTCTCCCCTGGCGCCGGCGAGATCGCCGGTACGCGCCATGCCGAGCCCGCGGGTGAAGCGGATCAGAGAATCCGCCATGGGATATTTGGTCGGAATCATCGGCAGCGCAGCAGCGCCGGCCCAATCTGCCCGCTCCAAGACATAACGGGCCGGCATAGCAGCCTTGGCGGTGAAGTTGACGAAGTTAATCGGTCGATCGCCGCGATCGGCGGTGGCAAGTGATTTCCTGATCATCGCATCAGCCTTGGCATCCTGCGCGAGCTGCAGATACGCATAGACGGTAAAATCTGACGCGTGATAGTAGTCGGGCTGGATCTCAAGCGCTGAAGCGTTCGAAGCGATGGATTCTTCCCAGAGCCCGACCATGGAATAGATGTGTGACGGCATGTGCCGCGCATGCGGCACGGCCGGCGCAATGCCGGCATAGCGCCGCGCCGACGCGACTCCCTTTTCGGCAAGCGGCGCAAAGTCGTAGGCGTGAATGAGGTAGTGCGTCACGCCCGGATGCTGCGGGTTCTGCTCGAAGAGCTTTTCCAGGAGTGCTGCGGATTTGAGCTGCTGGGCGTAGGTGAGGTCGCTCTTCGGTGCTGAGGCTTGCAGCGTCAGCGCGTAGTAAGTCTGCACCTCGTAGTCGTCAGGATAGGTCTGCGCCATTCGCTCCATCGCGGCATTGTAGGCCGCCAATCGGGCATCCACCGGTCTGTTGTCATAATCGCGGAAATAGGCACTCAGTGCCTCGATCCAGTCGCGCTCGCGTTGGGTCTTCGGCCCCGCGGTCCGTGCTTTTTCAAGGGCGTCCCAAGCCGCCTGCGCCTCCGCTCGCGTCGGCGTGGTTGCCAGCGTGTTGCCGAGGAGGTCCATCGCCACACCCCAATATGCCATGGCACAGTCGGGATCCTGCTGCAGTATGGCTTCGAACTTCCGGCGGGCGATCAGGAACCAATACGAATGCAGCATGGCGACGCCGCGGTCGAACTCGGCCTGCACAGTGGGGGCGCAGGATGTCGGGAAGCTCACTTTGCCGAGTTGTTGGTCCTGCTGGCCGAACGAGCCGCTTGCCATGGCTGCGGTGATCAGGCCAGCTGCAAACAATGTCCGTGTCGAGTGAGTGCTCATAGTAACTCCCCCTCAAAATTGCTGGCGATAGCCTCCGTCCCGAAAACAAATGAAAATCCACGTCCTCGCCCGCGCTGATGCTGCTCATCGATTTCGGGCAACGTCCGGCTGGCAGCTCGCCCCGAATATTACGCCAACCCAAATCCCGGAAAGAGCAGTAAGACTTCCATACTTGGCCCA